>NZ_JAYGJP010000002.1:0-681496 GCF_035013205.1 Flavobacterium sp. PL02
TATTGTCTTTCCTGCGTAGCTTTTGTTATGTTTTGCCTCCCCTAGCCCTGATAGTAGCGGAAATCCTTGGCCTTTTTTCTTTAAAAAGGACAAGATTGTAGCGGATAGCAGGAAATAGCTCCTAAAAAAACTCTCATATAACACAACAGAATCACACCCCCTAATATATAGGCATAAAAAAAGCGGCTACTATATATAGTAGCCGCTTTTTTTATAACATCTATTCACTCACACAAACCTAAGGCTTCTTTACAGGAACCACAGGCGTAGCTGTATGATGATCTTTATCAACATGTATCCTAAGTCTTTTTGGAGATGTATAATCTGGCTCTCCCGTTTCAGCAAATTGCGGAATTCCACGAGGCTCTCTTTCATCAACTGGAGTAAGAGGATTATCTATAAGAATAGGATCATACGGATAATACTTACTTGCACCCGGACTACCTGCCGGTTTTGTAATTTCAAACTTAGTAGTATACCCATCGCCATCATCATCAACATCTAAGAAATCAGGAATTCCATCTTTATCTGTATCATCTGGATTAACCGGAGAATTAGGATATTCAGTAGCATTACGCATATCTCGAACATAACCATCCCCATTAAGATCCTCTTGATATGAAAAAACCCCATCCCCATCATGATCCAAACGCTGCAATGCATATAATTTAAAACTAAAAACTAAAGGAGAATAAGAAGGAATAGAACCACTACCACCAGCATAATACCCCAATCCTGAAGGCAAAAACATTACTCCTGCTCCAAAATCATTATATACTATAGTACCATTATTACCAGGATCTGAAGTACCAACTTTAAATTCTGGAAAAGTTTCACCCCAACCTTTAACCATTTGATACAAGTCATAAAAAGTTTGCGGAAATACTATTTCCTCAAACTGAGTAGCCGTAACAACCGAAGGATCTGTAGTTGTTGCACCAGCTTTTCTAAACAAATATGTACCATTATAAGATGACAAAACCCCATCTACATTACTTGGCGACTCCCCTACACCTTCACGCAACACCATGTAATATAACTTATATTTTATACCATGCAAATCTACCGTCTTAAATTTCAAAGTTGGAAACGTAGGACTATTCAAATAATCCCAGATAGATTTTTGCTCATTTGGCTTTGTAATTAACTCAATTTTCACATCCTGATCCTCTGGTTTACCAGCCGCTTCGGTAACCGTAATAGTATTAGTTTTTAAATAATCCTCAATAACAGCAATATCCGCATCATACTGTACTTGAAAATCTCTTAAGGGCTCTACGTCTGCAGAATCACTTTTTGAACATGAGAATATAGCCAGTGTTGCAAATGTTAAAATAAAATAATACTTAAATTTATTCATTAATGTTGATTTTTAGGTGCGCAAGATACAATATTGATTTATTTTTGTAAAGAATTTAACTCTGAATTTAGAAAATTTATGCGAATAGATAAATACTTATGGTGTGTGCGTTACTACAAGACCCGAAATATGGTCACTGAGGCATGCAAGAAGAACCATATTACAGTGAACGGCCAAGTTGCAAAACCCTCTAAGGAAGTTTTTCCGACTGACAAAATTACGTTTCGTAAAGACCAGATTACTCAAATTATAACCGTCCTTGATATTCCTGAGAATAGAGTTGGCGCAAAACTTGTCGATATATATAGAAAAAACGAAACTCCCGCTGAAGCATATGCTCATTTGGAACTATTAAAACTATCCAAAGAACATTATCGAAAAAACGGAACAGGTAGACCTACTAAAAAGGATCGTAGGGATATTGACGAATTCGGAAATGACATTTCAGATAACGAAGACGAGACCGAATAACATTCTAACCAGATTTCATATCTTACACACTTTACATTATTTTAAAAAACAACTACAATGAGCAAAAACATCATCTTAACAAATCAAGAGATTGAACATAAAATAAAACGAATTGCCTACCAGATATACGAAACCTTTGTAGACGATGAAGAAATCGTAATTGCAGGTATTACAGCCAACGGCTTCATCTTTGCTAAAAAAGTAGCAGTAGCCCTTGAAGCCATCTCCCCTATTAAAGTATCTCTTTGTGAAGTACAGATAAACAAACAGAAACCTGAATCTCCTATAAGTACTTCTCTAACCAAAGAACAATACGCCAACAAAGGCTTAGTACTTGTAGATGATGTATTGAATTCTGGTACTACTTTAATATATGCCGTTCGTCATTTTCTAGATGTTCCTTTAAAGAAATTCAAAACTGCCGTTCTAGTCGATAGAAATCACAAGAAATATCCCGTAAAAGCAGATTTTAAAGGAATATCTCTTTCGACTTCTTTATTAGAGCACGTACAAGTTGTATTTGATGACAATAATAATGATTATGCTTTCTTAAGCTAGAATCTCAAGTATATCCGAAACCGTTTCATCAATAGTCTTCTCATCTACGCTTACCTTATACTTTGCTTGGTTGTAGTAAAAACTTCTTTCGAAAAGATGTGTAGCTATAAACTCCCTCATCTCTTCTTCATTTTTATCAGCAATAAGTGGGCGTTTACTTTTATTATGAAGTAAACGTCCATATAATGTATCGATAGACGCTTTTAAATAAATAGAATCTACTCCATCTTTATTCAATAATTCATGGTTATTAGCATAACACGGAGTCCCTCCTCCTAAACCTATAATCATTTCTTCGGGTGATTGAAGCAATTCTCGGAACATTTCATGCTCTAATTTTCTAAAATATATCTCTCCATTCTTATCAAAAATCTCATTTATGGTTAAATTAACCTTATTTTCGATGCATTTATCTAAATCTAGAAAAGGAATTTCTGTGGTTTTTGACAATTTTTGAGCAATTGTTGACTTGCCGCAACCCATATACCCTAATAACACTATTTTTTTCATACTAATAAAAGCTTATAAACTAAGACGTTGGAAATTTTTCTAAAAAAAAGACAAATTTATAATAAAAATGCTTGGAAACTTCAATAATAACTCCTTATATTTGCACCCGCATTCAAGGAAAGAATATGACTCGATAGCT
The DNA here is from genome assembly GCF_035013205.1 of Flavobacterium sp. PL02. Lineage (NCBI taxonomy): Bacteria > Pseudomonadati > Bacteroidota > Flavobacteriia > Flavobacteriales > Flavobacteriaceae > Flavobacterium > Flavobacterium sp. PL02. The sequence continues at coordinate 3,039 of NZ_JAYGJP010000002.1, forward strand.
CAGTTGGTAGAGCACATCACTTTTAATGATGGGGTCCTGGGTTCGAGCCCCAGTCGGGTCACAAAATTTGTGATTAAAAAAAATACTTTCCTTGATAGCAAGACTCGATAGCTCAGTTGGTAGAGCACATCACTTTTAATGATGGGGTCCTGGGTTCGAGCCCCAGTCGGGTCACAAATGGTCGAGTATTAACTTACTTGACCTTTTTTTTTGGCCACGTGGAGAAACGGTAGACTTGCCATCTTGAGGGGGTGGTGCTCGAAAGGGCGTGTGGGTTCAAATCCCACCGTGGTCACGACACAGTAAAGAAATTATAGACTCGATAGCTCAGTTGGTAGAGCACATCACTTTTAATGATGGGGTCCTGGGTTCGAGCCCCAGTCGGGTCACAAAAAGTCAGGTAATTATTTACTTAACTTTATTTACCACGCAGAGAGATGATAGACTAGTCATCTTGAGGAGTAATACTCAGAAAAGCGTGTGGGCGCAAATCCCACGATAGTCAGAATAAAAAAGAATGACTCGATAGCTCAGTTGGTAGAGCACATCACTTTTAATGATGGGGTCCTGGGTTCGAGCCCCAGTCGGGTCACAAAAGATTAAGTAATTATTTTACTTATTTTTTACCACGCAGAGAGATGACAGACTAATCATCTTGAGAAGTAATACTCAGAAAAGCGTGTGGATGTAAATCCTAACTATAGTCAGAATAGAAAAAGAATGACTCGATAGCTCAGTTGGTAGAGCACATCACTTTTAATGATGGGGTCCTGGGTTCGAGCCCCAGTCGGGTCACAAAAGGTCGAGTAATTAATTTACTTGACCTTTTTTTTAGCCACGTAGAGAATTATTGACTTTTCATATTGAAAAGATGATGCTCGCAAGAGCATACAGGTTTAAATCTTACCGTGGTTACAATGAAAAGCGAAATATTATTTTTTTAGTATTTCGCTTTTTCTTTATAAAGTTATATACTAAAAGTCAAAATACAATAATCCTATCTATTGTCATAAAATAAACAATCCCAAAACACGTTAAACATTTTAAAACCTACTAATTTATTTTTATATGAAACGATTATTACTTATTCTGTTATTTACTACTACAACTGCAAGCTGGTGTCAATCTGGAACTGATTACTTTGATCAGGCATTACGAAAAGCCGAAAGCGGTAATACCAAAGGCGCAATAGCCGATTACACTAAAGCAATTAAGCTTAGAGCCAACTTTGCCGAGGCTTACCAAAACAGAGGTGTTGCAAAACTAAAACTCAACGACACTAAAGGTGCTCTAGCCGATTTTAATAAAACAATCGAAATAGACAATATGAATGCAGATGCTTTTACTGGCAGAGCAAACGTAAACTACAAGTTAAACAACTTTAAAGCCGCTATTGAGGATTGTACTTCTGCTATTAATTTGAATCCTAAAGATTATGTTGCCTACAACCTCAGAGGTACCTTATATACACAGATTCAAGATAAAAAAAGTGCATGCAAGGATTTCTCTAAAGCAATCGAATTAGGAAGTAAAAGCGCCATTAAAAACAAAGCTACTTTCTGTAAATAAAAAACATTAAAAAAAGCCCCAACTATTCTTCCTTATAAAGTAATAGTTGGGGCTTTTTTGTATTCTAACTTATACTTATATTTGAGAAGATATCCGTCTAATCAATTTGATTTAATCTAAAACTTATTCGATATAACACCTATGTCAATTCTCAAAAAAATAAACGCACAGGCAGAAACTGACAAAAACTCTGGTTTTGGAACCAACTCTAATAGTTACGGGGGACGCTTTGTAAATAAAAACGGAACTCCTAATGTTGAAAAAACAGGAATGCATTTATTACGTCGCATTAGTTGGTATCACACAATGATTGATATGCCCACCTGGAAATTCATGCTTGTTCTATTCTCCTTTTACATTGCTATCAATTTCATTTTTGCCATTCTTTATTTCGGTATTGGTATTGAGCATCTAGATGGAATAGTAGCTTCTCAAAGCGAATGGGCAAAATTTGGTCAGGCTTATTTTTTTAGCGCCCAAACTTTCACAACCGTAGGTTACGGACATATTAGCCCCACCGGTTTCCTAACAAGTGCTTTATCTGCAGCCGAGGCTTTAATAGGATTACTAAGTTTTGCTATTGCAACTGGTTTATTCTTTGGGAGATTTAGCCGCCCAACGGCATTTCTTAAATTCTCTCACAATGCCTTAATTAGTCCTTACCAAAATGACAAGGCTTTAATGATTCGTCTTGTTCCTTTTAAAAATACAAATTTCACCGATGCTGAAGCAAAAATCACTTTAGGAATGAGTATTGAAGAAAATGGTGTAATGACAAATAAGTTCTATTCGTTAGACTTAGAGCTACACAAAATAAATGCACTTACATTAAGCTGGACATTAGTACATCCTATAACCGACAAAAGTCCGCTGTATAAATTCACAAAAGAAGACTTCGCCTCTATTCATGGAGAAATTCTGGTCTTCATTAAAACCTTTGATGACATGTACAGCAATACTGTTGCTGCAAGAACTTCTTACACCTTCAAAGAGGTCTTATACGGCGCGAAATTTGAACCAATGTACAACAGAAGCAAAGATGCCTCTAAAACTGTACTACATTTAGATAAGCTAAACTCTCATCAAGCTGTCAATTTTGAACAAAGCTAAAACGATAAATTCCTTGTTTTTACTATTTTTCTAGAAATTAAGTTACATTTGTTTATCAAATATTAATAAATGATAAACAATATAAAAAGTGTTTTTAGCATAAAAGACCTTGAAAATCTTTCTGGCATTAAAGCACACACCATTCGTATTTGGGAAAAGAGATACAATATCCTTGAGCCAATGCGTACTGACACCAACATTCGAACCTATGATTTAGCTAGTTTACAAAAACTATTAAACATTACACTACTACATGAATATGGTTATAAGATTTCGAAAATAGCTACTTATCCACAAGAAAAGATTCCTCAATTAGTCAGGGAAATCATTTCTAGTAAAAACGCAAAAAATCACGCCATCAGTTCTTTTAAAATGGCTATGATGAATTTTGATCAGGAATTATTCTTCAATACTTTTAATTGGCTTACCGCCGAAAAGTCTTTTAAGGAAGTTTTTCATCAAGTGTTTATTCCTTTATTGAATGAATTGGGTTTATTATGGCAATCTGAAACCATAACTCCTGCCCATGAACATTTTGTAAGTTATCTAATTAAGCAGAAACTTTACATTAATACGGAGAAGCTTCAGGTTCTAAAACCAACAAAAACAGATAAAATTTTTGTTCTTTCTTTACCAATGAATGAAATTCATGAACTTGGATTAATGTACATTCAATACGAAATATTACTGCAAGGTTATAAAACTATTTATTTAGGCGAAAGCATGCCTATTGAAAACCTAAAAGAACTCAACAATCATTTTGACAATATTACTTATGTTTCTTATCTCACTATTCAGCCGGACCGCAGTATAGTTAATCAATATGTAGCCAATATGAGTTCTGAGCTTTTAAACAACTCTAATGAAATATGGCTAATTGGAAAATTGGTTGAGCACATTGAAACTGAAAATCTAGATCAAAAAGTACACATTTTTAACTCCATCGAAGAATTAGTGAGTCAGATATAATTATTTTGTTTAATTATTTTGTAGTTTTGTTAAACAAATGAAAAAAACAATCTCAATTATAGGTTCTGGCTTTTCGGCTTTATCAGCTTCATGCTATTTAGCCAAGGAAGGTCATGACGTAACTATCTACGAAAAAAATGCAACTATTGGTGGCAGAGCCAGACAATTAAAAAGTAATGGTTTTACATTCGATATGGGACCAAGCTGGTATTGGATGCCTGATGTATTCGAAAATTTCTTCAAAGATTTTGATAAAAAGACTACCGATTACTATGAGTTAATAAAACTTAATCCTGCTTATCGTGTGTATTTTGGGATTAATGAATTCATAACCATCACCGATAATCTGGAAGAAATTGCCAAAACTTTTGAAGCTATTGAAAAAGGTAGCGGTAAAAAACTTGTTGATTATATCTCTCAAGCTAAAAGCAATTATGATATTGCCATAAAAAAATTAGTATATCGTCCAGGGGTTTCTGCTTTAGAATTGATTACTCTTGAAACTACTCAAAAATTAAATCAATTTTTTGGAACGGTAAGTAAAGATATACGCAAGAAGTTTAAAGACAAAAGGTTAATTCAGATTCTAGAATTTCCTGTTTTGTTCCTTGGTGCAAAACCATCTAAAACGCCTTCTTTTTATAATTTCATGAATTATGCCGATTTCGGAATGGGAACTTGGCATCCTAAAACAGGGATGTTTGATGTTGTTCGTGGCATCGAAAGTCTAGCAAAAGAACTTGGTGTTACTTTTAAAACCAACTCTAGTATTGATAAAATCATTGTTCAAAACAATATTGCCACTTCATTAATTATAAATGATGAAATTATTACTTCAGATATAGTTTTAAGTGGTGCCGATTATCAACATACCGAAACCTTATTATCTAAAGAATATCGGGTTTACTCTGACGAATATTGGGAAAGTCGTGTTTTTGCTCCTTCCTCGCTCCTTTTTTATGTTGGGTTCGACAAAAAAATACAATCCATTTCTCATCATGCTTTATTCTTTGATGTAGATTTCGAACAACATGCAATGGATATTTATGATGACCCTAAGTGGCCTGAAGCTCCTTTGTTCTATGCAAACTTTCCATCGGTAACTGATAAAACAACTGCTCCTGAAGGAATGGAGACTGGCTTTTTCCTAATTCCTCTTGCTCCCGGAATAGAAGATACTGAAGTTCTTCGCGAAGAATATTTTGATAAGATAATTTCTCGTTTTGAAACTGTCACGCAACAATCGATTAAAAATAATATTATATTTAAGAAGTCTTTTTGCAAAAATGACTTTATCGAAGATTACAATGCGTATAAAGGAAATGCCTACGGAATGGCTAATACTTTATTACAAACTGCATTTTTAAGACCTAAACTAAAAAGTAAGAAAGTCAAAAACTTATACTTCACGGGACAGTTAACTGTTCCTGGCCCTGGCGTTCCTCCTGCTTTAATTTCAGGAAAATTAGTATCTGAATTAATAAACAAATCCTTTTCATAATAAAAAACATGAAACAGTTATTTGATAATGTCTCGTTTAAATGTAGTAAGCTTGTTACTCAAAGCTACAGTACTTCTTTTTCTTTGGCTGTATATATGCTTGCCCCAAGTATAAGGGATGCAATTTATAGTATCTATGGTTTTGTACGTTTTGCCGATGAAATTGTAGATTCTTTTCATGGTTTTGATAAAAAGTATCTAATTGATGATTTTGAAAAAGAATATTATAAAGCTATAGAAGCCGGCATAAGTCTTAATCCTATTTTAAACTCTTTTCAGCAAACTGTAAAACAATATAACATTACAGATGATTTAGTTCAGTCTTTTTTAAAAAGTATGAAACTAGATTTAATCAAATCCGACTATCATAATAAGGAAGAAATTGAGGATTACATCTATGGTTCTGCAGATGTTGTGGGTTTAATGTGTCTTAAAGTTTTTGTTGCAGGTAATGATTCTAAATACGAAAAGCTAAAAATGGAAGCAATGCGATTGGGCTCTGCTTTCCAAAAGGTGAATTTTTTACGTGATTTAAAAGATGATAATCTAATCTTAAACCGAAACTATTTTCCTGGAATTGATTTAAGCTCTTTTGATGAAAATGCTAAAAACAAAATCATCAAAGAAATCGAAGATGATTTTAAAGTTGCGTATCAAGGAATTATAAAACTTCCTGTCGAAGCTAAGTTTGGGGTTTATACCGCTTATATCTATTACAAAAAACTTTTAAAGAAACTAGAAAATACTCCTTGTCATGAAATAGGCAACGAAAGAATTCGGGTTTCTAATTATTCTAAAGCTGGATTACTGGCCAAATCTTTTGTTTCTTATAAACTGAGAATGGTCTAATTTTTAATAAAAACAAAACAATGATTTTCTTTTTAATTTTTATAGGTACGTTTCTTTTTATGGAATGTGTTACTTGGTGTACTCATAAATTTGTCATGCATGGCTTTATGTGGTATTTTCACTCTGATCATCACCAACCTAAATACTCAAATGTGTTTGAACGAAATGATATTTTCTTTGTGATTTTTGCAATTCCAAGTATTCTACTTTTCTATTTTGGAACAATCGACGGCATAAATTACTTATTTTTTATCGGGTCGGGATTAACTTTTTATGGCTTTTGCTACTTCATGGTTCACGATGTATTAATACATCAACGCTTTAAATGGTTTAAAAACACCAAAAACAAATATCTTATCGGGTTAAGAAAAGCGCATAAAGTACATCATAAACATTTAGGCAAAGAACACGGTGAATGTTTCGGAATGTTGTTTGTTCCTTTTAAGTACTACAAAATATAATAAGTCACTTATGAAAGTATACAAAAAAGAATCCGTTCAGCACATCAATGCAAGTCTGGAAGAATGCTGGACTTTTTTTTCTAATCCTAATAACCTGCAAATAATTACTCCTACAAACATGGGGTTTAAGGTTACCGATTATGATAATAAATTGGTTTATGCGGGACAAATCATTCAATATAAAATAGCTCCACTTTTAGGAATTAAGCTAAACTGGATGACTGAAATTACTGTAGTAAAAGATAATAGCTATTTTGTAGATGAGCAACGCTTTGGTCCTTATGCATTATGGCATCATAAACATTTTTTTGAAGCTACTGCAAATGGCACTCAAATGACCGACATTGTACATTATGCTCTTCCGTTTGGTTTTATCGGGCGCATTGCAAATGCTCTTATTGTAAAGAACGAACTGAAAACAATTTTTGAATATCGTCATAAAAAGGTCGAAGAAATTTTTAATATTAAATAATGAGCAAACAAAAAGTTACTCTATTTTGGTTTAGACGTGATTTACGTTTGGATGATAATCGTGGATTGTTTCATGCGCTTGAATCTGATTTTCTAGTTATTCCTTTATTTATTTTCGATGAGGCTATTCTCGATAGTTTACCAAAAGATGATTCCAGAGTTAGTTTTATATACGATTCTCTAGAGAAAATCAATACTGAATTAAATACTATAGGAACTTCTCTCTTGATAAAAAAGGGCAAAACTGCTGAAATTTGGAAATCTCTTATCGAAGAATTTGATATTCAGGAAGTATTTTTTAATAAAGATTATGACCCATTTGCTATAAAAAGAGATTTATCTATCTCTGATTTATTAACCCAAAATAACATTACGACACTTTCTTATAAAGACCATGTTATATTTGAAGAAAAAGAAATCACAAAATCTGATGGTTTACCTTATACTATATATACTCCTTATAAAAATAAATGGTTAGAAAAATATAAAATTTTAGGTCAAGCCAAAGAATATAATACCGCTGATCTTTTTTCTAATTTTTATAAAAGTCAATTTCTATTCCCAACAATAAACCAGATTGGGTTTGAAAAAAGCACTATAAAAGTTCAACCACATAATTTAAAAAGCATTTCTAATTATCAGGAAACAAGAGATTTCCCTGCTTTAGATTCAACTTCTTATCTTTCGCCCCATTTACGATTTGGGACTGTTAGTATTCGGAAATTAGTAAATTGGGCTGCACATACAAATCAAGTTTTCTTGAGTGAATTAATATGGAGAGAATTTTTTATCCAGATTTTATTTAGTTTCCCGAATGTTGTTAATCATAATTTTAAATCGGCTTATGATGGGATTCAATGGTTAAATAACGAGAAAGATTTCCAGCGTTGGTGTTCTGGAACTACTGGTTATCCTATGGTCGATGCTGGAATGCGCCAACTTAATGAAACTGGATATATGCATAATAGGGTTCGAATGGTTGTTGCTAGTTTCTTATGTAAGCATTTATTAATTAGCTGGCAATGGGGAGAAGCTTACTTTGCCGAGAAATTACTTGATTACGAATTGGCTTCGAATGTTGGTAATTGGCAATGGGCTGCAGGAACGGGCTGTGATGCTGCTCCGTATTTTAGAGTTTTTAATCCCGAAATTCAACTTAAGAAGTTTGATGAAAAGGGTATTTATATCCGAAAATGGATTCCTGAATTTGATTTGGGTTATAATGAACCTATGATTGAGCATGCTTTTGCAAGAGATCGTGCTATTGCGACTTATAAAGCGGGGATTCTGAGATAGATAAAAAAAATATAAGTATCTACTAAAAAAAGCTTTGTCAAAGTTTAAACTTTGACAAAGCTTTTTTTCTTTTGCATCTTCTAGCCCAGATAGGAACGGCATCCTCTTGTGGCGGTGTTCGCCACAAGAGATATAGTGTCCCGATAGCTATCGGGAAGCTGGATTAAGCTCCTAATATTTCTGATAATTATTTACTTGAATCTTAGCTTTTAAATCGAACATTAAATTATATAATCCGAAGAATGTTCTATTCATATATATAAAATGTTTCGAACCGCGATTTCCGTTCATCTTTTTGAGATTTGTATCTTTTGAGAAACGTTCGCCTAGCTTGCCTATATTATCAAAAAAGGCTTCATCGGAAAAATCAAATGTATCTGACTGGAATGGTTTTGTGAATAATGATAACAAATCATGAAACATTCCTGTAAAATATTCTATTTCTTCTTTGGTATCATCTGTTCTAAGAATTTCTAATTCGAATAATTTTTGATTAAAAAGCTCTTTATCGGTTATAACTTCTTTGTTGATTAACTCAAAATAGGGAACATAAAAGTCATTTGGAATTTGCTTCATACATCCAAAATCTAAAGCTACCAACTGGTTTTTATCATTTACTAAAAAATTTCCAGGATGTGGATCGGCGTGAACTTTACGTAAAATATGAATTTGGTACATATAAAAATCCCAAAGTGCCTGACCTATAACATTAGATTCTTCTTGATTGGGTTTCTTGGCTGTATATTCTGAAAGATGAATTCCTGTCATCCAATCCATTGTAATGATTTTCTCAGAAGAGAACTCTGGATAATAGTTAGGAAAAACTAGATTATCAATCTTTTTACAAGCTTCAACTACTTCTTGGCTTTGCTGTAATTCTAATAAATAGTTAGTTTCTTCAATTAATTTATCTTCTACTTCTTTAAAATATTTATCAGAATCTTTTCCTTGCAGGTTAAACATTCGTATCGCCATAGGTTTTACCAATGCTAAGTCTGACGAAATACTGTTGGCAACTCCTGGATACTGAATTTTTACGGCTAGTTTTTTTCCATCTTTTACAGCCAAATGCACCTGACCAATACTTGCTGCATTTACAGAATTAGGATTAAACTCATCAAAAATTTCGTAAGGTGTTTTACCAAAATTTGTTTTAAACGTTTTTAATACTAAAGGTGCAGATAGTGGTGGAACTGAAAATTGTGATAAAGAAAATTTTTCGACATAGGCTTGTGGCAAGAAATTCTTGTCCATGCTTAGCATTTGTGCAACTTTAAGCGCACTTCCTTTTAAGCTTTTGAGTCCGTCGTAAATATCCTCGGCATTATTCTCGTTGAGTTTATCACGAGTTACATCTGGATTTACAATTTTTTCTCCGTAGTACTTTAAATAATTTACTCCAATTTTTGCTCCAGTTTGAACAAGTTTGCTCGCCCTTTCTATTTTGGAAGTTGGGATATAGTCGATGGTTTTCATTGTTTGCTATATATTTTTTCTTTAAAAAGGAATTTACCAAAATCAAGCAAATGATTCATCGGTGCTACATTCATTAATTCGAAAGATACATTTACAGCTTTTTCGATAAAAATATCTGTTTTCTCAAATGCTGGTGATGCATCGTCTATCCAAAACTTAAGCGTAAGCAATAATTGCATCCATGCTGTTTCCTGAATTGCTTTTTCCTGAAAATTCTGAAGCTTTTCTTGTTGGATTCGATGGTCATCGGTTATAATTAAACTAATATATTTTTTAAAACTATCTCGAAGTTTAGTTAGTTTCACCAAGTTTTTAATCGGGTTGGAATCCGTTTTTAATGCCTGAACAACATAACTACGATTTGCAGTTAATAATTCGAAGAATGTAAAGTAAAAACCAAGCATTTTATTTTTCATATCATACTCTTGGTACTCTGGATTTTTATCTAATAGTTCGAGGGTGTTTTCGAAAAACAGATTAAAAATTTCTTTTTCAAGTCCTTCAAATGTTCCGAAAAAAGTATAAAACTCGGCCTCTTCAAAATCATTTGATTTTGCAAAATGAAAAACTGTTTTGGGATTTTGTCCGTGTTCCAAAACGTAATCCATATACAGAGAAACAATTTTATCTTTTGTCAATATTTCTTTTTTAGTTTCCATACAACCTACTTTTTTAATTTAGCATAAAGGTAAGCAACGTTTAACTATATTTACGTAATGCTAAACAATACAAGGTGTTAAATATATTATAAACTATCATGACTAAAAACATTTTACTAACTGGTGGCTCTGGATTTATAGGAACAAAACTTACTGCTTTATTGATCGCCAATGGGTATTCGGTTTCTATATTAACTCGCGGTGATAGAAAAGCGAGCATGGGCGTAACCTATTACAAATGGGATTTAGAGAATAATTATATAGATGAAGATGCTGTTTTAAAAGCAGACTATATTATTCATCTTGCGGGCGAAGGTATTGCTGCAAAAAAATGGACTGATAAACGAAAAAAAGAAATTTTAGATAGTAGGGAAAAACCTATTGAACTCATTTTTTCTGTTTTAAAAAACAATAATAAAACCTTAGATGCATTTATATCGGCTTCGGCAGTTGGAATTTATGGTGCCTTTACAAGTGAAATTATTTGTACCGAAGAAACTCCTGCTGCAAATGATTTTCTTGGAGAAACTTGCCAGAAATGGGAAGCTGCCACAAACTGTATGGTATCATTAGGTATTAGAACGGTTAAAATACGAACTGGATTGGTTCTGGGTAAAAATGAAGGTTTTCTAAAAAAACTGGTTCCAATTTTTAAATATGGTTTCGGCTCTATTGTAGGCACCGGAAAACAATATATGCCTTGGATTCATATTGATGATTTGTGCGCTATTTATTTACAGGCAATTATTAATCTTGATATGAAAGGTTCTTATAATGCTGCTGTTTGTGACGATACAACCAATGCCATTTTCTCTAGGGCTATGGCTAATGTATATGGGTATTCTATCTGGTTGCCTAAAATACCAACTTTTGTAGTACGATTAATCACGGGAGAAATGGGTGAAATTATATTAACTGGACAACGTGTTTCTTCTAATAAAATAGAAAGTGCTGGTTTTAAATTTAAATATTCAAATTTAAAACCAGCACTCTTAGTGTGTTTAAAATAACTTTTACTTCATCACTCCTACCAAACTTGTGTTTACAGTTTTGGATATTTTGTTTTCTATCATAGAAGGTATTTTAATATTAAAATCATCTGTATTAAGCGGAAAAAACGAAATTATTTCAATGCCTTGGGGTACTTTTTTAAGTATAGCACTTACGACTATTTCTTTTGTTTTACCGTGAATTTGAAGTTTCCCTTTAATGGTATATTCTTTTGGGGTTTCATCAATATCTTTCATGTCGAATTTTCCAATTTTGCCTTTAAAAACAGCTTTCGGATATCGATCACTTTCGATATAATTTTCATTAAAATGGGTTTCCATTAAATCCATTTTAAATCGAAAATCTTTCATCACAGCCACGCAAACAAAACTACTTGTTTCTGGCTCTATAACCACAATTACCGATTTATTGACTGCGTTTACCTCTTCGAAAAAAGGAACTGAAGCTTCAAAATTAAGAACACCAATTGCAGTTCTTATTCTATTTTGTGCTACAATAAAGTTAACGGTAAGTAATAGAATTAAAAAAGTACTTTTTTTCATAATCTTCAGCAATTAGGATTAAACATATTGCAAGATATTTTTTGAAAAAAGCCTATTGACAAAAACAAACCAACAACAGACATGAATCAAAAAGGAACTGTTCAGGAAAGGCATTCGAGCATAAAAAATACTTAAATCCTCTTTCTTAAAGTTACGTATTTTAATTCTTTTTGGTTCTTAAAACATTCCCAAAAATTACAAGAAGAACTACTTTAATTTAACTCTAGTAAAACATTGTATTTGTTTAAAGATGCTAATGTTTCGATAGAGCTATAATTGTATTCTTCTGCGTGGTTTTCTACTTCTTTTTTAACCTCAATATGTTTCAGAGCTTTACAAAAACGTCTTACTTCTTCAAGATTTGATAATATAAGTCCTGGTACCAGAACGCTCTTTCCTTCTTTGTCTTTGGCTACCATTGTAAAATAAGAGGAGTTACAATGTTTTATTGCTCCTGTTTGTATATTTTCGGCCTCGACACGAATACCAACAATCATAGAACTTTTACCTACATAATTTACTGAGGCTTTCATGGTTACCAATTCTCCTACTTCAATAGGTTTTAAAAAATTTACTGTATCAACTGAAGCTGTTACACAATAATGTCCTGAAAACTTAGAGGCGCAAGCAAAAGCGATCTGATCTAGCAATGATAATATATATCCTCCGTGTATTTTACCACTAAAATTAGTATGCGAAGGAAGCATTAATTCGGATATGCTTATTCTTGAACAGGCTACTGTTTTAAAGTTTGTATTTGTACTCATATTCTATATTATTTTACATTAAATGGAGAATCTTCTTTTTCTACCGCTTTTACAAAAAAACGCGTTTCTCCCCACCAAGGAAATGTTTTATATTTTTCGACATACTCCAGTTTTACATAACCTCCCTGAAGTACTTTTAAATCTTCGATAACTTTTTTATCACCATCTAAAACAGAGAAAGAGAATATTTGTGCCCCCGAAATTCCTTGACTTAGTTCTCCTTCCCAAGTTTTCATCATAACTCCTTTATGACTCAGTCTTATTAATTCGCCTGAACGGATTCCTGTACTATAAGGTACATAATAAATAAAACTAAAATACCCAATTAGAGCTATAGCTGCAATACCAATGATAATTCCCAGAAATCGTTTCATCTAAATATTTATTTAAAATTTTAATTTTCGTTATTATTTGCTCTTGTCAATATATTCTCAGGAAGTGACTTCTTGGCCTTTGCTCCCATTTTCTTTAACTTCTCTACACTTGTAATTAAATTTCCTCGACCATCAACTAGTTTGCTCATTGCATTTTCGTATTCCGTTTTAGAGTCATTTATTTTATTCCCAATTTTAATTAAGTCAGCAATAAAACCTTCAAACTTATCGTATAATGCTCCGGCTTGTCGGGCAATTTCAAAAGCATTTTCTTGTTGTTTTTGGTTTGTCCACATACTATCGATTGTTCGCAAAGTAGCTAATAGTGTAGTTGGCGTAACAATTACAATATTTTTTTCGAAAGCTTTATTATATAAGGTAGTATCTTCATTTAATGCTATCGCAAAAGCGGGCTCTATCGGAATAAAAAGCAAAACAAAATCCGGACTTTCTATTTGATATAAATCATGGTAATTTTTGTTTCCCAATTGCTCAACATGTCTTTTTATCGACTGAACATGCTCTTTTAAATAATCTGATTTTAAATTATCATTTTCTTCATTAATCCATCTTTCATAAGCCGTTAAGGAAACTTTAGAATCTACAATCATTTTTTTACCATCGGGCAAATGAATCACAACGTCGGGAAGCACGCGAAGACCAATCTCATTGGTAAAACTTTGTTGCACTTCATATTCTCTCCCTTTTTCTAAACCTGATTTTTCGAGAACTCGTTCTAATACTAATTCTCCCCAATTCCCTTGCATCTTGCTATCTCCTTTTAGGGCTTTGGTTAAGTTGAGTGTTTCTTTGCTCATTTGAGCATTCATCTCACTTAATCCTAATATTTGTTGACGCAATGCAGCATGATAATCGATACTTTCTTTGTGTGTATCCTCGACTTTCTTTTCAAAACCAATGATTTTATCTTGTAGTGGCAACAAGATATTTTTCATGTTCTCATTATTCTGAGCAGTAAATTTTATTGATTTTTCTTCGAGTATTTTATTGGCTAGATTTTCAAATTCTTTTGTAAATTTTTCCTGAAGTTGTTCTACTTCATTTTTTTGTTCTTTATGACGTTCCCATAAGTTTTCGAAATCTACTTCTTTTTTAGAAAGCTGAATCGCCAGACTATCTTTTTCGGTACGGATAACTTCTTTATCAGAATTTGTTATTTGAAGTTGTTTCTCTAAGCTATTTTTTTCTGATAAAAAATGTTCTTTTTGCTGCTGAAACTGGTTTGTTAAAGCAATTAGTTTTTCATTTAAACTTACTTTTTCTGATTGAAATCTAGCCGAGAAAATAAGTTTCCCTACAAAAATCCCAATAACCAAAGCAACAATAAAAATCAATAAAAAGGGAACCAGATTCGACATAAAGGATTTTTAAAAAAGTAAAAGTACACAATAATATGTAGTTCTAGAGACGAGAAAATATTTTTTTGACTTTAAAATGAGCATCTATTTTATACTATTTATCACTAGAAATTGGAATCCAAAAATTATTTTTAAAAATAATGATATTATTGACGCAACCTTTTTGTCATTATATCATCTATAAGGTATAATCTTTTAAAATATAAAAAATGAAAAAAATTATTTTAGGTCTAATTGTCGCTTTAGGCATTAGTTCTTGTTCTATGAATAATGACAATGATTATCAAAACTGCGGTGATTTTAGTAACGTTGCTTTTTCAGGTTTCCCGATAGAATGTAACTATACAATAAAAGAAATCCCTACAAAGCCAACAGCTATAGCAATAAGATCACAAGAAAAAATGGATTCTTTTTTTATTAAAAATCCTAATCCTTGCCCAACTCCTATAAATCCTAATATCGATTTTACTAAAAATAATTTAATTGGAATTTTTGCTGGACCGAAACCAAGTGGCGGATATGAAATAAAAATTACTTCTATAGTTGAGAATTCTTGTGAAGTAATTGTACAATATTATGAGAAAGAACCTCTAGCAAATGAAGTAGTTACTAGTGAAGTAACAAATCCTTATGATTTGGTTTTAATCCCGAAAACAGACAAGCCTGTTTATTTAAATAAAATAAGCCAGAATAAAAACTTTGCAATTATAGGAAGTTATAGTGGTCAATGTACTGGCGCTAGCTGTCAATTATTTTTCAATATTAACAATTTAAACGTACTACATTATCTTAATGTTACTTCTGGGAATTTTGATTTTACCAAATATAATTATGAAGCATTAACTAAAAAAGGTGATTATACCGAATTTGTAAAATTAGTTCCTGCTGAAATTTCAAACTTAGCTGGAGGTACTACGAAGACCTACGGCACCCCAGATTCAGCTAATCAAGGTGGAATTTATTTTGAACTAAACCAAGGGGATAAAGTAATTAAAGTATTCATAGACAATAATAACACTTCAGACCAAGGATCTGAAATAATTGCATTTAAGAAAGTAATAAAGGATAAAATTGCAGTATTGAGAAAGTAAAGTAACTTTGCAGCAAAAAAATTAACAAAAATTTATTATTTCCTTAAAATGAAAAAAACAATTTTAGCTCTTCTAGTTATTATTTCTGTTTCAACTTATTCATCAAATGTAATTTTCAAGTCAGATAAAGCCACTATACTTGCTGGAAGTTGGGTTTGGCAAAAATCTACAGGAGGGCAAAATGGTAGTTATACCTCAACTCCTAAAACTCTTGGGAGTACAAAAAAGCTTGTTTTTACAACCGATGGTAAAGTTATTACATATAAGAACAATGTTGAGATCAGAAATAGCAACTATCAACTTACTAAAGGTATTAGTGTATTTGATAATTTAGAACATGATTTAATCACTTTTGAAGGAATAACATACGTTATCGAACAATTAGATTCCCGTAATCTAGTTATTGTAAACAATTTCCCTGACGGCTACAGTTCTACTTTCAAAAAGTAGCATCCTGAAACACAAACACTATTGCAATCTAATATACTTTAAAATTATTTTTTGGAAGACAATTTAGACTTACTTATAAAAAAGTGCATTGACAATGACAGAGGAGGGCAATTGAGAATTTATCAATTGTTCTCGCCTGTATTGTATGGAATTTGTCTAAAATACATGAAGAATGAAGATGATGCTAAAGATGTTTTTCAGGAATCTTTTATAATCGTTTTTCAAAAAATAAAACAATATAAATTTGAGGGTAGTTTTGAGGGATGGATGAAACGAATTTTTATCAATAAACTCATCGAAACCTTAAAGAAGAAAAAAAGAGATTACCATTTTCTCGATGTCTTTGATCCAGAAACAGAAATTATCGAAGAAGAAGAGCTTGAAACTATTCCGATAACACAAGAAAAACTAATCGAATATATTCAGGATTTACCCGATCAATACCGAATGGTTTTTAATCTTTTTGTTTTTGAAAAGATGAAACACAAAGAAATTGCAGAAATGCTCCAGATTACAGAAGGAACTTCTAAATCAAACTTAAATAGGGCTAAGAAGATATTACAAACAAAAATTTTGGCCGTATTAAATTTTAAAACAGCATGAAAAAGAAAAAAATAGAAGATATTTTTTCTTCAATAGAAAATTTTTCTAGTGTACCACCACCAGAATTATGGGCTAAAATTGAAGAAGAACTAGATAAACCTAAAAAGAAAAAGGTAGTAGCCATTTGGTGGTCGCTAGCGGCTAGTCTTTTAATAGGTTTAGCTATCACGTCTGGTCTATATTTTAACTCGAATGAAAATGATATTTTATTAAAGGATAACAATGTTGTCATAGATTCTCAAGAAAGTAATTCAAAATCGAATCCTACTACTCCATCTACAATTAATACTACTCCTTTAAATAATAAAGCTACAATAACGGTTGCTGAATCTGATAATTCGGTAGCTAACAAAACATCAAACAACAATCAAGAATCGACTAAAACTGTAACAAGTTCAATCAACAAAAAAGATAAGCCTTCATTACAATTAAACAATGAAACTATCTCAATAGCTGAATCATCATCTAAAAACAAAGCTAAAACCTCATCACCTAAAGTAAATGGTAACGAAGTTAATAGCAATTTTAATGAGGCTAAAAACGAAGAAATTGTTTTAAATAACAATGCTCAATCATCATCAAAAAACGACATAAACACTTCTTCAGCTAAACAAAACTATACTGAAGTTGGTAGTACTATAAACAAGAATAAAACTGAAGCAATTGCTTTAAACAACATTATTCAATCATCATCAAAAAACGACACAAACACTTCTTCAGCTAAACAAAATAATACTGAAGTTGGTACTACTATAAACAAGAATAAAACTGAAGCAATTGCTTTAAACAATAATATTCAATCATCATCAAAAAACGACACAAGCACTTCTTCTTCTAAACAAAATAATACTGAAGTTGGTACTACTATAAACAAGAATAAAACTGAAGCAATTGCTTTAAACAACAATATTCAATCATCATCAAAAAACGACACAAACACTTCTTCAGCTAAACAAAACAATACTGAAGTTGATAATACTATAAACAAAAATAAAACTGAAGCAATTGTTTTAAATAATAGTTCTGAAAAAAGTCTAGTATCTTATAACGATTCATTGAATAAAGCTCAAATAGCACTTGAACTACAACAATTAGAGAACCGATTAAATAATAAAGAAGACAACGAAGGGGTAAAAACTGAAAAAGAAATTCTGAAAGAAAAATGGTCTGTTGGTCTTTATGCTGGTTTAGTAAATTCTGAGAATTATGGCAATAAGAAAACGTTGGGTAATGATATTGAGTCTAAACAGAATACTGGGTATGGCGTAAAAACAAATTACAAGCTTAATAAAAAATGGGCTGTAAGTTCTGGTTTAAAAATTAATGAATTAGGACAATCTGTAGCCAATGTATCTTATTATAACAAACAACAAAATGTATTATCTGCAGGAATTATAAATGATTTTTTCATTTCAAATCCTAGTGTTGAATATATTTCGACAAATAGAAATTATGTTTTTTCATCAGACAATAGCAGTCAAAAAATTCAAAGTAGTAATGCGGGAAATCAAACGGGGAATCTTGATCAACAATTGCAATACCTAGAAATGCCTCTTGAAGTTTCTTACTCTGTCTTAAATACAGGCAAGGCAGATATTAGACTTAATACTGGTGGTTTTATAGGAAAGTTAATTTCCAACGAAGTTTTTTTAGATGGTAACTCGATAGGAGGAAATCTAGATGTAAACAACTTTGTATATGGCTCTAAATTTAGCAGTACTTTACAGTATGAAGTCTTCAAAAAAACTCATTTTTTTGTAGAACCTGGTGTGAATTATTATATCAATCCGTTAAAAACACAATCGTTTAACCAATTTCAGTGGGGTCTGAATTTTGGGGTTAATTTTGGGTTTTAATTAGTTTGTTTTAATTCTCTCTTTATTATAATACGTTTACACCAATCATATTATACTGTAAAAAAAATGCTAGATTCTTAAAGTAGAATCTAGCATTTTTAATTTATAAAACCTTTCGATTATTTTTTTATGATCTTATCTTTAAAAACAACTTTATTATTTTCTGATAAGGTATAAATATAGATTCCGGTTTTTAAATCACTTATCTGGATTACCGAAGTACTATTTTCCTGTCCTCCATTTACATCAATAGGATTTCCTATTAAACGCCCAGTGATATCATAAAGCCTTAATTTAAGCTTCTTGTCTTCATTAGTTTTCACAAGAACATTAACTACATCTGTTGCTGGATTAGGATATGCTTTAACTGCAAAACCATTCTTAGTTTCAAAATCTATTGTACCTAAAGTAGATCCTTTTAATTCAAAACGAGCAATTACTGGTCCGTGATCCGATGTTGTATTTACATAATTATTTATATCAGAACGTGGATCGTAAACTGCTGTTGAATTAGCGATATATTCACTATTTAATTCGTTAGAAATAATTATATGATCCAAGAAACCTCCTGAACTTAAAAAACTAAAAGCTCCTGCTTTACTAATATCTAGAGTTAAAGCATTATAACGATCTGTATCCTTAACTATTTTCTCGTATGAAGAAGGTAAAACATCATTAATAACTGTTTTTTTCACATCATCATTAAGATCTCCTAAAATAATGAAGTTGGTATCTGGATAATTAGCATCCAAACTATCTTTTAAAACTTCAGTATCGTATTTTCTCATATTATACTTTGAGATATCACTTCCACTATTAGCACGTGCATGAATATCGATAAGCGTAATTTCTTTCTTTACTCCACCAATGTTCGTTTCTATATCAACCATAAATGGCAATCTTCCCGATGAGAAAAAGTTATCACCACTACCATCTGTACTTGGATAATTAGCCAGCGTTACAGTTTTTGCACGTATTTGATCATATAATTTACTAAACATTACTCGTGTCTTTTTTACTGTAACTGTTTTTGTATTATAAATTACTACTAGTTTTTGTGGTGGAAAATTATCTTGAGGCTCATTAAACGAATAGGACCAATTAGGAGAAATTACTTTATCAAATGTTTTACCGTTAACATTTAATTTTGTTATTAAAATATCGACAGAAGGATCATCAGACACTTCTTGCACAACATATACATCGGCATCCATCTTATTCATTACTTTGGCAACATTCTCAATTTGCAAAGCATCATCTATAGGACCAAATTCTTTTTTATCTGCACCAATTACATTACTCCCAAAAAACTCAAGATTATACGTTACAATATCAAAAGTATCTTCTTTTGGCAAAGAAGAACCTTTTAATGTTCCAATTTTCTCATTTAATCCTGCTCCTGTTACAGTCAATCTACCTGCAATAGTTAACTCTTTTGTAGAAGGCGCAAATCTTGCATAAATTGTTTTCCCAAGCAATGCATCGGCTTCACTTACAGTAACACTTGATAAAAAGCTAGAATTATCAAGAGATAATTGATAATCTTGTGGAGCAGCGATAATAACATCACCGTAACCACCGGCTTTAAAAATAAAAGACTTACTAGTAGAAACTGTGTTAGGGCTCACATCTCCAAAATCCAAATTAGGATTTGAAGCTACAAATCCCAGCTCATTTGTTATAGCTACATCATCAATTGTCCATTCAGCAGCATTACCAGTTCCTCCACCTATTGTAGTTTCGTAAACCCAAGCAACATAAGTGTGATCTGTTTTATATGCTCCTAAATCAATATATTGTGACTGTACATAAGCTCCCGTAGTTACAGGAAAGTTACCATCTATTTCTGTCCAACTAGCACTGTCAGGGCTACTTTTACCATCATAATTTGTAGAAACCATTAATTTTAAACTTGGTCCTGCATAATATTTACGAGCGTAAAATGATAACAGAGGAAATTTATTAAAACTATCTAATCGTAATTTTGGTGAAATCAACCAATCATTACTTCCTCCATTATCTGAATATCCATTCATAACTACAGCTCCGGGAGCTGAATTAGCATTTGTTGTAGTGCTTTTCCATTGATTAGCAACACCCACTACACTATAAGATGTCCAACCACTATTAGTAAATACATTGGCATCATTAAAATTCTGAACGTATGGATTAATTCCAAAACCTGATACAGTCACTATTTTAGTAGCTGCATTGGCAGATTGATGAGTAATTTGACCTGTAAAACTACCAAGTGCATTTGGTGTAAAACGTACATAAACTGTTGGAGTTGCATTTGCTGCAAAATCAACTACATCATATACTACAAAAGTTTGAAAATTAGTATTGTCTTTTGAAACTGTAAAATTAGCCGGAGCTGTAACAATTACTGGACTGCTAATATTAGTACCTTGTATTTTATAGTTTAAACTTGATGTATTAAAATTTGCTTCAGAAAATCCTAAATTAATTGAATTAACTGTTGTTGTTAATGAAGGCACTAACACATTTGAAGTTGTAGCATCTTGTTTAACTACTGTAGCCTGAATATTTCCGTAAGGATCCTCAGAAATAGAGTAAACACTATAAGCTGTATTTAGGGTTAAACCTGTAAAACTTTTTTCATATACCAGAGATTTATCGGTTACATCCAAAAATCCAGATTGTAACGCAGCAGTTCCATCACCATTAAGGCCTGCTTTTATTTGAGCAGCAACAGGTGCTGTAGCGTTAGAAGGTACTAATACATAATACGTTTTCCCTATTTCGTCTATCTGATTAGAAAAATTAAAACCATCTGATAATACATTATCAATTATTGGATAACCAACTACATTTACCGGAGCAACGATATCTTGTCGGATATCTATATTATCAATTGCAAAAGATTGGCGAGCACCTGCAGAACCAGATACTAGTCTTGCAATCCATCTTATTTGTACAACAGGTTGATTATCACAAGCTGTTGGCAGTGTTACGGACACCCTTGTTTTTTTATCATCCAATGGAACTGTAACAGCTCCAGTTTGCGGAGTTGTACTATTATTTGAATAAGCTGTTGACAATAAAGTAATAAAAGCACCTGTAGTTCCTACACGATACTGCAAAGCCATCTCCTGAAGACGATTAACACCTGCTCCATCATATAAATTACGGATTATCATAGCATCATATTGAACTATTATCCCTTTATTATTAGTGCTTGAAAAAGCAAAACCTATCGCTAAATCTACAGAAGTACTATTCAAAAATCCAACTTGGCCATTATAGTTATGAAGATTACCACTATTAATAGCAGCTGTACTATTAGCTACTAAAAGCTTATCGCCAATTAAACCAGTATTGTAAATAGCTGTATTTTGAGATGCACTCGCTTGCCAACCTTGCCAACCTTCAATAGTAGGCAAGAAAGTTGTAGAACTAGCAGGCAAAGCATCAAAATTTTGTGTGTAAGGAATAGCCTGAGGTGTAGGATTACTTGGTGCTTGCGCAAAAAGATTTGCTGAAAAGCAATAAAAAAAACTTAAAAAAGCCATTAAATGGCGCAAAGAGTAGTGGTTTTTCATACGTTAAAAATTAGTGTTTTTAGAGTTCAAATTTATTGTCTTTAAAGTTAAGCGAATATTATAAAACTTTAAAGTTATTGTTTAAACCTTTATAAATATTTAGCACCAAACTACATAATAAATATTAATTATTTCAGATATCCATAAAAATTATGCCGCTTAAACGAATAATTCTTATTGAATTACACTTTAAGCTTTAGACACAAACTACTCAATAAACCCAGTAATCATAAGGCTTTTCAATCAAAAACAACACTAAATTAAATCTTCTAAAACAAACCTTTTACATTCATAAAATAATAAACACAAAAGTAATTTTCAAAAATTGTATTTTTATTAATAATTCCTAAAACAACATATCATGAACTTCTTCAAAATCAAAACTTGTTGGTCTAATGCCGAATTTATAGTATTAAAACTTTGTATCGCCTCGGCATATATTTTAATCGGTAGTTATTTTCATGATTTTTTTAGCAACTATTATGTTCCGCTAATCCTCTTATTTAGTATTACTGTAATCTGGTCTGTTTATTTATGGCTGAATAAAATGAAAAACAATAAGCAGTAATATCTATAAATTGGAATTACTTGTGAAACAAAACTATCTTTGCACAAAAATTCCAGCATGTCGCATCAACATTTTATTCTTTTTAAACCATACGGTTATTTAAGTCAGTTTATATATGAGCTAAAAAGAAAGAAGAAACTTTTGGGTGAATTACATAATTTCCCAGAAGCTACAATGGCCATTGGCAGACTTGATGAAGATTCAGAAGGTTTGCTTTTACTAACTACAGATGGAAAAGTAAGTGAACAGGTAAGAAGCAAAAAAGTCGACAAAGAATACTATGTTCAAGTAGATGGAATTATTACTCCTGAAGCAATCGAAGAATTACAAAAAGGAGTTGAAATTGGTTTTGATGGCGGAAAATATAAAACCAAACCTTGTTCTGCTTTCATCGTTACCGAAATTCCTGATTTTGGCCCAAGAGCAAAAAAAATCAGAGATGAACGACATGGACCAACTTCATGGGCCTCGATAACTGTAAATGAAGGTAAGTTTCGTCAAGTGCGAAAAATGACTGCTGCTGTTGGTTTTCCTACTTTACGATTGGTACGTGTTCGTATAGGAAATGTATATTTGCAGGGCTTAAAAGCTGGAGAAGTTTTAGAAGTACCCGATTTTAAATTAGAAAATTAATTAAAGAATATATCAATATCAAAATTAGATTATTCCCAAATTAACGATTAACCGAATAAACAAATTAAATAATGCTGAATATAGTTCTCGTAGAACCCGAAATACCTAATAATACTGGAAATATTGGTCGCTTGTGCGTTGGTACAGAAAGCCGATTACATTTAGTACATCCTTTTGGATTTGTTATAAATGATAAAAACTTAAAACGTTCCGGATTGGATTATTGGGTTCATCTTGATGTAACCGAATATCAGAATGTAGCGGAATGGAAAGCTCAGATTCCAGATTTATCACGTGTTTTCCTTATGAGTTCCCATGCCGAGAAATCATATCTCGAAACTGATTTCCAAGATGGTGATTGGTTGGTTTTTGGAAAAGAAAGCGTAGGATTGAGCAAGGAAGTTTTAGAACAATTCGAAAATCATCTTACGATTCCGATGTCGTCCCTAATAAGAAGTTTTAATATTGCAAATTCGGTTGCGTTTGTGGTGGGGGAAGCTAAGAGACAGATTGGGCTGAAGGTTTAAGCGATTATTTGTTTAATCGTTTAATCGGATTTGACATCGATTTCCTTCCTGCAAATAGGTGTTAAATTATTTTAGCTATAGCTTAAAAGATTGCAATGATTATTTTAAATACGGTATTTATATTTACACCTACAAGGTTGAAAAAAACCTTGCATGATAGGTCTCATGATTTCTAGCCCTGATAATAGCGGCATCCTTTTATTTTTTTCCTTTAAAAAAATAAAAGATATAGCAGATAGCAGGATTAGCTCCAGAAAAAAACATGAATTCTAAGTAATCACAAACTTCCCTTTTTCGGCATCAAAAGTAATATGGTCGTCTTTGAATAAAGTTGCAAAACTTCCTGTTGCAATTAAGTTACAAGGTTCGTCTTGTATAAAAGCTTCGGGTGTCATAATAATCATTTCGTCGCTTAATTGTATTGCCAAATCAATATCATGTGTAGAGAACAAAATGCATTTCCCTGTTTCGTGAGTTAATTTCTTAAGTAACTTAAACAAAGCTACTTTATGCAATAAATCGAGATGTGTAGTTGGTTCATCTAGAATAATAAGTGGCGTGTCTTGTGCTAAAGCTCGTGCAATTAATACTTTTTGCAATTGCCCGTCGCTTATTTCGTAATGTTTTTTGTGTGATAAATGACTTATTTGTGTGAGCTCTAATGCCTCATTTACTTTAGTAATATCATACTGCGTCAAAGTCCCAATCCAGTTTGTATAAGGTTGGCGCCCTAAAGCCACTAATTCGAAAACGGATAGATTGCTTGGCGGTAATTTTTCGGTTAAAACAATGCTTAAGTTCTGTGCTAAATCGAGTGGTTTATAGTCGAGTACATTCTTATCATTTAGCAAAACTGTTCCTGATAGTGGATGTTGAATTCCTGTTATTGTTCGTAACAATGTCGATTTACCGATTCCGTTTGCACCAATTAAAGCAATAAGTTTTCCAGGTTCTAAATTCAGGTTTAAGTTTTGAGCAATAGTTATAGCTGCTTTCTTGGTCTTGTAGCCAATACTTAAGTTTGAAGTTGATAAGATGCTTTTCATTTTCTTTAAGGTGCTAAGGTGCAAAGTAACTAAGGTTTAAAAATCTTTTTAATTCTATCTAACTCTTTGCGAAAGGAACGCGGATTATGCGGATTCGCTAAGGCGAAAACACGGATTAAAACGGATTTTATTTTTGATTGTTTTAAATCAGTATTAATCCGCGGCTTTACTTTTTGTAAATCCGTATCATCCGCGTTCCTTTATAGGCAATTTAAGTTCGCAAAGCTGTTGCAAAAACGTTTACTCAAAATTTCTCTTTCGAACTAATAACCAAATTACTACTGGCGCTCCAATTATAGATGTTATCGCATTAATAGGCAATGTAGCTTCTAATCCTGGTAATTGTGATGCGATGTCGCAAAACAACATAATTATTCCTCCATAAAAAAGGGTACTCCAATATAAAACAGCATGATTACTGGTTCTAAATGTAAGCTTTGCTATATGCGGAACGGCTAATCCTATAAAAGCAATTGGCCCAGCAAAAGCAGTAACACTTCCTGCCAAAATACTTGTGGCAAAAATAATTACAAGTCTTGTTCTCTTAAAATTAAGTCCCATGCTTTTGGCATAATTCTCCCCAAGTAACAATGCATTTAATGGTTTAATACTACTCGCACTTAAAAGTAAACCAATACTAACACTCACTGCTAAAACTATAATCGATGACCAGGAAAGATTTCCTAGACTTCCTAGTGACCAAAAAGTGAATTTCTGTAATTGTTCAGCTGAACTAAAATAGGTTAAAACCCCAACAATGGCACTGGTAAAACTACCAAACATAAGTCCGACTATTAAAATAGCCATTGTATTTCGTAATCGTTGTGATACTAATAAAACCAATAATAAAACCGAAATACTCCCTAATGTTGATGCAATTACAATCCCGTAGCT
This sequence comes from Flavobacterium sp. PL02, assembly GCF_035013205.1. NCBI lineage: Bacteria > Pseudomonadati > Bacteroidota > Flavobacteriia > Flavobacteriales > Flavobacteriaceae > Flavobacterium > Flavobacterium sp. PL02. Next base: position 28,703 of record NZ_JAYGJP010000002.1, read on the forward strand.
TGATAGCAAAATTGTATTTAAGAATGAAGGCAGTAAACCTGCTCCTAAAATCACAATTGCGACTGCTAATATTGCTCCGGAGCTTAATCCTAAAACATCGGGACCAGCCAATGGATTTCTGAATAATGTTTGCATCAACAAACCACTTATCGATAATCCAACACCAACTAATACTGCGGTAATTGCTTTAGGCAAACGATAATTAATTATGATATATTCCCATGTCGATTTACTTGCTTCTCCTCCTGTTAAACTGGTATAAACTTCTTTAAAAGGAATTGTGATAGACCCGAAACTAATGTCCAGAAAGAATAATAACAAAAGTGCTAAACCGAGTATAAAGAACAAGATTGTATTTCGCTTTTGATTCGCCAATTGGATTTAGTTTAATTTAGATGCAAAAGTAAATTCATAACTTGGCAATAACTCAGGATGAAATATCTTAATGTAATCTTTCAACACTAAATCTGGTCGGCTTGGAGCTAATTCATAATAAATTGTTCCTCCAGTTGCTCCAAATTTATTCTCGAAAGTATATATATTTTTTGTTTTAAAGGCATCAAACTGGCTGTAATGTGGATTACTTTTTTCTAATTCCGTTAATGATTTAAAAGAACCTGTCGCAATCCAGACTGAAGCTGTTTTGGCTTTGTCTAATATTTTTTCGAATGATAATCCCAGACTTCCTGTTCCTTCTAGATTTGCCCATAAATAATCGGCTTTGGCATCGGCCATAAATTGTGCTACCCAACTATTTCCTTTGGCAACATACCATTGGTCCATATACATTGAGCCATATAAAACGGTTGAAGTTGCTTTCTTAGAAGCTACTAATTTCTTAGCTTCGTTATAACTGGTTACAATTTTATCAAAAAGCTCTTTGGCTTGTGCTTCTTTTCCAAATAATGCACCGTAAAGTTTTATCCATTCGGCTTTTCCTAGTGGAGATTGCTCCATCCAATCGGCTTGGATAAGTACTTTTAAACCGCTTTTTTGTAAATTATCTAACATCGGGTTGTTATTATCAACTCCGAAAGTGACAATTAAATTTGGTGCTAATTCTATAAGTTGTTCGATATTTAATTTTTCGTTCTGACCAACATTTTTCACAGAACCTTTATCTATTAATTTTCTGGTTTTCTCTGAAGAAATATAGTCGGTATGCGGGAAACCTACCAAATTATTCTCGACATCAAGCATTTCTAAAAACGGAATATTGGTTGTTGATGTTACTACAATTGTTTGTAACGGGATCTGGATTGTAGTATAACTTTTTAAACTATCTGGCACAACTCCATCCTTTTCTTTTAATACATAAGTATAATCCTTTCCTGCATCTGGCCAAGGATTTGTAACTTTTACAACTGAATATCCAGTGAATTTTTTTATAGAAAGTCCCGAAGCATATTCGATACTGTTTTGTCCTATTTCGGATTTTATTTCTGGTGTACTTTCGTTTTTCTTACATCCTATTAATACTAAAAATGAGAAAAGAAAAACAACTTTATGTAATGATGACTTCATGGGTAGTTACTATTTGTTTTTAAAGAAATTATGGAATTGTTATTCTATATCATATCTGATTTTGAATCATACAATTTCATATTTTACAATTTGGATAGCGACAAAGGTAGCGCAATTTCTAAATTTCTTGTTTACTTTTAAACGTAAAAAATTGAACAAATAGTATCTTTGCAGTATGAATGGTCTTAAAGTAAAAAACTGCTCAAGCTGTGGAACTGCATTTAATTGCGGTGATTCTCCCGACGGAAATAAATGTTGGTGCAACAACTTCCCTCCTATTTTTGTACCTTCGGATGTTGTGGATTGTTTGTGCCCGAATTGTTTTAAAAATGTCTGTGCGGTAAAAATAGATGATTTTGTAAATACAATCACTCCCGAAATTGCAACTGACAATAAAGCTTCGGCTTTGCCAAAAAACAATACACTTATTGAAGGAATCGATTATTATCTGGAAAACGGAAATTATGTTTTTAAGGAATGGTTTCATCTGAAAAGAGGAAGCTGTTGCGGAAACAAATGTCGACATTGCCCTTACTGATTTAAAAGAATAAACACGAATTTCACCAATTAACACGAAAGAAATAGTTGGTGCAATTGCGTTAGGGATAATAGCGGTATCCTTTTATTTTTTTCTTTAAAAAATAAAAGATATAGTGAATAGCCCGCCCGAAGGGAACGCCCTTCTTAAATTTACAATTAACAACTAACAATTAAAAAAAGATGGTTTACTTGATTACTGGTGGTGAGCGTTCGGGGAAAAGTGGTTATGCACAAGAACTGGCTTTGCAACTTACAAATGCACCAATGTATGTGGCAACAGCTCGAAAATGGGATGAAGATTTCCAGAATCGAATTGATCGTCACCAACAAGAACGCGACGAACGCTGGACAAATATTGAGAAGGAAAAACATTTGAGCGAAATTGATTTTTCGGGTAAAGTAGCTTTGATTGATTGTGTAACGCTTTGGTTAACTAACTTTTTTGTAGATACAAAAAATGATGTTGCATTATCTCTTGAAGAAGCTAAAGCTGAGTTTCTAAAAATAGCCAATCAGCCAGATTCTACTTTGATAATTGTAACTAACGAAATCGGAATGGGACTTCATGCTGATACGCACGTAGGAAGAAAATTTACAGAATTACAAGGTTGGATGAATCAGTTTTTGGCTAAAAATGCCGATACTGTTGTACTTATGGTTTCGGGAATTCCCGTTACAATAAAAGGATAGTTGAGGCCATGGGCTGTGAGCTTTGGGCTTTGAACCTTTGCGACTTTGAACCTCTTAAAAAGAAAAAACATGAGCTATTTAGATGATATATTAAAATCACGCCGCGATACACGCCATTTTACTAATGACGAGGTCCCTGATGAAGTTATTCAAAATGCTTTACAAGCTGGACATTGGGCGCCTTCGGTGGGTTTAACAGATGCAACTAAGTATTACATCATAAAATCGGATGAAGTTAAAAAAGCTATCAAAGATTTATTTTTGGATTATAATAAAAAAGCGGAGTTATTAACCGATGACGAGGAGCAAAAAGAACGCTATAAATCCTTGAAGTTGGAAGCTATAGAAGAGGCTCCTATCGGGATGATAATTGCTTATGACCGCTCGGTGCTAAACAATTTTACTATAGGAACTGTTGGTAGTAATGAAGCTGTAAAATTTAGTTCGGTTTGTGCTGCCCAAAATATCTGGTTATCACTTACGGAGCAAGGTTATGGTATGGGTTGGGTTTCTATTTTAAATTATTATCAGTTTAAGAAAATAATTGATTTACCTGAAAATATAGAACCGCTTGGTTATTTCTGTATTGGTAAACCTGCGACAAACTACAACAATCAGCCGATGTTGCAGCAATTAAACTGGAAGCAAAAATCGGAAACTTTTGATTGTATCGAAATCAAAACTGTAAATGAGAGTCTTATTCCGAAATTAGATTTTGATAATAAACCTAAAGTCGAAGTTAAAAGCTCTTTTAAAGAAGCGCTACAGCATAAAATCGATTCAAAAACTAAGCCTATTGGAGCTTTAGGTATTTTAGAAAAGCTGGCATTCCAGATTGGAACAGTTTTTCAAACTCTGGAACCTGAGATTATGAAACCAAACATTGTTGTTTTTGCAGCAGACCACGGTATTGCCAATCATGGTGTGAGTGCCTATCCGCAAGATGTAACCCGCCAAATGGTTGGTAATTTCCTAGAAGGCGGTGCAGCAATTAATGTTTTTTGTAAACAAAATAAAATTGAACTTTCTATCGTAGATGCTGGTGTAAATTATGATTTCCCTACAAATGCGAATTTAATTAATGCTAAAATTGCCAAAGGAACTCAATCCTTTTTACACGCTCCCGCAATGAGCGAAACCGAATTACAATTGTGTTTCTTGAAAGGTTCAGAAATTGTTGATTCTATTGCAAAAACTGGAAGTAATTGCATTGGTTTTGGCGAAATGGGTATTGGGAATACCTCTACAGCATCTGTCTTGATGAGTGTTTTAACGGGTTTCTCTATAGAAGAATGTGTGGGGAAAGGAACTGGAGTTGATGATGCTAAATTAATTGAGAAGCAGAAAACCCTTAAAAAAGCTATCGAAAATTATTCCGGTCAAGCCGAATTAAAACAGCAACTCGCTTATTTTGGTGGTTTTGAAATCATGCAAATGGCTGGCGGAATGTTAGCCGCTTATAAAAACAATATGCTTATTCTTGTAGATGGTTTTATTTGTACTGTAGCTTTTTTAGTTGCTTACAAAATAAATCCTGATATTAAAAAGAATGCTATTTTCTGTCATTCTTCGGCCGAACAAGGACATCAGAAACTGTTAAATTATCTTGAAGTCAAATCGGTATTACAACTCGATTTACGCTTAGGTGAAGGAACTGGCTGTGCAGTTGCGTTGCCTATATTACAATCGGCAACTGGTTTTCTAAACGAAATGGCTACTTTTGAGAATGCTGGTATTAGTAAAAAATAAAAGTTTTTAGTTTCAGTAATTCTCTTAAAAAAACAAAATCATTAAATGAAAAAACAGCTCCATATATTTTTTACTGCATTAATGTTCTACACAAGAATTCCTTGTCCTAAAAATATCGACCATAATCCTGATTACCTTAATAAAGCAAGCCGTTATTTCCCTTTGATTGGTTGGATTGTTGGAGGAATTTCTTTTCTAGCATTTTATGGTGCCTCCTTTTTAGTTTCAGCATCCGCAGCAATAATTATAGGAATGATTGCCGGTATCTTGACTACAGGAGCTTTTCATGAAGATGGATTTGCCGATGTTTGTGACGGTTTTGGCGGAGGTTGGACCAAAGAAAAAATCTTACTCATTATGAAAGATAGTGCCATTGGTGCGTATGGAGCCATTGGTGTTGTATTATTATTTTTATTGAAGTTCCAATTACTTTCTGAACTAGTAACTATAGAAACGATTACAAGTCAGCAATCGGTAATTACTATTTTATTATTGTTTATTGCTGGGCATTCTATTAGCCGTTTAGCCGCAATAAGTATTGTATTTACTCATGAATACTCTCGTGAAGATGCTACAAGCAAAAGCAAACCTATTGCAAAAAGCTTTAGTTGGAAAGAAGTTTTAGGTTCTTTCTTTTTTGGTTTATTACCTCTCTTGGTTCTTTCTTATTTTCAATATCAATTACTTTTAGTATTAATTCCAGTTTTCCTAACACGTTATTTTTTGGCACGTTATTTCCAAAAATGGATTGATGGTTATACTGGAGATTGTTTGGGCGCAACACAACAAGTTTGCGAAGTTATTTTTTACTTAAGTGTTATAGCAATATGGAAATTTATTTAGTTCGTCATACTGAAACTGTTTGCGAAAAAGGAATTTGCTACGGTCAAACTGATGTAAATATTGCCGAACCTTATGATTTGATTTTTGAAAACATTGTAAAGCAATTACCTCAAAATGCATTGTTATATTCGAGTCCATTAAAACGTTGTGTGTTACTTGCCAAACATATCCAACAAGAAACCAAAATTTTAAATTACAAAGAGGACAAACGTTTGATGGAAATGGATTTTGGTGATTGGGAAATGAAAAATTGGGATGAAATTTCTTCAAATGATTTAAATCCGTGGATGGAAGATTTCGTAAATATTCGAGTTCCAAACGGAGAATCTTTCATCGATTTACATGAAAGAGTCACTCATTTTATAGAAAACGAAATACTTGCTAAAAAACCGTCAAAGGCAATTATTGTTGCACATGCCGGAGTAATAAGAAGCATATTATGTCTTTTAAACTCTCTTCCTCTTAAAGATGCTTTCCAAAACAAAGTCGATTTTGGACAAGTAATTAAAGTCGAAATCTAAATAAAATCAACTTTTGTTTTGTTTATGAATAGTATTAAATAATCAAACAGAATTGATTTATAAGCTTTTTTAACTTTATATTTGCACTTTCATTAAGGTTGTGCTATATTTTTTGAGACACATTAAAAGGGAATCAAGTAATTGAAGATTGAAAACATCAAAATCAACATTCGAAAATCTTGAGCTGTACCCGCAACTGTAAGCTTAGTCCTGTAAGGGATGCTCGTTGTTAACTACAAAACCACTGTTTTAGGACGGGAAGGGAAACAACAAGACGCGAAGCCAGGAGACCTGCCTTTGTTAACAAATATCGAACTCTCGGGAAAAAGAGTTTAGAAATTATGACATTACAAAAGTTTTACATCTGTTTTTCGCTCTTAGTTTGCCAATTCCTTTTGGCACAAAATGATTCTATAACAAAATTAAAAGAAGTTATAGTTTCCGACACTAACCTCAAAAAATACTCAGACTCACAATCGGTTCAGGTACTTAATGACTCTATTATTAATAGAAATCAGGCTTCTTTAACTTCCCTTTTAAATTATAATACTGTTATTTACTTTAAAGAAAATGGCCTGGGTATGACTTCTGCTCCATCCTTTAGAGGAACTACTGGTGCACAAACGGCTGTCATCTGGAACGGAATAAATATTAATTCACAGTTTTTAGGTCAAGCTGATTTTAATACAATTGGAACAAGAGATTTCAATTCTATTGCTGTAAAATCCGGAGGAGGAAGTATTCTGTATGGCAGTGGCGCTATTGGTGGAAGCATTCACCTTAACAATGATTTGAGTTTTAAAAACAATTTTTCAAATCATTTATTTTTTAGTGCAGGAAGTTATGATACTTACAGTGTAAATTATCGTACTGATGTTTCATCAAAAAAATATAGCCTTCAGGTTAGTATTTCTAGAAACAGTTCTGAAAATGATTTTAAATATCCTGGAAAAAGCGATCAAAAAAACCTTAACGGAGAATACTACAACACAAGTATGAATACAACTTTTGGTTATAAAATCGACTCTAAAAACACCTTAAAATTATACAGTCAGTTTTATGATGCAGAGCGTCATTTCTCTTTGACCTCTCCTAATGGAACCAAAACAAAATACAATGATTTCAATACCCGTAATCTTTTAGAATGGGAGAATATATTTAATCGATTCACTTCTAAATTAAGAGTGGCACATATCGGAGAATCTTATAAATATTACCCAAATATTACCTCAGATTTTTTCACTTATGGAAAGGTTGAAACTTCTATTATTAAATATGATTTGGCTTTTGATGTAAATGATAAAATCAAACTGAATACTATTATTGATTACAATCGTAATAAAGGACATGGATCTAGTATTGACAATGTAAGTAGAGAAATAGGATCTGCTAGTTTATTATTGCAACACTCTGTAACTGACAAATGGGATTATACAGCCAGTGTTCGTCAGGAATTAACAGATAATTACGGAAATCCTTTTCTCTTTTCTTTAGGAACAAGATATCAATTTACTGATTTTTACCGTATCAAATTAAACGCTTCAAAGAATTTTAGAATGCCTACTTACAACGATTTATTTTGGGAAGGAAGCGGTAATCCTGATTTAAAACCTGAAACTTCTTATCAGGGAGAAATCGGTAATGAATTTTTTACAAAAAACTTCTCATTATCTGTAACTACTTATTATAATTCTATTAAAGATTTATTACGCTGGATCCCTTCTGAAGGCGGAGGTGATACTTGGTCTCCAGAAAACACAAGCAAAGTAAGAGCTTATGGGGCCGAAGTACTTTTGGAATGGAGAACAAAAATAAAAAATCACAATTTGACTCTTAACGGAACTTATGCCTATACCGTTTCTGAAAGCCAACAATTAATTAAAGGAGAACTATTATACAAACAACTTATATATGTTCCTTATCATAAATTAACTGGATCTGTTTCTTATAATTGGAAAAAAGTTTCTTCTTATTTTCAATATTTATATAATGGAGATGTTTACAGCACTCCTTTTAACAATCCTGCTACCAAAGTAAAACCTTATAGCGTTGGTAATCTAGGAATCGATTATGACTTAGGAAAAAAGAATAGCTACAAACTTGGATTTCAAATACTAAATATTTGGAATGAAAATTATCAGCCAGTTATTAGCAGACAAATGCCTGGAAGAAATTACACAGTATATATAAATCTTAACTTTTAAAAAAATGAAAAAATTAAACAAACTATTTTTAGCTATAATCATAAGCTCTGCATTTTTTGCTTCTTGCAGTAGCGACGATGATAATACCCCACAAGAACCAAGAGGAAACTATGAAGGTGGATTATTCATTATTGAAGAAGGTGTTTTTGAACAAGTCAATGGGTCCATATCCTATTTATCAAACGATTTTAAACTAGAAAAAGATGTTTTTTCATTAGTAAATCCAGGTAAAGACATTAAAGATGTACCCCAAAGCATTGGTTTTAATGGGGATTTTGCTTACATCATTGTAAATAGAGGTAATAAAATTGAAGTTGTTAACCGATATACATTTAAAAGCGTTGCTACAATCAGTACAAAAATAAGCAATCCTCGCTATATTGCATTTACAAATGGAAAAGGATATATTACAAACTGGGGTAATCCAGGAGACGCTTCAGATGATTACGTAGCTGTAATCGATCTTGCCACAAATACTGTTGCATCAACAATTCCTGTTGTTGAAGGTCCAGAACAAATAATTGAAACCGAAGGTAAACTTTATATAGCTCATAAAGGTGGTTGGGGCCAAGGAAACTCATTATCAGTTATCAACTCTACCACTAATACAGTTACAGCAAACTTTGTAGTAGGAGATGTTCCTAGTTCATTAGTAAAAGATAATGGCACTTTATATGTTTTATGTAATGGACGACCATATTATGCTTTACCTGAAACAACTGGTAAATTAGTAAAAGTCAACATGAGCACCAATACAGTTTCTTCAACAATTGATTTTCCTGGTATAACACATCCTGGGTTCTTAGCTGTTGAAAACAATAAACTATATTATACTATTGGATCTGATATTTACTCTGCAGCAACTAGTATAACAACTTTGCCAACCACTCCAATATTTAAAGCAACTAAGACTTCTAATCTTTATGGTTTTGCAGTAAAGAACAATAAAATATATGTTGCAGATGCAGTAAACAATCAAGATCCTGGAGATGTTTACATTTATTCTTTAACAGGAGTTTTATCTAATGAATTTAGTGTTGATATAGGACCAAACGGATTTTACTTCAATGACTAATTAAAATCATTTATTTACATTTTACTTTATTAAAAAAGGCTTTCTAACGAAAGCCTTTTTTATTTCTCTATCTAATCTTGTAATGCTCTCAAAAGTCCTTCAGGAGCTTTATCTACATACATTTGATTTCGAATACCATCTATTGATTTTGAATCGGTAAAGTATTCAAACTCTTTACCATCTTTAGGCAAAATTACTTTACCTGTTCCTGTAATTTTAGAAATTGCAGTACTTAATAATGGTTCCGTTTCATCTCCTAAAACTCCCAACGAATTTATACTTTCTATTACGCTATAAGTAGGCGTTAATCCATTAGTGTATTCTCCAAAACCTATTGAGTTAACAATCTTTAAAACAATTGGCTGCATAGCATATTTATGACTTGGATTTCGATTAGTTTTACCAAAAGTAGGTGAATCATACAAAGTAACCGAACCTACATTTTTACCTATAGTTACATCACCTATTTGTATTACATCAATGTATGGTTTTAATCCATTAATAACCAATTCACTTGCCGAAGCTGTACTTTTAGAAGTTAATATATATACTTTGGTCAAGTTCAAACTATTTAAAGCAACTCCATTAAATTTATCTACAAAATTATTATTAAGTAATTCTGAGTCTTCGCTTTCAAAGTATTTATTGAGTTTACTATTCCATTTTTGTTTAGAAAAAACCTTATCTGTAAACTGTCCAGTAATCATACTTGCTAATCGGGTTGCCGTTTGCACAGAACCTCCCCCATTATATCTCAAATCAAGAACTAAATCTGTAATACCTTTTCCTTTTAATTCTCCAAATGCAGCATTTAATTGATCATCATAGTTACCATAAAAACCATTATACATTAAGTAACCTATTTTACGACCATTCTTCTCTATCACTTTATTTATGAAAATTGGATTTTCATCCAAAACTGATTTAGTAAGTGTAACCGATTTGCCATTTGGCACAAATGTCGTTCCATCATAATCAGTTAAATTTAGCGTATAACTATCAGGTGCGAGCAAGGTTTTATAATTATCATAAGTAATTTGCGTACCATTAATACCATAAAATAAATCTCCACGCTTCACTCCTTTGCTTGCAGCATCCGAGTTAGGAAGAATATAACGCACAAAACCAATCAAATCATTAGAACCTTTAGATTTTGGACTTAATTTAAAATCAATTCCATTATTTTTAGATGTTCCTTGAAGTTCTTGTTCCAATACAGTATAATCATCTACAATCCAACTAAATCTGTCTATTGAAGAATCAACACGTAAAGAATTAAATAATGTTTCAGGATCTGAATACCCTCTTAAAAAAGAATTTAGTTGTTCTTGGTTTCCAAAACGATCATCAGCTAAATTAGGAACATCAGCTTGCCATAAGTAATATTGATTTAATCCTTTCCAGATAAAATCCTGAACCTGTAAGCTTCTAGGAGCAGCCACATCATCTTGATCCTGACAGGCTTGAAAGCAGAATACTGCTAAAAATAATAATATTGCGGTTCTTAATATTGTCTTCATATAGTAGGTATCAATATAGTATTAACGTAAAAATACTATCTTTAGTTTTATTTCACACACTTTTGTAACAAAAATAATTCTGTTTCGTCTTGATACTATAAGCGAACCTATAATTTGTAATTTTTATGAACCAAATCGTTTTCCTTCAGTTAGTAAATCCTTTTAAAGACAAAGTATTTCGTCTGGCAAAACGATTACTCATAAGTACAGAAGAAGCAGAAGATGCCTCGCAAGAGATTTTAGTTAAACTATGGAGTAAGAAAGAAACATTAAACACTTATAATAATGTTGAAGCTCTTGCCATGACAATGACAAAAAATTATTGTCTGGATCAATTAAAATCAAAACGAGCCAGTAATCTTACCCTTGTACATTCTAATTACACCGATAGAGAGCCGCGATTAGATCAAAAAGTAGAAGATAATAATAGTTTAGAATGGGTAGAAAAAATAATGAGTCAATTGCCAGAGCAGCAACAAATTTTAATTCAGTTACGAGATGTCGAACAATATGAGTTTGACGAAATCTCCAAAATAGTTAATATGAATGAAACCGCTATTCGCGTGGCGCTTTCAAGAGCTAGAAAAAAAATAAGAGAATCTATGCTTAATACACATCAATATGGAATCAGATAAAATAGAAATAATACTAGAAAAATACTTTCAGGGAGAAAGCACTATTGCCGAAGAAAATGAATTAAAAAATTACTTTTCTTCTCCAAATGTTGCGCAGCATTTAGAGCAATACAAACCACTTTTTGGTTATTTCTCTCAAGTAAAAGAACAACGTTTAACGCAAGAAATTCCACTACAAACTAAGAAACGTAATGTGGCGTGGTTATCAATTGCTGCTTCGGCTGTCCTTTTACTAGGAATAGGTTCTTATTTTTACCTCAACAACACAAATAACACAACTCCTGTTGTTGCAAAATCAGACTTAGGAACTTATGACTCTCCAGAAGAAGCTTTGGCGGCAACGCAAAAAGCCCTCGCTATGGTGTCACACAATGTTAATACTGGTATAGAAAGTGTCCAGTATATTAAAGAATACGAACAATCAAAAAACTTAATTTTCAAACAAAATAAAACTCGATAAAATGAATTCAACGATTCACGAAAACAGAAAAAACAATAGAAGAAGCTTGAGTAAAAATTTCATAATAACACTAGTTTTCGCATTTGTAAGCCATGCATTTTATGCACAAGGAGCTTTTGACAAATATGATGGTCAGGATGATGTAACATCTGTAATCGTAAACAAAAAAATGTTCGATTTAATGAGTAAGGTAAAAGTTGATGCTTCTGATAAAGAAACACAACAATACTTAAGCCTTATCAAAAAACTAGACAATCTAAAGGTGTTTACAACACAAAGTACCAGAGTTGAAGCCGACATGAAACTTACCGCAGATAAATACATAAAATCTGCAGGTTTAGAAGAGTTAATGCGAGTAAACGATAACGGAAGAAACGTAAAAATTTATGTAAAATCTGGAGCAAGCGACACTCAAATAAAAGAGTTATTTATGTTTATTGATTCAGGTAAAAATGAAGACACAGTTTTACTATCACTTACTGGTAATTTTGATTTAAATGAAATCTCGGTACTTACAGACAAAATGAAATTACCTGGAGGTTCTGATTTGAAAAAAGCATCTAAAGGAAAAAAATAACATGAAACGAATCACCAACATTTTCGCCTTTTTAGGATTATTACTTCTAGTAAGTTGCAATTCTGAACCTTCATTACAGAAATATTTCGTAGAAAATACCGAAAACAAAAACTTTATTGCTCTCGATGTTTCGCCAAGTATTCTCAATGTAAACAAAGAAAAACTATCTGCTGAACAAAGCGAAGCATTAAACTCTTTCGACAAAATGAACATCTTGGCTTTTAAACGAAATGATAAAAACCAAACGGAATATGAAGCCGAAAGAACTAAGCTAAATACTATTTTAAAGAACCCAAAATACCAACAATTAATGAAATTTGGTTCTGGAAAAGATGGCGCTTCAGTAAGCTATGTAGGAACAGACGAGAATATTGAAGAGTTCATAATTTATACCAACAGAAATGAAAATGGTTTTGCAGTAGTTCGTGTTTTAGGAAAAAATATGAATCCAAACAATATCATGACATTAATGACCGTTCTTAAAGAATCTAATATAGATATGGAACAACTTAAACCGTTACAACAACTGATTAAATAATTCTTACTTTAAAAACAAAAAAGCCTCTTGATTGAGGCTTTTTTTATACCCGAATTTGATTATTTCTATTCAAAAAGCTGTATCAAAAGCAGTATTAATAAAATTTATGATATTTCATCTTTTTTTTAACAGAAATAAAAACAAAACGACATAATTTTTTACAAAAAAAGCAACACTGAAAACGAAATAATATATATTTGACCAAACATTAAAATCATATATATGAAAAAAATTTTACTCTTTGCTTTATTCTCTACATTTAGTATTAATGCCCAAACACCTAGTGATTATGTAACTGGATTAAATACACCAACAGGAATTGCATTTGATAGTGCTGGAAACTTATATGTTGCCGATTACAGCGCATACAATGTAACTAAAATCACTCCAAGCCTTATAAAAACTCCTTTTATTAGTTCTCTAAACGGAACACCACAACAAATAGCTTTTGACCCCAATGGTAATCTTTGGATTGCTGGATCAGGCTCCATTGACGAAATCAAAAAAGTAACACCAACCGGGGTAGCAACTTCTTACCCAGCTTTAAATGACCCTTACGGGATAGCAATCGATGCATCTGGCAATGTATATTACTCAGAAGCTATTTCCGGAAGCATCAAAAAAATAGACATTAATGGAATAGTTACCACTTTTGCTACAGGTCTTACTCAACCAAATGGGATGGTATTTGATAAATCGAGCAATTTAATTGTTGCAGATAAAGTTGAAGGCGAAATAAAAAAAATAACCCCTGCAGGTACTGTAAGCACACTTATTTCAGGAATGATGAATCCATCTAACCTTCTTTACACACCAAATGGAGATTTATACATTTCAACAGGTACGCTAGGTAGAATTTTTCGTTTCCCTGCAGGGGGCTCAAATGGAGACCAAACTCAATATACAAGACTTAATCTTGGTGACAGCGCAGGACAAATGGCTTTTTACAATGGAGCACTTTACGTTAGCACAAGTGCCAAAAAAGTAATTAAAATTACTGACCCAATGTTAGGATTAAAAGACGTTAACAATACAACAGATAACTTTGTAGTTTATCCTAATCCTGCAACAGATTATTTAGTTATCGAAAACAGTAAAGTTGATTTAAAAACGATTCAATTATTTGACATGACAGGTAGAGAAGTTCAAAACTTCAAAGCATCTGACAGCAAAGACAATAAAATCATTTTATCAAATTTAACTTCAGGAAATTATATTTTAAAAGTTAACAATACATCTAAAAAGATAATTGTAAAATAAGTAATTTCTCTATCAAATAAAAAAGCCTCAAAATTTAGATTTTGAGGCTTTTTTTATATCGGGATTTGAGATTATTTACTCAAATACATTTTTCTTCTTGAGTACAATTCGTAGAACTGATCGTCTTTTAAGTCATCGATAAACAAGATACTTTCACCTGTCGATTTCATCTCTGGTCCTAATGCTTTGTTTACATTATGGAATTTACTAAAAGAGAATACAGGTTGTTTAATTGCAAATCCTTTTAATTGTGGGTTGAATTTAAAGTCAGTCACTTTATTATGCCCCAACATTACTTTTGTAGCGTAGTTTACATAAGGTTCTCCATAAGCTTTTGCTATAAATGGTACTGTTCTCGATGCTCTAGGATTAGCTTCGATAATGTAAACTGTATCGTCTTTTATCGCAAACTGTATATTTATTAAACCAACTGTTTTAAGAGCTCTCGCAATTTTTATAGTATGATCTTTTATTTGTTGCATTACAAACTCTCCCAAGTTAAAAGGAGGTAATGTCGCATTACTATCTCCCGAGTGAACTCCACAAGGCTCGATGTGCTCCATTATTCCTATGATATAAACATTTCCATCAGCATCACAAATTGCATCCGCTTCAGCTTCGATTGCTCCAGCTAAGTAATGATCCAGAAGTAATTTATTCCCAGGAATTGTTTTCAATAAATTAATAACGTGCTCTTCAAGTTCTTTCTTGTTGATTACAATTTTCATTCCCTGACCACCTAATACATAAGAAGGACGAATCAATAATGGAAAATCTAGAGTATCTGCAAGAGCAGAAGCTTCATCCGCAGTTTCAGCGATTCCAAATTGAGGGAAAGGAATATGCAATTCAGTTAATAACTCAGAGAAACGTCCTCTATCTTCAGCTAAATCTAAGGCATCAAAACTTGTTCCTATAATTTTTACACCGTATTTAGATAATTTATCTGCTAGTTTTAATGCTGTCTGACCACCTAACTGTACAATTACACCCTCTGGTTTTTCATGCTGAATGATATCGTAGATATGCTCCCAGAAAACTGGCTCAAAATACAATTTATCAGCAGTATCAAAATCTGTCGAAACAGTTTCTGGATTACAGTTAATCATGATAGTTTCGTAACCACACTCTTTAGCTGCAAGTACCCCGTGAACACAAGAATAATCAAATTCAATTCCTTGTCCAATTCGGTTTGGTCCAGAACCTAAAACTATTATTTTCTTTTTATCGGTAACAATACTTTCGTTATCTACATAACGTTCCCCATTTGCTTTTTCTATTTCAGCTTCAAAAGTTGAATAGTAATAAGGAGTTTTCGCCTTAAATTCGGCAGCACAAGTATCTACTAATTTAAACACACGGTTAATGTTCTTATCCATACGCAAAGTATGCACTTCACTTTCCAGACAATTCATCATGTGAGCAATTTGTCTGTCGGCAAAACCTTTTTGTTTCGCTTCAAGCAAAAGTTCTTTTGGCAAAGTAGCTACTTTATAGTTTGAAATTTCTTTCTCCAGAGTATAAAGTTCTTCATATTGTTTCAAGAACCACATATCTATTTTAGTAATTTCATGAATACGGCTCAACGGAATTCCCATTGCAATTGCATCATAAATTACAAAAACACGATCCCAACTTGCAAAAGTTAGTTTCTCGATAATTTGTTCGTAATTTTTATATCCTTTTCCATCAGCACCTAAACCATTACGTTTAATTTCTAATGATTGTGTTGCTTTATGTAAAGCTTCTTGAAATGAACGTCCGATACCCATAACCTCACCTACAGATTTCATCTGAAGACCAAGAGTTCTGTCAGCACCTTCAAATTTATCAAAGTTCCAACGAGGTATTTTTACAATCACATAATCTAAAGTCGGTTCAAAAAGAGCCGAAGTCGATTTTGTAATTTGGTTTTGCAATTCATCAAGATTGTATCCTAAAGCTAGTTTAGAAGCAATTTTTGCAATTGGATAACCAGTTGCTTTCGATGCCAATGCAGATGAACGAGATACACGAGGGTTGATTTCAATCGCAACGATATCTTCTTTTTCGTCTGGCGAAACCGCAAATTGTACATTACAACCTCCTGCAAAGTTTCCGATACTACGCATCATTAATATAGCGTAATCACGTAATTTTTGGAATGTTGTATCCGATAAAGTCATTGCTGGTGCAACTGTAATCGAATCTCCAGTATGAATTCCCATTGGATCCATATTTTCGATAGAACAAATAATTACAACATTATCATTCTTATCTCTTAAAAGTTCCAACTCATATTCTTTCCAACCCATTAAAGCTTTATCAATTAAAACCTCATGTATTGGCGAAGCTTCAAGACCTCTTGTTAAAAGCTCATCAAAATCTTCTTTTTTATAAACAATCGCAGCTCCAGTTCCTCCAAGTGTAAATGAAGGACGAATTACAAGTGGGAAACCAAATTCCTGTGCAATTTCTTTTCCTTCTAAGTACGAAGTAGCCGTTTTTGCAGGTGCAGTTGGTACATTAATTTTTTCAAGAAGTTGTTTAAACTGCTCTCTATCTTCAGTAATATTAATGGCGTTCACATCAACACCAATTAATTTTACTCCAAAATCAGCCCAAATTCCCTTTTCATCAGCTTCCAAACATAAATTTAATGCAGTTTGTCCTCCCATTGTAGGCAAAACAGCATCAATTTGTGGATGTGCTTTCAGAATTTCAATAATCGATTTTGTAGTTAGTGGTTTTAAATATACATGATCCGCCATTGATGGGTCGGTCATAATAGTCGCTGGATTTGAGTTTATCAAGATAACTTCAATTCCTTCTTCACGAATAGAACGTGCTGATTGTGATCCTGCATAATCAAATTCGCAAGCTTGACCAATAACAATAGGCCCCGAACCTATTATTAAAACTGATTTTATTGATGTGTCTTTTGGCATTTTAATTGTATTGTGTAGTTATATTTTCTTTTAATGTTTAATCCTACTGCATTAGAAATTAAAACATTACTCATTTTTTAATGACAAGGTATAAAAAAAGGCGATACTAAAAAAAGTAACGCCTTATTTATGTTTATAGAAACATTATTTTTTGTGTCTAGGTTCGCTAGAAACAGTCAGTTTATGTCTTCCTTTAGCTCTTCTACGTGCAAGAACTTTTCTTCCATTCGCAGAAGCCATTCTGTCCATAAATCCGTGCTTATTTCTTCTTTTTCTTTTCGATGGTTGAAACGTTCTTTTGCTCATTGCTTTGTATCTTTAAATATGGTGTCTAATATCTTCTTTTTGTTCTTCGAATATTGTTACTCTAAAACCGAGTGCAAATATACAAAGACTTTTTTTCCTTGCAAGTAGTTTTATAAAAATATTTTTAATTCATTTTACTATCTTTGCAATCACAAAAATACACCTATTATGTTTCACAGAAATATTAAAATTATTTTAGCCGGACTATTAGTAGTTGCTGGCGTTTGGCAATTTACAGAAAGTAATATCGGAAACGGAATCTTTCTTATATTATTAGCTGGAATACCTATTTTCCTTTACTTTAAAAATGAATTCATCTTATTAGCCTTCCTGAAATTAAGAAAACAAGATTTTGAAGGTGCTAAAAAATGGCTGGCATACATCAAAAATCCT
The DNA here is from genome assembly GCF_035013205.1 of Flavobacterium sp. PL02. Lineage (NCBI taxonomy): Bacteria > Pseudomonadati > Bacteroidota > Flavobacteriia > Flavobacteriales > Flavobacteriaceae > Flavobacterium > Flavobacterium sp. PL02. The sequence goes on from NZ_JAYGJP010000002.1 coordinate 46,465, forward strand.
GAAACTGCTTTAGTAAGAAAACAACAAGGTTACTTTAATTACCTACATGGTATTATGGTTTCTCAAACTAATATTAATCAAGCTGAGAAATATTTCAAAAAAGCAATTGAACTTGGTTTATCTATGGATATGGATTTAGCTGTTGCAAAATTAAACCTTGCTGGTGTTGCTATGTCACGCCGAAGAAAGCTTGAAGCGACTAATTTATTGAATGAAGCTAAGAAATTAGACAAACAAGGAATGCTGAAAGAGCAAATCACAATGATGAAAGATCAAATGAAGAAAATCTAAATTTCTTTAAATTACAATATCTAAAATCCCAAATTCTAAAAAGAGTTTGGGATTTTTTTTTGACTTGCGCGGAAAACTTTGACAAAGGTTTCGAACCATAAACCAATTGGAATTTAGAATTTTAGATATTGAAATTTTAATTAGAAGCTATTTCCTGCTATGCGCTTGTATCTTTTCCTGTCTAAAGAAGCCAGAAAAAGGATACCGCTTCTATCAGGGCTAGAGCTCTAGGTTTCATAAGAACATTTTCTCTTTAGTTAGTCTTAACGTTTAGTTTGTCATCCCGAGGAACGAGGGATCTCCACTAGTAGCTCGCCAAACTAAATAAACTTTGTGTTAGTCGCTTGTGAAGATCCCTCGTTCCTCGGGATGACAAGATTGTATGAAATAACTTTGCGACAAAAATTGCACGTAAAACTTTGACAAAGATATCGAACCGCAAAACAGTTGGAATTTGGACCCGAGCGTTAGGAACAGGCGAAGCAATTTCAAAAAATTGGAATTTTAAGATTTCTAATCTTCCAAAATTATCGAAGGTAAATTTTCATTCAACCATTTAAATTTATTCAAAATCATAATATGCGTTCCGCCTTTTACCACTTTGCAGTTAGCAATATATTTTATCGGGAAAACCTCATCTTCATCACCATGAATATGAATTACACTTTCGTCGATTTTAGTTCTATCCCAAAGAATTACCTGCTCGATAGCCCAATCTAAATAACGAATATCACGCACAGATAAGAATTTCTCATATAGCTTTAACCTCTTGTTTATCTTTTCTCCAAAAGAAAACTTAGCCAAATTCTCTACATTTAATATCAGTCGCATTGGTATCAGCTTATATGCTTTGGTAGTTTTGGCAATTTTCATTCTTCGAGGAAATTCCGCATTACACTTTACACTCGAAATAATAATTACTTTTCTAGCCTCAATATGCTTTGCCATTTCCTGAACCAGGATTCCTCCGAAAGAAACTCCTACTAAAACAGGATTCGAATGTTTTATGTTTTGCGCTATCCTTTTAGCATAATCCTGCAAAGACTCATGCTCAAGCGGAATTTCCCATTCTAATAAATGCATCTCAAAAGTATCTTCGGGCAATGCGATTCGTTCAAAAATAGTAGTACTTGCCGCAAGACCCGGCATAAAGTAAACAGGAATTTTATTCATAATTGTATTTCAGGCATTAACAACAAACTAAATATCATTATCGACATAAAATTATCGCTTTTTAACGACTCTACTCTATTTTTTAGATAATATTATTATTAAAAAACACAGCAAATACGAGTGCTAACAACATTTTTAAAAACGTAAAGCATATCTCACTCACAAAATCATTTGATATTGAATATCAAATGATTACCTTTGTTATAGAAATAATTTGTTTCTGATAATATATTACAAGAAGTTTTCTGAACCTCTTAATATGGTTCATTTCTTCTATTTTTTTTTAAATACCACATAAAAAACAAATAATATGGAACCCATTTCATTAATGGAGATCAAAGACAATGCCTTTGCAAGACAATTTGAAACCTCAACCCCTACAGGATTAGTTACAATCGAATACTCTTTTCAAGAAAAAAAGATATTTCTAACAAAAATCAACACTCCAGATTCATTCGAAGATCAAGAATTTCTTTATAGCATGCTTAGAAGCATCATGGAAATTTCGATTGAACGAAAATTAAAAGTAGTCCCTATTCACCCTAAAATTGTAGTTTTCTTTAAGAAAAACCCAACTTATAAAGAACTACTTCCTCCTGGTATCCGAATTTAATAGTACCCTATTACATTCATCCACAATCCTCCTATCACCATATATATGAGTAATAGGACAAGACCTGTTACAAGACCTTTTACCCACCAGCTCTTTAAATCAACATAACCACTACCAAAAAACACAGGAGCTGGTCCGTGACCATAATGAGTTAATGTTCCATAAAGCGAACCTACAAATCCAAGCATAAACGCTAATAACAATCCCGGAATACCAAGAGAAACTCCTACTCCTAATAACGCAGCATACATTGCTGCAACGTGAGCTGTTGCACTTGCAAAAAGATAGTGACTAAAAAAGTATACCAAAATTATTATAGGAAAAGCCATTTGCCAGCTCAATCCTCCTATTTGTTGCTTAACTAAATCGCTAAACCAACCTATAAATCCTAATTCATTGAGCGAACTTGCCATCATTACCAAAACCGAAAACCAAACAATCGTATCCCAAGCTCCTTTTTCGGATTTTACATCTTCCCATGTTAATACTGAAGTCAACAATAAAATCACCAATCCTATAAAAGCCGTTGTAGTAGCATCGATAGAAAATAAATCACCTGTCATCCAAAGAAACAATAAAATAAAAAATGTTAACAACATCAACCATTCATTTCTAGAGATTGGCCCCATTTCTTTTAGCTTTTGCTTAGCAATTCCCGGAGCGTCTTTTGTCGATTTTAATTCAGGCGGATAAATTTTATATAAAACAAAAGGAATTACAAAAAAAGCAACTAATCCTGGCACAATTGCAGCAAGAGCCCAAGACATCCAGGTAATTTTAATTCCTAAATTTAGAGCAAACTTCTGGCACATCGGGTTACTTGCCGTTCCTGTTAAAAACATCGAGGATGAAATAAGATTCATATTATAACTATTTAAAGTTAAAAAAGAACCCAATTTCCTATGTGTTTCAGGTTTATCTGGCTCAGAGCCAAAACTTATTGCCATCGATTTCATAATAGGATAAATAATCCCTCCACCTCTGGCAGTATTACTAGGAACTGCAGGAGCAAGACATAAATCAGCTAGTCCTAATCCGTAGGCTAATCCTAACGAACTTTTCCCGAATATCCTTATGAATATAAAAGCAATTCTATTTCCTAATCCTGTTTTAATAAATCCACGTGCTATAAAAAAGGATATTCCGATAAGCCATATTACTTTATCCCCAAAACCTCTTAATGCAAGCGTAATTGATTTTCCTGCTTCACCCGGAGCTAAAACTTGTGAAAATGCGGTTACTGCAATTGCAATCATACACATTGTACCCATTGGAGCAGCCTTTAAAATAATCCCAAGAATGGTAGCCACAAAAATGGCAAATAAATGCCACGCTTCTTGTTTCACTCCTTCAGGAGCTGGAATAATCCAAAGAACAATACCTACTGCAAGCGTAATTAATGTTTGAGGAATTTTTACTTCTTTCATAAAAAATAGAGATTAATTTAAACTAAAGCCTGCATTGAAATTGTATAATAAATAGTTCTTTATCATAATAACTTGTATTAGGAATATTCTTGGTGTACCTGTCAATTTCAACTCCCATTTCGATTCGTCCTGTATATGCTTTTCCAAATTCTAAACTTAACATTGGCGTAAGTGTTTGCCTTACGTTTGAATCTACTTTAAAACTCGAATCAAAATATTCATATCTGGCAGAAAATTCCAGAGATGTAAGTTTCTTATAATTGATTACATATCTAAAATTAGGCAAAAAATAAAAACCTCGCATTTGGTAATCATTCACATTGGCAGTACGGGCATCCACAGGAAGTGAATAATATAAATTATGATTGGTTCCTTGCTTGATTTCGAATTGAGTATCCAGAGAAAGTTTATCTGCTAATTTAAAATCGGCAGCAATATCTGCTCCTAAAGCAAATACATCGCTAGTATATACTTTTCCGGTTCCTCCGTTAAGTCCCAAATTAAGATGGTGTTTTTTCGATAATCCAAAAACAACACGGGTAGAATATTGCTTCCCACTGTCTTTATCCATATTTTGATTTCTCCCATTTCCATTTAAAACCGAAACAGCATAATTTACAGGGATATTCCCAAGATCTGCAGATCCTGTCATCGAAGCTCCAATCTGAAAACTTGTCCATCCATTCTTTCCAAACTCATAATATTGATTCGAGAAATCAAATGACTTTATGATATCTACAGGAACACTTTCTTCTATACCAAAACCTGGTCGAAACTGACCACCTGTAAAAGCAATATATTTATTAAAAGTATATTTTGCGTAAGCATTCTCCAATACTTTGTTCTGGGGATCCGATTTAAAATCGGCTAAATTCACCAATACAACAACTTCGGTATGCTCACTTAAATTTGCTGCAACACTTACACGCATTCTTTTTATATCAAAAGAACTCCTTGTTACTTCTCCGGTAGTATGCTGAACTCCTAAAACATCAACATTATCTGTAATTGACCCCAGAAAACGTACTTGCAAAAGCCCTTTAAATTTAAATTTTGGGTATACCACTTCTTTTTCTTTCTCCTTTTCTTTCAGTTCAACCTTCAGTGTATCCTTCACAGATTGAGCCATCAGAAAAAATGGCATTATCAGAAATATAAAAACAACTCTAGCTAGCATAGTTTTCCCCATAAGCTTCTTAAATATAAAATTAGGCGTGTATATATTATCTGAGTTTAAAACTCAGTCTCGTTTTTTTAAATCTATCTTCGATTTGTACCATTATTTGCAGGCCTCGGTGTCGCTGGTCTTGGTGTCGTCGTTGGTCTTGGTGTCGTCGTTGGTCTTGTTACAGGACGCGTTGTTGGTCGAGTCGTTGGAGTTACAGGACGGGTTGTTGGTCGAGTAGTTCCTGGATTAGTTGGCCTAACAACTGGTCTTGTAGTTGGGTTTGTAGGCGTTACAGGACGTGTAACTGGTCTTGTTGTACCTGTTCCCGGTCTAGTCGATGGATTTGTAGGTCGTGTTACCGGCCTCGTTGTACCTCCTGGTCTAGTCGTAGGATTAGTAGGCCTTGTACCAGGTCTAGTTGTCCCGCTTGGTCTAGTTGGTCTGGTAGATGTAACTGGCGCAGGTCTTTTATAATCTCTACCGTTATAGGTCGTATTATATCGTCCGTTAACTCGGTTGTCTCTAACAACTACAGATGTGTTTCTTCTAGAAACATAATTATTATAGTATCTAGGGTTTCTTATAACGGCTGTTCTGCGATAATAAGGATTTCTGTAATAATGTCCGTGATACCCCCAATAATCATGATAATAAACTGGACGCCAAGGACGCCAGTACGGAGGATAATATCCCCAATGCCAAGGAGATCTATACGCTACATATATAGGAGAAAACAAAAACAAAATTACTGGCCACGCACTTACACTTGTACTTACATAACTTGGGCTAGTTGTAGTATTATAATTATTGGTTGTGTTATTATTTACAATTACCGTAGGCTCTCCTTTATAACCAGGATTAGGCGTTCCCGTAGCTGTATCTGCAGGCTCAACTATATAGTTTTTACCATATAAATCTTCGTCTCCAATAGCCTGAACATGTATATTTCCCTTCTTATCTTTATCAACCTCAATAACAGCAATATCTTGTGTTTCTTTACTATTTACCGCAACCTGAAGCACAATAACATGGGTATTCCCTTCTTTATGTCCTTCTACCTCGAGGTAATCGATTTCTCCATCATTATTTAAATCTAAATTATTAACCTTATTATCCGGATCATTCAATGCTTTTTCAAAATCTTCCAAAGTTTTAGACTTTTGAAAAATATCTAATACTGCATATAAATTAAGGTTATCTCCTGGCAAACCTAAAGCAACAGGCTCATTATCTGTTTGAGATAATATAGGAAGACTAAAAAAACTAGTCAACACAATAGCTAGATATAATATACTTTTTTTCATGTTAATAATTAGTTAATTTATAAATATGCTTACTAAGGTATAAAAAAACAGACAAAGTTTAACAACATCCTACAACTTTCTATTTTCAATAAAACTTACGGAAAAGTTTTTAATTAAGCTCCTTATTTTACTATAGATAAAACATAAAATGTAAGACTTATATCCTTAACTTTGTAAATAACCGTATTTCGCATACGCTTATTCTACTTGTAATACCTTACAAAAATCCGTTTACAATTTATCATATAATTATAGAAACAAAATTATGATGAGAAAACATTTACCTATTTTCTTTTTTTTCCTTTCCCTAACTTATGGATATGCCCAGATAGAAGTTTCACCAACTCTTGAAGATGCTATTTATAAAGCCATAGAAAAAAGCACCTCTTTAAAAAATAAAGATTTAGATATTGAAAAATTGAATCTTCAGGAAAAAGGAGTCTGGAATAAATACATCCCTACAGTCGAAGCAAGTGCTTTATATACTTATTTTGACAACAAACTAACCGTAGATCTTCCTACAGCTACTGTACCTATTGTAAACTATCCGCTTTTTGATGGTAAAACGGCTTTTAAAAATTACGGAAACATTTTTAATGGGAGCGTGATGGCAAAAACCGTATTGTTTAGTGGTATGCAAATTCCTAATGGTGCAAAAGCCATACAAGAAAAATCCAAAGGAACAGTATTCTTAAAAGAATCCGAGAAAGACGGTATCATAAAAGATGTCATTAACACTTTTGATCAATTAGAACTATTAAAGGAAATAGACAAACTGATAAAAGAGAGCGAAAAACGATTAGATACCGAAACTAAACGCGTTACAAAAGCAATAGAACAAGGTCTGGCAATTCCTTACGATAGAGATAAAATTAAATTAGCTTCACTAGAATTGGCATCCAAAAAAATTGAGCTGGATGGAAAACGAAGATTAATTTATAAAAAGATTCAATACTTAACTGGCTATTCTATTAGCGAAATAGACAATGTTCAATACAATTTAGTTCCTTATTTAATTACCGATGAAAAATTAAGCACTCAAAACAAACAGGAAATTAAAGCCTTGGAATCGTTTAAAACAGCTTACGAGTATTTATTAAAAAAAGAAAAAGGTACTTATTTACCAACTTTAGGAGCATTTGGAGGAGTTTCTTACTCCAGTTTATTTAATGCCAATGCAACTACCCCTATAGTTACCGGAATAAATCAAGCACTATATTTAGGACTAAATGAAGCCACTATAAGCAACAACTGGGTTGTGGGAGCCGCAATGAAATGGGAAGTTTTTTCGGGTTTTGAAAGAAAACACAAAGTACATGAGGCCAAAATAAACATCGAGCAGATGCAAAATCAAATTGATGATACTAAAGAAAAACTAGAATTACTCCTCGAAAAAAACTTTGTTGATTACAGCGTTCTAACACAAAAAATCGATATTACCCAACAACAAGAAAAAGTAGCAGGCAATAATTTAAATCTAGCTATAAAACAATACAAGGAAGGTCTTATCAATATATCGGAACGACTTGAAGCCGAAAACGATTCTTATAAAGCATCTGTAAATAAAACTACCACTTTAATCGAGCAACGATTATCGGCTATTGAAACAATAATTGCCACTGGCGATTTATCAAAAAAATTATCTAAATAAAAGTTCTATTCTATGAAAAAAGCAATTATAATAGTCATTTTAATCTTCATTTTTACAAGCTGTGAAAAAGCAAAAAAAGAAGATTTAATTCAAGGGAAAATAGAAAAAGAACAAATTGCAGTTGTAAGCAAAATCCCTGGTAAGATTTTAAAAATCTATGTCAAAGAAGGAGATATTGTACAAAAAGGAGATACGCTGGCTATACTTGATATTCCAGAAGTAGATGCTAAAAAAAATCAAGCTGAAGGAGCTGTTATATCTGCGAAAGCGCAATATAAAATGGCTGTAAAAGGCGCAACTGAAAATCAGATTAAGCAGCTTGAAGCTAAAAAAATGGGATTAAAGGAACAATATGAGTTTGCGCAAAAATCGATTAAACGATTAACAAACATGCTCAAAGATTCCTTAATATCACAACAAACTTATGACGAAACTTTTGCTAAATATCAAGGAGCACAAGCCCAATACAATGCTGTTATTGCAGAACTAGATGATGCAAAAAAAGGAGCTCGTATAGAACAACAAACCATGGCGCTAGGACAACAAGACAGAGCGCTGGGTGCATTGCAAGAAGTAGAAACTGCCGACCAAGAACGTTATATAATTGCACCGCAAAATATGAGTATCGAAACCATTACTTTAACCATTGGAGAACTGGCTTTACCTGGCTACACTTTATTTAATGGCTATGTTGCCAACAGTACTTACTTTCGTTTTACAATACCCGAAAATCAATTAGGAAAACTCAAAAAAGGACAAGAAGTAACTGTACATGTTCCTTATAAAAAAACAGATATAAAAGGAAGCATTAGTACTATAAAACAACTGGGAGCATACGGAAACATAGCAACTGCATACCCAGATTATGAAATGCAGGAAAGTTTATTTGAAATAAAAATAACGCCTTCCAATCATGACGAAACAAAAGATTTAATTACAAAAACAACCGTTACTTTATCTCTTTAACTATGCAAAATTTCTTTTCATTGCTTAAACGGGAATTCCGATTATTTTGGAGCAATAAAGTGCTTCGATTACTCTTTATAGGTGCGCCAATACTTTATGGTGTCTTGCTGGGTTATGTTTACGGTAAAGGTAAAGTAACCGATTTACCCATACTTGTTGTTGATCAGGACAGAACCGAATTAAGTTCAAAAGCAATTCAGATGTTTCAGGATAACGAGGTTTTATCTATAGCTTCCGTTCTATACGACCAGAATAATCTTTCCAAGATTGCTATCGAAAAAGGCGCGACTTGTGTTGTTATTATTCCGAAAGATTTCGAGAAAATGACTCTCACAAAAAAGTATCCTGAAATTACAACGATAGTAAATACATCTAATGTTCTAACCGCCAATTATGCATCGACGGCCATACAAATTTGCCTTGGAACATTAAAAGCCGGTATTCAAATTGAAACTTTAAGAAAACAAGGTGTTCCCGAAAATTTACTGATGTCGCAATACGAACCGTTCAAAACTACTTTTATAAAAAAATATAATCGAAGCACCAACTATATGTATTTCCTTTGGCCAGGAGTTTTGGCAACAGTCCTACAACAAGTTTTATTATTAGGATTAGCCCTTTCTTTTGCTTCCGAATTTGAAAATGGAACATTTAAAGATCTTGTAAAAAGATGCCCTTCAATTTTAAATTTATTAGCTGTAAAAATCATTCCTTATATGCTAATGAGTTTTGGTATTTGGTTTATATATTGGCTTTTTACATTATGGTTCAGATTACCATTTTATGACAACCTGCTTCCACTCACATTTATAGCAGGAATATTTGTACTCTCCGTTTCCTTTATTGGGATTCTCGTGAGTATTTTAGTTCCGAATCAATTAAAAGCTACTGAGATTTTAATGGTAATTGCAACACCCAGCTTTATCTTAAGCGGTTTTACTTGGCCTTTAAGCCAAATGCCACAAGCAGTTCAGGCAATTGCCAATGTAATTCCGTTAACACATTTCTTGAAAGCTTTTAGAATATTAATTATTGAGGATGGAACTTTTTCTCAAACTACAAGACCTATCTGGAACATGATAATTATAGGTGTAGTATGTTCTATTGCCGCCTATATTGCTTTATACTTTAAAAAGAAAAATGTTTTAAAAGAAGCTTAAACTCTTTTATTTATTCTATAAAAAACGGCATAAGAATTAATTCTTATGCCATTTTAAGTTCCGACTCATATCCTATTAATTTATCTAAGACAAATAGATTACAACATTGCAATTATTCATTAAAAAAATCGCCCTTGAAACTGTATGATAAACAATTTATTATCATATGTTGTAGTATTAGGCACATTACGTTTATAATTATCAAACTGAATTCCCATTTCTATACGTCCTATATATCCTTTCCCAAATTCTAAACCTGCCATTGGTGTATACGTTTGTCTTGCGTTTGAATTAATTTTAAAACTTCTGTCAAAATACTCATATCGACAAGAAAATTCTATAGCCGTTAGTTTTTGATATTGAATTTCATATCGCAAATTTGGTAAAAAATATCCTCCTCGCATTTCATAATCATTAATATTTCCTGTTCTCGAATCTTCCGCTAGCGAATAATACAAATAATGATTCGTTCCTTGTTTTGCTTCAAGCTGAGTTTCTAATTTTAATTTATCCGTTAATTTAAAATCAATCGTAAAATCTAATCCTACAGCAAAGACTTTGGTATTAAAAACTTCTCCAATACCTCCATTAATTCCAAAATTGATATTATGCTCTTTATTTAATTCTAAGGCAAGACGAGAAGAATATTGCTTGCCATCATCTTTGTCCGATACTTGATCTCTCCCATTACCATTTACAGCAGAAAAAGTATAACTAATAGGGATTTTACCCAAATCAAACCCTCCAAACACAGAAGCTCCGATTTGAAAACTTGTCCAACCATTGTTTCCAAATTCGGTATATTGGTTAGAATAATCAAATGATTTTAGAATATCGGCAGGATTTAATTCCTCGATTCCAAAAGCAGGTCTAAACTGCCCCAAAATAAATCCTATTTCCTTATTAAAGATATACCTTGCAAAAGCATTCTCTAAAACTTTTCCTTTAGGATCCGATTTAAAGTCTGCAAAATTAGCCAGAACAACAATATCAAACCCTTCACCTAATTTAGTGGTAAGTCCCAAACGCATCCTTTTAATGTCGAATGTATTTTCTACTGCATTACCATCTGCATGTTGCAAACCAGTTGTCGCGTCTATACCTTGAGTTAAATCACTTAAATAACGCCCCTGAAAAAGTCCTTGAAATTTAAATTGTGGATATTTAACTTCATTTTGAGAACCAGGCTCTGTAATTTGCCCATTCGAAAGAAAAGGCAATAAAAAGATTAGAAACACAACCTTTTTTGAAAAAAAATTATTTAAAAAATCCATGAATAAAAATTTAGATATATTTTTCTTTAATAAATCCAAAGCCATAAAACAGCTTTTTTCTTACAACAAAATTATCTAATCTAAATAGTCTTTAATCTGACTTATATCATGTACTTATATTTATTTAACAATTATTTTCTTAAAAATATTAAACAAAAAAAGCGCTAGAATTAACTTGCGCTCTTTTTATTATTATGTTATAACTAGATTATTTTTCGATTTCTCTCATAGAGTCCATCTTTTTATGTGCCAGGAATCCAGCAACATCTTCAAAATGCTCTTTAACACGTTTGTTTCCAAATTCGAAAACTTTTGTCGCTAATCCGTCAAGGAAATCACGATCGTGAGATACTAAGATTAAAGTACCATCAAAATCACGTAATGCATCTTTAATAATATCTTTAGTTTTCATATCTAAGTGATTAGAAGGCTCATCCAGAATCAACAAGTTAACTGGTTCTAACAATAATTTTATCATTGCCAAACGTGTTTTTTCTCCTCCTGAAAGCACTTTTACTTTCTTGGTAATATCATCTCCCTGAAACATAAAGGCTCCAAGAATGTTCTTAATTTGCGTACGAACATCTCCAACTGCAATAGCATCGATAGTTTCAAAAATTGTTGCATTTTCATCTAATAAAGAAGCTTGGTTTTGTGCAAAATATCCAATTTGTGAATTATGTCCAATATCAACACTTCCTTCATCAATACCAATTTCTTTCATGATGGCTTTAATCATAGTCGATTTTCCTTCACCATTTTTACCTACGAAAGCTACTTTTTGCCCTCTTTCGATAACAATATTAGCATCTTTAAAAACTACATGATCACCATAAGATTTTGATAAATCTTTTACCACTACAGGATATTGTCCTGATCTTGCTGCTGGCGGGAATTTTAATTTTAATGCCGAATTATCAACTTCATCAACTTGTACGATAACTAATTTCTCTAACATCTTAACACGAGATTGAACCGCATCTGTTTTAGAAAATGTTCCTTTAAAACGGTCAATAAATGCTCTATTATCAGCAATCATTCTTTGTTGCTCATCGTATGCTTTTTGTTGGTGTATACGACGATCTTTTCTTAACTCTAAATAATGAGAATACTTTGCTTTATAATCATAGATTCTTCCCATTGTAACTTCGATAGTACGATTGGTAATATTATCTACAAACGCTCTATCGTGTGAAATTACTACAACTGCTTTTGCTGAATTTATCAAAAACTCCTCTAACCATTGAATACTCTCAATATCCATGTGGTTGGTAGGCTCATCTAGCAAAATTAAGTCTGGCTTACGCAAAAGAATTTTAGCCAACTCTATTCGCATTCTCCATCCTCCAGAAAACTCTGAAGTCTGGCGTGTAAAATCTTCACGTTCGAAACCTAAACCAACTAAAATTTTCTCAACTTCAGCCTCATAATTTACTTCTTCGATAGCATAGAATTTCTCGCTTAAGTCGGAAACTCTTTCGATTAATTTCATGTAAGCATCACTTTCGTAATCAGTACGAACGGTTAATTGCTCATTGATTTCATCAATTTCAGCTTTCATTTGAAAAATCTCGCCAAAAGCTTTTGAAGCTTCTTCCATTACAGTTGATCCATCTTTGGTCAATAAATGCTGAGGCAAATAAGCCACAACAGCATCTTTTGGAGCCGAGATACTTCCAGTAGAGGGCTTGCTTTGTCCTGCTATTATTTTTAAAAGTGTCGATTTTCCCGCACCATTTTTACCCATAAGGGCAATTTTATCATTTTCATTTATAGCAAAAGAAACATCGCTAAAAAGTGTAGTTCCACCAAACTGAACTGAGATATCATTAACTGTAATCATTTTGACTTTTAGATTTTTAGACTGCTTAGATTTTTGACTTCTTAGCAAGTATTTTTTTAAAAGCGCAAAGATAGATTAATTAGAGTATTAGACAATACAATTACATCTCCGACATCTTCGTTTTTTTTAAGTTTTACAATTATTCCTACATCTTTTAAAATTTTAGTTATATCTTGTATAAGAATTTAAAAATCAGAAAATTATGAGAACGAAATTAAACTTGGCAGCTTGCCTAATTGCAGGATTAATATTTGGACTTTCTGCAAATGCTCAAAAAACGGTAATTAAAAAAGCTGCATTACCGGCAAATGCACAAACTTTTTTGAAAACTCACTTCGCTGGACAAGAACCAACTTATATTCTTGAAGATAAAGAAATCTTATCTAAAGAGTACAAAGTTCAATTTGCAAATAATCTTCAAATTGAATTTGATGGAAAAGGAAACTGGAAAGAAGTTGATGGAAAAAACACAGCTATTCCCACAGCTATTGTTCCTGCAAAGATTACTACTTACGTAAAAACTAATTTTGCTAAAGACAAAATAACAAAAATAGAGAAAGAAACTTTGGGCTACGAAGCAAAACTAAGCAGTGGTTTAGAATTAAAATTTAATCCAAAAGGGGAATTTATCAAGATTGCTAATTAAGTTTTATCTAAAAACAAAAAACCTCGATTTCGGGAAATCGAGGTTTTTTGTTTTTAGTCTTTACGCCATTTTTTTGTTTCTTCAAAAATGTGCTCCAAAATTGCAGCTTCAGTTTCATCAAAATCAATATTTCTGCGTCCCATAACTAATCTTGCAGTTTCAAAAGCTTTCTTAGTTACATAGGTAGTAAAACCTGCTGCTCCACCCCAAGAAAAACTTGGTATAAAGTTGCGAGGAAAACCCGAACCAAAAATATTAGCACTTACTCCCACTACAGTTCCTGTATTAAACATGGTGTTGATTCCGCATTTACTATGATCTCCCATCATTAAACCACAAAACTGAAGTCCGGTTTTAGCAAATCCTTCGGTTTCATAACTCCATAACTTTACTTCTTCGTAATTATTTTTTAGATTCGAATTATTGGTATCTGCGCCAATATTACACCATTCTCCTAAAACTGAATCTCCTAAAAATCCGTCATGTCCTTTGTTTGAGTTTGCAAAAAGAACTGAATTCTTAACCTCACCACCTATTCTAGATCCTACACCTACTGTTGTAGCTCCATAAACTTTGGCATTCATTTTTACTTGTGCATTTTCGCATAAAGCAAAAGGCCCACGAATTACAGAACCTTCCATAATCTCGGCATTCTTACCTATATATATAGGTCCTGTAGAAGCATTTAAAGTAACAAACTCTAATTTTGCTCCTTCTTCTATAAATATATCGTCGGGATTAATCGTATTTACGCTTTTTGGTATTGGCTGTGATTTTCTGTCTTCGGTCAAAAAGTCAAAATCTTCACGAATTGCTACAGCATTTTTAGAAAAAATATCCCAAGTATTCTCTACTGTTATACAATCACCATTATACTGTATGATTTCATAAGAGTCAAAATCGACTTCTTCCTGATTTTCATTTGTATAAAAAGCAATAACTTCTTCACCTTTAAAGATAGCTTGGTTCGTTTTTAAATCCGAAACAAGTTCTGCTAAATCATTATTAGGTAAAAATGAAGCATTGATCATTACGTTTTCCTCCAACTCGACCATTGGATATTTTTCCGATAAATATTCTTCGGTTATTGTAGTTGTAGTTGAACCTAAATGCATTTCCCATTTTTGACGTATGGTCATAATTCCGATTAAGATATCGGCAACAGGTCGGGTAAATGTAAAAGGCAATAAGGCATTCCGGACGGGCCCGTCAAATAGAATGTAATTCATAAATTAATTTAATTTGGCAATATATTAAAATCCTGATTTGGTTATCGAGACCAAAGTTACAAATATTTTATTTCTTACAATTATAACGATAAGACTTCTTAGTCAAGCATTAAGGTAAAATAATCATACAAAAAAAGCCTTCCAAAAAGGAAGGCTTTGATTTATTTAAAAACAAACTAAAATTATTTAGCGTGTTTAGCGTATTTAGTTTTGAATTTATCAATACGTCCTGCAGTATCGATAAGTTTAGATTTACCTGTGTAAAAAGGGTGAGATGTTCTAGAGATCTCCATTTTTACAACTGGATATTCAACTCCATCAACTGTTATTGTTTCTTTTGTATCTGCAGTAGATTTAGTGATAAACACATCTTCATTTGACATGTCTTTGAATGCAACTAATCTGTAATTTTCTGGGTGAATTCCTTTTTTCATCTTTACTTTTTATTTATTGTTTGGAGCGTTTTAATTTTGAAGCTTCTTCGTGGTTAGAAAAAGGTGTAAATACAACTACTCTTTTTGTTTTAAAACTTTTAATTATTTCAGTTTGCAAATTTACATTTATTTTTTAATAAACAAACATTTACTCTCTGTTTTTTTATATAAAATCGAAAAGCATTTTTTATCCACGAATATATTGGGAATTGCTATATTTGTGGATTAATTTTAAAACATATAAATTATGATTAATGAAGTTATAAAAAAGAACGGAATTACTTACGGCGTAATAATTGGAATTGTTTTAGCTCTAATTACTGCAATAATGTATTCAATAGACCTTAAACTATTTGTTTCTGGGTGGATTGGAGGCTTAACATTTGTTATTTTCCTAGCTATAACTATTGCATTATTAGTAAAAACTAAAAAGGATTTAAACAATATTTTTTCTTTTAAAGACGCTTTTACTACCTATTTTGTAGCTATACTTATAGGTATATTAATTTCTACTTTTTTCAACATTATCTTATTTAACTTCATTGATCCTAGCGCAAAAGAGACTTTGGGTGAATTAATTAGAAAATATATGGCCGAAACATTGCAAAAATTCGGAACTCCGGCATCGGTAATAAATGAAACTCTGGCAAAAATGAAAGAAAGCAATCCTTACGCTACTGCTGAGCTATTAAAAGCTCTAGTGTTTAGTATTGTTGGCTACTCTATATTAGGATTAATTTTGGCAGCCTTTTTTAAAAGCAAAACTACATATCAAGAATAAAATAAATGAATTTATCTATACTTATACCGCTTCTTAACGAAGAGGAATCACTTAAAGAGCTATACACATGGGTCATTAAAGTGATGCAATCTAACAATTACTCATATGAAATCATTTTTGTGGATGATGGAAGTACAGATAATTCTTGGAATATTATTGAAGGGTTTTCATTAGAAAATCCAAATGTAAAAGGTATTCGGTTCATGAAGAACTTTGGTAAATCACAGGCTTTACACGCTGGTTTTGCCAAGGCTAATGGTGATGTTATTATTACTATGGATGCCGACTTACAAGATAGTCCAGATGAGATTCCTGGATTATACGAAATGATTACCAAAGAGAAATTTGATTTAGTTTCTGGCTGGAAAAAGAAACGTTATGACTCTGTTGTAGCAAAAAATTTACCATCAAAATTATTTAATTGGGCTGCAAGAAAAACTTCTGGTGTTGAATTAAATGATTTTAATTGCGGATTAAAAGCATATAAAAACACTGTTGTTAAGAACATTGAAGTTTCAGGCGAGATGCATCGATATATTCCTGTTTTGGCAAAAAATGCAGGTTTTAATAAAATTGGAGAGAAAGTAGTAATACACCAGGCACGTAAATATGGCGAAACCAAATTTGGTATGGATCGTTTTATTAATGGTTTCCTGGATTTGATTACGATTTGGTTTTTATCAAGATTCGGAAAAAGACCTATGCACTTATTTGGTTTATTAGGTTCTATTATGTTTATAATTGGTTTTTTACTGGCTTTATACTTAGGAATCGACAAATTATTTATTCATAAAACTAGTAGATTAATTACTGAAAGGCCTCATTTTTATTTATCAATAACATCAATGATAATAGGAACTCAGTTATTTTTAGCAGGATTTTTGGGAGAGATTATTTTACGAACTAAAAACAATGAAGCGCGTTATAAAATAGCAAATCAGGTTAATTTTTAGTACATACCTAGCCCTGATGGCAGCGGCATCCTTTATGTTTTTTCTTTAAAAACATAAAGATATAGTGAACAGCAGGAGATTGCTTCGAGAAATCGAAATATTAACTCTTGAAATCGCATTAATTTTTTTGACTTACAATTTAAATAATATACAAATGAATATAGCACCTAACATTTTAACTGCTGTAAACGAATGGCTGACGCCAGCATTTGACAATGAAACACAATCGGCGATTAAAGAGATGATGACAACATCGCCAAAAGACCTTGAAGAAAGTTTTTATAAAAATTTAGAATTCGGAACTGGAGGAATGCGTGGCGTAATGGGTGTAGGAAGCAACCGCATTAACAAATATACGCTTGGAAAAAACACGCAAGGTCTTTCGGATTACATGCACAAAGTTTTCCCTAACCAAACTCTAAAAGTGGCAATTGCTTACGATTGTCGCCACAACAGTAACACACTTGCAAAAGTTGTTGCTGATGTTTTCTCGGCAAATGGAATTCATGTGTATTTATTTTCGGATATGCGTCCGACTCCTGAATTGTCTTTTGCTCTTAAATATTTAGGTTGCCAATGTGGTATTGTACTTACTGCATCGCATAACCCACCAGAATATAATGGTTACAAAGTATATTGGGAAGATGGTGGACAAATTGTTCCTCCGCAAGATGCAGAAATCATTGCTACGATTGAAAGCTTAGAATATGATAAAATTAAATTTCACCCTAACGAGAAATTAATTGAATATATAGATACTGAGATTGATAATGCTTTTATCAATTCATCTATCGAAAATGCTAGTTTTAATACTCCAGCTAAAGCTAAAGAGGATTTACAAATCGTATTTACTTCTTTACACGGAACTTCGATAAAATCGATCCCTCCTACTTTATCACAAGCAGGTTATACTAATGTGCATATTGTACCGGAGCAAGCTGTGCCTAATGGGGATTTCCCGACTGTAAAATCTCCAAATCCTGAAGAGCCTGAGGCTTTAACAATGGCTCTTGCTCTAGCTGTTAAAACAAACTCAGATATTGTTGTTGGTACTGATCCTGACTGTGACCGTCTTGGAGTTGCTGTTCGTAACAACGAAGGAAAAATGATTTTGCTAAATGGTAACCAAACCATGATCTTAATGACTTCTTTCTTATTGAAAGAATGGAAAAAAGCGGGCAAAATTAACGGAAAACAATTTATAGGTTCTACTATTGTTTCGACTCCTATGATGATGGAACTTGCGACAAGTTATGATGTAGAATGCAAAATAGGCTTGACAGGTTTTAAATGGATTGCCAAAATGATCAAAGATTTTCCTGAGCTTGAATTTATTGGTGGTGGTGAAGAAAGTTTTGGTTTTATGGTTGGTGATGCTGTTCGCGATAAAGATGCCGTTGCTGCAACTTTATTAATTTGCGAAATGGCAGCTCAGGCAAAAGCAAGCGGAAGCTCTGTTTATAAAGAACTTTTAAAACTTTATGTTGAGCACGGATTTTATAAAGAACATCTAGTTGCTTTGACCAAAAAAGGAATAGAGGGATTACAAGAAATTAATCAGATGATGATTAATTTACGTGAGAATCCGGTAAAAGAAATTGACGGACAACGCGTAATAATGGTAGAGGATTACCAATCATCGACTGCGTTAAACTTATTGACAGATGAAGTTTCTGAAATGAGTATTCCGAAATCGAATGTATTAATTTATTATACTGAAGATGGTTCTAAAATTTGCGCAAGACCAAGTGGAACTGAGCCAAAAATTAAATTCTACATTAGTGTAAATGCTCAACTTGACTCAGTAGAAGATTTTGATGCAACTGAAGCTATTTTAGACAACAAAATAAAAAACATTATTGCAGCAATGCAATTAACTTAGTTTAAGGATGAATGTGCTTGCAACAAATGATGCTCCGCAACTATTAAATTCGATTATCGATTTAATAGACAAGACACGTCATGTTGTTGCCAAAACCGTTAATCAGGAACTTACCTTATTGTATTGGAATATTGGAAAAAGTATAAATGATGAAATTCTAAACAACGACAGAGCCGATTACGGGAAAAAACTTATTCTGAATTTAAGCACAGACCTTTCCAATAGATATGGAAGTGGGTTTAACAAAAGAAACCTTCATAGTTTTATAAAGCTCAACACTGTATTACAGGATATTACAACTGTGCACACAGTGTGTGCACAATTGAGTTGGTCACATATTAGAACTCTAATTTACATTGAAAACACTATAAAACGAGAATTCTACATTCAGATGGCTATTCATGAAAGATGGAGTGTAAGAACTTTACAAGAACGAATAGACAGTATGCTTTTTGAACGAACAGCTATCAGTAAAAAACCAGAACAAACCATTATCAATGAACTTGAGCAATTAAAAACGGATAAAAAAATAAGTCCTGATTTAACTTTTCGAGATCCTTACTTTTTGGATTTTCTAGGATTACATGATAGTTACTCAGAGAAAGATTTAGAGAGTTCTATTTTGGCGCAGCTTCAATATTTTATCACCGAAATGGGAAGTGAATTTGCTTTTTTAGCGCGTCAGAAAAGAATAACAATTGATAATGAAGATTTCTATATCGACTTGCTTTTTTATCATAGAGGCTTACGAAGTTTAGTAGCAATAGACTTGAAACTCGGAAAGTTCAAAGCTGGTTACAAAGGTCAAATGGAGTTATATCTTCGTTGGCTAGAGAAAAACGAGCAAAAAGAAGGAGAAAACAAACCTATTGGATTAATTCTTTGTAGTGAGAAATCTCCCGAACAAATTAACTATTTGATGCTCGACAATGATGAACACATTAAAGTAGCAGAATATTTAACTCTATTACCTGAAAAAAAATTATTACTAGAAAAACTGGAAAGAGCCATAGCTATAGCAGAAAATAACACCCAAAAATAAATGAACAATTTTAAAAAAATATTTCCTTTTATATTTCCGTATAAAAGATATGCTTACATGAATATTTTATTCAATATTCTGTATGCATTATTCAGTACACTTTCTTTTATGGCACTGATACCTATGATGCAAGTATTATTTGACCAAACGAAACGTAATACCACAATACCTGTTTATGAAGGCATTTGGGAACTGAAAAGTTACGCAGAAAACTACCTAAGCTACTACATTACCCAAGCAACAGATAATTATGGTGTAGGCTATACGCTATCGGTAATGGTATCAATCATTATTTCTATATTTTTATTGAAAAATCTATGCGATTATCTTGCTATGTTTTTTATTAATTTTTTAAGAAATGGTGTTTTAAGAGACATGCGAAATGCCATGTATAAAAAAACTCTTGAATTACCTCTATCCTTTTTCTCTGAAAAAAGAAAAGGGGATGTTATAGCTCGTATTGCAGGTGATGTAAATGAGGTTCAAACTTCGTTTCTGGCAATTCTTGAACTTATTGTAAAAGAACCTCTTACTATTGTATTTACAATTATTGCAATGCTTGCTATAAGCCCACAATTAACTCTTTTTGTTTTTATTTTTATTCCTGTTTCCGGATATATCATATCATTGATAGGAAAACAATTAAAAAAACAATCGACTAAGGCACAACAAGAACAAGGAACTTTTTTATCTACTATCGAAGAAACTTTAGGCGGATTAAAAGTGGTAAAAGGATATAACTCTGAAAATTATTTCAATGGAGTTTTCCAAAACTCAACTCAACGTTTCTTTAAATTATCAAACAGTATTGGTAACCGTCAGAACTTAGCTTCGCCTGCGAGTGAGTTTATGGGGATTATGGTTATCGCTATATTACTTTGGTACGGTGGACAGATGGTTTTAATAGAAAAAACATTAAACGGCGCTTCGTTCATCGCTTATATGGGATTGGCTTATAATATCCTTACTCCTGCAAAAGCCATCTCTAAAGCTTCTTATGGTGTTAAAAGAGGTAATGCTGCTGCTGAACGTGTATTGGAAATTCTTGATCAGGAAAACCCTATCACAAGTAAAATTGACGCTATCGAAAAAATAACTTTTGATTCGAATATAAGCATCCAAAACATCAACTTTAAATATGAAAATGAAAATGTATTAAAAGACTTTTCTCTTGATATTAAAAAAGGACAAACTGTTGCTCTTGTTGGGCAATCTGGTAGCGGAAAAAGTACTATTGCTAATCTTCTTACTCGTTTTTATGATGTAAACGAAGGTTCTATCTCAATTGATAATATCAACATTAAAGATATGTCTTTACATTCTCTTCGTGGTTTGATGGGATTAGTAACTCAAGACAGTATCTTATTTAATGATACTATAAAAGCTAATATTTCATTAGGAAAACTAGACGCTACTGACGAAGAAATCATTGCAGCACTAAAAATCGCTAATGCTTTTGAATTTGTAAATGAATTACCTCTCGGTATTTATACTAATATTGGAGATAGCGGAAACAAACTTTCTGGCGGACAAAAACAACGTTTATCGATTGCTCGTGCTGTCTTAAAGAATCCTCCAATTATGATTCTTGACGAGGCAACATCTGCTCTTGATACCGAAAGTGAAAAATTTGTACAAGTAGCTCTTGAAAACATGATGCAAAACCGTACTTCGATTGTTATTGCTCACCGTTTATCTACTATCCAAAAAGCAGACCTAATTGTTGTTATGCAAAAAGGTGAAATAGTTGAGCAAGGTACTCACGAAAAATTGATTGCTTTAAACGGAACCTATAATAAATTGGTTACCATGCAGTCGTTTGAATAATTTTTCATAAATTAGAGATACATTAAGAAAATACTTATGTATCGCCACAACTCAAACATAACTCTTCCCGAAGACCCAAATACAATAGTCTGGAAATACTTGGATTTATCCAAGTTTCTAGACTTATTGATGTCTAAAAAACTATTCATGTCTCGTTCTGATAAATTTGAAGATCAGTACGAGGGCACGTTTAGCGAACCAACTTACGAAGAGATAAAAAAACTCGCTATAGACAATCCCGAGTTTATAGATTATTACAAAACACATCGCGAGAAAGTAGCCATAAGCAGTTGGCATATCAACGAATATGAATCGTTTGCTATGTGGCAAATTTTCACTCAAAACAACGAAGGATTAGCGCTTCAATCGACCATTGGGAGATTACAAAAAGCTCTAAAACCTGAGAATAATTTTGACCAGTATATTGGTGAAGTAAATTATATTGACTACAAGAAAGAATACATTCCGTTTGATGATTTATTCTTCCCTTTTTTATTCAAAAGAAAAAGTTTTCAATATGAACGTGAAGTGCGCATAATCACTGATTCTTCTAAAAGTGACATCAAAATCAACGACGGACTAAGAGTCGATGTTGACCTAAAATATCTTATCGAAAAAATATACATTCATCCAAAATCGGAGAACTGGTACAAAAAACTTGTGATTGATTTAGTTCATAAACTAGGTTATGATTTTGATATCGAAAAATCAGATCTTGAAAGTGATATTTTAATCTAATTTTTTTTCCACAGATTAAAATGATTCTTACTCTAATCTGAAACAAAAAAAGCCATTAAAATTTAAATTTTAATGGCTTTTCTGTTTTCACAAAACTTTTAAGTCTAAACTCTTAAATAGGTTTATAGCTGATTACTTTCCAATCTTTGGCTGCTAGATTAATGTAGTTATAATGTAAAACGTCATTTTTATCAAACTGACCATTTTTGTTGGTATCTTCGATTGTTCTAAAATACAAGCGATTTTTAGACTCTATAACATTCCAATCTATCAGTTCCTGGAAATCATCAGAAACCTTAGTAAATCTTTCTCCACTGATATCACTTAAATACAATGCTTTTATATCACTTGTATCTAATTTTCCATCTTTATTAGTATCCATATCTACCATGGTATACACCATAACATGATTGTGCGTTTTATCGGCAATTGCTTTTAAGTAAGTAGCTGTCTGAATTAAAACCGCTTTATCTGTTAATGGTCTTATAGAATCTGAATCTATTTTTTGAAATTTTAAATTTTGCAAATATCCCGTAATTTCATACTCTCCAATATTCGAAATTGTAAAACTTATATCATTCACACTCGATGAACCATAACGCGCTTTAGTTCCTCTTTCATATACTCTTACGTCTCCAACTGGGTGAATCAAATAATTTGTTCCTTCCATCTGGATTGGCAAATCGGCAATTGCAACTTGAGTAGAATCTACCTTGGCAATTACTTTTGAACCTGTAGATGCATCGTAAGTAACCTTAGGTTTTTCGACTTCATTCTTGCAACTTACTAAAAGTAAAACAGAAAGACTTATGATGGATATATGTAATTTTCTCATGTTGTTTTATTAAAAAATAATTTCAAATGTAATCAATTTTAAAAATGGTTAGCCTATTTACAGTCAATTTATGCGTTCTAAACTAGCTTTTCCATTGGTTTTTATAACCTTGCAGTTAATTTTATATTAAAAACTCTCGAAGTCATATAATTAGGAATTGCATATTGATTTTTAGAATACACATCGCGAACCCAAGTATTTGTTATCGCATTTTGGTTATCAAAAAGATTAAAAATCTCGAATCCTAATGATAATTCTTTAAACTCTTTAAAGAATTTACTTTTTGCTACTCTATTATTATCAATAAAAACTTTAGAGAATCCAACATCCGCTCGGCGGTAATCTTTTAACCTGTTTTGATATAAATACGGATCTGAATATGAAGGTGAACCTCCAGGCAATCCTGTATTGTAAACTAGATTTAAATATATTTTCACACTCGGAATATTAGGCATATAATCTTGAAACAAAAGAGCAAATTTTAATCGTTGATCTGTTGGTCTGGCTATATATCCTTTATCTTCATAATTCTCTTGTGTTTTTAAATATCCAAAACTAAACCACGATTCAGTTCCCGGTACAAACTCTCCATTTAATCTAAGATCTAAACCTTGAGCATAAGCCGTAGCATTATTATTGGCAATATATCTAATTCGAACATTATCGATAGTATAAACATTTACATCTGTTAATGATTTATAATACAACTCCGAAATAAGTTTAAATGGTCGATTCCACATTTTAAAATTATAGTCATTACTCAAAACTACATGTACAGATTGTTGTGCCTTTGTATTTGGTAATACTTCTCCACTTGCATCACGTAATTCTCTATAAAAAGGTGGCTGATGATATAACCCTCCCGAAAGTCTAAAAACCATATCCATATTCCAATCTGGTTTTATCGAAAATTGAGCACGTGGACTAAATACAATCTGATTTTTCCCTTCTACAATTCCTCCTGACACTTTCCAATCCTGAAAACGAACTCCTGCATTGTACCAAACTTCACTAGAACCTAAAACTCCTTTTCGACTCCATTGTGCATAACCCGAAAATCTATTTATAGTATTAAAATTTGTTGCTCTAACATTTTGATACGGTAACAATGGTCCTGTATAAGGTTCGTATGGCTGATCGTTTTTAGGTAAAACCACAAGAGGCGGATTTACCGAAAAACCTGCAGAATCAATCATCTCCCACTCTGCTACACGATCACGTATAGATTCACGAGTATATTTTACTCCAAACTCAATAAGATTTTCTTTCCAATTATAAATTCCTTTTAATTCAGCATTTACAATTAAAGCATCTAAATCATTACGTGCATGGTTTAATTGCGTACCAATTCCTTTAGTATAATCTACTTCTTGCAAAACAACCGAACCATCACTATCCACTTCTCCTAAGCGATATTGTGCCAAGATATCATAATGTTCTTGCTCTTGTGTATGAAATATAGAACCTATAAATTTTAACGTAAAATCTGAAGAAACATTATATGTTGATTTGATTGCCCCAAAATACGTATCATATTTATCTCTTTCTTGCCCTTCATAATATACCGCAAGCGCCATTGGTTTATCGATAGTTCCAAATTTGGTTTCACGAGTTAATGGCTGGTATAAATATTTATTTTGAGAAAGGGCACCTAGAAAACTCCATTGCCATTTTGCCGAAGCGATGTAATTTATATTTGTCTGGATATCTGTATACGAAGGCGTATAATTAGTTTGAGTATCCTGGCTATTTACAAGCATACTATTATTACGATAGCGAACTCCTGTAATTGCCGACCATTTTTTATTTTTAGAAACCGCATCGACTGCAATACTTCCGCCAAGAAAACTAGCTTCAAAAGCTGCCCCGAATTTTGTTGGCTTTCTATAAGTAATATCTAATACCGATGAAAGCTTATCTCCAAACTTAGATTGAAATCCTCCTGCCGAAAAATCTACATTCTGAACTAAATCTGTATTAGTAAAACTTAAACCTTCTTGTTGTCCTGAACGAATCAAGAAAGGACGATATACTTCGATCTCGTTTACATAAACCAGATTTTCATCATAATTTCCTCCACGAACAGCATATTGTGTACTAAGTTCATTATTACTATTTACACCTGGTAATGTTTTTAATATATTTTCAATTCCAGGATTAGCACCTGGAATTTTCTTTATCGTTACTGGATCTACAACTGTAATTCCCTGAACACGTTTTTTATTTGCCATAACAACAATTTCTCCCATTTGTTCGGCATAACTATTCATTACAGGATTAAAAACAAAAATTTCATTCGGTTTTAAATTCACTGTTATCGTCATCATTTTCTGTGAAATGTGAGTAAAAACAATAATCACTTTTTTATTAGACGGAACCAAAATATCAAAAAATCCATCCGAGTCGGATTGTGTTACATTTCCCGAATGGGAAACATTTACATAAGCAACTGGGAGGTTACTTTCGTCCAAAATCACTCCTTTTACTCTAGCATTTTGAGCAAGTGAAACAAAACCAATACCTAAAAAAAGGAAAACAAATAGCAGATTCTTATTCAAAAGTTATATTTTTATTTTGTTTGACTTCTAAAAAAACGAGTCTCAAAGATAGCAGAATTCCCCACATTATCAACAACTTCTATTTTTAAATCATTCGCTCCTTCAGCTACAATACCATCATTAAAATCATGAGTTATCTTTTTGGTTTTATTATCATACTCAAACAAAATCCAATTTCCGTTTAAATACCCATTGTAAGATTTAATCCCCGACATACTATCACTAATAGTAAACTGAATTTTCTTTACATCACTAATCCATTTATCCTGAATTGTTTTTGCAATACTAATTGTTGGCTTGATTGTATCCAGAACTAACCCAAATTGCCCTAAGGTTTTTGACTTAGCTGTATAAACATTGTCTTTACGAGATGTAGCATTATAACTACCACTCTTTCCTGTAATTCTGCCTATATAAACTTTATCCTTAAGATTTTCGGGATATTTACCATCTTCTATAGTAATTGTAAAATTAGAATGAACCGGAACTGTATCGTCATGAATATAAATACGGTCATTTTTTACATCAAAATTCAAATTAAAATCATCATAAAATGTTCCAGCAGGAAAAAACACCGACATATTGTTCTTAGAGAAATTAGCATCCTTATTGTATTTTACAGAATAATTTGAAGCTTCAGGCGTCGGATTTACAATTGCAGGCAAGGAATCATACTGAACTGGAATATTAACTGTATTTATATTTCCATAAAAATCCGAAACTTCTACACGATACGCCGAAGCTAAATTTGGTACAACCGGAAGCACTCCGTTCAGAGCATCCGTTTTTATAATGCTCAAGGCAAAAGGCGTTTTCATAAACAACTTTTGCACTCTCTGTCCCGTTTTTTTATATCTAGGATAATCAATCAATGCGTTTATGTATCGCATTTCATCAAATGAATAAGTATTAAATTGATATCCGAAATTAGAATTTCCATTATAAAAAGACTCTACTTTATAAACTCCATTTTTATTAAACGAAACATCGTCATGATCTACAGCAGTAATTCCAAAACCAATTTTTCCGTTTGTAGCAACCCTATCAGACAAATAAGTTCCATCTTTTTGCAATGTCAAATTAAGCATTAAAGGGACTTTCGATTGATTAACAGTTGTGTTATCGTCAAGCGGATAAACATATAAATTAGAAATTACTGGCTTTTTTGTATCTCTAACATATTTATCAAAACCAAAAAGCATTGGATTAATAACAAACTCCGTTTTAGAATCACGGAATTCAAAATGCAAATGCGGTCCCTCTGAAGAACCTGTATTTCCAGACAATCCTATCAATTGTCCTTTGGTAACAACCATTTCCCCAGGTTTCAAGAACATTTCGATTTCAAATGATTTCTCCTGATAATGCGTTTTCTTAATATATTCCTGAATTGTCCCAACCATACTTTGCAAATGTCCATATACAGATGTATAACCATTTGGATGTGTTACGTACAAAGTTTTACCATTTCCGAAAGTCGAAATTTTAATTCTCGAGATATATCCATCGGCAACAGCATACACATTCAACCCTTCTCTTTGATTAGTTTTTAAGTCAAAACCAGCATGAAAATGGTTTGGTCTTAACTCCCCAAAGTTCCCCGAAAGCTGCATTGGTATATCAAGAGGCGGTCTAAAATAGTCTTTCGGATAATCTGTCTGAGCAGAAATAAGATTACAAAATAGCAGAAAAAGTACAGAATATCTCATGATTTACATTTTTGCTAAGATAAAAAAAAGTTAGTAAAATAATTACTAAAATCACAAAATACAATACCTTGAATTCCATTAATTTGCTATTTTTAATGCAAAAAAATCGATAAAATATTGCATTAATAAAAAGGAATACTAACTTTGTATGATTAAGTAATGAATAGGATTTATAATGAGTGTAATTGCCGAAATAATTGATACTCTTGAATATAAAGTAGAAAAACTTTTTGCGAAGCTAAAAGGTTTAGAAAAAAACAATCAAGAACTAAAGTTAGAATTAACAGAGGCTAAGCACACCATACACAAACAATCGGAAGAGATTGAGGCCCTGAAAAAGCAGTATGAAACACTCAAAATCGCCAATTCTTTACTTGGCAGTAACGATAATAAGAGAGATACAAAGCTTAAAATAAATTCATTAATTCGCGAAATAGACCACTGTATAGCACAACTATCAGACTAGTAACAACATGGACGAAAAGCTTAAAATAAAAATATCAATCGCTGACAGAGTTTACCCACTAACGGTCGAACTATCACAGGAAGAAGGACTTAGAAGTGCTTCTAAAAAAATTGATGTTATGATTAAGCAATTTGAAGAAAACTATGCTGTTCGCGACAAACAAGACGTTTTAGCCATGTGTGCATTACAATTTGCATCGCAAGTAGAGCAAAAACAAATTGACAAAGCAACTGATAGTGATGAAACTATCGAAAGAATTAAAAGATTAAATACCCTTTTAGATCAATATCTCGAAAATTAAACGTTCTTTACAGAAACTAAGATACTGCCTACATTAGTTCATATTTGGTAAACTCAACACTAACAAATTAGAATGAGCAAATCATCACTACTAAAGCATGCCACGCTCCGGCGAGGAAACTTGAACAGTGAGTTAGCTCAAAACTTGTCTTTTCGAGTTTATACAAGCAACCTAATGTAGGCTTTTTTATATATAAATTTTAACAAACATGGACAGCATAATAACGATCATTATTTCAGGAATTATAGGTGTTGCTGGGGGTTTTGGGATAGCCAAAATCATAGAAAAAAGCAATATTTCCAATTTAATCAAGAACTCAAAAAAAGAAGCTGCATCGATTTTAAAAGATGCTAATCTGGAAGCCGAAAACATTAAGAAAGATAAAATTCTTCAAGCAAAAGAAAAGTTTATTGAATTAAAATCAGAGCACGAACAAGTAATTCTTGCAAGAGATAAAAAAGTAGCAGAAGTAGAAAAAAGAGTACGCGACAAAGAATCTCAAGTTTCTAATGAATTATCAAAAGCCAAAAAGACTAATGATGATTACGAAGCTAAAACTCAGGAATACACTAATAAAATTGAAGTTTTAGACAAAAAACAAGCTGAAGTTGATAAATTACACAAAAGTCAATTACAACAATTAGAAGTAATTTCAGGTCTTTCTGCAGAAGAAGCTAAAAACCAATTAATGGAAGGCTTAAAAGCAGAAGCAAGAAGTAATGCAATGTCTCATATTCAAGATACTATTGAAGAAGCAAAACTTACTGCACAACAAGAAGCTAAGAAAATCATCATTAACACAATCCAAAGAGTTGGAACAGAAGAAGCAGTAGAAAACTGTGTATCTGTATTTAACATTGAATCGGATGATGTAAAAGGAAGAATCATTGGTCGTGAAGGTAGAAACATCCGTGCGCTAGAAGCTGCAACAGGTGTTGAGATTATTGTAGATGATACTCCAGAAGCAATTATCCTTTCTTGTTTTGACCCTGTACGTAGAGAAATCGCTCGTTTAGCATTACACAAATTAGTTACAGATGGTCGTATTCACCCAGCACGTATCGAAGAAGTTGTTGCTAAAACTGCAAAACAAATTGATGATGAAATCATTGAAGTTGGAAAACGTACAGTAATAGATTTAGGAATTCACGGTTTACACCCAGAATTAATAAAAGTTGTTGGACGTATGAAATACCGTTCTTCTTACGGTCAGAACTTATTACAACACTCTAGAGAAGTATCTAAATTGTGTGGTATTATGGCTGCCGAATTAGGACTGAACGTAAAATTAGCTAAAAGAGCTGGTTTACTTCACGATATTGGTAAAGTTCCAGATACTGAAAGTGATTTACCTCACGCATTATTAGGAATGCAATGGGCTGAGAAATACGGTGAAAAAGAAGAAGTTTGTAATGCAATTGGAGCGCATCACGATGAAATCGAAATGAAATCACTATTATCGCCAATCGTTCAGGTTTGTGATGCTATTTCTGGTGCAAGACCTGGTGCAAGAAGACAAGTATTAGATTCTTATATCCAACGTTTAAAAGACCTTGAAGAAGTTGCTTACGGATTTAATGGAGTTAAAAACGCCTACGCTATTCAAGCAGGTAGAGAACTTCGTGTAATTGTAGAAAGCGAAAAAGTATCTGATGATAATGCTGCAAGTTTATCATTTGATATCTCACAAAAAATACAAACCGAAATGACTTATCCTGGTCAGGTTAAAGTAACAGTAATACGAGAAACAAGAGCAGTAAATATTGCAAAATAAGCTCTCTTTATATCATAAAAAAACTCCTCAATTGAGGAGTTTTTTTATTTATAATACTTTTCCTTTTTTTACCATTAAGAAATTAAGGAAAATTAAGTTATGCATCTTATTTAATTATTCAACCGCAAAGAATGCAAAGATTTACGCAAAGTTCGCAAAGTTTTTGCTAGAGTAAATTCAAGAGTAAATAGAGTATATACTCCATCTATTATATTTTACAATCTCGTTAACTCAAACTTACCCTGAAATTATCGAGTTATTGATATTGACGGAGATTCTTCGACTCCACTCAGAAAGACAAGTTTACTGGTATTACGCTCGTTTTGAATCTTAGTCACTCTGAACCTTTGCAACTCAAAACCTTAAAACTTAGTCACTCAGAACCTTAGTACCTTAGAGCCTTTGCAGCTCTGAACCTTTGCAACTCTGAACCTCTGAACCTATAAATCATCATTAAATATAATTTTAAAAACGGTTCCTTCACCAACGACACTTTCTACAGAAACCTCCCCTTTCATAGATTCTATTTGGTTTTTTGTAATATACAATCCAATACCGCGAGCTTCTTTATGTTTATGAAAGGTTTTATACATCCCGAATATCAAATCGCCATAGCGCTCTAAATCAATTCCGATACCGTTATCTTTAATTTTTAAAGCTTTGCGACCATCTGGCTCAATTGCAAAAATAAACTCGACTACAGGCGCTCTATCAGGATGAGCATATTTAATTGCATTCGTAGTAAAATTCAACAAAACACTTTCCAGATAGGCAGGATTAAAATTAATCGTTACATAATCAGGTACATTATTATGTATTACTATTTTGGTTTTTGCACTAAATGCCTTGATTATAGAAACTGTCTTATCAATACTATAACCCAACTTAAGAGGTTTTATAACAATGTTGAGATTACTCTGTATTTGTACAATCTGAGTTAAATTAGAAATAGTATCATTTAAATCATTAGAAACCGTTCGTAAATGCACCAACATCTCATCAATCGTTTCTTTACTATGATCTTCATCGATAAAATCAAGAATACTCTTAATATTACCTGCTTGAGTATTTAAATTATGAGAAACGATATGAGAAAAATTAAGCAATCGACTATTTTGATCACTAAATAGTTTCATCGTTTTAATGAGTTCCAGTTCTTTCTCTTTTTGATAAGAAACATCTGTATGCGTACCCAAAACACGCAATGGTTTTCCGTTTGAATCTCTTTCGATAACTTTTCCCCGATCGAGAATCCATTTATATTTACCACTAGAAGTTAATACACGATGGTAATTTTCATAATAAGGTATTTTATTATCAAAATGCTCTTGAATATCCGAATAATACTTAGGTAAATCATCTGGATGCACGATTTTATCCCAACGTTCTGGATCATCAAAAATATCATTAGATTCTAATTCTAAAATTTTCAAGGATAAAGACGAATAAAATACTCTGTTTGTTACCATATCCCAATCCCAAACACCAACTGTAGATGCGTCTAAAGCAAACTGAAACCTTTCTTCTGAAATTTTAAGTTTAAGCTCCTGATCTTTTATATCCGTTACATCCGAAATCCGTCCGTAGAAACTAACCAGACCATCTGGAGAACCTTCGGATTTTGCACAAACTTTTAGCCACCGAATCTCTTTTTTTGGTAAAACTACCCGAAACTCTACTTCCCAGGGCGTTAGTGTTTTTCGGGCTTTAGATAGTGAAGTAATAAACATATGTCGATCTTCAGGATGCACTCTTTCATACATCGCAAATTTACTTCGATTTGTAAATTCTGTTGTTGGTAACTCAAAAATCTCTTCCATGGCTTTACTAACCAAAGGAAAAGAATAAGTATTATCGACATCGATAATAAATTGAAAGATTAAATCGGGAATTTCGGCAAATAGTTTTTTGTAAAAGTTATTCAACTTCTGACAATTTTCATCTTCATATAAATCAAAAACCATAATTGTGTCTGTGTAAGTTGACCATTTTATCCAGAATAGAACAAAATTGATACTATTATTTAAGGCTTAAAAAAACATAAAAGTTTTCGTTTTTTATTACTTATTATAAGTATGAGAACAAATTCTCTTTTTTACAAACAATACACCTCCAAGATATTAATTTTTTTAAGATAAAAATAATATCATCTAAAATATTTTTGCCAAAAGCTTACTTTCTTGGATGAAAACTGTGAATTACCTGTGTTAAATATGTCCTGTCTAAATGAACATATATTTCGGTTGTAGTGATCGATTCATGTCCTAGCATTAATTGTATTGATCGCAAATCGGCTCCATTCTCAAGCAAATGAGTAGCAAAAGAATGTCTTAAAGTATGTGGACTTATATTTTTATTTAAACCAATCTTAAAAGCCAGATCTTTGGTAATTGTAAAAATCATAGCTCTGGTCAGCTGACTTCCTCTTCGATTTAAAAACAAAGTATCTTCAAAACCTTTCTTAATGTTTAAATGCGACCGTACTAAATTAACATATAGCAAAATATATTTTTGAGTCGATTCTCCGATAGGAACAAAACGTTCTTTATTTCCTTTTCCAGTAATTTTAATAAATCCTTCTTCAAAAAATAAATCAGATATTTTTAATGCAACTAATTCTGAAACCCGAAGTCCACAGCCATATAAGGCTTCTAACATGGCACGATTTCTTTCTCCTTCATTAGAGCTTAAATCGATAGCAGCAATGAGTCTATCAATATCATCTACCGATAAAGTGTCTGGCAATTTTCTTCCTGTCTTAGGAGATTCTATAAGTTCTAAAGGGCTATTATTGCGATAATCTTCAAATATCAAATAATTGAAAAAACTTTTTAAACCCGAAATAATTCGAGCCTGAGAACGAGGGTTAACTTCTTTGGAAACTGAATAAATAAAATCCTGAACTGTTTCTTCATTAATTTGCACTGGAGAAACTTCAATTTCATTTTGAGTAAGAAAGAGACATAATCGCTCAATATCAAAAACATAGTTCTCGATTGTATTTTTAGATAAACCACGTTCTATCTTAAGATACGATTGATATTCTTTTATATAACGAGTCCAGTTCATAAAACAAAGGAAAGCATTTTTTAATCATAAAAAAACCTTCTACTATCGCAGA
Source organism: Flavobacterium sp. PL02 (assembly GCF_035013205.1). Classification (NCBI taxonomy): domain Bacteria; kingdom Pseudomonadati; phylum Bacteroidota; class Flavobacteriia; order Flavobacteriales; family Flavobacteriaceae; genus Flavobacterium; species Flavobacterium sp. PL02. The sequence continues at coordinate 79,631 of NZ_JAYGJP010000002.1, forward strand.
AGGTTTTAATGTATATTTCAGAAATAAAATTAGAATTTATATCCTAGAGATAAAGCCAAAACACTGTTTTTTGCACTATCATAATAATCATCTAAATCTTCATAATCTCCTCTATCAGCAAGACCTGATAAACCAATTGTATAACGAAGACCAACTGATAAATTTTCAGTAAAATTATATCCAGCTCCTAAATTAAAACCTATATCTGTAGATTTATAGAAATCTTTAGCATCTTCGCCATCAGCTTTAGCCGACAATAAGAAACCTATTTGTGGACCAGCCTCAACTGAGAATTCTTTTGTTACATAATATTTAGCTAAAACTGGAATATTTAAATAATTCAATTTAACATCATAATCTCCAAATGGTCTATCAAATTTTGCCCCTTGTGCTGAGTACAAAAGCTCTGGTTGAATAAAAAATTTGTCCATAACTTTAATTTCTGCAAAACCTCCAACATGGAAACCAACTAAAGATTTAGTATCATAACCACCAGTGAAATTTGTGAGGTTAAGACCTCCTTTTACTCCAAATCTTGTTTCTTGAGCATTTGCAAATCCAAATGCTAAAATCGCAACCATAGATAAAATAATTTTTTTCATTTTTTATGTTTTGTTAAAATTTAGGAGACAAACCTAGAAAACAGCGCTTTAAATTCCAAAATTTCAGATTAAAAAAAAATATCTTATAAAACCAATCCTCATACCTTTCCAACTTCACAACACTGACTTAGAGCTTATTATTACTGTTTTTCTCACTAAATTTAGTGAGAGCAAATTTCTTTTAAACACAATAATAATTAACCATAAAAAACCTATAAATTAGATTTAAAGTCTTAAAAACTAAATCTAAAACTCTATTTAAATCATACATAAAAAAAAACCCTTAAATATTTCTACTTAAGGGTTGCTAAATTGTAAAAAGTCAAACTAAGAATATCTTAAAAATAATATTCTAAAATAGTTATTAGAATTTATATCCTACTGATAAAGAGAATACACTATTTTTCACTTTATAACTTTCACCTTCAACAGTTTCAGCGATATTAGATAAACCTAAATTATATCTAAGACCAGCAGAAAGGTTTTCAGTAAAGTCATAGCCAGCACCAAAATTTACTCCAAAATCAATTGATTTATAGTCATCTTTAACATTGATTTTTTCAGATGAACTTTCACCACCCATAGTAACTTTAGTATCATCTTTCGCGCTTAATAAAAATCCAATTTGAGGACCTGCTTCTAAACTAAATTTTTCAGCAACATAATATTTTGCCATTACAGGAATATTCAAATAAGATAAGTTAAGTGTAGATTCATTGTTAAAACCAAGTTCTTTCACTTCTTCTTTGTCTCCTTGTAAAGAGTACAAAAGCTCAGGTTGAATAGAGAATTTTTCAGTTAATTTAATTTCTGCAAAACCACCAACTTGGAAACCAACTTTTGATGAAGCATCTTCAACATCTCCTGTTAAAGTAGAAAGGTTAATCCCTCCTTTTACACCAAATTTAACTTCTTGTGCATTTGCGAATCCAAATGCTAAAACAGCAACAATTGATAAAGTAATTTTTTTCATTTTTGTATTATGTTAAGGTTTAAGCGGCAAACGTAGAAAAGCACAAACGAAAATCCAATAAAATCACAAAAAAAACAAAAAATTAATAAAAACCCGAAATTCTATTTCTCAGCTTTATGTAACTGAAAAGAAGAATGTTATTACTGTTTTTCTCACTAAATTTAGTGATGGCAATTTTTTTTCAACCATAATAAAAATTATTACTAAAAAACTTATAAATAAAAAATAACCTCACATAAATTGATTCTGAGAGGCTATTAAAACGCAATTAAAATAGTTTAGAATTTATATCCTACAGATAAAGAAAATGTGCTATTTTTAAATTTTGCATTAGCTCCATCTCCGAAGTCCGTAATATTAGATAAACTTAGATTATATCTAACTCCAGCAGAAATATTTTCAGTAAAATCATAACCTGCACCTAAATTTACTCCAAAATCAATTGATTTAAATTGATCTTTAACATCTTCTTTTCCATAATCATTATATCCAAATGCTGAATATGAATAATCATTTTTAGCACTAACTAAAAAACCGATTTGAGGCCCAGCTTCTAAACTGAATTTATCCGCAACATAATACTTTGCCATAACGGGTACGTTTAAGTATCCAAACTTAAAATTATTCTTTCTAAAGAACTCTCCTGCCAATATTTTAGATTTAGCTCCCTGAGTAGAGTATAAAACCTCAGGCTGTACAAAGAAATTATTTGATAATTTTATTTCTGCAAAACCTCCAACCTGGAAACCAACTTTTGAAGAAACGTTGTCAATATCTCCTGTCAAAGTAGAAAGATTGATTCCTCCTTTTGCACCAAATTTAACATCTTGTGCATTTGCAAATCCAAATGCTAAAACTGCAATAATCGATAAAGTAATCTTTTTTATGATTTATTATATTTTATAATATTAATACTATAAATATATAATAATATTAACATAAAATACTATTAATTAAAAAATGGGATGTAAATTCTATAAAACAATCTTTTATAAGTATAATTGAGTACCAGGCAATAGCAAGTATTTTTGTCCTTGTACAATCAAATTTGCTAGTAATTATTTAATGTAGAAAATTGGAATCTTTCTAATATTTAAACAATATTTGCAAATTATAAGAGTTTTAACTTACAGAAAAATCAATCAAACTTTTAAAAAGAATTTTATGAAAAGAATAATTTTAGTAGCTGTACTGTTCATAGCAACATCAGCAACAATGCAAGCACAATTATTACGTTTTGGTGTAAAGGCAGGGGTTAACTTTGCAAATCAAACTGGAGGTAGTGCTTTTGATGGAATTGAAGTAGATAAAGAAGGAATCACTAGTTACCATGCGGGTGTAGTAGCGGAAATTAAATTACTTGAAAAATTCTCTATTCAGCCTGAGCTTTTATACTCTACTCAAGGAGCAACTTACAAAAATGCATTTGGTGAGTTTAAAAATGAATTAGGATATTTATCTATTCCTGTAATGGCTAAATTTTACTTAAGTAAATCATTTAGTTTAGAACTTGGACCTCAAGCTCAATTTTTATTAAGTGATAAAGATAATGTTGATTTTGGAGACTCTAAAACTTTCGACTTTGGTCTTAATGCAGGATTAGGATTTAAACTAACTGAAAATATCTTTATTCAAGGTCGTTACGGTATAGGATTAACAGAAGTTTCTAAAGATGCTGATGTTAAAAACTCTGTTTTCCAACTTTCAGCTGGATTCATGTTCTAAGAAATAATATCACATACTTTTACGAAAACCGTTCTATTTATTGGAACGGTTTTTTTATTTTTACACCGCTGCTAATGAAATGTTTTGAGTGAAATGTAAAATGGATTCAAAAACAAATCAGAATTGCTTAAAATTATAATACATGAAAATTATCATTATAAACGGACCAAATTTGAATCTTTTAGGAAAAAGGGAACCCGAAGTTTACGGATCTCAAACTTTTGAAGATTACTTTGAAACATTACAAACATCTTTCCCATCTATTGAACTAAGCTATTATCAAAGTAATATCGAAGGCGAATTAATTGGAAAAATACAAGAATTTGGTTTTAACTATGATGGTATTATTCTAAATGCGGGTGCTTATACACATACCTCAATAGGTATTGGCGATGCAATAAAAGCCGTTACGACTCCTGTTATCGAAGTACACATTTCTAATACTTATGCACGCGAAAGTTTCCGCCACCAATCGTATATTTCTGGAAATGCCAAAGGTGTTATTCTTGGTTTTGGTTTAAAAAGCTACGAGCTTGCTATACGCTCTTTTTTATAGTTAAAGTGCTATAAATCATTTAACATAGTTTTAATAGGTTCATTTCTAACTTCTTTTATTTTTGAAATAAGAAATGTACCTATATGAAAAACTTTATTTTTTTTGCCTTTTTACTACTTTCATTTTCAAATTACGCACAGATTAAAGGAACAATTTCGGATGAAAAAGGAAATCCTCTACCGTTCGTTTCTATCTTCGAAGAGAATACTTATAACAGTACTACATCCAACGAACAAGGAAAATACCAGCTCAATGTAAAAGAGATTGGAAAGAACAAAATCATATTTCAATATTTAGGGTTTAAAGCTCAAAAACTAACTGTTCCCTCTTCAGCATCACCATACACACTGGACGTAAAACTACTGGAAGAAAACTTCACTCTTAACGAAGTAATAATTAATCCTAAGGATAATCCCGCCAATGACATTATAAGAAGTGCGATTGCCAATAAAAAAGACAATTCGGAAAAAACAGGACGATACACAGCCGATTTTTATTCTAAAGGAATGTTCAAAATCAAAGATTTACCTAAAAAGATAATGGGTCTTAAAGTAGATATCGGCGATGAAATGTCTTCTAATCTAGACTCTACAGGAACAGGCGTTTTGTATCTATCTGAAACTATTTCTAAAATTACATTTGAGAAACCTGACAATCTTAAGGAGAAAATTATCGCATCTAAAATTTCGGGTAACAATAAAGGGTATAGTTATAATACAGCAAGTTTATCTACTTATGATTTTTATAATAACACATTAAAGTTTGGTGTAAGAATGATTTCTCCTATTGCCGACAATGCCTTTAATTACTACAAATACAAACTAGAAGGAACTTTCTTTGATGAGAACAACCAGCAAATAAACAAAATAAAGGTTATCCCTAAACGTGATAAAGAACCAGTTTTTGAAGGTTACATTTATATTATCGATGATAGTTTTGCCATTTATGCCATTGACCTAGATATAAAAGGGTATCGAATCAAGAATGAGCTAACGCAAATAATGAATCTTAAACAAAGCTTTAGTTATAATTCTAAAAATAAATTGTGGGCAAAAAATGCTCAAAGTTTGTCTTTTACTGCTGGAGCATTTGGGGTTCAATTTACAGGAAAGTTTAATTATGTATATACCAATTATGAATTTCCTGATTCTTTCGAAAAGAAAACTTTCACTAATGAAATCGTAAGTTTTGAAGCTAATGCTAATAAAAAAGATGATTCTTATTGGAATTCTATCCGTCCGATTCCTTTAACTATCGAAGAAAGCACAGATTATATCAAGAAAGATAGTTTACAAACTATTCGAACATCGAGAAAATATACCGACTCTATTGATGCCAAGAATAACAAGTTTAATTCCTTTGATATTTTACTCGGTCATGAACACAAAAATACTTTCGAGAAATATTCGTTTAAGTATAACGGACTATTCGATTTAAGCGCTCTCAGTTTTAATACTGTTCAGGGTTTTAATATTGGAACTGGTTTTTCTTATAAAAATTGGAATGACGAAAAAGGCAAAGAAACCTCAATAAGTACCGCAATAAATTATGGGTTCTCGGATGAGCGTTTGCGTATTACTGGGGAGTTTAAGCATACTTTTAATCATCAAAATTATGCTACAATCTTTGCTTCTGGAGGTACAAAAGTAAGCCAGTTTAATAATACTGAACCTATAAGTAATTTTATTAACTCGGTAAGTTCTTTATTTTTTAAGGATAACTATATGAAAGTTTACAATCTGGAATTTGCTCAACTAGCCTATACTCAAAATGTAGCCAACGGCATTACTATAGGTGCAAAAGTTGCGTATGAGCAACGTAAACCTCTTTTTAATACTACCGATTACTCTTTCTTTAATAAGGATGATTTTTACTCTTCTAACAATCCGCTTGCGCCAAATGACTTTGTGAATTCTCCTTTTGAGAAACATCATTTGGTAAAAGCTAATTTGAACACTAGAATTAGTTTTGGTAACAAATATATTTCCAGACCAGACGGAAAATATAATATTAAGAATGAGAAATACCCAACCTTATCTTTAGGTTATGAAAAAGCATTAGCCGCCAGCGAGAAAAAGTATGAATTTGATCTTATAAGTGCAGCAGTACGATATGATTTAACTTTAGGAAATAAAGGGCTTTTGGGAATAAACATAAAAGCTGGTAAATTTTTTAATGCAGAAAATATTGCCTTTATGGATTACAAACATTTTAACGGTAACCAAACTCATATTGGTCAAGCCGATAGATATCTGAATGTATTTAATCTGTTACCATATTACACAAATAGTACAAATGATAGCTATTTTGAGGTTCATATGGAGCATAATGACAATGGATATATTATGAACAAGATTCCTTTATTGAATAAATTAAAATCAACTTTAAATATAGGATTCCATTCTCTTGAAATTCCAAATACTAAACCCTATTCTGAATTTACAGTTGGATTAGACAATCTTGGTTTCGGAAAATTCAGAATGTTTCGTGTAGATTATGTTCACTCTTATCAAAACGGAATACAACAAAACGGAGTCGTTTTTGGATTGAAGTTTCTTAATATCCTAGAGTAGTTTAGTGATGATTTCAAGCAGATCCCTTCCAAACTTGTCACTTCGACAAAGGAGAAATCACATTAGTAAGTAGAAATTTGAGGATGAATCTTTGACAAAGTAAAAAAACTTTGACAAAGTTACCTTAGTCCCTCAGAACCTTTGAACCTTTGTTCTTGAACCTTTGAACCTTAAAAAAAAATCCGTTTACTCTATATAAAAGAATAAACGGATTTCGTTTTTTGTCTTCGTTATTATCTTTGGCAAAGTGAAAAACTTTGACAAAGTTACCTTAGTCCCTCAGAACCTTTGTTCCTTTGAACCTTTAAAAAACCTTTGAACCTTAAAAAAAAAATCCGTTTACTCTATATAAAAGAATAAACGGATTTCGTTTTTTGTCTTGCTAAAAGAAACCTTAGTACCTCAGAACCTCTGTCCCTTTGAACCTTCCTCAATGATAATCATCTGGCTCAATATGAATTAAAACATTCCCTAATTGGGGTATTTTTTCTTTTAGTGTATCTTGTAATTTATGTGAAAGTTCATGTCCTTCTTTTACCGAAATTTTAGCAGATACGATAGCATGAAGATCTACATGATACTTCATTCCTGCTTTACGAATAAAACATTTCTCGGTTCCCAGAATACCTACTACGGTTAAAGATTTTATTCTGATTTCTTCGACTAAATCATCATTCAAATTTTCGTCCATTATTTCGCCAAGCGCAGGTCTGAAAATTTTATAACTGTTGTATAAAATAAAGAAAGCTGCAAAAAGTGCTGCCCAATCATCTGCAGATTCGTAACCTTTCCCCATGATTAGCGCAATCGAAATTCCGATAAAAGCTGCTACAGATGTAATTGCATCACTACGATGGTGCCAGGCATCTGCTGCTAATGATGAACTATTGGTTTGTTTGCTACGTTTCATTACCAATCGAAAAGAATATTCTTTCCAAACAATAATTGCTCCTAATACATACAAGGTCCAGGATTTTGGTAAATCATGTGGATTCTGAATATTTGCAATACTTTCGTAACCAATAATTGTTGCTGAAGTAATTAAAAAACCAACAACCAAAAATGTGATTAAAGGTTCTGCACGACCATGTCCGTAAGGATGATTTTCATCTGCTGGTTTGTTAGAATATTTAATTCCGAATAGTACCAAACAGGACGAAAATATATCGGTAGTCGATTCAATCGCATCTGCAATTAAGGCATAAGAATTGCCAAAAAAACCTGCCAAGCCTTTTATAACGGCTAAGCAGGTGTTTCCAACTATACTAAAGTATGTAGCTTTTATAGCTTTTTGTTCATTCGTCATTTGAGGATTTTATCTACGCTCTCACGATTTTTGCTCCAATTGCTCTTAAACGCTCGTCGATACGTTCGTATCCACGGTCGATTTGTTCTATATTTTGTATCGTACTTGTTCCTTTTGCTGATAGAGCTGCAATTAATAATGAGATTCCAGCACGAATATCTGGAGATGACATTGTTGTTGCTTTTAATTGTGACTCGAAGTTATGTCCCATAACAACGGCTCTATGCGGATCACATAACATAATTTTTGCTCCCATGTCGATTAGTTTGTCTACGAAAAACAAACGGCTTTCGAACATTTTTTGGTGAATTAAAACGTCTCCTTTTGCTTGTGTTGCCACAACCAAAACGATACTTAATAAATCTGGTGTAAATCCTGGCCATGGCGCATCGGCAATGGTTAAGATTGATCCATCGATATCAGTTTTAACTTCATATCCATTTACGTGAGCAGGGATATAAATATCATCACCACGTTTTTCTATTGTGATTCCTAATTTTCTGAATGTATTAGGGATAAGCCCTAGGTTTTCCCAACTTACATTCTTAATTGTGATTTCGCTTTTTGTCATTGCTGCCAATCCTATCCAAGATCCGATTTCGATCATATCTGGAAGAATTCTGTGCTCGCAACCACCTAAACTTTCTACTCCTTCGATTGTTAGTAAGTTTGAACCTACTCCTGAGATTTTTGCTCCCATAGAGTTCAACATCTTACACAATTGTTGTAAGTAAGGCTCACAAGCTGCGTTGTAAACTGTTGTTTGTCCTTTGGCTAAAACTGCTGCCATTACAATATTTGCAGTTCCTGTTACTGATGCTTCGTCAAGCAACATATCGGTTCCGATTAATCCTTCTGGAGCTTCAACACCATAAAAGTGATCTTCTCTATTATATCTAAATTTCGCTCCTAGATTAATGAATCCCTCAAAGTGAGTATCTAATCTACGACGACCTATTTTATCTCCTCCTGGTTTAGGAATATATCCTTTTCCGAAACGTGCCAAAAGCGGCCCAACAATCATGATTGAACCACGAAGTGCTCCACCTTCTTTCTTGAAAGCTTCAGTTTCCAGGTAGTTTACATTTACCTCATCGGCTTGAAATGTAATTGAACCTGGTTCGTTTTTTTGAATTTTTACGCCTAAATTTCCTAAAAGCGTAATTAATTTATTGATATCAATAATATCAGGAATGTTATTAATCTTTACTTTTTCTGAGGTTAAAAGTACCGCGCATAAAATTTGTAACGCTTCATTTTTTGCTCCTTGTGGAGTGATTTCTCCTTTTAAAGGAATTCCACCTTCGATTTTAAAAATTCCCATATTCTTCTTTTAAGATTCTTCTTTTTTAAGTTTCTAAGGCTCTGAGGTTCTAAGTTTTCTCTTTTCAAAAAATCTTAGCAACTTAGTCACTTAGATGCTTAGCAACTTTTTTTACTTCTGATTATTCTTTTATAGTTTCTAAGGCTCTGAGATTCTAAGGTTCTGAGCTAAAAAACCTTAGCTACTTAGTCACTTAGTGTCTTAGCAACTTTTTTTTACTTCTGATTATTGTTTTTTTGAAACGGCTTTGATTTCCCTGGTCCTTTTATATTCTTATTGTTCTGAATTTTAGGCTGTCCAGCTGGTGTGATTTTATTAGATATACGCTTATTAGTACGTAATAAATCTGTTGTGTTTAGGAGTTCTTCTGTGCTTTGTAGAAGATTTATTTTACCATCTGACAGTTCGTACAAATGTTCAAAAATAACATCATCTTTTACGGTATCCTTGTTCCAGCTCAGGTAAGATTTTTTCATGTGATTGGCAATTACCAATACTAATGCATTTTTCATCTCTCCATCTTCCCATTTGTTGGCAACATCTATCATGTATTTGATGTTGTTACCATAATACCTGTATTTTGGGTAATTTTGAGGGTATTTTAATACATCTGGTTTTAGCTGTAATACTTCGCGAGAAGGGATTGGGTAAGGAGATTCAACATCTAATTTAAAATCAGACATGATAAAAAGCTGATCCCAAAGTTTGTGTTGAAAATCGGGTACATCGCGCAAATGCGGATTCAAGCTTCCCATTACCTGAATAATATATTTGGCTGCTTTGTTACGTTGTTCAACGTCTTCAATAGCAGTAGCCTGATCTATCAATTTTTGCAAATGACGACCATACTCTGGAATGATTAAATGTTGTCTTTCAGAATTGTATTCTAAATTAAAAACAACATCATTCGCATTTTCTTTTTTATATTTTTCGATCATATTTATAGTGAAACTATACCTTCAATTGTAGAAACTTCTTGGTATTTACTGATTACTTCATCTGAGCTTTTCATAGTAACATCTACCGAAACACTGGTAAACTTACCCGTTTTGGATTTTGTAGTTTTAATTACTGCTCCCATACTATCAAAAGCTTTCTCTACGCGCTCAACATTATCTGCTACTGAAGGCACAATAAATTTATACAAATATTCTGCTGGCCAAGTGTTACTGTTGTCTAACTCAACCTTTAATCTTTCGTAAAATTCGGCGGTGGTTTTTTCTTTATCTTCGTCCATTCTTTCATTAAAATAGACGCAAATATACGGTTTTGATTTGAGATTTTATATTTAGCATTTATGATTTTTTTATAATGCGAAACATTAGCCCTAATTAACCTTATTTTACTCTTTTACAAGACCAAACACGCTTCTTTAAATTTGTTAAAACTCGGGATTTTAGCCTATCCTATTTTATTATTTTATCTTTGGGTAATTGAACACGCATTATAATAAAAACACCACCACAATGAGAATGCCTTTTTTACATTTATTACTTTTTATCTCTTTTACTTCATTTTCTATTACCGCACAAGAAATCAAAACGTTAACTTATTTCGAGAATGATTCCATTAAACTAGATCTTGATTTATACTTGCCCCTAAAAAAATCAGACAAGAAAATACCGCTTGTAATTTTTGCTCACGGTGGTGGCTTTTCGGGTGGAGATCGTTTTGGTGAAAAAAATTTCGCCATGAGTCTTGCTCAAAACGGAATCGCAGTTGCTAGTATTTCGTACACTTTATATATGAAGAACAAAGATTTTGGATGCAACTCAACTTTACCTGAAAAAATTAAAACCATTCAAATTGGTGTTAGCGATATGTGGCAAGCAACTTCTTTTATGATTAAAAATAAAGACTCCTATAATATCGATGCTTCAAAGATTTTTATTGCCGGAATTAGCGCTGGTGCCGAAATTTCATTTCATGCTACTTTTTGGGATTACTCAATAATGAATTTATACTCGAATAACTTGTCAAGTGATTTTAAATATGCAGGTCTTATCGGCGGATCTGGCGCGATTATGAATGTAGATTTTATTAATGCTAAAAATGCGATTCCGATGTTACTTTCTCACGGAAGTGAAGATTCCACCGTTCCTTATGCAACGGGATCTCACCGCTCCTGCCCTGCGGACTCAATGGGCTTTATGACTCTTTCGGGTTCTTATTCGGTTTACAATAAAATGACTTCTCTTAAAAAAAATATCGAACTTATTACCTCTTGCGGTGGCGGACATGAATTTTGCGGTTATCTATTTGGTAAAGAGCCTGATTATGTTCTTGGATTTATAAACAATGTAATCGCAAAAAGGAAATTCGAATCGCATATTATTATTCCGAATACGAAGAAATCGGAAGGCTTATCAGAATACTCTTTTTGCAATTAAAAAAAAGCATTACGCTTAAAGCTTTATGCCTTATACTTTTTACCAAATTAATCCTAGTACAAAAAATTATAACCTCAATAGCCCTGATGGAAGTGCAAATCCTTTTTCTTTTTTTCTTTAAAAAAGGAAAAGATTGAAGCGAACAGCAGGAACTTTACCTACAAAAAAACCCTAAATCATTCGCTTCAAGAAAATAATCTTGTATAATACCAATAAGTTTAGGTAAATTTGCACTTTATTTTTAGAAAGTGCAGAAAGAAATTATTGTTATTATTGGTGGCCCGGGTACGGGAAAGTCTACTATTATTGATGGTTTGGTAGCCGATGGATATTGCTGTTATCCCGAAATTTCGAGACAAGTAACACTGGAGGCCCAAAAAGAAGGAATCGAACAATTGTTTCTTGAAAAGCCCTTGTTGTTTAGCGAAAAGTTACTCGAAGGACGGATTAAACAATTCGAGAACGCACAACAAGAACCTTCGGAAGTTGTGTTTATTGACCGCGGAATTCCTGATGTTGTAGCCTATATGGATTATATAGGTGATGATTATCCGGAACATTTTAAAGCTGCGTGCGAGGACTGCAAATATTCTAAAATTTTTCTGCTTCCACCCTGGGAAGAAATTTACATGAGTGACGGTGAACGTTACGAAAATTTTGAACAAGCCAAAACTATTTACAGCCATCTGGTAGAAACGTATAAAAAATACGGTTACGAACTTATTGAGGTTCCTAAAGATACTGTATCTAACCGAATTCTTTATATCTTAGATAAAATTTAGTCGGAGTTTTTAAGGTTGGTAAAACTAGAAACTGTTTTCTAAATTGTTAACTTTAATCCTGACAAATGCAAGAAGCATTATCGATTCTTCAAAAATACTGGAAACATGATAGTTTCCGACCTTTGCAAAACGAAATCATTGATTCGGTTTTAAATGGTCAGGATACTTTTGCCTTATTGCCAACTGGTGGTGGAAAATCTATTTGTTTTCAGGTTCCGTCGATGATGAGAGAAGGGATCTGTTTGGTAGTTTCGCCTTTGGTAGCATTGATGAAGGATCAGGTTGCTAATTTGCAAAAAAGAAACATAAAGGCAATTGCTCTTACTGGCGGAATCGCTACTGAAGAAATTATTAATCTTCTTGACAATTGCCAATTTGGGAATTATAAATTTTTATACCTGTCGCCTGAACGATTACAATCGGACTGGATTCTTGACCGCATAAAAAACTTACCTATAAATTTTATCGCCATAGATGAGGCGCATTGTATCTCGCAATGGGGACACGATTTCCGTCCTGCATATTTAAAGATTTCGGAATTAAAGAAACATTTCCCTAAGATTCCGTTTCTTGCTCTAACTGCAACAGCGACTCCAAGGGTTATTGAAGACATCAAAACTGAATTAGGATTAAAAGACCCAAAACTTTTCCAGCAATCTTTTGCCAGAGAAAACATTGCCTACATGGTTTTTGAGGTCGAAGATAAATTATACAGAACGGAGCAGATTCTAAAAAAAAATCCGCAACCATCTATTATATATGTACGTAATAGAAAATCTTGTTTGAGTATTTCGGCTCAATTACAATCTTTGGGTTTTAAAGCTACCTATTATCATGGTGGTCTTACTACTAAAGAAAAAGACAAGAACATGCAATTATGGATGAGCGAAGAAGCTCAGGTTATTGTTGCCACAAATGCTTTTGGGATGGGGATTGATAAACCCAATGTAAAAACTGTAATTCACACCCAATTACCCGAAAACATCGAAAACTATTATCAGGAATCTGGACGTGCGGGACGTAATGGCGAGAAATCTTTTTCGGTTTTACTCACTAGCGCATCAGACACTGCTAATGCCGAAAGTCAGTTTATACAAAACTTAGCCGATAAAAGCTTCCTTAAAAAGATGTACGTTAAGCTTTGTAATTATTTTCAGATTGCCTACGGCGAAGGAATTAATGAAGAGTTTGCTTTTAATCTGAATCGTTTTTGCCATAAATATGACTTCCCTACTTTAAAAACATACAACGCTCTACAATTTTTAGACCGTCAAGGAATTATTACTTTATCTCAAAGTTTTTCGGAAAAAATCACAATGCAATTTCTTATCGAATCGAGAGAGGTAATACGTTATACGAGCTTAAACTCTAATGACGAGGAAATTATTCTGGCAATTTTGCGTACTTACCCTGGTATTTACGAAATGAAAACTCCGTTTAACCTGCAATTGATTGCTAAAAAATCGAATAGCTCTGAAGCTGAAGTTCATACCGTTTTAGAAAAATTAAAAGAAAAAGAAATCATTGAGTATAATAGCAAAAACAATGATGCCTCTATATTATTTAATGAAGTACGAGAAGATGACCTTACTATTAATAGGGTCTCGAAATATCTTGAAAAACAGAACAACCTAAAGAAAGACCAATTACAATCGGTTCTGGACTATGTAAACGAGAAAAAAACTTGCAAAAGCAAATTGATTCTGGATTATTTTGGAGAAAAAACAACTACCGATTGTGGCATTTGTTCTTATTGTATTACCAAGAAAACAAAAAAGTCTAACAAATCTATTACGCAAACTATCCTTGATTTATTAAAAACCGAAGATTTGAGCTCTAGAGATATCCAAACACGCACTAACAATAGTGCCGATGATGTTGTTCATACTTTACAAGAATTACTTGAGGACAATCGCATCATAATAAAACCGAATAATAAATATACATTAAAATCATAATGGAAAAATTAAGAATCATATTTATGGGAACTCCTGAATTTGCAGTAGGAATTCTAGATACCATAATAAAGAACAATTATAATGTTGTAGGTGTTATTACCGCAGCAGACAAACCAGCAGGACGTGGTCAGAAAATAAAATATTCGGCTGTAAAAGAATATGCGTTAGCAAATAACCTTCCTTTATTACAACCTACCAATTTAAAAGACGAAGATTTTTTATCGGAGTTAAAATCCTTAAATGCTAATTTGCAAATTGTTGTTGCTTTTAGAATGTTACCTAAAGTTGTTTGGGAAATGCCTTCGTTAGGAACATTTAATCTTCATGCTTCTCTCCTTCCTAATTATCGCGGTGCTGCTCCTATAAACTGGGCTATAATAAATGGTGAAACCAAAACTGGTGTTACTACCTTTTTTATAGATGATAAAATTGATACCGGAGCAATGATTCTTAGCTCTGAAACAGAAATAGAACCAACAGAAAATGCAGGTCAATTACATGATCGCTTAATGCAGTTAGGAAGCGAAACAGTTATTGAGACTTTACAAGCTATTGAATCAGGCAACGTAACCACAATAATTCAAGAAGACAATGCCGAAATTAAAACGGCATACAAACTAAATAAAGAAAACTGCAAAATAGACTGGACAAAACCAGCAGATGTAATTAATGATTTAATAAGAGGTTTAAGCCCTTATCCTGCAGCCTGGACTTTTCTTAAAGATAAAGAGGAAGAATTAAGCGTAAAAATCTATGAAGCTAAATCTATTTTGGAAGCACATAATCTAGAAATAGGCACTTTAATTAGCACCAAAAAAGAGATTAAAATTGCAGTTACTGATGGCTATATTCAATTATTAAGCTTACAATTGCCCGGAAAAAAACGAATGGCGGTTGCAGAATTACTAAATGGGATTACTTTTTCTGACAACACAAAGGTCTACTAACATCAACAAAATAAGGCTACTCACTAAATTTAGTGATGCTTTTAGGTTGCTTTATGAACAAAAAAAGCAAGTTATTAACAATTCAAACTAAAATTAAACAAAACGCTTGCAAGGAACGTATTTCCTATTAAATTTGTGTATTGACAATTTTTTTTAACCAACAATTAATAACTAATTATTATGAACAAATCAGAATTAATCGATGCTATTGCTGCTGATGCAGGAATTACAAAAGCTGCGGCAAAATTAGCTTTAGAATCATTTTTAGGAAACGTAGGTGCTACTTTGAAAAAAGGTGGGAGAGTATCATTGGTAGGTTTTGGATCTTGGTCAGTATCAGCAAGAGCTGCGAGAGATGGTAGAAACCCTCAAACTGGAAAAACTATTCAAATCGCTGCTAAAAATGTTGTGAAATTCAAAGCAGGTGCTGAATTAGAAGGTGCAGTTAACTAAGAACAAGTTACATACGCTTTTAATATAATTAAAACCTTCCATATGGAAGGTTTTTTTTTGCTGTTTAACGATTTTATTTACGATTTTAAAAATTTTATTCTTAAATTTAATAAAAATTGTAACGATATGATTTCAGAAAAATTAAAAAAAGGACACCTGCTTATTGCCGAGCCTTCTATAATTGGAGACTTATCATTTAACAGGTCAGTGATTCTATTAGCAGATCACAATGAACAAGGTTCAATAGGTTTCATCATAAATAAGCCACTTAAATACACTATTAATGACTTAATTCCCGAAATCCAAGCCACGTTCAAGATTTATAATGGAGGTCCAGTTGAGCAGGATAATCTCTACTTTATCCATAATATACCCGATTTAATTCCGAATAGTGTCGAAATTTCAAATGGTATATATTGGGGAGGAGATTTTGAGTCTACAAAAGACTTAATTAATAGTGGAGCTATCAATAAGAACAACATACGTTTCTTTTTGGGCTACACTGGTTGGGATGAAAACCAACTCGAAACAGAAATGCAGGGTAACTCCTGGATTATAGCCGATAATAATTATAAAAATAAAATTATCGGAAAATCACCAACCCATTTCTGGAAAGAACAAATTATCGAACTGGGAGGCGATTATCTTATTTGGTCTAATGCACCAGAGAATCCGTATCTCAATTAATTAAGCAATACTTTCATTAAGTTTTTGCGTAAGGATACCAGATATCTTAGTCGTAAAATCTTTCTTTCTGTATTTGGTTATTGGTTGAATCCCTTTTATAACATTAGTAAGAAACAATTCGTCGGCTTTTTGAAGATCAAACGGCGATATTGGTTCTTCTACAACTTCTATGTCTGTTAGTTTTTTAGCAAGGGCTAAAATTTGTTTACGCATCACGCCATTCAAACATCCTTCAGAAACTGGTGGTGTAATTAATTTATTACCCAACAACATAAACAAATTTCCTTGTAATGCTTCGATTGCATTCTTACTATCATTTAACAAAATACAATTATCTAGTCCGTTTTCATTTGCAAAAATACTTCCTGTGATATTTATTATTTTATTTGTCGTTTTTATTGATGACAATAATTGCTTGGTAACATAAAAATCCTTGTACAAATCAACTTCGTATGGATTCTCATTTACTTCGTATGCTTTATTATCCAAAGCTGTCGCATGGATTAAAAAGGATACTGTATTGTTTTGAGGTAAATAATATCCGCCGTCATTACGATATACCGTAATTCTTGCTCTAGCCGAATCGGCAATAGAATTATGATTAAGCAATGAAAGGATTTGCTCCTCCAGATATTCCATTGTAAAGTTCATAGGAATCTCCATTCGAACTACACGCATTGAAGCCATTAGCCTAAAATAGTGATCCTCAAGAAAGAGGATTTTATTATTTACTATTTTAAGTGTTTCAAAAACACCATCTCCATACAAAAAAGCGCGATTTTGAATCAATAAATTATCGTCCTGCGCTACTATGTTTCCATTAAAATTAATCATAAAAAAACCCTGAATTTTTGTTCAGGGCAAATATAAGTTATAAAATAGACTTTTACTAAACTGATCCGATAAGATGTTTTAGATCTGATATTTGATTTTCCCATAATTGTTTCGCTTCTCCAAGCTCATCTTTTTCGGCAAAATCGACTACCATAAGCGAAACATCTTTCGTTATTTCGTCTACGAGAATATGCAGTTCAAAGAAATACTCTGTGTCTTTGCTGCTTTCGTCAACCCATTTAAACTTAACTTTTTCGCCCGTTTTTTTGGATGCTAAACGTGCTTTTTCCTGAGAATCATTCCAGATGAATGTAAAAAACTCTCCACGTGAATTTACATTATCAGCAAACCATTCAGACAATCCTGATGGTGTAGATATATACTGATACAACAACTGCGGAGATGAATTTATAGGAAACTCGATTTCGTAACGTACTTTTAGATCCATGTGCCAGATTTAATTTTTTGGAAATATAAGAATATATCTCTGAAAAAAAGAGTTTTTTAAAAATATTTTTTTTTCTTTCATTTCTGCTTGCTAACTCTAAATTTATTTCTATATTTGCACCCGCAATGAGGGACATACTCTTACTGCAAATATGGCGAGATAGCTCAGTTGGTTAGAGCGCAGGATTCATAACCCTGAGGT
Source organism: Flavobacterium sp. PL02 (assembly GCF_035013205.1). Taxonomy (NCBI): domain Bacteria; kingdom Pseudomonadati; phylum Bacteroidota; class Flavobacteriia; order Flavobacteriales; family Flavobacteriaceae; genus Flavobacterium; species Flavobacterium sp. PL02. The sequence continues at coordinate 97,390 of NZ_JAYGJP010000002.1, forward strand.
CCCGAGTTCAAATCTCGGTCTCGCTACCAAAACAAACCCTTAAACAACAATTGTTTAAGGGTTTTTTATTGAAATTATGCTTAGAAAATACTGCCCTAATCCTTTAGGACTGACGATAAAATCATAAATTTGAAGTGATAAAATTAACCTTAACTAAATATTTTAGCTGCAAAGATGCTACTTCAATCTCGCCTAATATCGCTGAATCTATATGAAGCCTCTCTTAAACTTCATGTTCAGAAGGCAAACTTAAGATCCTCATCTTTTGCATGACTGCAAAAAAACCAAGAAAAACAGCATTTTGCAAACTAAGTAATTTACAAACAACATGGATATAGTTAAATTTAAAATCACGTCTAAGACGATAAAAGTAGAAGTACGCAACTCTAATAATTATATTTTTAATTTCAATACTGCTTTAGAGATTGAAAAAGAAGACAAAGAAGTTTTATTAAGACTTTACAATGCATTAGATCTTCTTTTTAAGAAAGAAATCGCTAGCGAGACAAAAAATTACATTGCACCCAATCAAACTAATATACTTGATCAGATTTCTGCTGCTGATAATTTAGAACAGGAGAAATAAAATAGTATCGAATAAAGCTTAGCAGAAAGAATTATCAAAATACTCCTTAAACAATTATTGTTTAAGGTTCTTTTTCTTTTGATAATACTTCAAAAGCTACAATCACACCTACATACCTTAAATACTACATAGCTACTTACCAAAAATTTGAAAGATACAATCAGGGATATAATTATTACTTTTGTAGTAACAAAATTGATTTCACCCAATGATTATAAAGAAAAAAGGCAATTGGTTTAAAATGTTGTTCGAATGGAATGGTTCCGTTTTACCTCAACTTATGCCGAGATTAATACTATTGTTATTGTTTTCGATATTGGTGGTGTATTTCAAACCTTTTTTATTAGAACATAATCTACATATTAATCCTGCTATATTTACTTTATTTGGAATTGCGCTGGCTATCTTTTTAGGTTTTCGTAATAACGTTAGCTACGACAGATTCTGGGAAGGCAGAAAACTTTGGGGAGCATTACTTAACGACACCAGATCATTGGCTCGACAAAGTCATTCATTAATAGACAATGACTATAATGAGAAACGTGACCAATTTATCAATTTACTTATTGCTTTCGTTTACGCATTAAAACACCAACTCAGACATACTGATTCTAGCGACAACATGAGTCGTCTTCTTTCTAAAGAATTTGCAAATACCTTAAAAGAAGTTCATTTTAAACCCATCATTATTTTAAGGGAATTAGGGAACTGGGTTAAGGATGCAAAAAAAGAAGGTAAACTAGATAGTATAACCCAATTGGCATTTGAAGAAAACCTGAATAAACTTTCAGATATCGTTGGTGGTTGCGAAAGAATTGCCAGCACTCCTATTCCTTATACTTATAGTGTATTACTACATCGAACAGTTTATATATACTGCTTTATATTGCCTTTTGGTTTTGTAGAAACATTAGGCTGGATTACTCCATTTGCAATCGTATTTATTGCCTATACTTTTGTAGCCCTAGAAGCAATCGCAGATGAACTAGAAGATCCTTTTGGTCTACAACCTAACGATTTGGCTCTGGACACCATGTCGCAAATGATAGAAAACACACTTTTGGAATTAAACAACAAAAAGATAACTCCACCAAATAATTCCAACGATTATTACATTACCTAAAAACTGGTATCTATCCCTCAATTAAAAAAAAATTCCGATTAGTAATCTAGGATGTAGCAAAATCCTATCAGGCATCATACTACCTTGTGTTTTCTGTATATTTTTACCACAAAAAATACGAATCACTTTAAAAAACAACCAATATATTAACACCTAAACATATTTTTTAACATTAAACCAGATAATATACCATTATTTAATGTTAATATAATATAAATGTGCCACAACTCACTACTGTACTTTTATCAAAAAAAATATTTAGCTCAAGATTAAGACCACGACATTAGATCAATTTTTAATTTAAAAAATAGAAATTGACACTACAGGATCTAAGCTAATTACAAATTAACCTAAATTTTTATGAAAAAGAATTACTTAGTATTTGTGTTTTTACTGCTCTTCGCATTAAACACTTCTGCACAAACAATTATGGGATGCGGAACCAATTTATCTCAAAAAGAGCAAGATCTATTTAGACAATCTTTGCCAAAAATTGAAACTGCAAAAAAAGCTGGATTAACCAAGAAAAAGGACGCTGCTCCTTATATTATACCAGTAGTATTTCATATCCTAAATGACGGATCTAATATTGGGAAAACATTTACCAAAGCCCAAATGCAAAGCCGAATTAATGATGCAATCGATGTTTGCAACAAAGATTTTAATGGTTTATATCCTGCTTACAATACTGTAGACCCACGTTTTGAAGCTATAAAAAGCAAAATGAACATCCAATTTGTTCTGGCTACAGTTGACCCAGATGGCAATTTATTAGAAACTCCCGGAATGAATTGGCATCCAGAAGCACATATTGTCGATGGATACGATTCGAAAATTTATAATTATATGTACTACGGTAAAAACGGAAAATATTACTTAGACATAGTTGTTGTAGACGAACCTAACCCAGCTGATGGTGTTTATGGTTCTGGACATGCTTTTTTACCTGTACAAGATGTTGTTCCTCACGTAACTTATAATCATAGATATATTGGTACTACGGGTGGATCTGATGCTAATTTCCAATTTGCTAAAGAAATGTCTCATGAGTTTGGACATTATTTTGGTTTGCAACATACTTTTCAGAATGGTTGTGACCCAATTAACGATGGTATGGCAGATACTCCACCAACAACGCAGGGATTTGGTTGTAATTTATCGGCTGTAAATAGCTGCGGAGTTATTGCAAACTATCAAAATTTAATGGATTATAATGTAGATTGTCAATCTATGTTTACCAAAGACCAGACTAATGCAATGACTTATTGGCTAGACGATATGACTGTAGCCAAATATCCTAGAGGTTTTTTATGGCAAAACAGTAATTTAGCTTCTGTGGGAGTTATTAGTACAGCACCAATAGCTCAACTTACAGCAAGTACAACTGCTATTTGTGCTAATAAAAGCATAACTTTTAAAGATGTTTCTCTTGGATTACCTACTTCCAGATCCTGGACTTTTATCGGAGGGTCACCAGCTACATCTACAGCGGTTAACCCAACAGTTACTTATACAACACCAGGAATTTATCCTGTTTCACTTACTGCTACTAACGCATTAGGAAACGACACCAAAACAATTACCAGCTATATAAAAGTTGATCAAAGATCTACAGTAAACTTAACTGAGAATTTTTCGGGAGCTTTTCCTCCAGACGGATGGGCTATTACAAATCCAGATGCAGGTTTAGCGTGGGAAAAACGTAAAGATGTTGGCAATGGAGATTCAGCATGTATGATTATGAATAATGCTGATAATGCTGTCGTTGGCGAACTAGATTACATACAACTTCCTTATTATAATTTTATAAATGGAGTAAATAGTCAACTCTATTTTGATGTTGCTTACACAAAATTTGATGATATAAGTCCAGACGTTCTTGAGGTAGAAGTTTCTACCGATTGTGGCACAAATTGGACATCTGTATATTCTAAAACTCATACAGATCTTCAAACAACAACTACTCCTATAACGCTTCCGAATAACTGGATTCCGAGTACACCTGAAAATTGGAGAAAAGAAATCGTTAATCTTAGTGCTTATATAGGAAATCCAAATGTTACAATTCGTTTTAAAAACAAATCAGGTTATGGAACCCGCATTTGGATAGACAATGTAAATGTAGCTATTACTCAAAGTCTTACTCCTATATCTGATTTTTCTGCTGCTGTTACCAAAACAAATTGCGCAAGTTTAGTTGTTCCATTTAAAGATACCTCAACAGGAAACCCTACAAGTTGGTCATGGTCTTTCCCAGGTGGGATTCCTGCAACCTCAACAGCACAAAATCCAATAGTAACATATACTACAAATGGTTCTTATAATGTTACTTTAACAACTACAAATCCATCTGGTACAGGAACTTCAGTTACCAAATTAAACTTTATTACAGTAACTACTCCTGTAAGCGCTTCGTTTACAGAAAGCTTCGAAGGAACTTTTCCTCCAGCTGGATGGGAAGTCACTAACCTAAATAATAATCTAACATGGGAAAAAAGTACTGCTGCTGGCAGAAATTCTTCCTCTTGTATGATTATAAACAATGCTGATAATGCTGCAGGAGATGTAGATGAAATTACACTGAAACCATTAAACTTAGCAGTTGGTGCAACTGATTTCTCTTTTGACGTTGCTTATGCAAAATTTGATGCAGATAGTCCTGATCTTCTAAATATTTTGATTTCTAAAGATTGTGGAACCACTTGGACACCTTTATACTCTAAAACTCATACGGTATTAGAAACTGCCACAAGTACAAATCCTAATAATTGGGTTCCAACATCAGATTCTGATTGGAGAACTGAAAGAATTTCATTAACAGCTTTCAAAGGAAACCCTAACGTTCTGATTAAATTTGTGAATACATCTGGTTATGGTGCGAGAATTTGGATTGATAATTTGAAATTTACTTTTGATAGTAAAGAAAAACCATATACTGATTTTAAAATTACAAGTTCAATGATTTGTAGTGATTTACCAGTTCAATTCTCAGATACTTCTTTTGGTGAGCCAACTTCATGGTTATGGTCTTTTCCAGGAGGAACACCAGCAACTTCTACAAGCAAGAATCCAGCTGTAGTATATAATACTCCAGGTGATTATAATGTTACTTTAGTTGCTACTAATACTTACGGACAAGGTACAACCATGCTAAAAACAAGCGCAGTAACAATAAAAGGTAAAAATACTTTACCTGTTACTGAGAATTTTAATGATGCTTTCCCTCAGCAAGACTGGCAAGTTCTAAATTTAAATGCAGATCCTATTACTTGGGAACAACGCACCGATGTAGGAAAAGGAGATTTGACTTGTTTAGTTATCAATAATGCTGATGCACCAACAGGAATGGTCGATGAGTTAATTTTAAAATCAATGGATTTTACAACAGCTGATAAACCTCATTTGCATTTTGATCTTGGATACACACAGTATTTAAGTGTTTTTGACCCTGCTCCTGCCCCAGATCAAATCGATATTTTGGTTTCATCAGATTGTGGTGTTAATTGGACAAATGTATATTCTAAGAATCAATTGCAATTGCAAACTGTATTGCCTCCTATTCAGGATGACCCTGCAACCACACAAGCAAATGAAACTAATGACTGGAAACCAACACAAGATTCTGATTGGAGAAGCGAAACTGTAGATTTAAGTGTTGTAAAAAACCAATCGAGTGTTCTAGTTAAAATAAGAAACACATCGGGTTATGGTACCAGAGTTTGGTTTGACAATTTCAAAATCAACAACAGTCCAACATTAAATGTAAAAGAAAATAAAATCGAGGGAGTTGTGGTATATCCTAATCCATCAAAAGATTTATTTACTGTATATATTCCTTCATTAGATCAAGAAGAATATGAAGCTTCTGTTTACAGTGTTACTGGACAATTAATTCTAAGCACAACATCATCAAAAATTAAATCAAATGATATAACAATTGATTTATCTGGAAAAGTAAATGGTGTTTACATTTTAAAAATTAAATCGTCAAGCGGAAAAACAATAATCAGTAAATTAATAAAGGAATAGCAAAAATGTGAATCAAGGGATCAAACAACACAACTACTAATTAAGATTAAACCTAACAGATTTAAAAACCCGTTAGGTTTATACAAAAATTCAACTCTTGATTCGCATTAATCATTAATTTTATAGCGCTATAACCATAGCGCTATTATTAATTTAAAATTACATAAGTATAATGAAAAAGCATTTTCTACTATTATTATTAATCTGCTCGAGTGTTTTTGCTCAGGAAAGTATTGATATTAATCAGTTAAATTGGTTGCCTAACTCACACTCATTTTGGGTAAACTCACAAGGAAACGTAGTTGTTTATGATGTTGATAAACTAAACCAAAACACTACTATTTTAACTCAGGAGCAGTTACAAAAATCTGGCTTTACGGGTGAAATAGAACAATTGGTTTGGAACCAAAACAAAACAAAAGTATTGGTTTATACTAATTCTAAGAAAGTTTGGAGAGCTAATACCAAAGGAGATTATTGGTTTTTTGATCTTGCAACTGGTAAAGGGAAGCAACTTGGTACTAGCTTAGAAAAGTCATCCTTAATGTTTGCTAAGTTTTCTAATGATAATGAGAACGTAGCCTATGTTTCGCAACATAACATTTATTTGGAAAATCTAGTTACTGGAAAAATAACTCCGCTAACAACCGATGGAACTGATAAAATCATCAACGGAACTTTTGATTGGGTTTATGAAGAAGAACTTGCAGCTCGAGATGGTTTTAGATGGAGTCCAGATGGAAAAAGCATTTCGTTTTGGCGTGTAGATGCATCCCAAACAAAATTCCATTTAATGATAAACAATACCGATGCACTATACCCTTTTACAGTTCCGGTAGAATATCCTAAAGCTGGTGAAAAACCATCATCTGTAAAAATTGGGGTAATCGATATTACTTCATTAAAAACAAATTGGTTAAATATTCCAGGTGAGCCAGACAATAACTATTTGGTTCGAATGGAATGGATCAACAATCAAAATGTAATGATTGTTCAGTTAAACAGACTTCAAAACCAAGCTTCTATTTATACTTGTGATGCAAAGTCTGGAACAGCTAATTTAATCTATCAAGAAAAATCAGAATCATGGATTGATGTTTTTGACATCTCTTCGGGAGAATACGATGTTTTTCCTTGTCAGTTTGTAGATAACGGAAAAGCTTTTTTATGGAGCTCAGATGCTGATGGTTGGATGCATATTTATAAAATTAGTGCCGATGGTAAAAAGAAAGAATTAATTACCACCGAAAATTTCGACGCATATTATAAAGCATATAATCAGGAAACAAAATCTATCTATTATATTGCCAGCCCAACAGATGCAACACAACGCTATTTGTATGAAACCAATTTGAATACCAAGAAAACAAAACGCATTACTCCTAAAGAATTTGAAGGAACAAATGAGTACCGTTTTTCTACAGATGGTAAATATGCCAAACATACCAACTCTAACATTAATCGTGATTACAACACACGCTTAGTCGCTTTACCTAGTCATAAAAAAATATTACCACAAACAGCTGATTCTTTTGTAGCTCCGGATCGTAATTATTCTTTAGAGAAATTTAAAGTTACTACTGTAGATGGTATTGAAATGGACGGAATAATGGCTAAACCATTAAATTTTGATACTAATAAAAAATACCCTGTGTTCTTTTATGTTTATGGAGAACCAATGGCTTCTGTAGCAAATGACGAACCATATTTTTATCCGTACATCGCCTATTTAATTCCAGAAGGATATATAGGAATTGCTATGGATAACCGAGGAACTCCTGTAATGAAAGGTACAAAATGGAGAAAATCGATTTATAAAAACATCGGAATCGTAAATACTCGTGATCAAGCCATGGCTGCCAAAGAGGTTTTAAAATGGAAATTTATCGATACCGATAGAGTTGCTATTCACGGATGGAGCGGCGGCGGAGCGGTAACATTAAATTTAATGTTTCAATATCCTGAAATTTACAAAACAGGAATTGCAGTTGCTGCTGTAACCGATCAGCATTTTTATGACAACATTTATACGGAAAGATATATGGGATTGCCTAGCGAAAACGAAGCAACTTATGTTAAAGCATCACCAGTAACACATGCCAAAAACCTAAAAGGAAACTTATTATACGTTCATGGAACAGGCGATGATAACGTACATTATAAAAACGCCGAAGTTTTAATTAACGAATTAGTTAAATACGATAAAATGTTCGACTTGATGATTTATCCTAATCGTTCGCACAGCATATCCGAAGGTGAAGGAACAAGAAAACATCTTTTAGATACCTTTATGAAATACATAAGAGAAAATTCTCCTCCAGGAGCAAAATAATTCAAAGACATTTTAACTTGTCATCTTTCTCAGTCTTGTCATTCTTAAGAATGGTGAGGCTGAGTTTTTTTTGTTTAAGGCACTAAGGTTCTGAGATACTGAGGTTCTGAGACAAGACTTATCCGCAATAAAATCACGCTATTGTTTTTCTGAGCGGAGTCGAAAATTCTATCCTGTTTTGCATAGCCCACGGTTTCAACCGTGGTATACGAATTATGAAAATGCATTGCACTCCGGTTGAAACCGTTGGCAATGTTTATATTCGCCAGTTCGCCATTGCTCGTATCCTCATTCTTCGGAAAGACAAAATTGAGAAAATTCTTGAGAAATATTTATATATTAGCTGAAGAAAACCATCCAATCATGACCATAACCATAGACCAAAATCTAAAACTTGAATTAATCCACGAGAATCATGCACAACCAATCTTTGATCTTGTTGATGCAAACAGAACACATTTAAGAGAATGGTTACCATTTGTAGACAGAATGCAAACAGTTGAATTTGCGGAGAATTTTGTAAAAGGGACAATGCAACGAAACAAAGACGGAAATGAGTATGCTTTTGTTATTGTTGATAATGAAAAAGTCATAGGAAGAATTGGCGTTTATAAAATTGATGGTCAGAATAAAATTGGAGAAATCGGATATTGGCTTGCCGAAAACCTACAAGGAAAAGGGATTATAACTAAATCTTGTAAAGCAATTATTAACTTTGGTTTTTCGGGTTTACAATTAAACCGAATCGAAATAAAATGCGGAACCGAGAACTTTAAAAGCAAAACAATCCCAGAAAAACTTAACTTTACCAAGGAAGGCATTATTCGCCAAGGAGAATTACTTTACGATAAATTTATCGACTTGAATTTATATTCACTTCTTAAATCTGATGTCGAGTAAAACATCTTAGTCCATCCAAAAACAAAATTCATAAAATGAAAAATATAAAATTTACAAAACTCATTCTTCTCTTTAGCCTCATCACATTAGTTTCATGTAGTGAACCAGTAACTATTGATGAATTTGCCATCGAAATTACAAATAGCATTAAAGATAAAGATGCAGAAGATTTGTATTCTTTGTTTATATCTCCCAAAGAAAATGCTGCTTATGGTTTTGTAAATGGCACAATAACTCCTGAGGAATCTTCTAGACTAAAATCTAATGAGGATTTAATAAAGTTAATTGTTAGAAAAGGAAAACAAAGAAAACCGGAAGATATCAAACGTATAAATCAGTTTATTTCGGAGGCGCATTCTTTATTTAATTGGGAAAACATCAAATTGGTTAAAACAGAATCTACTTTAGTAGAAACTAAAAAAGTTAATACCATAAGAAATAAAGTAACTATTGAGGCCGCAACTTATGACTTAAAAATCATAATCGAATTAAATGATAATAAAGTATATCATTTAAAAGTAAACAAAGCAATGAAAGTAAATGATCGTTGGGTAATCTTCCCTACGAATGGTTTTGGGATTGAAATTGAGAAATAAGTAAACAAGAAACCTATTTTTAATTCCTATTTTCGCTGAGTAAAATTTACTACGAATACTAAACAGGAAAATGAAAGAGAAAAAAGAGGAAGATATAAAAACCTATGGTGCAAAAGATTTTCGGGATAAGTTCCTTGAATCTGAAAATACTGTAGAACATCTCTTTAAATCAAATTCAGAACATTTTTTTTGTTTGAGGCTTGAAGATGTAAATCAACTAAAATATCCTGTACCTCCATCCAAACACATTTGCCATACGTTACTTTTTATCACTTCTGGAGTTCACAAATTAAAAGTTGGATTTGAAGAATATACTACTAAGGAAAATGAAATGATACTCGTTCCTGCCGGACAAATTTACTCGATAGATTTTATGAGTAAAAAGATAACTGGCATTATATGTCAGTTTCATCAGGATATCCTAATTGGGAAATATGGTAATCGGGAAATGTTAAATGATTTTGATTTTTTGAAAGTTTGGGGAAATCCTACTGTAAATTTCCAAAAACAAGAAGCTGGATTTATTTCGAACTTATTAAATCGTTTACTCATTGAATATACAGAAACTGGCGGTACCAATCTGGATATTATACAACCATACCTTATTGCTTTACTTTTCGAAATAAACAAGAACGCCGTAAAAACCAATAAAACCCTCACCGCAGCAACTACACTTACAACTAAGTTTAAAGAACTTATTTATTTACATATAAAAACCCAACATCAGGTAAGTTATTATGCCTCGATTCTCAATGTCACTCCAAATCATTTAAACAAATCGGTTAAATCAGTCACAGGAAAATCGCCTACAAAATGGATAGACGAAACAATCCTACTAGAAGCTAAATACTTATTATACCAAACCAATCTTACCATTAACGAAATTGCAATACAGGTAGGGCATTATGATCAATCGTACTTTAGTCGTATCTTCAAAAAACACGAAGGTGTCACTCCTATTGAGTATCGAAAAATGATTGATAAATCCTAACTCCTGCTTATTGAATCCTAATAGAATTGTCTCTTTATTATTGACATTTGCAAACTAAAAAAAGCAAATAATGATTTACGTTTTCAAAACTTCGGTAAACACAGAATCGAAATTAGAATCGGCAACAACAATCCTTAACGAATTATTACCAGACGCAAAGTGGAATTTTGACCTTGAAGATTGGGATAATATTTTAAGAATTGATAGTGAAGCCGATATAGTCGAAATGATACTAAACAACCATGTTTTTGATTGTATCGAATTAGAATAAATATCGCATTTGCAACAATTAACTTTCATCATCAATTTATTATGGACACATTACTTCAACAAGGCAAGACATTTGAAAACATCGATTACTCAGAAAAGAAATTAGTTGATTTCGAATTTTTCAATTGCGATTTTATAAACTGTAACTTTTCTAAAAGCGATTTAAGTAATAACGACTTTATAGACTGCAACTTTAAGAACTGTAATTTCTCTTTGGCAACACTACGAAACACAGGATTGAAAAACATTAAATTTACTGATTGCAAATTAATGGGATTAGACTTTAGTGACAGTAATGCCTTTTTATTCTCCATGAACTTTCAGGGTTGTATCCTGGACTACTCTACTTTTTTACAAAGAAAATTAAAGAAAACAAACTTCTTCGATTGTTCTCTAAAAGATGTAGATTTCTCCGAAGCCGATTTGACTCAAGCTGTATTTAAAAACTGTGATCTTTCGAACGCAACATTTGTACGAAGTATTCTTGAGAAAGCAGATTTTCGTACTGCAAAAAACTATTCTTTCGACCCAGAAGAAAACAGAGTCAAAAATGCAAAATTCTCCCGTCTGGAACTTGCAGGATTATTAGAGAAATTCAATCTAGATATTGAGTAAATCTAAGAGAAAGACTTGATTATGGTAGAATTTTTATTTGTATTTTCGTTCTATTAAAACAATAAAACGCTAATATGAAGAAATACTACTTATTACTAATCTTAACAATTATAAGCTGCAACAATTCAACGAAAGTTATTCCAAAAGAAAATATTACTTCAAAAAAAGAATTGAAAAAATTCTACGAATCTGATAAAATTGACCATTACTATTTGGACATTTCAGAAGATAAAATCATTGATATTCTATGTATTAAAAACGGGACTAACGACGAAAAAAATCTAGGCCAACTATTAGCTGGCCATTATCCTGATTCTATCTCAGAACCTAACTTTGAATCCGATTTAAAAAAAATCCATTTTGTAAAACAAGAACTAAACGGAGAAAAGAAAAAAGAAGTGGAAAATATTTTTAGTCAAAAAGATTCCTTACAAAATGAATATTCTTCCTGTATTCCTGAATATCGCGATATCTTTATTTTCAAAAGAAAGGAGTCTATAATCGGAATAGCAAAAGTTTGTTTTGGATGTGGTATCTCTCAATTCATAGGAACTAAAGTAGATACCGAAGGATTCGGATTAAATACTGAATTAGATAAACTCGAGAAAATCATTCGAAATTAGAAGTAAATAAAAAATAGTTAACGGAGAATCATAAAGCCAGATGAACGAAAAAACAACTGTAGACAACGCCATTAAAAAAGGTAAATGGTTAATTAATTACCCCGCACGAACAATATTATTTACATCAATTTTTATTGCTATTTTTCTTCAAACTCAAAACATCGTAACAGGTTGGTTAATTATACCAATTGTATATATCCTTCCTTTTTTCTTAGCTTGCTTATATTGGTGCCTTACAATTACCAAGTGGAGGATTTGGGCGTTTAAAAATGTTAGAAATGTCCATGAATTAAAAAAAAGAGCTATTCAGGAAAGGCTAATTGGCTTGGATAACAGTTTTTATCAAAAAGCTGAAATAAAAAGCTCTGGAGATAAAAAGAAATGGGATTCGTTACTATTAAAATTTGAAAAGGAAGACGTGTTTCAAGACAACATATTTATCCCGAAACAAACTATAATTTTTTATTCAAAAAGCAAAAATTCAATCCAAATGCTTTTAGGTATTTCAAGCATTATCCTTGGAGGTTACTTACTATTTAATTCCAGAAGCCTACCTTTAGGGATACTATTGATATTCGCAGGTCTTTATTTAACTTACAAAGAATTCAGAGAAGTTATAAATACTACACCTCAGATAATTTTAGATGAAAAAGGTATAGAAACCATAAAAACAAAGTTTCACAGTTGGGAATCTATAAAGAACGAAGAAGCAATCTGTGAGGGCTTTGGAAAAAACAGACATTATTATTTAGTATACGATTATCCTGGTGGGAGAGAATATTTGCAAATAGATAGTTATACTACAAATATGAAATCTCTAAATAAGTTATTGATATTATACAGAGGTCGATCAAAGCAAATAAATAATTCGATTTAACCAACAGTAAACTCCTAACAATGATTTTTATAATTAATTCTAAAAATACAAATCTCATAACACGTGAAGATCTTTCTGTTACCGAATGGGCCGAAAAACTGGATAAATTTATTAGATATACAGCTTTTATAGATGACAACGAACTCATAAAACAGCTTACTTATGAGTACAATCTTAATCACAACCAGATTGAAGAAATTAAAAAATATCTTGAAAACGAAAAGATAAAATCTCATCGTTATTCATGTACCAAATACGAGCATTTTAAAATTAAGCCTGTTTATTTGGAGATTAAAAAGGTAAAAGGAAAACTAATTTATTGGAAAGATTGGGATTATATTTTTGAGAAACGAGATAACGATTACTTTCTTTGGTGTTTTCTGGGAGGTTTTGCCGATGCACAACGAGAGATAAAACTGAGTGAGGAACACATCAAAAAGTATAAAGAAATAGGTCTTGCGCAAATAGATTATTTAATAGACAATCTAAGAAAGCTACACAACTCCGAAGAATATGAACTTGCAATAACCGAGAATAGAAAGATAATGTAAATCGTTCTTTCTGATATTTTCCTTATATTTCAAGTTCTATTTTACAACTTCATGAAACAATTACTTTTAACTCTTTATTTACTTGTCGGAATGTCTAACTCTCAATATGCCCAAAATATTATCCCTTTATATAACGGTAAAGTCCCAAACGCTAAAGAAATTGCAGACTTAACAGATTCCGTTATGGTTTATGACACTGGTGCAAAAAAAATCACTGTAATTACAAGAGTCGCTACTCCAGACCTCACTGTTTTTCTTCCCGAAAAAAATAAAGCTACAGGAATTGCCGTTATTATTTGTCCTGGTGGTGGCTATTCGGGCGTGGCAATTGATCATGAAGGTTATGCTATTGCAAAAAAACTAAATGAAAGCGGAATAGCAGGATTTGTATTAAAATACCGATTACCGATTGCAAAATATGTCGAAAACAAAGAAATAGTTCCTTTACAAGACGCACAACGTGCTATTGAGTTGGTAAGAGAAAATGCCAAAAAATGGGGAATAAATCCAAACAAAATTGGAATTCAGGGTAGTTCTGCCGGAGGACATTTGGCTGCAACTGCGGGAACACATTATACCAAATCATATATCGACAATCCGTTAAAAACCAATTTGCGTCCCGACTTTATGATTCTTACTTATCCTGTTATTAGTATGACAGATAGTTTAACACATATGGGATCCAGAAATAATTTGCTTGGAAAAGATGCATCTCCAGAGGAAATTGAAGAATACTCGAATGAATTGCATGTAACACCAAATACTCCTCCTTCATTTATTACTCATGCCATAGATGACCCTGATGTTATAGTACAAAACTCGCTTGTATTTATTGCTGCTTTGCAAAAAAACAAAGTCCCAGTAGAATCTTTCTTTTATGCCAAAGGTGGTCATGGTTTCGGGATGGATAATCCTACCAGCGATGTACAATGGATTGATAACTGTATTGATTGGATTTTGAAAACCAATAAAAAATAACCTCTCCAATAATTTAAACGAAAATAAAAACTAAACGGCTTAGGTAGTTTAAATTTTATATAATCCTCAGAAATCTAATAACAAAGCATGACAACCTCAACCATTTGGTCTACAAATACCATTCATAACGATTTGCTTGAAGCAAAAGAACTACTATACGATACTTGCAACTTAGAATGTTCGCAACCTATAGCTGAAGCAGAAAGTGCCGATTATGGCGCTTACACTTTTAAAATAAACAATCAGGCTGTTATATACCGTGTGGCAAAAATTACCCCAACAAAAGTGGGACAATTTGTTACGTTGTGGAAAAGAAGCCTAAAAGGTCCTATTGCCCCTTTTGAGATTACAGATGATATCGATTTATTTATTGTAAGCACTAGAAATGGTTCTCACTTTGGACAATTTATTTTTCCGAAATCGATACTACACCAAAAAGGAATTTTATCTGATGATAAGAAAGAAGGCAAACGTGCCATTCGTGTATATCCACCTTGGGACAATACAACAAGTAAACAAGCACAGAAAACACAACAATGGCAATTAGATTATTTTGTTGCCCTACCGAGCGATAAACCTGTAGATTTGGATTTAATAAAAAAATTAATTTCGTGATAAATAAATTCATATTTTAGCTAATGCTTAGAACTTAAGTTCAACCCATAGTGTGTAATTCTAAAAAACATTTAACACATAGAAACATAGATTTTCTTTGTAAAAAGAAGACAAAAAGAAACATCTTCCTTTCACATAGTCATCTATATGGCTTTTTAATAAGTGAAACGCCTCTTTTGAGTTTACAAAACCTATGTTCCTATGTGTTAAGAATAATTACCCAAAACTGATTTAAGTTAATACAAAATCAATTATTAATACTAAAAACGATAGCCATGACAGGAATAGAAAGCTTAGGAACATTTATAATAGCAGCAACAATTGTAGTTATTACTCCAGGAATTGACACTATCATGGTATTAACAAGAAGTATTTCGCTAGGCAAAAAAGCAGGATTATATTCGGCATTAGGAGTTAGTTTAGGACTAATCGTTCATACACTTGCAGCTACATTTGGGCTTTCGCTCATTCTGGCACAATCGGCACTGGCATTTAGCATAGTTAAATATTTAGGAGCTGCCTATTTATTTTATCTGGGCTATAAATCGCTTACCGCAAAAGCAGATCAAACAGAAATAAAATCTATTGAAGTTAAAAATACCGCTAACAGAAAGTTATTTTTCACAGCACTTTTAAGCGATGTTCTAAATCCTAAAATTGCAATTTTCTTCTTAGCATTTTTACCGCAATTTGTAAAAAGTTCAGAGATAAACAATCCTGTTCCATACTTATTACTAGGATTCATCATCTTTATCATAACCTTAATATGGTGTTCATTTTTGGCATTAATGGGAAGTAATGTTGCAACTCTTTTTAATAAAAACAAAAATGCCGAAAGTCGATTAAACAAAATGACTGGAATTGTTTTTATCTTACTTGGCCTAAAAGTCGCACTTACAAAAAGATGATTTTAACGAATAATTACCTTTCTAAGTAAAATCATTTAAAATCAATTTAAAGAACACGATATGAAAAAGATTTCCAGATTACTCTTGTTTTTAGCAGCTGTAGGTTTAGTTACCGGAGCAGTGATTAAACTTCAGGGTTTTAAAAACATTGGAGATGCATTTCTTGGTGTATCAACTCTCATTTGGTTCTACATTATTGGTTCTTTTATTTATGAAAGAGCAAAGAAAGGTAAACTAAAGACAAACTAAATATTCAGAAACATCTATTCAATCTTTAGGCAAAAGCATACAATAATAAACGCTCGAAGTAATTCTGGCAATACCAAACATATGAATACCGATTACACAAAATTAGACAATCCCGCTTGGTATTCTTTATCTGAAACGCACCAGGAATTTTCAATAAATTACAATAACATCAAATTTTACAATCCTGATTATTGTCCTTTTGGAGGATTTATAATCCTTGAAAACATTTCAGAATCTATTGATGAATATTCGAAATTAACAAATGGCTTTTTTATAGTTGGTGAGAAACCTCAACTTTCAGATCAACTTGAATTGAAAAACGAATTGATTTGTTTGCAAATGATTATTCATGACCGAATAGATGTTGAAATAAAAGAAAACATCGTTGCTCTTACAACTAGCGAACACATTGACGCTTTATTTGAACTAGTTAGTTTGGTTCAACCTGGTTATTTTAAAAGAAAAACTGCTTTACTAGGTAATTATTTCGGAATATTTAAAGACAATAAACTTATTGCAGTTACAGGCGAACGTATGAAAATGGATGACTTTACCGAGGTAAGCGCAATTGTTACTCATCCTGAGTATACAGGACAAGGTTATGCCAAACAATTAATTGCTCACGCCGTAAACAATATTTTTGATCAGAATAAAACACCATATTTACACGTAGTCGAAAGTAATATTGGTGCTATAAAACTATATGAAAAATTAGGATTCTCAACCAGACGTAAAATGAGCCTTTGGCATATTTCAAAATAAATAATTTATAATATGACAAAAACTTATAGACAAGGGGCTAGTGGCGCATTACTAGATGAATATGAACGGACAATCATAGATTTACAAAATACAATTTCGGACATTTCAGATGCTGAACTTATAACTATTGTAGACACCCAAACAACAGACGATAGCTGCAAATCAATCCAGACGATTTTATCTCATGTTGTTTGTTCAGGTTATGCTTATGCAATTTACATTCGAAGATTTAAAGGGGAATCGATAGATTTTCGAGATGAAATATTTCATACTTCTATACATGATTATACCAATCATTTAAATGATTCCTTTGTTTTTATGGTAGATTCCTTTAAAGACATAAACGACAATCAGCTTGAGGAATCAGATAACGCTAAAAAACTAAAAACTTCTTGGGGGCAAATTTACGATATCGAACAAATCATGGAACATGCCATTGTGCACGTCTTGAGACATCGCCGCCAAATCGAAAAATATAAAATAATCGTACGCCAATAATCCACCCTTTCATGAAAAAAATATTCTACCTCTTTACCTTCCTTATAGTATCAAGTCAGAATTTTGCTCAAACTAAAAACAAACAAGATACAGACGAAGGTCAACCGATAGTTCTTGGAATTACTGATAAATTAAAATCGGCAGAACTTGGCGAAACAAGAACAATAAACATATACTTACCCGAAGGATACGATAAAAAAGACAACACAAAATATCCTGTTATATACATTCTGGATGGAGGTGTCGAAGAAGACTTTATTCATATTACAGGAATCGTACGATTTAATACCCAATCATGGATTGCCAGATTCCCTAAATCTATTGTTGTAGGGATAGAGAATACAAACCGAAGACGCGATTTTACATTTGCCGTTCCCAATTTGGACTTTGTTGAAAAAATGGGATTCAAGAAAAAAAGCTTCCCTCAATATGGTGGTTCTGATAAATACATTGCTTTTCTAGAAAAAGAACTCCAACCTTATATCGATAAAAAGTTCAACACAAGTAATCACAAAACTATTATCGGTGAATCGTTGGCTGGACTTCTGGCAACAGAAATTTTATTAAAACACCGAAATTTATTTGACAACTATATAATCATCGCCCCAAGTTTATGGTGGGGAGATCAATCATTATTAGCAGAAGCTCCTAAATTGCTTAAAGAAAAAGATAACAAACCTGTACTAGTATATATTGCTGCTTGCAATAAAGAAGAAGATAAAACAATGTATGATGATGCCGTTTCTTTAAGCGAAATGCTAAAGCAAAATAACGAAAAGAATACTAAAGTGTATTATGATTATATTCAAAACGAAATTCACTCGACTGTAATTCATCAAGGTGTTTACAATGCTTTTAAAGCTTTTTATCCTAAAACTATTTACGAGAAATAAAATCAAAGAATATTAATTGCACCAAATATATTAACTCCCTTATATGAACACTAACAAAAAAAGGACTCTAAGTAAAAAGAATATATTTCTTATCATTCTGTTTGCGTTCCTTATTGTTTTATTCTTCACTCCTATTTTAGGAAACATATTTTCTCTTGTTATCGAGAAAGAATACTTCATTCCTAAACAATCTTCTATTTTCACTTTTAATGAAACTGTGCATAATGATGGTTCTAGTGACGTGTGGAGATATGGAGAAGATTCTAATAATTATTACTTTAACTTAAGTGATACTAATAATAATGTGCTTGTTTTCCCAAAAGCCAATATCAGTAACTGCTCGGGATTTAATCCTGAAGATGTAACTACTTGGTGTGGATTGAAAGTGCCAAAGACTGAGCTTTAATATTAGCTCTATAACACATAGACTATTTACAAGAAATAAAACTAGTTAATCCAATCCTACAATTAATCCTAAAGACCTAAATGAAACATATTACTCTTTTCTTTTTATTATTTCTAAGCTCAAATGTATTTTCACAATCAAACGAAGACTTATTAAAATTTAGCTATGAAATGTACAAAGACTATAAAAAACCTAGTCTCGAAAAAGTAAAATCAGTTACCTATAATCCTGACATAACTTTCATTAAATCAAAATATAGTAAAGATAACTTGGTTACTTATATCGATTTTTTTATTACAAACGCAAAAATCGCATTAGAACAAAAAGATAAAAACCATCTCAATGTTTTATTAAATTCTGATTTCCCAACCTATTATCAGGAAGAATTGTTTGGCATCGTTAGCTTAAAGAGCACGAATAGTGAACTAAAAGACTCCAAAAACAAAGAAATTAAAATGGGAAATTCCAATGCTAATAGCATGGGAGGAAAAATAAAAGAAAATTCTAATTCTGAATTTGAATATAGAAGTATCGAAAACCAAACTGTTGCTTTTACTAATAATGTAAATCTAAAAGGTACTATTACTTATGAGTTATCAATTCTTACTGATTATTCTACTCAGAAATTAACGAAACAAGATACTGGAAAAACTATCGTCTTAAACCATCTAAAATATGAAGTCGTAGAAATAATTGGCAACAAGGTTATTCTAAAAAAACTTTATGATTTTAAATATGATGGAAATATTAAAATACTATTATTTGACAAAAATAAAAACCTAATAGTATCTGATGATGGAAACAGAGCTCAAAATTCACTTCTTTGGACAGGAAAGATAGATAGTACTTATTATAATTTTATATCAAAAAACCCAAATGCTACTTTTGATGAATTTAAGAAACATATCAAACTTGAAAATATAATGTCCAAAAATCCAGAATACATTATAATTACAGCAGTTTCAAACTTAGATAATGAATTTGTTATTTACGAGCCTGAATATAATGCCTCTAAAGAATTTAAAGTAAAATTATAATTTGCTCCATCATAAAATAAATTATCCCAAACTCTAAATTAAAAATCATGACCGAAGATCAAGAATACATATACGATTCATTAGTGAACCAAATAAAAATGGGATTTTTTCCTATTGATGAGATTAAAGAAATGACTTGGGAACAAGTTGAAGATGAAGAAATGGAAGATGACGTCTCAGAAAAATGGGTTAATACAACTATTGATGCCGAATTTAAAAAACATCTAGAAGCGAGTAAAACGTGGAAATCACCAACTGATACCGAAAGACTTGTAAAAGCTTTTAATGAACTGAGCCAATCAAATATTATTGCGCTTCATAATGCAGGTTACACCACCAGCGAAGGCGAATACGAAGTTGTTGAGGTAGAAATAGAATTAAGAAAACAACAAGTACAATCGGATGGGTATTGTTTTTATCACGGACAGGATTTAGAAAGAGCTATTGACCCTGATACTAGAAACTTGATGATTGCTTTTCAGAAAATAGATAATTCGGATGATACGGTTACAATAGAAGTGGGTAAAAAAGTAGCCGAAAAACTAAAAGATAATGGCTTCGAAATAATTTGGGACGGAACTGCTCTAACCAAAATAGAGATTCCAAATTTTGATTGGCAGAAAGTTTATAATGACTCTGAAGAGGATTTGTTGAATCATAATAGGGTATTGCAGTTTATGGTAAAATAATTCTATGAGAGACTCCATAATCTTTGTCAAAATTTTGAACCAAGAGTGTAAGAAACTTTAGTTTTACACAAAACAATCCCCAAACTTGTCATTTCGAGGCACGAGAAATCTTAGCAAGTAACTCCGTAACGAAAGTTCAATCTTTGTCGAGCTTCTCGCGAAGATTTCTCGTACCTCGAAATGACAAAATTGTGCAGACCAACTTTAAACTTGAGCTTTTTCAAAGTTCCTTACACTCTTGGTTTTGAACTTTGACAAAGATATGCGGGTATTGCTATTCCGAAAAATAAAGAATCTTTACTAGTAGCTAGACAAAGATTCTGGAGTTTCTTGCGGTGATTGCTTCACCAGTTCGCTATCGCTCATATTTTCGTTCCTCAGAAAGACAAGTTTGTGGTTAGTTTATGTCTAAACCTATATTATGTAGACGCACTGCTGTGCGTCTCTACAAAAAACCTTTGAACCTTTGAACCTTTGTTCCTCTGAACCTTTTAAACCTTTACTAAGAACCTTAAAAAGATTTTATAAAAACATTAACGTTACTCTTATTCTTACAAAGAGTAAATCATATTATATTTGATTTATATTTTTAGAACTATCTAAAAATGAAATCATCAACATTCAAAAAAACCTAACAAAATGACAAAAGTAATCACTGTTCTAACTATTGCCTTATTCTCTATGGGTGTTAGCGCTCAAGAAGGTAAACCAACTGCTAAAAAAGAAACTTGTTCGAAAACAATGAGCAAAGCTGATATCGAAAAATGTAAAGCTAAATGCAAAGCTGAAGGAAAAAAATGTGATAAAGATATGGCTGGCAAAGATGCCAAAAAATGTTGCGCTAAGAAATAATACTTCTTTGTATTCCATAAAAAATGCCTCAAGTAATTGAGGCATTTTTTTATAAGTTTATGTGCTTAGTACGCGGATGAAACGGATTCGCTATCGCGAAAACGCAGATGAAAACAGATTTTCTTTCACAAACTTTAAATCTGTTTGATGATTCTTTTAAAAGATCCGTTTCATCTGCGTTCCTTTCCCTTCCTTTCCTTATATAGACAATTGTAACTCTTTATCTATGGCTAAATCGTTATTTTACACGTACGCTCCACTCAAAATCCATTTCGGATACTTGAATTCCTTTTTCATCGGTTCCTATAGATTTCATCCAGAAGGTTTGCCCCTCTCCTGTTTCGATTGTTCTTTGGATAGCTTCGGCTATTAAATGACCGTCGTTACATACGAATGTAATACGCCCAGTTGCTTTCTTGGTAAAGTTTCCTTTGTTATTTGCCACTAGCATTGAAATCTTGCGTCCGCTTTTTTGGATTTCGGATATTACCAATGCTCCTGTTGTAAGTTCGGCTGCCATGGCTTGTACTGCAAAGTACATAGAATTGAAAGGATTCTGGTTTATCCAACGGTGTTTTACCGTTACAACACATTTATTATCGTTGATTTCTTTTACTCGTACTCCACAAATGAAGGCCGATGGTAATTTGAATAATACAAATTTATTGAGTTTAGAAACTGAAACTGCCATACCGTTTTGATTTTTATGTAAAAATACAAAAAAACTATGCACGCACAATAAATTGCTATTTTTTTCCTAAAACCTCAATAAAAGCAATACTTAACACTGGTTTTCAATACCTTTTTTATAGAAAATAAATTTCAACTTTGTTAAAATTTTGTTAATAATTAGTACTATGCAAAACAAGATACTGTCTTTTAGCCATATATTTGTATAAGAAATTACTATATACTTTTAATCATGGAAACATCAACACCACTAATCATGGAAACATCATCAGAAAGAAACATGGCAACGTTTACTCATTTGAGTACATTAACTCAATATTTTATCCCTTTTGGGAATTATATCTTCCCGATATTATTATGGTCGAGTAAAAAAGACAAGTCAGAATTTGTGAATCATCATGGTAAACAAGCTTTAAATTTTCAGTTGAGCTTATTATTATACACTTTGATTCTTGCATTAATTGCTATTCCAATTTTTGTTTTTGTAATCTTCAAGAACATTCCGATGGATGTAATTATTAATGACAACGATTTTACAATGAATAATTTTAATCTTGGGGACAATATCGGAATCTTAAGTATTGGAGTTTTAGCAATCTTAATTTTTGGAATGCTTAAAGTAGTTGAGTTCTTCTTGGTTATTTATGCTTCGATAAAAGCTTCGAACGGAGAATTATACAAATACCCACTTACGATTCCTTTTATTAAGTAATTGTAAAAATTAAAAGTTATATACAATATATGAGCCTAGCCCTGATAGAAGCGGCATCCTTTTTCTGGCTCTTTTGCCAGAAAAAGATATAGCGGAGAGCAGGAAAAAGCTTCAAAAAAAATCATCAATCAATCACCAATCATCGATCAAAAAACGAAACGTCAATCTAAACAAAACAAAATGAAATTATGAACATTGAAAACACAAAAGCACAGATGCGCAAAGGTGTTCTTGAGTTTTGTATCTTATCTGTACTGAAAGAAAAAGATGCTTATACATCGGAAATATTAGACACTTTGAAAAACGCAAAATTACTGGTTGTAGAGGGAACTATTTATCCATTATTAACCAGATTAAAAAACGACGGTTTACTTAATTATCGCTGGGAAGAATCGACTTCTGGACCACCACGAAAATATTATGGATTAACTGAAATAGGTCAGACATTTTTAAACGAACTAAATGGCACCTGGAATGAACTTTCGGATGCTGTAACACTAATCACCAATCAAAAACAATAGTCATGAACAAAACTGTAAATATTAACTTAGGAGGCATGTTCTTTCATATAGATGAAGATGCATACTTGAAACTGACGCGCTATTTTGACGCTATAAAACGTTCTTTAGGTAACTCTTCTGGTAAAGATGAAATCATTAAAGACATTGAAATGCGTGTATCGGAATTATTAACCGAGAAACAAAAAAGTGAAAAACATGTTGTGGGATTAAAAGATGTGGATGAGGTTATTGCAGTAATGGGACAACCTGAGGACTACATTATCGAGGAAGAATCTAATGCATCTCATCAATCATTTAGCAATTCTGGAACTCGTAAATCTAAAAAATTATACCGTGATAAAGAAAAAGGTATGATTGGTGGTGTAGCAACTGGTTTGGGTCACTATTTTGGAATAGATTCTGTTTGGTTAAAAATCATGTTCTTGATATTTGTTTTTGCTGGATTTGGAACTGGAATACTTGCTTATATCGTATTATGGATTGTAACTCCCGAAGCTGTAACAACTTCGGAAAAACTAGAAATGACTGGTGAACCGGTTACGATTTCGAATATCGAAAAAAAGGTACGTGAGGAAATTGAGTCTTTTTCGGATAAATTTAAAAATGCCGATTATGATAAAATGGGAAACCAGGTAAAATCGGGTGCTGAAAGACTAGGAAGTGGTTTTAGTGATTTTATCATGACTGTTTTTAAAATCTTTGCTAAGTTTTTAGGAATTATTTTAATCATGTCGGGTATCTCTACCTTAATCTTATTACTTATTGGGGTTTTTACTCTAGGAACTAATCTTTTTGTTGAGTTCCCTTGGCAAAACTTTGTAGATGCTGGAAACTTTACTGATTATCCTATCTGGATGTTTGGTTTATTAATGTTCTTTGCTGTTGGAATTCCGTTCTTTTTCTTGACGCTTTTAGGATTTAAATTATTAGCGCCAAACATGAAATCTATAGGAAACATAGCAAAATATACGCTTCTTGCTGTATGGATTATCGCAATGGCATTAGCAATAAGTATTGGAATAAAACAAGCTACAGAAATTTCATATGACAACAAAACGGTACAAAAGCAACCAATAAACATTAAAACTACTGATACTCTTTTTGTAAAGTTTAAATACAATGATTATTTCTCTAAAGATCTTGATCATCACAGAGATTTTGAATTTGTACAGGATTCGGCAAACCATCAATTAATCTATTCAACTAATGTTAACCTGCGAGTATTGCACACTGATGAAAAAACAGCTTACATTCAGATAGAAAAGACTGCAAGAGGAAAATCATACATTGATGCTAAGGAAAGAGCTGAAAAAATAAACTATAAATTTGAAATAAAAGGAAACCAGCTTATACTAGACAATTACCTTCTTACTGATATTAAAAATAAATTTAGAGACCAAGAAGTAAAAATATATTTATACTTACCAGAAGGTCAATTACTAAAACCAGATGCTTCGGTAGAAGATTATGATGAGTCTGATGACAATTTCTTTAATTTGCATTTCAGTTCTGATAATTACATTTATAAAGTAGAAAGTTCTAAAGTTAAATGTTTGAACTGCCCTATCTCTGAAAATGAATTTGATGATGTTGAAGATATTGAAGATATCGATTCAAATGATACTATAAATGAAGTATCGGTTAAAATAAACGGAAAAGAAGTCTTGAACGGAAAGAAAACTTCAGGACGCTTAACAACAGACAAAAACGGAGTTATAATTAAAATTAATTAGTCATGATCAAGATAATTATGTGGATTACCAAGTTTATAGTTGTTGCCTTAACAGCTTTGTTGTTTGCTTCTTGTAACTACTCGAATAATTTTAAATCGATAGTAGGAAGCGGAAAAGTTATTACTGAAAAAAGAACGGTTCAGGGAGATTTTAGAAATGTATCTGTTAGCAATGCTATAGATCTTGTAATTGAACAATCAGACAAAACTGAAATTACTGTAGAAGCTGATGATAATTTGATAAACGGAATTACCACAAGAGTGGAAGGAAATACTTTGGTTATTAAATCTGACTACAACTCTTTTAAAAATATAAAATCTAAAAGGGTTATCGTAAAAATGCCTTTCATTGATAAGATTAAAGCTTCGAGTGGATCATCTGTAAAAAGTCAGAATGTTTTAAGAGGCGAAGATATTAGTCTGGATGCCTCAAGCTCTGGAAACATGAGTCTAAACATAGAATCGGATGCTATTACTTGCGAGACAAGTAGCGGTAGCTCAATAGTTATTGAGGGAAAAGCATTAAAACTAAATGTGTCTGCATCTAGCGGAAGTGATATTAGTGCAAAAAGATTGCTAGCAAACGAAATTGAAGCACAAGCTTCTAGTGGAGCTACTGTATATGTACACCCAATAGTAAGTTTAAAAGCTGATGCTAGCAGCGGAGGAAATATTAATTACAACTCTGTCCCAAAATCTATAGAAAAAAAATCTAGTTCTGGCGGAAGCATCGATCAGGACTAATACTTAAATAGTACTTAAAATTATATTAATCATCCACCGCAAGTGGATGATTTTTTTATATTTGTAAAAAACAAAATTTAATGAAAAATTACACACTAGCACTCCTGCTTTTAGTTGTTACTACAGCAACTTTTGCACAAAAAAGAGAAAAGATAAAAGGTTCAAAAACAGTAACTATAGCAACCAAAGAAGTAGGCGAATTTAATAGTCTTGAAGTTAATGACAATCTTGAAGTTTACTTAGAACGTGGAGAAAAAAACGAAATAAAGATTGAAGCCGACGATAATCTTCATGAAATTATTGGCATGGATTTAAACGGACAATTGCTTCGTCTTTACACATCTAAAGATGCTAGTATCTTTAAAAAGCTAATTGTAAGAGTAACTTATACTAAAGATTTAATTAAAGTTATTGCAAAAAATGCGACTGTAGTAAATGCCATTCAGGAAGTTCAGCTTGATGATATTACTTTTAACTCTGTAGATTACTCGAAGTTATTTTTGAATGTAAATTCTAAGAAATTTGCTTTGATTGCTGATGATAAATCGAAAACGGAACTAAATTTAAAATCAGAAAATGGAAGTGTGCAATTAAGTAAAAATGCTGGTTTAAAAGCATTGGTTGTTGCAACAGATTTTAAATGTGATTTATATCAAAAAGCCAATGCAGCTATTGAAGGTTCTGCTACTAATGGAACTTTTAGACTGGATAACAACTCTGTACTAACAGGAAATAAATTTACTGTAAAAAATGCTAATCTTACTGCCGAGAGTTATTCTACTTGTAGCTTACTTGCAGAAACTACCATTACTATTGCAGCTGGAGATAAAGCCGAAGTTCAGCTTTTGGGAACACCTAAAATTGAACTTACCCGTTTTTCTGAGGAAGCAAAACTGATAAAAAGATTGAAATAAATAAATCTCGTCTTAAGTTAATTTGACAATATATGATAACATAGCATTGTCAGATTGAGCGGAGTCGAAACCTTATCTATAAGTATAAAAACAAAAAAGTCTCATTCGCCGCGGCGAATGGGACTTTTTTTATAGATTGTAAAGAACTAATTAGTCTTTTGAAGCCAAATATCTTTCAGCATCTAATGCGGCCATACATCCTGTACCTGCAGCAGTAATTGCCTGACGATATACATGATCAGCAGCATCTCCAGCTACAAAAACACCTGGTACATTTGTTAATGATGTTCCTGGAGTATTAATGATATAACCTGTCTCGTCTAGAGTCAAGAAATCTTTAAAGATATCTGTGTTTGGTTTATGACCAATTGCAACGAAGAATCCTGTTGCTGGAATGTCAAAAATTTCACCAGTAGTTTTATTTTTTGCTTTTACAGCAGTAACTACTTGTTCGTCTCCAACTACCTCTACAGTATCGTGGTTCATTAATATCTCGATATTTTCGGTTTTACGAACACGATCTTCCATAATTTTTGAAGCTCTGAATTTTTCGCTTCTTACCAACATCGTTACTTTTTTACAAAGTTTAGATAAGTAATGTGCTTCTTCGCAAGCTGAATCTCCTGCTCCTACGATTACAACTTCTTGGTTTCTGTAAAAGAATCCGTCGCAAACAGCACAAGCTGAAACTCCACCACCCATTTTTAAATAATGTTGCTCAGATGGCAATCCAAGGTATTTAGCAGATGCTCCGGTAGAAATAATTACCGTTTCGCAATGTAATTCGATAGTATCGTTGATCCAAACTTTATGGATATCTCCAGAAAAGTCAACTTTGGTAGCCCAACCATCTCTTATATCAGCACCAAAACGTTGTGCTTGGCTTTGTAATTGTATCATCATTTCTGGTCCAGTAACTCCATCAACATAACCAGGGAAATTTTCAACTTCGTTTGTAGTTGTTAATTGTCCTCCAGGTTGCATTCCTTGATATAAAACTGGATTCATATTAGCTCTGGCAGCATAAATAGCCGCAGTATAACCTGCTGGTCCAGAACCTATAATTAGGCATTTAATTTTTTCGATTGTATCTGACATAATTTTAATTTTACTGAGATGCAAATGTAATCTATATTATAAAAATTAGAGCCTTAAATAAATCCTAAATAACTATATAGAAATAAATAAAATTTATTTTCAAAAAATGTTTTGACAACTGAAATAAATGTCTATCTTTGCAGCCGCTTTCGGGGTGTAGCGTAGCTCGGTTATCGCGCCTGCTTTGGGAGCAGGAGGCCGCAGGTTCGAATCCTGCCACCCCGACAAAAGTCTTTTCATTTATTTGAAAAGACTTTTTTTTTTGCAATAAACTACAGTAAAAACTATTACTACTTTAAAATAAAACATCGACAAACAGAGAAAAGAACCGTTATCGCGTCCCGATTTAAAATCGGGAAGACAGCAGGTTCGAATCCTGCTACCCCGACAAAAGTCTTTTCATTTATTTGAAAAGACTTTTTTTTTTTTGCAATAAACTAAAGTAAAAGCTATTTCTACTTTAAGCTAAAATATAAACAAACAGAGAAGAGAATGGTTATCGCGTCCCGATTTAAAATCGGGAAGACAGCAGGTTCGAATCCTGCCACCCCGACTAAAGAGCCTTTCAAAGGCAGTCAAAACCCCTTAAATCGTATGATTTAAGGGGTTTTTCTTTTTATTCAACTCCAAAATATTCAAGTTATATCAAAGAAAATGGGACCTATTCGGCTACCCCCTTTTCTTTTTTTATCTTTAGGTTCCAAAATTCATTTTAATATTTTGAAAATCAATCAGTTGTACTAAAATTTTAACATTTGGTGCTTCTCAAATTATGCAGTTTTTCAAAAGAAAATCCAGCTTTCTTGGGACCCCTTTAATGTGCAATTGATCTGAAACATTAAATTTTTGAGATATGAAAACAGCAGGAATTACATTCGGGGTCCTCTTTTACCTAAAGACCCAAAAAACTACGATGCAAGGTTCGGCTCCTATCTGTGCCCGAGTAACGGTAAATGGAAAACGGACTGAGATTTCAGTCAAGCGTTCCGTTAAGGCTGCTGAATGGGATGAAAGAAAAGGCATGGCTAAGGGAAACCGCAAAGAAATTACTGAACTCAACATTTTTCTTAACCAGTTCAAGGCAAAAATCATAAATACCTATCAGCAGATGCTACTGAATGATGCTGCTATAGACGGCCCTACTATACGCGACCGTGTAATGGGCACGGACAACACAACTCCAACTCTAATGGTTCTGATGGAATATCATAATGAACAGCAGATGCATAAACTTGCTCAGGGAACCATGAAGAATTACCATACCACGCAACGGTACTTAAAAACATTCCTAAGGGAGAAACTCTACAGAAATGATATTGCCCTTTCGCAGCTTAAGTACAAATTTATTCTGGATTTTGAACGCTATCTATTTAATTATGTTCCCAAGGATCACCAAAAGCCACTAAATAACAACGGCATCATGAAGCATATCGAAAGGCTGCGAAAAATGATAAATATGGCTATCAAGCTGGATTGGCTTGTTAAAGATCCTTTTGCCAGCTTCAAAAAACATTTTGACAAAGTAGAACGGCAATCATTGAACGGTAAAGAACTTGCATCGCTGGTAGATAAAGAATTTACAATCGAAAGGCTGAGAAATGTTCGGGATATGTTTCTGTATAGCTGCTACACTGGTCTTTCGTATATTGAACTAGCTGAACTAACCCCAAGCAAGATTATTACAGGTATAGACGGCGGGCTTTGGATATCTACGAGCAGGGCAAAGACAGATACTGGCGTACGTGTACCGCTTCTGCCACAGGCGATAGAATTAATGGAAAAATATATAGATGATCCAAGGGCACTTAATAACGGTACAGTTTTTCCCGTAATTTCAAATCAGCGTATGAACGGCTATCTGAAAGAGATAGCTGACCTCTGCGGAATATCAAAAATTCTCACCTTTCATATCGCACGGCATACTTTTGCAACTACTGTTACCCTTAGCAATGGAGTACCTATTGAAAGCGTATCAAAAATGCTCGGGCACACAAGCATCCGTACCACTCAAATCTATGCTAAGGTGGTTGAACAAAAACTCAGCGAGGATATGCACAAACTTAAACAGCGGATGTCTACTCATTTATTAGACGATTGAAAGCTTAGGAACTTTGATAGAGGTAGTCTAAATTAAAGACTGCCTTTCTATTGCTTTAATCTAATTTGATTTGATCATGATTTTTCTTAGCAGAAAAAAAGAGCAAATGCCTGCCAAACAGAACACATTTGTGCTTTCTAATGCTACTATACTTTTATTTTGTTTCGATCTGAAGCCAATACTATTATGGTGATGACATAGTAATGTAAAACTGAGTATTATGAATGTAGATCTTATTACAAGAGATGACCTTGAAAAGTTTAAAAAAGAATTGCTAGAAGAAATCAAGCGATATCAACAATACCCTCGCAAGAAAGGCGAGGAAACCCGCGTATGGCTTAAAAGTTATGAGGTGCGTAAACTTCTAAGTATTTCGGCTGGAACGCTTCAAAATCTTAGAGTAAACGGCACTCTTCCCTACAATAAAATTGGCGGACTTATGTATTACCGCTATGACGATATCCAAAAACTGATGGACGGTGTAAGCAATACTAAGTAAATTGAGATTCTGATTCACATTCTTCCAATAATTTTACAAAATCTTTTCTTATGAACCTTTCGAGCCACTTAATAAATACATTCAATACTCATAATTTTAGTTTAAAAATTATAAACTATTACTGCTAACCGAAACAGGTGTTCAATTATATCTTGTCCCTCCGATTCTGATACTGTTTCAAAACCTTTAAACCTTCTTAATTCTTCAATAGTTAATTTTTCAGCTTTTTGTTTCTGATCGCAAAAATTGTTTTCTTTTTGTTCGAGTCTTATATCCCGACTTTCAGCCTGTTGCTTTACGAAATTTCTACCTCCCATAATTCTTCTTTTATTAATTTATTTATTTGCTATCTTTCACCTTCTGCTGCAAACGGCAAAAGACCATTTTCACGATCTTTACTACTTACACATCATTACTTATTTTAATGACTATAAAAATGCATGCTTAAAGTCATTTCACTAATAGTTTCGCTGGTACTCTTTATCTTTTAAGATCGTAATCTTTAAAACAAAAAATGCACACTGACACTTTATGATGGTATAAACTAAAGCTGTGGCAGTATATAGCCATTCGTTTGATAAACAGCAATTAATAAAATCTTACGGATGTATCTTATCAATTCTTTATATAGGGTACACTAAAAAATCATGTTTCATACATTGTACATGAATCGACACTAGTATAAATCTACTATTCTTAGAATTTCGCTATCATATCAAGACTCTTTTTTCATATGCTTTTCTTCAAATTCCTCTGTGAGCTGTATTATCTTTTTAGATAAAACAGCTAATTCTATTGTCTGCTTTTCGAGTTTGTACAGATATGCCGAAGCTTTCTTTTCGGAAAATTTTTGATATAAAATCTTGACAACCTGATTATAATTTACCCCGACAGCCCTAAACTGGCTGTAAAAGGAGGTAAGGCGCATATAATAATCCATAGTCGCTTTATCAATTTTAATTGTTTTGATCCCTTTTTGAAAAATACACGCTGTAATAAAGTGTGCCATTACATGCATCCCTGATGTTTCGAAAAGAGTCAGGAAACGTGCGTTTTCTTCTGCAGTAAGACTGATGGAATAGCGGTGGACTGCGGGATCTATTTTGGAAGGTCTGCCCCCTTTATGCGGGTTCTTTTTTTCTTCATTTTTCATGACTTTAATTAATAGTGTTACTAAAAAACCAATATATTTTATAATCAGTAGTGGTAACCTACTGTGGAAGTACTTGGGAGTATTTGGAAGTATTTGTCTTAGCTATTCCAAATACAGTCTTATATCTTTAGGATTGGACATCCTCTGTCAAATAAAGCCGATAGAGGACACTTCAAGAGAGTAGGGCTTTTTCAGAATTAATTTTTCTGAAAATATAAAATTATGCTCTGCAAAGAAACTGTTACTTCGGAAATGTGGGAACTTCTCCAAAGGCTTATGAAAGATGAAAATTTAAAAAACCACATATTAGTTGGCGGTACGGCGCTGGCCTTACGATTAGGACACCGTTTATCGGTAGACATAGATCTTTTTACAACAAAAGATTTTGATCCGCAGGCGATGCTCAAATATTTGCATACCACTTACAACGCAAATAAAGAGATAAGCAGACTCTACAATAACACAGTTCTTACCTTCATCGATAATATAAAAGTCGATATTGTTACACACAATTACCCTCTCCTGAATTCTGTGGAAACAGCAGAAGGAGTCCGCATGATTTCTAATGAAGATATTGGGGCAATGAAACTCCATGCAATCCATCAGAGCGGTACCAGATACAAGGATTTTGTCGACATGTACTTTATGCTTGAGCAAGAACCTCTAAAGTTTTATCTGCAAGCCTATCAGAGAAAATATGATAAAAATCCATACTGGGCTTGCAGAGGCCTGAATACTTATGACAAGATTACCACATTTGACGGTGTAGACATGCTCAAAGAAAAAGAGCAGAACTGGAAAAACATTAAAAAACGTCTGGAACTGGCAGTAAAAAATCCTTTATATAAATTTAAATCAGAAAGCCAGGATTTACCAATTAACCCCAATAAAAAGAGAGGTTTTCGCAGGTAATTCAGCAAAAAATGCTTATATTTGATACTAACCATTATTCAAAAAACAATGGAGAAATTAACTAGAAAAATACCCAATCTTCACCCTAAATTCTTCTGGGATTTTAGATTCGACAGCATTGATTGGGATGGAGGATATAAAATGGTTATTGCCCGTATTGTTGAGCGTGGAGGTCAGGATCAAATTGACGAAATCGTGCGTTTTTATGGTCGTGAAAAAGTAATTAAGGCAGTCCGTGAAGAGATTTCCTTTCTGCCCAACTATGCCATTGAAGATGCCCTTAAATTTTTTCCCGAACTCGAAAAGGAAGAAATGTACTGCTACCTCAACCGCAAGGACAAGCCATACCACTGGATTTAGTTTCAGTGTTAAACCATCGGAAATAAATATTCAAACCCTACCTTTCACTATAATTTATCAGTCTATTCGATTGTCTATGAAAAACAATAATGAACATAAAATTTATACCGGAAATTTCATTTCAACATTTAGCGCAATAATACTTATCCTATTTTTTATTTTCGTCTGCGTATATTTTATAAAAGGCATTTTAGCAGGAAGTGCTGCAGGCTGGGTCGGTTTTCCCATTTTTTTTGTTTTATTTTCAATTTTCACATTACCAATGAATTATTTTATCTTAACGGATAAAAAACTAATATCAAAAAATCCTATTTGGTTTTGGAAAACAAATGAAATAGAGTTTGACTCTATTTCCAGCATATCAATTGTACAGCCTCCTAAATCTGCTATCTCTTTAAAAATAGAAACTTTTGATTCAAAAAAAGTTATACCAGCATGCAGTTTAAGAGATAGCACATGGAAAGAATTGAAAACACATTTGATTAAAAAGAACATTACTTTATATGATAAAGTGGGCGTTTAGGTTAAATATCTTTTTTTAATTGATTTCATATTTTGGCAGTAGTTAAAAAAAATAACAGAGTTCCTAATTTGGTTCCTCTCTTTTTTTTGGGATTTCGATATAGATGCTATGGACTTTGAGAAAGCCTATAAAACTATTATTGTCCGTATCATAGAACATAGAAAACAGGATGAGATAGATAAAATCGTGCATTTTTATGGACATGAAAAAGTTATCAAAACTATTCGTGACGAAATCTATTTCCTTCCCAATTATGCCATTGACCGTGCTATAAGATTCTTTCCCGAACTTAAAAAGGAAGAAATGTACTGCTATCTTAACCGCAAGGACAATCCCTATCACTGGATTTAATCCTGTTCCTTAAATTATTAAACACGAGATTCTTTTTACTTTATATTTTTCCGAAGAAATAAAAAGAAAACGAAGGTATGACGGGCTGTCTTAGTCTGGCAAAAAGACTTCGGCATAATGCCTTGCTCGCATGCTCACAAGTCACCCTTCGGGACTTATTCCGATTCCTTTTGGCCTGCCTACATCCCGTCCTGCGAAATTGCTTTCTTTTTCTTTTTTCGGGTTTTTCTGTTTTCTTTTGAAAATAGTTATGGTTGTACATATCTAAATAGCACTGTATTTACTTATTTATACAGAGAAGTATTTATGTAAAACTATAAAAACATAAAAACGTATGTACACACATACTCCTTTACAGTTTTACAAGTACACTTACTTATAATATTATTTACAGCTTTATATCTGACCATCCCTACAGAAATTCATCTGCGCACAAATACGTATCAGCAGATGCGCATAAATACGTAAATTATACTGTACATATTTATATATTTTGAGTTCGATGAAAAAATTATCATTAAGACCGCTGGAATTTAGGGAAGCAAAATTATATAGACAGGGACTTTCAAAAACAATATCTAATATGACCCTGCCACAACTGATTTTAACCTAAACACAATCATGAAATTAAAAAATACGGACAAAACAATAAAAGGGCATCAAGCCCTTTCAATTAAAAACTATTGATAATAATATTTTCGAGAGAAAATAGCAAGTTGTGTTCTGAGATGCTTGAAATACTTTCCGCATCTCAAAACCACTTGCCCTGCCGGGGGCTGGAAAACGTCTCCAAAGTCGCCGTTTTGTTAAAATTATAGATGGAAACAAGTTAATTTAAAACGTTGTTTTTACTTTCATCTAGATGTATTTGGTAAAGCCTGTCTAGTAGTTCCGCTTCTTACAATGGGACCAGCATTTCAATTATTCTAAGCAGACTTTCTACATATCTTTCCGTATTGATATTACTATCCATACTCACTTCAATTCCGTCCAGAGCAAATTTTGCTGTTTTAAGCAGATCCATTATCATACAAAAGAGGTCTCTATATCCTTCTACATTTATTTCAATATTGTGCAAATCATTTCTGGTTTCTACTGTTGGTTTGAGAAGTACAAAATACTGCTTTGGGTTTTCTATAAACTCATTTAATTTGATTTTATCATTTTCCATAATCTTTTACTTTAAGTTGATATTTTATTATCGCCGGACATGTTATCCGTTTCTTTATTTTTATCAAATTCCCATACATATTTATGCATAGCGTCGAGCGCTTCTCCTTCGGTACAGGGTAGTAACTGTACTGCCATTTCTAAAACACTTATCATATGCATTGTGGGATCTATAATCTGCCCTGAGTTTTGAGTTCCACTGTTATAAAGCGTATGCAGACAAATTTTTAATAAATCCTTTATTGAACCAATAAGGTCAGAATATCTTCCAAAGCTTATATTGGCGTTAAATAGAGAATCCTTGTTATTAACAGGCCTCAAAGTACCTCGCAGTTACTTTATTTTGTAAATTCGAGCATCTTTAAAAATAAGACAATGAAAACTACATTTTATCTTCTAATAAGCTTATTGATTTCAACAAATACTTTTTCTCAAGCAGAACAACTGTCGAATGTAATTGTAGGAACTAAGTTTGACATGGTTTACGAGCCTATCACAGTGCAGGCCGAATATTCAAGATCACAAACAATATATTACCCTGATGAGATGCGTTTTAGAGGTACTATCACTTCACTTAAATATTTTCTAGAATTTTCATCTTCTACTTTTGAAAACTCCACTATATGGCGTGTAGCAATAGGTTATACCAATAAAACAGAATTTGCTCAAGGTGATCCCAATATCCCAGATAGTGAACTTACCGAAGTTTTTAATGGTAGAATCAGCGGGTCTGGAAATACTGTCATTTTAACATTCGATAAACCTTTTTACTATGATGGTCGACAAAATCTAGTGATCGATGTACAGGAAATAGAACCTGGAAAAACTGCCAGTCAATTTACAACTTTCAAAGGGGTTAAAAACTACAACAAACCACCTACAAGAACCCGAATGACAATGTCTGGTGAAGCAGCTATATATGAAAACGCTTATGCGTGTACCGAATTTGGAGGATCTTTGGAACGATGCGAACCATTCTATAATGGTACGTTTAGTATCGTCACTGCTACATCTGTATTGGCAAATTGGCCCAGTAATGTTATATCGCCTGCCTTCCGCTATATGATTCAAAAGTTGGGAGATCCTATGCCAACTACCTATAAAGTTGTTAATGGAAAAAATGTGCTGTTGGAAAATCTGCAACCCGCTACTGGCTATACTTTCTACCGCAAAACGGATTGTGACATTACACCTAATAATTATTACTCTCAGCAGTTTACTACTGACCCCTATAATCTTAAGGTTCCTACAACCATTACCTTTGACGGTAATAATACATTCGACTATTTTCTGACGGCAAGTAAAACTGTCGGAGTTTACATTTCACCAATTGCGGCTTCAAATTCTGAAAACGGCATACTTTTCAGAGGAACAGATGATGTGATAAAGTCCGGGGAATGGAAAACAACTACCAACGATTCTTGGAATGACAATCCGTCGTTCATTTCAAGAGCTTATTTTATCATTGATTTAACCAATTATACTGGAAATCCGATACTTCAATTTGATCTGAGGCAGACAAAAGATTCCAAATTCAGAATCGCGACAATAACGAACTCAGATTACGCACTAATTTCTGGAGTTTATACATCAACTACCGACAATTCCGACGAATTTAAAACCATAACGATTGATTTATCTAAATCAAATGGAACCAAATTTGATTTGATTATGGAACATCTTGGTAGATATACCACCGAAGCTTCTCCGTATAATACTGCCTTTGTAGATAATGTAAAACTAATTGAAATGCCAGTTTGTAATCCTCCGCAAAAGATCATAGTCGCAAGGACAGAAAATAGCATAACACTCAATTGGACTTCTGCTGCCGACGAATGGGAAGTGGCATGGGTCGATCACGATATGACTGCTCCAAACTCTGGTACGGTCACAAAAGACAAGTTTTTTACCATTACAGGACTGACAGTTGCCAAATCCTATGATATATATATTAGAAACAAGTATAAAAACAGTTATTGTGAATGGAAGAAAATAATAGAATCGACTAATCCTACTACAGTAAAAGTACCATATCAACAGCTTTTCACAACCGCTACAACTAATTATGCTCCAGAATTACAAGATTTTTCGAGACAATTTTTGTATTCGAATGCATTAAACTTCTATCAAAAACTACAAGGAAATGGCTCAGCTTGGGTTGGTGGATCAACTACTACAGAAAAGCAGGCATGGAATGACAACAAGGCTTTCACATCAGGAATTTCTTTTAGAGTTGATGCGACAAACGTAAGTAGTTTGAAATTGGCAATCACAATGAAGCAAAAATATTACTATAGCAAAAATACTTCTTGGTTCAGAGTATTGGTAAACAGAGTCCAACAAGGCTCCAGCCGAAACCCAACTACCTCTTATAATGATGCTTATGTAACATTAAACTATGATTTAACAGCATATGCTGGTACAGTTTTAGATGTTACTTTAGAACATTGTGGCAGGTATATGAATAATTACTATAATAATGCGCCAATGGATCTCACAATGGTAAGCAATGTACAGTTTAGTGGTCAGACTTTGGATACTGAGGATTTTAAACAAAAATCTGGCATAAAGGTATTCCCTACGCCATCTGATGGTTTTATCCATTTTAGTCACACCGAACCTATAGATGAAATAACAGTTCTTGACATAAATGGGACAATATTGATGACAGTTAATCCTAAAGATAAAACACAGGAAATTACTTTAAATATTGCTTCTTTAGCAACGGGGATATACATCGCAAAAATAAAAAGTAATGGAACCTATCAACATACGAAAATAGTACGTCAATAATGTGACAGAGACATTTGATAAAGTTGAAATTTGAATAGGAGTACAAAAATAAGCTTCATTTAAGTTTAACTTAGTTGTTTTTTTTAAATATGTTTTTAGAAAATTTGTAACGCCATATTATTATGTTTTTTTGCTACGTTCGGTTCTGAAGATTCAATTTTTTCTTGCCCTGAATCATTCATCTAGAATAAATTAATTGGTAATCTATTATATCTTTAACCTTTGTTCAGGATTTTGATTTTTGTTTTCAACCATGACGAAACTTGATTCAAAATATTTTGTGATTTTTTAATATATAACAAATCAATGCAAATTAAATAGATTATAAATCGGAATTATTTCATTCTATTTGAAAAATTATCAATGTTGCATCTAAGTTCTTTTGTCCTTGGTCTCACTACCAAAAGATATCAAATTAAACATCTGTCTTAATCTTGAACTTGCTCGATTTCCATAGGTTTTTTCGATTTCAATGGTAGATAAATTTGTCGTGATGTATTGACAGAACGGTTGCTGATGAATTCTTCATATGGGTGATTAGAATTTCAGCCATTGCATTGCAATCGTTACCGAAATGTTTTATTTGTGCTGTACAGCGAAGATGCTAATCTCTTGAATAGCCGTTATTACCAATATGACGTGAAATTCGGTTACCCTAGATTTGATTTTTTTTGAGGTAACCGAATTTAACACCTTTGATTTAGGATTGTATGATTAATTTGAAAAAGTATCAAAACAAAAAAGCCTGTAAATAATACGATTTACAGGCTTTTGATACAATTTTAATTTCATTTTTTGGAGTCGCAGAGAGTAAAATCGAACACCTTATACCAATTTTAGCTTTTCTTGACAGCTTGAAATTATGATTCAATTTGTTAAATTTAAAATTAAAAAGTGAAATGAATAAAGTCTCAAATTTAAAATAAAGCATCCGTAGGATTTTATTATTCTACTTAAAATACAACATATTAGCTTACTTTTCTAAAAAAATAATTGCTAAAATGGTTCGATTCCTCTTCCCTCTACTAAGGGTAGCCTTATGTAGATTACAAAACGCACATCGCGGGATAGAGCAGTAGGCAGCTCCTCGGGCTCATAACCCGAAGGTCACAGGTTCGAGTCCCGTTCCCGCTACAAGTAAAAATTAAAAGCCGAGAAATGTAGATTTCTCGGCTTTTTTTATGGTTCGAAAAATCTTGTTTTAATTTCTTAAAATTTTAAACTCCTGTATTTTCAAGAGAATTTGGTTCGAGTCCCGTTAAGTTTAACTGAACAAATTCTAATTGAAAGTTTGTCTTCGATACACCTATAATATCTAATCTATTATACTTGGTTTTGTCTTAGAGCAAATAGTTCGAAAAAAAAAACATTCCTTCCCAACCTTTTTCGATTTTAAAGCATCTATAATTATAAAGGGAAATTAACTTATCAAAATACTTTTTTTTATTGTTAATTTGATGAGTTAAGTTTTCTTTCTTTTCCAGTTTAAAGAAAATTAAATACGAAAACAAATTCTGATAATTAAAGGTAAGAGATGAAATACAACAGGTTAATTTTGATATTTTTTTTAGTTTTCAATTGGTTGGCAAATGCGCAAATCGATAATATAGATACAAAGGCAAAATATATATTTGATTCTGATAAACTTATAACAGAAGAAGATGGGAGAATATATATGACTTTTTATAATTTTAAATATGATCCGGAGACCGGTAAAGCGAAAATGGTTATAAAAAATGCAGATACTCCTTTCAATACTATCGAAGACCTTTTAACGTATTATAAAAAGTCAAAAGAAGATTTGATTGCATTATCTGATTTAAAAGAAGAAAAAAGCAGTACTATTATTGATGATTTGAGAAAAAAACAGTTTTCTTTTCCTGAGGGAAATAAAAAAATGAATGTTATAGATAGAGAAAATGTTGTAATCAGGAGCTATATAAAAAGCGAACTAGGCGATATTGTACTTGGTGATGCAACATTTTTTAGCTTACATCCAATTACGATCAATAAAAAATATACCGCTTTTATTATAGAAAATAATAAATTAAGATATTCATATGGATATATTTTACCAATTAAAAATAAATATATTTTTAAATTCGAAAGCCAATATTTTTTGCCTGAAATAATCAGTAAAACTGATATCTCTGATACATACAATGCAATAGGATTAAATTATAAAAAGGGAAATCTTTACAAGAAAAATGATAAATATGGATTGAAATCGGAGAGTGGAAATCAAATTCTGATGCAGCCGATTTACGACACAATTTATTATTATGAAAATTTCATTTTAAGCAAAAAAGAAAAATTGTTTAAAGCTCATTATAAAAATGGTGAATTGCTTAATATACCAAAAATCAGAGGTATAATACATACCAATAACGGATATGGCGCCTTAGTAAACAATCAAACCTATTGGCTGGAAAGCAGCGGAAAATTACTTGATTCGCTGCCAAAAGAACGTCCGATGTATGTTTGCGGTACAGTTCCTCAAATTGTTGTTTCGATCGTAAAAGAAAAAGATAATTTTAAGTTTTATTATTTTAGTGGGGGTTCTGGATATACTCCTTATGGTTACGAAAATATACTTTGTTCGAGCAATAGTCTGAAAGATATTGCTTTTTTAGATCAACAGACAAAAATTGAAACGGATTCAAATCATGATTTTTTAGTTAAGACGCTGCTGGCAGCAAATAGTTACATCGTAGAAACTTTAGATCATAATAAAAGTATAGCAAAATTTAATAATGGTAAGATTGAATATCTTTTAAACCCTGATAAATACAGTTTTGAATACATTTACAATGATATCTTAAAATTTGAATTGAGAGGATTGTTTGGTCTTTATCCTTTTCATAAGAAACCTAAATATACAAAATTGCTGAATTTCGAAAAAGGATTTGCTCGTTTTGAATTTCCTAATGGCAAAAAAGGCTGGCTGGATTTAGAAGGAAAAGAATATCTGGATATTTAAAATTACAAAAAACCATGAGAGAAAAACTTATTTTGCTTTTTACTTTTATCTTAATTACAAGCTGTCAAAAAAATACTATTGAACCTGCAACCGTTGACCCTCTTTTAAAAGTTGAAAACGGATCTTACGGAAATTGTAGTTTTCTTGAAACTCCAGTTTACATTGTTAATAAAGATTATGTGATTTATCAGGACTGTTATACGCATAAAATTATTATTGCTGATGCAGCTTCTTTCGGAACAAAAGAACTGAGCAGAGAAGGTTTTGCATTTGATAAAAACGGAATTTTTGTGAAAGGTGAATTTTTAAAAATCGATACCACAGGATTTGCTTTTTTAGGAAATAATGAAAAATTAGATCTTTGGTGGGAAGCCAAAACAAAGGTTTTTAAAAATACAACAGAATTAAAAGGTGCAGATGCCGACACGTTTCCACGAAATCATGGCAAAAAGCAAAAAATGGTGTTGAATAATAAAGATGCTAATAAAATTAAAATAGATTATAATTTTTATAAGGAGGAGAATCATATTTATTTTCGAAACAAACGCACGGGTTTTGATGTTGGGACATTTACATCAATTGATAAAAGCCATTTATATTATAAAGATAAAGATGTTGTGTTTTATATTGATGATGATAA
Organism: Flavobacterium sp. PL02; assembly: GCF_035013205.1. Lineage (NCBI taxonomy): Bacteria > Pseudomonadati > Bacteroidota > Flavobacteriia > Flavobacteriales > Flavobacteriaceae > Flavobacterium > Flavobacterium sp. PL02. Next base: position 138,660 of record NZ_JAYGJP010000002.1, read on the forward strand.
AGGAGGAATCCAGAAACTGAATGAAGTTGACGTAAATTCTGTTAGAATTTTCAATAATTTTTTAATAGATAAAAATTACTTATATAGTGAAAATATAAAAATCATCAAAAGCAACGCAATAGAATTGTTAGCTATCTTTCCAGGTTATAGAAGCGGTTGTGGTTTTGATGAAACTCCAGGTTCTAATTTTTATTTGTTTAAAAATATCGATGGATTCTGGCTTGTAAAGTTTTCAAATACAGTTTCAAAACGGTTTCTCGGAAAAATATTTGATCGCAATTGGGATCCCGCTTTTGATGTAGTAGACCTTCATAAAAAGTATGGAAATACTAGAATTAATTTGCCGCTAACACCTGGTGAGTTGGCATTAAAACAAGCAGAAAATCAAGTTTACAGCACTACAGCTGTTGATCATTCTCCTGAATATCCGGGAGGAATTAATGGTTTTACCGATTTTGTAAAGAAAAATTATGCTGTACCCAAATATCTAATTGAAAATGACATTAAAGTAAAAGTGTATGCAAGTTTTGTAATTGAAAAAGACGGAAGTTTGTCTGATATAAAAATTCGTCGTGATCCGGGATATGGAACAGGAAAAGAATTCGTACGGGTTTTAAAATTAATACCCAGTTGGAAACCGGCTACAGTGAATAGGAAACCAGTACGCTGTTTGACTAATATACCGTTCAATGTAAATGATTTTTGAAAGAATTTTTTAAAAAAAATCACATCTTCCCAACCTTTTTTAATTTAAAAGCCTCTAAATAATTAAGAAGCTTTATGTTTCAAAAATATAGTATTCATTCTTTCAAAAAGTATATGATAAAAAAATTACGCTTCTTGTTTATTTTGCTTCCGTTAGCTGGCTTTTCGCAGAATGCACAAGCATTGCGCGAACAAGCCGAAGCTTACTATAAAAAAGGTGATTTTTTAAAATCATATCAAACCTTAAATAGTATTAAGGATAAAAGTGTTTTAGAGAATACAACTGTCAACCTGCAAAAAGCGAATCTGGAAGATATTATCAATCACCGTTTCTTTAAAAAAGTAAAATTAAACGATTCCTTATACAAGGTTTATGTTAAAACAAAGGTTTTAAAATCGCAGGGAATTTATAATGAAAAATCGAATACGTACACGATTCCGCCTATTTATGATTCTATTCCTTTTAATGAACGGTATTTTAAATATTTAAATGTTTATAAAAACAAACAGACTGCATTTGTAAATATTGAAACGGGAAAAGTTATTATCCCCCTAGGAAATCAATCCAGTATATTTTACGGAGAATATATCTTGTCAGGCACAATGACGAAGTACAGCGGCTTTTCATTTGACGGCCTTGTAAGCGTTTTTGATTTAGATGGAAATTTACTTTTTAAAGATCTGAATGGTTATAATTATATGTATCATCCCAATTATATACGCACCAAAAACAAAAACAATAAATATCAGATATTTGAAATAAAAACCAAAAAGATAATCATAGACGATGTTGATTATTTTTTTAATCCAAACGGAGCTATAGTAGAAAATGAAATTGTTTATGACAATATATGGCTGCCATTTCATAAAAACAATCAATATTATCTCTATAAAATTACTCCGGAAGGAATTATAGACACGCATAAATTTGATACTTATATTCATTTATATTCAAATTTCAACTACTTTGATAATGCGATTACAACACTTATAAATAGTAAAGCCAATGCGCCGTTTATTTTAGATGAAAAAAGAGCCTCTTTTTTTAATTATTATACCCTTGTAAAAAAGAACGATAAGTACGGAATTTATAATGTTTCAAAAAATAATTATTATAAAGAACCCATTTATGATTCAATCAATAAATTAGGCAATACATTTTATAATGGAAAATGGATAAACCTTATTTATGGCGAGGAAATCTGCGCGCCTGAAAGTGATAGACCTGAAGGTATCGTTTTTAAGAAAAACAATCTGTTTGGGCTTATGAATTTAAGCGGTACAATTATCGCTGAAGCTGATTATGATGAAATTAGGTTTCTATCTAATGGAGTTTTTATTTTAAGAAAAGGCCAAAAATGGGGTTTTATAGGTGTTGAAAAACAAGATAAACTGGTATTGCCGGAGTATGATTATATTGAATACGTGAGTAGTGATTTTGGCAATATTGCCTGCCATAAAAATAAAAGAACGATCAAGTATTTTAGAAACGGCGAAAAAATAGATCTGGTAACTATTGAAAATCAAAAATTTAAAAAATATAAATATCTTGAGGAACCCAATTTTAGCAACAATGTAAGTGATTTAGAAAGGTTAGATGAATTTGACAGAGTTATTTTTGAAAAGAAAGGAAAATACGGTCTGGATGATTTTTCTAATAAAGAAATTTTGGAAGCTAAATATAGTAATATTGCTTATGGGAGAAAAAACACCTACATAGTTTCTATAGGTAAATTATCTGGGTTAATAGATCATAATGGCAAGGAGATTATTCCCGTAAAGTATGATCGTATTGAGCGCGGCGATTATAATTCGGGTTTGCTTTTTGCAACCTTAAATAATGGGTTGGCAAGCATTTTTAATTCTAAAGGCGAAATGCTGTATCCGTCTAAGATCAAAGAAGTTACTGATTATTATTATAATCCCAAAACAAAAACTTGTTTTGTGTATGTTACAGAAATTTCAACAGCGGTAAACGTAAAAAATAAACAAGGCAAAAAAGAAGAAATTTATAAAAATGGTATAATAAAAATTAAAGATGATAAAGCTGAAAGACTAAATATAGAAGGTGATTCTTTTGAATTTGTAAATCCTAATCATATAATTGGCAAGGACGAACGTACAGGTAAAATATATTTCTATAATTTAAAGAATGGAAAAATTATTGAACACCCTTTTAATTACTATTTTATTAATGATTATTCAAACCACAGGATTTTTGCTAAAAAAGATTATTACTATGATACTGTAATTGATAGTTTAGGTAATGAATCAACTCTCGAGCATCCTTTTGATGTAATAAGCAACGGTAATTACTTTTTTAGAGAAGGGAATAATACCGGCGTAATGAATATAAATCTAGAAGCAGCTCCTTTCAGATATCCTGTTTTAAAAAATATAAACGAAAGTGATTTTCAGCAAATGTCACCGTATCCTTCAAAAGAGTATCGTGAAAAAGCTTCTTGTTATTTTAAATTTAATCCAAAGAGCAGTACAATAAAAAATGGCTTAATAAATTTTGATGGAACAGTAATTTTTCAGTCTGGAATTTATGATGATATTCAATTACTGCATTTTGGCAAAATGAATTACTACAGCAGTTTTGGAGAAAATGAGTTTCTAAAAAAATACGAAAACGACCTTTTTGTATGTACAATCGATAAAAAAGAATACAAAACAATACAACTTATTACCAGTAAAAAAGAAATAACGGCTGAGTTTGACATTGAGCGAAACGGCTATTGGAACTTTAGCAACTACAATAATGCTATCATAATCAAAAGTGCCGATTCGGTGAAGGTTTATGATCTAAAAAATAAAAAATACCAGTTAAAAATAAAAACAAATCGTTTTGAGGAAGATAAAGATTCTGGATATACTATTTCCTATATCGATCAAAAAACAGCTAAAGTTAAGTATGAGAAATACGACTATAATGGTAAACCCATTTCAGATACTATTGTAGATGTAAAAAAACAATATTATGCAAAACCAAATGAAAATTACATCGTAAAAAGAAATGATAAATACGGAACAGTCAACTCAAAAGGAAAACCCGGAATTCCGTTTGTATACGATTATTTAGAGTCTAATAATGGAAAATTATTTATTAGTAAAAGCGATAATTTATTCGGAATAATTGACGGAGACAATCAAACCATTGTAGATAAAAAATATCAGGAAATAAACTGGGTTGAAATAAAGGACAGAAATTCAGATTATAGAACAGCATTTTCTGGCTATAAAGTGAAAGAAAAAGATAAATTTGGACTTCTTGACGCTAATTCAAGAACGACTTTGCCAACTGTATTTGATGAACTTAAACTTTCGCGAACTATAATAACTGCTAAAAAAGATTCACTTATAAGTGTTTACGACTATACATTCGAAGAGAACTTTTCGGCTATAGCCGATAGTATTGATTTGGATAACAATAATATGTATCATTTGTACAAAAACGGTAAATTGTTTTATAGAGATTATAATGGAAATATTACAGACAAAAATCCTTACAGACTCTGGGAAGATCAACTTAAAACTACTTATTCTAAAGAAATAGAAGGAAAGTATTATCTGGTAAAAAATAACAATTTACTTTATAAAACACCTGTTGTAAGTTTTGCAGAACTGGAGCAATCCAGAGATTTTATAGGGGAACATTTTGACCACTTATTAATTCAAGACGAAAATAATTTTTACGGCTTATTTACAAAAGACTTAAAACAAATTCTGCCTTTTTTATATGAGGAAATTAATATCGTAATAAATGAAGATTTTTATATAGTTAAAAAAGCTGGAAGATACGGTGCGATAAATTCCAAAAATCAAACATTGATTCCGTTTGAGTATGACAAGATTTATTTTAATCGAGGAGTATTTTATTGTACAAAAAATAAAATAATTTATCACATAACTCCACAAATAAAATAATTAATTGCATCAGAACAAATTAAAGAAAAACAGCTACAATGGCAGTGAGCAGAACAATCAAATCGATGGCAAAACAGGAGCAATTTTCAAATGGTGTTATCGTGTATATTGAACAATAAAGTACGGGCAATTGATGTTTATTTTTTTCAAATCTTCAATAAAGTGGTTCGGAAATTGTCCCGTTAGGGCTACAAGTATAAATTAAAAGCTGAGAAATCTAGATTTCTTGGCTTTTTTTGTGGTTCGATAAATTTTGTTTCAGTTTCTTGAAATTTTAAACTCCTGTATTTTCAAGAGAATTTGGTTCGAGTCCCGTTAAGTTAAACTGCTATTAAGTTATTCTAATTACCCTGAAAATAGAATAGAAAAAAAATTAATCTTCCCTACTTTTTTCGATTTTAAAATATCTATAGTACGAAGGAAAATCAAGTCATCAAAATACTTTTTTTATTGTTAATTTGGTAAAGTGAATTTTTAGCTAAAAAAAAGAATTAAATAGAGTCGCCTTTCTATCAATTTATGGCTTTTTTAGAATAAAAAGACATTCATTCCCAACCTTTTTGCTTTTTAAAGCATCTATAAAGAAAAGAAAACAATTATGAAAAAACTGAATCTCATTTTTATATTATTTTTTTTATTTGGAATACAAAAGTCATTTTGTTTTGAATGTGAGAATTATAATGGAGTTCAGGTATATCCACTCAGAAATGCTATTAGCTCAAACTCTGCTTTTCTAATTGATTTTAGTGAGAAGGAATTTAAAATAAAAGATCAACTGAAAGATTTGGAATTTACAGCTATCTCAACAAATGGTAAAAAATATAAACTGATTATTCTTGAAACTAATTTTTCAGGAAGTATGGGGCAGTTTTTTCTAAAGCCGAAATCCGGAATAATAATTGGCGATACGATTTCCATTAGTATATCAATAAAAAATAAATCAGAATTAGAGGGGGGTATTAAAAAATTAGAAAGCTATATAAAATGGAAAAAATGGGTCGTAAAATATAAGAAAGATATAGAAAAACCTATTTGGAAACAATCTGGAGAAGAGTACCAGCTTTTTAATTATGGAACTGGACTAGCTGTAGAGTTAGTTGGTTTTAGTTTTTCAGATAATTTGTATTCTGAACTTGAAAAGGTAAAAGATTATGAATGGGTTCCCTATTATTTTCGTATTGAGTTTATGAACGAACGTTTTATCAGTTCAGGAGATCATACAACGCCTAGACTCTTTAATGGAATTTGTAATGGCAATTTCACATTCGAAAACAATAAATCGTATTCCGCAAAATTAAGAGCTGTTGATGCTTCAGGAAATTTTTCTAAAGCATCAAAAATAATATATTTTAATACTACAATCGGAAAGGTGAAACCAATTAATATAGATGGTCCATACACTGCGATACCCGATCCTAATTTTGAGAAAGCCTTAATAGAAAAAGGGTACGACTCAGGAACAATAGATAGAAAAGTGCCTACTGCGAATATCGCCAATGTAACTGATTTAGAAGTTTCTAATAAAAAAATATCTGATTTAACTGGAATACAAGACTTCGTAGCTTTAAAAACTCTTATTTGCATATCTAATGATTTAAAAACGCTGGATATAAGTAAAAATAATGCTTTGACTACATTGTGGTGTTTTTCAAATCAATTGTCTTTTTTAGACGTAAGGAAAAACAAGGCTTTGGAAGAATTACATTGTTATGAAAATAAATTGACAACTTTGGATGTAAGTCAGAATATTGCTCTGACTAAGCTTTGGTGTTATTCAAATCAATTAGCAGCTTTGAATGTAAACAATAATAAGATTTTAAAGGAGCTGGTTTGTCATACCAATCAATTGACGTCTTTGGATGTAACTAAAAATAAAGATCTGGAGGATTTGCATTGCGGTTTAAATCAATTTAAAGTGTTAAATGTGAGTAAAAATAGAGCTTTGAGAGAGTTTAGTTGTTATTCTAATCAACTCAATACATTGGATGTAAGTAAAAATATTGCTTTAGAAAAAATATATTGCCAAGAAAATCAATTAACAGCTTTAGATTTAAGTAAAAATATAGCTTTGATTGATTTGAATTGTTCTTCAAATCGTTTACCAATTTTGGATGTGAATAAAAATATCGCTCTGATTTCATTAAATTGTCATTCCAATCAGTTGAGTAATTTGGATGTGAGTAAAAATACAGCTTTGACCTGGTTGAGTTGTCGTTCAAACCAATTGTCTTCTTTAAATGTTGACAACAATAAAGCATTAACCGAATTGTATTGTTTTGAAAACCAATTAACTAATTTTGAGGTAAACAAAAATATCGATTTGCAAATTTTGAAATGCAATACAAATAAAATATTAGCTTTAGATACAAGTAAGAATATTGCTTTGAAAATCTTTGACTGTTATTTAAATCAATTAACTGCCTTAGATATATCTCAAAATTATCAATTAACTGAATTTCGTTGCGACAGTAATCTACTGACAAATTTAAACTTATCCCAAAATCCGCTTATAACTCAGTTTTCCTGCAGTCATAACAAATTAAAAACTTTATATCTAACAGAAAACGCTGTTTTAACTAGTTTAGATTGCTCTTTTAACGATTTATACTCGTTAATTATCTCAAATGCAAACAATCGAAGAATTACATCATTTAATGCTCTAAGTAATGCTAATTTAAAATGTATCCAAACTGATGGCGAAAAAGTCCCTAGTTACTGGAAAAAAGATGCAATAGCCAGTTTTGAAATCTCCTGTGATAGTTTAAAAGATCCTATAAAGAATCAACCCTACAAATGAAAACCCCAATACTATTTATCTTCGTATTCATAATGCAGCTTTGTCCTGCACAAAACCATGATTTGATAAAGGAGAAAGCGATGCTGTTTTTTAATAACGGAAAAATACAAGAAGCCTTACAGACTTTAGAACAGATTAAAGATCAACAAACCCTTGAAAATACAAATGTAAACATCTGGAAAAAGCATTGCAAAGAAATCCTCGAATGCAAATTTTCAGAAGGGATTAAGATAAATGATTCTGTTAAAATAATTACGGTAAAAACCGGGCTGCTAAAACATTTTGGTATTTATAACAGTAACGCTAAAAAATACATAATCACTCCGGTTTATGACGATATTACGGCCAGTAAAAATTCTAATTACAGCATTATCAATTTAAATAATCAAAATGTGCTAATTGATTTATCGGGAAAAACAATTATTCCTTTTGGGGATTATAAAATCACGAGGTACGATAAATTTGCATTGTTGACTTCAAATGATGGAAATTCGATCCTAAGTTTATATAATTTGGACGGAAAACTGCTTATAAATAATTTAAAATCGGTTTATCTGGTAAGTGAGAAATATTTCATGACGCAGAACGAGTTAAATAAATTTGGATTATTCGACACTGAAAAGGCTCAGTTTATAATTGAAAACTGCGATAAAATTGAAAGCATTGACGGAAATTTTGGATCGGATACCAAAGGAGTTTTTATAAAAAGAGATAACAAAACCGAGCTTTACAGTTTTACTACCAATCGTTTTAGTGCGCAGAATGATTTTGATGAAATCATTACTAAAAGCAAAGGAATAAATTCATTTCTTCAATATCAAAACAAAGCAGATAAAGAGAATACCATAGAAATAGATAAATGTATTATCGTAAAGAAAAATTCAAAATATGGTGTTTACAATCTGACACAAGAAAAATATGACACAGAACCGGTTTATGACTCTATAAACCATTTTTACAATTTCCTGAAGAACAAGGTTTTGAAGAATTTAAAATATGATTATCCCATAAAAGAAGATTTCGATTATCTCTCAGAGGCCGTAGTTTTTAGAAAAAATAATTTATATGGGTTAAAATCAATCTCTAATAAAATTATTGCTGCAGCTCAATATGATGAAATTGACCAAATAACAACCCGTTTATTTCTAATCAAAAAGAAAAAATTTTGGGGATGGATTTATGTAGAAAAAAATAAAATCTCAAACATAAAACCTCAATTTGATCATGTTTATCAAAAGTATAATTACAAATATGATTATACGCGCCAAAGTTTTGATAAAGAATATGCAGTTACTCAAGAGCAGCCTTACCTTGAAACCTGTTTCAAAAATAAAATTAAAAAATTCTCTTTGGATGGTAAGGTTCAGGTAAATTTTGAATCAAAAACGGATAAAGGATTTACGGAAAAAGAATATCCACAGACGGATTGGAGTTATAGCAGCCCAAAAACCTATAGAGTTTTAACAACCCAAACAAAACTAGCTAATTATGCTGAAAAAATACCTGACGATCAAAAATTATTTGGCCTTGATGACACAAATGGCAACGAAATTATAAAGCCATTCTATACAGAAATTGATAAGGGATTAGCAAATCAATTTCTTGTTGTGTATGATGATCGCGCAGTGGGTGCTATTGACGAAAACGGCAAAGTGATTATTCCGCTAGATTACAAAGCAATAGAACCTTTTGATTCGAAATACTACATCGTAAAAGACAATCAATATTTTGGCCTTTTTGACAAAGACGGCAAAGAAGTTTTTCCGCTTATTTATAAAGAAATCAAAGTGTTTTTAGATGGTTTTTACCTAATTAAAGATAAGGATGATTGGTTTAAAATTGTTGATAATCAAAACAAAACCATTTATGTTTTTCCTAAGTATACCGAGAAAGTTTTCACTATCGAGAAAATCGTAACAGATAAAAAAGTGGTTCTATATAATTTAAAATTCAGATTAAAAGCAGGATATGAATACTGGGATGATCACTTTTTAATAAAAATTGAAAATAATCTGGCGACAAGATTTTTAGAAAAATATAAGATTGAGGAAATTTATGATAATAAGATTGTTGCAATAAAATCAATTAACCTGATTGGATTTTATGACTTGAACAATCAAAAATTGATTGAGCCGAAATTCAGTGAAATTAAAATAATTTACTCCAAAACAAGTAAGCTTATTTATTGTAAAACAGATAACTATTTTGACACGATTGTGGATGAAAATTTAAATGCAACCGTTTCAAAAGATAATATTTCTTATATTATCAATAATGTGATATTTTATGAAAAGGACGGCAAATACGGTTTTTTTGATAAAAACAATAAGAAAACAAAAAATACTTTTGAAAGGATCGATGTAAATGATCCTATTTACGCAACCAAGGAAAAGTTTTATAAATTTTATAATAATGGTAAAAAAGCGGGTATTGTTAGTGAGGATGGAAAAATTATCATTAAAGCCAATCTTTACGATAAAATCCATAGCGTTTCAAGTATAGACGAACTACCAATATTCAACAAAAAGTTTGCTAAGGGAGAACTAAGACAGATCTTGGTTTGCATTGACAATTCAGATAAAACCACTGATAAAATTGATTTTGTAACAATTGAAGGAAATAAAATAGCCAGTACAAAGGTTGCCAAAAAAGATTATTCGTTTTATTTTAGAAATGGAATTATAATTCTAATACTTCGTGACGAAAAAACTATATTTTTTGATTTACATGAAAACAAAATTATTTCACAAGTGAACGGTTTTTCATTCAACAATGATTATGATCGTGCCTATACTATTTTGAAAAATTATACTTCCGCTTTAGATTCAAAAGTAGTGGCACAAAAATACAGTACAAAAGGAAATTTAATCTCGGAACAAATTATTGACAGAAATCTGAACACCCAATATTTACCAAATTGGAATTATTATTTAATTCAGAAAAAAGGAAATAAATATGGAATTATTGATGTTAATGAAAAAATCCATGTTCCCTTTGTTTATGATAGTATAATGTTGTCTGTTGATTCTGTTTACATAGCAAAAAACAATAATAAATATGGAATTATTGACAGCTATAACAATGTATTGCTAAATTTTGAGTATGATAAAATTGAAACGCAATATTTACCAGAAAACAGAATTACGAGTAAAGATGTAAGGTTTATTGAAGATTACGGAAAAAGAACTCCATACAGATCATCGTATAATTTCATAGTTTCAAAAGATCAAAAAATAGGAATTCTTGGGCCAACTTTAAAAACGATTATGCCTTTGGAGTTTGATAGTTTTAGAAAAGATCGAACACTTTTCGGCCCTATAATTGGTAGAAAAGGCAATAGCTCGATGGTATATGATGATCAGAGTAATTTTTTGTTTGAAGTCCAGTGTGATTCCTTACTTCAGGACAAAAACAACAATCCGATATTTTACAAAATTTACAAAAACGGAAAACAGGGATTTTTAGACTATAAAGGAAAGCTGATTTTTTCGGGACTATTTCCAAAAGTCGAAAAAACAAACATTGAAAATTTATTCATAATCGAAAAAAATTCCAGCAAACATCTTGTCAATTCAGAAGGAGCAATAATTTCAAGCGCATACGATGAAATAAATACTTCAATTATTTATAATTATGCAGTGGTTAGAATCAATAATAAATTTGGACTACTAAACCAAAAAGGTACACTAGTTATCCCTGAAATATATGACAGTATTCAAATTTTAAGCAATAATTATTTGCTAGTTTATTTAGATGGGAGATTCGGGATTACTGATTTAAATGCTGCGGAAAATAAAATTTTACCAATTAAAATTCCGGTTTCATATGCTCAAATAAAACAAATTGAAGCTAAAAAATATATAATAGTTTCAGATCCTTTTAAAACAGGAGTAATTGATTTTAATAATAAAATTATAATACCAATGATTTATGATTCAGTATATTATCAGGAAAATGGAAGATATTTTGTTTGTACCAGTAATGGAGTAAAGAGTTATTTAACATGTGACAACATAACAATACAAATTGATAATAATTCATAATAAATTATCAGCAAAAGGTATAAGATATTTTAATCAACATCATAAATTGGACCTGATCTCAAAAATTGACAAAAAATAAAATTGTCTGTATTCGTTTCATTATAAAGCAAATTAATCCCTTTCTCATTAAATGATAGTTAAGTCTTTCAAATCATCTATAAAATGGTTCGAGAATTGTCCCGTTAGGGCTACTAAGAATGACCCATCAAAATTTTGATGGGTCATTCTTAGTAGCTGGGAACAGGACTCGAACATATCTAAAATACTTCCCTAATGACTTCTGTTCAAGGCATCAATTTATCCAATTTACAGCCTTAATAACTCAAGACAACGATTATTAAATGTTGTATCATAATGACATTTTTAATACCTTTACATATATTAAAGTACATTGACTGACTGCAATTAAATTGATCAAGGAAACAAAGGACTACAAGGTAAGTCATTATAAATGAGACCTATTCGGCTACCCTTTTTGGAAGAGTACTTGAGAACACCAATAAAATCAACGAATTAAGGAATAGGTAGGTCGTCCTGCCACCCCGACAAAAGTCTTTTCATTTATTTGAAAAGACTTTTTTTTTGGAATAAACTAAAGTAAAAACTATTGCTACTTTAAAATAAAATATAGACAAACAGAGAAAAGAAGAACCGTTATCGCGTCCCGAAGGAAAAGCAGGAACTTGGCAGGTCATATTAGCTCAAATGAAACAAGGGCTCCTCAAAAAATTTGAAGAACCCTCGTTCAGTTTAAAATCAATTATTTATTCTTTATACTTTGCATCAACATCGGCTGTCAACGTTTTCAGGAAGGCAACCATATCATCGGCTTCTTTATCCGTAATATCTTTATCCAGCTGCAATTTCCCCATCATCTTTACAGCTTCTTTCAGCGAAGCAACTGAACCATCATGAAAGTAAGGTCCTGTTTTTTCTACGTTTCTCAAACTCGGAACTTTAAACAAGAACTGATCACCTTCTTTTTTAGTTAAATCATAAAGTCCTTTATCCATTTTTTTACTACGAGTCATTTTAGCGTAATCTCCATAAACTCCGAATTTCTGGAACATCTGTCCACCAAGAGCTACACCACCATGACACGCTATACAACCATTGTCTATAAAAGAATTTAGTCCTTTTTTTTCCTGATCATTTAATGCTGATTCATTTCCGTCTAAATAATCATCAAATTTACTTTTAGGAATCAATTTACGCTCAAAAGCACCTATTGCATTAGCAAGATTATCAAAAGTAATTGATTCTTTATCATTTGGGAATACTTTCTTAAAAAGACCTTGATACTCTGGAATCCCTCTTAGTTTTTTCTCCAAAAATTCCGCGTTCGGAATTCCGTGTTCAACAGGATTTAGCAAAGGTCCTTTGGCTTGCTCTTCTACATCTTTAGCTCGACCATCCCAAAACTGCATAGAATGAAGTGATGAATAAATTACCGTAGGAGAGTTACGCCCTCCTAATTCCTTCGTATCTCCTACTGAAAGGGATTTATTATCTACACCAAAAGTGGCAAGATTATGACAGGAATTACAACTAATGGTTCCGTTTTTAGACAATGCTTTATCATAGAATAATTTCTTACCTAGATCGATTTTCTCTTGCGGAATATCTTCTCCTGTTATTGTTGAAACAGATTTAAAGAAATTAGATGCTTTGGTTAATAATTCAGATTTCTCGACTACTGGAGCTTTTGAGAAATCATGTTCACTTGATTCTTTCTTGCAGGCTACAAAAGCAAGTCCCGCCATAATTAAGACAACTTTTTTCATTTGAGTATTGATTTAGTTTTGCAAAAGTCAATGTAGAACTCAAGGTGAAATAATTACTAATCCTTTTTATGTTTCTCCTCTTAATTAATAAAGTAGTCTTTACTAAATTTTAAATTCTATTTTCATTAAACTGTTGCATTAAATTAATCCTCGAATTTAAAAAAACATTATAGCGATAAAGCTGATTATTATCATAAAGTAGGTTTTATTTTACAATATATACAATTGTAATAAAAATCAAAAGCAGTAATTCATTCAAAAGTGAATAAAGAATCTCTAAACCCAAAAAATGATGAAAGCCATTTATTTTAAAATTAATTCTAGATTTTATATTTATATCACAAAACACTTTATACAGATAAAAACTACCAAAATACTTTAACACTATTAAAATGTTATTATATTTACCGCTTACAATATTTTATTTATTTGTTTATGGAGACATTTCTGTTTTTACTAATATTTGTTTTTCTGATCTATATACTCAACACTCTTAATAAGCGATTTGACCAAATTGAGAATAATATTTCATCTCTTAATAAAAAATTAGATCAGCAAAAAACGATAGAGAAACCAGCAGAAACTATTTCTGTTGCTCCAATTCCTGTTATAAAGAAAGAAGAAATCAATATAACTCCTGAGGAAATAAAACCTCCTACTCTTGAAATAGCCAAGGAAGAAATCGTCGAAGAAAAGATTCCAGAAAAAGAGTTGGAAAAAATTGCTCTTTCATACAATTCCGAAAATACACCTAAGCCAGTAGAGCCTAAAGAAGCTCCTAAACCTTATGTTCCGCTTCCGCCAAAGAAATCTTTCTGGGAGAACTTTAAAGAACAAAATCCTGATTTAGAAAAATTCATTGGTGAAAACTTAATCAACAAAATCGGAATTCTGATTCTTGTTTTAGGAATTAGCTATTTTGTAAAATATGCCATTGATAAAGATTGGATAAATGAACCTGCTCGAGTAGGAATTGGAATCCTTGCTGGCGCATTGGTAATGGGAGTTGCTCATAAATTGCGTAAAAACTACGCCGCTTTTAGTTCGGTTATCGTAGCTGGTGCAATTGCAATATTCTATTTTACGATTGGAATCGCTTTTCATAGCTATCATTTATTTAGCCAGAGCGTTGCATTTGGTATAATGGTCGTAATTACAACTTTTAGTGCACTTATATCCTTATCTTATAATAGGATTGAACTTGCCGTGCTCTCCTTAATAGGTGGATTTGCCGTTCCTTTTATGGTAAGTACTGGCGAAGGAAATTATGTTGTATTATTTACTTATATCATTATCCTGAATATCGGAATTTTAGCTTTGGCTTATCATAAAAAGTGGAATCTGGTAAATATTCTTGCCTATGTATTCACCATTATATTATACGGTGGCTGGTTGGTTAATGACTTAACTAGCGAGAAACCTCATTATCTAGGTGCATTCGCATTTGGGTTTGCTTTCTATTCTATTTTTATTTTAATGAATATCATTAACAACATAAGAACAAAAGGAGAATTCTCTACCCCACAATTAGTCATTTTAGCCAGTAACACTTTCTTATTCTATGCTGCAGGAATGGCAATCCTAACAGATTATCATCCTGAATTAAGAGGATTATTTACAACCATAATTGCATTACTTAATTTAGTTTACGCTTGGTTTTTATACAAAAAATTCGGACTGGATAAAAAAGCTGTTTATTTACTCATCGGCTTAACATTAACCTTTGTTACACTAGCAATCCCAATTCAGTTTAAAGGCAACTACATTACTTTATTCTGGGCAGCTGAGGCAGTTTTATTATTATGGCTTTCGCAAAAATCAAAAATTGTCAGTTATCGATTTGGTTCAGTAATTGTTCATGCCTTAATGATAATAAGTTTGATAATGGATTGGGCTAAGTTCTACGAATACACAGCCGTTTTAAACATAATTATCAATCCTATATTCATTACAGGATTGGTTGCAATAGCATCTTTATTTACAGTTTCTTATCTATTAAAACCTGAAACCAACAATACCGAAATGCTTGGCTTTAGTTTTAATCCAGAAAAATATGGAAAATTCATTTTTGGATTAGGACTTGTCATCAGTTATTTTGTTGGATTACTCGAAGTGATTTATCAATCTAATTATTATTTCGAAAACACATATTCTGCTGCTGCATTTACTGTAGTATATCATTTATTATTCTTTGCAATTGTAGCTGGTTATTTAACTCGAAAGAAAACAGATTCTGGTTATCAAGGTGCAACGTTAATTGCGCTTATCAATATTATCTTGTTTACTTTTTGGTTCTCAAATTACGCCTTTGGAGAACACGAAGAAATCATAAGTTCAGGAACTGGAAGTCCTTATGCATTTTACCTGCATTACATTTCTTTATTAATAATTATCTATTTCGGTTATCTATTATATCAAATCAATTCTAAGAAACTTGTTTTCTCAATATTGAGTAATAAAATTTATATCTGGGCAGCTGCATTTATTTTAATCTACATTGCAAGCACTGAGCTAATGCTTCATGGATTAATATTTATGAATTCTCCAATAACAACAGACCAAATTCAGGCAAGCAACTTGTATGCAACTTACAAAACTGATTTAGGATATATAAGAGAGATGCTGACCGAAGAAGCAATAGATTTGGCCAGAACCAAAATAATCAAAACTGGTTTTCCTATCCTTTGGGGAATTTTAGCTTTTGTTTTCCTTATCGTAGGAATAAAAAAACAAACCAAAACCATTCGTATTATTGCTTTGGCATTATTAGGATTAACAATCGTAAAATTATTTTTATACGATATTAGCAACATTTCCGAAACAGGAAAAATTATATCGTTTATACTATTAGGTATCTTAATTTTGATAATCTCATTTGTCTATCAAAAAATTAAAGTACTAGTAATAGATGAAAACAAACCCAATGAAACTGATGAAACCAAATAAATTTTTATTTCTATTATTCTTCGTAAACTTTTCGTTTGCACAATATAATACTACTGCAAAAATAAAAGCAGTAACATCAACTGGATTGAACAAGATCGTTTTGCCACCAGCAATTCGTTCCGCGTCTAAAGAAGATTTAAGTGATTTCAGGATATTTGATTCAAAAGGAATTGAAGTTCCTTACTTTGTTGTGCGAAATGAAAAAGAGACACTTTCAAATTCTTTTGAAGAATATAGCATTGTGTCCAAAACTGTTGTTCCAAACAAGAGCAGTTCTATTATTATTGCCAATCCATCAACGCAAAGCATCAATCAGATTTCGCTTTTTATTGCCAACTCCGATGTGGTAAAAGCATATAGCATTTCAGGAAGTAACGACCAAAAAGAATGGTTTGGTTTATCTAATGCACAAAAACTATACGACCTAAATAGCACTGATAAAACAAATGTTATCAAGACTATATCATTTCCTCTATCTTCTTATCAATTTTTGAAAATAGATTTTGATGATAAAAAAACATTACCAATAAATATACTAAAGGCAGGAAATTACAACCATCAGGTAAAAACCAATTCGCTACAAGAAATAGTTCCAAAGAGTAGTTCGGTAACTCAACTTACATCTGAGAAGAAAACAAAAATTCATATAGTTTTTGATGCACCACAGATTATAGATCAAATTGCATTCGATATTTCGAAACCAGCATTCTACAAACGAGATGCAACTATTTATAAAAATGCTACTCGAAAAGTAAAACGCAAAACAGAAACGTATGAAGAAAACATTACCTATTTCGAATTAAATTCGGATACAAAAAACACGTTCAATGTTCCACAAATATTCGAGAAAGAAATTTATATCTCTATCGACAATCAGGATAATCCTGCATTAAATATTGCTGAAATAAAATTTTACCAAATCCCCGTTTCAATAGTTGCCAGTTTAAATGCAAATGAAAACTATACTATCAAAACAGGAAACAATAATTTGAACGAACCTCAATATGACCTTTCCAATTTCAAGAATAGCATTTCGGCTAATTTACCAGAGGCTTCTATTTCCGAAATAAAACAAATTGCTTCTACAGATACTACAATTCAAAACAAATCTTTTTGGCAACAATCATGGTTTATGTGGATGTGTATAATAATTGGCGGAATTGCAATTTTATATTTTACTGCGAGTTTAGTAAAAGACATGAAAAAAGAGTAATTAATTAATCCGAATCTTTATTTAAACAACATTATTTAGTTTGTACCCGAAATACTAATTTTCAGACTATTAGCCAACAATCAATTGATATTCAATAGTCTCGAAGAAAGTTATTATTTTAAATCGCACATAAATAGAAAAAGCTAAGCCTGATACAAACAAATTGAAATCGTCTTTAGAAATAATACCTATTTTAAAAACAGCAGGCTGTCAAACGACGATTAATCAAGCTTTAACAAATGTTAACAAAATAGATTTTCAAAAACCATAAATAATCGTATTTTTACGGTTCAAAATTCAGAAAATAAATGGGCAAAATCATTGCGATTGCTAATCAAAAAGGAGGCGTTGGAAAGACTACAACATCTGTAAATCTTGCGGCCTCATTAGGTGTTTTAGAAAAAAAAGTATTACTAATAGATGCTGACCCTCAAGCAAATGCTACTTCAGGACTTGGTATTGATGTAGAAGTTGTTGAAATTGGTACCTATCAAATACTAGAACACAGTCATACGCCAAAAGAAGCTATTATTCAATGTACAGCTCCAAACGTAGATGTGATTCCGGCTCACATTGACCTTGTTGCTATCGAAATCGAATTGGTCGATAAAGAAAACAGAGAATACATGCTAAAAAAAGCATTAGAAAGTGTTAAAGATGAGTACGATTATATCATTATCGATTGTGCGCCTTCATTAGGACTTTTAACTTTGAATGCTTTAACAGCGGCCGACTCTGTAGTTATTCCTATTCAATGCGAATATTTTGCACTTGAAGGTTTAGGAAAATTACTAAACACGATTAAAAGCATCCAAAAAATTCATAACCCAGACTTGGATATTGAAGGATTGTTACTAACCATGTACGATTCTAGATTACGTTTATCAAATCAAGTTGTTGAAGAAGTTCAAAAACACTTTAACGATATGGTTTTTGATACCGTTATCCAACGAAATGTAAAATTAAGTGAAGCTCCTAGTTTTGGCGAAAGCATTATAAACTATGACGCTACAAGTAAAGGAGCTGTTAATTACATAAACTTGGCTCAAGAAATTATAAAGAAAAACAGTAAATAGTTTTTATGACAAAAGCGATTAAAAAACAAGCCTTAGGAAGAGGATTATCTGCATTATTAAAAGATCCGGAAAATGATATAAAATCCGTTGACGATAAAAATGCTGATAAGGTTGTAGGAAGTATTATAGAGCTTGAAATTAGTGCTATCGAAATAAATCCGTTTCAACCCCGAAGCAATTTTAACGAAGAATCATTACGTGAACTAGCCACTTCTATCAAGGAGCTTGGTGTGATTCAACCTATAACTGTTCGAAAATTAGACTTCAATAAATACCAATTAATTTCTGGAGAGCGTCGTTTACGTGCTTCAACATTAATCGGCTTAACACATGTTCCTGCATACATCAGAATTGCAAATGATAACGAATCATTGGTTATGGCATTGGTTGAAAATATTCAACGTCATGATTTAGATCCGATAGAGATTGCACTTTCTTACCAACGTTTGATTGATGAAATCCAGTTAACTCAAGAACAAATGAGTGACCGTGTTGGTAAAAAACGTTCTACAATTGCAAACTACTTACGTCTTTTAAAACTAGATCCAATTATCCAAACTGGTATCCGTGATGGTTTTATAAGTATGGGACATGGTCGTGCAATTATAAACGTTGACGATTTAGATGTTCAAACCGATATTTACCAAAAAATTGTTAGCCGTAATTTATCTGTACGTGAAACAGAAGCTTTGGTAAAAAACTACCACGAAAGTTTAAAACCTAAACCTGCTGGAAAACCAAAAGCCTCTTCATTTGACATCGAAGAAGATCAAAAAAGCACATTTACAAATTATTTTGGCGCAAAAGTTGACATAAAAGTAGCTGGAAACGGAAAAGGAAAAATTACAATTCCGTTCCATTCTGAAGAAGACTTTGCCAGAATTATCAAATTAATAAACGGGTAGTGAATAAAATAGTTCCCATAGGTCTATTCTTTTTTCTATTAGGAAGTACTGCTGTTTTTGCTCAGTCAAAAAAAGGAGATGCTGCCTTGGTAGCAAAAGACACCCTAAAATCGACTGAGATAGACCCACTTACTCCTGCAAAAGCAGCTTTTTACTCTGCTATTTTACCAGGATTAGGACAGGCATACAATAAAAAATATTGGAAAATCCCTCTAGTTTACGGAGCCATAGGTACAAGTTTGTATTTCTATATTGATAATAATAAAAAATACCATCAATATAGAGATGCATACAAACGTAGACTTGAAGGCTACAACAATGACGAACTTCAATATCTGGACGATAGCAGACTTATTGCAGGTCAAAAATTTTATCAACGTAATCGAGATTTATCTGCCCTAGTAACCTTGGGCTTTTATGTTTTAAATATAATAGATGCAAATGTTGATGCTGCATTGATTCAGTTTAACGTAAATGAAAGATTATCTTTACGTCCAGAAATATACCCCGACGATGTAACATTAAGACCCAACGTTGGACTAACATTTAATTACCACTTTTAAATTGCAGTGATAAACTGCAATTTTTGAATTTAAAATAAACATACAAATGAAAATTGCGCTTTTAGGATACGGAAAAATGGGGCAAGTAATCGAAAGAATTGCTTTAGAAAGAGGTCATGAAATTGTCTTAAAAAAAGACGAATTCAATACTTATGAAGGACTTGAGACTGCTAATGTAGCCATCGATTTTAGCGTTCCATCTGCTGCAGTTGCAAACATTTCTAATGCTTTTAACGCTAATGTTCCTGTAGTTTCTGGAACAACAGGCTGGTTAGAACATTATGACGAAATGGTTGCTCTTTGCAATGAAAAAAAGGGAGGTTTTATCTCTAGCTCAAATTTTAGTTTGGGTGTAAATATCTTCTTTGAGCTTAACGAACACTTAGCTAGAATAATGGCTAAATTTGATAGTTACAAAGTTGACATGGAAGAGATTCACCATACTCAAAAACTAGATGCTCCAAGTGGTACAGCTATTTCATTGGCCAAAGGCGTAATCGAAAATAGCGCTTACAAAAACTGGACTCTTGACGAAGCCAAACCTACAGAAATTCATATCGAAGCCAAAAGAATTGGAGATGTTCCAGGTACACATACTGTAACGTACAATTCTGGAATTGATAGTATCGAAATAAAACATACAGCACATAATCGTGAAGGTTTTGCTCTTGGAGCTGTAATAGCTGCTGAGTGGCTTGCAGGAAAGCAAGGTATCTTTACAATGAAAGATGTTCTGGAATTTTAAATAAAAAACAATTTAAAAATATAAAAATTCGTTTACCGAAAGACTATATTTTAAACTTTAAAACAAATTAGTATGACACTATATTTATGGTTTGTATTCTTTTTAGCAGTGCAAGTTATTCACTTTATAGGAACTTGGAAATTATATGAAGCTGCAGGAAGAAAAAGTTGGGAAGCAGCAATTCCTGTATATAATGCTATTGTACTAATGAAAATTATTGGTCGACCAACTTGGTGGACAATATTGCTTTTTATTCCAATCATTAACTTGATTATGTTTCCAGTAATCTGGATTGAAACTTTAAGAACTTTCGGAAAAAAATCTACATTAGATACTATTCTTGGTCTTGTAACTTTAGGTTTTTACATCTATTACGTTAATTACACTCAAAAATTAGTTTACAATGCTAATAGAAGTCTAACTCCAGAAAGCAAAACTGCCGATACTGTTAGCTCCCTTCTTTTTGCTATAATTGTAGCTACTTTGGTTCATACTTACATCGTTCAGCCATACACAATTCCTACTTCATCATTAGAAAAATCATTACTTATTGGTGACTTTTTATTTGTAAGTAAAGTTAACTATGGTCCTAGAGTTCCTATGACAACTATTGCCTTGCCAATGGTACATGACTCTATCCCGATGACTAAACAAAAATCATATCTAAAATGGCCTCAATTACCTTATTTTAGACTTCCTGCTTATGAACAAATAAAACGAACAGATATTGTCGTTTTTAACTGGCCAATGGATACCGTATATAAGTTTTTTGACACTTCTAAAAGAAGAGCCGACAAGCCAATTGATAAAAAATCAAATTACGTAAAAAGATGTGTTGGTGTTCCAGGTGATAGTTTAGCGATAAAAGACGGAATCGTTTACATTAACAACAAAGTTTTAGTTTTACCAGAAAGAGCTAAACCTCAATACTCTTATGCAGTAGCTTTAGACGGGAAAACTCCTATTGATTTTGAAGTATTACTAAGAGAATTAGACATTACAGACGGTGCTGGATTTAAAGATGATGTAAAAAAAGACACTTTATATTTTAGAGCTCTAACAGAAGCTAGTGCTGCAAGATTAAGAAATGTTCCTGGAATAACTAATGTAAGAAGAGAAATTGCAAAAGGATCAGACCCAGGTATTTTCCCACAGTTAGACAAATGGAATGCCGATAATTTTGGTCCAATTTATATTCCTAAAAAAGGAAAAACAGTTGCATTAACAACCGAATCTTTACCATTTTACAAAGCAATTATAAAAGAATACGAAGGGAATGATTTACAAGTAAATGGTTCAGAAATTCGTATTAACGGTAAAGTCGCTACAACATATACTTTCAAGCAAGATTATTATTGGATGATGGGAGACAACCGTCACAACTCCGAAGATAGTCGTTATTGGGGATACGTTCCAGAAAATCATATTGTTGGAAAACCAGTGTTCATCTGGATGAGCTGGGATACAAATGGTAAAGGAATGAGCAAAGTTCGTTGGGACAGAGTTTTCACTACTGTAAATGGTGAAGGTCAGCCACAATCGTACTTTAAATATTTCTTATTTGCTCTTGCAGCGTTTTTTATCGGTGAATATTTCTGGAAAAAAAGAAAAGAGAAAAAGAATATCTAATCACAAATTCTTAGTTTAATAATCTTAACTTAAAAAAACTGATATGTCATTTTATTCATGGTTTGTATTCTTCTTAGTAATTCAAGTAGTTCATTTTATAGGAACATGGAAATTATATGAGGCAGCTGGAAGAAAAAAATGGGAAGCTGCAATCCCTATTTACAATGCCATTGTATTAATGAAAATTATCAGTCGACCAACTTGGTGGACATTATTACTTTTTATTCCGATTATCAACTTGATTATGTTTCCAATAGTTTGGGTTGAAACCCTACGCACTTTTGGAAAAAAATCTACATTAGATACCGTTCTCGGACTTGTTACTTTTGGATTCTACATCTATTATGTAAACTATACTCAAAAATTAGAGTACAATGCAAACAGAAGTTTAAGACCCGAAAACAAAACCGCAGATACACTTAGCTCGCTTCTTTTTGCAATAATTGTTGCAACTATAGTTCATACCTATTTTATCCAGCCATTTACAATACCAAGTTCATCACTAGAAAAAACATTACTAGTTGGTGATTTTCTATTTGTAAGCAAGGTAAATTATGGCGCAAGAATACCAATGACAACAGTAGCCTTGCCTATGGTACATGACACTATTCCTGGGCTAAAAAAGAAATCCTACTTATTTAATGATGATGTAAATCAAAAAAAGACTTCACTTTTAAACAAGCTACAATTACCTTATTTAAGATTACCTGGTTTTGAAGAAATAAAACGCAATGATATTGTTGTTTTTAATCAGCCTGCTGATACGCTTTTGGACATGAATAATTTTTCGCCAGATAGAAATTATTACAAACCAATTGACAAAAAAACCAACTTAGTTAAAAGATGTGTTGGAGTTCCTGGAGATTCTCTAGAGATAAGAAACGGACTCGTATTTATTAACAGAAAAGAAATGAAGCAAACGGAAAGAGTAAGACTTCAGTTTTCTTATAACATTAAATTTAAGGTTAAGTTCTCTTCTTATGAAGAAGTTTCAAATCTTTTAAGACAATATGATATAACCGATGATTTAGGTTACGATCCTAAAACGGAAACTTATTACGTACAAGCCACTCCAGAAGCAGTAAGCAAAGCCAAGAGCAATCCTTATGTAGAGAGTCTTGAACTAAGAAAAGCAAACAAAGGAGATAGAGACCCTAAAATATTCCCTCATAACAAAGATTACAACTGGAACAATGATTTTTTTGGTCCAATTTATATTCCTCAAAAAGGAAAGACAATCAACATTAACCTAAAAGTTCTTCCTATTTACAAACGTCTAATATCAGAATACGAACGTAATGATTTAGAAGTAAAAGGAAATCAAATTTTAATTAACGGTAAAGTTGCTAGTACTTACACATTTAAACAAGATTACTACTGGATGATGGGTGATAATAGAGACAACTCTATCGATGCCAGATATTGGGGATTTGTACCTTTTGATCACGTTATCGGAAAACCTGTATTTATATGGATGAGCTGGGATACTCACGGCAAAGGACTAAATAAAGTTCGCTGGGACAGAGTTTTCTCAACTGTAGATGGAGAAGGGCAACCACAATCATACTTTAAACATTTCTTATTTCTCTTGGCAGCCTACTTTATTGGCGAATATTTCTGGAGAAAAAGAAAAGAGAAAAAAGCATAACACGTTTATTCGTTGAACTGTTTAATCGTTTACTTGTGCTTTCAACAAGTAAACGATTAAACAATCAAACAAAAATAGCACATGAATTCATTATTACTCCCAACCTACTTTCCTTCAATTAGCCATTGTGCTGTAATGGCACAATCTGAAAGTATTACGTTTGAGATAGAAGATAATTTCCAGAAACAAACCAACAGGAACCGTACGTATATTTATAGCCCAAATGGACTACAATTATTAAACATCCCTGTTAAGCACTCTAAAAATGCACATCAGAAAACCAAAGAGATTCAGGTAGAAAACGAATTTGACTGGCAAAAACAACATTTTAAATCGCTGGAAGCTGCGTATAGAAGTTCTCCTTTTTTCGAGTTTTTTGAAGATGATATACGTCCATTTTTCGATAAGAAACATCAATTCTTAATGGATTTGAATTTTGAAGCTTTAGATATCGTTTCTAAATGCCTACGAATGAAATTAGAGTACACTAAGACCTCAGAATACTTTCATGAGGTTGATGCTAGTATTTCGGATTTTAGAGTCTTAGCAAACGGGAAAAAAGATACTAATGCATTCGAAACCTACACGCAAGTCTTTGATGACAAACATGGCTTTATAAATAACCTAAGTGTATTGGATTTGCTTTTTAATGAAGGGAAATATGCTATGGACTATTTAAAGAATCAAAAGCTGCTATAATTCATTTATTATTCCATCGAAAGAGTAGCCAAAATAGGGAAATGGTCTGAGTTTTCAAAATCTGAAAAGCTTTCAAATTTCTTTACTTTCATCTTACTATCAGCAAAAATATAATCGATTCTTGCAGGATAGTAGCGGAACTTATAAGTAGCTCCAAATCCTACTCCAGCTTCTTCAAAACTATCTTTTAGTTTTCCTTTTATATTACGATATACGTATGAAAAAGGGCTATTATTCATATCCCCACAGATTATAAGTGGATATGTGCATTCTTTTTTATTTTCTCTAAATATCTCAGCTTGTTCTTGCTGCTGCTTAAATGCTTTACTAATTCTGGAAAGAATAAGTTGCGACTTTTCCTGATTCATCACATCGATATTATCAGAAATCTCATTTACATCAGGCGAAATCTTAATTGACTGCAAGTGCATATTATAAACTCTAATAATATCTTTACCACGCTTTATATCAGCATAAATTACATTATTATTAGAATTAGGAAAAACAATATTACCCTGATACAATATAGGAAACTTCGAAAAAATTGCCTGACCTGTTTTAATCTTATTTCCTTCCATAAATATATACCGATGCGGATAAACCTTTAAATCGATATTAGCAGAATTTGAGAACTCCTGAATACATAAAATATCCGGATTTTTTTCGTTTATAAACGTTTCTATATCAAGCGGAACATCTTCCCTATCTATCCATTTAAATACATTAAACAAACGTACATTATAACTCATTACAGTAAAATCCTTACTACTCTCAACATATTCTTTAGTCGAAAATTTATAGAATTTATTTATAAAAGTAATCCCCATCAAGAGCACTAATCCTGATAAAATCATTCGTTTTTTAAACTGAATTGCCCAATAGAAAAAGAACAATCCATTGAACACAAAAAACAACGGCATAAACAAAGTAAACACCGACAAAAGAGGGAAAATTTTGGGTGCTAAAAATGGCAAAACATAAGCGCTAAATGTCAATACAGTGAGCACTATATTCAGAAAAAACATTATCTTATTAAACCATGAAAGGTTTTTCATTTTCTTTTAATTAATGATTTTACTTTCCCGCTTTAAACAAAAATTCTTTTTCTTCTTTTGTCAAACAATCGTAACCCGACTGACTAATTTTATCTAAGATTTCATCAATTTGTTGTTGCGTTTTGTCTTTGGTAACAATTTTAGAAGTTGTAGTTCTTTGCGTTGGTTTATTGTTGTAATTTTTATGCACTTTCTTAAAAGGCGTAGATGGTGATTTCTTAAATAAATTAGTAAAGAAATCCAAAACACGAGTAACAATCTTACTCAAATCTACTCCACTTTGCAATAGTTTTATAAACAGAAATCCGAAAACAGCACCTGCAAGATGAGAGATATGCCCTCCCATATTACCAGATTTAAACTGCATAAGATCCAAAACCAAAATAACAAGGGTAATATGCCATAACTTAACACTACCGATAAGCAACAAACGAACTGGCATTAATGGCTGATATGTAGTCGTAGCAACCAAAATCGCCATAATTGCAGCCGAAGCTCCAACTACTGAAGCACTAAGATTTAAAAAATAAAAGCTAAGCGCAAATGCTACTCCAGCAAAAATTGCACTTAATATATATAAACCCAAATACTGCTTTTCGGTAAAAAAAGTCAAGAATAAAGAACTTGCAAAATTTAAAACCAACATATTAAATAACAAATGCAGAAATCCATCATGAAAAAAAGCATAGGTTAAAAATGTCCACGGTTTAAACAAGAAATCAGATGGTTCTGATGATAATGCTAACCAACTTGGTAAAGCAAATTGTCCTGTTGAAAATTGATAAAAAAACACCAATGAAATTAAAAAACAAGCAATATTCCAATAGATTACTCGCTGAGCAATTCCGCCCATTTTATATTGCAACTTTAAATCGTCTAAAATATTCATATGTGTTTTTTGTGTTTAAAATTTAGATAATAAAGCTAAAAAATTAATTCCAACGATTATTATTAAACTGCGTCTTTTTCCAATACCACATCATTAAATATCCTACGAGCGCTCCACCAACGTGAGCAAAATGAGCAATTCCTGTACCACCACCACCAAACAATGAATTTCCTTGGAAACCTAAAAACAAATCGACAGCAATAATTCCTGGTACAAAATACTTAGCTTTTATAGGCACCGGAATAAACATAAGAGCCAACTCAGCATTAGGAAACATGAAAGCAAAAGCTACCAAAAGTCCGTAAATTGCTCCAGAAGCTCCAACCATAGGGGTCTGATTAATTATAGATGCATCAAACAAACTTTTAAAACTGACCTCGTTTAATAGATTAATTTTTCCAGCTTCAGCTAAAATTGGCTTAATACCATCCATAAACAAATCTCCTCGGTAACTTGTTCCATCAGTAAAATTAACATTCATTATATGGTGCAATGAAGCATCTGATAAACCTAAACTAGACGCTCCTTCTAAAGCACTCTGTATTTCATAATAATTAAAACCTAATTGTAGTAAAGCAGCACCTAATCCGCATGAAATATAAAAGAATATAAACTTTTTACCTCCCCAAAAATGTTCTAATGCCGAACCAAAAGAAACTAATGCAAACATATTAAATGCAATATGCATAAATCCTCCATGCATAAACATATGCGTGATAGGCTGCCAAAGTTTAAAATGGTAGTTCTCTGGAAAGTATAATGAAAAGTATTCATAAGAAACCGGCACTAATTGTGAGCCAAGGAAAAAGATAATATTAATTATCAATAATTGTTTTACAACAGGAGTCATGTTCATCATAATGCAAATTTTTTATCTATATCTTCCACACGCATGGTGATGAAAGTTGGTTTTTGAAATGGAGAAATATTTGGGTCTTTACAAGCAAAGAGTCCATTTACCAAATTATCTTGTTCTTTTTCTGTTAAGTATGTTCCTGTTTTTACAGCCATACTCTTTGCCATCGATTTGGCAATCGTATCATTTTGCGAAAAGCTGCTTTCTGGAATTCCATCCTGCAAATCACTTAACAATTGTTCTATAACCAGCGAAACTTCACTTTCGGTACTGTTTATAGGTATTCCCGAAATAACAATATGTTCTTCGGTTGTAGATTCAAAAACAAAACCAGTATTTACAAGCGATAATTGCAATTCTCTTATAATTTCCATATCCGTAGAGGAATAAAACAAATTTAAAGGAAATAACAATTGCTGGCTTGAAGCCTGATTAACCGTCATATTATGTAAAAATTGCTCGTATAAAATACGCTGGTGAGCTCGTTGCTGATCAACAATCACCATTCCGGATTTTATAGGCGAAACAATATATTTTTTATGTATTTGATATGTTTTATGAACAGTTTGTTCAACCTCATCATCATTAAATAAAGACGAAGTTACTTCTTCATTCTCAAAAGACATCATCCCTACTTCTTCCGTATCCTGCTTTAAACCTACATACAAACTTTCCCAACTAGCTGTTGCCTCAGGTTTTTTGTAACTAGAATAAGAGTTAGAACCTGATGAACTGGCGCCAGAACTATAACTAGATCCTGAACTATAACTAGACCCAGAATTTGTATTTGCATAATGTTTATTTGGTGTATCATTAGCAAATGGATTAAAGTTACTATTAACCTGAATCGTTGGAGTTTCTCCTTCTAAATCTTTATAATGGTAAGGTGTATCTAAATTAGCATCACGATCAAAATCTAAAACAGGCGCCACATTAAATTGTCCTAAACTATGTTTTATAGACGCTCTTAAAATTGCATATAAAGCCTGTTCATCATCAAACTTAATTTCTGTTTTTGTCGGATGAATATTGATATCGATTGTATTTGGCGGCACAGATAAATACAAGAAATAACTTGGTTGCGCACCATCTTTTAAAATTCCATCATAAGCAGCCATAACAGCATGATGCAAATAGCTACTTTTAATAAAACGATCATTAACAAAGAAAAACTGTTCTCCTCTACTCTTTTTAGCAAACTCAGGTTTACTAACAAATCCTTTTATAGCAACGATTTCGGTCTCTTCATTTACCGGAACCAACTTTTCATTTGTTTTACCAGCAAAAATTCCAACGATACGTTGTCTAAAACTAGAAGGAGGTAAATTATACATCTCACTTCCGTTATGATAAAAAGTAAAATGAATATTGGCATGCGCCAAAGCTACACGCTGAAACTCATCCATAACATGGCGAAATTCAACTATATCCGACTTTAAAAAGTTTCTACGGGCAGGAATATTAAAAAATAAGTTTTTAACCGCAAATGAAGTCCCTTTAGGCAAAACGGCTACTTCTTGCGAAACAAATTTACTTCCTTCAATAATAATGTGTGTTCCTAACTCTTCCTGATCCTGTTTAGTCTTCATTTCCATATGAGCAATCGCAGCGATAGAAGCTAGTGCTTCTCCACGAAATCCTTTAGTATGCAATGAAAACAAATCTTCGGCCTGACGAATTTTAGAAGTCGCATGACGCTCAAAACACAAACGCGAATCGGTAACACTCATTCCAGAACCATTATCGATTACTTGTACCAATGACTTTCCTGCATCTTTGATGATTAATTTAATATCCGTTGCTTTAGCATCAACTGCATTTTCTAAAAGCTCTTTCACCACCGAAGCAGGTCTTTGAACGACTTCTCCAGCAGCAATTTGATTGGCAACGTGATCAGGAAGTAATTGTATAATACTCGACATTAAGAAAAAATAGATTAAAGGTTAAGGTTTAAAGTTTCAAAACCAAGAAGCACAAATTTAATGAATTTTAGCTGGTTTTTTTGACTTGAGGACTCATAAAAAAAACAAAAAACCTATACTATTTTTACACAGTATAGGTTTAAGTATTCTTACAAATGTGTTTTTATTTTTCTAGTTCCAATGGTTTGTCTTCTATTTGAAGCGCACCAGCTGATAACAACTGTTGATTTTGAAACTGATTTAAAGAAGCTTGCTGACGGATGTATGCCATTTTTATTGCAGCAATAGCAGCCTCGGTACCTTTGTTACCGTGAATACCACCACTTCTGTCAATAGATTGTTGCATATTATTATCTGTTAACACACAAAAAATAACTGGAATATCAGTTTGAACATTCAAATCTTTAATTCCTTGAGTTACACCTTCGCATACAAAATCAAAATGCTTTGTTTGTCCCTGGATTACGCATCCAATTACAATTACAGCATCAACATTTTGAGTTTGTAACATTTTTTTTGCTCCATATATCAACTCAAAACTCCCAGGAACATTCCATCGGATAATTTGTTGTGCAGGAACTTGATTTTCAATAAGTGTTTCAAAAGCGCCATTATAAAGCCCTTCAGTTATAGTGTCATTCCACTCAGAAACAACAATCCCAAATCGAAAATCTTTCGCATTTGGGACTGTGTTTTTATCGTAATCGGATAAATTTTTATTTTCGGTAGCCATCTTTATATTTAAGATTTTAAAATTTGAGATTGTAAGTTACGAATCTAAAATTAAAAAAAGGAAATCTAACTATTAATTATTGTGCTAAACCTATCAAAACATCAACAGAAGCTGCTTCTGGAGTTGCCTCGAAGTTCTCTTTAACATTTGTAAAATACTTAAGAGCATCTGCTTTTTGACCTAAAGCCAAAGCAGTTTTACCAGCTTTTAGTAAGAAACGTGGCGTAGTAAAATCATTTTTATTTAATTCAGCAGCTTTTACATAATAGTCTAAAGCTTCTTTTTGTTGATTTTTTTGAGAATAAGCATCACCAATTGCTCCTTTAGCTAAAGCTCCTAAAATTAAATCTTTAGAGCTAAATTTACCTAAGTAAGAAATTGCCTCGTCATATTTACCAATGTTTAAGTATGCAACACCAGCATAATAGTTTGCTAAATTTCCAGCATCTGTTCCTGAATACTCATCAGCGATTTTTACAAATCCAAATTTACCTTCAGAACCATTTAATGATAGTTTATACAAAGAATCACTAGCTACACCATTAGTTGCTTTTTCAAAGTTTTGTTGAGCAACAAACATTTCATTAGCAGCTTCATCTTGTTTAGGAGCAGTAATAAATTTTTGGTAAGCCAAATAACCTACAGTTCCCAGAGCAATTGCAGCAACTAATCCAATAATGATTTTCTGGTTTCTAGCAACCCAATCCTCTGTCTTAGAAGCAGTTTCATCTAATTTAGAAAAAACTCCAGCAGTAGTACTGTTTTTTCCATCAAGAATTACTTGTTGTTCTTCATTGACAACTTCATCTTTAACTTCCTTTTCTTTAGGTGCTTTATATCCTCTTTTATTGTAAGTAGCCATTTAAAATTAATTTAGTGAACGGCAAAAATAAAATTTTTATTGAAACTTACATGAAAAAAATCAATTTTATATTTATTTTTAAAAAAAATCCTTCAAAAATGGACTTTTATACGCCGTAAAATCAAAAAAAAAACACACTCAACGTCCCAAAAAACGGTTTATATCGATATTTTTCAATAATTTGCACACGCTTAAAAATTGTCATCTAAAAACAATAAAAAGCTTTATTTCAGCAACTTACAAATGTATCTAAAAAAGATTTCTTTATTCAACTATAAAAACTTTTCCGAAGCCAATTTCGAATTTGACAAAAAAATAAATTGTTTTGTTGGAAAAAACGGTATTGGAAAAACCAATGTACTCGATGCTATTTATCATTTAGCCTACGGAAAAAGCTATTTTAATCCTTTGGCAGTGCAAAACATCAAGCACGGAGAAGAGTTTTTTGTAATAGATGCCGAGATAGAAAAAAATGAACGAAACGAACAAATAGTTTGTAGTTTAAAAAAAGGACAGAAAAAAATCCTAAAAAGAAACGGCAAAGCCTACGATAAATTCTCAGACCATATTGGTTTTATTCCTTTAGTAATAATTTCTCCTGCCGACAGGGACTTAATTGTAGAAGGAAGTGAAACTCGTCGTAAATTTATGGACACCGTGATTTCGCAACTAGACTCCCATTATCTGCAACAACTTATTCAATACCAAAAAGTAATTAGCCAGCGTAACGCCCTACTTAAATATTTTGCATTGAATCATGTTTTTGATAACGACACCTTATCTATATATAATGAACAATTGGATAGCTACGGAAAAACCATTTTCGATAAAAGAAAACAATTCATCGAAGCTTTTATTCCAATTTTCAATACACATCATCAGGCGATAACTGGCTCCGAAGAAACTGTTCAGTTAGTCTACGAAAGTCATTTGTTCGAAAAAGACCTATTAACTCTTTTACGAGAAAACATTAATAAAGACCGCGCCTTGCATTATACAAGCGTCGGAATACATAAGGATGATTTGTCATTTGAAATCGACCATCATCCTATTAAAAAATTCGGATCACAAGGACAGCAAAAATCTTTCTTGATCGCACTAAAACTGGCTCAATTTGAATTCTTAAAAAAACAAAGCGGTGTAAAACCCCTGCTCCTTTTTGATGATATCTTTGATAAATTAGACGAAAGTCGGGTTGCCAAAATTATCGAAATGGTAAATAAAGATACTTTCGGGCAACTTTTTATTTCAGACACGCATCCTGAACGAACTGAAACTATCGTAAAATCGACACATCAGACTTATAAAATATTTAATTTATGATTTTGTGCTGTTTCCAAAATTAAAAAAACCCTTAAATTAGCCTACACATTTAAATTCAAGATTATGAAATTCCCACAAACATTCCTTATTATAATTACATTCGTACTAGCATCTTGCAACGGACAATCTAGCAAAAATGTATCAGTTATTGAGCCAGCCGCTTTCGCAGAAAAAATAAAAGCCACTGAAAACCCACAGATTTTAGACGTAAGAACTCCTGATGAATTTGCATCTGAACATATTGATAATGCAGTAAACGTAAACTGGAATGGCGATGATTTTGCTACAAAAGCGGCAACCTACGACAAATCTAAACCTGTTTTTGTTTATTGTTTAAGCGGTGGAAGAAGCAAAAAAGCATCTCAAAAATTACAAGAATTAGGTTTTACAACTATATATGAGCTTGATGGCGGAATCATGAAATGGAACGCCGAAGGACATTCTAAACCAAGTACCAAAGCTACAGGAATGACAAGCGACGAATATGCTGCTTTATTAAATACTGATAAAAAAGTCCTGATTGATTTTTATGCTGAATGGTGTGGTCCTTGCAAACAAATGACTCCGTACCTTACGAAGATGCAAAAAGAATTAGCCGATAAAGTGGTTATTATTCGTATCGACGTTGACCAAAATAAAACCTTGGTAAAAGACATGAAAATCGACCAACTTCCTACTCTATTATTATATGAGAACAAAGAAGTAAAATGGAAAAATACAGGATTTATCAGTGAAGCCGATTTAAAAAAACAACTATAATAAAACTAAAAATATGCTTACCAAAGAAAGTTTACAATTTTTAGATGATTTAAAAACCAACAATAATAGAGATTGGTTTTTGGAAAATAAAAAACGTTATGAAATCTTCAAAAAAGATTATCACCAACTAGTTGCCGATTTCCTGGACGCCATGAAACCTATGGATCCTTCATTAGAGTTATTGGAAGTTAAGAATTGTACATTCCGAATTAATCGTGATATCCGTTTCTCTAAAGATAAATCTCCTTATAAAGCACATCTTGGCGTTTGGCTTTCTACTGGTGTAAAAGGACAAAACCGTGCTGGATATTATGTACACATCGAGAAAGGCGCTAGTTTTATAGCTGGAGGTTTTTATTCGCCAGAAGCCGAAGATTTAAAAAAGGTACGTAAAGAAATTGCATTCTTCCATGATGATTTAGAAGCTATCATTGCCGATAAAAATTTCAAGAAAGAATTCGGAAGTCTTGACGTAACCGAAACTAATTCGCTTAAAAACCCACCACGCGGATACGAGAAAGACCATCCTGCAATTGAGTTTTTAAAATTAAAAAGTTTTACTGCTACGCAAAAATACGATATCAAAGAAGTTACTCAGAAAGATTTTGTTGCTAAAATGAGTCAGAAACTTATTACGTTAAAACCATTAAATGAATTCATTAATCGTGCTTTAACGACTGACGAATTTTAAAAAATCAGATATTTTTTGCCACAGATTAAAAGCCTCCCTTTTCTGTGGCAAAAAAAACAAAAGACAAATCACTGAATGAAAAAAAGAAAAATACTTTTTCTTGGCGAATCCTACCGAGCCGATGCTATTACATGGATTAAAGGCTTACAGGAATTTGGTGATTTTGACATTTGCACTTGGGAACTCAAAACTCCAAACAACACTAAACTTAATCGTTTCAAACGAATAGCCGAATATCTCTTTGCTCCTTTCACGATAAAAAAAATCATTCGATTAGAAAAACCAGATATGGTTATTGCCGAAAGAACGACCAGCTATGGTTTTCTTGCTGCAATATCGGGCGCAAATACAATTGCAATTGCGCAACAAGGCCGAACCGATTTATGGCCTGAAGGCTCTGTATTATTACCCCTTAAAAAAATCATCCAGAAACACGCATTCAAAAAAGCGCATTTAATACATGCTTGGGGACCTGTTATGACAATCTCTATGAAAGATATTGGTGTGGATATGAATAAAGTTTTGGTCATACCAAAAGGAATAGATTTATCACTTTTTGAAGCATCCGAAAACAAATCAAATAGAATTGAGGCAATTGTTACCCGTTCCTTGCAACCCGAATACAGACACGATTGTATCCTGAAAGCTTTTGCAATTTTAGACAAACAAAACATTGATTTCCGTTTGACAATTGTTGGCGACGGAACCAGATTAGAATATCTTAAAAACCTAGCTATAGAATTGGACATTAAAAACAAAGTAATCTTTACTGGAAGAATTCCAAATACCGAACTTCCTAAACTATTACAACAAGCCATTTTTTATATTAGCATGCCAAGTACCGAAGGGGTTTCTGCCTCATTATTTGAAGCTATGGCGTGTAATTGTTACCCTGTTGTATCTGATATTCCTGGAAATCAAAGCTGGATAAACCATCGTGAAAACGGACAATTAATCCCGATTGATGATTATACAAATCTTGCCGAAGAACTAATCTGGTCATATAAAAATCCTGATTCACGAAACAAAGCGATTATACAAAACAGGAAGTTTGTAGAAAAAAATGCAAACTATAAAATCAACATGAAACTTATTGCAGATAAATATCATGACTTACTGGATTTGCGTAAAAAGTAACCGCAAAGCACGCAAGGTTTTTATATGGATGGCTCTACAAAAACACAAAGTTCGCAAAGCTGGATCAACACCAAGCTTTGCGAACTTTGTGTTTTCTATATAGTGAGATAAAAATCTTTGCGCACTTTGCGGTAAAAAATCTTATTTTATTCAACGCGTAACATTTCTTCAATCCTAACGTCATACTGTTTTATGGAATAGTTTAATTTAATCTAAAAAGAGATGAATAACAGAAGAAACTGGCTGAAACAAATAGGATTAGGCACAATAGGATTAGGCTTTTGCCAATTTGATGGATTTGCAAATACTTCATCAGATTACATCTTACCCAATTTAGATAACTCTCCTATACTATTAAGATCAAATGAAAATCCTTACGGTCCGTCTCCGCTTGCTCGTGCTGCAATGACAAAAAGTGTAAACAGCAGTAATAGATATAACTGGAAGCTTTGGTCAGAATTAATTTCTCTTATTGCAAAAAAGAATAACGTTTCAGATAACAATATTTTATTAGGTGCAGGTTCGACCGAAATTTTAGATTTAGTCCTTCAATACGCAGCTTTAAACAAAGGTAATTTTATAATTGCTGGAACTACATTCGATTACTGGATAGCTCCTTCTGATAAATTAGGCTTAAAAAAAATCACCATTCCATTAACTGATGACAAAAAACATGATTTAACAGCGATGTTAAAAGCTATTGATTCAGACACAAAAATGGTCTACATCTGCAATCCTAACAATCCGACGGGGACAATTTGTGACAGAGAAAAACTGGTATCCTTTATTAACGAAGCAACCAAAAAAACAATGGTTTTTGTAGACGAGGCTTATATCAATTTTACTACAGAACAATCATTAAGCAGCCTTGTTACTGAAAACAAAAGCCTGATAATAACCAAGACTTTTTCAAAACTTTACGGATTAGCTGGTGCTCGTATCGGCTATGCAATTGCACATTCTGTTACTATTGAGCAATTAGGCAATTTAAAATCATCAACAAATATGTCCGTTAGCGTTATCTCAGCTTCTGCTGCCATAGCATCTCTAAATGATGAGAATTTCACTAAACAAGTATATTCCTCAAACGAAGAAGCAAAAAAATATACTATTGATCAGCTTACTCAATTAAATATAACTTGTATTCCGTCCTATTCAAATTTTATTTATTTCTCTTTAGCCAATTATAAAAAAGATTATTTCAAGCAATTAGAAGATCATAATATATTAGGAACGAAAATTTATGAAGAAAATGGAAAATGGACGAGAATCACGATAGGCACCATGAAAGAGATGCAACAATTTATTGAAGCTTTAAAATAAATCTTTATCAAAAAAAGCTATCTAAAGCTTTTGCAAGATATTATAACATCAATTTATTTTTTAACGAATTTAATCGTCTGTTATTTTATAGAAACTCAACTCAAAATAGATTAAAATCCTTACTTTTGAGCTCTCGATTAATTCTACAAAAAAGTTTCGCATTTATGGAAATTCTATCTCAATTTTCTTTAAAAAATCATAATACTTTTGGCATTGAAGCCAAAGCAAAACAATTTATTGCCGTACATTCAATTGATGAATTGAGAAAGGTTTTAGAAGAAAATAAAAACCAAGCAAAATTTATTTTAGGTGGCGGAAGTAATATGCTTTTAACTAAAGATATTGATGCCTTGGTAATTCATATTGATTTAAAAGGAAAAAAGATAGTTGACGAAAATGATGATTTTGTTTGGGTTGAAAGTCAAGCTGGAGAAACATGGCATGATTTTGTGCTCTGGACAATCGAGCAAGATTTTGGCGGATTAGAAAACATGTCGCTTATTCCTGGTAATGTAGGAACTACTCCTGTACAAAACATTGGCGCTTACGGAACCGAAATAAAAGATACGTTTGTTTCTTGCCAGGCAATGAATATCGAAACTCAGGAAATAAAAACTTTTACTCATGCCGAATGTAATTTCGGATATCGCGAAAGCATTTTTAAACACGAAGTAAAAGACCAATATATTATTACTTCTGTAACTTACAAACTAACGAAGCGCAATCATAAAATCAACACTTCGTACGGAGATATTACTGCCGAACTAGCCAAAAACAACATTACAAACCCTAATTTAAAAGACGTTAGTAATGCCGTAATTGCGATTAGACAAAGTAAATTACCAGACCCAAAAGAACTAGGAAATAGCGGAAGCTTCTTTAAAAATCCTATTCTATTAAAATCAGACTTCGAAAAGATACATCAGAAATTCCCAGAAATGAAATATTATGATGTTTCCGAAACTGAAGTTAAAGTTCCTGCTGGCTGGCTTATAGAACAAGCTGGATTTAAAGGAAAACGTTTTGGCGATGCCGGAATTCACAAGAATCAAGCTTTGGTTCTGGTTAATTACGGAAATGCTACTGGACAAGAAATTCTGGCAATCTCTAAAGACATCCAAAAAACAGTTTTCGAAAAATTCGGAATACATATAGAAGCCGAAGTAAATGTAATCTAAATCTAAAAATATGAGTATAACTCTATCTATCAAAAC
This sequence comes from Flavobacterium sp. PL02, assembly GCF_035013205.1. Taxonomy (NCBI): domain Bacteria; kingdom Pseudomonadati; phylum Bacteroidota; class Flavobacteriia; order Flavobacteriales; family Flavobacteriaceae; genus Flavobacterium; species Flavobacterium sp. PL02. The sequence continues at coordinate 176,107 of NZ_JAYGJP010000002.1, forward strand.
AATAAACCCTGATAACAAAAATGTAGCTCCTATTATTAATGAGTTATGCATGAACCTTCAGGAACGTTTTGGCAGCGACGGGAAAAACTCATTTACAGATTGGAACAATAACAACCCCAAATATTTATTTATTGCCGCCGAGCTCGATAACGAAATCGTAGGTTGTGGCGCAATACGACCTATTACAGAAACTACAGGCGAAGTAAAACGGATGTATGCTAAATATCCGCGAAAGAGAATCGGTCAATCTATTTTATCTTTCTTAGAAACGAAAGCTAAAGAGATTGGTTACGATGAATTAATCCTGGAAACTCGGGTTAAAAATCTGGAAGCAACACAATTCTATCAAAAATCAGGTTATAAAATCATTCCAAACTACGGCAAATATGTAAATAACTCCGAAGCAATTTGTTTTGGAAAAAACTTAATATAATATGCACACACCTAGTATATTCAAAAATGAAGATCCTGAAGCAATTAGAGCTTTTCTTAAAGAAAACAGCTTCGGTATATTAATCAATCAGACGAATGGAAAATTGTGGGCAACACATATTCCGCTAGAAATAGAAACCAATGCCGATGGCAAAGAAATATTATGTGGTCACATCTCTAAACTAAATCCGCAAGGAGAAGGCTTTACACAAAATGATCAAATTCTAGCTGTTTTTTCTGGTCCGCATAGTTACATTTCGTCTTCATGGTATGATCATGAAAATGTACCTACCTGGAACTATATTGCAGTACATATCTATGGTAGAATAAAAATTGTAAATCACGAAGCTGCTGTCGAATCGCTAAAAAAATTAGTAGACAAATATGAAGCTAGTTCAGAAAAACCTGTTCGAGTAGAAGATTTATCTGCAAAAACAATGCGACAAGCACACGGAATAATCGCTTTCGAGATTGAAATAGATGAAATTCAGGCTACTAAAAAAATGTCTCAAAACAGAGACGATGTTAATTACAAAAACATAATCACAGCCTTAGAAAAAACAGAAAACCCTCAGTCTATTGCGGTTGCAAAAGAAATGGAAAAATGCAGAAAGTAATTACAAATTAAGGGTTGAAAATCGGGAATTCATAATTACATTTGCACTCGCAAGATTTAAAATTAAAAGACATTAAAATCAGATGCTTACAATTATTTTATACTTTTTTATTGCTATCGTTGTTGTACAACTTTCTTACTATCTGGGTATATTTAGTAAATTTTCTTTTGCTAAAACACAGAATATCACTCCAAAAAGAATTCCAATTTCAGTTATTGTCTGTGCAAAAAACGAAGCCGAAAATGCAGTTAAGTATATTCCGCTTTTAATAGAGCAAGATTATCCTGATTTTGAAATTGTTTTAATAGACGATGCTTCAAGTGATGAAACTTTAGAAATTTTTGAACTTTTCGAAAGCCAATACCCAAATTTAGTACGTTTAGTTAAAGTAAAAAATAACGAAGCCTTTTGGGGAAATAAAAAGTATGCTCTAACTTTAGGGATTAAAGCTGCCAAAAAAGAGTACCTATTATTTACTGATGCTGATTGTTATCCTACTTCTAAAAATTGGATTACTGCAATGAGTTCGCAGTTTACAATGAACAAAACAATCGTTTTAGGATATGGCGCTTACGAAAGAATAGAAAAATCATTCCTAAATAAAATCATTCGTTACGAAACCTTACTTACTGCCCTACAATATTTTTCTTGGGCAAAAGCAGGTCACCCATATATGGGAGTTGGTCGTAATTTAGCCTATAAAAAAGAAGAGTTTTTTAACGTAAACGGATTCATCGGACATATTCAGGTTCGTTCTGGCGATGATGATTTATTTATTAATGAAGCTGCAAATAGCAACAACACAACTCTATCATACTCTCCTGAGAGTTTTACTTATTCCAAACCTAAGGAAACTTACAGAGACTGGTTTATTCAAAAAAGAAGACATATAGCTACAGCTAATTATTATAAGTTTTTTGATAAAATTCAATTGGGTGTTTTTTATAGCTCACAATTATTATTCTTTATACTTGCCATTATTTTACTTGCATTTCAATTTCAATGGATAATTGTATTAAGCTTATTCTTGGTACGTTATATTGCTGCGTGGCTTGTTGTAGGTTTCTCAGCGGGAAAATTAAAAGAAAATGATTTAAAATTTTGGTTTCCTATTGTAGAAATTGTGCTTATATTCACTCAAATTAATATCTTTATAACTAATATCTTTTCAAAACCGGTACATTGGAAATAAATTCTAAAATAGAGAAAGCAAAAAATGGAGATCAAATTGCCTTCACTTTTTTGTTGGACCATTATTGGAACGAAGTTTATGGCTTCATGCTTAAACGCACCGAAAACGAAACCATTGCTGAAGATATTACCATCGAAACTTTCTCTAAAGCTTTTGATAAAATAAAAACGTACAATTCTGAATTTCAATTCAACACATGGCTTATTGCTATTGCAAAGAATGTACATATAGATTTATTACGTAAAAAGAGAACTAATCTTTTTATAGAAATCACCGATCAGGAAAACCAACAAGCTTATAATATTGCCGACACTACTCCGTCGGTAGAGGATGAATTAATCACTGAACAAAATTTATCCCGATTATTACATTGCATTAAAGAATTAAAGCCACATTATCAGGAAGTAATTCAGCTACGCTATTTTCAGGAAATGAGTTACCAAGAAATTGCACTCAAAATAAATGAGCCTTTAAGCAATGTAAAAATAAAATTACTTCGTGCTAAAAAATTATTAGCAGAAGTGATTAAAAACAAAAGATAATTTATTATCTTTAAGCAAAGGATAAAACATCTACACCTTTATTCTTAAATAAATAAAAATCCCGCATACCAAGTTCTTATTATTAACGTTATTAGGTAAAACAATTTTTGCTTATGATTTAACCACTACTTAACCTTAAAAAACCGTGAATTATGTCAACATCAAGCATCTACGAAAACAAATGGATTGACCTTGTATTCGAAAACAGAAACAAAGAGTATGGCGCGTACCAGTTACGCCAAGAAAGTTCAAAAAACTCAATTAAGGCACTTTTCATGGGATTATTTTTTACCACAGCCATTGTGTGCGCTTCAATGTTTATTACTAAACTGAGCAAAGTCGATGTAATAACCACTATCCCCGATAGTTTACCGACAATTGTACAAGTGAGTGAAGTTCACATTAATGAGAAATCGGCAGAAATGCCTGCTGTAAAATCTCAACCTGTTGAAACTGCTATTGAAAAAAGCCAACTTGTAAACCCTACAATTGTAGAAGCAAGCCAAGCTACACAAGAAGTAGCAAAGGCTACCGAGAACGTTGTGGCGGTAAAAGCAACAGGTGGCGAAAGTAACGGAATACTAACAAATGCCATACAAAGTGGAGGTGGCGGACCAGAAGTTGTAACAGCACCAACTATTAACGAACCTACACCTATTGGTTCTCTAGACAAATTGCCAGAATTCCCTGGAGGGATGAATAAGTTTTATACTTATGTAGGTAACAATTTTAATCGTCCGGAATTAGATAGCGAAAGAACGATTCGTATTTATGTATCATTTGTAATTGAGAGAGACGGAAGCATGACCGATATCCTTGTAAGAAATGATCCAGGATACGGCTTAGGCAAAGAAGCTATTAGAGTTTTAAAATCTTTAAGAACTAAATGGAGTCCAGGAATGGTTGATTCTAAACCAGTTCGTACTGCATACAACCTACCTATTACAATAAAAACTGAATAAAACAGAATAAATATAAAATTAAAAAGCAGAATTTAGGTTCTGCTTTTTTTATGCCTTTTTGTTTTAAAAAAGCAATTCTTATCTAATTATCTAAAGTAGGTTTTTATAAAAAAATGTATCTTTACTGATGAAAATTGCTTTTTTAAAATCATCAAAACAAATAACAAATTATGGGAATATTCTCGGCAATGCTTGGTAATGCTGGTACAGTAAGTCAGGATGAATTAATTAAAAAATACGGTTTACTTTTAACCGATAATGAAGAAATAGAATTAGGCTTTAAACTTATTCGCGATACTTTTATTTTTACTACAAAACGATTAATTCTGGTTGATAAACAAGGATTAACTGGTAGTAAAACCGAATACAAATCAATTTCATACAAGAGCATCACAAGATTTAGTGTTGAAACTGCAGGAACTTTTGACCTTGACGCCGAATTAAAAATTTGGGTTTCGAGCGAATTGCATCCGAGTATTATTAAACAATTTAATAAATCGGTAAATGTATACGAAGTTCAAAAAGTATTAGCACACCACGTATTAAAATAAAAAAAAGCAGAACCTAGGTTCTGCTTTTTTTATGTTCAATTCTAAAAATAGACTTAATTATTTTTTAGTCGTTTTTTTAACTGTTTTTTTAGTTGTCGCTTTCTTTGCTGCTACTGGCACAGTGTTAACAATTTTTTGCTGAACATATGGTTTGTATACTCCGTCTTTTTCAGCTCTTTTTTTAGCATTATCTGCTCTTTCCTTAGAATCAGGATGTGAACTCATCATTTTATCCAAGAAAGATCCTTCGGCACCTTCGCTCATTTTAGCAAGGATTCTAAATGCAGATTCTTCGGCATTTACATTATAGCCATTCTTTTTCATGAAGTTATAAGAAAACAAATCAGCTTCAGATTCCTGAGTTCTGCTGTGTTTACTATCTATCATTGCATTTCCAATTTTTACCAATTGCGTATCTGTAAGTGCAGAAATTTTTGCTGATTGTGAAGCCGCAGCATCAATTAAAGCTTCTTTTTTGTAAGCAGCTTTCATCGCATCTCTTGAATCGTGATTGGCAACGTGACCAATTTCATGCCCAATAACTGCAAGCAATTCGTTATCATCCATAATATCCATTAAGCCAGAATATACACGAACGCTACCATCTGCAGTTGCAAAAGCATTTACTTCTTTTAGCATATACACTTTGTAATTTAATGTATATCCATCTCCAGCAGTATGTTTTCCAAACAATCTGTTTAGTCTAATTGCATAACCATCTGTAGCTGGTGCAATTTGATTTTTAGCATCCATTTCTGCAACTGCTTCTTTTGATAAAGCTGCTGCATCGGCATCGCTAAACGTAAATCCTGCAACTCCTTTTTGAACAGCTCCTAAAGCTTTTTCTCCCAAATTTATTTGTGCATTGGCTTGTGTAAAACCAAAAGTTGCAAGCAAAACAACTAACGCTATCGATTTTCTTTTCATCTTTTTAATTATTAAATTAACTGTAGCAAATATACTACATCTTTAAAATACACGTATCTCGGAAACCAATTAATTTTAGAAGAAAAAAATATCTTATAATTTCAGAAATCCCGACCATTTATTGCGGTTTTCATCAAAAATCCTTTCATTCATCTTAATTTATTAATAATCCGCAAAAAAGAATTTAACAGTCATTTTGTTATCGTTTTATAAATTAAAGCATAAACAAATCTACAAATAAACAACAATGCTTATCTTTGTACTTTGAATACTGAATATGGAAAGCGTTATAGATAATAATTTACCAATTGGGAAACCAAAATGGTTGAAGGTAAAACTACCAATCGGACAAAAATATACTGAACTACGTGGTTTAGTAGATAAATATAGTTTAAATACAATTTGTACTTCTGGAAGCTGCCCAAATATGGGTGAATGCTGGGGAGAAGGAACAGCTACTTTTATGATCTTAGGTAACGTTTGTACACGTTCTTGTGGTTTTTGTGGTGTAAAAACCGGGAGACCTGAGACTGTAGATTGGGACGAACCAGAAAAAGTAGCACGTTCTATTAAAATCATGAATATCAAACACGCTGTTATAACAAGTGTAGATAGAGATGATTTAAAAGATGGTGGTTCGATTATTTGGAATGAAACCGTGAAAGCAATTCGACGTATGAATCCAAATACGACTTTAGAGACATTAATTCCTGATTTTCAAGGAATCGAAAGAAACATTGACAGAATTGTAGAAGCTAATCCCGAGGTTGTTTCTCATAACGTAGAAACTGTTCGTCGATTAACTCGTGAAGTACGTATACAAGCCAAATACGATCGTAGCTTAGAAGTTTTACGCTATCTAAAAGAAAAAGGAATCAACAGAACCAAGTCAGGAATCATGCTTGGACTAGGAGAAACCGAAGAGGAAGTATTTCAAACTATGACCGATTTGCGCAATGCAAATGTAGATGTAGTAACAATTGGTCAATATTTACAACCAAGTAAAAAACATTTACCTGTAAAAGAATTTATCACTCCAGATCAATTTGCCAGATATGAAAAATTCGGACTAGAACTAGGTTTTCGCCACGTCGAAAGCGGTCCGTTAGTGCGTTCTTCCTACAAAGCGCAAAAACATATTCTTTAGTTTTAAATGTTGAATATTTTATCTTAAATGAATAAAAAAATACGAATTGCTATTAATGGTTTCGGAAGAATTGGTCGAAACTTGTTTCGATTACTTTTAAATCATCCCGAAATTGAAGTTGTTGCCATAAATGATATTGCCGACACAAAAACTATGGCTCACCTTATTAAATACGACAGTATTCATGGTGTGTTACCGTTTGTGGTAAGCAGTGACGAAAGTGGAATAATCGTTGATGGAAAACATTATTTATTTTTCCATGAGAAAAACATTTCAAACCTAAATTGGAAAGACTGTGACATAGATTATGTTATAGAATCTACCGGTAAATATAAAACGCACGAAGAAATAAATGCACATATTATTGCCGGAGCAAAAAAAGTCATTCTATCTGCACCTTCTGAAGTTGACACAATCAAAACTGTAGTTTTGGGTGTAAATGAAGGAATATTGGACGGAACTGAAACAATAATTTCTAATGCGAGTTGCACTACAAACAATGCAGCTCCTATGATTAAAATAATCGATGATCTTTGTGGTATTGAGCAAGCCTACATTACTACAATACATTCATTCACAACAGATCAAAGTCTGCACGATCAACCCCATAAAGATTTGCGCAGAGCCAGAGGTGCGAGCCAATCTATTGTTCCTACAACAACGGGCGCAGCAAAGGCATTAACTAAAATTTTCCCCAAATTACAAAACAAAATTGGTGGTTGCGGTATACGCGTTCCTGTTCCTGATGGATCATTAACAGATATTACATTTAATGTAAAACGTGCCGTTACTATTGAAGAGATTAATGAAGCATTTCAAAATGCAGCAAAAACTAGTTTAAAAGGAATTTTAGATTATACCGAAGACCCTATTGTATCTGTTGATATTATTGGAAATCCGAATTCGTGTTTATTTGATGCACAACTTACATCTGTAATCGATAAAATGGTAAAGGTTGTAGGTTGGTACGATAATGAAGTTGGATATTCATCAAGATTAATTGATTTGATATTGCTAACGAAGGAAGTATAAACTACTAATAAAAAGTATTACAATACATGAAATATCTTTTTATCCTAATCAGTTTTTTCAGTTCATTTTTGTATTCCCAATTCAATCGGAATACAGATAGTGTTGTCTATTATGACCAACAGGCAAACTCTAGTCTTAAAGAAAACAAATACAGTCAGGCGCAGCTTTTTACCGAAAAATCAATTCTATTTTGCCAAACAAACCACAAAATAGAAAACCAGGCTGACCAAACTTTTAAGCTTGGTAAAATTTACTACAATCAAAAAAAATATGATGAGGCTTTAATCAACTTCAACAAAAGTGTTGATTTATTAAAAGACAAACCTTTATCTATTACCAAAGCGCTTGCTCTTCATTATATTGGTATAACCAATACCGAAAGAGGAAAGCATAATCTTGCTCAAACGTATTTTGACAAGTCAAAATCGGTATTCAAACAGCTAAATATCGTTGACTCAAGCCAAGCATTAACCCTTCAAAAAGGAATAGCTTTAAAGACTAATCATGAATATGATTTAGCAATCTCTACATTCAAAAAAATAACCGAATTACCAGATAGTAAAAATACTTTAAAAACAAAAACTGACGCTTACTATCAACTCGGACTTATCGAGAGTCATTTAAAAAGAAATGATTCTGCTATACATTATCTGGAAAAAGCATTAGCCTTAACCACAAAAAGCAATGACCTTAACCAGAAGGCAACTATTTTATTAGCCATAAGCAAATATTATAAAAACCATCAGGATTATGACAGAGCTTACACTTATCTAGATGAACATTATCAATTAAAAAACTATATTTATAAATTAAAAAACTCAAAATCTGATTTTGATGATTTTAAAAAATTTAAAACTAAAGAGGTAATAAACTCAGCTATCCAGAAAGAGAAGAAAGACCTTGAAGATAAAAAAACATACAAGTATTCTAAATTAATAAGTATTCTTGCTATTGCTTTAATCTCTATTTTATCTCTTTTGAGTTTATCACTTTACAAAAACAACATTATTCGAAATCAGAATAATATGCTTTTGAGAGAAAAAAATAATGAGTTAATTATTGCAAAAAATAAGGCCGAAAAAGCATCTAAAGCCAGATCTGAATTTTTATCGACGGTAAGTCATGAATTACGAACTCCTCTTAATGCAATTAACGGAATTACACATTTATTAATAGAAGATAACCCTAAAAAATCACAGAAAAAATACTTAGAATCATTAAAGTTTTCGGGGAATTATTTGACTACATTTATTAATGAAATCCTAGAAATCAATAAAATAGATTCTAATAAGCTTGAAACCGAAAATATAAGTTTTAATCTAAAAGAATTATTAATAAACATACAAAGCTCTTTGAAGGAATTGGCTACTGCCAATAAAAATTATTTTAATCTAGACATCGATAAAAGTATTCCTGACAATTTAATTGGTGATCCAACAAAATTGTCTCAGATTATAATGAACCTGATTAATAATGCCTTAAAGTTTACAGCAAACGGACGTGTTAATGTGATTGTAAAATTACATTCATTAGAAGATGAAGCAGCAACTGTTTATTTTGAAATAGTTGATACTGGAATAGGAATTCCTGAAGACAAATTACAAACCGTTTTCGAAAGTTTTTCGCAAGGCTCTATAGAAGTTAACCGAAAATATGGAGGAACTGGTTTGGGACTCACGATTGTAAAAAAATTAACCGAAATGCTAGGTGGGGAAATCAATCTTAAAAGTGAAGTTGGTAAAGGTTCTACCTTTACTTTTAAACTAAAATTCCAAATAGATAGTGAACCATTAGCTATTAAAGAAGAAACCAAATTGTACAACGACTACGAATTAAAAGACAAAAATATTCTGTTGATAGAAGACAACAGGATTAATCAAATGATTACTCGTAAAATGCTCGAGAATAAAGGTATAACCTGCGAGGTAATCGACAATGGAGAAGATGCTATTGAGTTATTAAAAATCAAACGATTTGATATGATTTTAATGGATGTGCATTTACCTGGAATAAATGGTACTACTGCCACTAAATATATTAGAGAATTTGATAAAATAACACCAATTATAGCTTTAACGGCTATTTCTCTAGATGAGAACAGGGAAATGTTATTATCATTCGGGATGAACGACGTAATAACAAAACCCTTTGTTCCTGATGAATTTTACAGCATTATCGCTAAATGTTTTAACGTAAGCGCTTAATACTCTAAAATCAAGTTTTTTATTAAAGCTCTTACTTTAGGCTCGGCCATTTTTGCCGCCTCAAGAACTTCATCATGCGAGATTGTATCTATACTTTCTTCGTTACCCATATCGGTAATTACAGAGATTCCAAAAGTTTCTACATCCATATGACGTGCAACGATAACTTCTGGCACAGTTGACATTCCTACGCAATCTGCTCCAAGAATTTTAACCATTTTATATTCAGCCAAAGTTTCAAAAGTTGGTCCTTGTAAACCAAAATAAATACCATCATGAATTTCAATATTCAATCTTGATGCAATTTCTTTGGTTTTAATAATCATTTTTCTAGAATAAGGCTCGCTCATATTTACAAATCGAGGTCCAAAACGGTCATCATTTTTACCACGCAAAGGATGCTCTGGTGCAAAATTAATATGATCTTTAATAATTACGATTGAACCCACTTTGTAAGCAGCATTTACTCCTCCTGAAGCATTAGAAACCATTAACTTGGTAACTCCCAAAAACTTCATTACTCGAACCGGAAAAGTAACCTCTTCCATAGTATATCCCTCATAAAAGTGAAAACGACCTTGCATCGCAACCACTTTTTTATCTCCAATAGTTCCAAAAACCAGAGCTCCTTTATGACCTTGAACTGTAGATACCGGAAAATTAGGGATTTCATTATAAGGTAATGTAAATTCTATTTCTATATCATTTGTAAAACCTCCTAAACCTGAACCTAAAATCACTCCATATTCTGGCGTGAACTGTGTTTTTGATTTTATATAACTAACTGTTTCCTGAACTTTTTCCCACATAATTTAAAATTGTTGTATCAAAATCATTTTGATAATTAATAAAAGTACTTTTTATCGGCAAATAAAATAATTGCGGCGCAATATTAGTGTCTTTTAAGCGAACATAATCCTTTTCGGTTGTAATAATTTTATGTTTTTTTGCTTTATTCGCAATCGTTGTAATATCCGTTTCTGTAAAGTGATGATGATCAGGGAATGTAAGACATTCATCGCCGTTAGATTTTAAAAACTTAAAAAATGGTGCTGGCTTTGCAATTCCTGCCAAAAGTAATTTTGGTTCGTTTTTAATTTCTTCGATTGCTAATTTCCCAGTTTGAGAATAAATGCAATCATCATAATCAATATAAGTAAAGTATAATTCTTGTGATGGTTCTAATTTTAGCTTTCTACGAATATTTTGCTGCTCCGATTCCTGAAGACCAGAAGGACATTTGGTTACAATAACAATATTTGCTCTTTTAGCTCCACTCCTGCTCTCTCGTAAATTTCCAGTTGGCAACATCCAATCATCAGCATATAAATCGCCATACGAAGTAAGCAAAATATAAAACCCTGCTTTTACTTTTCGGTGTTGGAATGCATCATCAAGCAAAATTACCTGAGGCTTTTTAGGCTGCGAAAGTAATTTCTGGATTCCGTTTGTTCGGTTTGCATCTACTGCAACTTGAATATTTTTAAATTTTTGAAAAAACTGAAAAGGCTCATCTCCTAATATAACAGCATTAGAGGTTTCATCAGCAAGTACAAAACCTTCTGATTGTCGTTTATACCCACGACTAAGCGTAGCAACCTGATATGTATTTGATAATAATCGGATTAAATATTCTATTTGAGGTGTTTTACCTGTTCCTCCAACGCTAAGATTACCAACTGCAATAATCGGAATATCAAATGATGTTGATTTTAAAACTCCTTTATCAAAAAGAAAATTCCGAATGCTAGTGATGATTCCATATAAAATGGAAAATGGAAAAAGTAATTTTCGAAGTAAATTCATAATTTATTTATCAGAATAATGTCCCATGGCTGAAACTACATAAACAGTTACAATATCGTCTTCAACCCGATAAACTAATCGATCTTTCTGATTAATGCGTCTAGACCAATATCCTGTATATTCATATTTTAGTTGTTCAGGATTTCCAAAACCCTCGTATGGATTTTCCGTAAGATCGATTAAAATTTTAGCAATGTTTTTAGTAGAAGTCTTATTCCCTGATTTTTTATGTTTTTCAATATCTTGATTTGCAACCTTCGTTACTTCAACCCTAAACTTCCCCATATATCATCTGGATTCAGCGTTGTAGTTTCGCCTTTTTTAATATTCTCTTCTGCTTTTTTAACCTTTTCAACAAATTCAGAACTATAAATACTCGGTTCTTCATTAACCTGTCCATAAGTTGGCTCAACGATCTCAATACCTTCAACACCTTTAAAAAAAGCTTCAAACATCGCCATAAATGCTTTTCCTGTCTTCGTTTGCTCGTTAATTTTTATTGTAGTCATGACCTATGATTTAGAATTACAAATATACGAAATACATATCATCGTTTAGATAATTTAAATTAGATACCTACTCCTTTAAATTAAATAAAGTATAATATTTTTCGTTAATTTGTTTCAGGTTTCAAGTTCCTATGCAAAACTTGAAACCTGAAACTTGAAACAAAAAGTAACAATGAAAATCAAAGAAATATTAGCAGTTCTCGAAGAGATGGCTCCTTTGGCTTACGCCGAAGATTTTGACAATGTCGGGCTTTTAGTTGGTGATTCATCTACAGAAGCTACAGGAGTTTTGGTTTGTCACGATGCGCTTGAAAATGTAATTGACGAAGCTATTGCCAAAAATTGTAACCTGGTTGTTTGTTTTCATCCAATTCTATTTTCTGGGATAAAAAAGATAACTGGGAAGAATTATGTAGAACGTGCTATCCTTAAAGCCATAAAAAATGATATTGCTATTTATGCCGTTCATACCGCATTAGACAATCACTCACAAGGTGTAAACAAAATATTTTGTGATGCTTTAGGTTTGATAAATACTACGGTTTTGATTCCGAAACAAAATTACATTCAGAAATTAGTAACTTATACTGTTCCTGATAATTCCGAGAAAGTCCGTAATGCTTTGTTTGAAGCTGGAGCAGGAAAAATTGGCAATTATGACAATTGCAGTTTTAACACCGAAGGTTTTTTTACTTTTAAAGGAAATGAGAATAGTAATCCTGTTATTGGAGAAAAAGAGAAATTACATACTGGGAATGAAATAAAGATCGAAGTTGTTTTTGAAAAACACTTGCAATCAAAAATTCTAAAAGCATTGTTTGCCAATCATATTTATGAGGAGGTTGCTTATGAAATTTATGATTTACAAAATGCACATCAAAACATAGGTTTAGGCATGATTGGAGAATTTGAAACTCCGATGAACGAAACAGACTTTTTACCATTTGTAAAAGAAAAAATGTTAGCAGATGGTATTAGACATTCTGCCTATACAGGCAAAAAAATCCATAAAGTTGCTGTTCTTGGCGGATCTGGAAGTTTTGCTATAAAAAATGCAATTCAGGCTGGAGCCGATGCTTTTTTGACAGCCGATTTAAAATACCATCAGTTTTACGAAGCCGAAAATCAATTACTATTAGCCGATATTGGACATTTTGAAAGCGAACGCTATACAAAAAATTATATTGTTGATTATCTTCGGAAAAAAATCCTTAATTTTGCAATCATTTTATCAGAAGAAAATACAAATCCAGTTAAGTACTTATAGAATATGGCGAATACGAAAGAATTAAGTGTTGAGGACAAGTTAAGAGCAATTTACGATTTACAGCTAATTGACTCTAGAATTGACGAAATCAGAAACGTAAGAGGAGAACTTCCATTAGAAGTGGAAGATTTAGAAGATGAAGTTGCAGGTTTAGGCACACGTTCAGAAAAATTGAAAAGCGAACTAGAAATAGTTGAAGAGCAAATCAAGACTAGAAAAAATGCTATTGATGATCACAAAGAAGCCATCAAAAAGTACACAAAACAACAAGAATCAGTTCGTAACAATAGAGAATTTAACTCTTTGACTAAAGAAGTTGAATTTCAAGAATTAGAAATTCAATTAGCTGAAAAGCAAATCAAAGAAATGAAAGTTTCTATTGAGCATAAAAAAGAAGTAATCTCTGGTTTAAAAGAAAGGCTAGAGTCTAAATCTTCTCATCTAAAACACAAAAAATCTGAATTGGATGCGATTATGGCCGAAACTCAAAAAGAAGAAATCTTCTTATCTGAGAAATCAGCTGAGTACGAAGTTTTAATCGAAGACCGTTTATTAGCGGCTTACAAAAGAATCAGAACTAGTGTTCGCAATGGTTTGGCTGTAGTATCTATTGAAAGAGGTGCATCTGCAGGTTCTTTCTTTACTATTCCACCACAAACACAAGTAGAGATTGCCTCTAGAAAAAAAATCATCACTGATGAGCATTCTGGAAGAATCCTAGTTGACAGTGCATTAGCAGAAGAAGAAAAAGAGAAAATGGATTTATTATTTTCTAAATTCTAAAGAATATAAAGCCTCGAAGTTCGGGGCTTTTTTTATATTAAAAATTACAATTTTGGGACTTAAAGAAGGTATTCGTTTCATAACATTAAAATCCGTTGGGCAATATATTAACTTTTTAAGTTATGTACGTCCAGAAAAAGCTGCGCAGATTTCATACGCCCTTTTTAGCCAACCAAGAGAAGGAAGATTAAGCAAAGAAAACTTACCAGAAATATTACAAGATACCAAAACTGAAACGTTCCATCATAACGAGCATCATTTCCAGACTTATACTTGGGAAGGAAATGACACCAAAATATTACTCGTTCACGGATGGGAAAGTAACGCTTCGCGTTGGCAAAAAACACTCCCTCACTTACAACAATCAGGAAGCACCATTATTGCCATAGATGCACCTGCTCACGGACAAAGTAGCGGTAAAGAATTCAACGTGCCTCTTTACGCAGAATTCATTAACAAAGCCGTACAAAAATACCAGCCTACAATTATAATTGGTCATTCTATAGGCGGAGCCGCTTGTGTATATCACCAGCATTTATATCCAGAAACCAGTATTCAAAAAATGGTCATTCTAGGTGCTCCATCAGATTTACAAACTCTTATCAATAATTACATTTCCATGTTAAGCCTAAACGAAAAAATGGTCCCTCTCTTAGAGAATCGTTTTGTAAATCGTTTCAACTTAAAACTGGAAGACTTCTCTGGAAAAAAATTCGCTTCAAATTTCACAGTCAAAGGATTAATTGCACACGATGTCGAAGATAACGTAGTCGCTTTTGAAGAAGGGGAAAAAATAGCCAGCACTTGGAAAAATAGCCAATTTATAGCTACAAATGGTTTAGGCCACGGTATGCATGATGATGAGCTGTACCAAAAAGTAGTTGCTTTTTTGTTTCCTTAAAAGAGGTTTTCTAAGGTTCTAAGGTTCTAAGGTTCTAAGGTTCTAAGGTTCTAAGGTTCTAAGGTTCTAAGGTTCTAAGGTTCTAAGGTTCTAAGGTTCTAAGGTTCTAAGGTTCTAAGGTTCTAAGGTTCTAAAAAAAGCATTCTGCTTTTTTTTAATTCACTAAAAATCTAAGAAGTCTAAAAGGTCTAACAATCTAAGAAGTCTAAACTACTATTTTAAATTGTTTGTATAATTCTTTCTCCCCTTTCCCAGTAATAATTATTGCTCTTGAATTTTCAGTTTTTCGCAACCAATCATTGGATATCATTTTATTCAATAATGACGTAGCTAGAGATCCTGCCATGTGATTTTTTCTTTCGCTCCAATCAAGACATGGTTTCAAGAATAAACGCCTTTGTTTCCTAACCTCATCTACATTTATACCAAAATCTGAAAACCATTTTATCCCTTCGGGACTAATTTCAAAATCATTATTAGTATCAATAATTATATTTTGCTCTAATAAACTATTCGTAAAAGCCACACCTATTTTCCCTGCTAAATGATCATAACATGTTCTGCAATGTTTTATTGGCGGAAGCTTTTCTGTATTCTTTTTTCTCGAAACTTCTTGTGGCGGAATAAGACTTGCCATCCCTTCGATAGCATAAGCAATTTCTTTACTTGAAAATCGATAATATTTATGGCGTCCTTGTTTTTCTACACAAAGCAAATCGGCATCTAATAACTTTCCTAAATGCATGCTTATATTTTGCGGCGATGTATTCCCCACAATTGCCAGTTCTGTAGCTGTAAACGCTTTTCCGTCGAGCAACGCCCACATAATTGATGCTCGGGTTGGATCACCGATTAATGTTGCGATTTTTATAAACTGTTCTTCCATTTTATGCAATCATAGTTAAATCTAAACTGAAGTATCTACGTGTAAAGTTAAATAACTTTGTTAAAAATCATAATCTATGTCACCTACTTTATTCTTTCAATCAGATATTAAAGACCCGTATGCTATATATAAAACAATGCTTGATGATCATCCTGTCTTTTGGGATGAGGCAAACCAAATTTGGGCAATTTATTCTCATGAATACTGCACAGAAATTCTAAATAGTCTCAACGTAAATATCCCAACTATTAATCCTAATAACGAACAGAAACTTAATGAGCACGCTTTAAAAATCATCAATCATTTATCCCGATTATCAAACGGAACCCAACATGCAATTGCAAAAGAAACTGCAATGATTTTATTTGCCAACATCAAATCAATTGACATTAATCAAATCATTGTCGAATTATTAGATAATGATTTAATCGAAAACAAAATAGATTGGGTTGATTCTGTTTGCAAAAAGCTTCCTGTTTTGGTTATTTTAAAAAGCTTTGGCTTTGAGCAAGATGATTGCAAATTCATTTCTGAAAAAATAGAACTTCTTGTAAAAATGATGCTGCTAAATAAATCTGCAGAACAGGTTCAGGCAATTAATGAAATTTCAGAAAGCAGTTATTCAATAGTAAAAAAGCACTTATCAAGTCTTAGTTTTTATAAGCCTTTACTAGATAAAATATCCGAATCGCATACTATTTCTTTGGAGGAAACGATAACAATATCTGTAAGCAATTTAATTGGATTGTTGATTCAAAGTTACGATGCTTGCAGAGGTCTTTTGAGTAACTCTCTATTACAAATTATTAATACTCATAATCTAATACCTAAAAACAATATTAATAAAACACAGATACAAAAATTAGTTATTGAAACCCTGCGCTTTGACCCTCCAATTCATAATACAAGAAGACTTGCAATTACGGATATTGTATTAGATAAAACTATAATTAAAAAAAATGAAACTCTATTATTGGTTCTTGCAGCTGCAAATCGTGACCAAAAAAAATTTGATAATCCTTTGAGTTTTGATATCGAAAGAATCAATAATGATGAGAATCTTACCTTTGGGATTGGAGGGCATATGTGCCTGGCTAAATACTTTTCGATTCATCTTACAACTGAGACTTTATTTCATTTATTTAATAATTATAATACAATTGCAATTCTAGAAAATAACATTCTGTACGAACCTATGATAAATGCCAGATTACCTAAAAACATCTGGATTTCGATTCAATAATTTAAATTAAACAACATGATAGCAGTAATTTTTGAAGTAATTCCTAACGAAGAAAAAAAACAAGAATATCTTGACATCGCTGCAAGTTTACGCCCTGAGCTAGATAAAATCTCTGGTTTTATATCTATAGAACGATTTCAGAGTTTTAATGACCCTGGAAAAGTTTTGTCTTTATCATTTTGGAAAGATGAAGAAAGCATCCAACAATGGAGAAATCTCGAAATGCACCGTAATGCACAGTCTAAAGGGCGACAAGAAATTTTTAAAGATTATCATTTAAGAATTGCCGATGTAAAAAGGGATTACGGAATGTTCGACAGGAAAGAAACGCCAAAGGATAGTCCTTTTTAAGAGGTTCAAAGGGACAAAGTTGCAAAGGAACAAAGGTTCTGATCCCGAGGCTTCGGGACTGAGGTTCTGAGGTTCTGAGGTTCTGAGGTTCTGAGGTTCTGAGGTTCTGAGGTTCTGAGGTTCTGAGGTTCTGAGGTTCTGAGGTTCTGAGGTTCTGAGGTTAAAAAAAAAGCAAAATGCTTTTTTTAAAGATTTCGAAAAATCTAAAATCTAAAATCTAAAATCTAAAATCTAAGAAGTCTAAAAGGTCTAACAATCTAAGATGTCTAAAATTAAAGATGTCTATTTTTTGACTACTTTTGCACTATGGAAGAAAATCTAAAACGCCTCAACAAATTCATTGGAGAAACTGGATATTGTTCTCGTCGTGAAGCTGATAAACTAATCGAAGAAGGACGTGTAACCATAAACGGAATTGTACCTGAAATGGGAACGAAAGTTTCACCTGATGACGAAGTACGCATAGACGGAAAGTTAATCGTAGAAAAACACGAAAAACCAGTTTATTTAGCTTTTAATAAACCTGCTGGAATCGAATGCACCACTAATCTGGAGGTTCGTAACAATATTGTAGATTACATTAATTATCCTAAACGTATTTTCCCAATTGGGAGATTGGATAAAGCCAGTGA
The DNA here is from genome assembly GCF_035013205.1 of Flavobacterium sp. PL02. Classification (NCBI taxonomy): domain Bacteria; kingdom Pseudomonadati; phylum Bacteroidota; class Flavobacteriia; order Flavobacteriales; family Flavobacteriaceae; genus Flavobacterium; species Flavobacterium sp. PL02. The sequence goes on from NZ_JAYGJP010000002.1 coordinate 194,091, forward strand.
AGGTTTAATATTTATGACCAATGATGGTGATATTGTAAACAAAATTCTGCGCGCAAGAAATAATCACGAAAAGGAATATACTGTAACTGTAAGTAAACCTATAACTGATCGCTTTATTGAGCGAATGGGAAATGGTGTCCCTATTCTTGATACAGTAACTAAAAAATGTAAAGTAGAGCAAATAAGCAAATATATCTTTAAGATTATCCTAACTCAGGGTTTAAACCGTCAGATTCGAAGAATGGCGGAATATTTAGGCTATGAAGTTACTGCCTTAAAGCGTATTCGTATTATTAATATTTCTCTTGATGTTCCCGTAGGTCGCTACCGTGATTTAACAGATGCTGAAATTAAAGAATTGAATGAGCTTATTGAACCTTCTAGTAAGACTGAGGAAGCAAGCTTACCTAAGATAGAAACTCCGAGAAGAAAAACTGAATTTATAAAAAGAGACGATCCTCGATTTAAGAAAAGAGGAGACTATTAAACTCTTATACTTACAAATCTATATAACAAAGAAAGCCTGGAACCGAAATTCCAGGCTTTTCTTTTTCTACAATCTTATTTTTTACCAACAAGTAATGTTATTTTATGATAACTGAATATTCAACTCCAATTACCTTAATATACATTTTTAAAAATTATTTATTTACTATTCAGATTCGCTTCTTTTTAAATAATTTCAAAATTTCACTTTTCTAAAAAAAATATTAAATCGGTGTTATTCCTGTAAGAACAGGATTTCCAGACAATGGATCATAAATCTCAACGAGAGCTTCATAAGGAAGTCCAGACGAAACAACTATTGCATTACATTTAAAACGATAATTTGTTCCTGCCACAACCTGCGTCGAAACTGCAGTTGGATTATATTTCACTCCAAGCAAACCATTCATTGCTTTTCTGAATATTTGTAAATCTTCTGGGGTTGGAGTATGATAAAGTGTCCATCCTCCCAGTAGTGTCTCCGTATTATTTATTAGGGCATTATTTGACATAATTTCTATAGTTTAAATTACTTTAATTACTCTTCGAATCTTCAGAAATCTCTTTTTAAAAATTGATACTGAACTTTTTTTGAGTATTAAATCCTTGTTATTTTCACAACATGCGGGTCACCAACTAGTGGTTTAAAAATCTTCACTATAGCTTCATAAGCAATCTCTGAAGGCGGAATTGACGCAGTACATCTAAAACGATAGTTTATTCCTGCTACCACCTGTGTCGCAACTGCCGTAGGGATATATTTTACTCCAACATAACCTTCTAAGGCTTGTTTAAATAATAATAAATCTGCAGCTGTAGGTTTGCGAAAATCTGTCCATCCACCTAATATAGGCTCATGGTTTTCTAAGACTTGGGTTTGACTTGACATAATGTTATAATTTAATTGTTCTTGGTCCTACTCATAAGGCTTTTCGGAAACGCCACGTTTCTAAATAGAGCACGAAAACTCTATTTAATGAATTACTTGCCTGATAAATTATCAGGCAAGTAAGAAGTCATGGAGAATTAAATTATGCTAGCTTTAATCAATTCCCTATAGTAAAACTATAGCACAATTAAATCTTTAAATAAGAAAATGTCATGAGAACGGAAATCATTGTCATGAAAAGTAAAAAAAGTAGTATGGGATTTTTCCCTAAAGTAAATAAGCAAAAAAAACTCCTTCATATAATATGAATGAGGTTTTAGTTGTAGAGAATTATATAAAGTAAGATTATCTCAATACGCGAAACTTTTTAACGAAATCTCTGTATTTCTCGCTTAGGACAACTTTGTGGTTTCCTTTTAAAACAACGAGATTATCATTGACAATTATCTCTTCTATCTTGCTTAAATTTACAATATAGTTACGGTGTGTTTGACTAAATTTAGCCGGGTCCAAAAACTGAATGATTTTGGTAAGAGATATTAAGATTACAAATTTTTCGACGTCTGTTATTATATTGCAATATCTGTCTTCAACTTCTATATAGACTATATCCTCAATTCTAACTTTTTTTAAAGCTTTATTTTTTTTGATAAAAAGATAGTCGTCACTTATAACGGTATCTTGTTCTTCGCCAATAAAAACATTGGTCTGACCATAAAACTTCTCGACTGCCATTTCTAAGGCATACAAGATTTCTAGTTCGTTAAATGGTTTTAATAAAAAACTAAATGGTTTAGTAAGTTTAGCTCTTTCAAAAATCTGACGATCTTTGGAGCTTGTCAGGAAAACAAATGGTTTTAACCCATTAGGAACAATATTAATTGTTTCTGCAAAAGTAACTCCGTCTGGTTTTCCGTCTAAAAAAACATCTATAACTACAACATCTATCGCATTATTATAAAACAATGTTAATGCTTCGTTATAAGTAGGCGCAATGCCTACAATATTATAATTATTAGCGGTAAGCACTTTTACAAGCGCATCGCTTTCTGCTGGAGTATCTTCGATAATAAGTACATTTATATTATCCATGATTTTTAAACTTTTGTAATACTATAATTATTTTAGTTCCAACATTTTCTTCACTCTCAATTTCTAATCTACCACCATTTTTATAGATCATACTTTTGCATAATTGCATTCCTAATCCAGTTCCTATTGTATCATCATTTTTCTTTTTAGAAAGTAATGCTGTTTTTTTCAATAGCTCTTCTTGTGTAGAAGCACTCATCCCTAATCCGGTATCTTCGACAACTAGATAACAAAAATCATCATCTGAATCTCGGGTGTAAATCGAAATATTGCCATTGTCTTTCGTAAACTTAATCGCATTATCTAATATATTACGGATAATTATTTTAAGTGAATCCATATCGGCAAATACATAATCTGTAGTAGAAACTCTATTTTCAAAACTGATGTTTCTATTTATCATTAATGGCTTATAATTATATTCTACATGTTGTACAATTGTCGCCAAATGCAGCGATTCCTGAAAAAAATAGGTTTGTTTCGTTTGCAACAAAGCCCAATTGAGTAAATTATCTAACAAATTATAAGCTCCGTTAGCAATTGCACTATTGTTATGTAGTTGTACATCTAACTCTGTGTAATTCTTGGTTTCTAAACTCTCAATTAACTTGCTATTACTTGTTTTTAAAGCATTAACCGAAGATCGTAAATCATGACTTACTATAGAGAATAACTTATCTTTTGTAGCATTTAATTTGTCTAACTCTTCTTTTTGAGCCAGGATAATTTTATTATTTTTTATTTTTTGCCTGTAAAAATATACCCCTGTTCCAAACAAGATTAACAATAGGACAGAAGAAAACAACAAACTATTTCTCTCTGCTATTTTTATCTTATTCTCCGCTTCAAGTATATTTACTTCTTTTTGCTTTTGCTTTACTGCAAATTTCTTTTCCAAATCAGCAATTGCCCAAACTTTATTCTGATCGTTTAAAGAATCTTTCCAAGTCTCGTATTCTTTACGATAAGCTAGAGCAAGCGGGAAATTTTTTCTATTCTCCTCAACTACTGCCATATTTAATGTCGCAGTTTTTTTAAATGCAAAAGATTTTACTTTTTTAGAAAGGTGATACCCCTTTTCAAAATAAGGAATTGCCTGATTGTCCTTATATTGTTCATAATATAAAGTAGCAATATCCATATAGGATCCAATTAAGGATAAAGTATCTTTTTCAACCTCATGTAATTTCGCACCTTTAAACAAATACTCTTCTGCTTTATCAAATTCTTTAAGATGTAAATAACACAATCCTATATTATGTAAAACATTGCTCCTTTTATAATCATAACTAACAGTATTAGGAAATTTCTCTATTTCTTGAAAATACTGCAAAGCATTTTTAAATTCATTTTGCCCTAATGCAATTTCACCCAATTTCATTTTTACTTTATAAAAAAACTGAAAATCATTAGAAATTTCATTAAACTCTTTTTTGGATTCATTAAGTAATTTTTTTTCCTTAAAACTAATCCCTCTAAAATAATGACAATAATCTGTAAGCTCCTTATTTGTTGTATTACTTATTTCTTTCATAGAATAAACAAGGGTCGAATCCCAATTACCTTGTTTAAAAAACATTTGAGCTTTATTAAAATTGACATTCTCTTTAAACTTTTTGACTTTTGCTTTAATTGCTAAATCCATTAAACTACCAACATCTTGTCGCTCCTGTGAAAAAAGAAGGAAGGAAAGAAAAAACAATATTGAAGTAGCAAATAATTTAATTTTAGTCATTATACTCTTATACTTTATATTTTACATATTGATATTTATATAAAAGCGTTATAGAAATTTATTTATCTATCCCGCTTTTATTATAGACTTAACAATAATTTTTATCCAGGTAGAACAGTAGTTTCTGTTCCTCTAGAAGCTATTGGATCTATATCCCAAAGAAAAGTCTGAATTGTTTTTATTTTTGAAAAATCACCTATGAATGCATATGGATTTGCCTTAAATTTAAGCTCATGAACAGAGAATGTACACGCATCCTGTTCAGGCATATTATAGGCTATAAAAAATTGCAATTGAGGATTTCCATCAATATCTATATAAGTATTTTGGAAAATATCATATTGAAAAACCTCATTCCTTCTATCTAAATCAACATAGGCAACAATATTTATAGAGAGCGTATCATTCTCTGCATTATAATATGCTTCTACAAGTGGAGACAAAAGCCCTTTAGATTTTCTTTCAGGAAAAGTTACTTTTCCTATCTCAGGATTATTATTTTCAGAAAAAATTTTGGTTCCTGGAGGCATGGTAATTACTTCATTACCTTCAACGTTTAAATTTGTTGTACTCATAATTTTTAAAGTTAGTTAGTTTATAGGTTTGGGACCTATGAATGGTTAATAAATAAGGTTCGTAGAAATAAAATATTTGCCTAAAAATGCGGGATGAACAACACTTTATTTCTATTTCAAATATAACAAACATTTTCTTAATAACTTTTAATCATTAACAAATAACTAGTTAAAAACCTGCAGTTTATCTGATTTATTTACCTTTAATCAAAAAAGGCACACTACTATAAATTAATTCTTACAAATTATATAACCGAAAACAAAGCATAAAAAAAGCCTTAAACAAAAGTTTAAGGCTTACTTATATCAATGAGTGAAATATATTATTTTCCAGCTCTCATTTTCCTTGCTAATAATGTATTTTTAAGCAACATAGCAATTGTCATAGGTCCTACTCCACCAGGAACTGGTGTTATAAAAGATGATTTCTTACTTACTTCAGCAAAATCAACATCTCCTGTAATTACATATCCTTTTGGATTTGTAGCATCTTCAACTCTAGTAATTCCTACGTCGATTACCACAACGCCATCTTTTACCATATGAGCTTTTAGGTAATTTGGAACTCCCAAAGCTGTAATAATGATATCAGCATTTTTAGTATATTCTTCGATATTCTTTGTTCTGCTGTGTGTTAATGTCACTGTCGAATCTCCCGGATTTCCTTTACGACTCATTAAGATACTCATTGGTCGCCCTACAATATGGCTACGCCCAATAACAACAGTGTGTTTCCCTGCAGTTTCTACCTTGTAACGCTCTAATAATTGCATAATCCCGAATGGTGTCGCTGGAATAAAAGTATCCATCTCCAAAGCCATTTTTCCGAAGTTAGTAGGATGAAAACCATCTACATCTTTATCTGGATCTATTGCCATTAAAATCTTTTGTTCACTGATATGTTTTGGCAAAGGTAACTGAACAATATATCCGTCTAGATTATCATCTTCGTTTAGTTCTTTAATTTTTGCCAATAACTCTACCTCTGTAATTGTTTCTGATAAACTTACCAAAGTAGAATCAAAACCTATTTGTTGGCAAGATCTTACTTTACTACCTACGTAAGTTAAACTAGCCCCATCGTTACCCACAATCACAGCTGCCAAATGAGGTACTTTTCCTCCAGCATCTTTAATTGCTTGCACTTCTATTGCAATTTCGTTTTTAATATCCTCAGCTGTTTTTTTACCGTCTAGTAGTTGCATTTTTTTTAAAGGGTTTTTAAAGTTTAAGATTTAAAGTTTTTTCGGTTCTAAAACCTTAAATCAATTTAGTTGTGTTTATATTAAAAAGTTTAAGGTTTAAAATTTCAATTATCTTGAAACTTTAAACCTTACTTATTTTTTTTATTATCTCGGCATTCCGCCTGGCATTCCTTTCATGCCTCCCATCATTTTCATTAAATTCTTTCCGCCTGGGCCTTGCATCATTTTCATCATTTTGCTCATTTGGTCAAATTGCTTCATCAGCTGATTTACTTGCTCGATTTTTGTTCCCGAACCTTTTGCGATTCTGGCTTTCCTTTTCACATCGATAACTGCTGGCTTGCTTCTTTCAAGTGGAGTCATCGAGTGTATGATTGCTTCAATATGCTTGAAGGCATCATCTTCGATTTCTACATCTTTCATAGCTTTAGAAGCACCTGGTATCATTCCTACCAAGTCTTTCATATTACCCATTTTCTTTACTTGCTGAATTTGTGACAAGAAATCATCAAAACCAAACTCGTTTTTAGCAATTTTCTTTTGGATTTTTCTTGCTTCTTCTTCGTCAAATTGCTCTTGCGCTCTTTCTACCAACGACACAACATCACCCATACCAAGTATACGCTCTGCCATACGAATAGGATAGAACACATCGATTGCATCCATTTTCTCTCCTGTACCTACAAACTTAATTGGTTTGTTTACTACCGATTTAATAGAAATCGCAGCTCCTCCACGTGTATCACCATCTAATTTAGTAAGGATAACTCCGTCGAAGTTTAATATATCATTAAATGCTTTTGCAGTATTTACAGCATCCTGACCTGTCATGGCATCCACAACAAATAAAGTTTCTTGTGGCTGGATTGCTTTGTGAACACGTGCAATCTCGTCCATCATTTCCTGATCTACGGCTAAACGTCCTGCTGTATCGACAATAACAACATTAAACCCATTAGCTTTAGCATGTTTAATTGCATTTTGTGCAATCTCTACAGGATTTTTATTTTCTGGTTCTGAGTAAACCTCAACACCTATTTGGTCTCCTACAACATGTAATTGGTTTATCGCCGCTGGACGGTAAATATCACACGCTACTAAAAGTGGTTTTTTATTCTTTTTTGTTTTTAAATAATTAGCAAGTTTACCAGAGAATGTAGTTTTCCCTGAACCTTGTAATCCCGACATTAAAATAACGCTTGGAGTACCAGACAAGTTTATCCCTGCTACATCACCACCCATTAATTCAGTAAGTTCGTCTTTTACTAACTTCACCAATAATTGTCCTGGCTGAAGTGTAGTTAAAACGTCTTGTCCAATTGCTTTTTCTTTTACTTTAGTTGTAAAATCTTTAGCAATTTTAAAGTTAACATCGGCATCAAGTAAGGCACGACGAACTTCTTTTAAGGTTTCGGCAACGTTTACTTCTGTAATCTTACCGTGTCCTTTTAATATATGGAAGGCTTTATCTAACTTATCACTTAAATTATCAAACATACTATTTTCTTTATTTGAAGTGCAAAGATAATCTAATTAGACATTTCAGGCAATTTTTATTTAACTGCATTTAACCGCAAAGTTCGCAAGGTTTTACGCAAAGATCCCAAGGCTTTTTTTTCGCACAATCCGGATAGTTATCAAGAGCCAAACAGCAAAGTTTTTTGTTTCACGCAGATTAAAAAAGATTTAAGCCGATTTTTATAAAACTTTTAATCTTTTGCTTTAAATATTAACCGCAATGTGCGCAAAGTTTTTCGCAAAGTCCGCGAATTTTTTTGTTTGCAAGGTCGCTAAATCGTAAGGTTCATTGTTTCTCGCAGATTCCGCAGATTAGGCAGATTTTTTTTTACATTAAGTAGAAGAAAAATCTACAAAATGTACGTGAAAGAAAAAAGCGCAAAAGAATAAAACCTTTGCGCCTTTGTAACTTTGCTTCTTTGTACCTTTTCTTTTAAAACTGGAAATAAATATTAACCGCAATGTGCGTAAAGTTTTTCGCAAAGTCCGCGAATTTTTTTGTTTGCACGGTCGCAAAATCGTAAGGTTTCATTGTTTCTCGCAGATTAGGCAGATTATTTTTTACATTAAGCAGAAGAAAAATCAGCTTTATCTGCAAAATCTGCGTGAAAGAAAAAAGCGCAAAAGAATAAACCTTTGCGCCTTTTTAACTTTGCTTCTTTGAACCTTAAAAACTAAAACTGGAAGTAAATAAAAGGCTGTGAACCTGCAACTGCTGTTGCGTAAACTATCCAATACACAAATCCTAAAACAATTGCTTTACCGATTAATGGTGTTTTATCAAAAACTAATTTCATTTTGGCTGTAACCACTTCTGGTAAAAAGTGCCATACATAACCAAAAAGCATTAATAAAAACACATTCTTATATCCTAATACAATCGTTTGCCAATGGTCTGGTTCGAATGTTAATTGTCCGATATTGTTGATTACTTGTATTGCTGTATCAAAATCTTTTGCACGGAAGAATATCCAACAGAAAACCACAAAATGGAATGTTAGTACAATTGAGAAGAATTTCCAGATTGCACTAAATCCGTTACTTTCTTTTTTAGAAGGGAAAAGTTCTACAAATATTTTATGAACTGCTAATGCCAACCCGTGTAATGCTCCCCAAATGATAAACTGTGCTCCCGCTCCATGCCACAATCCTCCTAAAAGCATTGTTGTAAACAGGTTAAAATTAGTTACCATGGTTTGCTTTAATTTGTTTGAAAGCAAAAATGACAAACAAAAAACAGCGATTCCTCCAACAGCAATTACTAACGGGATTATACTTTCGGCAGAATTTGTGATTCCCCAAAGTAACAATCCGAAAAAGAATAAACTCGGGAATAAAAATCCTGCGAATGTTCCTTCTCTATTCCCTCCGATAGATATATACAAAAAGTCTTTTAACCAAGTTGATAATGAAATATGCCATCTTCTCCAGAAATCAGTAATCGATACCGATTTATATGGTGTTCTAAAGTTGGCTGGCAATTTAAATCCAAGCAATAATGCAATACCAATTGCCATATCTGAATATCCTGAGAAATCGCAATAAATTTGGATTGCATATCCATAAGACGCCATTAAATTCTCAAATGAGGTATAACTCATCGGTGAATCGAAAACACGATCTACAAAGTTTACCGAGATATAATTAGAAATTACTGTTTTCTTAATTAAACCACCTATGATAAGAAACAACGCATTATTTACGTCTGCCTTTGTAAGGTTTAATTTTTGGTAAATCTGCGGTAAGAAATCCTTGGCTCTTACAATCGGTCCAGCAACTAATTGTGGGAAGAATGAAACGAAGAATAAATATTCGATATAATTTTTTGTCGGTTTAATCTCTTCTCGATATATCTCGATAATATAACTCATCGATTGAAACGTGTAAAAAGAAATCCCAACTGGAAGGAAAATATCATGAAGCTCAAAATTACCATGAAACATATCATTGTAGGTAACTATCATAAAGTTCATGTACTTAAAATACCCAAGTAATCCTAAGTTTAGGATAACACTTATTATCAAGTATATTTTCTTTCGGCTTTTTACACTTTCATTATATATTATCTGACTCAAGCCATAGTCTACAACCGAAGAAAGTAGTAATAACAAGAAATATATTCCGCTTGACTTATAATAGAAGAAAAGCGAGAATAGAATAACATATGTTAATCTTAGATAAAATGTCTTGCGCAAAAAGGCATACACAAAATAAAAAACCAGAAATAATCCTAAGAATAATCCTGTGTTGAATAATAATTTTTCTTCTGGGTTATATATAAACCAACCCTTAACCTGTTCTAATGTAAGTGCACCAAAATTTTGAACGAACCAATCATTAATGCTATCAACTGTTATCAACTTATTTTTTTAATTTAAAATTATCGTATTCGTTTAATAATGCTTTCGAAAACAAGCTTCCCTGTTTTTCATATCCGTTTTTAGAATAATGTACCCAATCTGGACCAATTAATCCTTGAGCTTTTAATTTCCCAATACCACTCATTCCTCCAAATTCGTTATACAAATCCCAAACTGCCAGACCATCTGTTTGAGCCGTTTCATAAATATGTTTTGTATAATCGGCTACAAACGTATTTGGTTTTCTTCCTTTTAACAGCGATGGCGGTGGCGTCATAACCAGTACAGGAACATGAATATTTTGTTCTTTTAACTTACTTATAAACTCGCGTAGTTGCTTTATGTAACCTGAAGCTTCTAATCGGTCATAACTTTCGTTAGTTCCTAATGACAACACTATCATATCTGGATGTAACGATTTTACTTGCTCAAAGAAAACAGGGTATTTATTATAATCCGAAAATTTAGCTCCGTTTACCCCAATACTGCTATAAATTACTCCTGGAGAATTCTTCTCAAGAATTAACCCATTAAGCTCATATTTCTTAGCATCCTTATTTGGAATAAGATAGATCTTATCTAATGCTTTTTCGGTATTGTAATAATGAGAAAATGAATCTGATTCTATATCCAAAGGAACATACTCTGATTGTGAGATTGTTTTAGGACGTGTTTCATTTGTTACAATCTTAAGAGTTCTACCCGCTCTAATTGCATTCGATTTTAAATGATTTGCTCTTTTAATTTCTGCAATTGAAACATTGTATTTATCTGCAATAACCGAGATTGCCTCTCCTTTTTTTATTTTATGTGTAATTACTTTTTTCTCCGAAGATTGAATCATATTGGTTTGAATGCGAGTTGCCAAATCAAACATATGCTGGTTTTGCGGTGTAATTATCTTTATAGTATTAAAGTTGTACGCTGGATCTTTTACATTAACCTCAATTACAAAACCATCCGTATTTCTCCAAAGTGCGATTCCGCTTAACCCCATTGGGCACTTTTTCTCCGGAAGTATGTTTCGGTAACTTTCCCAACTTTTATTAGAACGAAAGCGTTCATTATAAGAACCGTTGGTTTTTGCTAATGAATACGGAAAAATAAAACCTCTTCCTCCATTTCCTAATTCTTTTTGAAGATCTTTACGAATCTCGTTTGTCATCAAATCACTCTGAATGTGTGAATCTCCGATATGAACAATGTTTATTTTATGATTCCCTTGATTCTCATTGCTTTTTAATTTCTTAAAGAAATCCTCTAAAACCTTTGCATTATAAATTTGACTCCCTGATATAGGCTCAACAGTTGTTGTATCGATTTTGTCAGTCATCTTTTTAGTTATTAAAATTGGCTCGGTTTTTTGCGCTTTATTATTAGACGCAAAAAGAAGACAACAAAAGAAAATAATAAGTTTATTCATCTACACTATCGTTTATTACAGATACGGAATCTGTATTCGTTTTCCTGACTGTTTTGCCTTTTCTTATGTTCGCTTCCCTTTTTTCGCGCAAAACTTTATATTGTTCGTAACCTTGATTCAATTGCTCATAAAGTAACCCTCCAATTGCTTTGGCTCCACGCTGATTAAAATGTGTATAATCTTTGTTTGCTTTTGCTGGTGCTTCATCTACCCATTTTACCATAGAACCATCTCCACCCATCAACGTATATAAATTAACAAATCCAGATTCAGTTTCTAAAGCGTAACGCTTTTGAGCTTTCATTAAAGGAACAACTGCCGAATCGGTTTTCATTTGCATATCATATTTTGTCGATTTATCTGCAGTAGAGATAATCAAAATAGAAACTCCTGGAAAGGAGGCTTTTATTTTATTAACAGCTTTAGTCATTCCTTTTCCATACCAAGAATAATTTTTTGTACCATAATTTAAAACGTTGGTTCCGTAATGAAGAATGATTAAATCATATTTTAAATTGGCATTGAAACTTTGCATTACATTGGCATCAAAAATAGAAATTGGCATTCCTGAATTTCCTCTTTGCGAAAAGTTATCTACATGAACTCCGCTACCATTATCAAAATTGAAGCCATAAATAGGAATAGAATCTGCGTGGACAAAATTAGCTTTAAATGCTTTAATGCTTTTAGAAGTTACTTTTATAGTGTTGACCAAATTATTTGGAGCAAGACTTTTGGATATAGTGTCTTTTCCGATTATAAAATTCACTTTTCCAGTTTTTGATGATCTTCCGTAATATAAGGTTGGATTATCTAGACTAGTCGCAAATTTATTTAAACCTGCCTCATAAGAAACCCATGTAGAATTTGACTTATCATTTGCAAAAAACACGTGTCCGTTTACACCAAAAGGACTTGTTGGTCTCTTTACATTAAGATACGATTGCATTTTCCAGTTTTTGGAATATAGCGCTTTTACTGAAGCTCTTGATGCAGCTGACTCAGAAGTTATAGAAACAAATCCAACTCCTGTACCTCCAAATCTTTCTTGATATTTGTTTCGAACATCTTGTACAATTAAATCGCCATCGGTCATAGAATCGCCATAATACGCAATCCTTACTTTTGCCTCAGGATGTTTTTCTAATTGATATAATTTATCGTAAAAAGAAATCAGGTATTGATATCCTTTATAATTATCGAAAGTTTCAGAAGGGAATTCGATTCCTTCATTAGCATTAAAAACGATATTTTCCCCTGCTTCATCATCAGCATCGGTGCTATCATTTTTTTTAGATACGCCTTCTTTTTCAAACGATTCTAAAAGCATACTATCTACAAGTACGTTTTTGGAGTCGACTTTACTTTCAGGAAAAATTTTATCTGGTAATATTTGTTTAAAACCAATGAAAGCTACAAATGCTAATGCTACTATTGCAAAAGACTGAAAAAAATAAGATTTTGTATTCACTTGTAATTATAAATTTTGAAGAATAAAATCAATAAGAGCTCCATTATCCAAATTTCCTATTAATTTAATTAAAACGTTTGCAAAGATAGAATAAACAATAAATCTATTATTCCTTTTTTACGATTAAATAAAAATAAAAAAGAGGCTAGATAAATCCAGCCTCTTTCCAAAAAAAAAAAATAAAAAAAACCAAGTTACTATCTAAATTGAATTTAAACATAGTCTTGTTATTAAGATTGATAAGTTACAACCCTACCACATGAAATAACTTACCAATCTTTTTATTTCCATAAAATGGAATCGTTTTTATATGATTATTTTAATAATGCATATTGGAATTTCGGATATCCTCTTTCACCTTTTTCATTCATTCCAGCAGTGAATTTCAATTTATAAACATTTCCTGCAGGGTCTTTAACAACGTAAAAACGATCCGTTCTTAAAACAAATTGAGGAACTGGAAGACCATTAGGCCCCATTATACTTGTACCTCGCCAGTTTGAACCAATGTTTCTCTGATCTTCTGTAAATTTAGCACTTTCTACATTCGCCAATGTAAAGCTATCGTATGTTAGAGCTCCTGAAACAAGTACTTGATATGCTTTTGCATCACCTCTAAGATTATTAACCACATAATCTGGATAATGGTAAGGTGCTAAACCTGATGGCCCACCTGGGATTACGTTAACAAATGTTGTGATATTAATATCCCATTGATTTTTTTGTGGCTCTACATTAACCGTTTTCTTATCCAATAAACTGAAAAATGTAAAATTATAGGCTGCATTTTTAGAAATTATTACTTCTTGATGCGTTGTAGATGCAATATCTGCATACTGAACTTTATAATCATTCCCACTTCTTAATATTCTAACCTTTTTCCATCCTCTTGATGCACCTGACCCAATTCCTTCTGATCCAAGTTCTGGAACTGTTGTACCAGGATTACTTCCCATATTAATTAAATACACTTTATTTTCTCCATCTGTAGCCGAAACTTCAGCAATTGCAGTTTTCAAAATATTTCCATCAGGACCATCTACTTGATCTGGCGAACCTGACCCTTGAGCAATAATCATAGTTTCATCAGCAACCTGTACTTCATCTATGTTTACAGTCGTAAGTTTTTTAACCGACATCTTCACTGTATTATTTAATACAACTCTAAAATCTTTACCAGAATAAAAACCTAAATCCCAAGAAACTCTTGCCACTTTTGTCATTGCACCACTACTCAAATCAATATAAACTTGATTCGCTTCAGTAGGTCCTCCAAATTCTGGAGCTAAAGCCGTTCCTAACGAAGCTGTCTCGTTAAAATTTAATTGCATTGTTTTATTACCTACTACATTAGCATTAATTGAGGAACCTGTAATAGTAAAGATTACATTTTTTACTTCAGTTCCAATTGCTTTTTTAATTCTATTAAAAGTAAACTCAACAGAGGTTGCGCTTTGTACAAAAGGTACTGTTATCTTATTTTCTACAACTGCAGGAACTGTTGTGAAATCTGTAGTATAAACTGCTGCCGTTGTTGTGTAGGTAAGCGTCAATGATCCAGCTGTAGGAGTCGGAGCTGAAAATTTTATCTGAATTGGCGTCAAATCGCTTGTTAAGTTATATGAAGGCTCGGCAAATGCAACAGACAGTGTCTGCTCATCACTATTATTGTCATCATTGCTATTACACGCTGTGAAAGCAAGTAATACAAAAGAAAGCATTAAAAATAGATTTTTTTTCATGATTATATTAATTAAAATTAAGGTTATACGTGAGTTTAAGAAAATATGAACGCCCATACCCAAGCAATACATCGGTTCCTCCACTTGAGTGAGCTCCCGAAGAAGATCCTCCTTGCGTTAAAGTGACACTTTTAACATCAAGAATATTTCTTGCTCCTATAGTTACATCTAATTGTTTCTTGAAAAACGATTGTCTAATTGATGCATCCATCCAGCTATATGGCATTAATTCGGTTAGAAAAAATTGTGTATTTGTTCCATCACTTGCAGCAACATAGCGTTGCTCTTTTCCATTGTATTTATAATAAGCAGAAAACATTGTTCCCCATTTAGGAAGAGTATAAGAAATACTAGAATTTAGTTGCAATGAATACAAAAAATTATCGTCTGAACTAATATCTAGAGCAGCAAGGTCTATTTTTTGTGAAATCCCAACCAATGCTACCCCTACTTTAGCATTCCAACTTTTATAAGCAAATTGTTGGGTCGAAGATATATTCCACATTTGATATTTATCGATATTCAGATATTTATAATTCTGGGTTGGAACTACTTGAGACAATACTAAACTAATTCTATCATCAACATCTAAATAAGTTACAGCAAGATTGCTTGAAAGTTGTGCTCCAGAATTAAAGCGACAAGACCTTTTTAAACTCACTTCATACGAAGTACTTGTTTCGGGAACTAAATTTTGATTACCTTGAACATTATGATTCGAATCTACAAAATAGGTATAAAGCTCATCGAAGTTCGGAGTTCTATACGAGCTTCCTATCGAAGCCCTAGCTTCCAGCCCGCGTTTAAAAAGATATCTTAACCCTAATGAACTTGCATATTGGCTATCAAATTTTGATTGAAAAGAATATCTAATTCCTGGACGTATAGAAAACTTATCTGTAAAATTAATTTCGGCAACAGTAAAAATATCGTAGTTTTCTAAACGTGCTCTAACATCTTTTGCTTGCTTTTGGTCATCCTTAAAACTTCCAGAAGCTGAATTGTAAAATCCATTTTCATTTGTAATCTCATAACCAATCTGTAAATCGACTTTTTTATCATCAAAAAAATTATTTACAGTTCCTGTAGAATATAAAACTTCGTTAGATTGATATGTTTTTCGATCATTTCCCCATTCTTTATGGGTTTCCATCTGATAATTAAATTTTTCAATATCTCGATCTTGCTTTTGATGAGAAACTGAAACGTTATAATTTAATTTTGAAAAAAGTTTACCATATGAATTTAAATGGTTGTAATATCTATTAGATATAAAACGTTTATCGTTTGCAAAATATGTTTCAGGAAAAGGGTAATTAACCTGGGGAATTAAAATAGGATTGTAATAATCTACATTTTCACTATAATAATCAAATTTGTAAAAAATTCTAAAATCATTTTTTTTATAACCGATCAAAGCATTCCCTACAAGCTGTTCTTTAGGAAGCCAGCTATAACCTCTTAAACCGTTTCCGACAGCATAATCTTTTCCTTTTTTATCATCAAAATATCCTGCAAAATCGTTTCGATTTCCTCCTATCGAAACAAACCAATTCTCATTAAAATTATGCGCTATTTTTGCCGATTGAATATGTCGTCCTTTATCAAAAAATGCAAATTCATCTGCCACAGTTTCTTCTTGAGCTGTAACACTAATCTCCCATTTGTGAGCTGCTTTCTTTTTTGTAATAATATTGAGGACTCCTGTTACTGCATTTGCTCCATGAGTAACTCCCATCGACCCTTCGATAATCTCTATACGTTCTACATCATCAAGATTAACCTGGGTTAAATCAACATTGTTTCCCATTCCTGTATCACTTATTAAGGGGACATTATCTACTAAAATTTTAAAATATTGAGAGTCTAATCCAAACATTGAAACCGTAGAACGACCATCACTTCCACTTGTTCTTATAGAAATATTCAAATACTGATTTAAAACATCAGCAAGATTATTTGCTGCCAATTGCTTTATATCCTGCTCTGAGATTACACGCACATTAAACACTGACTTCTTTATAGATTGTGGTTCAAATTGTCCAGTAACTACAACTTCTGATAATTCATTTGCACGAATACTGTCTTTCTGTTTTTCCTGTGCAGAAAGTGTTTCACAAAATACAAGGGCAATAAATAGGATAATTTTAATTTTCATTATTTTTAATTGGTCTTAATAATCTTGGCAAATATATAATTATTTTAATTCAATCTAAATAAAATTTATATATTTGCTAAAAATTTTAAATCAAAAAAAACAAGTTATGATTACAAAAAGCCTCTGTTTATCAGCCGTTATGGTGTTATCTGTAAATTTTGGATTTAGCCAGGAATCTAAAAAACAACAAGATATTAAATCGATAAAATCGATGTGTGGTTGTTATGAAGTGAAATTTAATTTTACTGAAACATTTAAGTATTCTAAAGATTCAATTAATTACAAGCCTTCACCAACTAAACATGAATCTGCTTTAGAATGGGTAGAATTATTAGAAGACACCCCTAACAAAATTGTAATGCAACACTTATTGATAGTAAGTGATGATATGATTATTAAACACTGGAGACAAGATTGGTTGTATGAGAATACTGACTTGTATTTATTTGATAAAGGAACTTCTTGGAAATATAAAAAATTAGACAAAAAAGACGTAAAAGGTCAATGGAGTCAAAAAGTATATCAGGTAGATGATAGTCCAAGATATGAAGGATCTTCAACATGGGTACATGTAGATGGGCAAGATTACTGGGCAAATGTTACAGATGCTCCACTACCTCGTAGAGAACATACAATACGTAATGATTATAATGTTTTAAAAAGAAGAAACATTCATGAAATTACTGCTACTGGATGGAATCATGAACAAGACAATGACAAATTAGTTCGCGATGATAGCGGAAAAGATGTTTTGTTAGCACAAGAAAAAGGAATGGATGTGTACACTAAAGTTGCAGACATTAAATGTATCGCTGGTCAAAAATGGTGGAAAGAAAACAACGCACTTTGGAAAAATGTTCGTGATAAATGGCAAACTCTTTTTGATAGACATCAAGATTTAAACCTAGAAGCTAAAGTAGATAGAAAAGCACTTTACTCTCTTTTGTTTGATTTAAAACCTACTGCTACAAAAGCAGAAACGGATGCAATCATCAACAAATTTGTAAAATAAGTATTTTTAGTTAGTTATAAAAAGAGCCGTTAGTTTAATACTAACGGCTCTTTTTTATTTTACATTCTTTCAGGAACTTCTATTCCTAATAAGCTGAAACTTGATTTTATAATCTCTCCTACTTTTTGAGAGAATTGAACTCTGAATATTTTTTTGGTCAAATCCTCTTCTCCTAATATATGTACTGATTGATAAAATGAGTTGTACTCTTTTACCAAATCATATGTATAATTAGCAATTAATGCCGGACTATGATTATGAGCTGCATTTTGGATTACTTCTGGGAAAAGTTCGATTTGTTTTACCAATTCTTTTTCTTTTTCATGAAGCTCTTCGATTCCAGTTAATGTAACAGAAAAATCAAAATCGGCTTTACGAATAATCGATTGTATCCTTGCATAAGTATACTGAATAAACGGTCCTGTGTTTCCAGCAAAATCTACAGACTCTTCTGGATTAAATAAGATACGTTTTTTAGGATCTACTTTTAAGATATAATATTTAAGAGCACCAAGTCCTATTGTACTATATAGTTTTGCTTTTTCATCGGCAGAGAAACTATCTAATTTCCCTAAACCTTCTGAAATTTCCTGAGCTGTATCGGTCATTTCCTGCATTAAATCATCGGCATCAACAACTGTTCCTTCACGGCTTTTCATTTTACCAGAAGGTAAATCTACCATTCCGTATGATAAATGATATAAACTTGAAGCCCAATCAAAACCTAATTTTTGAAGAATTAAGAACAATACTTTAAAATGGTAATCTTGCTCATTCCCTACAGTATAAACCATTCCTCCAACATCTGGATGATCTTTTACTCGCTGGATTGCTGTACCAATATCTTGTGTCATATAAACTGCTGTCCCATCTGAACGAAGTACAATTTTACGATCTAAACCTTCATCGGTTAAATCAATCCAAACAGAACCATCTGGATCTTTTTCAAAAATTCCTTTATCCAAACCGATCTGTACAACATCTTTTCCTAATAAATAAGTATTGCTTTCATAGTAGTAACTATCAAAATTAACACCTAAGTTTTTATATGTAATAGCAAAACCATCATAAACCCATTGGTTCATTTTTGCCCAAAGTTCTTTGACAGCTTTATCTCCTGCTTCCCATTTTAAAAGCATTTCTTGTGCTTCTAATATTATCGGCGCTTGCTTTTTAGCTTCATCTTCGGTTTTACCAGCTTGCATTAATTCCTTAATCTGCTCTTTATAAACCTTATCAAACTTCACATAATAATTCCCTACCAGTTTGTCACCTTTTAAACCTGTACTTTGAGGAGTTTCTCCATTTCCAAATTTTTCCCAAGCCAGCATCGATTTACAAATATGGATTCCTCTATCATTTATAATTTGAGTTTTATATACTTTTTTACCTGCAGCTTTAATAATCTCGGCAACTGAGTATCCTAACAAATTGTTACGAACGTGACCTAAGTGCAATGGCTTATTTGTATTTGGCGAAGAATATTCTACAATAATTGCTTTATCAGAAGGATTAGGTTCTACAAAACCATATTTTTTTCCATCTTTTATACCATTAAAGAAATTTACATAATAGGTATCGGCAATTACAATATTTAAGAAACCAGAAACCACATTAAAACGGGCAACCTCTGGAAGATTTTCTACAAGATAATTCCCTATTTTATTCCCTAACTCAACAGGATTACTTTTAATCACTTTTAGTAAAGGAAAAATAACCATTGTAATATCGCCTTCAAACTCTTTTCGGGTAGTTTGATATTCGATTTTATCTACGGTTACTTCAAATAAGGCTTGTATTGCTTTTTGTATAGAAGGCGTAAGAATTTGTGATAATGACATGTAAACTTAGTTTTAAAGTGTGCAAATATACTGCTTATTCATCAATTACAGAAAATGTGAAAGGTTTAAAATCTATGATAAGAAGTTCTTATATTTTAAAAAATAATTAAGACTCATTACAAATAATAGCCTTAAATGTCTGAAAAACAAAGAAAAAACAATAATTCAACTATTTTTTTTCGCAAATCCTGTAACATAAAATTAATATAATAGTCTTAATAGAGTCTTTAAATAAATTTCCATCAAGAATAATCAACTTGTATTTTAAAGACAAAATCATCAATCAAATAATCAATTAATCAACCTTAACTAAATCAAATCTTATGAAACTTAAAATTATCATGTTATTACTTATTGGAGTGATAACATCGGTACAAGCTCAAAATTCTGGAAGTGTTTCTGGAAAAGTACTAGAAAAAGCCACTAATTCACCAATTTCTTATGCAACAGTTGCCGTAAAAGAAGAAGGAAAAACAATCGCAAGTGGTGTGACAGATGATAAAGGAGACTTTATTTTAAAAAATATCCCTTTAAAAAATTATATCTTAGAAATACAATACATCGGATTTAGACCATACAAAACCAACTTATACTTTAGTGATTCAAAAAAAGAATACACATTTAAAGTTGCTCTTGAGGAAGAAGCTACTCAACTTAAAGGTGTAAACATTGTTAGTGAACGCTCGACTATTGAACAAAAAATTGACCGAAAAGTAATTACTGTTGGTAAGGATCTTACAACTGCTGGAGCTTCTGCATCAGACATTATGAATAATATCCCTTCGGTAAATGTTGATCAGGACGGAAAACTTTCTCTTCGTGGAAACGATAATGTACGCGTATTAATAGACGGAAGACCATCAAATATTGACCCTGCACAATTACTGAAACAAATTCCATCAACTTCTATCAAAAAAATTGAGTTGATTACAAACCCAAGTGCTAAATATAATCCAGAAGGAATGTCTGGAATCATCAACATTATTCTGCATAAAAACTCCAACACTGGTTTCAACGGAAGTTATAGTGCTGGTATTACTTTTGGGGAAACAGCTAAATACAATCAATCATTAGATTTGAATTATAAGACTGGAAAAGTAAATTTATTTGGAAACGTAGGTCAGAATTTTGGAACTTATCACAATAGTGGTTTCATCAAAAGAATTGATCCGGAAATCATTCAGGATATTAATGTCCTAAACGATAATGATTCTTACTTGTATAAAATTGGAATGGATTATTTAATTGACGATCATAACACATTGTCTGTCTATACCAACCAAAATAAATCAAACGGAAAAGGATTTGTAGACACAAACATTGATTATAATAATCTAACAGATTCTGATGTTTCTAATATTTTTCAGAAATCAAAATACTCAGGTCCAAACAAAATTGGTACTTATAATTTAGCCTACAAACATATCTTTAAAAAAGAAGGCCATACTTTAGATTTTGAAGGAAACTATAGTGATAATGAAGGAACACAATATGCTGCTTTTGATACTCAATCCACAAAAACGGATAATACTGTAGAAAGCGTAATTTACGATGATCAAATTAAAGCTACTCGTAAATTAAGCACTTTTAATATTGATTATGTGAATCCTTTAAACGAGAAAACTACCCTTGAGGCTGGTGCCGAAGCTAGGATTACTAAAACAAATAATGATTATATTACCGGAAATCCGCTTGCTGAATTTCCAGTTACTAATTATACTTACGACACTAATATTTATTCAGCTTACGTAACATTTGGTCAGAAATACAAAAAATTCAGTTACCAATTAGGAGCTCGTTTTGAAAGTTATAAAGTAGCAGCTAATTTAAATCATGGTCTTGAAAAATTTAATGATGACTATATCACTTTATATCCATCAGCTTATCTTACATATAAACTGGATGAGAAAAATACTTTGCAATTAAGCTATAGCCGTCGTGTAGACCGTCCGAGTTTAGAACAAACAAAACCTATTCGTGAGTTTTCTACTCCGTTAGTAACCTCTTTAGGAAATCCTGAATTAACACCACAGTTTACTAATTCGGTAGAAATAAATTATACTAAAACTCTTGAAAAAGGAAGTTTTACAACTAGTGTTTTCTACAGAAGTATTAATGACCAAATTAGCAGAATTTTATATCCTGATGAAACTGACCCAAGCGGTAACAAACAAATTATGACTTACACTAACTATGATCATAATACTTCTTACGGTTTTGAAGTTTCGTTAAATTACAAAATCACAAAGTGGTGGGATATCCAACCTTCTATTGATTTTTCTAGTATCAACCAACAAGGTGTTGTGTTTTTATACGATCCTGTAACAAAAATGAGTAATCCAATTGAAAGGAAAGTTACTGTTGCTGCATTTAATGGTCGTATGAACTCAAACTTTAAAGTAAACAAACGTATCAGTTTCTTATTATTCGGTTTTTACAGAGGCGGTGTAGACGGTCTTCAAAATAATAGTCATGAAATGTACAAAATGGACATAGGTACACGTTATACATTATTAGACAACAAGATGAATATTAGTGTACGTTTTAATGACGTATTTGACACCATGAAATATGCTTTTGATTCTAATTATCCTTACCCGCATACAGGAGAATTTACATGGGAAAGTCAAACAGTTTATTTAGGTTTAACCTATAATTTTGGTGGAGCAAAAATTAAAAACTTGCAACGTAAACAAAGAGAAGATAACACGAGTAAAGGCGGCGGAGGAATGTTTTAATCCATCACACTTATTCGAATTTTATTGTCAGGTTGAGTCGTTCGTCTCCGTTTAGGATAAACTTAAGTCGAAACCTTTTTGAATATTTTTTGTAGTAAAGAAAGCCCAGAGTATGCCACTCTGGGCTTTTTTGATATATCTAAATTCCATAGATTGTCTAAAAATGGAACGCGGATGACGCAGATTCGCCAAGGCGAAAACGCTGATAAAAACGGATTTTTTATTTATGTTATTTAAAAATCTGTTTTTATCAGCGTCTTTCCTTTAGGAAATCCGTATCATCCGCGTACCATTTTTTTTTTTAGATAATACTTATTTTAACTACAGCAAACTACAACTTAGCTTTTAGAGCATTAATCTCTACTGCGCTCGCAGTTTCGCCAGAGTCGGTAATTGCGGATGAATGGAAAAAAGTATTTCCTAGTTTTTCGTTTAGCAATCCAATATTTGTAGATCTAAGTCCTCCACCTGGCATAATTACTATTCTGTTATTTGCTTTTTGGACAACATCGATAAGTACATCAATTCCTTCTTCTACATTTTTTCCTTGTCCCGATGTCAGGATTGTTTTAAAACCACAATTAATTACATCTTCGAGAGATTTAGACACATCTGCAACAACATCAAAAGCACGATGAAAAGTACAAGGTAGCGGATTTGCTAAATTAATTAACTCTCTATTTTGATCTATATTTAGGCTTCCGTCAGGATTAAGATTTCCAAATACAAATCCATCTACATTACATTTTTTGTATTCGATTATATTCTCTTTCATTTCCTCA
The DNA here is from genome assembly GCF_035013205.1 of Flavobacterium sp. PL02. NCBI lineage: Bacteria > Pseudomonadati > Bacteroidota > Flavobacteriia > Flavobacteriales > Flavobacteriaceae > Flavobacterium > Flavobacterium sp. PL02. Next base: position 217,118 of record NZ_JAYGJP010000002.1, read on the forward strand.
AACTCAGCTTCTGTATAAACAAAATCTCCACCTCGAGGTCGGATAATAACATTTAAATCTATTGTAGCTTTTTCTCTCGCTGCCCGAACTAAATTTAAATCCGGAGTTGTCCCTCCTTCTTTCATATTTATACACAACTCAATTCTGTTTACTCCATTTGCCTGAGCAATCTCGACAGAATCAAGATTAAAACATGCAATCTCTAATTGACTTTTTTCCATTTCTTATTATACTTAAACAATTGCAACAGACTTCAATTACATTTAATCTGGCAATACAATTTTATAAAATTATCCTGATCCGAAATTAAACAAAAAAACCTGCTCCAAAAGGAACAGGTTTTAAAATATAATGTAAAGATTAAATTACCATTTGATAATTGCACTTCCCCAGGTAAATCCACTACCAAATGCAGCTAAAACAACTGTATCTCCAGATTTGATTTTTCCTTTTTCCCAAGCTTCTGTCAATGCAATCGGAATAGATGCTGCGGTTGTATTACCGTATTTTTGAATATTGTTATATACCTGATCATCATTCAAGCCAAATTTCTTTTGGATAAATTGTGATATTCTCAAGTTTGCTTGGTGTGGTATCAACATATCGATATCCGAAACCTGTAGATTATTAGCTACCAAACCTTCATTAATTACTTCGGCAAAACGTACTACTGCATTTTTAAATACAAATTGTCCGTTCATATAAGGGAAATAACTTTCGTCGTTCGGGTCATTATCTGCTAAGATATCAGTTACCCAACGTGCTCCCATTCCTGGTGCTGTTAGAGATAATTCTTCAGCATGTTGTCCTTCTGAGTGTAAGTGTGTAGATAAAATTCCTTTTGTAGTATCTTCTTCTCTACTCAAAACTGCTGCTCCGGCTCCATCTCCAAAAATTACCGAGACCCCTCTTCCTCTGGTTGTCATATCCAAACCTGTAGAATGCACCTCAGAACCAATTACCAAAACATTTTTATACATTCCTGTTTTAATATATTGATCTGCTACAGAAATAGCGTAAATAAAACCAGAACATTGGTTTCTTACATCTAATGCCCCAACAGTTTTTAATCCTAAATCACGTTGTACCAAAACTCCTGGACCTGGAAAATAGTAATCTGGGCTTAATGTTGCAAAAACAACAAAATCGATATCTTCTTTTGCTACACCAGAACGTTGGATAGCTATTTCGGCAGCTTTTACACCCATCGAAGTTGTAGTATCTTCTCCTCTTATAATGTGTCTGCGTTCCTCAATCCCTGTTCGTTCTTGTATCCACTCGTCGTTGGTATCCATTATTTTTGACAAATCGTCATTGGTTACCACATTTGAAGGGACATAATATCCTAATCCCGCTATTTTTGAATGATACATATTTTTTTATTATTCGTTAAAAAATTGGACTGCAAATCTAAACATCTTTTAAAAATCATGTACACAATTTAGTGATTTTTTAGTAATTAACAATTCTATATATTATTCCCATTAATTACTTTTCACAAGCATATTCTGATTTGTAAGAAAAACATATTAAATTTAAAGCTTTTTTTTATAACAATCACTTTTCATTATTAAAATGTAACAAGATTGGACTACTTTAGACAAATCATAACAATCTTTAATCATAAAAGTTTCAACTATGAAATTAAAAGTTACCTTATTTCTGTTTTTAAATCTTGGCTTAGTGGCTTTTGCTCAAGAAAACCTGACGTACCAGAAACCTTCAAAATCTATTTTGGATTTAGCCGATTACGAAAGAGCTCCTTCAGTATCAATGGATACAAAAAAAGAGTTCATGTTATTAACTTACAGAAATACCTATAAAACATTAGAAGATTTAAATCAGGAAGAACTTCGTTTAGCAGGTTTAAGAATCAATCCTGTAACAAATATTTCGAGTACAGTTACGTATGTAAAAAATCTTAAATTAAGAAAAATCAGCGATACCAAAGAAATTCAAGTATCGGGTTTACCAACAGCTCCTCAAATCAGTAATATTGTATGGTCGCCTAATGATAAGAAAATCTTATTTACTCATACTACAAAAACCGGAGTAGAACTTTGGATTGTAGATGTTGCATCTGCAAAAGCTACAAAACTTACCGAAGCAAACTTAAATGCTAATCTGGGAACTCCATTTAGCTGGTTCAACGACAACGAAACAATTCTTGTAAAGATGTTGCCTAAAAACAGACCAGCATTATTAGATTCTAAAAAAGATTTACCAACAGGTCCAATTGTTTCTACTGCCGATGGATCTAAATCGCAAAATAGAACCTATGCAGACATGTTGAAAAACAAAAATGATGAAGCTAATTTTGAGAACATCATCACATCTGAAATCTACAAAGTAAACATTAACGGTACAGCTACTTTATTTAAAAATGCTGATATGTACTCTTCTGAGAGAATTTCGCCAGATGGTAATTATGTGATGTTAACTACAATCCAAAAACCATTCTCCTATATTGTTCCATTAGGAAGATTTCCATCAAAAGCGGTAGTTTATGATAAAAACGGTACAGAAGTAAAAACCGTAAACGAAGTTCCTCTTTATGAAATTATGCCAAAAGGTTTTATGGCTGTTCGTAAAGGAAAAAGAGAAATGTCATGGAGAAACGATAAACCAGCAACGCTTTCTTATGTTGTAGCTTTAGATGGTGGAGATCCTGCAAATAAAGTTGATTTTAGAGACGAAGTATTTCTTTGGAATGCTCCATTTAATACCGAAGCAACTGCATTGGTAAAAACACCTCAACGTTTTAATGAAATTATTTGGGGGAATGACAATACTGCAATCCTTATGGACGAATGGTATGATACACGTAACATTAAAACCTATTTAATCAATCCATCTGACGCAACTCAGAAACCAAAAGTAATCTTCGATAGAAACTCACAAGATATCTATGCAGATCCAGGTGCTTTTGAGTTCAAAAAGAACCAATACAATAAATACGTTCTTGCTATAGAAAACGACAATGCTTTTCTTCTTGGTGAAGGTTTTACCAAAGATGGTCAATTCCCTTTTATTAGCGAACTTAATCTTAAAACATTAAAAACAAAACGTCTGTATACTTCTACATTTAAAGATAAAAAAGAAGATATAGTAGAGATTGAAGATTTTAAAACTGGAAAAGTTTTGGTACAAATTCAATCTAAAAATGACTATCCTAATTATTATTTCAGAAACATAAAAAAACAAAATAGCTTAACTCAGGTTACTTTTTTTAAAAACCCATTTGAAAGTATTAAGAATGTAAGCAAAGAGGTTATTAAGTACAAAAGAAAAGATGGTGTAGAATTATCTGGAACTTTATACTTACCTGAAGGATATGACAAAGTCAAAAAAGAAAAATTACCATTGTTAATCTGGGCATATCCAGCAGAATACAAGGATAAAAATAGTGCAGGACAAAGTAGCCAAAACCCAAATGAATTTACGTTTCCATACTATGGTTCATTTATATATTGGGTAACCAAAGGATATGTAGTTCTAGATGATGCTTCGTTCCCGATTATTGGTGAAGGAACTACAGAACCTAATGATAATTTTATTACACAATTAGTAGATGATGCCGAAGCTGCAATAGACGCTGTAGATGCACTAGGATATATAAACAGAAAGAAAGTTGCTGTAGGAGGACATTCATACGGAGCGTTTATGACTGCTAACTTATTAACACATTCTAATCTTTTTGCTTGCGGTATTGCCAGAAGTGGTGCTTACAACAGAACCTTAACTCCTTTTGGTTTCCAAACAGAACAACGTAATTACTGGGAAGTTCCAGATGTTTACAACACAATGTCACCATTTATGCATGCCGACAAAATGAAAACGCCACTACTATTAGTACATGGTGAAGCCGATAATAACCCTGGGACTTTTACATTGCAAACAGAACGCTATTTCCAAGCTTTAAAAGGATTGGGCGCTCCTGCAAGAATGGTAATTTTACCAAAAGAATCTCATGGATATGTAGCTAAAGAAAACATCTTGCATTTGCTTTGGGAACAAGATCAGTTCTTAGAGAAATATTTGAAAAATTAATTACTGAGAAACTTCTCAATTAATACACCAAGAATCCCCTAAACTCATCATTTAGGGGATTTTTTCGTTTCATACTATACCTAATATATTAAGGAGCTAATCCTGCTGTACACTATATCTTTTATGGCTCCCGTCCCGAAGCTTCGGGATCGGGACCGCCATAAAAGGATGCCGTTCCCATCAGGGCTAGAAAACCAGAAACTCACACGTATTTAAATCCCCTTTTAAGTATTCGGTTCACGCTTTTATCTTATAAAAAAAGTCTTATTCTAGCGCTTATATAACTTATTTCTCCCAATAAAATAGTCTCATCACGCTTACTTTACGAAAGCACTTTTTGTAAAACATAAATAATAATTACACCTACAACAAAAAAGGTATAGCATTAATTAAGTAAAAACCAATTTAAAAAAAACAAGCAGATGAGTTTTTTAGCAAAATTAGAATTAGACAACGAGATATTTAATGTTTTAGAATTTGACATAAACCTAGATCAAAACACCGACAACAATGGCAAACCATCCAATAAAACCAAAGGAGGTCAAATAAGGCTAGTTATAGAAAGTACTCAAACCGATTTATTTTCGGATTGGATGGTATCGCACACAAGCAACAAAGACGGCAAAATTATTTTTTATCGCAGAGACGCAATGAGCACTATGAAAAATGTGACTTTCAAGAAAGCGTTCTGTATTTCTTTCCGCAAAAGCTTTCGTAGTGAAGGTAATGTTCCTATGACAACCGAGATACTTATTAGTTCCAACGAAGTAAAAATTGGCAATACTTTATTTGAGAATAACTGGAAAAATTCTTAATAACCAAAACTAGCTATAAAACAATTTAACCATCTACAACTATGGCATTACAAACACATACCACAATAAAAATAGGAGAAAAAACAATCCGGAATTTCAGCGGTTTAAAAATTGTGCAGAAAATCCATAACCACCATACTTTTAGCCTACAAATAAGACAAGACACATTGGTAGATGAGTTTAAAAGCGTTATGCCAGTTTCGCAACAATTAATAGGCGAAAGAATAAGCATAGAGATAAAACCGATCCCAGATCTCGATGACCTCATGATTATAACTAACCCAAAGGACTATATCATGCAGTTTTATGGGATAGTTACTAAGGTAAAATTGCAAAAATCTACTAGTAAAGATATGGAAGAAACCATATTGATAAAAGGATATAGTACATCAATAATTCTAGATAATGGACCAGACTCAAACTCATTTACAAGAATGCCACTAAGCGATATTGTAAACAAGATTAAATCGGGTTATGAAATCGATATGAATGTATCCCCTTATTATAAAGACAATCTAGCTTACACGGTTCAATACAACGAGAGCGATTTTAATTTCCTTAACCGCATAGCAATGCGTCACGGGCAATGGTTTTACGACACAGGACGCACGATAGTTTTTGGTAGTCCCGGAAGTTCAGGAACAGAACCTAATCTGGTTTATGGAGTTAATATGCAAGATTTCAGCTATGAGATAAAATTAGCCCCAACTTTGTTTAAGACCATCGAGAATGATAATCGCCAAGGCAACCATTTTGCTACAAATACTGCTACATACAGAAAAGAAGCTGATGGATTTCATCAAAACTTCATCAACAAATCTAATACCGTATTTAATAAAGAAACAATAATACAAGTTAACCAAAATCCTGTAGGAGGAAATGGACGAAATGCTTCTGAAGAATATGCCAAGAATAAAATGCGAGCTATAACAAGTGGACTAATGCATATAAAAGCCACGAGCGAAGTCCCAGGAGTTACCTTAGGGAATACTGTTAGAATAACAGGCGTCGATGTGCAACTAGAAAGCAGCTATAGAGTAACCCAAATTACCCATACGTGTGATGATGGCGGAGGATACGAAAACCATTTTAAAGCAGTAAATTTTAATGGAGCCGTATTCTCGCCAAAAACTAATCCCGATTTAGTACCACGTTGCGAGAGCCAGTCGGCAATAGTAATGGCTAATAATGACCCCGACGGACTTAGTGCCATAACCATACAAATGCCGTGGCAAGAAGCCAAAGGCGAAACCACTCCATATATCCCAGTGACACAACAACACGGCGGAGATGGCAGAGGAACACATTGGGTTCCTGAAATAGGCGATAAAGTATTTGTATATTTTCAAGGAGGCAATGCCGAAATGCCAATAGTAACAGGAACAATATCCAGCACAAAAGAAAAAAGCGGCTACGCCACACCCAATAATGATCTAAAAGTAATGCGTACCCGTTCCGGAATCATGATCGTGTATAACGATGCCGAAGGCAGCATTTTAATAGAAGACCCAAGCGGGAACACATATTTTATGGATGGAAAAGGAAGCATAAAACTTCTCGCTCCAAAAAATATAGAAATTGAAGCTGGGGAAGATATTATTATGAACGCAGGAAAGAATATTAAAGAAAGTGCCGGAGGCTATAAAGAAACCCAGATTAATTTACACCATAACCTATCCGTAGGTACCGATTACATCTTAAATGTTATAGGGAATATGCTCGAATGGGTAGGAGGAAAAAAAGAAACTGAAAGCGATGATATTAAAGAAATGGCTCAGGAAGTACTTTTAAACAGCACCGAGAAAAGTATAAATGTGCGAGGAGCAAAAAATGTGAATAACCACAGTGCAGAAACTTCTAAAAACGCATAATTATGGGAATTACAAGAATTATAGGCAGCACACTAACCAAAACGGCTAAGGGCAATATAGATATACGAGCAACTAAAGGAGATGTGAATTTTATTGCAGCAGAACAGAATAACTGGCATGGCGAAGAAGAAGGTATTATGTACCATGATTATGAACCATTACACCCTGACGACTCTATGAACAACAGACTTGATCTTACTCTGAATCTTTTCTTTGATGGTACAACCAATAATAAAACCAATACCGCAGCCAGAGAAAAAAACAAAGAGGAATACCAGAAAAATTCGAATAAAATAGATGATAGCTACGAGAACGATTATACCAACGTTGCCAGAGGTTATGATGCAATTAATGCTTCTAAACAGCTAAGAGTTTATGTTGAAGGAGTTGGAACCACTGATGAGAAATCAGATGACATGCTGCCTGTAGGTATTGCGCAAAGTGCCGGTTTCTGGAATACAGGCATAAAAGACAAGGTAAAAAAGGGGTGCGAATTGGGGGCGATAGAAGTTCAAAAAGCAGCTGACGGAAAACCTATTGACTCACTAACAATCAATGTTTTTGGTTTTAGCCGCGGGGCGGCTACGGCAAGGCATTTTTTGGATATTACCAATGTTTCCTATACTGTAAAAGTTTCTAAAGAAGGAAATTTTATTCTTCCTGGAGATATGATTTCAGAAAAATACCCGAAAAATGAAGATAAAACAAAGCCTCCTTATCCCGAAAGTTTTGAAGTTAAGCTAGGTTATTTTGGAAGATGTCTTATTAATAAGGGGATTTTTGAGATTGGGGAAGTCATTTTCAATTTTGTAGGTTTATACGATACTGTTTCGTCACACGGAATCAATCATAATAATGATGTAAAAGATTTAGGTCTTAAGGCGATAAAAAAAGCCAAAATGATTTTCCAGATTTCAGCAGCCGATGAATATCGGGAAAATTTTGACTTAACCAATATCGATAGTGCCGGTTTTAAAGGGTTGGAGTTAACATTTCCCGGTGTACATTCAGACATTGGAGGCTCTTATCTTGCACATGATAAAGAACGCTCTGCTGTACATAAAGAATCTTATTATTTTGGAACCCGTGATGAGGATTATAATTTTATTCCCAACACCCAAGAAGCTAATGCTTTCAAAAAAATACTAGTAAACGAAGGCTGGTACAACGATCACGAACTTAAACTGGAATATAACAAAGATAAGAAAATAGCCTACCTGGTAGGGAACCGCACTCTGGAAAATACCTACGACAAAATAGCCCTTAATAAAATGATTATGGTCTCAGAACAAAAACAATTTGGGATTATTTATGATGATACCATCAAAAAACAAAAAACCAATATTTCGGATCCTTTTATTGCTGATGTATTTACTCAGTTAACGAATTATAGCAAGGCAGTTATGACACACCGAAATAAGGCTCTAAAAGGAGGGGGAACTGTTGATCAATATATTACAGAGTCGAAACAAATAAGCTATCTCGATTATATAAACCCTGAGGACTTAAAAAAATTACGCCATAAATACTTACATTGGTCGGTAAAAGCAGATAAATTTGGGCTAGAGCCCCGATTTACAGAAATTTTACCTATAGAAAAACGCAAAAGAGAAATACACAATGGATAAAATTAATAAACTTTCGATTTTATTATTAATACTCACTTTAAACGTAAGTTGTCAAATGAAAAATAAATACGAATGGCAGAGTTATACCTGCCAGCCATTACAACGACATGGAGAGAATAGAAACATATATCGAGTAGAATTTGTACAAGGTGATATCTTAACGCTCGAGGGAATCTCTGCCAGTTTGCCCTTCGGCGGATCGTCTGGACAGTGGGGATATACTGGTTCGTCATGGACCTCGCAGCACGGTACGCCTATAGGAGCCGATGTTATTTATTATGCCGGTTACGAAGATAAATTTTACCACCTTAAAGCTGATTTCCCTGTTGAGGAGATGAAAAAAGCCGTAGATACCACCCGTCGCTATAATGATTATGTCACCGAAAAGTTTTCGGGCTTAATATTTGGTTTTGCCCCACAGGGCATGGTTGTGGTCTGGAAAGAATACGGAGTTATGAGAATCGAACTCGGGCGTTATCAGGCTCAGGTAATTCCTGACGATAAAGAGCTCGAACAAAGACTTTTTAAGGGATGGTCTATGAACCGTGAAGAAGTAAAAGAAAGAGATTTTTTACCCAATACCTCTTGTGCTAAATGGGATATGTACCGCCAGCGCTACACCTTTAGGGTAAAAATGGAGAACGAAAACCCAGCTTTACGTTTGTTTAGATACTGTTTTACAAATTACAACGGAGAAAAAGACATCATTTTTATGCCGCCGCTGCCTGCTACCAGTTATGATAATCGTGCTTTACCACAAATTCTGGAACTTGATTGGGAAACTAGCGGATATGAGCGCTTTCGAGGGAATATTTTCCTCAATGAAAAAGTGATATTCGAGGCATTCAAAAATTTTAAAGAAGATGATAAACAAGAATTTGAAATCAAAATAAGTAAAGACAATCAAAAACTAGAACTTTTTTTAAATCATGAACCTGTAGAAGTTGATAGTGTACGCATTTATAAAGGTTCAGTGATGTATGAGGGATCTTATTAATCATTTTTAAGGCAAGTGTGATGGTAATTAAAACGCAAAAGAGAAATACACAATGGATAAAATTAATAAACTTTCGATTTTATTATTAATACTCACTTTAAACGTCAGTTGTCAAATGAAAAATAAATACGAATGGCAGAGTTATGCGTGTCAGCCAATATTATCTGTTAGCCAAAATGAAAATGCATACGGTGTCGAATTTGTACAAGGTGATATCTTAACGCTCGAGGGAGCTTCTGCCAGTTTACCCTTTGGTGGTTCATCGGGACGCTGGGGAGAATCTGGAAAAAGCTGGACTTCACAACATGGTACGCCTATAGGGGCTGATGTAATTTATTATGCGGGTTACGAAGATAAGTTTTATCATCTTAAAGTTGATTTCCCTGTTGAGGAGATGAAAAAAGCAGTAGATACCACCCGTCGCTATAATGATTATGTTACCGAAAAGTTTTCGGGCTTGATATTTGGTTTTGCTCCACAGGGCATGGTTGTGGTCTGGAAAGAATACGGAGTTATGAGAATCGAACTCGGGCGTTATCAGGCTCAGGTAATTCCTGACGATAAAGAGCTCGAACAAAGACTTTTTAAGGGATGGTCTATGAACAGACAAGAAGTAAAAGAAAGAGATTTTTTACCCAATACCTCTTCCGAAAAATGGGATATGTACCGCAAGCGCTACACCTTTAGGGTAAAAATGGAGAACGAAAACCCGGCTTTGCGTTTGTTTAGATACTGCTTTACTAATTATAATGGTGAAAAAGACATCATTTTTATGCCACAACTTCCCGCCACCAGTTACGATAATCGTGCCTTACCGCAAATACTGGAACTTGATTGGGAAACTGCTGCTGGAGAAAGCTTTAGAGGTAATATTTTCCTCAATGAGAAAGTAATATTCGAAAAATTTAAAAAATTTAAAACCGAGGATCAACAAGAATTTGAGGTAAAAATAAGCAAAGACAATCGGAAATTGGAATTGTTTTTAAATCACAAGCTTATAGAAGTCGATAGTGTTCGTATTTATGAAGGTTCGGTAAGCTATAAAAATTCATATCATTTTTAATTGGCATTTTAAGGTAATTAGTTAAAACGCAAAAGAGAAATACACAATGGATAAAATTAATAAACTTTCGATTTTATTATTAATACTCACTTTAAACGTAAGTTGTCAAATGAAAAATAAATACGAATGGCAGAGTTATACCTGCCAGCCATTACAACGACATGGAGAGAATAGAAACATATATCGAGTAGAATTTGTACAAGGTGATATCTTAACGCTCGAGGGAATCTCTGCCAGTTTGCCCTTTGGTGGTTCGTCGGGACGCTGGGGAGAATCTGGAAAAAGCTGGACTTCACAACATGGTACGCCTATAGGGGCTGATGTAATTTATTATGCTGGTTACGAAGATAAGTTTTACCATCTTAAAGTTGATTTCTCTGTAGAGGAAATGAAAAAAGCAGTAGATACTACCTATCGCTATAATGATTATAGAAACGAAAAATTTTCGGGTTTGATATTCGGTTTTGCGCCACAAGGTATGGTGGTGGTTTGGAAAGAATATCGAGTTATGAGAATTGAACTCGGGCGTTATCAGGCTCAGGTAATTCCTGACGATAAAGAACTCGAACAAAGACTTTTTAAGGGATGGTCTATGAACCGTGAAGAAGTAAAAGAAAGGGATTTTTTACCCAATACCTCTTCCGAAAAATGGGATATGTACCGCAAGCGTTACACCTTTAGGGTAAAAATGGAAAACGAAAACGCCGCTTTACGTTTGTTTCAATATTGTTTTACCAACTACAATGGCGAACAGGATATCATTTTTATGCCTCCACTACCCGTGACAAGTTATACCAATCATGCTTTACCACAAATCCTTGAACTCGACTGGGAAACTAGTCCTGATGAGCGTTTTCGGGGGAATATTTTTCTAAATGAAAAAGTGATATTCGAAAAATTTAAAAATTTTAAAACAGAGGACAAACAGGAGTTTGAAGTAAAAATAAGTAAAGACAATCAAAAACTAGAACTTTTTTTAAATCATGAACCTGTAGAAGTTGATAGTGTACGCATTTATAAAGGTTCAGTGATGTATGAGGGATCTTATTAATCATTTTTAAGGCAAGTGTGATGGTAATTAAAACGCAAAAGAGAAATACACAATGGATAAAGTAAACAATATAGTAGTTCTTTTAATCATCACATTAAATCCAAACTATCAAAATAGTTACGTACTTATATAATCCAATAAACATCTTGCACTAACTTTGGGAACAAGATCAGTTTTTAGAGAAATATTTAAAAAACTAAATTTTTCATTAGACTATTTATTAAAACAAACCCCTACAGATTTTAAAAAACCTGTAGGGGTTGCTATTTTGTAGTATCAAAAAGAATTATCTAATTTACAGATAATTTAAACTTAAAAATATTTCCTGTTCAACAGGTAAATCAATTTCACTTTCAAAAAAGATTAACTGTCTTTTATGAACCGTTTCTATCAAATAATGATTTCCTCTAAAATAGGTTCTTCTAATTTTTACTAATAAGTTAGATTCTGGAACCATTTTAAATTGATGTGGATATACCAGCGTCTTATGTGTTTCATCTTCGTAAGGAAGCAATAAATGAGTAGCAATTTCATTTACTTCACCAAACAGTGAAGCCACATATTTCGTCTCAGGATCTTCGTATATTTTTGTTGGATTATCTTTAGCAAGAACTTCTCCATTACGCATTACAATTACTTCATCTGCAAACGACAAAGCATCCGTGCTATCATGTGTTGCTATAATGCAAGTAATCCCTTTTTGTTTTAAATATCTAAATAAATTTCGACGCAAAGCATTTTTACGAAAAGCATCTATTTGGCTAAAAGGTTCGTCTAGCAAAATTACTTCTGGCTCTAAAGCCAAAACTCTTACTAAAGCTACTCTTTGCTGTTGTCCACCACTTAATAATTTTGCTTTTACATTCGAGAATTGTTCCATTTCGACCATTTCCAGTAATTCCTGAACACGAAGTTTTTTCATGTTAGCAAAACCATTCGAAAGAAACTTCCCGACATTTTCGGCAACGGTTTCAAAAGGAGACAGATCAAAATCCTGAGCCAGATATTTCATATAAGGCATTCCGGGAACCAAATTGTATTTAGGCCCTAAAACAGGTTTTTCATTATAAGAAATAGTACCTCCATTTAAATCGTATAAACCGTACATTAATTTAAGTAATGTACTTTTTCCGCAGCCGCTTTCGCCAATAATAGCTATATTTTCGCCTTTATTTATGGTAAAAGAAACATTTTTTATAACAGGTTTTTCGGTATACGAAAAAGAAATATCTTGAACTTGAAGCATTAGTTGGCATTGAAAAATTGAGGATACAAAGATAGTTGCTTTGATAAAAATAACTTAGAGAAAGTTATTAAATTATCTACAAAAAAAAGCTGCTTCAAAAGAAACAGCTTTTAATTTATTCGCTAAGAAGCAATGCCTTATTTACCAGCTTTTGCATCGTTTACCATTTTGTCATTTGCAGTAATAGCAAATTCAACACGACGGTTTTGCGCTCTTCCTTCTGGAGAATCATTTGTAGCAATTGGATCAGCAATTCCTAAACCTGAAGTTTTGAAACGAGTAGATTTTAATCCTTTTGAAACTAAATATGCTTGCACAGAAGCAGCTCTTTGTCCTGAAAGTGTTAAGTTGTATTCTGGTTTACCAGTATTATCTGTATAACCAAAAATTTGAATATCAGTATCTCCGTACTCATTAAATACAGGAACTAATTTATCTAAATTTGCTTTTGCCTGAGTTGTTAATGTTGATTTATTAGTATCAAAACGAACAGAATTTTCATTTAAAGTTAAATGAATACCCTCTCCTACTCTTTCTACAGTAGCACCTGGTAAAGCCTGATCAATTTCACGAGCTTGTTTGTCCATTTTGTTTCCAATAAGAGCACCAGTTCCACCACCTACAGCAGCACCAATAGCAGCACCTAAAGCAGCGTTTCCACCACGTCCTAAATTGTTTCCAAGAATACCCCCGATAAGAGCACCTGCAGCAACACCTATTCCTGCACCTTTTTGAGTATTATTTGCATTCTTAACTGAATCGCAACTTGTAAAAAAACTTGTCAATACAAGTAAAGTACTCAAACCTAAAACTGTTATCTTTTTCATATATTTATCTTTTTATGTATTCTTTAATATTAATTAGCTCTCTGAAATTGGTATACTACATCTTTAACTTGTCCTCCAACATTGATATTATCAATTAATTGAAATGAATTTTCAGTTAAACCTCCAATTTTCAATAAATATCCGTCTCTCACTTTTTTTGCTTTTATACCAGCATCAAGAATCTTAAGAACAAACATACCCTGACTATTAATACTCCATACAATTGGAGAAGAAAAATCAGTACAACCAGATGATGCTAAAGCCATCGACCCTTTGTTGTTGTTTGAAATAAAGTTCCAAGTACTACCAATAAAACACTTAGAATCAGCAAGATCAAATGAATTTACTTTAATATACTCTGAACCCGGATAAGAAACATTGGTTAAAACCCAATTTCCTTTAATTGCTACTTGAGTCGACTTATCAAGTTTTGTAGAAAGCGGTTCAGCTCCATTAGAAGATGTCGTTGCTGTAGAAGCTGATTTGCATGCAAAAACCGTTACGGCTAATATGCATATTAAAATAATTTTTCTCATCGTTTTAGCAAATTTAAAATTAATACTCCTACAAAGATACAATGCAAAAAAATTAAATTTGTTTAAAAATTATTTTTTTTTCTTTCACAATTAACACCTACGCCAATTTGTCACCCTATTAGCAATTGGTATCTTATTTGAAGAATCTGAAAAGCATAACGTTAAACTTAAATTTTAAAAAATATGACAACAGGTAAAATTAATGTTTCGGTAGAAAACATATTTCCCTTAATCAAGAAATTCTTATACAGCGATCACGAAATTTTCTTGCGTGAGTTGATTTCTAACGGAACCGATGCTACTCTAAAATTAAAACACCTAACAAGTATTGGTGAAGCCAAAGTAGAATATGGCAATCCAATTATTGAAATTAAAATTGACAAAGAAGGTAAAAAAATCCACATTATTGACCAAGGTCTTGGAATGACTGCCGACGAAGTTGAAAAATACATCAACCAAGTCGCTTTTTCTGGAGCTGAGGAATTTTTGGATAAATATAAAGACTCTGCAAAAGATTCAGGAATTATAGGTCATTTTGGTCTAGGTTTTTACTCAGCCTTTATGGTTGCTGAGAAAGTAGAGATCTTTACTAAATCATATAAAGACGAACCAGCTGCACATTGGACATGTGATGGTAGCCCAGAATTTACTTTGGAGCCAACTGACAAAACTACACGTGGAACTGAAATCGTATTACATATTGCCGAAGATTCTCTTGAGTTTTTAGAAGATTCTAAAATTTACGAGTTATTGAATAAGTATAACAAGTTTATGCCTATTCCTATTAAATTCGGAACTAGAACAGAAACTCTTCCTAAGCCAGAAGATGCTCCTGAAGATTATGTAAACGAAACTATAGAAGTTGATAACATCATCAATAACCCAAATCCAGCTTGGACTAAACAACCAACTGAATTATCTGATGAAGATTATAAGAGTTTCTACAGAGAGTTGTATCCTATGCAATTCGAAGATCCGTTATTCAACATTCACTTAAATGTGGATTATCCGTTTAACCTAACAGGAATTTTATATTTCCCTAAATTAGGTTCGGATATGCAAATTCAGAAAGATAAAATTCAATTATACCAAAATCAGGTTTATGTAACTGATAATGTAGAAGGAATTGTTCCTGAATTTTTAACAATGTTAAAAGGAGTTATCGATTCTCCAGACATTCCGTTAAACGTTTCTCGTTCAGGTTTACAAGCAGATGGTGCTGTTAAGAAAATATCAAACTACATTACTCGTAAAGTAGCTGATAAATTAAAAGCATTATTCACTGAAAACCGTGCTGATTTTGAAGCAAAATGGAACGACATTAAAATCGTTTTAGAGTACGGAATGCTTTCTGAAGATAAATTCTATGAAAAAGCGGGTGCATTTGTATTGTATCCAACAGTAGATGGCACTTACTTTACTCTTGAAGAATTAAAAGAGAAATTAAAAGACAACCAAACCGATAAAGACGGAAAATTGGTAGTTCTTTATGCTGGAAATAAAGATGCACAACACTCTTATATTGAAACAGCAAAAGAAAAAGGATACGAAGTATTACTTTTAGATTCTCCTATTATCTCACATTTAATTCAGAAAATAGAAGGTGACAATAAAGATGTAACTTTCGTACGTGTCGATTCTGATCATATTGATAACTTAATCAAGAAAGACGAAAACACGATTTCTAAATTATCTGAAGAAGAAAAAGAAGCTTTAAAAACATCTTTAGAATCTTATATTCCAAAAGCATATAGTGTACAACTAGAAGCTATGGATAGCCAAGCTGCTCCATTTATCATTACGCAACCAGAATTTATGCGTAGAATGAAAGAAATGAGTCAATCAGGTGGTTCTGGAATGTTTGGTATGGGTAATATGCCAGAGATGTACAACTTGGTAGTAAACACAAATTCTGATTTAGCTACTAACATCTTGAATACCGAAGATAAAACACATCAAGAACATTTGGTTAAACAAGCATTAGATTTAGCCAAATTATCTCAAAACTTATTAAAAGGAGAAGCATTAACTGCTTTTGTAAAAAGAAGTTTTGAAATGATTAAATAATATTTGGCTATAAAAGCCATACTATTACTAAGCCTCTCAAGTTATACTTGAGAGGCTTTTTGTTTAAAAAACACAATATTCTTAACTATCCAATCTAATAATCTTAAAAAAAAGTACTTATTCCTGTTTTTTAACATAAGCTATTTACATAACTTTAACCCACTTTTAAAAAAGTTATTTATAAAAAACAGAACTCTATGAGAAAAATTTACCGTTATGAAAAATTATCATTCTCGGCTCCAGTCGATGAAGATATTAATTTTGAAATCAAATTTATATCCGACGGTAACATAGGGCATACCGTAATCAATATACCCGGAGATAATGATTCTGAAATTGCTAATTCTGGTAAATCTTCCTTAGGAAAAATACAAACGCTCACAGCCGAAAAAACAATTTGCGTTTCGGATATTGCCAATCCTATACCTCACGAAGACACAATTGCTATTGAATACTATATCAATAAAAAGCTACTTGCAAAACATTCTAATCTAAAAAGCGATACTGATCGTCCTTATGTAATTTTAACCATCAAATTTTCAGTAAAATGAAAAACTGGATTATAATTAGCACGGTTTTTTATTTCGGAACAATTCAAGCCCAAAAAAAATTAGATATCCTTACAACACCTACTTCTCCTGCGGCAGCTGTTTTAGGTATGCAACCAAGTGCTATATTACAACCCAAATCTTATCGTGCTCTAGAAACTGCTCTTTATTCAAACTTTAGTGATGAAAATGGAAATAGTATAATCCCAAATGATTTTGGTCTCGAATTTATGCCGTATTGGGCAAACGATCATGGTATGAGTCTGGAGGAATATCTTTATCCAAAAGCCAACCTTGATCAACTTTTGCGAAACTCATCATTTTCTTTGGCTTCTACTCAAAATTTCATGCTACAAGACAGCACAAATACAAGAAGTCTTTCTTTTGGCTATCGCACCTCTATCTATTTTGGAAATAAAAGAGATAAAGAAATCATCCAGAAACACATAGAAACTTTAAGCAATAACCAACGTATTGGTTCTAAAATCTTAGCGGAACTTAGTGAGCTTGCAGAGAAATTTAAATTTAAAACAAAAAGAGAATACCTAACAGCCGTACGAGATAAACTTACCAATCGGATTTACGAAGTACTCGATGAAAAATCGATGAAAGAAGCCGAAGAAATAACCAACAATATTTACGACGCTACTGATGCACTCCCTTTTGATGAAAATGATATCGATTCGTTTTTCATTTCATTTTCTGAATTAATAGAAGACAAAACAATGGGAAGTTATGACGAATTCAAATCTTATATTCTGTCGCGTCAAGGATTGAGTATAGACTTGGCTTACGCATTAGCATTAAATTTTCCGACTAATGATTTTAAATACTCCAATGTACCCAGACAATCATTTTGGATTACTCCTTCTTATAAATTCTCAGATAAAATAAGTTTTCTAAAAGCTACTGGTGTATTACGATATGAATGGTACAATAAGGAGTATTTTGAGAATTATTTTCCTGACACCAAAGTATATAAAAACAATTTCGATTACGGATTAGCATTACAAAGCCAGTTCAAGAAATTTTCGTTAGAATTTGAAGCTACCGGCCGACAGAACAGTTCTCTTTTAGTTGCTGGCACAGATGCTTCGGGAAACACATTATACACGAAAGAAAATGCATCCGATTTTCAATACATAGGAACATTTAGTTATAGACTTACAGAACAAATTGCCCTATCCTATCAAATCGGAAGTGCTTTTAAACCCGTTTTTAACCACAACGGAACATTGATTTCGATGCTGTCCTTAAACTTTGGTTTTGGCGGCCCCAATATAACAGATTTAACTTCAAAATAAACCTCAAAAATCATACTCAAACCTACATTCGATGATTTTAAATCATCATAAAAAATATGGCAACTAAAATAGGAATTTATATTACTGGACTCGGACAATCTATACACAACGAAACTGTAGAGAAATACACTGAAAGACTTAGAAACGAATTGAACTTTACCACAACAGGTTTTAATTATTTTATCAAAACGGAAAAAATTTCTTATCAACCCGAGAAAAATAGCACTGTTGTAAGTCTCTTTAAAAAAGACAAAAATGACAACGAAGAATTAATTTATAAAATATATGATTTTCAGTACCACAAAATCTTAACCGAAAAATTTGAGCATTACAACATCTTCATAAAAAATCTAATCCTATTTAGTTTAATAATAAAAAAGACACCCCAAATTACTTTAAGATTTTTCAGGAAAAAAGAATTTAGCAGCCCTTATCAGACAACTTATGCTTTTTCTATTCTTCTGATAATATCATTATGCGTTCTTTTTTTAATTCCGGCTTGTATCGATTTAATGACTAATGAAAGTATTATAAAAAATATCTCAAAATTACTTTATCACATCGGTTATGACATTGACGTAGAAAGAATACATAATTACGGGAAATACGTTCTTTCGATAACGACATTAATTTTAATTTTTGCACCTCAATCTAAAACCATTATCACATCGCTTGCAACCGAATTCTCTTGTGTTGACAGTTATATAGCCAATGGGGAACAAAGCCAAATTGTATTAGGAAATCTTGATTCGCTTGTAGAGTATATCGCCGAGAATGAATCAGACCCTGAAATTCATTTTCATTGTTACAGTTTTGGAAGCATCTTAGCAGTTGACCTTCTTTTTCCAGTAGCAGAGATTCCACCATCAGATAACGTTCAGAAATTAACCAAACTTCTTATTACAACTGGAAATCCTTATGAATTTATAAATGCTTATTATCCTTCTTTTTACAAAAGAAGAAGTCCGATAATGGAAAACACTATAAAATGGATGAATGTTTATTCAGTTTCTGATGTTTTTGCAACAAATTACAGAAAAGATGATTCCCGTGGTGAAGCCGAGTTTGGAATAAAAAATATAGCAATTCTACCAGAAAACATTAACTATGAAATCACATCCGACAAATCTGGTATAATTGCCTTTTTCTCGTTAAATAGTATTAAAATGCATAAATGTTACTGGGATCCATCTACTATAGGTCAGAGTTGTATGAAAGTATTGCTACCAAAATTAACGAGCAAAGGTTTCATATAAAAACATGTATCTCAATTAATTACCAAAATAAGTATTAATTTAGATAACAAAAACAGCCCCATGAAACCTATCATCTTTATTCCCGGAATTCAAGCTACGAGTCTTGTTAATAGTAATACCTTCGATTTTAATTATATCTGGAATGCCTACGACACATTGGGTTCATCTATCGGCTCATCAATTTTTGGAGCTTATATTAACGAAAACCTACAATTTAACCCTTTATACGACCAAGGAATTGAAACGATAATAGAACGCAATCATATTGCTAAATTTCCATATGAGAATTCTATTTCTAAATTAAAAAACAAACTAAACGAGACCAGAGCATACAAAAATACTCCTGTATTTTTATTTGGTTACGATTGGCGAATGTCGAATATGGAAAGCGCCAAACGTTTAAAAATTTATATCGAATACCTCAAGCACAAACTTCAGGATCAAAACATCGAAGGATTCCGGTTTATTACTCATAGCATGGGAGGATTGGTTTTAAACTGCTACCTAAGTTTATTAAAAGATGATTTTACCGGAATCGATAAAATAGTCATGAATGCTCCTCCATTTTTAGGATCTCCTTATGCATTGGTACATATGGTAAAAGGAGATGGTGGTTTAAGAAGTATCCTAAACTGGGTTATAGGAAGAAATGAAGATATGCGTAAAGTTATTCGAACTTATCCTGGAGTCTATGAGTTATTACCCATTTACAAAGACGCTTTAACCTATGCAGATAATAATGAACCACTGGATCTTTTGAAAAAAGAATATTGGCAAGACAACTTATATAGAGATATCGAACCACTTTTTGATTCTAGATTAGCACTTTTAAAAGAATTTCGTTCTCCTACGGGTTTAAAAAACTTATCAGATTTACCTCAGGCTCTAAAAGACAGAATGATAATTATTGTAGGTGAAGATGATAAAACATTTACGAAGGTAAAAGTCCTAAAAAAAGGAAATAACAATATTCAAAATTTAGTCGACTTAGGCTCTCTTAATGACGGAAGAGAATCTGGCGATGGAACTGTTCCTTTTAAAAGTTCTTCTATTTATGCAAAAGACATTAAAACATTTGCTGTAAAGAAAGAAAACTTCTTTGATGAAATAAGTAACAATCTTGATTTTCATGGTTTATTCTTAAATGATAGTCGAGTACAGAATATTATACAGCGCTATTTTTTAACCGAAAGCGCCAACCCAAAACTCAATGGGCTTAAAAATTGGTGGGACACTCCTAACGGAAGTGTTAGAAAAGTGGATTGATTAAACTATTATGAATAATCTATAAATAAAACGATTTCGAGAGGTTTTCCGTAAAATCATCTATAGAAACAATCCTCTAAATACAATATCCAAATTAAATGCATTTTTTTAATTACTTACTAAAGCCTATCTTTGCAGGCTTTATTTTTAAAAACAAAAAGCAGTAAATTATATAAAATGACAAAAAATAACGTTTTAAAAGGAGTATTTCTAGTAGCATTTGGCGCAACAAGTTATGGTATGTTGGCCACTTTTGTAAAAATGGCATACGACGAAGGATTCACAACAGCAGAAGTAACTACTTCTCAATTTATATTAGGAATCATTGGAATCCTAATCATCAATGCTTTTCAAAAAGCAAAACATAAAAATACAGTTGTTAATGCAACGCCAAAAAACATTGCTCAATTAATGACGGCTGGAACTTCATTAGGAATGACAAGTTTATTTTATTACCTGGCTGTAAAATACATTCCAGTTTCTATCGGAATCGTTTTATTGATGCAAACCGTATGGATGGGAGTTTTATTAGAAATGATTTTAGAAAAAAAACTTCCTTCTAAACAAAAAATAGTTGCTGTAATTATTGTTTTAGGAGGTACTGTATTGGCTACTAATATTACTCAAAACGAGATCCAATTAGATTGGCGTGGTCTAGCGTGGGGTTGCCTAGCTGCTGCATCATTTACTACAACAATGTTTACTGCAAACCGAGTTGCTACCGAAATTTCGTCAGCACAACGTAGTTTATATATGCTTTTAGGAGGAGCTGTTATTGTCTTTTCTTTTGCAATAGCGACACAAGTAACTCCGTTTAACTTCGAAATTTTCACAAAATGGGGTATCATACTTGCACTTTTTGGTACAATTATACCTCCTATGCTTATGAACGCAGGTTTCCCACTTACAGGAATTGGACTAGGAAGTATCGTTTCGGCACTAGAACTTCCTGTATCTGTAATGATGGCTTACGTATTGTTAAATGAGCAAGTTATATTCTTACAATGGGTTGGAATAATTTTAATCATATTAGCTATCATTATCATGAACTTAAACTTCCAAAAGGAAAAATAAGCGTTAAAAAATACTTGTTAAAAAATAATTAAGATATTGTCCTAAAATCCCAATTATTTTTATAAATTCGTAATAAAATTACTATTATGAATTTACCTTGGCATCTTTACGTAATGGCTTTGCTCTACATTCTGGCTGGGATAAATCATTTTAGAACCCCAGGAATGTACCTAAAAATCATTCCTTCTTACTTTTCAAATCCAAAATTATTAAATATTTTAAGCGGTGTCGCTGAGATTATATTAGGGTCACTCCTATTAATCTCAGCGACATCTCATTTTGCTGCATGGGGAATTATTGCGTTATTGGTCGCAGTTTTCCCAGCTAACGTATACATGTATCAAAACAAAAAAGCAAGTTTTGGGTTACCTCGATGGGTTTTAATATTACGCATGCCTCTTCAACTCGTTTTGATTTTGTGGGCATATCAATATACTTTTTAACATTTATACATTAATTAAACACTTTTTATTATGAAAAAACTTTTTGCTGAATTTTTTGGAACGTACTGGCTTGTATTTGGAGGTTGTGGAAGTGCTATTTTCGCAGCAGGAATCCCAGAATTAGGAATTGGATTTGCTGGTGTAGCACTAGCTTTTGGTTTAACCGTTTTAACGATGGCTTATGCCGTAGGACATATATCAGGAGGTCACTTTAATCCCGCAGTTTCTTTTGGTCTTTGGGCTGGTGGAAGATTCCCTGCAAAAGACTTAGTACCATACATTATTGCACAATGTGTTGGAGCAATTGCTGCTGCCGGAACTTTATATACAATTGCATCTGGTAAAGCTGGATTTGTGATTGATAATACTAAAGCTGGAGCTTTTGCATCAAATGGGTTTGGAGCTTTTTCTCCAGAAGGATATTCCTTACAATCAGCTTTTATAGCTGAATTTGTTCTGACTTTATTCTTCTTATTAATCATCCTTGGAGCAACAGATAAATTTGCTAATGGAAGATTTGCTGGAATAGCAATTGGTTTAGGATTAACATTAATTCACTTAATAAGTATTCCTATCACAAACACATCCGTAAACCCTGCGAGATCATTATCTCAAGCAGTATTTGTTGGTGGAGAACCATTATCTCAAGTTTGGTTGTTTTGGGTTGCACCAATTCTAGGAGCAATTGTAGCAGGTTTTATATATAAATCATTGTTGCAAAATCATGATGCTGCATAAATTATCATTTTCTAAAATCGATTATTAATCCTTAAAACTTTAAAATATGGAATTTTTATATTTCTTACTTATTGGAGCCGTTTCAGGTTGGCTAGCAGGTCAAATATGGAAAGGTGCAGGTTTTGGAATCCTTGGTAACATCGTTGTTGGAATAATAGGTGGTCTTGTAGGTGGATGGATTGCCGGGAAACTAGGTATTGGTGGCGGTGATTTGCTTTGGCAAATTATAATTGCTGTTGGTGGCGCCTGGGTACTTTTATTTATCATTAGCTTGATAAAAAAAGCATAACCACTCTTATACACTTGCTATAAATTAGACAAGCAATAATCATTTTATACTAAGAGAAGAAAGAAGTTTAATAACTTTATTTCTTCTCTTTTTTTTATTAAATAGTTACATCAAAACAACATTCAATCTAAAAATCAAACCTTTAAGAAAATCGTATTACTAAAATTATTAAATTTGAGTAAATACTTCTGCCATGAATGAAATTATTTCTTACTTCGGTACCATTCCATCTTTACACAGAAGTCTGATTCTTGTAGGCGGAATAACCATCTTCTGGATGATAGAAAATACTTTTCCACTTTTTAAATTCAATTATAAAAAATGGAATCACGCTGGAATTAACTTCTTTCTGACATTCACCACAATTTTAATCAATTTTGTATTAGCATTTATTCTATTACAAACTGCAGATTGGACTATTAAAAACAATTTCGGTATCCTACAGTGGATTCCAGAAATCCCTTTATGGTTATACACAGTTATTGGATTATTGTTATTAGATTTAATTGGAGCCTATCTTGCCCATTTTACCGAACATAAAGTAAAATTTTTATGGCGTTTTCATCTTATTCACCATACCGACACTTGGATCGACACAACAAGTGGCAACCGTCATCATCCTGGAGAAAGTATAATCCGGTTTATTTTTACAACTTTCGGCGTTTTAATTGTAGGAAGTCCGATGTGGATGGTTTTCTTATACCAAACGCTCTCCGTAATATCTACTCAATTTACTCATGCAAATATTTCGTTACCAGACAAAGTTGATTCTTTTTTAAGCTACTTTATTGTTTCTCCAAATATGCACAAAGTACATCATCATTATATATTACCTTATACAGATAGTAATTATGGAAATATTTTTTCAATCTGGGATCGTCTTTTTGGAACTTTTATGACACTACCAAAAGAAAAAATCATCTACGGCGTAGATACGCACATGAACCCAAATGAACATAACAATTTGAAAAATTTACTGCAAATTCCGTTTCAAAAACATCGTTCACCAAAAAACCGTTAAAATCCACAAAAAAAAGCGACCATAAGCGACGAAGTAATTATTTTTTTTACTAATATTGATATGTAAATTGAATATCAATATATTATTAATCATTAACCCCTATTTGAATTAATTTTCACGTGATGAAAAAGAGTAACCGTAAAGAATTGAACTGGGAACAAACAGAAAAACTTGTTACATTAGCCCTAGAAGAAAAGAATCCTTTTGAAATTATCAAAAAAGAATTTGGATTGGCTGAAAAAGAGGTTTTAGAGATTATGAAAAAGAAAATGCCCGCTGAGAAATTTGAAATGTGGAAAAAGAAAGCTATTGCTAATAAGCCTAAGCCAAAACCTGTTAAGATAGATGATTTTGATGAAGACCTAGATGGAAAATATTACATAAAGAATAAATTAGACTAATCATAAAACTCCTGAAACAGGAGTTTTTTTTTACTCCAATAAATAAAACTGGAATGTTTTTGTAACTTTTTTCAGCTTATAAAGACCAATAATAAAACTAACTCAATAGAATAATGAAAAAAATAATAGTTACACTAGCATTAGCAGCTGTTTTTTTGGGATGTAAAACAGGTAGTTCTACTACTGCATCTGCAAAACCAGAAGTTGCAGTTAACATCAATCTTAACGATGTAAAAGACGACAAAGTTCTCGTTACAGTTACTGCTCCAAAAATAAATACAGATGAAGTAACCTATAGTATTCCTAAAACTGTTCCTGGAACATACTCTGAGGATAACTACGGTAAGTATATCGATGATTTAAAAGCTTATGATTCTAAAGGAGTACTCCTTACCGTAAAAAAGCTAGACGACAATACTTGGTCAATAGCAAATGCAAAAACACTAAAAACGATTACTTATTTAGTAAACGATACTTTTGATACCGAAAAAGGAACAGGTTTTGGCAATGACGATGTTTTCTCACCTGCAGGAACAAATATAGATGCCGGAGTTAACTTCATGATAAACACACATGGTTTTGTTGGTTATTTTCAAGACAAACTAGACATTCCTTATAAAGTTACAATTGCACATCCTGCAACACTTTGGGGAGCAACATCTATGACTGATGAAGATGCAAGCAATACAAGCGATGTATTCACAACATCTCACTATGCAGTTTTGGTAGAAAACCCAATTATGTACTCTAAACCAGATTACACATCATTTGATGTAAACGGAATGGAAATACAAATAGCAGTATATTCTCCAACTGGAAAATTCACAGCTGAAAGTATCACGCCAGAAATGAAAACGATAATGACTGCTCAGAAAAACTTTTTGGGTAAAATAAATTCGACTAAAAAATATACTGTTCTATTATATTTATCATCTATGAAGCCAACCGATGCTCATGGATTTGGAGCATTAGAACATCCTACAGCAACAACGGTTGTTTTACCTGAAATGATGCCAAAAGAAGAATTGGTAAAATCAATGAAAGATGTAGTATCTCACGAATTCTTTCATATCGTAACTCCATTGACAATTCACTCAAAAGAAATTCAATACTTTGACTACAATGCACCAAAAATGTCTGAACATTTATGGATGTACGAAGGTGTTACCGAATATTTTGCAAACCTTTTCCAAATTAATCAAGGTTTAATCGATGAATCTGAATTCTATTCTCGTATTGCTGAGAAAATAGAACACGCAAAAGCATTGAATGATACAATGTCATTTACAAAAATGAGCGCCAATGTATTAGAACAACCATACAAAGACCAGTACTTAAACGTATACGAAAAAGGAGCGCTTATCGGTATGTGTATCGATATCATCATTAGAGAAAAAAGCAATGGCGAAAGAGGAATTCTGGATTTAATGCATAAATTATCAGATGAATATGGTGTTACAAAACCATTTAATGATAATGAGCTTTTCGCAAAAATCACTCAATTAACTTATCCAGAAGTTGGAGCTTTCCTAAACACTTATGTTGCAGGAACAACACCAATTCCTTATGATACTTATTTAGCAAAAGTTGGCGTAACAAACGCTGCCGAAAAAGTTCCCGGAACAATTTTCCTAAAAGGCCAAACTCCATATATCACTATAAATCCTGAGACTAAGCAAATCATGGTTATACCTGAAATGGAATTGAATACTTTTTTCAAAAATCTAGACTTAAGAGGAGGAGATTACATCCTTTCTATAAATGAAAAACCGTATTCATTGGTAAACATATACGAATTGATCACAGAAAGTCAGACATGGAAAGAAGATGCACCAATAACTGTTAAGATAAAACGTGATGGTAAAGAATTAACTTTAAAAGGCGCTGTTAAACTTCCATACGAAGAAAAGAATACTTTTAAAGCGACAGACAATTCTAAACAAGCACTTAGAAATGCTTGGTTAAAAGGATAATAAGAAATTAAAACAAGAAAATCCCAATTTAGAAATAGATTGGGATTTTTTTATAAATTAAAAGTTGAGCATCGTTTTTTTAAAACTATTTTCTTTATTTTGCAGCAAAATCTATAAACAATGAAAAAAACTATTATTGCATTCGTTACACTTGTTCTTTTAGCTTCATGTAACAAAAACGAATCAAAAACCAACTTGCATATTACCGGAAATATAAAAGGATTAAAAAACGGAACCTTATACATACAAAGAGTAGTCGATACTTCTCTAGTAGCTATAGATAGTATTAAAATCGATGGTAATTCTGCTTTTGAAGCTAACATCGAATTAAAATCGCCAGAGATGTTATATCTATCTGTAGATCGTGGCGTAACCAACTCTTTAGATAATAATATATTATTTTTTGCCGAACCAGGCAGCATTAATATTGATACAAATCTAGATAATTACCTTTCTAGCGCTAAAATTACAGGATCGAAAAACCAAGAATTATACGAAGATTACCGTAAAATAAATTCTCGTTTTAATGATGAAAATCTTAGCCTAATCGAATTACGATTTAAAGCAATAAAAAACAATAACCAGAAAACATTAGACAGCATAGACGAAAAACAAGGGTCTAATATTAAGAGAAAATATTTATACGCTACAAACTTCGCCATCAACAACAAAGATTACGAAATAGCACCTTACATCGCCTTATCAGAGATATACGATATCAATATTAAATATTTAGATACAATACAAAAATCGATGACTCCAAAAGTAGCACAATCCCTTTATGGAAAAAAATTAACGGAGTACATTGCTAAAATCAAAAAGCAACAATAAAAACAAGTTCAAAATACTAAAAATCAATATTTTAAGATTTAAAATATTTTTTATTACATCCATACTAATCCTGTTTTTTACAAGAACAGGATTTTTTTGTGCCTTTTTTTAAATTATTATTCTTTAAATCTTAAACACCTGATAATTAGATAATTCCACGAAAATAAATCGCGTTTTGCGACTTCATATTACTGATTTATAATAACTTAGCTTCATAATTTTAAAAAATAATCTTATGAAAAATCCCCCAAGTAACATCAGTCGCGCAAAGTATGATTTTATTGATTCATCGGTTATTGAAAAACTAGAATCTTATAATCCTCATCTAAGCCAGGAATTAGAAAAAGTACCTACTCAAGATCCCTACACCTTAAATGGTCAAAAATTACGCTTAAATTTTATCCGTAAGCAACTAAACACAAACGTTGACTATCTATCTGGAGAAAAAGTATTCAATGACAATGAAAGCCTAAAAGGTAACATCGAAAATTACATAGGAATGAGCCAAATTCCCACTGGACTTATTGGTCCATTAGTAATAAATGGAAGTTCAGCTCAAGGAAGCTTCTATGTTCCTCTTGCTACCACCGAAGGAACGCTACTTGCATCCTATAACAGAGGCGCAAAGGCCTGTAGAGAATCTGGAGCAATTACAGCCATTACATTACAAGAAGGCGTACAAAGAACACCGACTTTTAAATTTAAAAATTTAATTGATTTAGGAAAATTTGTAGAATGGGTATTAGAGCACAAAGAAACATTTTCTGTATTAACCCGGGAAACCAGCAATTATGCAATTTTAAACGATGTAGGAATAAATATAGAAGGAAACATCCTCATTATAAGATTCGAATATAGTTCTGGTGACGCATCAGGTCAAAACATGGTTACAATCTGTACAGATAAAATTTGCAAGTACATCCTGAGCAACTGCCCCATCAAACCAGTATTTTGGACAATCGAAGGAAATACGTCAGGAGACAAAAAAGCAACATCATTAACCACAAGAGTCCGAGGAAAGAAAATAACGACCGAAATCACATTAAAAAGAGGCGTTATTGAATCAGTACTAAAGACAACTCCAGAACTAATGCAACAACAATGGAAAATAAGTGCTTCTGGCTCCGTAAAAGGTGGCAGCATTGGCACTGGCATGCATCCCGCAAATGCTCTCGCAGCTTTATTTATAGCCTGCGGACAAGATGTAGCTTGTACAGGCGAAGCTTCTACCGCTATTACAAGAATGGAAATCGATGAGAATGGAGATTTATATTGCGCTATCACAATGCCAAACATAATCGTAGGAACTGTTGGTGGCGGAACCTCATTCCCTACTCAAAAGGAATGTCTGGAATTAATAGGCTGTTATGGCGCTGGAAAAAGTGGAAAACTAGCCGAAATAGCTGTCGCATTATGCTTAACAGGAGAAATTTCTATTCTGGCAGCCATGGGTTCTGGCCAATTTACGGCAGCTCATCAAAAATTTGGAAGATAATTATACTCCACAATTGAGTATGGCACAAAAAAAACCATCATATTTCTATGATGGTTTTAACTCTGAGCCGGCGGAGGGACTCGAACCCACGACCTGCTGATTACAAATCAGCTGCTCTAGCCAACTGAGCTACGCTGGCGACTCATTACGGGTGCAAATATATAACTGTTTTTTGATTTCACAAAATAATTTTACACAATTATTAAAATATTTTTTAAATAAAAAAAACCATCCTTTTAGGATGGTTTTATGTTGAGCCGGCGGAGGGACTCGAACCCACGACCTGCTGATTACAAATCAGCTGCTCTAGCCAACTGAGCTACGCTGGCGACTCATTACGGGTGCAAATATAAAGCGGTTTTTCGTTTTACCAAAATAAATTTGCACTTTTTTATCGTTTTTTTTTACTACAATTCGTTGATTTTAGCAATCAATTGATTAGCAGTTTCTTCCAATTCAACATTGATTTGTTTGAAGTGTGCTTTTTTATTTTCTACGTTCTTTGCGTTCACTTTTGTGATCAAAGTATCAAAAGCAGCAATAGCTTCATCGATTAAATTGTTAGTTTCTGTAGTTGGTTTTCCTGTAGTAGAAATTTCAAATAAGTAAACTGCTTCAATAATATCTCCTAAAACGTAGTTGATGTCTTTCTTTAAATTCTTAACGTTTGCCATTTTATTTTAATTTTAATTTGCGTTTGCAAAAGTACACATAATCTTTCTATTACCTGCTATGAAATGTAAATTTCTAAAATAGAAGCTTTTCCGTTAAGGATGAACTCATTCAAAGCAGCTGGAACTAATACTGTATCTCCTTTTTTGTATGTCAATTTATTTCCGTCATATTCTATTTCAAAAGAACCTTCAATACACATATAGACTGTAAAAGTTTCTCCGCTTTTACTTACCTCAACCTGACCATCTAACGGAATAAAATTTGTGGTGAAATAAGGACAATCAACCACTACATTAGATTCATTTGTTTTTTTCTGATACTCTTTATAAGTATCTACCTTATTATAATTAATAGCATCTAGTGCTAAATCTACATGCAATTGTCTTTTATTTCCTTGCGCATCTACCCTATCAAAATCATACAAACGATACGTAATATCTGATGTTTGCTGAATTTCGGCAACAACTAATCCTGCTCCTATTGCATGAACCGTCCCAGTTTCCAGAAAGAAAACATCACCTGGTTTAGCTTTTACATCGTCAAGAATAGAAACTAGCGTATTGTTATTTAAATTCTCAACATACTCTTCTTTACTAGAATCTTCTTTAAAGCCTACAATAATCCTGGCATTTTCATCTGCTTGCATAACATACCACATTTCGGTCTTACCAAAAGAGTTATGACGTTCCTTAGCCAATTTATCATTAGGATGTACTTGTATCGAAAGATCTTCCCGAGCATCAAGATATTTAAAAAGCAACGGAAATTGTTTCCCAAATTGCTCATGTACTTTTGCTCCCAAAATTTCGTTTGGAAATTCTTCTATAATATCTGTAAGTGATTTTCCTTTCAAACTTCCGTTTGCAACAATACTCACATCGCCTTCAACAGTAGATAACTCCCAGCTTTCGCCAGTAATCTTAGACGTGATTGGTTTATTTAATACAGTTTTTAATTTCTCGCCTCCCCATATTCTGTCTTTCAAGATTGGTTCAAACTGTAATGGATATAATTTTGGGGTCATCTGTATTATATATTTCTACACAAATTTCATTTTCATGAATACTGTATACTATTGTTCTTTTAATTTATGATACTAATTCTTTAATCGCTTCTAATGCCTTAGGAATATGCTTGGCCGCTACCATACTATCAAATATCAGAATTATAACTCCATTTTTATCGACAACGTAAGTTACTCTTCCTGGTAATAATCCAAGTAATCCAGATGGAACACCAAAAAGTGTTCTTATTCTTTTATCTTCATCTGAAAGAAGAACAAAAGGCAAATGATGTTTATGAGAAAATTTTTGATGAGAATCGACACTATCACTACTAATACCAATTACCTCTGCTCCTAAAGCTACAAAATCTTCATATTGATCCCTAAAACTACAAGCCTCTGTAGTACAACCCGGTGTATTATCTTTAGGATAAAAATAAATAACCAAAGGTTTACGACCTAGTACATCCTTACTCTCAAACACCTCTCCATTAGCATCTTTAGCTGTAAAATTCGGGATAACATCCCCTACTTTTAATGACATTTTACTCTCCTTTATAGGTTACAAAATTACGTGCAGTTTCATATAACACGATTTCTAAATCAAAATCGGGATTTATCTTTTTTCTAATTTTATTCCAAATCACTACTGCAATATGTTCTGCAGTTGGATTTAAATCTTGAAATTCTGGTACGTCAAGATTAAGATTTTTATGATCAAATGGTAATTCTACTTCTTGATATATAATATCCGCCAATATTTTTACATCTATCACAAAACCTGTTTCAGGGTCAACTTCTCCAGTAACACTTACTGTTAAGTCATAATTATGTCCATGAAAATTGGGATTATTACATTTCCCAAAAACGGCATCATTTTTCTCCAACGTCCAATCTTTTCTGTACAGCCGATGGGCAGCATTAAAATGTGCTTTTCTTGATATCGTTACTCTCATGTAGGTTTTGGTTTAAATTTTATGGTCTTCTAGAAAATGATAAAACTCGTCAAAAATTATTTTGAACCAAACGGTGTAAATCTCAGGATGTAATTGCATATCAGTTTTTACATCTTCTATTTTCATCCATTTCCAGGCTTCAGCCTCTTCTGTATTTATAATAGGTTCGTCATTATAACGTCCAATCATAACGTGATCCAGTTCATGTTCTGTTAATCCGTTATCAAAAGGAGCTTTGTATATAAAATGAAAAAGTTCTTTAAGTGGCGTTTTAAAACCCATTTCTTCAAACAATCTTCGACTTCCCGCCTCGATATTAGTTTCTCCTTCTCGTTGATGACTACAACAAGTATTGGTCCAAAGTAACGGAGAATGATATTTATGATGCGCACGTTGCTGTAACATGATTTCATTATTATCATTTAAAACAAAAACTGAAAATGCACGATGTAAAACGGCTTTTTCATGCGCTTCCATTTTAGGCATTAGCCCTATTTGTTCATCATTTAGATTAACTAATATTACGTTTTCTTCTATCATAATTGGTATTAAACACACAAAAATACGAAAAAAGAAATTGCTTTAAAGCCTAGAAAAAGTTTGTGAAAAGTTTAACGAGCCCTGCATTCACTAAAATTTTAATTTTATATCGTGATTATGAGTGTATTAAAGACATGAGAGCAATAATCTCTTATTTTAAATCTGAAACAGCATTTTTTTCGTAAATAATAATAGTTAAAACTCACTTAAATAAGCATCCATTTGTAAAGTGCACGACAGTTTACTAACAAGAACCATCTTAACTTTACAACACAAAATCAATTAATTATGAAAACAAAAGCCCGTTTTTTAAGCTTATTATTTTTGCTCCCACTATTTATATTTCAAGCCTGTGGACAAAACACTAAAGAACAATACACCTCTACAAAAAACAATCCTATGGAAAATAAAATTAGCAAACCCGATAATCCATATTACTCTAATACCGATACAAAAAAACTAAATCTTACCGATGTGCAATGGAAAAAAGTATTGCCCGAAGATGTATATGAGGTAATGAGACATGCTGATACCGAAAGACCTTTTACTGGAAAATACTGGAACACCGACGAAAAAGGAACTTATTATTGTGCAGCATGCGGAAACAAACTCTTTAGATCCGGAGCAAAATTTGCAAGTAGTTGTGGCTGGCCAAGCTTTTTTGAGCAAGAAAACAAAAACAGCGTAACGTACAAACAAGATAACTCTCTAGGCATGGAAAGAACCGAAGTTCTTTGTGGTAGATGCGGCGGACATTTAGGTCACTTATTTGATGATGGCCCTGCACCAACCGGAAAAAGATATTGCATGAACTCTATCGCTCTTGATTTTATACCCGACAATAAATAATAGTATGAAAAATACCATTTTAATCTGTCTTTTAATCCTATCAATTAATGGATTTGGACAAGCAAAGAAACAACCCAATTACGATACCATTACTCTTGGTGGAGGATGTTATTGGTGTGTAGAAGCAGTTTACGAAAATTTAAACGGAGTAAAATCTGTAGTATCTGGTTTCTCTGGAGGAAAAACCATTAATCCGAGTTACGAAGAAGTATCAACCGGAAAAACTGGTTTTGCCGAAGTAGTTCAGATTACATACGACAAAAACGTAACAAACCTAGACGAGATATTTAAAGTATTCTTTACCGTACACGACCCAACAACCTTAAACAGACAAGGTGCCGATGTAGGAACACAATATCGTTCGGTTATTTTTTATAAAAATGAAGAACAAAAAAATGCAGCTAATAACATTATAAATGCATTAAGAAAAGCAAAAGTATATAACGACCCGATAGTAACCGCCGTAGAACCATTTACAAAATTTCACAAAGCCGAAGATTATCATCAAAATTATTATGACAATAACAAAAACCAACCCTATTGTAAAATGGTAATACAACCAAAAATAGAAAAGTTTGAAAAGGTATTTAAAGACAAATTAAAAAAGAAATAGTTATTAATTCACTAAGCCGCTTATGAAAATGAGCGGTTTTTTTATTTTAATAATCAATGTCAAAATTTCGTAATTTGCATCAATCTATTAAGAACCAGAACTCTTTAACCAAACCACAAAAAAAATGAAGCGTATAATCTTATCCCTTTTATTCCTACTGCTTTTTAATTACAATCATGCTCAGGAAAACTTACCTACAGATTATCTTTCTAAAGAATTTCATAAAGGACGAAGAGAAGCTTTTAGGAGCTTAATGCCTGTAAATTCTGTAGCAGTAATCTTTTCTTATCCCGAGAGAAAATTCTCTAGAGATATAAACTATAATTTCCATCAAAATCCTGATTTGTATTATTTAAGCGGTTATAAAGAACCCGATGCTGTTTTATTACTATTTAAAGAACCTCAGGGAACTGGTGAAACAGCTTATAACGAAATCCTTTTTGTTAGAGAAAGAAATGCAACTCATGAAATGTGGACAGGTAGACGCTTAGGTACCGATGGAGCAAAATCGAAATTAGGTTTTGCAACAGTTTATAACGGAAAAGATTTCAAGGACTTTCCTATAGACTTTAAAAAATTCGACAAAATAATTTACGATAAAATCCCAACTGACATTGGTAAAGACACAAGCGGTTTTGATCTTTTTGGATTACTACAAACATTTAAAACAAAAGCAGCAATTACAAATGACGATACAGCTTCTTTACTATTATTCGAAAATATTACAGCAACGCTTCGAGAAATAAAAACCCCAGAAGAAATTGATTTAATGCGCAAATCAGTTAAACTTTCTTGCATTGCCCATAACGAAGTCATGAAAGCAATTAATATTGATATGAGCGAAAATGAAGCCGATGGAATTCATGCTTATATTCACCGAAAATATGGAGCTGAAGGAGAAGGTTATCCTCCAATTGTTGGCGCAGGAGCTAATGGTTGTATTTTGCATTATGGCGAAAACAATAGCACTAAAATAGACAATCAATTATTATTAATGGATGTAGGATCTGAATATCATGGCTATTCTGCCGATGTTACCCGAACTATTCCTGCAAACGGAAAATTTACCGAAGAACAAAAAGCTATCTATCAACTAGTTTACGATGCTCAAGAAGAAATTTTTAAAATTTGTAAAGAAGGAATTCCTCTCGCAGATCTAAACATCAAAGCCAGAGAAGTTCTAGCCAAAGGATTACTGAAATTAGGAATCATTAAAGAATTAAAAGAAGTAAGCATCTATTACCCACACGGATGTTCACACTTTCTAGGTCTTGATGTTCACGACAAAGGAAATTACAGCGGTCCAAAAAGCTTACTAAAAGAGAACATGATTATTACTGTCGAACCAGGAATTTATATTCCTGCAAATAGCAAATGTGATAAAAAATGGTGGAATATAGGCGTTCGTATCGAAGATGATATTCTCATAAAAAAAGATTCATACGAAAACCTATCTGTTGATTCTCCTAGAAAATGGCAAGATATTGAAAAACTAGCTTCCCAAAAAAGTAAGTTCAATGAATTTAACTTACCCAAAATTTAACCTATAATTATTTCCTTTATAAATATTTCACTGTTATAATTAGACAAAATGAAAGCATTAACTTTTTCTACTTTTGGAAACTCAGATGTACTTGAATACATCGACATTCCAAATCCGCAATTAAAATCCGACGAAATCTTGGTCGAAATGAAAGCCATCGGGTTAAATTTCGCCGATGTATATCGCCGAAAAGGAAACTATCATCTTAAAGGAAATCCGCCTTTTATCGCTGGTTATGAAGGTTCAGGAATCGTAGTAAACACAAATAACCACTCAGAGTTTAAAATTGGAGACAGAGTTGCGTTTGCCGATGTTCCTTTTGCAAATGCCGAACTGGTTGCTGTTAATATAAATCATGTAATTCCGTTACCAGAAGCAATCGATTTTGAAACTGGAGCTTCTATTTTATTACAAGGATTAACAGCCCATTACCTCGCCACCGATAGTCACAAAACACTAAAAGGAGAAACAGTTATTATTCATGCTGTTGCTGGAGGTGTTGGACAATTCCTTACACAAATAAGCAAACTTCTAGGCGCAACCGTAATTGGTTTAACCTCATCTGCCGACAAAGCAAAAATTGCTATCAAGCAAGGAACCGACCATGTATTCTTATACAATGACAATTGGAAGGCTGAAGTTTTTAAAGTAGTTTCAAACGGTGCTGATGTCGTTTATGATAGTATTGGTAGCACCTTAAATGATAGCTTCGAAGTAACCAAAGATTGTGGACAGGTTGTGTTTTTCGGAATGGCGGGTGGAGATCCTGCTTTAGTTGACCCAAGAATGCTCATGGATACTTCCAAAACATTAACTGGTGGAGATTTATGGAGTTATTTGACAACCAGAGAAGAAAGAATAAAAAGAGCTAATCAGTTATTCACTTGGATTATCGAAGGAAAAGTTTCACTTGCAACACCTACTTCTTTTAAACTATCTGAAGGAAAACAAGCTCACGATTACTTAGAAAGTCGAAAAAGTACTGGGAAAATAATTTTGATTCCTTAAAATCACCTATAAGTACAAAAACAAACACGAATTCCTCAAATTATCACGAATTTTTATAGCGAAACTAATCTAACTATGAATTAGTGATAATTTGAGGAATTCGTGTTTTAATTTATTCTGCAATACTTGTAATCAAATAGAAGTTATGATAATTTTTTCTCTTTTATGTCAACTTATCAATTCCTATTTCGGTTATTTCAGCTAATTCTAATATTCTATTTACATCATTTTTATTTGCTACAAAAAACAAATAACTATCTCCCATTGTATCATAACTCATTAATTCCATATCTAGTTTCCCTAATGCAGTCTGAATATACGGAAACAAGTCATGACTATATGTTTCTTCTGGATATTCAAAATTAAGTTCCTGATCAATCATTTCAGATATAAAATACTCTGCGTCCTCAGGATCAAATTTCCAGTCGCTATGCCATGTATTTATTCCGTCGAAAAAATCAAATTCATAATCATAATCTTCATCTCCCTCATTTTTTCCAAAATTATCATAAAGAATCTGTGATTGCTCTTCCAGCAATTCTTCTTCAATATCTCCTCTCGAAATTAATTGCAAAAATTCTTTAAAATGCGCTATCGAAACTTCATCTGCCAGTAAACTTTCAGCAGAAGGAAGAATGACTGTTGATGGTATTTCAATTTCCATATATTCGCAAATCCCCTGTAAAACCCTTTCAAATTCTTTGAATCCTATTTTCTGAATTTCATTTTTAGGATTATTGATGTCGATATATTCGGTATCTAAAATCCCTTTTACATAATCAAAAAAATAACTGTTATTGTACAGAATTCTAAAATCATTTGTTTCTAAACTATTCGTACAACAAAAGAAAATGACAAAATTATGCAAGACATGTTTTAGATGTTTTTTTGATTCTGGAGTTGGCTCAGAATAAAACTGAATATGAACATAATCGTATTCTAATTCTGTTTGTATAACCTCTTCAGAAAGCACTCCGATATCAATCTTTTTATACAATTCGTTTAAAACCTCATACGCATTCTTGAATCCGTTTCCTTCAATCTCTTTTCTTCCCTCCTCATGATTTAATGAACTTGGAAATGAATAAAAATTTACAGAAACAGTATCATGAACTCCTTTCATTTTAAAATCAACACTACTTACCTCATTATACAAATAAGAGTAAATTGAATATATAACATCAAAAGAAACAATTGATTTTGGATCATTATTTCGTCCAAAGAAATTAGAAAAGAAATCTTTCATAGAATTTATTTAGTGATTTATTTTATTAGACTCTTATAATTATGATTCACTTGAATATGCAAAACTAGAATCCATTTTATCAAATAGGATAACTTCTGCTAATGTCTTTTTTAACTCAACATCAGTTAGCAACCCTCGCTTTGCTTCTTTCATTTTAGGCAATAGGATTTCATAATCTATGATTTCCCTATTAAACACCGTTTGCAAAACATCATTTTGTTTATCTGTTAGATATTTTTTATGAGTTTTAAGAACCCTCTCTAGATTATCCTTAAATTCTTCGTCACTTACATCATTGTAAACATCTTGATCAGACATATCTGTTAACAGCATTCTAAAAACAAAATCCTGCATATTCTTCGCTAGATAATTTACTTCATTCATATCATGCCAAACAAAAACTATAGGATTCTCTCCATTATTTTCTTCATTTACAAAGAAACAATAATGATCTCCAGCTCCGCTTTGCCCGAATGGTATAAATTTGAATTCTTCTTTTATTTCACGATAACCTTCAGGATCCGAAAGTTCGTCTATTGCTTCATTTACACCCTTAAGATTAAGCAATTCAAAATCATAAGAATGTAAAAGCAATGTGGGGTTTTGTTTTAATTTAGGATAAACTGTAGTGTACCAATCAGGTCCATATTCTCCAACATTAAGCATTCCGTCTAGAAAGAATTCCTTATAAATAATTGGATATGTAAATCCGTTTTTAGTTTCAATATCTAATAATGGCATAAAATATATTTAAAAAAGTTCATTAAGATTTAATCACATTCTAAATTTTAGAATTGTAACCAATCTCTTAAAGCAACTAAAATAATATTATTTTTACTCCAAACTAAATAATTTAGCAGATTATTTTAAAGCTTCTGCAATCATCAAGGCGCATTTTTCTCCATCTATAGCCGCAGATATAATTCCACCAGCATAACCTGCTCCTTCTCCGCAAGGATACAATCCTTTTATTTGCAAATGCTCATACGTATCTGCATTTCTAGGGATACGAACTGGCGATGATGTTCTACTTTCTGGTGCATGAAGAATAGCTTCATTGGTTAAATACCCACGCATTGATTTTCCAAATTCCGAAAAACCTTCACGTAATATTTGAGATAAGAAACCAGGGAATACCTGTCCCATTTCTACCGAAGTCGTTCCGGGAACATAAGATGTTTTAGGAATATCTGATGAAACTTTATTTTGAGTAAAATCTACCATTCGTTGTGCTGGAACTTTTTGAGTTTCCCCAGCCAAATGCCACGCCTTTTGTTCGATACTTTTCTGAAATTCCATTCCAGCCAAAGCTCCGAATTTAGCAAACGGTTTAAAATCTTCTAATTTTAATTCGATTACTATTCCAGAATTGGCTGTAGCCTGATCTCTTTTAGACGGAGACCAACCATTAGTAACTACTTCGCCAGGACTTGTTGCACATGGCGCAATTACACCACCAGGACACATACAAAAAGAATACATTCCTCTTCCTCCTACTTGTTTCACTATAGAATATGGCGCTGGAGGCAAATGCTCCCCACGATAATCACAACTATACTGAATACTATCTATTAAAGATTGTGGATGTTCGGCTCTTACGCCCAATGCAAAAGGCTTGGCTTCGATAAAAATTTTCTTTCTATCTAATAACTCAAAGATATCACGAGCAGAATGTCCCGTTGCCAATATTAATTTATTAGCACAAATTGTATCTCCTT
Source organism: Flavobacterium sp. PL02 (assembly GCF_035013205.1). Classification (NCBI taxonomy): domain Bacteria; kingdom Pseudomonadati; phylum Bacteroidota; class Flavobacteriia; order Flavobacteriales; family Flavobacteriaceae; genus Flavobacterium; species Flavobacterium sp. PL02. The sequence goes on from NZ_JAYGJP010000002.1 coordinate 256,059, forward strand.
TTTGAGTTACAATTCCTTCAACTTCATTGTTTTTTACGAGAATATCAGTTACTCGGGTTTCAAACAAAACTTGTCCCCCGCATTCGATAATTTTTTCTCGAATATCCTGAATAATCTTTGGTAATTTATTAGTCCCGATATGTGGATGCGCTTCTATCAAAATATCATCTGAAGCTCCAAAAGCAACCAATAATTCGAGAATTCTGGTCACATCTCCACGTTTTTTAGATCGTGTATATAATTTTCCGTCAGAGTAAGTTCCTGCTCCGCCTTCTCCAAAACAATAATTAGAATCTTCGTTTACGAAATGTTCTGTATTTATCGCTTTTAAATCTCGTCGGCGACCTCTTACATCTTTTCCCCTCTCGAGGACTATTGGTTTTAAACCTAACTCGATTAACTGTAAAGCTGCAAAAAGTCCTGCTGGACCAGCTCCAACAACAATTACCTCTTGCGCTCCAGATACGTTTTTATATTCTGGAAGCTCAATTTTAGTTGGCTGAAAAACTTCATTTTGCAAATAAATATTCACCTTCAAGTTGATTTTTATCGCTTTTTGGCGTGCATCAATGGAGCGTTTTAAAATCGTTATATGCTGAATTTCATTTGGTGAAACTTTTATTTGTTTCGACAAATGTTCTTTTAGCAATAACTCATTTGCTGCTATTTCGGGTGATACTTGAAGTAAAAGTTCTCTTGGCATTATATATATTTCTGTTGAATATGTTAATCATTTAGACGAAAAACAGAATGCAAAAATAGTATTTTGAAGTGGAATTTGTTCCTTAATATAGTATCCATTTTTTAAAACAGACTTTGTACCTTTGTTTTGTAAAAACTTTGCCTCTAAAAAAATGTCAAGAAAAATAAAATTAATATGGGATTTCCGTGGTCCAGCATCCGCAAAAACCGCAGAACATCATGAAATTCATTTAAAAGAATTTATCGCTATCGAAAAGCTTCCTTTAAATATAACTGGATTTACAATCTTAAACGATATGTATGCTATTGCTTATATGGTTGTAACCGATGAGAACATGATTCAGGTTCGCGACGCTTTAAAACCGCACCGCGGAGAAGTGTATCCGGAAGAATAAAATTCCATTTTTTTTAAATTCCAAATCAATTAAGGAGGAAATTCCAATTAATTTGGATAATCTTAAATAAAAAATTCCAAACTCCAAACTATCGCTAGTACTTAGAATTTGGAATTTAAATATTTATCACTTCCTGAAATTGGAATTTATTCTCCTTTTTTGGAATTTGGAATTTAATTTTTGGAATTTAATCTTAACGTTAGTTCGCTACTTCGCTAATAAATTTTATTCGCATAAGGCGTAATTCATCGATATCATACTCACCATCAAATTCTTTAAGAGCATCTTCTATTTTATCAGATTCTGACTCCATAAAGTATTCATGAATTTCTTCTTGCTGATCTTCATCAAGCATATCATCTACCCAATAGTTAATATTAAGCTTTGTTCCTGAATATACAATTTGCTCCATTTCCTTAATCAAAGCATCCATCGAAAGCCCTTTTGCAGAAGCAATATCATTAAGTGATAACTTACGATCAATGTTCTGGATAATGTATAATTTATTTACAGAGTTAACCCCTGTAGATTTTACAACTAAATCGTCTGGACGAATAATATCGTTTTCCTCAACATACCTATTTATTAAGGCTACAAAATCTCCTCCGTATTTTTTTGCTTTTCCTTCTCCTACTCCATGAATGTTATATAACTCGGCAATAGAAATTGGATATTTTAAAGCCATATCCTCTAATGAAGGATCCTGAAAAACTACAAATGGAGGAACGCCTAATTTCTTGGCAACCTTTTTTCGTAATTCTCGTAACATTCCCATCAAAACTTCATCGGCAGTACCGCCAGATTTTGATGCTGTTACTATAGCTTCATCTTCAGTTTCATTATATTCATGATCTTCGGACATCATAAACGAAACTGGCTTTTTAATAAAGTCCAATCCTGCTTTGGTAATTTTTATGACTCCGTAAGTTTCAATATCTTTTGATAAGTAACCCGCAACTAATACTTGGCGAAGTAATGCCATCCAGTATTTCTCGTCATGGTTAGAACCTGACCCGAAGAACGATTGCGAATCAGTTCTATGTGCTTTAATAACCGCATTTACACGACCTATTAATGTAAATACAATTTCTTTGGATTTGTAAATATGTTTTGTATCGCGTACAATTTCCAATAATTTCACCACTTGGTCTTTGGCTTCAATTTTGGTTTTCGGGTTACGAACGTTATCATCCATATCGGCACCTTCTCCAGTTTCGCTGTCGAATTCTTCTCCGAAATAATGAAGTAAGAATTTTCTACGCGACATTGATGTTTCGGCGTAAGCCACAACTTCCTGCAATAAAGCAAAACCAATTTCTTGCTCTGCAACTGGTTTACCAGACATAAATTTCTCTAATTTCTCTACATCTTTATAAGAGTAATAAGCTAAACAGTGTCCTTCGCCACCATCACGTCCTGCACGACCCGTTTCTTGGTAATAACTCTCGAGTGATTTTGGAATATCATGATGTATTACAAATCGAACATCGGGTTTATCTATTCCCATCCCAAAAGCAATAGTAGCTACAACAACATCTACATCTTCCATCAAGAACATATCCTGATGTTTTGCTCGTGTTTTCGCATCTAATCCTGCATGATAAGGAACAGCGCTAATACCGTTTACTTGTAAAACCTCAGCTATTGCTTCTACTTTTTTACGGCTTAAACAATATATAATTCCAGATTTCCCTTTGTGTTGTTTTATGAAACGAATAATATCCGATTCTATATTTTTTGTTTTTGTACGAACTTCGTAATATAAATTTGGTCTGTTAAACGACGCCTTGAAAGTATTAGCGTCAGACATGTCAAGATTTTTTAAGATATCTTCTTGAACCTTTGGAGTAGCAGTTGCGGTAAGACCAATAATTGGCACATCGCCCAACTGTTTAATAATATGTTTTAGATTTCTATATTCAGGTCTAAAATCATGTCCCCACTCTGAAATGCAATGCGCTTCGTCGATAGCGACAAATGAAATGGTTACATTTTGAAGAAACTGAACATATTCATCTTTGGTTAACGATTCGGGAGCAACATATAATAATTTTGTCAAACCAGAAGTAATGTCTTTTTTTACTTGAGCAATTTCTGTTTTGGTAAGTGAAGAATTCAGAACGTGAGCAATTCCGTTTTCTGAGGAGAGACTCCGAATGGCGTCTACCTGGTTTTTCATCAAAGCAATTAAAGGAGATACAACTATCGCTGTTCCTTCCTGAATTAAAGCGGGTAATTGGTAACAGAGTGATTTCCCTCCACCGGTGGGCATTATTACAAAAGTATTTTTTTTATCGAGTATACTTTTTATAACCTCCTCTTGCAATCCCTTAAATTGGCTAAAGCCGAAATACTTCTTTAATTCTTTATGTATTTCAATTTCGTTTGAATTCATTCTTTATTTTATGGTATTTTGTATAAATTTGCATCAATAAAGATACAACTTTCTTTTACACATACAAATTTTAACTATCCTGTTTTGATAACAAAAGAAAATATATTAGCTATCGCTAAAAAAACGATACTCTCTGAAAGCGAAGCAGTTGCAAAATTAATTAATTTTTTAGATGAAAATTTCACTCAAGCTGTTCAACAGATATACGAATCGAAAGGTCGATTAGTAGTCACAGGAATAGGAAAAAGTGCAATTATTGCGCAAAAAATGGTTGCAACTTTCAACTCTACAGGAACACCTTCATTATTCCTTCATGCATCTGAAGCAATTCATGGAGATTTAGGAATGATTCAAAACGAAGATGTTATTATTTGCATTTCAAAAAGTGGCAACAGCCCTGAAATCAAAGTTTTAGTTCCGTTATTAAAACGTTTTGGCAATACATTAATTGCTATTACAGGAAACATGACTTCATTCTTAGCCAAAGGCAGTGATCATGTTTTAAATACAACTGTTGACATGGAAGCTTGCCCAATAAACCTGGCACCAACCAACAGTACTACGGCACAACTTGTAATGGGAGACGCTCTTGCGGTTTGTTTAATGAAAATGCGCGATTTTAAACCTGAAGATTTTGCTGTATATCATCCTGGAGGTGCATTAGGAAAAAAACTTTTACTTCGCGTGAAAGACATGATTGAACATTCGTTAAAACCAACTGTTAGCCCAGATTCTTCAATCAAAAAAGTTATATTTGAAATATCAGAAAAACGACTAGGTGTAACTGCTGTTGTAGAAAATGATAAAATTATCGGAATTATCACTGATGGAGATATCCGACGAATGCTAAACGACAGAGATACTTTTGCCGATTTAACCGCAATAGACATTATGACTAAAAATCCAAAAATGGTATCATCAGACACAATGGCTGTAGATGCTTTGAATATATTAGAAGACTTTTCGATTACCCAATTAATTGTTTCCGACAATGGAGAATATAAAGGAGTATTACATTTACATGACATTTTAAAAGAAGGAATCGTATAATGGCAAATAAAAAGAACCTAGGCGAAATGTCGTTTTTAGATCATCTTGAAGAACTAAGATGGTTATTAGTAAGAAGTACAACTGCCATAATCATAATGGCTTTTTTAACCTACTTTATAAGTGATTACCTGTTTGATGTAATCATTTTTGGTCCTACAAGACCAACTTTTTTTACGTATCAGTTTTTTTGTGAATTATCTCATAAATTAGGTTTTGCCGAAAATATCTGTATCACCGAGATGCCATTTATCATCCAGAATACACAAATGGAAGGACAGGTAAATGTTTTTGTATGGATGTGTATCTTAGCAGGATTCATCTTGAGTTTTCCTTATATTTTATGGGAAATATGGAAATTTATTAGTCCTGCATTATATGTAAAAGAACGTAAAAATGCTAAAGTATTCATCTTTGTTTCCTCTTTACTTTTCTTCTTAGGAGTAACATTCGGGTACTTTGTAGTAATCCCAATGTCTGTAAACTTCGTAGCTACTTTTACAGTAAGTGATATTGTAAAAAATCAATTCACTCTAGAGTCTTATATGGGAATGGTAAAAACTAGTATTTTGGCTGGCGGACTATTCTTTGAACTACCAATCGTTATTTATTTCCTTACCAAATTAGGATTAGTAACTCCACGTTTTTTACGAAAATATTGGAAATATGCTGTAATTATAATCCTAATCGTAGCGGCAATTGTAACTCCTCCAGATGTTGTGAGCCAAACAATTGTAGCAATACCAATGTTACTGATTTATGAGTTGAGTATCTTTATTTCGGTACTTGTATATAAAAAACAAAACAAAGAATTAAATGTCTGATATCATACAAGAGTTTAACGACTATCGTTCTAAAATGAACGAGAAATTACTAGCTGATAATAACAAAATTGTAAAGCGAATTTTTAATCTGGATACCAATGCTTATGCTGCGGGCGCTCTTGATGTTAAAACAAAAGAGCTTTTAGGCTTAGTTGCCTCAGCTGTTTTACGTTGTGATGATTGCGTAAAATACCATCTTGAAACTAGTTTTAAAGAAGGGGTTACCAAAGAAGAAATGATGGAAGCAATGGGAATTGCAACCTTAGTTGGCGGTACAATCGTAGTTCCTCATTTGCGCAGAGCATATGAATTTTGGGAAGCTTTAGAAGAAACTGAAACTAAATAATTGTTAAAGAGGTTTATTTGTTGAATCGTTTATTCGTTAATTTGTACCGAATAAACGATTCGAACGTTTAAACGATTAAACTTAAAAAATGAAATTAAGAGCCGATAATTTAATCAAAACCTACAAAGGCCGTAGTGTAGTAAAAGGTATTTCTGTTGAGGTAAACCAAGGAGAAATAGTTGGTCTTTTAGGTCCAAATGGAGCAGGTAAAACCACTTCATTTTACATGATTGTAGGATTGGTAAAACCAAATTCGGGCAATATTTATCTTGATGATTTAAATATTACCGATTTCCCTATGTACAAAAGAGCTCAACACGGAATTGGATATTTAGCTCAAGAAGCATCTGTTTTTAGAAAACTAAGCATCGAAGACAATATCTTAAGTGTACTACAACTAACCACTTTATCTAAAGCGGAGCAGGAAGCTAAAATGGAAAGTTTAATCGAAGAATTTAGCTTGGAGCATATTCGTACCAACCGAGGAGATTTACTTTCGGGAGGTGAGCGCCGTCGTACCGAAATTGCACGTGCTCTTGCTACCGACCCTAAGTTCATCTTACTAGATGAACCTTTTGCAGGAGTTGACCCTGTTGCAGTAGAAGATATCCAACGAATCGTAGCGCAATTAAAAAATAAAAATATCGGAATTTTAATCACCGACCACAACGTACAAGAAACTCTTGCTATTACTGACAAAACATATCTTATGTTTGAAGGAGGAATCCTAAAAGCTGGTGTACCTGAAGAATTGGTAGAAGACGAAATGGTACGTCGTGTATATCTAGGTCAGAATTTTGAACTTCGTAAAAAGAAACTGGAATTCTAAAAAGAGTATTCAGTCACAGCTTTAAGTATACAATCGCAGTATTCAGTTCCAAAAAAAACTAAGTACTGCGATTTTTTTTTACTGCGACTGTAAACTGCGACTATAAACTAAAACTTAATCGACTGTTATAAATTGTAATTGCTGTAAATCGCCGTTATAAATATTCACATCGACAGTATGCTTTATTCCTGGCATTGTCGCTTTCTCTGTAAATTGCCAAAACAACCAATCATCCTCAATCTTTTCTCGATAAAAATTATAATTGGCTATCCAAAAAAGATAATCACTAAATTCTTCTTTCAGGAAATCATCATAATATCTTTCTCCGCTATATATAATTGGTCGTACTTTATAGTGTTCTTCCACTTTATTCAACCATCTTTTTAATCCTTTTTTCAAACTATCTAAAGACTGGTTTTTAGGTAATTTTTCAATATCCAAAACTGGAGGCAAATCACCTTTATGTAATTTAACCGTTTTAATAAAAAGATTGGCTTGTTCTATCGAGTTTTCGTTCGGACGATAATAATGGTATGCTCCACGGATAATCTTTTGCTCTTTGGCTCCTAGCCAATTATTCAAAAATTGATTATCAACACGATCATTTCCAGCAGTAGCACGTATAAAAACAAATGAGATTGGAAATTTTTGCTCCAGACTATCTACTTTACTCCAACGAATTTTTCCTTGAAATTCGGATACATCCAAACCAATTGCCATTCCTTGGTGATTAGCCAAAACCTGGTAATTCCTAACATCCGAAAGACGTTTATCTTCAGCTTCTTTTTCTGAAACTTTATCTGTTTTAAAACTAAAGTAATATGCTAAACCATTTCGGTAATGATAAACGACTCCTAGAAAAAGAGCAATAAAAGCCGAAAAAACAATGAAACGAAAAAACTTCCCTATAGAACTGGTTGATTTAGATTTCCGATTTGAGGTCTGCTTTCTTTTGGTAACTTTTCTTTTCATTCAATAAAAAAACTACTTTTTCAGAAACTTATTGTTTATAACAGACAATATTATGTAAGTAATGATTACCAATGGAATCCCTAGATATTGAAAGAAAACCAATAGCAAAACCGACAATGATAAAAAACCAACTTGTAGTGCGTTATCTTTTAAATTGAATTTTTTAAATTTTAATGAAAATAAAGGAATTTCGGCATTTAGAATATAAGCACTAAATAATGCTATCACTAACAAAATCCATTGGTTTGTTAAGATTTCAAGAATCATCAGCGACTCTGAATATTTTAAAACCAAAGGCAAACTCAAAATAAACAATGCGTTTGCAGGTGTTGGTAAACCAATAAAAGAATCTGTCTGGCGCGTATCTATATTAAAATTTGCTAAACGATAACAAGACCCAAGAGTCACAATGAATCCTAAAAATGGAGTAAACTCAGAACCTATTATATTGTGTGCACTTGAACTACTAACAAATAAACTATACATTACGTAACCTGGTACTACACCACTAGTTACCATATCTGCCAATGAATCTAACTGTAAACCTAATGGACTGGATACTTTAAATAATCGAGCAAAAAAACCATCGAAAAAATCAAAAAAGATTCCTAAACAAACAAAATAGAAAGCCATTTCATAATCTAATTTAGAAACAAAAACAACAGCTATGCATCCACAAAAAAGATTGATTAATGTAATAGCATTAGGTACATGTTTTTTAATATTCATTGCAAATAAAATTTAAGTATGATAAGCAACAAATTTACTATAATAACTGAATGGAATGTACGTTTTTATTAGAGTTTTTTACACAAAAGTTAGACTTTAGCATTATTTACAAAAAGGAATAAATAAGCTCAGTAAAAAATTATATTTTTGGTAAAAATTAAACAAACTTCGGTTTATAAAAATTAGCTCTTGAAGAAAATTTTATTGTTTTTACTATTTTGTGTTCACACGGCAAATTACAGTCAAACGGTTCGTAAATACTCTAACGAGTTTATGAACATTGGTGTCGATGCTGCAGCTCTTGCCATGTCGAGTGCAGTGGTTGCATCTACGACAGATGTAAACTCAGTTTACTGGAATCCAGCAGGGTTAACCAATCTTCAAGACCATCAAGTTGCTTTGATGCATGCTAATTATTTTGCCAATATCGCACAATATGATTATATTGGCTACGCAAGTCCGATAGATGACCGAAGTGCTTGGGGAATTTCATTAATTCGTTTTGGAGTAGATGACATTTTAGATACTACAGAATTAATAGACAATCAAGGAAATATTGATTACAATCGAATCAGTCTTTTCTCGACTGCTGATTATGGTTTTACGTTTTCATATGCTAGAAAATTACCCGTTCCTGGATTTCAATATGGTGTTAATGCCAAGGTCATTCGACGTATTATCGGTAAATTTGCTAATTCTTGGGGCTTTGGATTTGATTTAGGATTACAATTTGAGAAAAATGACTGGCGTTTTGGTTTGATGGTACGTGATATTACAACCACTTATAATGTTTGGAATATAGATGAGAAGGAATACAAAAAAATCTCTGATGCCATTCCGGGTGAAAATCAGGAGTTACCCGAAAGCACAGAAATCACATTGCCAAAAGCGCAATTAGGTATTGCGAAAAAATTTATAATCAGATATGATTATAGTGTTTTAGTAGCTACAAATATGAATATGCGTTTTGAAAGAACGAAAGATATAATCTCTAGTAATGTGGTAAGTATTGATCCTGCATTAGGATTAGAGTTTGGATATACCGATTTAGTTTTCTTGAGAGCTGGAGTTGGAAATTTTCAGAACGTAACACAATTAGATAATTCTGAGAAAGTAGGTTTTCAACCTAATATCGGTCTCGGTTTTAAATATAAAGGTATCCAGGTTGATTATGCTTTAACAGATTTAGGAAATCAAAGCGTTGCTTTATATTCTAATATTTTCTCGCTTAAAGTAGACTTAGGCCTCTTTAGAAAATAAATAATTACATCCCAAAGAAACATTGATAATTCATTTAAAAAAACAGCTATGAAAACGTATTCATCAAAAAAAATATTCTTTTTACTATTGTTTTTTGTGTTTATCAACAACAGTTTTGGACAAAGCATTTTATTATCCAAAGATTCTAAAGTTAGCGTTTTAACTTGCGGAACCGGAAACGAACCTTATTCTCTTTTTGGCCACACAGCTATTAGAATAAAGGATTCTATTAACGCTCTTGATATAGTATATAATTATGGCACTTTCGATTTCAGAACTCCTAATTTTGTTGCTAAATTCACAAAAGGTGACTTACAATATTACGCTACAGCAAATTCCTATCTCGATTTTATTAATGAATACAACTATACAAAACGTAGTGTTTACGAACAAGAATTAAATATTTCTGACAATCTTAAACAAAAACTATTTGATAATTTAAACACAACGCTACTTTCTGAAGATAGATTTTACACCTATAAATTTATTGACAAAAATTGTACTTCTATGGTTGTTGATATCATCAATAAATCTTTAAACGGTACTGTAATTACAAAAAAAGGAGATACTGATAAAACATACAGAACTATACTATACCCTTATTTTGACGGACATTTTTATGAAAAACTAGGTATCAGTATTATTTTCGGAAAGAAAGTAGATGAACTTGGAACAAAAATATTCTTACCTTTTGAATTAAAAAATAGTTTAGACAAAACAAGTTTTCAAAATCATCTTTTAGTAAAAGAGAATAAAACAATTCTATCTTTTGATAAAGAACCAACTCATTCTTGGTGGAACAACTGGTATACTTACATTATTATACTGGTATTTATCATCTTTATAAGTAAAAGAAGTATTGATAAAGCCTATCTTTTAATAATGGGATTGTTAGGAGTATTTTTTGTTTTTATAGGCTTTTATTCCTTACACAAGGAACTAGAATTCAACTATAACATTTTGTTGTTTAGCCCTTTTTTACTTATTCTTTTGATTTTTAATCTTATGAGAAACAAAAAATGGACTTATAGATTATCACTTATCCATATCATTTTACTAATTGTATATGGATTATTTATGATTAATAAGGCTTCATTCCTGATTGTTTTGCCTCTGATTATAACTAGTGGAGTTGTGCTTGTGCGTGTGGCAATTAAGAATAAAAAACCAATTCCTATTATTATATAATTATTGTCCTCTGTAAAATAAAACTGTAGTAATGGTTTTAAAAGTAATACTTAGATCCAGAAAAATACTTCTGTGTTTTATGTAATACAAGTCATATTGTAGTTTTATTAAACTTTCTTCTATCGATTCTCCGTAAGAATAATTTACTTGTGCCCAACCAGTAAGTCCTGGCTTAATAATGTGTCTTGTTTCATAAAATGGCATAACCTGAGCAATTTCTTTTACAAAAAAAGGACGTTCTGGTCTAGGACCAATAACTGCCATATCTCCTTTTATAACATTAATGAATTGCGGTAATTCATCTATTCTGGATTTACGCATCATCTTCCCAAAAGGTGTAACCCGTACATCATTTGCAGCCGCAAAAGCAACTCCTTTAGATTCAGAGTTTTTTACCATTGTACGGAATTTATATATTTTAAAAACCGCTCCATCTTTTCCTATTCTGTCCTGGGTATAGAAAAGACTGCCTCGATTACCGATACAATTTCCTATAACTATAAATGGTATTAAAATAATCCCAATTAATAATCCGAACAAAGAAAAAACGAATTCAAAAAAACGTACTACCAACAAATATAACTTGTTACTATTACTACGACTAAAAGGAAAAAAACGATAAAAATCTCTTGCTATATATTGTACCGGAATACGTTGTGTTTTGCTCTCGTATACTTGAGTATATTCTCTAATTATTTTACCAGACTCTAGTAAATGTAATAATTGCTGGTATAAATCGGCAGTAATCCCATCTGTCTTTTGGGAAGCTATAACAATCTCGGATACATTATTATTTTTTACAAATTCTTCTAACTCACCTTTTTTAATCTCTTTTGCATAATGGTATTCTGAAGAACTATTATTTAAAGAATCTGAATTTACAAAACCAATGATTTTATAATGTGGGTCAACATTCTCCAATCCTAAGACTAATTCTTCTACTTGATCTTGATCACAGATTAAAACTACATTTTGAAAAAAACGATGTGACGCGAGAAAATAAACATAAAATAAGCGCCAAAATAGAATGGCAAAAAGTACCGCAAAATAAAATATAACTATTGAAATTCTCTGTTTAGGTAATTCTGGTGATAAAACTGGAGTTAGCAAATACACTAAAACTGTTGTCGAAACTGCAATAACTGTACTTTTAATAATTTGAAATTGATTACTGGCTACTTGCAGGTTATACATTTCAAAAATAGATCCAAAAAGGTTAAGATATATCACCAATACTAATACTCCATAATAATTAGTACTTGTAATATTAAAATAACGATAATCAAATATCTGGCTTAATAAATATAATGTAGCTAAGATAAAAAAAGAATCAAAAAACCTAAGAATGACTTTACGTTCTGATATTTCAAAATGAATCTTATTTTTTTGTGGCATTTTGGTTATAGTGGTTAAGTTGCATAATTAAATTTGGGGAAATTTAAAATTATGGAAGCAAATGTATTAATAAAAATGAGCTGACAAATATTATTTATTTATAAAGATCTTTTTTCAAGTTATTTGTTAATTTCCTGATTATTTCTAACACTAATTGTAAGTAATGACAAAGCATATACAAAAGCAGGTGCTGCGGTTCGCATAGCCGCATGATTTATGGTAAGGAGCCAGAATAAATAAAAGGGAAAAAAATAAAGATGTTGCCAATTATTAACATACAAAACAAATGGTGTAACAAATAGTATTAAAAGACCAAAAATACCGAACAAACCATGTTCACTTAGCATACGGGTTATCTCATTGTGGGAAGCGGCATCTATATTAAACATTTGTTTTCTTAATTCTTTCCCCATCCCTGCCCCAGTTCCTAAAATTGGATTATCCAGGAATAATTTCAATTCTGAATCCATGATTTCTTCACGACCTCCCAAACGGTCTTTTTTTAATCTTCCTGCTGCATCCTGATTAGCATAACGCTTATTAATTAAACCACCAGTTTCTAAAGAGGTATAAGTCCAAATCCCTATTCCCATAAGCCCTGTAACGATAAAAACCAAAGCGAACTTTCCTCTTCCTTTTGCATTTGAAAAATAAAACATTAAACATAATAAGCAAGCAATCATCACTACAGCAGTAATTACTCCTCCTCTTGAAAAAGTTACAATTGCCCGGTAACAAATCATTACTAATAAAACCCCGTTTAAAATCATTCTAAATTTTGATTTTGAAAACAAGATTAATTGTGTGAAAAATATAAATATTCCTAATCCTAAAACTGTAGAAACCTGATTAGGTCCAAAACCTCCTGAAGTTTCAAAATTAGATTGAGTACCAGTTAATACATCTCTTACATTGGGGTTATATAAAAACAAATAGACTGTTGTACTAAAAATGGGAAGTCCCATCGCTATAACTACGTTTTGCAAATCTGAAAATAAAACCTTCCTTTGGAACATATATATGGCACAGATTGCCAAACATACTGGTCCTGACAAGTTAAAGAACAATGATTTTTTAACATCTACATTATAATAGTCTGTTGAAATTGATGTAATTAAGATCCCGGGAATTAGTAAAACAAGAAAAAACCAATAGATAAAAGCATTTGTCGAAAAATTGCTGTAGATCATACCCAACAACATAAAGAAAATAACACTAAATTTTACATATTCGTTATTAAAATTCCCGCCGGTCATACGTAACAAAACCTCAACACCTACTAAGTAAGCCGCCACCAAAAGAACCTCATTTTTTTTATTCTTTGTTTTATAAACAAAATAAAAACCTACTATTGGAATTAAAAGTGCATATATTTTAGACAGGAAAGGCACGATAAAAATCATCAAAGCTATTATGCCATGAATTAAAATCAGAAAACCATAAGACCGTGAAATGTTTTTCATATTTATTTAATTTGTATAAGCTGAGATTAACTTTTTTATTACAATCTCTTCTGAATAATTCTGTTCTACTGATTGTTTAAAATTATCTCCTAAAATTTTCCTAAGCGAATCATTATTTGTAATTTTTTCCAATTGTGCTTTTACTTCTAAATCAGACCGTGGATCAAACAATAAGCCATTTATTTCATTTTGAATAATAGAAGAACAATAACCCACGTTTGTAGAAATTACTGCTAAATTCTCCAGACCATATTCAAGTAAAGTTACAGGAAATCCTTCTTCTGTAGAGGCTAAAACTCCAATAGAAGCTTGCGATAAAATATATCTGACATCGTTTTTTGCCCCGTACAAATGTATATCATTCTCTAATGAATAAGCCTCTATATGTTTTTTTATCTGATCCGAATAGTTATCAAAATAATCTTTTCCAATTAAATGTAAAGACCAGCCATTCTCGCTTAACTTTAAATCGGAGAATGCTTTTAGAATCGAAATATGATTTTTTGGATTTTTTAAATTTGCCAAAAAAACAATCCTTTTACCATTGATTCCCTTTAAATTGGTTAACTGTTCTGTCTCAACTTCAGAAGTTGTAAAATTAGGTATAAAAATTACTCTTGAACAGTGCATATTTTTCTTACTCCATTTTTGTAACTGAAGATTAACAACAAAAATAGCAGAGAAAAAAGTAGATAAAAAAATCAAAACCCTATTCGTTTCTTTCGTTTCTTTTTCTCTCGTGCCATAATGATCGTGCCAAATGATTTTTATTCTTGGCAAAGTCAATTTTACTAAAACGGCTATAAAAAAAGAAGAGCTATGAGCATGAATAATATCAATCTGATTTTGTTTGATATATTTTCTTAAACGAAAAATAGCTTGAAAATCTATGCTATTTTGCTTTTCCAAAAATAAATAAGAGACTTTTAAATCTATTTGTTTTTTTAAAGAGCCTTCTTTTCTTGTTGCTACTAAACCTGAAAATGTTATTTTTTTGGCTAATGCATTTGCATAATTAACCGCCATTCGTTCTGCTCCGCCTGCCTCTAAAGAATCTATTATTTGTACAACTCTCATTTTACTAAAAGCTTTTTAATTTCAGATTCAAAAACATCTGTTGTATATTCTTGCGACCACTTTGCAGCGAATTTACTTTTATCGAAAAACAAATTCTCATCTTTAATTATTTCTGTTACTTTAGACAAGTCCTGATTTATATTCATTTCTAGCAAAACTCCTCTATTTCCATAATCAAGCATAAATGGAACGCATGAAACTTTTGTAGCCAAAGGAACGCACCCCCAAAACATAGCTTCAGCAATAGCTTTTGGCCAGCCTTCACTTTTAGATGGCAATACTACAAAATGACTTTTTTGATATGCTCTTTTTATAGTTTCCTGTTCATGATTTCCTTTTAAAATAACATATTTTTCTAGTTGGTTTTCTTTAATATATTTTTCTAAAATAATTCGCTCAACTCCTTCTCCATATAAACTAAGAGTTGCATTATTTCCTTTTTTTATTAGTTGTTCTACAAGCTTTATAGCATATAATGGATTTTTACCAGACACTAAACTTCCAACAAAAATGAATTCAAAATTGGAATCAAAACCAGCTTTTAAAACAGTTTCTTTTTCATTCTCTGAATAAGTTGCTGTAAAAAAAGGCTTTATATTTTTTGATTGATTTTTCCAGTCTCCATAAACCAAAACCTGCATTTTTCGTGTTAGAAAAGTGTTATTCAAAATATATTTTTGCAAACGATATGTCCAGGGCTGTTTGCTTGCAGAATCCCAGTTTCCTGCATATTTAGCAGTTTTGATTTTGTTTGGAAATAGAACCTGAACTACACAACCTAACAAACCTATGTTGCCGGGACAGCGTAAATGAATATGATCTGCATCTTTCATTGCCCAAAATATTTTCCAAAGTATAATTGGAAATTTAAAGACAGAAATTACACTATTCTTAAAACTGATTAAATTAAAATTGGGTATTTCTCTAAAATCAATTTTAGGATGATTGTAAGCAATATCAATCGCTGTTGGATTATTTCCCTGCAAAGAACCAACTACTATAACCTGATTAACATATTTTAACCAAATGTTCATTTCACGCACATAAGGCGCGTAACCAAAATACTGATTATCATTTTGAATATGGCTGACATGTGTAATGATTACAAGTTTCATTTCAGTAATTCGTTGGAAAAATTAATACAATAATTATCTATAGTAAAAAGATTTAAAAAAGTACTTCTGGCATCTTTACTCATCTGTTCTTGTTGATCGATATTTTTTTTAATTTTTTCAAATAACAAAACTATAGAATCAATATTCGCATCAAATTTAAAACATTCTTTACCATCAACAAGATAATCTGCTAAACCTGTTGAATTTGAAATTAATAGTGGTGTTTGATTCATCATTGATTCGATTCCAACCATATTTAAAGCGTCAAATTTTGAAGGAATTATTGTAAAATGACTTGTATTTAAGTACTCATCTACTTTCTCATATTGTAATCCTCCAAAATAAACAATGTCTTTTTCATTTGCTATCAGCTCTTTAATTTCTTTTTGTTGACTCCCAGTTCCGGCAATATTCAAAATTATATTTGCCGTTTTAACTTTATCAGAATAAATTTTAAATGCCTTAATAAGATCTAAAACTCCTTTTGAAGGATCTAGCCTGCCTAAATAGGATATAATAATATTATCATGACCAACAATAGTTTTTCCTTCAAATCGATCTTTCATCGGATTTAAAACAACCATTCCTTTATTAAGTGAATAATATTTTTCTAAATCTAACTTTGCCAAGTTTGATGGGCAAACAACAACATCGCAAAATAGTTTATAAAGCATTTTTTTTCGTAAAAAAAGCATTTTCTGTTTTATTCCGTTATGTTTTTGATCTTTTGAAATTTGATCACTTAACGTATGATAATAGGCAAATGTTATAGTTTTCCCTAAAGACAGTATTTTTGATATCGCAGTTGTAATATTAGCTCCAACAAAATGACCGACAACCACATTTGGCTTATATTTAAAATAAATCTTAGCAAACCAAAGAACATCTTTTATAGATGTTGGTCTCTTTTTAGTTGGCCATGAGTACACGATAATTTCACCTTTTTCTTTACTAATAATCTCTTTTTCTTTAAAAAAAGGATTATGTGAAATAAAGACTACCCTATTTCCTAAATTGGCCAAATGATGTGCTAAATAATAACTCATTGACGCAAATGAGTTTTCGGTATAATTATGTGCAATTAAAATTGTTTTCATAAATACCTTTACTTTATTTGGGTTTATTAAATAGTAAGCTCCACCAGCCAAGCGTTCTTCCCACAGCCTCGGTAAAAGCTGCTTTTTTATTGTGATCTGTAATTACATTGGTAAACCTGATAAAAGTAAGTAAAATCGTTATTGCATTCCACTTAAACCTTTCTTTTAGATTCGGTTTTGAATTTTTAACTCGCCAAACATACCAGCCATTTCTTACTACCATTTTGCCATAATGATATTGATTTGGTCTTCCTGAAGCAGCATGATAATGATTTAATTTTGCAGATGTATTCAGGTATAATTTTCCGGTTTTTGCAACTCTTAAAGTAAAGTCTGCATCTTCATAAAGTCCATAGCCTTCAAAATAAGTCGAGAACGAAAAAGTTTTAAAAACTGATTTTCGAAAAGACGAAACTCCACCCATCAATTGTTCAACCGGATACGTTTTATTGCTTGGCGGTAAAAAACCAACGCTTCTGCCATGAGAAAAATTAGAAGAAAAGCCCGGAGGACAATCACTATCCAAATTCAGTTTTTTACGCAATATAAATCGGCTTCCATCTTTGCGTTTCCATCCGTCAAAATAAAATTCATTGATTTTCGGAATGTAATTATCCGCAACTTCCTCCCATTTTATTTCATTACAAATATAACCTCCAACACCAAGCGCATCTGGAAATTGATTATATGTTTGTAACAAATTCTTAAAATAATTTGATTCTAAAACGGTATCGTCGTCTAAAAAACAAACAACTTCAATAAAATCACTTACTTTATTAATTCCGAAATTTCTTTGTTTAGTAAGTCCGCGATCTTTATTATCAACCAAAAAATATTGGAGATTTTCAAAAGGGTTTTCTTTTAAAATAATCTCAGTTTTATTATTAGTCGAGCCATCAATAATTAGGATTTCATCAGGGTATAAATTTTGTGCCTTGACCGATTGTAATAATTTCAACAAAGGCTCAGGACGCATGTAAGTGCAAATGATAAGGGAAAATTTCATATTTTATTTATGTCTTACTCCTAAGTTATTTAGTTTTTTAGCATAAAAAAGAGATTTTTTAAACTGAATGTTTTTGTACGGAATTCTAAAAAAACGATATAAAAATCCTTTTTTTGAACCTTTAAAAAGATATAAAAAAAAGTGTTTATACTTATATTCCAATACTTGTTGCGGGGTAAAATGTTTTACTATTCCGTACATTACCGTTGGACTTGGAACGGGTCGAACAGACTTTACTGGAGTATCTAATTCCCAAGGCTGTGCTTTTCTTTTTTTTCCTAAAATCTTAGACTGATTTCCCCAAAATCGATAACCGCCAACAGGTGGTTTTAAATGTAAATTTGGAGAAAAAGGATTATGAACTACAATTTGTCCTAACTTAATTAATGACATTCCAAAATCGCTATCCTCGCCATAACCGCCATCAAAATTAATATCATTACCTATTAATTTTCTAACATATTCTGTTTTTACACAAGAATTTGCGTTGCTAAAACCATGACTTGTACCAACAAACCATCTTTTTTCGCCTAATTTTTGAAGCTTATCTTCTAAATCTGTTAAATCTTGTTCTTGATTATCCGCACGAATATCAAGTCCGTTACAAGCACCCACTTTATAGGTTTGTAATACTTTGATATGATTTTCTATGAAGTTGGACTGAAAACGAACATCATCATCACCAAAGACAATATATTCTCCTGTACATAACTGAATTGCTTCATTTCGAGCCCTACAACTGCCTTTTGTTTCCTGCCATTTAACAATTAACTCAAAAGGGAAATCTATTGAATTATATATTTTTTCATCTCTTAAATCTTTAGGAGTTGCATCTACAATTACAACTTGCGAAACCGGAAATGTCTGTGTAGCCAAATCTTTCAATAATTGCATCGTAAAATCTTGTCGCATCATTGTTGGAATGATATAACTTACTGTTGGATTTCCCTCGATAGCTAATAATTCCCGAGGTTTAATGATTGGTTTGGCACTTGATTGTTTGAAATTTTTCTTAGCATAAAAGAAAGCATTCCATTCTTTCCATTTCCAAAACCCTTCTCGGTATAACATGAAAACTGAATGATCAATTTTGAAATTTTTTCTAAAAAAAACGTATCTGTCTTTTGCTGATATCTTGATTTCTTCTTTTTGGCTTTCTTCAAAAAGTCCTTTTACATATAACGGAATAGCTGCTGAATTTCGTAATGCATTGTATCCGAAATCTAATGCTTGTAATTGAATATTTTTATATTCAGTATCAAAACCTTTTAAAGTTTCCCAAACTGATTGACGAACTGCAAACTGATTTGGATTAACTCTCCAGCTCAAACATTTATCAAGATTATCAAAATCATTGATAAACATAAAAAAAACAGCGGTTTGATATACCAATTCAGGAAAAGCATTTTTATATCCTTGTTCAAATGAACTATGCCAAATATCTCCTGCCTCTTTTGACAATATTTCTAATGTATTAAAATTAGGCTTCCCATTGTAAAGAATAACTTCTCCGGTAGTTGTTACAAATTCATTTAATTTCATTTCTAATTACGGTTAGTTATGCTTTTATAAAACTCTATATTTTGTTTCGCTATACTATTGATATCAAAAAAAGCTTCTACTTTTTTTCTTGCTGATTTTCCCATTTTCAAACACAATTCTTCATCATTTAAAAGGGTATTGATTTTTTCTGCAAAAATATCGTGATTTACAGGATGAACCAAAAATCCATTATATCCATCATCAACCATTTCATTTGCCCATCCAATATCTGAAGCTACAATTGGTTTTTCCATAGCCATAGCTTCCAGCCAGGAAACGGGGAAAGCTTCTGCAAAAGAAGGAAAAATACAAAGAGTTGCATCTTGAATTTTTTGTTTTATTTCGGTGTATGGAACACTTCCTAAATAGGTTACATTGTTCTTTGCTTTATCTGAAAACAATTCCTGCATCATTTGCCAAATCGATGAATTTCCCGAAATAATATCAGAAACATCTTTACCAATCAAAATCAATTTAGCATCCGGATTATTATCGATTACTTTATTAAAAATCAAAGGTAATTCCAGCAGTCCTTTTTTACGAATCAGGCTTCCAAAATACAATATACTATTTTCTCTTTGAGTGGTTTTATTCGATTGAAATAATCGTGTGTCAATCGGATTGGGGATAATTGTAAACTTTTTAGCCAGATTAAAAACAGCATTTGTTGTATTTGCCGTAAACTGACTAACAGACAATAACTCATCTGCCTTAATTAAGGCTCTTTTTTCATGAAATTTATTTACCCATTTTACCGGACGATTATCCAAATGACAGAAATAAGTATCTGATCCGTGAAGTCTAATTATTATCGGGCATTTTTGGGGTTTAATAAAAGAGGTAATTCCAGTCCAATCGGGTGCTTCTACTAA
The DNA here is from genome assembly GCF_035013205.1 of Flavobacterium sp. PL02. NCBI lineage: Bacteria > Pseudomonadati > Bacteroidota > Flavobacteriia > Flavobacteriales > Flavobacteriaceae > Flavobacterium > Flavobacterium sp. PL02. Next base: position 276,313 of record NZ_JAYGJP010000002.1, read on the forward strand.
ATCAATTTCTTTATCAGAATACAGTTTGTTAATTATCCTTTCAATTTTTTTTCTTGTGAAAAACCATGACAATCCTTTGATTTTTACATTTTTTATTTGCTGAATTAAGATCCCATTGTCATCAAAAAAAGCATCTTCTTTTTGTCCATAAACCAAGACTCTAACTGAAACACCTTGCGCCAAAAGCCCTATTGCCAGATTTTTAATGCTTGTTCCAATACCTCCCGAATTTCCTGTTCTGGAATGTGGATATTCCGGTGTTAAAAAAGCTATTTTCATGAATTTATTTCTTAAAAAAATCTTTCAAAATTCTGGTTGTAAATATTCTTGCTCCTGTATCATTCATGTGTCCGCATGAAGAAAAATATTTATTATCGACTACTACATTTTCATAATTATGAATTTCCGGATATAGTTTTTTAACCTTCTCAAAATAATTCATCCCAATTGCATTTTCGCACATCGGTGTCATAATTGCGATTAGATTAATATTATTCCTTTTACAAATACTTTTTATCTCTTCATAATATTCATTTCTAATCGGATTAACATTTAGATTTTCTGTTAATGTTGTATTTGAATTTTCCAGTGCAGAATAACCTCCAAAATCTAATTCCTTATTTTTTTTATTTATACTGCAAAAAAACATTTCTCTTACACCAATTTTTGTTTCATACTTGACATATCTGTAAAAAGGTATATAATACAAAAAATCATAGCCCGGCATAATCATTAAATGCTTTTTTATAGCTTCAGAATCGTGCAGATAAGGCAAAAATTTCAAAATCACGGCTTCTGATTTTTTGTCACTTCGCAGATTTACATCTACATCAATAATTACATTTTTAATTTTATTCTTTTTCTCTAAGAGTAATTTTAAAACCAAATCTGATTCAAATAATTTTGATCCCTGCATTCCAAAATTAAATGTTTTTAAACCCTGATCTGTAAACATTTGAGTTACAAAATGATTATTCGATCTTGATGAACCTAAAATAACTACATCAAATTCTTGTGGTTTTGAATTGTAAATATATCCAATCTTACTTCTGTTTTTTGAGTAAAAAAATAAATTTGAATATACCACATCTAAAACGCAGGCGAATGCTAAAATAATTACAAGAATCTTCAAAAGAAAAAACAAAAACTTCTTCATTTTCAAATTTATCTCTTAAAAAAATCTTTTAAAATTCTGGCTGTAAGCATTCTTGCTCCTGTATCATTCATGTGCCCGCATGAGGCAAAATATTTGTCCTCGACTACCACATTTTCATAATTATGAATCTCCGGATATACCTTTTTTACTTTCTCAAAATAATTCATTCCCACAACATTTTCACACATTGGAGTCATTACGGCTATAAAATTAATATGATTGTCTTTGCATATCTTTTTAATTTCTTCGTAATATTTATTATGCGGTAAAGGATTAAGATTTGCGATGTTATTTTTCATATTACCGTTTTTGTGCTTTACCAACGGATAATACCCTAAGTTGTCCAGCGTATTTGTGTTTTTATGAATTGCGGTATAAAAAGCTTCTCTGAAACCAATTTTGGTTTCGTATTTTACATATCTATAAAAAGGAATATAATATAATTCATTAAAATTTTCCTGCGACAAAAAATGATTTTTTATAACATTTGAATTATGAATATAAGGTAAAAATTTAGCCGAAATCCCTTCTGCTTCCTGGTCATTTGCAAGACTTAAATCTGCTTCAAGAATAATGTTTTTTATTTTAAACTTTCTTTCTATCATTAACTTTAATAATAGAGATGTTTCATATAAATGACCACCACTCATACCATAATTAAACGTTTTTAATCCTTTATCTTCAAACATTTGAGCAACAAAATGATTGTTTGCGCGGGAAGTACCCAAAAAAACAACGTCATAGTTTTGAGCTTTTGAAGTGAAAACTGTTTCTACTTTTCCTCTGTTTTTAGATTGCATAAAAATGCCAGTATAAAGTGCATCTAAAACTATAGCAACCAAAATACTTATTATTAATACCTTAACTAGATAAATTAAAAATTTCCTCATTAAAACTGAAAATATATAAATTCTTTATAATCTGAAAAAGTACCTAATGCCATAATAGCTGCTATTGCTAAAGCTAATTTCAATAAGCTTCTTTTTCCCGAAATAGGTTCTATTTTATTACGATTATTCCATTCAACTAAAACAAACAAACCAATCATAATTATCAATTCATAATTACTTCGATCATTTGCTAAAAATTGAATTTTAAATTCCCCATTAGAAATCATCCTTTTCAAATACTCAATTGCATCGGTTATTGTTCTGGCTCTAAAAAATACCCAAGCAACACAGGTCAATAAAAAAGTATAGAGAATACTCATTATTACTTTTACAGAGCCAAAATTCCATTTTAGTACAATCACATCCATATTGTTTCTGTTGCTATTTGATAAAAGTAGAGGCAGAAAGTAAACTGCATTTATAAATCCCCAAACAATATATGTCCAATTCGCACCATGCCAAAATCCGCTAACTACAAAAATGATAAAGGTATTTCTGATTTTCATCCAAATACCACCTTTGCTCCCACCTAAAGGAATGTAAAGGTAATCACGGAACCAAGACGACAGCGAAATGTGCCAACGGCGCCAGAACTCAGCTATGTCTCGTGAGAAATATGGATAATTAAAATTTCGTAATAAATCTAAACCAAATAACTTAGAAACTCCTAGTGCAATATCTGAATATCCTGAAAAGTCCCCATAAATTTGGAATGCAAAATATATTGCGCCCAAAATAAGAGAGAAAGAATTCATTGAAGTATAATTATCAAAAATAGCATTGGCATAAGTAGCACAAGTATCTGCAATGACAACTTTTTTAACTAATCCCCAAATAATTTGGTAAATACCTTCTTTCGCCATTTGAAAATTAAACTCACGTTTAACTTTTACCTGTGGCAATAAATGTGTAGCTCTTTCGATTGGTCCTGCAACCAAAAGTGGAAAGTAGCTAACAAACAGAGAATAATCTACAAAGTTATATTCGGCTTTTATTCTTTTAAAATAAATATCGATTACGTATGATAAACCGTGGAAAGTATAAAATGAAATTCCGACTGGAAGAATCACATTCAATAAAATTGGGCTTGCCTTAAAACCAGCTGAGTTTAATAAATCTGAGAAAGAGGCAGCAAAAAAGTTATAGTATTTAAAAATTCCCAAAAAACCTAAATTGACCAGAATACTGAGCCAAAACCAAAACTTTCGGCTTCTTTCTGATTTTCCTTTTTCGATTTGAATTCCGGTATAATAATCCAGAAATGTAGAAAAAACTAATAGAAACAGAAATCTCCAATCCCAACAAGAATAAAAATAATAACTGGCAACAATTAGTAAAGCATTTTGAGTGCTTTTGGTTTTATTAAAAACAAACCAATACAAGAAAAAAACGATTGGTAAAAAAATAGCAAATGCTATGGAGTTAAAAAACATATAATCCTATTAATGAATATTTTAATTACGTTTAAAGTTTTGATTTTTATTAACTAATTCAAAATAATTATCTACCATTTTGGTTAGCGAAAAAGTCTGCAAATTATCATTAATAACTGAGTTATTCTTAAAAATATAGTTTTGATTTAGAATATTTAGCAAAATTTCTTTTAATTGATCTATCCTTAATGTATCAAATAAAAATCCGTTTTTATTTTCCATTACCAAACCAAGCACATTACCTTCATTTCGAGTCGTAATTACTGGCAAATTACACAGTAAACTTTCCAGTACTGTATAACAAAATGTTTCTCCATGCGAAGGATGTATAAGATAATCATACTTGCAATAAACTTCATTCAAATCTGATACGCTGCCTTTAAAATTAAATATACTCTGAAGAGAAAACTCCTCAATCATTTTATTTAATTCTTCCTGATAATTACCTTCTCCATAAATATCAATTGAAAAATCAAAATTATGCAAATCCCGAATCCCCTGAACTGCTGTTATTAAGTCTTGAATTCCTTTTTCTTTTCGTAAATGGCAGGCAACAATAAATTTGTTATTAGAAGAAAAATCCGTTTTCTGTATAAATTTCGAAACGTCTAATCCATTCGGAATAACAAGAATCTTACTTTTTATATGATTGCCAAAATCTTTTATAAGTTCTTTTTTAGAATATTCTGAAACGCCAACAAAAACATCAATATATCTTGAGACTAAAATTCCTTTTATTCTTTTGTTTATTCTCTTTTTAAATGAATATCCGCTTAAAGGTCGTGGATTATGATCAACGACAATAATTTTTGCTTTTGATAGTTTGCTGATTATATAGAAAAAAGGCGTGCACAGTTCTACAAAATGAGTTATGATGTGAGAATATTCTGTTTTATTTTGCTTGCAAAAGGAGAGGAAATTATTTTCGACACTTTCCTTTTCATTACTGTAAATTGTCAAATTAGAATATAATCCGTGATTTGATGTATTTGGGAAAAACCAATCGACTTCGACATTATTTTCTTTGCATTTTTTATCAAAATCCCAGAAAAAATAATCCATACCTCCCACTCTTTCAGGAAGTAATTGATAATTGCAAAGTATTGCTATTTTAGTCATGGAATGAGGCTAAAGTTTTGGCAATACGTTTACTGGTTCCTTGTAAACTTTTCCCGATTTGTAAATCAATCATTGATTTTCTTTCTGATTTTCTTTCTTCAGGATTATTAAATGTTTGATTGATTTGATCGATTAATTCCTGTTTATTTTTAGCAATGGTTACAGCGTTACCATCAATCACTTTTTTGTAATGATTGTAATTTAAAAATCTCTGATCGTTATAAAGACCATTTTCAAGGTTTCCAAAAACGGTATTAATTACCGGTTTATCAAACAGCATAAAATCGAGGCTCATGGTAGAACACATGTTGATGCTTAAATCGGCATTTTCTAATAATGATCGTAAATTTGTAATATCTTCATCACTTGGAATTCGCTGCGACCAGCTTTCCTGATGATTTTCTCTGGTTAGAATCCATTTTGGTACATCCCAGATAATTTCAGGAAATTCATCGCGAATAGTTTTGAATCGGCTATCATCTTCGGCCGGAGATGTTCGTACTAAAAGCTGTACTTGTGCTTCAATTTCATTATTTCGAATAGCTTCGGCAATGGTTTTAATTACAATTGGATCATTTGACCCAATAGAAACATCGGCACAACTGTAACAAATGATTTTTTTATTGCTGTCTAACCCAAATTTGGCAAGAAAATTTTCTTTTGAAGATTTATACTTGTCGAGAACATAAGGTTCAAACTGTGGTGTTCCAACAACCTGAACTTCATCATTTTTTACATTTGGATAAAAATAGAGCAGCTCCTCTTTCATTAACTGACTCCAAACCAAAAATTTATCAAACGTTCCTAACATTCTTCCTTTTGAAGCTAAATTATCCCAACTAAAAATAAAGGTACTTGTTGGAGTTTTTGTTTGAATTGCCGCGTACAAAAATGGCGCTAAATAAGGCGGACGCTGATGCGTAAAAAACAAATGCGAGGGTTTATCTTTTTTAAGTATTTCTATATATTCTCTTGTGATCCTATCTTTTGAGAAAGATGAAAATTGAATTTTTTCGGCTAATAAAATACTTGAATTTGAGTTTATAAAATTTGTAAAAGAATAAATGTTTTTTACAAATAATGAACGAACTGAATTATTTTTAGGATAACCTGAAACAAGATTATCATTCATCCCGTAAAAGGATTTGTTTTTTTGTAAATGGGCAATTTCTTTCCATTTTCTAAAAGCCCATGTTGCTTTTCCTTCTTTAAAAACAGCAAGCTCTTTTATTTCGAGTTTTGAATTATTAAAATTCTGATAACAACTTTCAGGCAAACCAGAATAGATAATGATTTCATCAAATTGTTTCACTGCTTCGCTAATGAAATCACTCATGACAAAATTTCTAAATCCTACTCCGTCGGTTATTACTATTCCTAATTTTTTCATTTTTTTCCTAAATTCTTAATCTTTAAAATTTTCCTTACTACTCTTCGATAATTTTTCTTCATTTTCTGAATTATAAAAAATGTTTTATCTCTAAAAATTATAGGATTCGAAATTTCATCAGCTTTAAATGCTAATAGATTAAATAGATCATCAATTCTCTCAGTATGTTTATCACTATTTCCATAAGCTCTGGCAAACCAGGTATGGTAGAGAAATATTTTTTCATTATAAAATACCGAATTACTAATTTGGTCTTTATACATTTCAGTATCCAGGAAAAGGAATTTCTTATTTTTTCTTCTTAACCAAAAGTAAAAACAATAATAGGGTTCATACAAACTTGTTGTTTCATAACTACCTATTAGATTACTTATATCATCCATAAATTCATTTTCAAGAATATAGTTGTTTTTAATTATTTCATTTCTGTTCCATATTCTTTCAAGTTCTTTAAAATTTAAGATCGAAAAAAATGTATTGATAACATGCGGATTATAAACTCTATGCGAAATTATTCCTCCATCTCTAATACCAGAAAGCATGTAATCTTCGGACTTCATTTTATCAATAAGATCAAAAACTATCTTAGTATCCTGAAATAATACATCTTCATCTGCCATAATGAGCCATTCGATGTTTTTATTTCGTAGCTTTTTCATCATATAAAAAATGCTGTGTAAACCGTGCATTCCGTTTCGACCATCAATAACATATTTCTGAATGTTTTTTGGAAAAAACTGCGAGCTTTTAGAATATAAATCAAAATTTATAACTGTAGAAAGTATTGCTATTCTCGAATTATCCATTTTATGTGCTGATATTTATAACATCTCTAAATTGTTTTTGATGATTGAGTTGCCAAATATCCGCTTTTTGAATGCTTTGAAGAAATAATTCATTGCTGTTTCCTTCTCCAAAATCATCTTCAACAACTTGAACTTTGTGAGAATCAATAATTGAAAGTGCTTCTTTTATTCCTTTTTCTGAATAATCGGTGTTGATAATGTCTGCATGAACTGCTCTGTTCTGCTGACGGGTTCCGATATTAATAATTGGAATTCCGTAATACGGAGCTTCTCGAATTCCTGCACTACTATTACCGATAATAAACTGACTGTTTTTTAATAGGGTCAGGAAATATTCGAAACGCAATGATGGAAATATTCTAAATCTTGGGTTCTCTTCCAGTTTTTTATAGGCTTCAATAATAAACTGACTTCCTAAATCATTATTTGGAAAAATGACTATATAATTATGATTGTCTTGCAATAATGAAGTAACAAAAGTTTCAGCATATTTTTGCATTTCTTTAATTTCTGTAGTTACAGGATGAAACATTACAATGGCATATTTTTCAAAATCTATTTTATAATATGCTTTTGCAATTGCTAAATCCGGTAATTGATCCGAAAACATGATGTCAATATCGGGAGAACCAATTGTAAAAATAGATTCTTTAATTTCTCCCATTTGCAACAATCTTTTTTCGGCTTGTTTATTGGATACAAAATGAATGTGACTTAATTTACTAACGCTGTGACGAATTAATTCATCAACAGTTCCTGAAACTTCTCCGCCTTCTATATGAGAAACTAAAATATTATTAAGCGATCCTACGATTGCGCCTGCAAGTGTTTCGACACGATCACCGTGCACGACAATCATATCGGGCTCTATCTCTTTGCTATAATTTGATAATCCTTCAATGGTTTTTGCCAATGTAAGATCCATTGTAGTTTCATGTGTATGATTTTCGAATGTAAAAACATTTTTAAAATTACAGCGTTCGATCTCAATCAAAGTATAACCATATATTTCTTGTAAATGCATTCCGGTTACAAATACGAAAACTTCAAATTCCGACTGTTTTTCTAGAATCGAAATGAGTGACTTTATCTTGCCAAAATCGGCACGTGTTCCTGTTAAGAAAAGGATTTTTTTCATTTAAAATATTTTACTCAAAATCAGTAAAATCCAATTGTTCATCGTTTTCAATATCTCTTGAAGCAGTTTTTCCAATTAAATCATTAAAATGTTCTGCTAAGATTTTTCCGGTTCCGGGACGTTTTACCCAAATATTTTGTTTAGATAATTTTTCTCCTTTCTTAATTGATGCTATTGCACAAACGGTGGCAAATGCAAAATCTATTGTCACTTGTTCTTCTAATGCCGGTTTTTTTGTTCCGCCACGCATCAAGGCAATTTCTGCACTCGAAACAATTAATTCAGCGCAGGCTTTTTCATCCATACTGCATACAATATCCGGACCTGTTCGCTGCATCTGATCTGTAAAATGTCTTTCAAGAATACTTGCCCCAAGAGCAACGGCTCCTAAACATGCATTATTATTTAAGGTATGGTCACTTAAACCAAAAACTTTATCAGGAAAAGCATTGTGCAGTTCTGTCATTGCTCCAAAACGAACTAAATGAATTGGTGTTGGATACAAATTTGTTGTATGCAAGAGTGCAACGGGAATATTATGTTTGTCAAAAACAGCAACAGCTTTTTGAACACTTTCTATAGTATTCATTCCTGTACTTAAAATAACAGGTTTACCAAATGAAGCAATATGTTCCAGTAATGGATAATTATTACATTCTCCTGAACCAATTTTATAGGCTGGAATATCAAATTTCTTCAGTCTTTCGGCTGCAGCACGAGAAAATGGTGTCGATATAAAAATCATACCCTTACTTTCTACATAATTTTTAAGTTCAAGTTCGTCAGCTTCATTAAGTGAGCAGCGTTCCATTATTTCATAAATAGATACATCGGCATTTCCCGGAATTACTTTTTTGGCAGCTCCGCTCATTTCATCTTCAACAATATGAGTTTGGTGTTTTACGACCTCAACTCCTGCTCTTTTTGCAGCATCTACCATTTCTTTGGCAACCTGCAATGAGCCTTCGTGATTAATTCCGATTTCGGCAATAACTAAAGGGGGAAAATCTAGTCCGATTTTTCGTCCTGCAATTTCTATAAATGGGTTCATAAAGTAGGTTATGAATTAGGGTTTTATATGTTTTTGGTATAGATATTCGGCGTAATCAAAATCTTCTTGAATATCTATATCTACGCCGGCAAAAATAGAATCTATTTTGAAAGGAAATGCATTTTCGGCAATAATAATATTTTCCATAATCAGGGCGGCTTTTGTAATGTAAAGCAATCCATTTTCGAAAAAAAGCGGCTCTAAATCCTGACTTCGTTGACCGATTTCGTAATTGAACGGAATAAATTTCTGGTTTACTATTTTTCCTAATTTTTGATGGTTTCTGGAAACGGTAAATAAACTATTGTGTTTTTCTTTTTGATAAATTTCAAGCGCCTCTTTTAATAAGTTTTGTGGTCGAAGCGGATTTGTGGCTTGTAATAAAACAACATTCTCAACGGTATCTGTAATTTGTTCCAACACGTTTTTTAAGGCTGAAACTGTTGGTTCTAAATCTCCCGAAATACTTTCGGGCCTACTAATTACTTTTGCTCCAAATTCTAACGCAATTTTTTTAATATCCTCATCATTTGTAGAAACATATATTTCATCGATGATTTCTTTATTTGCTTTAGCATATAGAATACTATGGGCAAGTAACGGAATTTCACCAAGTAACTTTATATTTTTTTGAGGCAATCGTTTAGATCCTCCGCGAGCGGGAATTATAGCAATAGTTTTCATTTAGCTAAATTAGTTATCTTCCGGTTTCCAATAGATTTTTGTTTCTTCTAATTTTTGATAGTTCTGATATTCCTGTATGGATAACCTATTTGCATTTTTAATAATTTTTGGTATTGAAAACAACAAATCTAATATGGCTAAAAACAATGCTTTTAAAGCTTTAAAATCGCCTTTAAAGACTTTTAATTTTAACTGCATCCAAATTGAATATGCTAATTTTCGTGGGATAATTTTAATCGGATAAAATAAAAAATACAAATACCAGCCAGCGCGTAATGAACGTTGTAATCGCAAAGCATAATCGGAATTTTTTTTACGAGATTTTATATCTACTCTATGATTTACTAAAACTTGGGGTAAATAATAAATCTCCCATTTTTTCTTCAATAACTGGTAGGATGCAAAATCTTCTTCTCCATAAAAAATAAACCAAGCCGGATAATCCGGAATATCTCTCCAGGCACTCATTCGCCAAACATGTCCACAGCCAACAAAACTTTTCATACGATGCAAAACCTCATCAGAATTAATTGTTTTGGGTTCCTGAAGATTCCAAAAAATTCTAAAACCGAGTAGCCCTATATTTGGATTTTCATTAAAAGTGCTCTTAATAATTTCTAAAGGAGTTTGAGTAATAAAATGTAAATCATCATCAATAGAAATTGCAAATTCGGTAGTAACCAAATCCATTAATCTGTTTCTGCTATAAATTAATCCTTTACTTTCCGTATTCCGGATGAGTTGAATATTTGGGTATTCTTTCTGAATAAATAAGTCTGTACCGTCTGTTGATCCATCATCACAAATGATGAACACAACATCTTCCCGATCTAATAAATCCTGACTTTTACGCAATGTAAATGCCAAATCATCTTTTCGATTTTTGGTTGTAATTAATATTGTAAATTCTTTAGAAAGAAATGTCATTTACTAATATTTTGAAATCATTTCTTTGGGTAATTTTTTCCATTTTAGAAATATCTTTATCAATACTTTTATCGAAATAAACTTTACAAAAAGCTTATTTTTTATCCAGTATAAAAACGGGCTTATTGGTTGGTTTTTCTTAAAACCGTACTTTAATTCTTCAATATCGTCTTTTAAAGTTTGAGGAACAATCATCCAATTTTCTAAAGTGTTTCCCATATGACAGGCATAATTATCCTGTGTTGTTACACGCCAATAATCTTTTTTAAGCGGAGCTTTATCTAAATATTGTTCGCTTGTACCGCCCATTTTAAATTGGATATAACTTATTATTTCGTTAAAAACATCTTTTTTATAAGTTGCTACAAAATGCCCTGAACCTAAGAGAACATTTTGATTCTCATTAATTTTAAGACCTAAATTGTATTCCAGATAATCCTGATTATAATTTCTATCCCAACCTAAACTATCATAAAAACGTATTAGGGCTTCTTTATTTTTCACAGGAAGAAATCGAAGTTTCGAGCTAAATATATTATCAAATAATACATTTCCACAATTACTTTCATACATTTTAAATTGAGGCACAATCCCAACAACTCCAGCTTTAGGAACATTTTTAAAAATATCTACGGTTTCTCTTTGCCAATTGTCCAGAAATAATACATCTGCATCTGAAATTGTAACCAGCTCAATACTATTTCCAGCCAACCCTTTTAGGATAGAATTTAACTTTCCAATATTTTGAGTATGAATAAGTTCCTGTATTTTATCTTTATTTAAAAGAGAATCTAAATAACCTGCTACCACTATATCACTTCCGTTATTGACAACGGTTATAAAAGTTTTATTGTGTATTGTAGCAAATAAAGATTCCAAACATAATTTTAAAATTGCTAAACTGTCTTTAAAAAATCCTTCCTGACTAGGTATATATACAGGAATAATAATCTGATGCAAATATTCAGATTTAGGCAATTCTTGATTTCGACTTGGATTAATCCCAGTTCTCATTTCTTTTTTAAATAATTATTAAGTATAGATTGTATAAATTTGAAATAGTCATTTATCCAAAAATTCAGTAAATAAGTTTTAGTTATTTTTAAAAAAAAATTACCGTTTTTTTTATCATTAATATAACATTTCTCTAGATTAGATAACAGAATCTTTCTTTGACTATAAGCGAAATAATTACTCTTATTGGTAATTAAATAATAATAATATTCAAATTTTGCTACTGATTTTAGCTTTAAATTATCTTTCTTACCAGATATATTAATATTTGAAATTCTGATTTTTAAAATGGCAGAATTAATTGTAAAAATTCTTTTGAAATCAGAAAATTCTAAAACAGCTAAAACATCTGAGAACCAAGCCAAAGGAAAACTTTTAAATCCAATCTCTACAACTTTAGATTTAAGAAAAACATACTCACTTAATGATGACCTTGTTTTCCTAAATAAAAAATCAATTGCTTCTTCAATTTTAGGATGGCTATGAACTTTAGTTATTAATTTACTGCTTTCATCTATTTTTACTGTAGCAAATCTTATTACAGAAATATCTTCTCTTTCAACTTCATTCAGTTTTTTATAAAACTCCTCCACAACATTATTTTCTAAAACATCATCATCTCCTAGAATCATTAGCCAAGGTTCATTATCAGCTAATTTAATACTGCGTTCCCATTGTTGTGTGAGTAAAGTACTTCCTAAATTACTTCCAAATCGATGATACGAAAATTCAAATTTATCTTGGTATTTTTCTAATAAGCTTTCGGGATTTTCAGGACTGGCATCATCACCAATATAGACTTTAAATCGTTTATCAGTTTGGTCAGCCAAAGACCTTAAAGTTTCCTCGAAAAAAAATAATTTAAAATATGGTATAACTATCGCCAGCACTTATTTCTTATTTATTTTTCCGAAAATTGTAAATCCAAAAAAAGTTTTGCAAAACAAATCAAGTACAAATTTTTCGCTTTTTAGTTTTCTAGAAAATGCTTCTCTTTCTTTTAGCAAATTATTATTTAATGCTCCAAAAGATCCTAAATACTGTACAAAAAAATCGGCATGTTTCATGCTTAAATAATTAAAGAGTTTATCTTTTATAACAGTATCTAGTTTTTTTTGCCTTGACACTAATTTTATTCTATAGTAAAATCCTGTTATATCTAAACACAATACGTTGCCGCCATTTTTTAGAAAGGCTATCCAAAATTCCCAATCTTCAAGCCCTTCCTGCATATTATCATCGTAACCTCCAACTAATTCCCAATCTCTTTTTCGATACACAGCAGAGCAAAAAATCATATTGTCTAATGCTAATGCTTTAAGGGAGAATGGTGCTAAATTCCAGTTGCCGGTTTCGTCTCCAAATTTTTCTGCTTTACAATAAACTACTTTCAACGAAATGTCCTTTTCAAAAGCCTCTATTGCATGATTTATATAATCTTTAGCAATTTTATCATCTCCGTCTATTGGAAGAATATATTCTCCAAGAGCATTTGTAATACCTAAATTTCTTGCACTGCTAACTCCTGCATTTTCTTGATAATAGTATTTAAATCTTTTATCTTTTGCAATCCAATTTTCTGCAATTTCCGTTGTATTATCAGGACTGCCATCGTTAATAATAATACATTCCCAGTTTTTATAGGTCTGATCTAAAACAGATTGCAAAGCTTCATCAAGATATTGAGCCTGATTGTAGCATGGAACTATTATTGAAACTTTTGCGTCTTTCATTTTTTGCTGTAGAAAATTATTGATTTCGCAAATAATTTAATTTCATGCAATGCCTTTAATTTAATTTGCCAATTGTATTTAATTTTCAAATATTGAAAATAAATTATCGGTGAATATCTTTCTCTTTTTAAAAAGTAATCTTTAAATAGATTGTTCTGAATCTCAAACAGATATTTTTCAAAACCTTGTTGCTCAAAAAATGACTTTTGATTGGCTAAAAGTAATTTGCTTTTTAAATCTTCAAACTGATTCATTTCTATAAAAGAAAAGGATTCTCTTCGTGCTATCATTTTCTTTAAAAAATCGTGTGTCTGATCGTTCTTTTCAAAACCGAGATTATTCAATAAATTAATTTTTATTTCTAATGCGATATTTCTTTGTTGTTCATTCCTTTTATGAGATACCTGCGAACTATGAACGCGATAATGAAGCAAAACTTCTTGTAAATTATGTAATTTTCCTACTGCTAATAATCTTGTCCAAAGATCATAATCTTCGGCTGGTTCTTTTTTTTCGTCATAAATTAAAGAGAATTTATCTAAACAACTTTTCCTAATTATTACCGTTGGGTGTGCTATGCAGCAATCCTTAAGCATTGCTAATTTTATAGCGTCATGATATTCCGGAACGGTAATAATTTTATCCCTGCCAATAATTTTAAAGAATGTACCAATAAGCACTGTTTCAGGATTTGTGTCTAAAAAAGCAACTTGTTTTGCAAAACGTTCCGGCAAGCTTATATCATCACCATCCATTCTTGCAATATATTCTCCTTTTGCAATACTTAATCCGTGATTTAAACTATTAGTATAACCCGTATTTAATGGTTTTTTAATTAATTTAATTCTATTATCATCATAGCTTCTTATAATTGATAATGTTTCATCTGTAGAAGCGTCATCAATTATTATAAATTCAAAATCTGAAAAAGTTTGATTTAAAATACTATCAATTGATTCTTTTATATAAAGTTCGCAATTGTAGACAGGCATTAATACTGTAATTCTTGGATGATTAGAAATATTCATTATTCTAACAGTATTTTTTCAATATTTCCAACATTTTTAAAAATATCTCTATTTTTAAAAACATCATAAAATTGTTTATCTGAAAGAAACTCAGCAACTTTACGATCATATAGAACTATTTTGCAAGCCTCAACAAATGCCAATAGATCTTTATAGTGCGGATAAACAACATCTAACCTATTTATTTGTTCATTATCACCAATAAAAAAATCCCAAAAAAGCTGAGGAGTTCCGGTTAAACATACTTCTAATGCTGCGAAACCTGCAGGTAAATTATTATATCCTTGAAACCAAACTAAATCTAATTTTTCTTCCAGAATAGTTTTTTTCATGTCTGACTGATGCCCTCTAAAATAAACCTTCCCGTTCAAATCTAAATTATTAACGTAACGATCATATTCGGCATGCTTATAATCCCCAACTCCAAAAACATGCAGCTCAATATTATAACCTTGACTTAACAAAACCTGATAGGCGTATAAAAATGGATCTAAAGGTTTGTCTTTATGCAATCTTGTAAATATTCCTATCTTTTTAGTTTTACATGTCTCATTAAATTGCCATTTATTATACTCATTTGTCACGGCTAAACAAAAAGGCATAAATTCAAATCTGTAATTATTAAAACCTTCAAATTCATGTTCAATTTGTTTTGCACTATCAAATCCCCCAATAAAGACAAATTTTTTATTTTTATCAAAATTTCTATAACTTTCTGATTGAAACCTTGAACACATGATGAAAATAAAAATTTCCTTAAAATAATCTGCTGGAATACTATTTGCCAAAGATTGATAAACATATTCTCCCATAAATATCACCTTGTCATATTTATTAAGTAAGGTAACTAAATTTGCAATATTATTTTCTTTAACTTTTTTATTCAATGAATTCCTTAATATTTTATTTAATATTTTAAAACCCAATCCTTTTTTGGGTTTCTTGATAAAATCTTTAAAAAAAAGAATCTCAGTGCCTAAACTGAGGTGTTTTTCATGAAAATAATCCGGTAAATCTAATCTTATATTTAACTCTGTTAAACTAAGTAGGGTCACTTCAAATTTATCCTTATCTAATGCACTATCAAATTCGTACATCTCTCGCTGCGCCCCGTTATGATAAAAATCAGAGACAACAAATAATATCTTTTTCTTACTCATTCTTTATTGCAAATATGATTGAATCAATATCCTCTTTTGATAATTCATAATAAAATGGTAGTCGTAATAATCTATCTGAATACAAATCACTAAAGATCAATTCTCCTCCCGAATGTTGATTTGAATAAAATGGACTTTTATGTAAACTCAAATAATGAAATACAGCATAAATTTCTTTGTTTTTCAAACGAGTAATACATTCATTTCTCTTTTCTAGTGATTCAAAAATCAAATAAAACATATGAGCATTATTTGTAGCATAAAGAGGCAGTTGCGGTAATTTAAAATCCCCTTCCTTCTCATTTTTTTTTAAGCCTTCGTAATATTGATTCCAAATTTGTTTTCTTCTTTTCTGAATTTCATCTAAATGCTCTATTTGCGCCCAAAGAAAAGCAGCAATTACTTCAGATGGCAAAAAAGAAGATCCAATATCAACCCAACCATATTTATCTACCTCACCTCTAAAAAAAGCGGACCGATTAGTTCCTTTCTCCCAAATAATTTCTGCACGATTTGCAAACTGCTTATCATTAATTGCCAACATCCCTCCTTCACCGGAAATGATATTTTTAGTTTCATGAAAAGAAAAAGCAGCTAAATGCCCTATCGATCCTAGCGCTCTTTTTACACCATCTTTTCCGATATAGAAACTATCTATTGCTTGTGCAGCATCTTCAATTACAAACAAATTATAGCGATTAGCAATTTCCATTATTACATCCATATCACAGGAAATTCCTGCATAATGTACAGGAACTATTGCCTTAGTTTTAGATGTAATTAAAGATTCTAATGTAGTAACATCTATATTAGGATTGAATGAATTAGAATCTGCAAAAATAATCTTTGCTCCACGTAATACAAACGCATTTGCAGTAGATACAAAAGTATAAGAAGGTATTATAACCTCATCTCCCGGCTGAATGTCAATAAGTATAGCAGCCATTTCTAATGCATCGGTACAAGATGTAGTCAATAAACACTTTTCGAACCCATACTTTTGTTCAAAAAACTTTTGACATAATTGAGTATATTTACCATTACCTGATATTTTTCCTGAAGCTACCGCATCGATAATGTATAAAGTTTCTTTTCCTGTAAGGTAAGGTTTATTGAAATTTATCATCAAAATATAAATAGTTTTACAATTTTATCTCACTAGAATCAATTTCTAAAGCTTTAGCTGGATTCCCCATCATAACTTTATAATCATCTACATCCTTAACAACATTAGCAGCTGTACCTATTATTGCTCCTTGACCTATAACAATGTTGTTTCTTAAGGAAGCATTTAGTCCTATAAATGCTTTTTCTTCAATAATAACATTACCTCCTATTGCACAATGTGAAGTGATTGTAACATGATCTTTGATAACCATATGGTGTGCTATTATATTATTCACAAAGACTAAAATGTTATTTCCAATAACACAAAACGGCATTATCGTGTTATCTTCCATTATAAAAGTATTCTCTCCAACTACTAATCCTGGCCAAGAGGTTGATTTGGACGAAACATAACTAGCCAAAACGTAACCTTTGGTTTTAGCTTGATTATATTTATCAATCCTATTCTGGTTCAATTTAGAATAACCAATAGCAATAAACATTTTGTATTCATCTGGAGGATATATGTTTTCAATTTCTTCAAAAGGAATTAGAGGTAAACCTAAATAGTTTGGGGAATCAATATATGTAGAATCAAGTGTAAAGCCAAGAACATCATATTCACTATCATGACTAAAATAAAAATACGCCAATTGCGCTAACTCTCCTGTGCCAAAAATTATTAATTTCATCTATTTAATTAATTAAAATCACTCTTAAAAAAAGTTTTCGCATTTTTTCCTTCATTAAAAATCAAATCTAAAATAGAAACTCCATGATCAAATCCTAAGTGTAATTGTTCATATTCAGTATAACCGGAATAATCCATCCATTCGAGTTTTATATTATTATCTGCAAATAAATTTTCATCAATATAACTTTTTGCTGAAGGTCCAGAAATATAGTGGGATGCATTAGTTTGTAAACATAAAGCAACTAATCTTTCTGTTTTTCCAACAACTAGCTCATAATCACTAGACAAGGTTATTTTAGTGTCTATTTGTAGATAATTACATAATGCTTTTATAAAAGTATAATTTATTTCAGATAACAATTCCGATTTAGAAATTTGGTCATATAAATTAAAAATAAAATCCTTTGTTTCATCAAAACACTTTGCTTTACCATAATTAGTTTGTAAAGTTGCTTTGTGTTTTTTACTCCAGTTTTTATCAAAAACTTTAGTTTCATTTATTTTTTGATGTAAACTGTCAACTCTTACTGGAATTGTAAGCCATTGAATTCCATTATTAGTTTTAATTTTATTTCTATTCCTCCAATCATTTTTGGTGTACTGCATCTCATCATAAATAATAAATTCATCTACTTGATTTATCAAATCAAAATAACCTTTCCAAGGAATATAATTAGATTGTAAAATAGCTACTTTTTTCATACCGTGGAAACATCATTAATAGCCCAAACTAATGAAGGTCTAATCATTCCGTTTACTTTACCTAAATAACCCGATTCTCTCTTAACGTCTTTTATCTCAAAAGTTAATAGTTCTTCGTCATTAAACAAAACTCTCATATCGTTTGTGTGGAAATAAACATGTATTTGATACACATCATCATTTAAAAAATTAGCGGGAATTTGACAAGTAATTTCACTAACTTCATTCAGTTTGCAATCAAATTTACTACCAGATCCAAAAACAACATCTCCCTTAATGGTTCTTAAATCAAACCCTACAGAAATTAATTCACTATCTGTTTGGTTAATGATTTTAAGTTTAAAATCAACCGATGAGGTCACATCAATTACATCATTTTTATTTGTCGACGAAGTATTTTCAATAGCGGCATACATAATCAGAATATTTTCGTTCCCCTTAGCATTAGCAATAGAATCAAAATTAATCATTCGCTCAGAAAAAGTACTACTTTGCAAATAATCCGAGATAACTTTAGTTGGATTTCCATCCCTACAAATTCGTCCATACTCCATACATATAACACGTGTACAAAGTGTCTCTACTGCTGCCATATTATGGCTCACAAACAAAACAGTTCTACCCTCTCCTTTAGAAATATCCTGCATTTTACCAATAGCTTTTCTCTGAAACTCGGCATCCCCTACGGCTAAAACCTCATCAATAACTAAAATTTCAGGTTCTAGAAATGCTGCAACTGCAAAAGCTAAACGAACGGTCATTCCGCTACTATATCTTTTTACTGGTGTATCTATATAGCGCTCACAACCCGAAAAATCAATAATTTCATCAAGTTTAGAAGTAATCTCTTTTTTTGTCATTCCCAAAATAGCACCATTTAAGTAGATATTTTCCCGACCCGTTAGTTCTGGATTGAAACCCGTTCCAACTTCTAACAAAGATGCAATACGCCCGCGAGATTTAATGCTTCCTCTAGTGGGTGCCGTAACCTTTGATAATATTTTTAATAAAGTAGATTTTCCTGCTCCGTTTTTACCTATGATTCCTAAAACCTCACCACGTTCCACTTCAAAGTTAATATCTTGCAAAGCCCAAACATAATCACTAGTTCCTTTAGTACTGCGGTCATTAGAATCTCCAATTTTTAAATATGGATTTTCTTTTCCACGTATGCGATGCCACCATCGATTTAAATCATGGCTTAAAGTACCTGTTCCTACTTGTCCCAAACGATATTGTTTCGAGATATTTTCAGCTTTTAATATAATGTCTTGTTCCAATTAAAAATTATAAGTTGTAAATGATGAATTATAAAAAATATTCAAATCATTTTGAATTAAACCGTATCAATAAAACTCTTTTCCGTTTTATTAAAAACTAAAAGTCCAATCAAAAATATTGAAATAGTAACAACCAAAGTATATACTAATCCTGCAACTGAAACATCTCCAACATTTAAAAGCATATATCTAGATGTTTCAATAATATAAGCCAATGGGTTATATTGCACCAACCAGCCATAGTTAGGGATTTTATCTTTAATCAATGCCATAGGATATACAACAGCAGAAAGATACATAAGCAACTGAACCCCAAAACCAATTAAATGGCTAAAATCGCGATATTTAGTTACCAAAGAAGATATCATCATTCCTAATCCCAATCCCAAAATCCCCATGAGAATAATTAATAAAGGAAAAAATAATGATATAATATTTAGGCTAATAATTGCACCTTGACTATAATAATAAATATAAAAAACGATAAAAATTAAGAGTTGTATTCCAAACTTGATCAAGTTGGAAATTACGATGGAGAGAGGAGTAATAATTCTAGGAAAATAGACCTTTCCAAATATACTTGCATTGGCTCTAAAAGTATCTGAAGTTCCCGTAAGGCAAGCTGTAAAGTAATTCCAAACAGTAATTCCTGCTAAGTTAAATAAAAAGGGAGGCACAGAACCAGTATCGATTCCAGCTACATTATTAAATATTATAGTAAATGTTATCGAAGTAAACAAGGGTTGAATTAAGTACCAAAGCGGCCCTAAAACAGTTTGTTTATAAACTGTTACGATATCTCTCTTTACAAAAAGAAATAACAAATCTCGATATTGCCAAATTTCTTTTAAATTCAGCGAAAAAAAATTATTCTTAGGTGTTATTTCAAACAACCAAGGAGTTGAAGCATTTTCAGGTTTATTCATCGACATTTTAAAAATTCTACTTCTGAAATAAATTACTATTACTTCATTTTACAGACTAAAAAAGTATGGTATTAATTAAGGCAAATGTAACAATTAAAATAAATTATCAACATTATGAATACATTTCTATTCTAAATAATAGAAACAAAAAAGGTGCTTTTATTAAAAAACACCTTATTGTAAGAAATTAAAGCTTGAATATCTTCACGCTCATTACATCTATTTATCAAGAATCTCAAAACTAGAATTCATGCTCTTAAATTCTGGCACAATTTTTTTCATTTTTGCAACAATATCGTCATTATCAAAAAATTTAGATATTCCTATCAACTCATCAATTTCTATATGTAAGCTTTCATATTCATCTTGAATTTCCTCAGCAATCATAATTTTATTATGATAAGTAGGCAATGTTTTTGAAGTATCATTTAATAATTCTTCAAATAACTTTTCACCAGGTCTAAGTCCAACAATCTGAATTTTAATTTCCTTTTCTGGAATAAATCCTGCTAATTTTATCATTTTTCTGGCCAAATCAATAATTCGAACAGGTTTTCCCATGTCAAAAATATAGATTTCACCTCCATTACCCATTGCACCAGCTTCAAGAACCAATTGACATGCCTCTGGAATGGTCATAAAGTACCTAATAATATCAGGATGGGTTATAGTTAGTGGTCCTCCTTCTGCAATTTGTTTAGTAAATAAAGGAACGACTGATCCATTAGAGCCTAATACATTTCCAAAACGAGTTGTGATGAACTTTGTTGTATCATTCCCTTTTTCTTTTTGATTTTTTAAATGTAAAGACTGCACATATTTTTCAGCAATACGTTTACTAGCCCCCATAACATTACTAGGATTTACAGCTTTATCTGTAGATACCATTACAAATTTCTTTACTTTATATTTACAGGCTAAATCAGCTAGATTTTTAGTTCCCTCAATATTTGTTAAAATAGCTTGAGATGGATTTCCTTCCATCAAGGGTACATGCTTGTATGCAGCAGCATGGAAAACCACTTGTGGTCCATAAACTTTAAAAACTCTTTCCATTGCCTCTTTACTCTTCACATCTGCAATTACAGCATGAATTTTTGAATCAGAAACGATATTTTGAGTTTCTAAACAAAGACTATGTAGCGGTGTTTCTGCCTGATCTAGTAAAATTACATTTTTAGGATTAAATCCTATTACCTGTCTTACTATTTCACTACCAATTGACCCTGCAGCTCCAGTAATTAAAATAGTTTTATCTTTTAATTGCTTAGATATCGATTTACTATCCAATACTATTGGCTTTCTTTCCAATAAATCTTCAATTTGGATATTTTTTACTTTTTGAGATATCTCTTTTTGATTTTCCCAATCTGAAATTAATGGAACAGTATATACTCTATAATTAAACTCTAAACATTGGTCAACAATTATTAATTGCTCATCTTTTGATAAACTTTTGTCTGCAATTATGACTCCTTCGGCCGCAACGGAACGCATTAATGCAGGTAATCTTTTCTTTTGAATCAATATTGGTAAATCCAACATTCTCTTTGAAGCATTTTGATTATTTTTATCTACAAAGCCTACAATTTTAAAACGAGAAGGTGTTTCAAACTTTAATGCATTAGCAACAGAAATTGCATTAGCATCAGTTCCATAGATAATAGTTCTAATTAATTTAGTATTGTTTTTTTCAGCAAAATAAAGTTCAAATGTTTGCTTAACAACTACCCGATATAAAAACAATCCACAGAATGAAAGCACAATATTTATAAAAAGAGCTGTATTCAAAAATGCTTTGTCACCATGATATAATTCAAAAACAAAATTGAAGAACAAGAAAACAACCAACACTGACATTTGCGAAAACAGTAATTTGATTGCGTCAATATACGATGAGTGCCTGATTATGCCTGAATATGTCCTAAATAACCAAAAGAAAAAAACATTAACTCCCAAAAGTGACCCAACAAAATAAAACTCATGGTGCGTTATAATATATCCTAAACCAGTACCCTTAAATAATAAATAAGTAAAAGTAAAAGAGAAAATCAATACCATAACATCCATTAAAACTATAATCCACCTTGGTAAATAACTTAGGTTATGAATATTAAGTCTCATGTTAGCTATCGAAAAATACTTAGCAAATAAAATTGCAAAAGTGATTGGTTTATTATTCAAATTAATTGGTCTTAGAATTATAGAGTCCGATAATAATTACAAAAATACGAAATAATGGATTCAAAAAATTAAATTTTAACACCTGCCTTTTTTTGTTTCAAAAAATCCAGCAAATATGCCCCATAACCAGATTTAACTAATGGTAGAGCTAATTCCTCAAGTTGATTATCACTTATAAATCCTTGCCTCCAAGCAATTTCTTCTATACACCCTACTTTTAGCCCTTGTCTCTCTTCTAAAACCTGCACAAACTGACCAGCTTGCATCAAACTATTAAAAGTTCCTGTATCAAGCCAAGCAGTGCCTCTACTTAAGATACCAACTTTTAAAGCTTCTTTAGAAAGATATACTTTATTTACATCTGTAATTTCATATTCTCCACGCGCACTTGGCTCGATATTTTTGGCTATTTCAACAACTGAATTATCATAAAAATACAATCCAGGAACAGCATAATGAGATTTTGGATTCTTTGGTTTTTCTTCTATTGAAATGGCTTTCAAATCTTGGTCAAATTCTACCACGCCATAACGTTCCGGATCTGAAACATGGTATGCAAACACAACTCCACCGTTAGGTTTTGTATTCGAACGCAAGAGTTCTTGCATATTAGCTCCAAAAAATATATTGTCTCCTAAAATCAAAGCAACATCATCATCTCCTATGAACTCTTCTCCAATTACAAATGCTTGTGCCAATCCATTTGGAATAGCTTGTTCTGCATAACTAAACTTACAACCTAAATTTGCTCCATCTCCAAGTAATTTTTTAAAGTTTGGCAAATCATGTGGAGTAGAAATAATTAATATTTCATTTATTCCTGCCATCATCAAAGTTGATAATGGGTAATAAATCATTGGTTTATCATATACTGGCATCATTTGCTTACTCATTGCAAGTGTTAACGGGTGTAATCTGGTACCTGAACCTCCTGCTAAAATAATTCCTTTCATTTGTCTGGATTGTATCTATTTTTTATTAATAAAATGCAGTCACTATGATTGTGCTAACATTTTCCTCAAACTCTCTTTATAATTTGGAACGTCAATTCCATAGACTCTCTTAATTTTACTTTTATCCAACAAAGAAAAAGCAGGACGTTTTGCAGGAGTAGGATATGCTAAAGAAGGAATACCTTCAACTTTACAATTATATTCACCAACCTCTTTTATATCCAATGCAAATTCATACCAGCTGATTTCTCCTTCATTCGAATAATTATAAATCCCGGGAGCCCATTTTTCTGATGAAATAATCTTAATCATCGCTTGAGCTAAGTCAGCAGCATACGTTGGTGATCCAATTTGGTCATTCACTACACTAATTGAATCTTTTTCCTGCATCAATCGCTGCATTGTTTTAACAAAATTATTACCAAATTTACTATATACCCAAGAAGTTCTTAAGATAATTGAATTTGGTTTTTCTTTCAAACAAGCAATTTCTCCAGCTCTTTTACTAGCTCCATATACATTGATAGGATTTGTTAGAGCTTCTTCATTCAAAGCTACTGATGATGTCCCATCAAAAACATAGTCCGTAGATATATGAATTAATTTCCCTTTATTTTTAGTTGAATATTTTGCTATTGCTTCTACTGCCAAATGATTAACAATCTCTGCTAATTCTTTTTCAGTTTCCGCTTTATCAACGGCTGTATAAGCTCCACAATTTAAAATAATAGTCGGTCGTAATTCTTCTAGCTGTATTTGCAGTAAATTTAAGTCATTAAGAGTTATTTGATTTCTGTTGGCAAAAATCCATTTGTATTGAGGATAATTTGAAGATAAAACAAATAATTCTGACCCTAATTGCCCATTTGCTCCTGTTACAAGTATCTTCTCCATTAAAATAAACTATTACAATTTTCAATCAAAGGAAGAATCTGATCTTTTTCTGAAACAATTGCATATTTTAAATCCATTCCCCAATCGATATTTAAAGATGGGTCATCAAATTTAATACCTCCTTCTGAGCCTTTATTGTAAAATTGATCACACTTATACATAACTGATGCTGTTTCGCTAATAACAGAAAAACCATGTGCAAAACCTTGAGGAACTAATAATTGCTTCTTGTTTTCTGCTGACAATAAAATACTAAATGACTTCCCGTAAGTAGGTGAATCTTTTCTTAAGTCTACTGCAACATCAATAATTTCTCCTTCTAAAACACGTACTAATTTAGTTTGTGCAAAAGGAGGATTTTGATAATGTAATCCTCGCAAAGTACCTTTCTTAGAAAAAGATTGGTTATCTTGAACAAAGTCAATATTAATTCCTAAATCTTCAAATTTAGTTTTGCTATATGATTCAAAAAAATAACCTCTTTCATCTCCAAAAACTGTAGGTTCTACAACTACTAAATCTTTTATAAATGTTTCTTCAATTTTCATATTAAATATAACTCTTATTTATTTTATCTTAGTTAAAGAAGATTTTAATTACTTCTTTAATTCTATTTTTATCCTCAATTGTTAAATTGGAACCTGACGGCAAACATAATCCTTTTTCAAATAAATCTTGGGCTATTTGATTTCCATAATAAGGATATTTTTCAAAAATTGGCTGCAGATGCATCGGTTTCCAAAGTGGACGTGTTTCAATATTTTGGTTTTTAAATGCTAATCTTAAACGTTCTTTGTCTATTTTTTTTTCTTTATTTGGTTCAATTAAAATAGTATTTAACCAATAATTCGAATAATAGTCTTCATTCAAAACTTCAAAAACCTCTACATTTAGTATGTCTTTAAAAACTTCTTTATAAAAAAAATGATTTTCTCTACGGGCAAATACATTTTTCTCTAAAACCTTAATCTGTCCCAGACCTACTCCTGCGCAAATATTACTCATTCTATAATTGTAGCCAATTTCGCTATGTTGGTAATGAATGGCTTCATCTTTTGACTGTGTAGCATAAAAAATAGCTTTTTCTTTTAAATCATAGGAATTCGTAATTAATGCTCCTCCGCTGGAAGTGGTGATTATTTTATTTCCATTAAATGAAAGAATTCCAAATATTCCAAATGTCCCGCATTTTTTCCCTTTATATGAACTCCCAAGAGCTTCGGCACTGTCTTCTATAATTGGAATATTATATTTATTTGCAATTGCGTGTATTTCATCAACTTTATATGGGTTTCCATATAAATGAACCGTAATGATTGCTTTAGGTTTTTTACCTTTTTCAATTCTATCTTTAATAGCAATTTCTAATTGCTCCGGACATATATTCCAAGTATCTGGTTCACTATCTACAAAAACAGGAATTGCTCCTTGATATAAAACAGGATTTGCTGATGCTGAGAAAGTCAAACTTTGACAAATAACCTCATCCCCAGTTTCAACTCCCAATAAAATTAGAGCTAAATGAATTGCCGATGTACCTGAATTTAAAGCTGTAACAAATGATTGCTCTTTAAGATAATTTTCTAAAACATTTTCAAAATCATCTACATTTGGTCCTCCAGAAGTTATCCAATTTGTTTCCAAGGCTTTTTGAACATATTCTTGTTCAAAACCGCTTTGTTGCGAAAGTGATAAATAAATGGGTTTATTAAGCATTGATTTTCCAATAATCTGATGCAAAGCGAACGTCGTCATCACTAACTTTTGATAGTGGTAAAGTAGAAAATGAAATTAGTTTTGAGTTGCTTTCCAAAGATTCAACTGCATTCGCATATCCTGCCGGAATATGAAGTATTTTACTATCATTTGTAGAAACAACTACAGTTTCAATAGTTAAGTCTTTAGAAGGCTTATCCCAATTGTCAATTTGAACAAAATGAATTTTGAATGATCCATTTAAACAATAAAAATTTTTAGCATCTAATTTGTGACCCTGCCAGGC
Source organism: Flavobacterium sp. PL02 (assembly GCF_035013205.1). Classification (NCBI taxonomy): domain Bacteria; kingdom Pseudomonadati; phylum Bacteroidota; class Flavobacteriia; order Flavobacteriales; family Flavobacteriaceae; genus Flavobacterium; species Flavobacterium sp. PL02. The sequence continues at coordinate 302,584 of NZ_JAYGJP010000002.1, forward strand.
GCGAATTGGGTTTTCATCAGAATTACTTATAATATAAAATCTTTCTATATCCTTAAAACTAAAATCATTTACAAACGAAATAGTTCCGCGATGATCTGAAAAACTTCCTCCATTGATTATTTTAGGAATCATGAATTTAATTTTAAATTGTTTTTGTTTAACAAATAAAACTTAAAAGAATATATCAAAAGTAAAGGTGTTATTACAATTACAAACAATAATACATCTTGAACTTTTTGATATAAAAAGACAACTAAAGCTGAAACTAATATTTGAACTATAGCATAGTATAGGGACACTAATCTATGCTGAATTTTATATTCATTACTCAGAACCTGATATAAATGCAGACGATGTGCCTGAAAAATATTTTGTTTTAGATACAGACGATGTATAATAGTGCAAATTGCATCAACTCCATATACAGCTAAAAACAAAAGCCATACAAGTGAATTTGTTAGCAAAATAAGCTTTAAAACCAAATAAATAACCCAAAAAGCAATCGCAATGCTACCTATATCTCCAGCAAAACATTTCGCTCTTTTTCTATAATTAAAAAACAAGAAAACCAAACTGGCAATCATTGCATACTTTATAAAAACAGCATCAATAAAAAATTGAATATTTTTATTAACAAATAGTAGTGAACCCATTACTACAAGAGTGTATAAGCCCGTTATTCCGTTAATACCATCCATGAAATTATAAGCATTAATTACCCCTATAGCCAGGATATAAGTGATAATAACTCCGTATAGCGGCATGAAATCAAAAACTCCTAAATCATAAAAAATCAAAGAAATAGATAAAAAGTGAATTGAAATTCGGATTTTATTGGATAAACTTTGAATATCATCCCAAAAACTAACTAAACTAACTAATGTAATTCCTGTAAAGAAAAAATAATTACTATCGATGTGTTGCACGAAATATAATAAAGCTGCAAACCAAAAGATGATACCTCCCCCTCTTAACGTAACTTCACTGTGGGAACTTCTTTCGTTAGGCTTATCTACAATGTTAAAGCGATCTGCTACTTTAAAATAAAGTAACATCATAATCATTAAAAGAATTCCAAGTATTGTGTATTGCATTATTTATTTATGAAGCTTTTTATTGTTTTTTCTAGTCCCTGCTGAGCAGTATTCGGAAGTTTATCAACACCTAACGCAGTTTTAATTTTTTGATTTGAGACCCTATAATTTTCGGTTAACTTTTGAATTGTTTCCGAATTTAGAGGTAATTTTATTAAATCTCCAATTCTTCCAAGGCTATTAATTATAGATTTTGGAATTGCGATTGATAAGTTTTTTTTATTAGCAACAGATGATATAATTTCAACCAATTGATTTGTTGATAAAACCTCATCATCTGCAAAATTATAAATTCCGGAAGATATGTTTTTATTTAAAATAATCTCCTTGATCAAGAAATTTAGGTTATCGATACCTAAAAATGATCTTTCATTATGAAAAGCAGCTAAAGGATAAGGTATTCCTTTTTTTACTAGATTATAAAATAAATTTAAATTTCCTTTGTTACCTGGACCATGAATCATACATGGCCTAATTATAAAAACTCTTTTGCTTTGCGAAATTTCCTTGGATAATATATATTCCTCAGCTTGCAACTTGGATTGACCATATGGAGTTTTGGGATTAGCTAAGACATCTTCATACAAAACTTCTATAACCTCATCAGCTACAGCTTTTACACTACTGAAGTAAATAAAGTCTCTAGCTTTACTTTCTAAAAAAGCATCAAATAATTCCTTAGTTAAATCGGTGTTGACTTTAAAATATTCTGAGGTATCACTCGATTTCTTGGTATCATGCGCTTTTCCTGCAAGATGAATTATGACATCTGCCTCAAAATTCTTTTTCCAGTTTAGATTTCGTAGAGAAATAGGATTAATTTCAAAAGAATTATTTAATAAATATTTAGAGAGATTTTGGCCAACGAAGCCTGTCAATCCTGAAATTAAAATTTTTATCATCTAAATAAGTGATGAAATTTTAAATATATCTTTCATTTTATCTTTTAAAATAACTGGTGAGAAGCTTTTATTCACATATTTTAAATTGTTTAAACCAATTTCATTTTTTTCTTCATCATTTAAACTAGCAAATTTCAACAATTCTGTTACAATAAACTCCGATTCATTATGCCCTGTAATAATGTTACCTGGCAAATCAAATAATATATCTGTAATGTGCGACTGCTTTGGTCCAATATAAAGAACGGGTTTCCCCACGTACATTGCACCATAAATTTTATTGGGATGTGTAAAACCAACTTGATTTTCACCCATAATTACAACTTGAATGTCAGAAGATCCAAGCGAGTTATGAATATTTTCACGTGGTTGAAATGGTAGCTGTATTATATTTTTTAAATTATTCAGCTCTTTAAAATTTGTCACATCTTTTTTTCGCACTCCTCCTCCAACAAAAACAAAAAGAAATCGATTATCATTTTTCAATAAGTTTGCTGAATTTAACAATGTATCTAATGGATGAACATAAGCATGATTACCAGAATACATTATTACGATTTTATCTCCAAACGCATTTTCTACTCTAAACGGATTACTTTCCCTATCTCCTTCATAAAGTCTATCAATTACAGGCCAAACAGGAATAGTATATATATTTGATTCTAAAGCTCCTCTACCAATCAAATATTGCGTCATAAATTTGTCAAGTGAGATAATTTTCTTTGAGTTTTTTATACTATAATTCCCAATAAAAGTAAAGAATTTAGCCGCTAAAGATTCTTTCTTTATTAGATTTGAAGCTATTGACAATTCGGGTTGCAAATCCATAATCCAGTAATAGAAAGGAATCCTATTGAACTTAGATATCAATACCCCTAAGAAAGATAATAGAGGAGGCACCGTTGTCCCAAGTATTAGATCATACTTATTCTTTTTTATGAACAATAATTTTATTGAAATATTGAAACTAAATGTAAAAAAATCAACTATTCTAAAAAAAGCATTTCTCTTGCCAAATTTAGATTGATTAATTCTAACTATTTTTATTCCGTTTACCTCTTCAAATTTAGGATATTTTATATTCTTTTCTTCATAAGGATATCTACTCGAAAAAACAGTTAACTCATGTCCATTTTTTTGAAGATGTTCTGCTAAATCCCATAAATGCTGCGAGACAGAGACTGTATCAGGATAAAAAACCTGCGTAATTAATAATATTTTCAAAAGTGTTAATTCTTTTATAAGTTAAACTCAAAAAAAGTTTTTTTTGTTTAGCTGCCCATTTAAAGAGCAGCTTTTAATCTTTATCAAATTACTTCGATAATTTTACTTGCTCATTAATCCAAGAAAAAGTTTTTTCCATTCCTTTTTCTAATGGTTCAGAAACTTTCCATCCTACTTTTTCTTCATATAATTTATTATCAGAGTTTCTACCTCTTACACCAACAGGGCATTTGAAACCATATTTATCAATAAATTCTTGTCCAGCAATATTTTTTATTTGAATATTTTTATCAGAAATTCTAATTGCCATTTGTGCCAATTGATTAATCGTTACCATTTCTTCTGAACCAATATTTACCGGCCCTAAGAATTCACTTTCCATTAATCTTAAAACAGCTTCTACACATTCGTCTACATATAAAAAACTACGAGTTTGTAAACCGTCTCCCCAAACTTCAAATGTTCCGCCTTCTGGGTTTTCTGCCGCTTTTCTTAACATAGCCGCCGGAGCCTTCTCCTTACCACCGTTCCACGTACCCTGTGGGCCGAAAATATTATGAAATCTTGCAACTCTTACATTTAATTTATAGTTTCTATTAAATGCAAAATATAAACGCTCACTAAAAAGTTTTTCCCATCCGTATTCAGAATCTGGATTTGCAGGATAAGCTGAAGACTCTTCACAATTAGGATTATCTGCATCTAATTGATTATGTTCAGGATACATACATGCAGAAGAAGAATAAAACAATTTCTTAATATTCTTTTTTACACATTCATGTACAACATTCAGATTGATTAATGCTGAATTATGCATCACATTCGCATCGTTTTCTCCTGTAAAAATGTAACCAGCTCCACCCATATCAGCAGCTAATTGATAAACTTCATCATAGCCTTCTCCAATTACTAATTCAACGGCTTTAGGGTCACGTAAATCTGCTAATATAAACTCATTACAAATTTCTTGATGATCAAAATACTCGTGATTTTTTATATCAGCTATTCTCACGTAGCATCCTTCATTTTTCAATCTTTTACCTAAGTGCCCACCAATAAAACCACCTCCACCTAAAACTATAACTTTTTTTGTTGTTCTCATTTTACATATATATATTTAAATATTTCTTTTTAAAACCCTATTAATTTTTCCAAAAAAATCTCATTGTAATTTTTAACGGAGAAAAAAAATCGCATTCATTCTCAGAGCTTTTTGAATCTCTTTAGTAATTAATTTACGAAGAGGATTCGGAGCTACTTAAGCATCCAATAAGCATAGCAGTAGTCGTTATTCTAGAATATTTCCAGCTTATTTTGTTTTTAGAAATAAACGACTAATTAATTCATAATCTGCTCCAATCTTAAAACCTAAATCATAGTTTCCATATTTATAGAAAAAATCGCTTTTAAGTTTTTCGGGATTCCAATACTTAGAAGAATACAACATAATAACTCTACCATTTTCTTGATGATGAATGATGTTTCCAATTGATGTATCAATATCATTTTGCTGATGAAAATTAACTATTTCCTCAATAACAGTATTTGAATTAAATGTATCATCTGAATTAAGAATAGCAATTAAATTTCCTGTAGCTAATTCAATTCCTCTATTCTCTGCATCATAGACCTTTATCTGGCTCTAAGATCCATTTTAAAGTTGTTCTTATTCCTTCTTTTCTTGTGTAAGGCAATACTGGAGCTATTTTATTTGTGTTTGCTAAATTTATAATATTGTTAGTTGTCATATTTTGCAAACGAAATGAGTTCATAGGGAAACTAATTTTAAATAACTTCAAAACATCTCCAAAAAAAGCTGCCATTTTAATTATAAAATATGGCATTCTTTTAATTTTGTTCCCGTATTCACTTGCGATCTCATTTCCCCAATCTTCAATATTAATAGCTGGATCATCTCCAATAAAAAAGACTTTTTCTTCTTCATCTTTTGTTTCCGAAAAAAGTAAACTCTCAATTTGAAAAATTGAATTCCCTACATAACCATAAGTTTTTGTACAAGCTCTCTTACCAATATGAAAATATCTTCCTGCAATTACCATATCAAAAAAATTTCTATAAGGCATCCCAAACCAAGGTCCCCAAATTGAAGTTGGTCTTATTATTGCCCAATCGCAAGCAGGTTTATTTTCCCATACTTTCTGTTCCGTTTTTACTTTACTCTCTCCGTAGACAGTTGTTGGTGTATAATCAAATTGATCTTTAGGATAATATCCTCCTCGACATACTAACATTGAAGACGTTATAATAATTTTTTTAATTTTTTTTAACTCATTTACAATTATTAGTAAATTTTCTACTCCTAGAATATTGACATCGTAGTCTTTTAAAACTATTCCATCCAAATCGGTTCGAGCAGCTAAATGTAAAATATAGTCTGGATTAAAATTAAAAACGGATTCTCTTAATTTTTCTAAATCATTGATATCTACATTTATCCAATACTTATTTAATTTTTCCCTTTTCGGTGGATTAATATCAATATTTAAAATTTCGTGGTCATTCAAAACCATTTTTTCCGTAAAATTAGTACCAATAAATCCTGACCCACCTGTAATTAAAATTTTATATTTAGCAGTCATTTTTTTGTTGTTTAATATTTTTTTGATCGTTTAACCCTATATAATTCCATAAAAAAAGCTGACCGCTCATTTCTTTCCTAAAAGTAAATTCATTCTATCGCCAAATCTAAGGTCAGTTCTAATTCTATCTAAACATTTAAGATTATATTAGATAATCTTTATTACTAATAATTGCATTAATAAATTATGTATACAATAACTTCTAAGTATAAAAATCAAAAAAACATTTTTATATACAAAGTTATAAATTGTTCTAATTCTCAAAATTACTAAGTCTTCAGATACTTATTGGATATTTGTCTATAATAAAGTAAATGATTATCTGCCATTTTTTGTGAGGTGAAAAACATATTTGCCTTATCAAAAGCACGTTTACCTCTTTTTTGGCTTTCAATATCTGCCAATTTGATAGCTTGGGCTAAAGATTCTGAATCGTCCAACTCAAAAAAACAAACTTCATTATCATTAAAAATTTCATAAAATGACGCTAGTTTAGAACACACTATTGATTTCTGCGCCAATGCAGCTTCAACCATAGCTAATCCAAATCCTTCCGAATATGATGGCATCATGTATATGTCAAAGAATTTTAAATAAGAATAAGGGGCTTGTATATATGGTATAAATAAAACTCGATCTGACAGATTTAATTTCTCTACGTTTTTTTTAATTTTGGCCAAATATGGCCCTTGACCTATTAAAACAAAAACATAATCGGGTAGTAATTCTAGAACTTTTACAACTTGTAAAAGTCCTTTTCCTTGAGTTATATATGCATAAGATCCAAGAATTTTATACCCTTTTTCTTTATATAATTGAATTGAATCTTCTATTTCCTTATTAATATTTACATTATCGATATTACATCCATTGTGGATTGTTGTTATTTTATTTAATAATAATTTATTGTATTTGTCTTTTATTTGGTTAGAAATAGAGACAACTCCATCAAATTGTCGATGAATGAAACACCAATAATGAGTTAAAAAATATGAGGCCACATTATTATACTGAATGGAAAAGCTTTTAAAAGTATCCTGATGGATTGTACTTATAATCTTTGCGTGCATAATTTTTTTTCTCCATTTAAACACATATAAATCAGCTCTAAAGGTATGACTATGAATTATATCATACTTATCAAAATCAATAACTACAGATTTATTTATATGATAAATATCACAGTCAAAATCTAATGTTTTTTCATTATCATCAAAATAATAAACATCAATTAGATCTACCTTATCTTTAAGATATTTTACTATACTATGAGCAACAATTATAGGTCCTTTATTAATTAAAGCTGGTAAAATAAAAGCAATTTTCATGTAATATCTATCTTATTTAAAATTACCTTTTATTAGGGCAAGTTTTAATCACTTTTAAAATTAAATTAATTCTGTTTTACTTTAGGCAAACTACATAAAACAAAATAGAAGACAATTGTTGACAAAAAAGAATGTCTTTTTATTCCATACTTTATACAAAAACTAATAAGTCTAATATTATTATATTTAATTACGTTTAAATATCCTTCGAGTAATTCTAAGTTTTTAGGCAGCAACTCATTTTTCAATTGTTCGGCAACAGTATTAATCATTTTAATTTTTTCCCATTGAACTTTTTTCATGCTATTCCAATTCATGAAAAGTCTTTTAACTCGAGATAAATTACTGTGATCATTATAATTTCCCGAAACGTTATTATCATGTTGTCTATATAACATTAATGGTATGTCTAAATGATCAATTTTAGCGCCAATACCAGTAGCTACCAAAGCAATCCAATAATCGTGATTTTCAGCCTCTAGCGGTATTGGCAGGCATTTTTCAGCTAGCTGGTAATTAATCATCATTGTGCATCCGTAAACTGTATTTTGAACAATCACTCTCTTAAAAGATGGCTTCAAAAAAGATGATCTAATTTCTTGAACATGCTTTGGCAGCTTCTTCAAATTATTATCCGCATAAAAAAAACTTGAATACAACATAGTTGGTTTGTGACTTTTATCAACAACATGCATCATTTTTTCAACTTTGTCAGGAAACCAATAATCATCTTGATCACAAAAGAATATAAAAGATGCCTCCTGTGCAACAGCAACTTTAATCAAATTGTGAAAATTTTGACAAGCACCTTTTCCTTTATTTAGATCATTTTCATCAACTAATTTTATTCTAGCGTCTCTCTTTATATATTTTTCAATAATTCCTAAAGTACAATCCGTAGAACCGTCATCACGTATCAACAAACACCAGTTTGTATATGTTTGAGAAAGCAGACTCTCCAATTGTGTTTCAATATATTTTTCTCCATTATAAGAGGCTAATAAAATATAAACCAATGACTCCATAAATAAATTTTAATAAAGAAATTTTAACCTAGTATTTGTGACTTAAATATATTAACCATTAATATTCCAAAAGCCCAGACTACAATAATTAATATTGAAATATATCTAGGTCTAATCGTATAATATATAAGCGGTAATAATATTATTTCTACCACTCCCAACAATTCACTAATTCTTCCAGCTAGAACAGGCATCATAGCCAACGCTGGATACATAAATAATGAAATAGCATATATATTTAACAATAAAACAGTATATTTATTATGACTCATTAATAACTCACTCTTATACAGCAAAAAGTAAAAAAAAAGGATTCTCGCAAGAAAGACATAATTAAAAACATTTATTTCTGTCAAAAAATCAGCTGTTCCTAATTCTTGCAATTGAGCATATACATCTAATTTTTCTTGTACATAAGGAATAGGTATAAAATTTAATATCGTTACATTCATAAAATAAACACAGTAACTAATAGGTATTATTATTCCTACAACAAAAAGATTGATCTTATTTTTAAATTTACCTAAAAACCATAATGGTAATATAATTAAAGAAGAAACATGAAAAAACACCGCTAACAGAACCAACACTAAAAATCGTTTTAGATTTCTGTCATAAATTGGTTTAATACATAGAAGCAAAAAGCCTGAAGCTACCCCCACCCGAATTTGAATGACTTCGTGAAGTATAAAAAAATTACTAAAATATATTATTAGAGACAGGAACCATAAATCCGTCAATTGTTTTATTGCTGTTAATTTCAAAGAAACCCCTATGATAGCATATACCAGAAATACAAATAATATGTTATCAAATATAAATTGAACTATATGAGAGATAAAAACATAGGAGAACTCTACGATGACATCGCCTGTTCTTGCGTCTTCATACATCTCTTTATAATTAGCATAATCTGGATTTCCCTGTTCACTTCGAAAACCAGCTATAAATATTAAGATAAAACCAACAAAAGTGTACAAAACATATTTATTCAATACATCTTTTGGTGAAAAAAAAGCAATGAATGAAAATAAAAAAAAAACAAAAAACAATATAGAAATCATTCGATATCAGGAAAAAGAAAATATTATTATGTGCAGCATAAAAAATTATATTGACTAAATATTTGACAGTTTTAATGAAAAAAAGCACAGTTCAAAACCATAAAACTATTTAAAATCGAATCTTTTTAATAAAAAATCCCATTGATATTTGTTTTTTATAAGATCTGTCGATTTCTTCATTTTTTCAATATATTTTTTATCAATATTCATAATAACATTCTTCCAATCACTGAATGAATTAAATAAAATCACATCATCATTATAAAATACATTTTGTAATTCTTTTAATGGTGTAGAAAAAATGGGAAGACCCGCAGTTAAATAAAATGATACTTTTGTTGGAAAACATAAGTTATAATAAAACCTATCCTCATTATAAGGAATTATACCTATATCACATTTTGAAACTAAATAATGGGCAATTTTTTCTTCAAAATTACCTAAATAAAAAATATTATTGGCTAATTCAATTTCCTCTAACCATTCTCCTTCATTTCCTAAAACAATAAGCAAATTATCTTTATCATTATCAAAAACAGCTAATAAATCTTCTATTTGTCTTCCTTTATTAAGACTTCCAGCATAAACAAACTTTAGTTTGTCCGTATTCATCCACTCTTCATTATTAAACATAAAAGAATAATCACATAGCTCTGGAGCTCCATTAACTATTACAGTAGAATATTTTGGCAGAATAGAATATTTTTCACTTACATAATGTTTCATTTCATTAGATGCAAAAATATAATTGCAATTTTCAATTGTATAAAGTTTATCTTGTAAAAAGGAAAAAAAATCATCTACCACTAATTCCAAATCAATAGATTGTTCATAAATCAAATCATTTACCTCTAAAATTAATTTATTTCTACTTGAAATTTTCTTAAGCAGATAAAAAACAATTTTTCGAAAAAAAACAATTTTCATAAAAAAAATCGGAAACAAAATCCATAAACTTCCCTGATGAATAAGTATACTTCTATTTTTAAGAAAGTATAAAATACTAATTGTTTTGAGTCCAAACCAAAACCTCTTACAAATATTTTTACTGTAGATATTTATTTTTATAGCATCCAGATCTGAGACTCTTTTATAAAAAGCATTATTTCGAGACATTCCGCCTTCTCTTACAGATTCTGATAAATGGTATATGTAATATATTTTCAAATTTTAACTTATTTAGTTAAAGATTATATAGCTTTAATATACAATCTCTTTCTTTAGAGCTTCTAAAAATTGCTTTCCATATTTCAAATCAGGCTCCATATAATTTCCTTCTGCCCATTCATTCCAAGATTTAAGAAATATTACTTTATTTTCATCTTCCTTATTAGAAACCATTTTTGCAACATCTCTTACATGCTTGCTAAAAACACCAGGATTTGTTTTTGTAATAATTAATCCTTCTATACCACTTCTAGGAGTATGATCCCAACCAGGAATAATACTTGGAAATACATTTTCCTGCGTATCTTCGGTTTTCGAAAGAAAGTATTTTGACATTACTTCATAAGGATATGACAAAGCAACACCTCTCAATAGTCTATTTAATCTCCCCTGAACTCTCTGATAAAAAGTACGATGATTGATAATATAATTATTTAATCTAGTTGTATTAACTGCATCTACACCACTATTTTTGATATCCTGTAAACTATTTTTCATATCATTATGATGTCCTATAAAATAAATGCCTTCTAATTCATTTTCTATCGCCAATTTTCTCCAGGTTTCCATAAAAACTAAAACTTCCGGATCTCCTAAAGGTTTATAAATCATAAAAATAGGTTTGTTATTTATTTTTATATATCTATGATCTTTAAAAGCGGGTAATACTTCATAAAAATGAGCTATGTAATCTTCAACTCCGGGATAGAGCTGCTCAATTAAAACATTACGGTTTGTCATACCATGTGCAAAACCTTTCCATGTTTCATTTGCCCATGCTAAACAAAATGGGAAATCAGGCTCTCCGGAAGCCAGAACTTCATTAAATGGTCGCTCTATAAGTCTTTTACCATTACCAAACCAATAATGCCAATAACAAAAACCTTCAACGCCATATTCTCTTGCCATATCAGCCTGTGCTTTGCGACTTTCTGGTACTCGTAAATCATAATATCCTAAATCAGCAGGTACTCTTGGCTGATAATGACCTTTAAAAAGTGGTTTTGCTTTGCCTACATTAGTCCATTCTGTAAATCCTTTTCCCCACCATTCATCATTCTCTGGTATGGGATGAAATTGAGGTAAATAAAATGCTATAACTCTAGCCTTCACTTTCATAATAATTATTTTTTTACGAATCCTGAAATTATCTTTAGCGGATTTATTGAGAAAATTTTTGACAGTAATAAAACGGTAACTAAGAGAACACCGCTTTTAACTAAAATAGAATAAATAATTTGATCTATTTCTACTATATAAACGAACAAAATTATAAAAACAGCTGCTATTATAAATCCTAAAAAAGGCCTTATATGATTGATATTCAATCTTGAACATCTAATTAAAATAAATGACTCGACCGTTAACGCTAAACTGGAAACTAAAGCTGCACATATAAGCCCAAATTTTGGCAAAAGCAAAATATTAAGTACAATACTAATACTTGCACCTATTATACTAACAGCAGAGTTCATTTTTGTTTTACTTTGTGCAGTAATTACGGTTCCGTAAAGCATTCGTATAGAAGAACTATACACTCCTATTATAATCATGGGCACATAAAAATAGGCATTATGAAATTTTGCAGTTGACACTATTTGAAAAAATTCTTTTGAAAACAATGTCAAACATAATACACCAATAAGCAAAACATAAACAAACGAATTTCTAATTTTTTCAAAAACGCTTAAAAAATCCTCTTGTCCCCAGCTTTTAAAGATAAAGGGTTCAAATGCTTTATAGGCACCATAAGAAAATATATTAAGAATGAGCGCCAAGGTCGCAGCGGTCCCATAGATCCCTAAATCACTCAGATTAAGATATTTGTCAATTAAAATCCTATCTGATATTGTCGTAATATAATAGGCAAGCGAACCTGGCACAAGAGGCAGCGAAAATGCAAGTACCTCCTTTATTTGTTTGTAGTTAAAATTCCATACAACATGATTACGTATTGAATACAAAAAAATAAGTGCAAAAATTAAATTTACTATTAACCCTGCATACAAAACTCCTAAAGCTGAAAAATCAAAATAAATAACTAAAATTAAGGTTAGCACTAATGTAATAATTCCTCTTGTTACATTTAAAATTGTTAAAAATAATGGCTTTTCCAGTAACCTATATAATGCCGAAGGCAAAATAGAAAAGATATTAAAAAAATTAGTTAATACACCTATAATAATATAAGGAAAAAAAGGGATATTACTTCCTAAAAGACTAAAAAACTGACTCCCAAATAAGAAAAAAAACAGTAAAATCAATACATTAAATCCAATAACAAAAGTAGAAAGATTTCCTAATAATTTTTTCTGAGCTAATTCATCTTCACATCTATAAAAAAAGACTAGATAATAGGTATTTGTACAGAGGAAACAACATACTAATAAAAATGTTGATAAAGCATTAATGTAATTTACAATACCGTAATCTGAAGGTGTCAAATAATGTGTTAAGATCGGAAACGAAATAAAGCCCAAAAGCCTCGGAATAATATCACCTAACGCGTAAACAGTAGTGTTTTTTATTAGTTTTCTGCTTTCTTGCATCTCTAATTTTGAGATTATTGATTATTGATTATTGATTATATTTAAAAAATTATCTTTATTAAATTTTTTAAAAAAAACACTAAATTCTTTATTATACTTAATTTCTGATTCTATTTCATTTCTTACTGAAAAATCTTTTATATTTTCAAATAAAAAAATATTGGGAATATCAAATGAATTCTCAAATTTATTATAGTCCACTTTTTTGTATATGTAAATATTTTTTTTGTTATGAATTAATTCGTAAATAACTGTAGAATAAACCACAACGAAATCATTACAAATTTTCATCAACTCTAGCACATCTAACCGATCTGCTATTAAACTAATATTAGTGTAATTTTTAAATATATTTTGATATGTGGTATAAAGAGGATATTCTATTGGATGCAGTTTAAATAAGATTATATAATCTGGGTATTTTATTGATATTTCAATAGCAATAGATTTTAAAACATCGAAATGAGACGGAGAAGAAATTATGACTATGTTTTTATTAAAAGTACTTTTTTCGACAGTCTTCGATAACTTTTCACTTCCTATTTCTATACATTCTGAGGGTATATTTTTATCATCTGTCCAAAATTGTGAGAAAGTTAATAAGTATTTTGAAAATGAAATGCTATTTAAATCTATATTTTCTAACGAGAAATAATTATATAACAATGTAGATTTAACGATATCACCATGTTGAAATTCGAAAGTTGCTATATTTAAATCTTTCGCTGCTAGAAAAAGAGCTTTTTGTACACCTCTCTGAACTATAAAAACCCTTTTAATATTTTTAAATTTCAATAAGAAATGATAGAAATTATAATCAAAAAGAAAATCCTCATATAAAGACTTATATTTATCATAATCCATTTTTTGATTGAAAAAGCAATCAATATCATCGATTATTTTATTTAAATTTATCTTTTCCTGCTCAGAAATTGATGGCTTAAAAACTCGTAATTTTCGAAATATAATTCTAATATCAAAAACTCTTCTTTTATAATTTGAATATTTTAAAGTCGGAGAATTTAATTCATAATAAATATTTTTACCGATGAGTGAAGAAACCTGATCAAAATAACTATCATATTGAAATCCTTTAACATCTTTTGTTCTCGATTCTGACAAGAAAAAATCTTGATATTGTAAGAAAAAAAGCTTAAAGAAAGATAATAATAATCTTCCTGAAATTTTTAAACGTTTTTTAAATTTATTAGATAGTGTGTGTTTTTCACAAATAGTAATTCCATTTCCATAACATAGTTCTAAAAAAACATCAAATCTTAAGATATCCCAAAATGGAAATCCTCTTTCTGTCTTTAAATCAAATACATTATACCTATTTTCAAACTCGAAAAAAAATTCATGAAATTCTGGTTTAGGAATTTCTTCCTCTTTTAAAAACATTTTTACTTTTTTTGTATTAGGCATATATTAATCAATTTTTAAGTCCTCTACTTTAATTTTTGCCAAATAAATTGATGATTTTTTTTTATTTTTGTGAGACAAGTAGTCCACATCACTAGGAAAGTCTTTGACTTTTCAATTTGTCATTATCATCGCTATTTGGTACGGAGCAAGAAGAAAAAAAACCAAAACATATAGTAAACTAGATATTTTTATTTTCATAAATTTTATTTAATGATGTTTTCCCATTTTAATGTATCTCCTGTTTCTAAATCTATCGTTGCTTTTTGCCCTAAAATTTCTTTGTAATATTTCGGATGCATTCCAAAACCAGGCCTGATGGAACGTACATTTTTCTCAGTTATAACTTCTCCTGCTTTGATATCTTCAACAACATACAACGATCTTGAAAAATCCTTCCCTTTGGCTTGTTTTTCAGTCAAGATGTAATCTACTATCCCAATTGCACTCTCTGCTTCCCGAACTGCTTTTACCATACCAGTAAATTCCTTTTCATTCATAGAAAAAGAAGCATCTGGACCACCTATAGAACGATCTAATATAAAATGCTTCTCAATAATTTTAGCTCCAAATACAGTTGCAACAATTGGAACAGTTGCTCCCATTGTATGATCCGAAAGACCACTAATTACATTGTATCGTTCAGATAAATCTTTTACCATGCACATATTAGCTTCTTCAATTGGAGCAGGGTAACTAGATGTACATTTCAGCAATGCAACATCTTTATTTCCCATTCTATAACAAGCATCTAACGCCAATTCTATATCTTCTAATTCAGCAATTCCCGTAGATATAATGACTGGTTTCCCTTTTGATGCCACATATTCAATTAAAGGAATATCAGTAATTTCAAAAGAAGCAATCTTATAAGCAGGTACATTCAAAGTCTCTAAAAAATCAACAGCTGTTTTGTCAAATGGGGAAGAAAAGCAAACTAAACCTTCTTCTTTTGCCACTTTAAACAACTCCTCATGCCACTCCCATGGAGTATAAGCTTCTTGGTACAATTTATAAAGATTTTTACCTTCCCAAATTGTTCCTTTAATTAAAAAATCTTCTTTATTAGAATCAATTGTTATAGTATCAGCTGTATAAGTTTGAAATTTTATGCAATCTGCTCCTGCTCGTTTTGCGGCACGAATAGTTTCAATAGCAGTTTCTATACTACCATTATGGTTAGCTGAAAGCTCTGCAATAATGAAAACCCTGCTTTCTTCATCTATTTTGAAATTATCTATTTTCATTCTGTTTTCTTTTTATGTAATGAAAACTATTAAAATTATCATACTTACTCATTAAATTTAAATCCTGCTTTTTCGAAAACATATTTAGAGCTTAAATTTATTTCTTTTATAAACGCATTTATCGTAAAGTTTGGGTTTAATTGTAAAAAAAAATCTGCTGCCATTTCGAGCATTTCTTTTCCATAGCTTTTCCCCCTATGCTCTAAGGCAATAGATATACTAATTAAAGCATCAGAGTCACTTACTTTTTGAATTCTTAAATTGTCCCACCTTTAAATTCTCTTCATTCTCAAAAATCAACATCAAACATAAATTATAATTTAATTTGGACCTAAACCAACTTTCATGATTTTATAAATCAATTGTTCCAGAATTATAGGATTGCTCTCTAACAATCGAATCGTCTGCCCATACAAAATAAAGTCTCATGTCAGCCAAACTTGCTTTTTTAAAACTTAACATATTCTATTTATTTTTGAATGAATTACCACATCAATATATTTATTATCAAAAAAACAATGCTCTTTCAATCTAGCATCTTCAACAAAATTAGCATTTTCAAATACAGTATATAAATGAGGTCTAAAATAAAAAGCATAAGTAAAAATTTTATGTATTTTTAAATCATTAAATGCTACTTTTTCGATTAGTTTCAAATAACTGAGCCAAATAGGAAAAAAACTTTCTTCTTCTAATTCAGTTTTCATAATGAATGAAATTTCAGCATTTTTATCAACTCAATTTATATGAACTAATCCTCCATATCCAATGAATTTATTATCTTTTAATACAGAAAATAAAATTTGATTAGGTTTCTTCTTCTTCTTCAAATAATTTAGTAACAATTTCACTAAAATAATAATCCTGTTGAACTTTAGTTAATACATTTGACTGTCTTAAATGATAAATTTGCTCATTTCTTATTTTTTAAGATATCATATTTGTCTTCATCTCTAATTGGAACTAACGAGAATAAATCTTCTTGAAAAATTAAATTTGATAAACATTTATAGCTTCTCATTTTATTAATTCAATCTCTTAAAACCACCATGACAAATTGGCCCTTTTAAAAGGGATTCAATTTGAAAATTACCATTTTCACAATTTGCTATTTGATGATAAACTTCGTCCAAAGCAGTAAAATATAATTCTAGATTTTCGTCACTATGCGCAGTTGATGCATAAAAATTAGTACTGGCAAGAAAACCTTTATCAAGCATTTCTTGTGCTATTAATGTTTTATAAGCCATTGCATTTGAACTATTAAAACCATATGTACTTAAAGCTGGTATACCTGAAATTGTGATACTTAAACCATGAGTATCTGCAAGTTTTTGCCAACCGTCACGCATTTTAGTTCCTATTTGAGTAATAGTTTCCCATGATTTAACACGTTCCATGACTTTTAGAGTAGCAACTGCTGCTGTAGGGCCTATCCTTTCTGTCCAAAAAGTACTACTGATAAAGGTATTTTGGGCGGCCTCCATAACAGATCTTTTTCCCACAACTGCTGTTAAAGCATACCCATTACCAATAGTTTTTCCATACATTGCCATATCTGGTTCCACTCCATATTTTTTATAAATACCTCCAAAGGTCTCTCTAAAACCTGAGGTACATTCATCAAAAATAAGTACAATATTTTTTTCCGTAGCTAAAGCTCTCACTTTATGCAAAAAATTATCTTCAGGCCCAAAATTACGCACTACTTCCATTTTGATTACCCCAATATCATTCTTTTCAACGATTGATAATAGCTCTTCATAATTATTATAATTAAAAGGAAAGACAGTATCTTTTAAATTTTTAGGCACTCCTTTTGGACTTAACCCTGGAATTAAATGTCCTGATAAATCATCACTTCCATTATGATTTGCTGATAAATACCAGTCATGCCATCCGTGATAACCACATATTGCAACTTTATCTTTTCCAGATGCTGCACGAGCAATACGAATTGCAATTGAATTAGCTTCACCCCCACTCCTGGCAAGACGCACCATATCTGCCCAAGGATTTAATTCAATCAACTTTTCTGCTAAATAAACTTCTTCGGGACAATTTAGAGTAGTCATATTTCCATTTTTCACAGTTTCCATAACGGCACTGTCGACTTCATCATTACCATATCCAAGTGTATTTGTTCCGATACCCATTATAGACATATCTAATAATTCTCTACCATCTAGATCCCATATTTTACAACCTTTAGCTTTTGAAAAATAAGAAGGCCATAAATCTGGCAAAAACATTTCCGGTCTTTTAGATAACAACATTGTACCTCCAGGTATTAATGTTTTAGCTTTTTTATATAATTCTTGTCCTGCTCCCATTATATATCTTTTTTTAATGACTTTAATAATCCTTCATTTCTAATAATTTGATCATTCATTTTGATTAAATCATTTTCAATAATAAAATTCACATATTCTATCCAAGATTTGGATGTACCTAATTTACTTACAATTATCTCAATTAAATCGAAATCACTCTTTTCATCAACGGTCATTCTAATATTAGAAAAATCTGTATAGCATTGATAATTAATTGCAGAAAACAAACTTCCCCCCTTATAATCAGAATTATTTCTTATATAAGTTGTAACATGTTCTCTATCTGACAGCAATTTAGCTTCCTTCCAAGCCTTTTTAAGTGCTGAAAATTTAAAAACCTCAATATCCTGTCCATCTGGAAAATTTTCAATAAGAACATTTGACCCATAATCCTTATCATTTTCCTGAACAAATGATATAACTTCATCAACTAAATTAGGATCGATTAGTGGGCAATCTGATGTAACTCTCACAATCCAATCAGCTTTTTCATCTTTTACTGCTTGATAAAAACGATCCAGTACATCTGACTCAGAACCTTTTGAAGCACTAACACCCCATGCAATTGCTTTCTCATAAATTATTGAATCTTCATTATTACTAGTGGTTGCAACAATTATTTCTGATACTTTAGAACATTCCTTTAAGCGCTCCAGATGAATTTGAAGTAATGATTTTCCTCCAATCTCTTTTAATACCTTGCCCGGTAATCTAGTACTACCTGTTCTAGCCTGAGTGATTAACACCGTTTTTATTTCCATAATGATGGGTTTAATAAATCAAAATCATCAACCTTCAATCTATTTATTGCCAATAACGTCTCTTTACTAATTTTATAATTAATTGATTTTAAATTATCAATCAACTGATTCACAGAATCTACTCCAATCAACACTTGATTAATGTTTTTTTGAGATAAACAATAACTTAATGCTAAATTCGAAATACTTACATTCCCTTCAATAGCAATTTTTTTTATCATTGTTAATTCGTTAGATAATTTTTGAGCAACGTAGTTATCTTCGAGATTCTCTTTAAAAAACAAACCTTGCAAAAAAGCTGATCTTGTATGAATAACCTTGGACTTATTTTTCAACTTCTCCATTAGATCTCCTCGCACTGATTCATTATCTAATAAATTAAAAGGCATTTGAACAACAGTTATAATATCATCTAACAATAAGGCCTCAATTTGCTTATTAGTATAAACAGAAACACCAATATGTTTAATCAATCCTTTACTTTTCAAATCTTTTAAAACTACCAAGATTTGTTTATTATCTATATACGACTCAAAAGAATGAAACATTAATGTCTCGATCGATTCTACATGTAAATCATAAATATATTTAGCTACAGTTTGTTCTATATTTTTTAGTATGCCATGATGTGGAATTTTAGTAATGACATTAAACTTTATTTTTGGATTTAGCTTGTGAAAATCACCAATTACCTGATGTGCATTACCATATGCTTCAGCTGTATCTAAAGTATCAACTCCTAATTCATACGCTTTTTGGAGAATTTTACAACAATTCTCCAAAGATATCTTTCCAGAATTATTGTTAATTCCATAGTCCAATCCCATTTGAACAGTACCTAATATTATTTTATTTTTCAATTTATTCTGTTTTTAAGAATAGTAAGAAATAATTTTTTCGATGACAAATTTTTGTTCATCATTTGTCAACGTGGGATACATTGGTAAACTTATACAGTTCTTATAATATTCTTCGGCATTTGGCATATCTTTTTCTTTCCAGCCAAATTGTTTATAATATGGCATTAAATGACATGGTATATAATGTATTTGAGCAAAAATTTTATTCTCTCTTAAATAATTATATAACCCAAGGCGATCTTCTACTTCAATAACATAGAGATGATAAGCATGTCCTTCAACGACCCCGGATTGCCCTTTAACGAAAGATTTTGTTTTGAACGCTTCATTATATAGTGTTGCAATCCCTCTTCTTTTTACCAACCCTTCCTCTGCCCTTTTTAATTGACTAGTTCCTAATGCAGCCTGAAAATCGGTTAACCTATAATTAAATCCTAAAGCTTGCATTTCCATGTACCAGCCTGGATAAGTATTAATTATATCATTATCCGTTCCATTTGCAAAACTTACTGAATTCTGATACTCTAATTCGTTTTTTGTAATACCATGAGTACGTAAGGCTAAAAGTTTTTTATAAAATATCTCGTCGTTTGTTGTAATCATTCCACCTTCTCCGCAAGCAATATGCTTAACAGGATGAAAAGAAAAAATCGCCAAATCAGCAAAATTACTATTCCCACAATTTTGTCTATCTCCTTTTATGTCATTAAAAAATCCACCCGGAGCATGACAGGCATCTTCAATAATCCACAAATCATATTCATTTGCTAATTTTCTATATGCCTCTAAATCTACAGCTCTTCCCGCAAAATCTACAGGAATAATTCCTTTATATGTCCCTTTTGGCGAAGATTCTAATAGTTCTCTAACTTTTTCAATATCTAAAAGATATGTTTCAGAATCAATATCTGAGAAAACTATCTCACCGCCACAATACTTAACACAATTTGCTGAAGCTGCAAAAGTAATTGGAGTAGTAATTACTTTATCACCCTCTTTTACATCTAATGCCAAAGCACATAAATGCAAAGCTGCAGTTCCATTTGAAACTGCCACAGCATAAACAGAACCAACATATTTCGCAAACTCACGTTCGAATTCTAATATTTTAGGCCCTTGAGTCAAATAATCAGATTCTAATGCTGCAATAACAACATTTATATCCTCTTGAGTAATATTCTGACGACCGTACGGTATAATTTTATTGCTCATTTATTAAAAATTTGAATCTACATGTTCTTTTATTAATTCTCTCAACCCATCTACAGTTTCCCATTCCGTATTTGTTCCTGAATTATAATTAAACCCTTCAGAAACTTTTACAGCATTAAAAGCATTTATAAAATCCACCAAATTAAAATTAGGAATTGATGGCAAGATTGTAAAATATTTCCCTAAATCGTATGTATTATATGAATCAGAAGATGTTATCATTTCTTCGTGAATTTTTTCACCAGGTCTAATACCTATAATTTCTAAAGTACACTCTGGGGCAACTGCCTCAGCAACGTCCGTTATTTTGTACGAAGGAATTTTAGGAATAAATATTTCTCCTCCCCAAGCATATAAAATAGCATGCATTACCATATCAACTCCACCCTGTAAGGATATATTAAAACGAGTCATGGTGGCATCAGTAATAGGCAGCTTTCCTTCTAATTTTTTCTTCATAAAGAAGGGAATTACAGAGCCATTAGATCCCATAACGTTACCATACCTTACTACTGAAAATTTAATAGGGTTTTTTCCTTTAATATTATTGGCGGCAACAAACAATTTATCAGAAGTCAATTTTGTTGCTCCATATAAATTAATTGGTGCACATGCTTTATCTGTAGACAATGCAATAACATCTTGAACACCTGTCTCCAGAGCAGCATGAATTACATTTTGAGCACCTCCAATATTAGTTTTAATGCATTCATCTGGATTATATTCTGCCAAATGTACATGTTTCATCGCAGCAGCATGAATAACAATATCTACTCCTTTAAATGCTCTCATTAGTCTTTCTTGATCACGAACATCACCTAAAAAAAACCTAATTTTCGGATAATCTTTTTCAGGATATTCCTGAGCCATCTGAAATTGTTTCTGCTCATCCCTAGAAAGAATTATCAGTTTTTTTATACTTGGGTATTGTTTAAAAATATGTGAAGTAAGTGCTTTACCTAAAGAACCAGTACCTCCAGTAATTAAAATTGTTTTATTCTCTAAAGTCATATGATATATTATTTTTCTATTTTGTAAAATTGGTAAAAATTCTTCTAAAAATTAAAACCGCCACAGTTAAAAAAACTACTAAAAACCCACCAATTAATATACCTTTAGCTTTGCCAAAACGTTCTTTAGAAAGTGGTAATATTGGTCTATCAATCACTTGAATCAATGGTGTTTCTTTTCTCAGAGTAACTTTAGCCAACTCAGATTGTTTAACCAATTCAGTTAATATGGCTGTATTAGCCTGTACATCTACCTGTCTCCGAACCGAAGGAGCGCGACGTACATTAAGCGCTGGGTTTAAATTAAAAGTATTATCGTTCGCAACTGCTACTCCTGTTATTGCTCCGTTAAGTTCTGTCCTAATGGAATCAGTTTGCCTTTGTAAAACTAACATATTCGTTCTTGCTTTTTTACTTTTGGTATCAACATAAAAATCAGATACATTTTTGGCAAGTGCTTCGCAAAAATATTTTGCAAATAATTCATTGGTAGAACACATATCTATATTAATAATTGCTACCTTTTTATCTTTTTGACCAACCGACAATCCTCCTTTAGACAAATCTTGATAAATAGAGCCTAAAATACTATCATGTACCCTTGTAAAGTACTTACGGTTTGTATTTATTAGGAACTGAATATTAGCTAATTTAGTTTTATCTTTCCAACTTTTTCTTAGTTCGTTAATCTCAATGTACATTTCAGCTAAAGAAATTATTTTTCCATTATAATTAACAGGAGTCAATAAGGTCTGTTCTACCATTCTACGAGATTTAAACAACTCTGTTAAATTTGAACCTGTAAAAATACTTCCTCCTCCTCCTCCAAGGTCAAGTCCAAACGAACCTGCTAATCCTAATGCACCACCTAGACCACCTCCAGATTTTTCATCTTCTAAAGCAAATGATAAAGTTGCCGTATAAACTGGTTTTTTCATAAAAGAATACGTCAATCCCAAAGCAGCTCCTATTATTCCAGCTAATACGATAATTTTCCATTGTGATAGTAAATAAATATACCATTCCTTTACTTTTACTAATAACTCCTTCAACGAAATTTCATCGCTCCCAATTGGTTTATTATCCATTTTAAAACTTATTTTTATTTAAAAGCCGTTAATATCAATAATGCCAAACTCGAAACTACACTACCAATTCCGACCCACTCCCCTGGGGTCATTTTTTTAGTTATAGGTTTTTCAGGAACAACAATTTGAGAATCTGGAGTGACTTTTGGATAAGACCTAAAAAACAAAAAAGAACTAGCTACTGCCGCTTTTCCATTCGGGTATATGATATAAGCCTTTTTCTTCCACCCCATATTATCCACGCCTCCTACAGCATTTAAATAATATTTAAAACTCTTTCCGTTTCTATATGGAATTTCAGAAGTTAATAATACATTTCCAGTCACTTTTACGCCTTCATTGTAAGTTGCTACTTCAATTTCGTCACCAGGGAATAAAGTAACATTTGAGTAATGACTTTTATCCTTCACGATTTTTTCCCAATCCACAGGAATAGTAGCATATTTTAATTCTTCTTTTAATTTCTTTGCTAATTTTTTTTCCCTTAAAGTATCTTCTTTAGTTAGATTCAAATCTATACTTTTTAATTTTTCAATTTGTTCCTCTTTAATAGGTCTTTTGATTTTCATACCATCAAGATTAGCAATTGAGGTCAATCCTCCTGCACGCATTACCACATTATAGACTGTTTCTTTTTTATTAGCCAGAACATATTTACCTGGATATGATACTGCACCACTAATTTTAACCATTTCTGGCTTTTCATAAACAGCCATTCTCCTTACATTAATAACATCAAAAGGCATTAATGCAAAATTTTTAATTTGCTCATTATTATCCGCAGTAATTTCAAGTTCAAATACATTAACCCGTTTAGGATCTGTGTCGTTTATTGCATCCGATTTTATCATCCTCGCAATTTCAACTCGTTTAGATGCAGAACCCGTTAATCCACCAACCTGAACAACCAAATCATTTAGAGTTAAGTTTTCGTAATATTCATATTCACCTGGATTTTTAACTTCTCCATCAATCGTGATTTTATATTCTTCTCTAAAATCTAAAATGGAATATACTGTTACAATATCTTCTCTTTTCAAAAGTAGATCTGCATTTAAATCTCCTGACAAGGCATTAGTCAAATCGACATTTACAATTTCTGTTGTTAAATCAGATTTTAAACGAATAATTCTTGCTCTCTTTGTATATGCATCTTCCTTTAGACCTTCTGCTCTTGTTATTAACTCAGACACACGCATTCCTTCTGTAAAAGAATAGAAATCTGGTCTAAAAACTGCACCTTCTATTTGAATACGATTTGCAAATCGATTTAGAATTTTTGCAACTTTAACCACATCTCCTGACTGTGGTTGATATATATTAAATTCACTTTCATTTACATCATGAACCTTAAATTCTTTCCCTGTCTTTTGTAATATATTTACTGATGCTGTATACGCAAATTCATTAAATCCTGAAGCGAATGATAATAAATTAGTGAATGTTTCGCCTTTTTTCATTTCAAAAATCCCTGGGCGCTTCACTTCACCTTCTACTGTAACTCTCTGGCTATAAGCTGGAATTCGAATCACATCATTTTCTTTCAAACTAACATTATCTGATTGATCTCCTTTTACTAAAAATTTATAAATATCTATATTTTTATAAATTTTGCTATTACGAATCAATTCAATGTTTCTATAACTTCCATTCTTACCAGGTCCTCCAGCAAGATGTAGCGCATTATAAACAGTTGCCAAAGAAGAAACAGAATAATTACCTGGTTGTTTCCCTCCAACAATTGTTACCTTAATAGTACGTATCTGTGCTAGACTCACACTTACTTGTGATTGGCCAGAACGAACCGTACTATAAACTTTTGCTATTGAAGCTTTTATTTTTTGAGTAGCAGCTTCAATTGTCATTCCTGAAACAGCAATTTGTCCAACATATTGTATAGTAATTTTCCCTTCAACACTCACTGGAATATTGTCATCAAATTCCTGAACTCCATAAACACTAATCTGTAATTCATCACCAGGGCCAAGAATATAATTCATTGGTGTTGCTAATTTCAAATCAGGTTCAAAATTCAGAGTTGGATTATCAAATAACTCAGAACCAAAAATTAAAGCATTAATAGAATCTTTTATCTTATTATTATTAATCTCTTGTTGTTTTCTTCCAAACTCAGATTTTTTATTCTTGTCTTTTGAATCCTTCCCATTTAATTCGTCGTTCGAATCTTTATCCTTCGAATCCTTATCGTTTGAATTCTTTTTTTTAGGATTCTTCTTAGAAACTTCTTCCAATCTTATTTTTAACTTTGAAAACTCAGATTTACTCATCCCTTTGGATAAAATAGCTTCCTCTGCATCATCTATTGTAAGATCTTTAGCATCTAATTGATTCTTAATTTTATTAATATCACTATCAGACAAATAATCGACCTTAACAGTACTTAAATCCTTTGATTGTAGGATATCCTGAGCTGACATATTTAATGACACAAAAAAAGTAAATAATAATACTAGTACTGCCGTTATCTTTTTCATAGTTAATTTTAATATAGAATTTATTTAACAAGTCCCTAATTCTATATTCTGAATTAGAAATTTGCCATCATTAAGAATATTGTTTTTTGTAATAATCTTTATAAGTTCCAGAAGTAACATTTTGCAACCACTCTTCATTATTCAGATACCAATTTATAGTTCTTTCTAATCCTTCTTCAAAAGTAACAGAAGGCTTCCAACCTAACTCTTTATTAATTTTTGAAGCATCGATTGCATAACGTAAATCATGTCCCGGTCTATCTTTTACGTAAGTGATTAATTTATCAGAAGTCCCTTTATCCTTTCCTAATTTCTCGTCCATAATTTGGCACAATAATTTCACCAAATCAATATTCTTCCATTCATTAAAACCTCCAATATTGTAGGTTTCATGATTTTTTCCTTCATGAAATACTAAATCAATCGCAATAGCATGATCCTCTACAAATAACCAATCACGTGTATAGTTACCATCTCCATAAACTGGCAATGGCTTATTATTGATAATATTATTAATAAAAAGAGGAATTAATTTTTCAGGAAAATGATACGATCCATAATTATTAGAACAATTTGTTAAAACATAAGGCAAACCGTAAGTTTCTCCATAAGCTCTTACAAAATGGTCCGAACTGGCTTTTGAAGCTGAGTAAGGGGAATTAGGATCATACGAAGTTTTCTCTGTAAATAACCCTTCTGCTCCAAGTGATCCATATACCTCATCAGTGCTAATATGATAAAACCTCTTACCTTCTTGATTATTCTTCCATTGGTTTTTAGCTGCATTTAATAAATTCATTGTACCAATAACATTTGTTTTTACAAACGCTAATGGTTCTTCTATTGAACGATCAACATGAGATTCTGCTGCTAAATGCAGAACCCCTTCAAAATCATTTTCAGAAAAAAGTTCGTTTATAAAAGATTCATCAACTATATCTCCTTTAATAAAAGTATAATTTGATTGATCTTCAATATCTTTTATATTTTCTAAATTACCTGCATAGGTTAGTGCATCTAAATTGAAAATATGATACTCCGGATATTTAGTCACAAAACGCCTTACCACATGTGACCCAATAAATCCTGCACCTCCAGTTATTAGTATTTTTTTCATTTTATTTTATTAATTCAGTAACTCTGATTTTTGTTTTTCTAATTCACTGTATAGATCTTTTACATCTTGTGAATTTTCTTTTTGCAAAATTAAATTAGCAGTATCAGTATATACAAAAATAGTATTTTTTAATCCCAAAAATGTAGTATGCTTATCTGAACCTATAACCATATTTCCACCCTTATCTACAAAATGCCCTTTAGTAATTAAGTAATCATAAACAGACTCAAAAGAGCCTAAATCAGACCATCCAAAAGCAGCAGGTACAACTTTTATTTTCTTACTCCGTTCCATAACAGCATAATCAATACTTATGGAAGGAATATCAAGTGATAGAGCTAAATCTAAATTTCCATTTTTATTAAGTTCCCAAGCTTTTTTAGAATTTTCATATACTTCTGGTTGATATGTTTTTAATTCTTCTAATAGGACACCCGCTTTAAAACAGAACATCCCACTATTCCATAAAAAATTTCCTTGTGCAATAAAACTTTTTGCAGTCACACTATTAGGCTTCTCTCGAAATGAAATAACATCATCACCTTTTGATTCTATATAACCATAACCAGTTTCTGGTTTTGTCGGAACAATTCCAAAAGTTACGATGTATCCTTCTTTTGCTTTACTAATAGCTTTTTTTATTGCATGTTCATATTCTTCCATTTCATCAATAATGTGATCAGATGGCGTTATAATTAGAACATCATCTGATTGCGAAGCAAATGCTGCAAAAGCAATTGCAGCAGCTGTATTTCTTGGAGTTGATTCAACTATATTTATGTAAGGTTTCCCTAATTTAATCATTACTTTTTCACTCAAATGACAGTTATCTACATTTCCAACTACCATCACTTTATCAGCTAAATTTGCATTTCGCTCTACTGTCATTTCAAACAATGATTTTCCTTCGAAAATTTCTAAATATTGTTTAGGCATACTTTTACGAGAGAGTGGCCATAATCTGCTACCAATTCCTCCAGTTAAAACAACATGTATAATTGAGTTCTTTGTATTCATAATCTATTTTTAACTAATAAAACAAGTAGATGTATCTTAATTTTATAGTCTATTATCTGCTACATTTCCTAGTACACCTTTTACATCATACAATAAACTATTAGCTTTTTGTAATTCTGTAAAGTTTAAATTTAAAAACTCTGTATGTGCTACCCCTAAGATTACAGCATCAAATTTTTCTTTGGGAATTGTATTTGTTATATCTAATTTATATTCTTTATGTACTTCTTCTAAACTTGCTAATGGATCAAATATTGTAATTGCAATACCATATTCTTTCAAAGCCTGAATTAAATCAACAATTTTAGTATTGCGAACATCAGGACAATTCTCTTTAAATGTAATTCCTAGCATTAAAAGATTAGCTCCATTTACATAAATTCCTTTTTTAAGCATTAGCTTCACTACTTGCGAAGCAATGTATTCTCCCATACTATCATTTAAACGTCGTCCAGCTAAAATAATTTCAGGATGATATCCAAATTCCTGAGCTCTTTGTGCCAAATAATATGGATCTACACCTATACAATGACCTCCAACTAGTCCTGGTTTAAATGGCAAAAAATTCCATTTTGTTCCTGCGGCTTTTAAAACAGCTTGAGTATCAATTTGCATCAAATTGAATATTTTAGCTAATTCATTTACAAATGCGATATTAATATCTCTTTGTGAATTTTCAATAACCTTTGCCGCTTCAGCAACTTTTATTGTTGGTGCTAAATGTGTTCCAGCAGTAATGACAGTTTTATACAAGTCATCAACTTTTTTTCCTATTTCTGGAGTCGAACCCGATGTTACTTTTAATATTTTTTCGACAGTATGTTCTTTATCCCCTGGATTAATTCGTTCTGGCGAATATCCTGCATAAAAATCAACATTATAGATTAATCCTGATATTCTTTCTAAAACTGGAACGCATTCCTCTTCTGTTACTCCTGGATAAACAGTCGATTCGTAAATAACAATATCTCCTTTTTTTAAGACAGAACCAACCGTTTCACTTGATTTGTATAAAGGTGTTAAATCTGGTCTATTATTTTTATCAACTGGAGTAGGAACTGTTACTATATAATAATTACAGTCCTTTATATCTTCAATATTAGAAGTACAATACAAACCAATAGTATCCCCAACTTTACCAAGCAATACTTTCTGTAATGTCTTATCATCAACTTCTAATGTTGTGTCAGTACCAGATTGTAAAGAAGCAATTCTGGACTGATTGATATCGAAACCAACAACCGGATATTTTGTAGCAAATAACCTAGCCAATGGCAAACCAACATAACCTAAGCCTATAACTGCTATTTTTATGTTTTTCTCCATTATTACTAGTCTTTTTTAGTTATTTTAATCATTTATTTACACAGCTTCGCTTATCCAAGTCACATTTTGACTTCGATAAGCGAACATACAATTTCGGCAAATATACCATAATAAGGCTATTAATTCAATATCAAAAACCATGGAAAAATCAAAAAATATATCATTCAACATAAAAAAAACACAACCAACTAAAAATCAACACTAAAAAAACAGCTAATAAAAGTATTAAACATAAAAAAATCACTAAAATTAGTGATTCTTTTTTATCATAAACTCTTACAAGTAACCTTCGTTCATCTTGTTAATTTATTTATATTTTATCTTTAACACACAACCTAATGATTCCAAAACCAAAATATAATGGGTATTCGATATTTCTTGAACAATTGCATCCTGATTACTAAAAACTCCAGAATCTAACTTTATTTTATCTCCTATTTTAAATGGAACTAATGAAACTTCACTAATGATTGGAGAACTCAAACTATTTTTAATAACATTTATTTCTTCATCTCTTACAATTGCTGGCTTTCCTAACCAAAACAAATAACGAATTACCCCAGGTGTTTGAAACACTAAATTTCTATCCAAATCTTTTAATTGAACAAAAACATAAGAATTAAATAAAGGTACTTCTATCTTTTTTTTCCTATCTGACCATTGTCGAATTTGAGTAATTAATGGACAATAACACGTTATCCCAATTTTATTTAATTGGTCCGCTACTTTTTTTTCCCATTTGGGCTTCGTATAAACTACGTACCAATTCATTATTATCTACTTATTATGAAATTCACTTATAAACATTAATGCAGTAATTCTCAATTAACCACAATCAAGATTTCAAGAACCAATTCCTAAATATACGAATCCTATTTTTTCTAATTCTTCTCTATTTAATATATTTCTTCCATCAAAAACAAAAGCTGGTTTTTGCATAGAGTCATATATTTTTTTCCAATCATAACCTACAAACTCATCCCATTCTGTTAGCACGGCAATTGCATGAGCTCCTAAGCAAGCATCATAAGCATTATCAAAAGTCGCAACCATTTTAGCATTTTCATCTAAACTTCTAGTCTCTAAATAATTTAAATCATTCAGCATTTTTACTCTAGAAACCTTAGGATCATAAACCGCAATCTTAGCTTGTTCATTTATTAAATCATCTGCTACATAAATTGCAGCTGACTCACGAGTATCGTTTGTGTCTTTCTTAAAGGCCCAACCTAAAAATGCTATTTTTTTCCCTGAAACAGTATTATATAGTGTCTGAACTATTTTATTAGAAAATCTTCTTTTCTGGTGGTCATTCATAATAATTACCTGTTCCCAATAATCAGCTACTTCATGTAATCCATATGTCTTAGCAATATAAACTAAATTTAGGATATCTTTTTGAAAACATGACCCTCCAAACCCAACTGAAGCTTTAAGAAATTTAGAACCAATTCTGGTATCCATACCAATTGCTCTAGCTACCTCATTTACATCTGCTCCAGTTTTCTCACACAATTCAGACATTGCATTAATTGAAGATATTCTTTGAGCTAAAAATGCATTAGCCGTCAACTTTGACAATTCTGATGACCATACATTTGTAGTAAGTATTTTATCCGATGCTACCCAATTAGAATATACTTCTACCAAAGCATCTATTGCTATTTTACCCTCTGTTGTAGTATCACCACCAATTAAAATTCTATCTGGATTTAATAAATCTGTTACTGCTGTTCCTTCGGCTAAAAATTCTGGATTTGATAGTATTTGAAACTGAACTCCATTTCCTGTATTATCCAAAATACTCTTGATTGCCTCTGCAGTTCGCACAGGTAATGTCGATTTTTCGACTACAATCTTATTATCTTTTGCAATTTTCGCAATTTGTCTTGCACATAATTCAATATACTTTAAATCTGCTGCCATCCCTTTTCCTTTTCCATAGGTTTTGGTCGGTGTATTTACAGATATGAAAATAATTTGAGCTTCATCAATAGCCTTTTCAACATTGGTAGAAAAGAATAAGTTTCGTCCTCTAGCTTCCGCTACAATTTTATCAAGACCTGGTTCATAAATTGGGATATTATTAGTATCCTCATCATTCCATGCATTGATTCTTTCTTCATTTAAATCAACTACTGTAACTTGTATATGCGGACATTTTTGCGCTATAACTGCCATTGTTGGCCCTCCAACATAACCCGCACCAATACAACAAATCTTTGTGATTTTCATCTAATTAAATTTATAAATGTTTTATTTTATATTTTTCATTCTATATTAAAGAATGTTATTATTTCAAATTATTCCAATACCAACTTACAGCTTCTTTCAAGCCTTCTTGCAATGAGTATTCAGGATTGTAATCCAGTAGTCTTTTTGCCTTATCAATACTTGCCAAAGAATGCGGAATGTCCCCTGTTCTATTAGGTCCATATGTTATTTCTACTGAAGCAATTTTAGGATCATATTCAGACAAATATTTTTTCAAATAGCCTACTAGGTCATTTAATGTATTTCTATCACCAAATGCCGTATTATAAACTGTATTTATAGCCTCTGGATTCTTTGTTGCAATTGCCAAAGCATTCATCTGAATCACATTATCAATATAAGTGAAATCTCTTGAGAAATTTCCATCTCCATTAATCAAAGGACTTTCTAAAGCCATCAATTGCATGACAAATTTAGGAATCACAGCAGCATATGCTCCTTTCGGATCTTGCTTTCTTCCAAAAACATTAAAGTAGCGCAATCCGATCGTTTCTAAGCCATACGTTCTACTGAAAATTTCAGCATACAACTCATTTACATATTTTGTAATTGCATAAGGCGATAATGGTTTCCCTATAACATCTTCTACCTTTGGCAATCCTTCAGAATCTCCATAAGTAGATGAACTTGCAGCATATACAAACCTTTTCACTTTAGCATCACGTGAAGCCACTAACATATTTAAAAATCCAGAAACATTAACATCATTAGTTGTTATCGGATCATTTATAGACCTCGGAACAGAACCTAAAGCAGCTTCATGCAAAACATAATCAACACCTTGTACTGAATTAACACAATCAGCAATATTACGAATATCTCCTTCTATCAATTTAAAATTAGCATTCGAGATAAAATCTTTTAAATTATGTCGATGTCCTGTCGAAAAATTATCTAAACAAACAACTTTATGACCTTGCCCTAAAAAATACTCGCAAAGATTTGAACCAATAAACCCAGCTCCTCCTGTAATTAATATCGTGTTTTGTGATTCCATAATTAATACTTTAAAGTTACTCGATATTATTTTTTATTCAATTTATTGAAAATAGCTCGCAAAAAACTTGGCTTTTCAGACTCTTCATGATATCCGTTAGAATAATTACCATACCCATAAGTTGTTCCGTATTTGGCTTTATTCTCAAAACCATTCAAAACTATACTCGCATTTGTTAGCTCACCTCTTTTAACTCTGTTATTCAACAACGTAATCATATCCTTTTTGGTATAATTTTGCCTTACAATATATAAGGTTACATCACTATATTGTGCCAATTCCAAAGAATCGGAAACAAGACCAACTGGAGGTGTATCTAAGATTATATAATCATATTTTTTCTTCAACTCATCAATAAACTCTTTCATCGTTTCTCCCAAAATCAATTCTGAAGGATTTGGAGGAATTGGTCCTGAAAGGATAACATCTAAATATGGAATTTTAGTCGCATTCGTGATTTCAGCTAAGCTTTTTTTCTTAATCAAATAATTCACTACTCCAACTTCATTAGTCAAATTAAATTCTTCTGCCAATCTTGGCTTTCTTAAATCTAAACCAACAATAACTGTTCTTTTTTCGCTCAAGGCAAAAACTGTAGCAATATTAATAGAACAAAATGTTTTTCCTTCACCACTTACTGATGAAGTAATCATTAATGTTTTTGCTCCATCAACTTGTTGTTTTTTATATAAAAATTGTAAGGAAGAACGTATTGCCCTAAACGATTCCGACAATGCAGATTTAGGCCTGTCGAATACCGCTAAACTTGAAGATTCGCCACTTACACCGATTACTCCTATTAACGGAATCTGTGTTTGTTTACTAACATCCTCTATATTCTGGATTGAATTATTAATAAAGAAAAGTGCCAAAATCACTACTAGTGGAATTAACAATCCTAAGAATAATGCCAGAACATAATTAACAGATGTTTTAGGCCCTATCAATCCTCCACCAACATCTTTGGCAGGATCTATAAAATGAATATCTGATAGATTAGCCGCTTTTACAATATCCGCTTCGCTTCTTTTTTGAAGAAATGTGCTATAAATATTATCGCTTAAATCATATTTTCTTTTAATCTTCAATAACTCTTGCTGCTCTTCTGGTAATTTTTTAATTGTACTTTCGGTCTGACCAATTTTACTATTTACCATTGCCAAATCATACTGTAACGAAGCTTTTGCTGAAGCAATATTTTCTAACAAAACGTTTTTAACAGCCATCATTTGATTGTCAAAATCTTTAAAAATCTTATCACTTTTTACCGCATAAGCCATTTCTGATCTTTGCGTAGAAAGCGAAATTAATTTAGAAACGTTTACAACAATATTTGGATCTTCAATTCCTGCAACTGATGGCGCCGGTAATTTAGAATAATCAACACTGTTTTTTAAATATGCTTTTAATGAATTATAATAAGCTACTTTACGGGTAATTTCATCTCTTTCGATATCAAAATCCATAATTTTATCCGAAAACTTAGCTCCTCCTTCTTCTATATTGTAGACATTTTTACCCTTTCTAAATGACTTTAATTCATCTCCTGTTTCCTTTAACTGAGTTTCCATTGCCACAAGTGTACTGTCAATAAAACTAATCGTATTTGTAGCAAACTGATTCTTACTATCAAGTTGAATTTTCATTAACATTTTCACAGTAGAATTTAAATACTCTACCATTCTTGCTTTATTGGTACCTTGCATTCCTAAGGTAAGTATAGAACCACCTCTTTCGTCTGATTGCACATTAACTCCTCTATATCTCGCTACAGTTCCATCAAAATCATTAAATCTTATAAAATATTCTTTCCCTTTATAAAAACCTGGGTTATCATTAATTTGCAATTTCCAATTCAAAAAAGGCAACGAGACTTGCTCACCAACTTTATACTTCTTTACAAATTCTCCAATTTCTACTGCTGTATTACTACGTGAATTATTGGTATAAGTAATTAATGAAACTGAATTACCCTCAAAAGGAATTCTGATTTCGTATTCATTGTCACTTAAAAACTTAACACTAATTAATGAACCAGCAAGTTGTCCTTTAGATTTATCGATAGCTATATAAAAAGGAACTGCTCCGTAAGCATCTACCAAATTATATTCTCCTTGTTCTAAATAGTCTATATAATATTGTAGTTTATCTACAACTAGCTCGTTATGGGATCTTGATTGCAACACTGTAGTCGTGCTACTCATTTGATCTGAAGTTCCGCCCCAATTAAAAACTAAACTTGTGTTTGAGGTAAAAAAAGGATTATTTTCTTCTTTTATGGAAATCAAAGTTTCCATTCCATAAATTTTTTCTTTGCGAATATTTACTTGATAAGCAATTGCAAAAGCAATAATCAAACTCACTAAAAACCATTTCCAGTACCCTCCGATTTTTAATAAAAATCCTTTCAAATCAAAACTTGATTGATTATCAAAAATCGAAAAATCTTTTATATCTAACATTTTAATAGTAGGTTTTTAAAGTTTTAAAAGTAAAAATGTAGTTGTTGCCAAAGATATTATCGTAATTATTGTTCCTATAGACTCAATTCCTGTTTTACCTGTTCCCCAAGTTTTTTGCTTGAGTGGTTTTACATATATATAGTCATTTGGCTGTAAATAGTAATAAGGAGATTTCATTACGTTAAGATCCGTAAGATCTATATCATGCATTTCTACTCCTGTAGGAGATTGACGAATAATGGTAACTGCTTTTCTATTTCCTGTAATTGTAATATCACCAGAGTTAGCAATAGCTTCCATTACATTTACATGTTGCTGAAAAAGTGTTTTGGTACCTGGGGATCCCACTTCTCCATTTATTGTATATCTAAAACCAGCAAGTTTTACTGTAACAAAAATATTTGCCTCAGATTTAAAATGCTCGTCTAATAATTGCTTCTCGATTTTAATACGCACTTCTTCAAGTGTATATCCCATAACATTTATTTCTCCCAGAATTGGCATTCTAATATTCCCATGGTCATCTACCGTAAAACCATCAAAATACAGACCTGCCTCTGAGCGCACAGAAGTTTGTCCGCTTGCTTTTTCTGTAGTATTAAAAATTGCTACTAATTTGGGATCAATAGCTTTTATATCAATGCTTAAAACATCATTTGTTTGTAACCGATATGGTTTTGATTCTACAGCGGCAATATTACTTTCTGTTCCAGTTGCTCCTTTATCTTGTAAATAAACTAAGTCATTTAATGGTATGCAAGATGTAAAAAGTGCTCCAATAAGCAGCAACAGATAAAAAGAGTTTTTGTTCATTTGTAGAATTTTAACAGCAAATATAGCTTTTCATTTACTATTTAGAAAATATCGATTTTGATTAAAGAATCATTAATGATTTTTGAAGGTTTTTTCGAATGGAACTCTTTGTAATATACTTCGCCCAAGGGTAACTTCGTCTGCATATTCTAGTTCATCTCCCACTGCAATTCCTCTTGCAATTGTAGAGATTATAATATCGACATCGGCTATTTGTTTGTAGATATAAAAATTGGTAGTATCTCCTTCCATAGTCGAGCTTAAAGCAAATATAATTTCGGCTACTCCGCCAAGTTTTACTTTTTCGACTAAACTCGTTATATTCAACTGACTTGGTCCGACTCCTTCTATAGGTGAAATTTTCCCTCCTAAAACATGGTAAATTCCTTTATATTGCCCCGTATTTTCTATTGCCATTACATCGCGAATATCCTCAACTATACAAATAGTTTGATGATTCCTGGATGTATTGGCACAAATTTCGCAAACTGCAACATCGGAAATATTATGACAGCTTTCGCAAAATTTAATATCGGCACGCATTGTTGTAAGTGCTTCGGCCAAAAATCCGGTTTGCTCTTTGGGTTGTTTTAATAAATGTAAAACCAATCGCAAAGCCGTACGCTTACCAATACCTGGTAATTGCGACATTTCGTTGACTGCTTTTTCTATTAATTTTGAAGAAAATTCCATGAGGGCAAAAATAGTAAATTTGCGGGTTTACCCGACTTGTGTTTATAAAAATCAGAAGTTTTAAATGCTTTAAATATTCCTTTTTAAAACTAATCGTGACTATTGTTTATTTTGGGTCTAGCCCAGATAAAAGCGACATCCTTTTTCTGGCTTTTTCTGCCAGAAAAAGATATAGCGGATAGCTGGAAATAGCTCCTAAAAACAATAAATTATTTACTTTATAGAACTAATATTGATTTGTAGTAAGTAAAACCAATGTACACGCAACTTCGGCTTTGATATTATTAAGTTCCAACAATTGATATAATTCTGGATTTTCGGTTCCTGGATTAAAAATTACTCGTTTAGGCTTAGCTTCTACAATGTAATTGTAATAATCACGCTGGCGCGCAGGATTTAAATATAAAGTAATTGTATCTATATTTTTAAGCGGAATCGCTTTTGTATAAATTTTCACTCCTGCAACTTCTCCAGTATTTTGACCTATCGCCAATACTGTGTGTCCTTTCTCTACTAATTTATTTATGGCTAAAAAAGCGTATCTATCAGGTTTTGTAGTTGCTCCAAGCACTACTGTTTTTTTATTTTTCATTGTCTTTATTGTATTCTACAAAAGTAATCAAAAAGGTTAAGCTCTTGGATGATTTAAAAAGTTTAGTTATTTTTCAATAAAAACAAGAATCTACTGATTAATCTATAATCATATCTTTTAAAAAGACTATTTTTACAATACTAAACAAGACTTTATGGATCTATTTATTTACTTATTTGCCGCTCTTTTCTCGGTACTAAACCCAATTGGAACTGTTCCAATCTTTGTAGGATTAACACAACATGACTCCAAAAAAGAGCGTTCCAGAATTTCTTTATGGACTGCGATAAACGTTTTCTTAATTTTAATTGTTTCTTTTTTTGTAGGTCAATATATGCTAACATTCTTCGGAATTAGCATTGATGCTCTTCGTATTGCCGGAGGAATTATAATTGTAAGTTCTGGTTTCTCACTACTTTCAGGTAAATTCAATAAGAAAAGAGGTATAAATAAAAAAATAGAAACCGATGCTCAACAAAGAAATGACATTGCTCTTACCCCATTAGCAATCCCAATGCTTGCGGGCCCTGGCTCAATTTCTTTATTAATTGCTTTTTATCAGGAACATCATCAAACGATGGAAATTATAATAGGATCACTCGCAATCTTAGCTATTGCTATTGTAATTTTTATTATTCTTAGAAGCGCACATTATCTGGCTAAAATTCTTGGAGCTTCTGGGATTGTTGCTATTTCTAGAATTGTTGGTTTTATTGTAATTGCTATCGGAATACAATATATAGTAAGTGCTATTATCAATATAATAAAAGGGAATTTGATGTAAATCTGAATTTCTTAAAAATAAAAAAGGGGATAAATACTGAATTTATCCCCTTTTTTGTATAATCATATTTTAGCTTATGCTCTTGGCAAAAACACTTCTGCCATCATACATCTTGCACTTCCTCCACCACAAGCTTCGATAGTATCTAAACTTGAACTTAAAATTTCTGCATGATTTTCTAGTTGCGAAATTTGTTTTGGCGTTAAGCTTTGATGTGCTGAAGCACTCATTACAATATATTTCTTATCATTTGCTCCACGAACTTCAAGCATATTTCCAGCGAAATTATTCACTTGAGCCTCTGTAATTAAGATAACTTCTTTTTTATCTGCTTTTAGATTTTCAAGAACCATTTTTCGTTCTTTTTTATCATCGATACAATCAGCACAGATCACTGCAAATGTTTCTCCTAAGCACATCATAACATTGGTATGATAAATTAGCTTTCGCTCTCCATTAACAGTTTGAAATGCTTCAAAAATAACTGGCGCATAATCGAAATCTTCGCAGAACTCTATAAACAGTTCTTCATCTGCTCTTGGTGACAAGGCGCAATATGCTTTTCCATTTGCTCTATCTAAAAGTAAACTTCCTGTTCCTTCTAGGAAGAAACCATCTTCTTCTGCCGATGTATAATCGACTATATTATTTATTTCGAATCCTTTTTCTTCTAGAGTATCTAAGATGTCTTCGCGACGTTCCTGACGACGATTCTCTGCAAACATAGGATACAATGCTACATCTCCATTTTCATGAAAAGAAACCCAGTTATTTGGGAATATGCTATCTGGCGTATCTGGATTTAGAGTATCTTCTACAACGGTTACATCTACTCCAACTGCTCTTAACTTCTCAACAAAAGCATCAAACTCTTGTTGCGCTTTGGCATTTACTGTAGCTGGCAAAAGTCCGTCTAACACTTTTTGATAATAATTATTTACTGCCGTTTGTTCATTCATACGGAATGCCACTGGGCGAATCATTACTATTGCGTTTGTAGTTTGTTTCATTTTTTTGATATTAAATTAATCTCGAATTAAAGGCAATGTTGAACATCTCAATAATCCTTCTTGTTTGGCTATTTCGGCATATGGAATTTCTTCTACAACAAACCCATTACTTCTTAACCAATTATTTAATCTAGTAAAGTTCTTCTCTGACACAACAACATTTGTATCTATCGAAAAAACATTCGAGTTCATATAATACATTTCTTCTCTCTCGATATGAAATAAATTTTCTTTCCCGAAAAGATTCACTAAATATCTATAATCTGCCTCTTCACGAAATCCTCTTCTATAAATAATCCCTTTATCTTTCCCTACTGGTTGAAAACAGCAATCCAGGTGCAAAGCATTATCACGAGCTTCGATTTTAGATTTAACCAAATCAAACTCTTTAACTATTTTATTAGGAAACAAATTTCTGATGAATTCAACTCCTTGCATATTTGTTCTTGCAGTAATATAATCTTTATAGTCACTTCCTTTATAAGTCCCTATAAATATATGATCATTCCAGAGCATAACATCTCCTCCTTCTATATGCACTTCTTCCGGTGGGCGAACTACTTTATTAGGGTTCATCTGATCTATTACATACTGAATCGCATCTAACTCACGTTCTCTATCAGGTAAAATATTCGATTTTACGAAAATATCATCTATTACGAAACCAATATCTCTAGTGAAAATCTGGTTGTAATTTTCAATCATTTCTGGACGAAAAACTGTCACATTGTATTTTTGAAGTACTGCATTAAAAGCATCCATTTCGGCAACCATATCAGACTCTACTGGATATGTTCCTGCCTTAATATGCTCCAATGATTTCGGGTCATACGCTTCCTCAATAGTTGGCGTAGGTCCGTTATGAACTGCAGATCCCAAAACTACTGCCCGTAATCTTGATGTTTCGTTCTTTACATTTAATTGTAACATATTCTATTATTTGATTTCGACAAAGATAAAAAAAAGCTTCACAGTTAAGTGAAGCTTTAAATTGAATTTTATTTATTCGATTTGAATTCTCTTAAAGGATGACCTGTATATATTTGTCTAGGTCGACCGATTGGTTCTTTATTTTCACGCATTTCTTTCCATTGCGCGATCCAACCTGGTAATCTTCCGATAGCAAACATAACAGTAAACATATCTGTAGGAATTCCTAATGCTCTGTAAATGATTCCTGAGTAAAAATCTACGTTAGGATATAAGCTTCTTGATTTAAAGTATTCATCTTCAAGAGCAGCTGCTTCAAGTTTTTTAGCTATAGATAAAATTGGATCATCAACACCCAATGTATTTAAAACTTCATCTGCTGCTTTCTTAATAATTCTAGCTCTTGGATCAAAGTTTTTATAAACTCTATGACCAAATCCCATTAAACGGAAAGGGTCATTTTTATCTTTAGCTTTCGCCATGAATTTATCTGTATCTCCACCATCTTTATTAATTTCTTCCAGCATCTCAAGAACAGCTTGATTTGCACCTCCGTGAAGTGGTCCCCAAAGTGCAGAAACTCCTGCAGAGATTGAAGCAAATAAACCAGCGTGAGAAGAACCTACCATTCTTACTGTAGATGTAGAACAGTTTTGCTCATGATCTCCATGTAAGATGAATAATTTATCTAATGCGTTAACAACAATTGGATTTGCTGCATAAGGTCCAGTAGGCAATTTAAACATTAATTGCATAAAGTTCTCTACATACCCTATTGTATTATCATAGTAGTTTAATGGGTAACCCATTGTTTTTCTATAAGTCCATGTAGCAATAACAAGAAACTTAGCTATCGTTTTACAAATAGCCTCATACATTTCTTTTTCATTTTCTACATTCACAGCTTTTGGATTAAAAGCTGTTAAAGCACTTGTCAAAGCAGACAAAACACCCATAGGATGAGCAGTTTTTGGAAAACCGTCAATAATGTTTTTCATTTCTTCGTTTACCAAAGTATGTTTTTTAATATCAGCATCAAATTGTGCTAATTGTTGAGTTGTTGGTAACTCACCAAAAATCAAAAGATAAGATACTTCAGGAAAACTTGCTTGCTCAGCTAAATCTTCAATTGAGTATCCTCTGTAACGCAAAATTCCTAATTCTCCATCTAAGAAAGTAATCTCACTTGTACAAGAACCTGAATTTTTATATCCTGGATCAAGTGTAATGAAACCAGTTAAATCACGTAATTTGTTAATATCGACAGCAGATTCATTTTCGCTTCCAGTTATAACAGGAAGTTCTATCTTCTTACCATCTACTTCTAGGGTAGCTATTTTTGACATAATATAATCGGAAATAAATCTTTTAAATAATAATTTATCAAATCTAAGGAATTTAAGACTAACTAAAAAAGGAATCTTGCTATGAATTTGTTAAAACTCAAAAAAAAAGCCATTCGTTTTCACGAATGGCTCAAAGTAATATATAATCTTACAATTATTTTATTTTGAAAGCTTTTAATCCAGGGAAATAAGCAGTAGTACCTAATTCTTCTTCAATTCTTAACAACTGATTGTATTTAGCCATACGATCAGAACGAGAAGCAGAACCTGTTTTAATTTGACCACAGTTTAATGCAACTGCTAAATCTGCAATTGTGTTATCTTCAGTTTCTCCAGAACGGTGAGACATTACTGAAGTATAACCTGCATTTTTAGCCATATTAACAGCAGCAATAGTTTCTGTTAAAGTACCAATTTGGTTTACTTTAATAAGAATAGAATTTGCAATTCCTTTTTCGATTCCTGTAGATAAACGCTCAACATTAGTTACAAACAAATCATCACCTACTAATTGTACTTTATGTCCAATTTTTTCAGTAAGCAATTTCCATCCGTCCCAGTCATTTTCATCCATACCATCTTCGATAGATATAATTGGGTATTTAGCTACTAATTCAGCTAAATAATCAACTTGCTCAGCAGAAGTTCTTACTTTACCTGTTTCTCCTTCAAATTTAGAGTAATCGTATTTACCGTTTACATAAAATTCCGCAGCAGCACAGTCTAGAGCAATCATAATTTCGTCACCGAAAGTATATCCTGCATTTTCAACCGCTTTTTTAATAGTATCCAAAGCATCTTCTGTTCCACCTGGTAAATTTGGAGCAAAACCTCCTTCGTCACCAACAGCAGTACTTAATCCTCTGTCATGTAATACTTTTTTCAAGCTATGGAAAATTTCAGTCCCCATTTGCATAGAGTGTGAAAATGAAGTTGCTTTTACAGGAAAAATCATAAATTCTTGAAAAGCAATCGGAGCATCAGAGTGCGAACCTCCGTTGATGATATTCATCATTGGAACTGGTAACGTATTTGCAGAAACTCCTCCTACATATCTATACAAAGGCAATCCTAATTCATTAGCGGCAGCTTTTGCTGCTGCAAGAGAAACACCTAAAATAGCATTTGCTCCTAATTTAGATTTATTTGGAGTTCCATCTAAATCAATCATTGTTTGATCAATTACATTTTGTTCAAAGACAGAAATACCAATTAACTCTTCAGCAATAATAGTATTTACATTTTTCACTGCATTCAAAACTCCTTTACCTAGAAAAGCTTTTCCACCATCACGTAACTCAACCGCTTCATGCTCTCCAGTAGAAGCTCCAGATGGAACTGCCGCTCTTCCTAAAACTCCGTTTTCTGTAACTACATCAACTTCAATAGTAGGATTACCTCTAGAATCAAAAATTTGTCTTGCGTGAATTTTTATTATAATACTCATTATTTCTATTTTTTATTATTAAATTATAAATATTTTTCGAAATTATAAAAATATTTGACACTAATTAAGTTCCTTAGTAATAAAATACTTTTAGTTATTAACTCAATCGTTTTAGTTTAATTCCCTTTTATATTCTCAATAAATTGATCGAATAAATAAGATGAATCATGAGGTCCAGGACTAGCTTCCGGATGATACTGCACAGAGAAACAGTTTTTGTTTTTCATACGCATACCAGCAACAGTCTCGTCATTAAGATGCAAATGAGTGATCTCTAAATCTGGATGATTATCAAGTTGTTCTTTATTAACAGCAAAACCATGATTTTGAGACGTAATCTCACCTTTTCCTGTAATGATATTTTTAACCGGGTGGTTAATTCCACGATGTCCATTAAACATCTTATAAGTAGAAACTCCGTTTGCTAAAGCAATAACTTGATGCCCTAAACAAATACCAAATAATGGCTTATCATTTGCTAATATATCTTTTGCAACTTCTATTGCACCAAATAAAGGATCCGGATCTCCAGGACCATTTGACAAGAAGTATCCATCTGGGTTAAATGCTGCTAAATCTTTAAAAGTAGAGTCGTATGGAAAAACCTTAATATAACAATCTCTTTTAGCAAGATTACGCAAGATATTCTTTTTAATTCCTAAATCTAAAGCAGAAATTTTATAAGTAGCATTTTCATCTCCATAAAAATAAGGCTCTTTTGTCGAAACTTTAGAGGCTAATTCCAAACCTTCCATATTAGGAACATTTGCCAAAGCTATTTTTAAATCTTCTATAGAAGTTCCGTCTGTACATATAACAGCATTCATTGCTCCGTTATCTCTTATATAACTCACCAATGCTCTTGTATCAACATCAGAGATACAAATAAGGTTTTCTTTTATAAAATAAGACTCCAAACTCTCTGAAGCATCTTCGCGAGAATAATTGAAGCTAAAATTTTTACAAACCAATCCCGAAATTTTAATGCCGTCTGATTCTATTTCAGAATCATTTACACCATAATTTCCAATATGTGCATTGGTTGCAACCATAATCTGACCAAAATAAGAAGGATCGGTAAAAATCTCCTGATATCCTGTCATTCCAGTATTAAAGCAAACTTCACCAAAAGTAGTACCACTAATTCCGATTGATTTTCCGTGAAAAATTGTTCCGTCACTTAGTAAAAGAATGGCGCTTTGTCGTGTTGTGTATTTCATTTGTAATTAGATATTTTGCAAATTTAATTTTTTAAAAGAGCGAGTGCAAGGTTTTTTAAAAAATTCATCTCTAAAAATAAAACCTCAAGAAGCTAAAGTGTTAGATTCTTGCATTTTTAGATTAGAAAAAACAAAAAAAAAGGATAAACTAGTAACTAGTTTATCCTTAATTCTTATTGAATGATTATTTTCATAATTATTCAGAAGCTTCAGTTGTCGTTTCTGTATCAGCAGCAGGAGCTTCAGAAGTCTCTTCAGCTTTCTTTGCTTTTCCACCACGACGGCTTTTAGCTTTTTTAACTTCTTTTTTACCTCCATTGTAAAGTTCATTGAAATCTACAAGTTCGATCATCGCCATATCAGCGTTATCTCCCAAACGATTTCCAACTTTAATGATACGAGTGTATCCACCTGGACGGTCTCCTACTTTAGCAGCTACATCTCTGAACAAGTCAGTTACAGCATATTTGCTACGTAAGTATGCAAAAACAATACGACGGTTGTGAGTCGTATCTTCTTTTGATTTTGTGATTAAAGGCTCAACGAATTGTTTAAGCGCTTTAGCTTTAGCAACAGTAGTGTTAATACGTTTGTGCTCAATAAGAGAACAAGCCATATTAGCTAACATAGCTTTTCTATGTCCAGTCTGTCTGCTTAAGTGATTGAATTTTTTTCCGTGTCTCATTGCTATGTTAAATTTAACTCGCCAAGGCGAATTAGATTATTCTTTATCTAGTTTGTATTTAGCTAAATCCATTCCGAAAGTTAAATTCTTAACTGCAACAAGTTCATCAAGTTCAGTTAAAGATTTTTTACCAAAATTACGGAATTTCATTAGGTCATTTTTATTGAACGATACTAAATCACCAAGTGTATCAACTTCAGCCGCTTTCAAGCAATTTAATGCTCTCACAGATAAATCCATATCAACAAGCTTAGTTTTAAGCAATTGTCTCATATGTAATGACTCTTCATCATACGATTCTGTTTGTGCAATTTCGTCAGCCTCGAGTGTAATCCTTTCGTCAGAGAATAACATGAAGTGGTGAATTAAAACTTTAGCAGCTTCAGTAAGAGCATCTTTAGGATTAATAGATCCATCAGTTTTAATTTCAAAAACTAATTTCTCATAATCGGTCTTTTGCTCAACACGGAAGTTTTCAATTGCATATTTTACATTTTTTACCGGAGTAAAAATTGAGTCTGTAAAAATAGTTCCAATTGCAGCGTTCTGTTTTTTGTTCTCCTCAGCAGGAACATATCCTCTACCTTTTTCGATAGTTAAATCGAAATTCAGTTTAATTTTACTATCTAAATT
Organism: Flavobacterium sp. PL02; assembly: GCF_035013205.1. Classification (NCBI taxonomy): domain Bacteria; kingdom Pseudomonadati; phylum Bacteroidota; class Flavobacteriia; order Flavobacteriales; family Flavobacteriaceae; genus Flavobacterium; species Flavobacterium sp. PL02. The sequence goes on from NZ_JAYGJP010000002.1 coordinate 347,311, forward strand.
ACAGATAACAAGGTCTGGATTCAGTACTTGAAAACCTGAAATAAATTTTTGAAAATCACCTGCTGTTAATTGATCTTTACCAGAAACAGAAATAGTAACTGCTTCATTATCGATATCTTCAATTTGACGTTTGAAACGAACTTGTTTAAGATTAAGGATAATTTCGGTAACATCTTCAACAACACCTGAGATAGTAGAAAACTCATGATCTACACCTTCAATGCGAACAGATGTAATTGCATAACCTTCTAATGCTGAAAGCAAAACTCTTCTAAGTGCATTACCAACAGTCAATCCATAACCAGGTTCTAAAGGTCTAAATTCGAATTTACCTTCAAAATCGGTTGAATCGATCATGATAACTTTATCGGGCTTTTGAAAATTAAATATTGCCATAAATTTCGACTAAGTCAATTATTATTTGTTGTACAACTCTACGATTAATTGTTCTTTAATGTTTTCTGGAATTTGAAGTCTCGCAGGTACAGAAACGAAAGTTCCTTCTTTAAGATCATTGTTCCAAGTAATCCATTCATAAACATGACTTGAATTTGATAAAGAACGTTCGATAGCTTCTAAAGATTTAGATTTTTCACGAACAGCAACTTTATCACCAGGCTTAAGGTGGTAAGAAGGAATATTAACAACTTCACCATTTACAGTAACGTGTCTGTGAGATACAATCTGACGTGCACCTCTTCTAGAAGGAGCAATACCCATTCTAAAAACAACATTATCTAATCTTGCTTCACATAATTGTAATAAAACTTCACCAGTAACTCCTTTAGTAGCTGATGCTTTTTCGAATAAATTTCTGAATTGTTTTTCTAAAATTCCGTAAGAATATTTAGCTTTTTGCTTTTCCATTAACTGAACAGCATACTCAGATTTTTTTCCTCTTTTTTTAGCCATCCCGTGTTGTCCAGGTGGGTAATTTCTTTTTTCGAAAGACTTATCATCTCCGAAGATTGCTTCGCCAAATTTACGAGCGATTCTTGTACTAGGACCAGTATATCTTGCCATTTTAAATTGTTTAAGATTGAGATTATGAATTCAGGTCTTATCCTTCGATAATCTATATTCAATCTAGGTTATACTATATTTGTTTTTGAGTATTAAACTCTACGTCTTTTAGGAGGACGACATCCGTTGTGAGGCATTGGAGTAACATCGATAATCTCAGTAACTTCAATTCCACCGTTATGAATAGAACGGATAGCAGACTCACGTCCGTTTCCTGGTCCTTTTACATAAACCTTAACTTTTTTAAGTCCTGCCTCAAGAGCTACTTTACTACAATCTTCTGCTGCCATTTGAGCTGCGTACGGAGTGTTCTTTTTAGAACCTCTGAAACCCATCTTACCAGCTGAAGACCAAGAAATAACTTCACCTTTCTTATTAGTCAAAGAAATGATAATGTTGTTGAAAGTGGCAGAAATATGAGCTTCACCCGTTGATTCAACGATAACTTTACGTTTTTTTGCAGTTGCTTTAGCCATATTACTTATTATTTAGTTGCTTTTTTCTTGTTAGCAACAGTTTTTCTTTTACCTTTTCTTGTTCTAGAGTTGTTTTTAGTTCTTTGCCCTCTTAATGGAAGACCAGTTCTATGACGGATACCTCTGTAACAACCAATATCCATTAAACGTTTGATGTTCAAAGAAACTTCAGAACGTAATTCTCCTTCAATTTTGAAAGCTGATACTGCCTCACGAATTGCTCCGATCTCATCATCATTCCAATCTTGAACTTTTTTATCTTGGCTTACTTGAGCTTTCTCTAAAATCTCAATAGCTCTACTTCTTCCTAATCCAAAGATATAGGTAAGTGCTATAACACCTCTCTTATTTTTTGGGATATCTACCCCTGCTATTCTTGCCATAATTATCCTTGTCTTTGTTTAAATCTAGGATTCTTTTTGTTTATTACGTACAATCTCCCTTTTCTACGCACAATGATGCACTCGGGACTTCTCTTTTTTACTGATGCTCTAACTTTCATAGTGAATATCCTTTAATATCTATAAGTAATTCTTGCTTTTGACAAGTCGTAAGGGCTCATTTCTAGTTTCACTTTATCACCAGGTAATAATTTGATGTAATGCATACGCATTTTACCAGAAATATGAGCAATTACAATATGTCCATTTTCTAATTCTACACGGAACATCGCATTTGATAATGCTTCAATGATTGATCCGTCTTGTTCTATTGCTGATTGTTTTGCCATATAAAAATTAAGCTACTGCTTTTCTATTTTTACCAGTCTTCATTAAACCATCATAATGTTTGTTTAATAAATATGAGTTAATTTGTTGAATAGTATCTATCGCAACTCCAACCATAATTATTAACGAGGTACCTCCAAAAAACATTGCCCAAGATTGTTGTACATCCATAAAACTTACAACAATGGCTGGGAACACAGCAATCAAAGCAAGGAATAAAGATCCTGGGAAAGTTATTAAAGACATCACTTTATCAAGATAATCAGAAGTTTCAACTCCTGGTCTAACACCCGGAATAAAACCACCACTTCTCTTTAAATCATCAGACATCTTGTTAGTAGGAACTGTAATTGCAGTATAAAAGAAAGTAAATACAACTATTAAAGTTGCGAATACAAAGTTATACCAGAATCCAAACATATTACTAAAAGCACCAACAATTGATTGTGATGTATCTGATTTTGATAATCCAGCTACAGCAGCAGGAATAAACATAATTGCTTGCGCAAAAATGATTGGCATAACCCCAGAAGCATTAAGCTTAAGTGGAATCCATTGTCTATTTCCGCCCATCAAGTCTTGCTCATAATCTCCTGAAGTTGTACGACGAGCGTATTGAACTGGGATTTTACGTACTGCCATAATCAACAATACACAAGAAATAATAACTAATAACCAAATAATAATTTCGATAACTAATAACATTGGTCCTCCATTGTTATTGGTAACTCTGGTTGTAAATTCTTGAATAAAAGCTTGTGGAAAACGAGCTAATATACCAACCATAATCAACAATGAAATTCCATTTCCAATACCCTTATCTGTAATTTTTTCTCCTAACCACATGGCAAAAATTGTACCTGTAACTAAGATTATCACAGAAGAAAATAAAAACTCAAAAGAATTAAAACCTAGTAAGAATGCACTACTAGGTAATGTTCTATATAAATTATAGATGTAAGTTGGTCCTTGAACTAGTGTAATAACAATAGTTAACCAACGTGTTATCTGATTAATTTTTTTTCTACCGCTCTCTCCATCATTTTGAAGTTTTTGTAAATACGGAATCGCAATTCCCATTAACTGTACAACAATAGACGCAGAAATATAAGGCATAATACCTAAAGCAAAAACTGAAGCTTTAGAGAATGCACCTCCGGTGAACATGTCTAGAATAGATCCTAAACCATTTTTTGTTTGTCCCGCTAAACCAGTCAATTGCGTTGCATCAATTCCAGGAAGCGTAACGTGTGCTCCAAAACGATATACTAAAAGAAGTCCTAAAGTAATTAAGATTCTATTTTTTAGTTCTTCGATTTTCCAAACATTACTTATTGATTCAATAAATTTCTTCATACAATAGAAAAATTATATTGTTACAGCTTCTCCACCAGCAGCTTCAATAGCAGCTTTTGCAGTAGCAGTAAATTTGTGAGCAGTTACTTTTAATTTTGCTTTCAATTCTCCTCTACCTAAAATCTTAACGATCTCATTTTTGGTAGCTAGACGATTAGCTACATAAACTGTCATATCAACAGAATCTGTAATAATACCATTGTCTACTAATAATTGAAGCGTATCCAAATTTACACCTTCGTATTCTTTACGGTTGATGTTTGTGAAACCGAACTTAGGTACACGTCTTTGAAGTGGCATTTGCCCTCCTTCAAAACCAATCTTTTTAGAATAACCAGAACGAGATTTTGCTCCTTTGTGACCTCTTGCAGAAGTACCACCTTTTCCTGAACCTTCTCCTCTACCTAATCTTTTATTTTGATTGTGTGTTGACCCTTCAGCTGGTTGTAAGTTACTTAAATTCATAACAGTATTTGTTATTTAGCTTCTTCAACAGAAACTAAGTGTTTAACTTTGTTTATCATCCCAAGGATAGCAGGATTTGAATCATGCTCTACAACTTGTCCCATTTTACGTAGACCTAAAGCTTCCAAACCTCTCTTTTGAGAAAGAGGACAGTTGATTTTGCTTCTTACTTGTTTTACTAATAATTTAGCCATAATTTCCTTGAATTAACCTTTAAAAACTTTTTCTAAAGAAACACCTCTTTGTTTTGCAACAGTATAAGCGCTTCTCATTTGTAATAAAGCATCAAAAGTTGCTTTCACTACGTTATGAGGATTTGATGATCCTTGAGATTTAGATAATACATCGTGAATACCTACTGATTCAAGAACTGAACGAACAGCTCCACCAGCAATAACTCCTGTACCATGAGACGCAGGAATTAAGAATACACGTGCACCACCAAATTTACCTTTTTGTTCGTGAGGAACTGATTGTCCGTTCAAAGGAATTTTTACTAAATTTTTCTTAGCATCTTCTACTGCTTTCGCAATTGCTTCAGAAACGTCTTTAGATTTTCCTAATCCATGACCAACTACTCCATTTTCATCACCTACAACTACAATAGCAGAAAAACCGAAAGCTCTACCACCTTTTGTAACTTTAGTAACACGATTAACACTTACCAGACGATCTTTAAGTTCAAGACCACTTGGTTTTACCAATTCTACATTTTTGTATTTAGACATAATATATTAGAATTTAAGTCCAGCCGCTCTTGCGCCTTCTGCTAATGATTTAATACGACCGTGATACAAATATCCACCTCTATCAAAAGTGATGGTATCAATCCCAGCTTTTAACGCTTTCTCTGCAACTAGTTTTCCAACAGCAGCAGCGATTTCAACGTTAGTACCTTTTCCTATTTCTTTTTCTCTTGAAGAGGCAGCTAATAAAGTAACTCCATTTACATCATCAATAATTTGAGCGTAAATTTCTTTGTTACTTCTAAATACAGATAGTCTTGGGTTAGTAGCAGTACCACTAATCGATTTTCTAATTCTGAATCTAATTCTCTGTCTTCTATCAGATTTTGTTAATGACATAATCTTATTTTTTAAGCTGATTTACCTGCTTTTCTTCTTAATACTTCACCTACAAATTTAACACCTTTTCCTTTATATGGCTCTGGCTTACGGAAACCTCTGATTTTCGCAGCAACCTGACCTAAAAGTTGTTTATCAATTGATGTTAATTTTACGATAGGGTTCTTACCTTTTTCAGATATTGTTTCTAAAACTACTTCAGGAGCAACTTCTAAAACAATATTGTGAGAATATCCAAGAGCTAAATCTAACTTTTGTCCTTGGTTTGAAGCTCTATAACCAACTCCAACTAATTCTAAAGATTTAGTAAACCCTTCATTTACTCCAATAATCATATTATTGATTAATGATCTGTAAAGTCCGTGTTTTGCTCTGTGATCTTTGTGATCAGACGATCTATCTACTTGAACTTGATCGCCTTCAACCGTTACAGTTACATCCGAAAACTCCTGTGTAAGTTGACCATTTTTTCCTTTTACTGTAATAATACCGTCTTTAACTTCTACAGTTGTACCAGCAGGGATTACAATTGGATTTTTACCTATTCTTGACATCTTATATAGTCTTTATAATTAGTATACGTAACAAATTACTTCACCACCTACATTTAATTGCTTAGCTTGTTTTCCTGTCATCAAACCTTTTGACGTAGAAACAATAGCAATTCCTAATCCGTTAAGGATTCTAGGTAAATTAGAAGCACCTGCATATTTACGTAAACCTGGTTTACTAATTCTTTGGATATCTTTAATTACTGACTCTTTAGTATCTTTATCATACTTCAAAGCGATTTTGATTGAACCCTGAACAGCGTTGTCCTCAAATTTGTAACTCAAGATATAACCTTGATCGAATAAGATCTTAGTTATTTCTTTTTTTAGATTAGATGCTGGAATTTCAACAACTTTGTGGTTTGCAGCCACAGCGTTACGAACTCTAGTCAAATAATCTGCAATAGGATCTGTATACATATGTATTTGATTGCGATTATGGTTTTCGGGAGGCACTCGCCTCCCGAACCTTTAATCAATTAAAATTATTTTTTGGTTTGCAAAAGTAATAACTTATTGCGAGATTACCAAGACGCCTTTTTAACTCCAGGAATTAATCCATTATTAGCCATCTCACGGAAAGTTACACGTGAAATACCAAATTGACGAATATAACCTCTTGGTCTACCTGTTAATTTACAACGATTGTGCAAACGAACTGGTGAAGCATTTTTAGGTAATTTTTGTAAACCTTCAAAATCTCCAGCTTCTTTCAAAGCTTTTCTTTTCTCAGCATACTTAGCTACCGTTTTCTCTCTTTTCACCTCACGGGCTTTCATTGATTCTTTAGCCATGTCTTAATTCTTTTTAAAAGGTAATCCTAATTCAGCCAATAATGACTTTGCTTCCTTGTCTGTTTGAGCAGTAGTAACAAATGTAATATCCATTCCTGAAATTTTGTTTACTTTATCAATATCAATTTCAGGGAAAATGATTTGCTCTAAAACTCCAAGATTGTAATTACCTCTTCCGTCGAAACCTGTAGCTTTGATACCACTAAAATCTCTAACGCGCGGTAAAGCAGAAGTAATAAGTCTATCTAAAAACTCATACATTCTCTCACCACGTAAAGTAACTTTTGCTCCAATAGGCATCCCTTTTCTCAATTTAAAAGACGCAACGTCTTTCTTTGAAATTGTAGATACTGCTTTTTGTCCAGTGATCTTTGTTAACTCATCAACTGCATAGTCAATAAGTTTTTTATCAGATACAGCTGCACCAACTCCACGGCTCAAAACGATTTTTTCAAGTTTAGGAACTTGCATTACGTTTGTATATCCGAATTCTTCTTTAAGAGCAGAGATTACTCTACTCTTATATTCTTCTTTTAGTCTAGGTGTATATGCCATTACTATAGTACTTGATTAGATTTTTTTGAAAATCTTACTTTCTTATCTCCTTCTACTCTAATACCAACTCTAGTTGCTTCCTTAGTTTTAGGATCAATAAGAGAAATGTTAGATATTTGTATAGAAGCTTCTTTCTTAACGATACCACCTTGAGGGTTTTTAGCACTTGGTTTTGTATGTTTCGAAACCATGTTTACACCTTCAACTATCGCTTTATTTTTTTCACGGTATACTCGTAAAACTTTACCTTCTGATCCTTTATGGTCACCAGCAATTACTCTTACGATGTCTCCTGATTTTATTTTTAGCTTTATCATCTTAAAACGAATTAAAGCACTTCTGGTGCTAATGATACAATTTTCATGAATTGTTTTTCACGAAGTTCTCTTGCTACCGGACCAAAAACACGAGTTCCTCTCATTTCCCCTGCAGCGTTCAAAAGAACACATGCATTGTCATCGAAACGGATATAAGAACCATCAGCTCTTCTCACTTCTTTTTTGGTACGCACAACAACTGCAGTTGAAACAGCTCCTTTTTTCACGTTTCCGTTTGGAGTTGCATCTTTGATAGAAACTACAATCTTGTCACCAACAGAGGCATACCTTCTTTTGGTACCTCCTAAAACACGGATAGTTAAAACTTCTTTAGCTCCTGTGTTATCTGCTACTTTTAGTCTTGATTCTTGTTGTACCATAATTATTTAGCTCTTTCAATGATTTCAACTAATCTCCAACATTTTGATTTACTTAAAGGACGCGTTTCGCTAATTCTTACAGTATCTCCAATGTTACAGTCGTTTGTTTCGTCGTGTGCAACGTATTTCTTTGTTTTCAACACGAACTTACCGTATAATGGGTGTTTTACTTTTCTTACTTCAGCAACAACGATAGATTTCTCCATTTTGTTAGAAGTAACAACACCAATTCTTTCTTTTCTTAAATTTCTTTTTTCTTCCATCTTTCAGCAGAATACAATTATTGTAACTCTCTTTTAGTTAGCTCTGTAGCCAATCTTGCAACTGTTCTTCTTACACTTCTAATTTGAAGTGGGTTCTCAATTGGAGAAATAGCGTGGGCCATTTTTAGGTCAGCATATATCTTCTTAGTTTGACTAAGTTTTTCTTGCAACTCCGCTGCAGAAAGATCTTTTATTTCTGATTGTTTCATAATATAATATAAATTATGCTTCGAAATCTCTAGCAACGACGAATTTAGTTTTTACTGGAAGCTTTTGAGCTGCAAGACGTAACGCCTCTTTTGCAACTGATAAAGGAACTCCTCCAACTTCAAACATAATTCTTCCGGGTTTAACAACGGCAGCCCAATATTCAACGGCACCTTTACCTTTACCCATACGTACCTCAAGAGGCTTCTTAGTAATTGGTTTGTCTGGAAATATTTTGATCCATAATTGTCCTTCTCTCTTCATGAAACGAGTTGCAGCAATACGCGCAGCTTCGATTTGACGAGAAGTTAAGAACATTCCATCTTCATGTACAGATTTAATACCAAACATTCCATTAGAAAGTTCAAATCCTCTTTGAGAATTCCCTTTCATTTTACCTTTTTGTACCTTACGGTATTTTGTTCTTTTAGGCTGTAACATTTTTCTTTAGTTTAAAAATTTACTTTCTTTTACGAGCGTCTGGTTTTGAACCTTTATTAAAGTTAGATTTGCCACGAGGAGCATCTCCACCTTTACCACCACCAGCTTGTTTTTTATCCATTCCAGCAAGCGGAGAAAGATCTCTCTTTCCATAAACTTCACCTTTCATGATCCACACTTTGATTCCCATTCTACCGTAAGTAGTATGAGCTTCTGCAAGTGCATAATCAATATCAGCTCTGAAAGTTGATAGAGGAATTCTACCTTCTTTGAAACCTTCTGAACGCGCCATTTCAGCACCATTCAAACGACCAGAAATCAAAACTTTGATACCTTCAGCGTTCATACGCATAGAAGCAGCAATAGCCATTTTGATTGCACGTCTGTAAGAAATACGACTTTCTATTTGACGAGCGATGCTTGTCGCCACAAGATAAGCATCTAATTCAGGTCTTTTGATTTCAAAGATGTTAATTTGAACCTCTTTGTCTGTAATTTTCTTAAGTTCTTCTTTTAACTTGTCTACCTCTTGTCCACCTTTCCCAATAATAATACCAGGTCTTGCAGTAGTGATAGTAACGGTTACAAGTTTCAAAGTTCTCTCGATGATTACTTTTGATACACTAGCTTTTGATAAACGAGCGTGGATATACTTTCTGATTTTGTGATCTTCGGCAAGTTTATCGCCGTAATCATTTCCACCATACCAGTTTGAGTCCCACCCTCTGATGATACCAAGTCTATTTCCAATTGGATTTGTCTTTTGTCCCATGCTGTTTAAGAATTGCTTTGTGTGTTATTGATAGCTCCAAGCACGATTGTTACGTGGTTAGAACGTTTTCTTATTCTGTGTGCACGACCTTGAGGTGCTGGACGAAGTCTTTTCAACATCATTCCACCATCTACTCTGATCTCTTTAACAAATAATCCAGCTTCTTCTAAATTACCTTCACTATTTTTTTGCTCCCAGTTATTGATTGCAGATAATAATAGTTTTTCTAATTTTCTTGAAGCTTCTTTAGAACTAAATCTTAAGATGTTAAGTGCTCTTTCTACCTTCTGACCTCTTACCAAGTCCGCTACTAAGCGCATTTTTCTAGGTGAAGTAGGGCAGTTATTCAATTTTGCGAAAGCAATAGACTTATTAGCCTCTTTTCTCGCATCTGCTGTTTCTCTTTTACGAACTCCCATTGCTTCTTATTTTTTACCTTTATTTTTTGCTCCAGCATGACCTCTAAAAGATCTAGTTGGTGAAAATTCTCCTAATTTGTGACCTACCATGTTTTCTGTTACGTAAACTGGTACAAATTGACGACCGTTATGAACTGCGATAGTTTGTCCAACGAAATCTGGAGTAATCATTGAAGCTCTAGACCAAGTCTTTACAACTGCATTTTTACCACTTTCTACGTTTTCCTGAACTTTCTTGTCTAACTTATAATGAACGAAAGGTCCTTTTTTTAATGAACGTGCCATATCTTATTATTTCTTTCTACGTTCTACGATATACTTGTTACTCGGGTTTTTCTTAGAACGAGTTCTATAACCTTTAGCTGGTATTCCATTTCTTGAACGTGGATGTCCACCAGAAGAACGTCCTTCTCCACCACCCATTGGGTGATCAACAGGGTTCATTGCAACAGGTCTTGTTCTAGGTCTTCTTCCTAACCATCTTGTTCTACCTGCTTTACCAGATACAACTAATTGGTGGTCTGAATTAGAAACTGCTCCAATTGTAGCCGCGCAAGTTAACAAAATTAATCTTGTTTCACCTGATGGCATTTTAATTGTAGCATATTTTCCATCTCTTGCCATTAATTGAGCAAATGTTCCAGCAGAACGAGCGATTACAGCTCCTTGTCCTGGTCTCAATTCGATACAAGAAATAACAGTTCCTAAAGGAATTCTGCTTAAAGGCAATGTGTTACCAATTTCTGGTTGAGATTCCGGTCCAGAAACTAATTTCTGACCAACTTTCAATCCATTTTGAGCGATAACATAAGTTTTCTCTCCATCAGCATAAGCTAATAAAGCGATAAATGCAGTACGATTTGGATCATATTCGATTGATTTCACTGTAGCTGGAATTCCTTCTTTTGTACGTTTGAAATCAATAATACGATATCTCTGCTTGTGACCACCACCCGTATAACGCATGGTCATCTTTCCTTGACTATTTCTACCTCCAGAGTTTTTTATCGGCGCTATCAAAGAGCGTTCCGGCTTATCAGTTGTAATGGCGTCATAACCATTCACAACTCTAAATCGCTGACCTGGGGTAATAGGTTTTAATTTTCTTACTGACATTTTTCTATCTTAGATATTGTTGTAAAAATCAATTGTTTCTCCTTCTTGTACTTGAACAATTGCTTTTTTGATTGCATTTGTCTTTCCGCTGATCAAACCACTTTTTGTGTATTTTGTAGTTCTATCCGGTCTTACATTCATTGTGTTAACACTCAAAATAGTTACCCCATAAGCAGCTTCAACAGCTTTCTTAATCTGAACTTTATTTGCTTTTTTGTCAACAACAAAACCGAAGCGATTCAAAACTTCACTTTCCTTGGTTACTTTTTCAGTTACTATAGGTCTAATTATGATACTCATATTCCTATTATTTGCTTAAATTTTCTTCAATTACCTCTAAAGAGCTCTCTAAAAGCACTAAATTATTAGCGTTCAAAATAGCGTAAGTACTTAATTCATAGCTACTTACAACACTAGAAGCCTTTAAATTGCGTGACGACAAATATACATTTTTATTCGACTCTCCCAACACAAATAAAGATTTTTTATTTTCTAACCCTAAAGCTTTCAAAACATTAATGAAATTTTTAGTGTTTGGTGTTTCAAAATTAAAGTCTTCTAAAACAACAATACTTGCTTCTTTTGCTTTAATTGAGAAAGCAGATTTTCTTGCCAATCTCTTTAAGTTTTTATTCAATTTGAATGAATAACTTCTTGGTCTTGGTCCGAAAACTGTTCCACCACCTTTAAACAAAGGGTTTTTAATACTACCCGCACGAGCAGTACCAGTTCCTTTTTGTTTTTTAATCTTACGTGTACTTCCCGCTACTTCAGCTCTTTCTTTAGCTTTATGAGTACCTTGTCTTTGATTAGCTAAATATTGCTTAACATCAAGATATACAGCGTGATTATTTGGTTCAATTGCGAATACTGAATCAGAAAGTTGAACTTTTCTACCAGTATCTTTTCCGTTGAAATCTAATACTTTTACTTCCATTACTTCTGAATGATTACATAAGAGTTGTTATGACCAGGAACACATCCTTTAATAACTAGTAAGTTCTTTTCAGCAACTACTTTTAAAACTCTAAGGTTTTGAACTTTTACATTGTCTCCTCCCATTCTTCCAGCCATACGCATTCCTTTGAATACTCTAGATGGATAAGAAGAAGCTCCCACAGAACCTGGCGCTCTTAAACGGTTGTGTTGACCGTGAGTTGCTTGACCAACACCACCAAAACCGTGACGTTTTACAACCCCTTGAAAACCTTTACCTTTAGACACACCTTGTACATCTACAAATTCTCCTTCAGAAAAAATAGAAACATCAATAAGATCTCCTAATTTTTGCTCTGTTGCGAAATCTTGGAATTCAACGACTTTTTTCTTAGCTACAGTTCCAGCTTTCTTAAAGTGACCTAAAGCCGCTTTTGTGGAATGTTTCTCGTTTTTGTCATCGAAACCTAGTTGCAACGCTTCATACCCGTCAACACCTTTGGTTCTGACTTGGGTAACAACACATGGACCAGCTTCGATTACTGTACAAGGAATATTTTTCCCGTTTTCATCAAAAATACTTGTCATGCCGATTTTTCTACCAATTAACCCAGACATAAATATTAATTATTAATTATTAAATATAAATATAGAACGCAGCTTTTAAACCGAATCCTATTTTTTAAGAGGTGCAAAAGTATAACTTATTTACACACAAACCAAAAAAAATATTTTTCGCCTAAAAGCAGCGTCCTTTTTTACTCTTGAACTACTTAAACTTTGATCTCAACCTCTACTCCACTTGGCAATTCAAGTTTCATTAGAGCATCAATAGTTTTAGATGAAGATGAATAAATGTCAATTAATCTCTTATATGACATTACTTCGAATTGCTCTCTTGCTTTTTTGTTAACGTGCGGAGAACGTAGTACAGTAAAAAGTTTTTTATGTGTTGGCAACGGAATTGGACCTGTTACAACAGCACCGGTACTCTTAACTGTTTTTACAATCTTTTCAGCAGATTTATCTACCAACATGTGATCGTAAGATTTTAGTTTTATTCTGATTTTTTGACTCATTTTCTTAAAGATTAAGCGTTTCCTTTTGCTTTTTTGATAACTGCTTCTGAAATATTAGAAGGTGTTTCAGCGTAGTGTGAAAATTCCATTGTAGATGTTGCTCTACCAGATGAAAGTGTTCTCAATGTTGTTACATAACCAAACATCTCTGATAAAGGCACATCAGCCTTGATAGTTTTAGCACCATTTCTATCACCCATGTCATTAACCTGACCTCTACGACGGTTGATATCACCTACGATATCCCCCATGTTTTCTTCTGGTGTAATAACTTCCATTTTCATGATTGGCTCAAGAATGATTGCCCCAGCAGCTTTAGCCACTTCTCTATACCCCATTCTAGCTGCTAACTCAAAAGAAAGCGCATCTGAATCGACAGGGTGGAAAGATCCGTCAGTTAAAGTCACTTTTAAACTATCTACTTGGTATCCTGCTAAAGGGCCAGTTTTCATAGCTTCACGGAAACCCTTTTCTACAGATGGAATATATTCCTTAGGAACGTTACCACCTTTTACAGCATTAATAAATTGCAATCCTACAGGAACTTTACCATCAACTTCGTCAGCTGGCTCAAGTGTAAATACGATATCACCGAATTTACCACGACCTCCTGATTGTTTTTTGTAAGTCTCTCTATGTGTTGCACTTCTTGTAAACGCTTCTTTATACTCAACTTGAGGCTCACCTTGGTTCACTTCAACTTTAAATTCACGTTTCATACGATCTACCAAGATATCTAAGTGAAGCTCACCCATACCAGATATAATAGTTTGCCCTGAAGCCTCATCTGTTCTAACCGTAAATGTCGGATCCTCTTCAGCTAATTTCGCCAAAGCCATACCCATTTTATCTACGTCAGCCTTAGTTTTAGGCTCAATAGCAATACCAATTACCGGCGCAGGGAATTTCATTGACTCAAGAATAATTGGGTGTTTTTCATCACACATAGTATCCCCAGTCTTAATATCTTTAAATCCAACTGCCGCCCCAATATCCCCAGCTTCGATATATTCGATAGGATTTTGCTTATTAGCATGCATTTGATAGATACGAGAAATTCTTTCTTTGTTCCCAGAACGCGTATTCAAAATATATGAACCCGCATCCAAACGACCTGAATAAGCACGGAAGAAAGCTAAACGTCCCACGAATGGATCTGTAGCAATTTTAAATGCCAAAGCAGCGAATGGCTCTTTTACATCTGGACGACGAAGAATTTTTGTTTGATCCTCCTCTAATAAATCAACATCATCAGGATGAATCCCTTCGATACCTTCTTTATCCATTGGAGATGGCAAGTACTTACATACAGCATCTAACATAAACTGAACTCCTTTATTTTTAAAAGAAGAACCAGCAAGCATAGGAATGATTGCCATATCTATAGTAGCCGCTCTTAAAGCTTTGTTGATTTCTTCCTCAGTAATTGAGTCTTCATCTTCCATAAACTTCTCCAACAAGTTCTCATCGTAGTCAGCAACAGCTTCAATAAGTATAGATCTAAATTCTTTTACTTCTGCAAGCATATCCTCAGGGATAGGCACAATATCAAAAGTAGCTCCAAGAGTTTCATCATGCCATATAATAGCCTGATTTTTCACTAAATCAACTACACCTTTGAAATCATTCTCTTCACCAATTGGCAAAGTAATCGCAACCGCATTAGATTTTAACATATCTCTAACTTGCTGACATACATTCAAAAAGTTAGAACCTTGTCTATCCATTTTATTAACGAATCCCATACGAGGAACTCTATATTGATCAGCAAGTCTCCAGTTAGTTTCTGATTGAGGCTCAACACCATCAACAGCACTAAACAAGAAAACCAACCCATCAAGCACACGCAAAGAACGATTTACCTCTACAGTAAAATCAACGTGTCCCGGAGTATCAATAATATTAAAGTGGTAAGGCAATGTTTCAGGCAAAACCTTCCCTTGTTGAGTTGGAAAATTCCACTCGCAAGTAGTAGCAGCAGAAGTAATTGTGATACCTCTTTCTGCTTCTTGCTCCATCCAGTCCATTGTAGAAGCACCATTATGCACCTCACCAATTTTATGTGTTTTACCAGTATAAAAAAGAATACGCTCTGTTGTTGTTGTTTTACCAGCATCAATATGAGCAGCAATCCCTATATTTCTTGTATATTTTAAATCTCTAGCCATTTCTTATGAATTAAAATCTAAAGTGAGAGAATGCTTTATTTGCTTCAGCCATTTTATGAGTATCCATTCTCTTTTTAACAGCAGCACCTTCTTCTTTAGCCGCAGCTAAACATTCTGAAGCTAACCTTTGAGCCATAGATTTTTCATTTCTTCTTCTAGAATAAAGTATTAACCACTTCATTGCCATAGAAATCTTACGATCTGGTCTGATTTGCATTGGAATTTGGAATGTAGCTCCACCAACTCTACGACTACGTACTTCTACGTGAGGCATAACATTAGTTAAAGCATCTTTCCAGATTTCTAATGATGATTTTTCTGAATCTTGCTTTTTAGATTCGATGATGTCAATTGCATCATAAAATACTTTAAAAGCTGTAGATTTCTTACCGTCCCACATTAAGTTATTCACAAAACGCGTTACCAATTGGTCATTAAACCTCGGATCTGGTAAAAGTGGTCTTTTCTTTGCCGCTCTTTTTCTCATGTCTTTTTTTTAAAAGTTTAAATTACTTTTTTGCTTCTTTTGGGCGTTTAGCACCGTACTTAGATCTTCTTTGCGTTCTTCCTGCAACCCCTGACGTGTCAAGCGCTCCACGAACGATATGATATCTAACACCTGGTAAATCTTTTACCCTTCCGCCTCTAACTAATACTATCGAGTGCTCTTGTAAATTGTGTCCTTCTCCAGGGATGTAAGCATTTACTTCATTACCATTTGTCAAACGTACACGCGCAACTTTACGCATTGCAGAGTTTGGTTTTTTTGGTGTAGTAGTGTAAACACGCGTACAAACCCCTCTTCTTTGAGGACAAGAATCTAAAGCAACCGATTTACTCTTCTTAGTTATCTGAGTTCTTCCTGTTCTTACTAATTGTTGAATTGTTGGCATAATTAATACTAAAAATTTATTATGTATATTAAATTCCCGCTTTTTACGGGGTTGCAAATGTATAAAATATTTTTCACTATACAAACGTTAATGCATTAATTTTCAATAACATTATTTAACCTTATGATTTTTATCCCAAAGATTAGATATTTGCATTACTTTTAATAAAACACTTTTAAAATTGAAAACACTCTTGTCTTTATTACTAATAACCTCTCTAAGTTTACAATGCTATGCACAGCATTTTGAATTAAAAATAAACGGAGCCAACAATTTTGAAAACAAAACTATCGACTCCATCCCCTATCTAAAAAAGCACAAAACAACAAAGTCATTAACTGATGAAATAGAATTATTCTCAAAAAAACTAACATCAAAAGGCTTTATCGATAATCAAACAATCACAAACAACCGCATAAACGACAGCACCTTTATAGTAAAATTTGACCTAAAAGAAAAAACAAACTCCATACATATATATATAGACAAAGAAAACCCCATTCTTAACAATATATTTCCAAACACCATAAACAACATAATAACCATCCGGTACGAAGAGATTGAATCTCTTTTAAACAAAAAAATAAATCAACTTGAACATTTAGGGTACGCATTTACAAAACTAAAACTCACAAATATTCAACGAAAGAAAAACACCCTTTACGCAGACATTTCTATTAAGAATGAAAAGAAGAGAGAAATAAACTCGATTGTATTAAACTACACACAAAGCAACCAATCAAACATTTTTCCAAAAGGACACCTAAAACAGATTAAAAAAAAATATACTGGAAAAACATTCAATCAAGAAACTACTACAGAAATCTACAATGATTTTGAAAAATTCACTTTTGTAAAACAAAGCAAATTTCCTGAAATTTTATTCTCAAACGACTCAACCAAAATCTATATATATATCGAAAAAAGAAAATCCAACACTTTTGATGGCTACATAGGTTTTTCTAATAACGAAAACAAAAAAATAACTCTTAATGGATATCTTGACATAAACCTTGAAAACACCCTACATAGTGGAGAACAATTTTCTCTATACTGGAAAAGCGATGGAAACAAACAAACAACTTTCAAAAGCAAAATCGAGATACCTTACCTATTCAAAACACCAACAAGCTTAAAAGCTGAATTAGAGATTTTCAAACAAGACAGTATTTTTCAGAACACAAAAACCGCTATCGCTTTAGGATACTACATAAAATACAATTCCCACCTATATATAGGATACCAATCAACCGAATCGAGCGACATTCAAAATACAAACAGCGCTCTAATTCAAGACTACAAAAACCACTTTACAACGACTACATTTGAATACAAAAAAACAACTCCCGAAAATTTCATCTTCCCAACCAAAACCAATATTAACATAACTGCAGGTCTCGGAAAAAGAACAAACACAAACAACACAACTGAAGATTCAGAAGAGAACAAACAACATTATGCCAATATTGACTTAATTAACATTTTTTATATAAATATTAAAAATAGTTTTTACATAAGAAGTAAAAATTACTACCTCTGGAGCAACACATACCTAACAAATGAACTATATCGATTTGGTGGAATTAACTCCATAAGAGGTTTTGCCGAAAACAGCCTACAAGCCAATAATACCAATTTACTAATAACCGAATATCGCTACCAACCAACACCAAACTTGTACCTACACACCATTGCAGACTACGGTCTTTACCAAGACAAAACTACACCCGAGAACAAAAAAAAATTAAATAACTTAATCGGCATCGGAATAGGTTTAGGTATTTTAACAAGAAATGGACTGCTACAAATAACTCTTGCAAACGGAAGCACTAGTGAAGATCGAATAAAATTTTACAATAGCATACTTAACATCCAATATAATGTTAAATTCTGAAAATAACCCCGCATTAATTGCAAATAACGAAAACCAGCCCGTAATAACATCAATAAAATTACACATATCTCAGTATTATAACATTTTTAATGAAATATACAATAATGTTAAATTTTAACTGAAACCAAAAAAAAAGTTTTATTTATTAGGAAAGTTAACAAATTATTAAGATTTTTGGCAGACTAATTCAAAATATTTTAAAATGAAACTAAAGTTCAATGGATTCTTAGTACTACTATTAGTACTAATGGCGCAACTAACTTTTGCGCAAGAGAGAGTTGTTTCAGGTATTGTTTCGGATAATACAGGCATGCCCTTACCAGGTGTTAGTGTATTAGTTAAAGGAACAAAAAGCGGAACACAAACTGATTTTGACGGTAAATACTCCATCAAAGCATCACCAACCCAAGTATTAGTATTTAGCTATATTGGGATGAAAACCCAAGAAATAGCTGCAAGTTCCACATCAGTGAGTGCAAAGCTATCAAGTTCATCAGTAGAACTTGAAGGAGTAGTAGTTACTGCATTAGGAATCAAAAGAGAGAAAAAATCTCTTGGTTATTCTGCACAAACAGTAACAGCAGAGCAGGTAAGCACAGTACCTACTGGAAACTTTGTAAACAACTTATCAGGAAAAGTTGCAGGTCTTAGCGTAACACAAGGAACAAACTTTGGAGGATCTACAAACGTAGTTCTTAGAGGGTTCAAATCTATGCTAGGAGACAATCAAGCTTTATTCGTAGTAGATGGTGTACCTATTCTAAACAACAACGTAAATAGCTTAGACCAAAAAAGCGGTAGAGGTGGTGTAGATTACGGAAATGCTGCATCAGATATCAACCCAAATAATATCGCAGAGATTAACGTATTAAAAGGTGCTGCAGCGACAGCTCTTTACGGATCAAGAGCTCAAAATGGTGCAATCATCATTACAACTAAAAAAGGAAAAGCAAGAAATGATCTATCAGTAGAATTTTCTTCTTCTTACATTATGTCTACTGTAGACAAAAAAACTTTCCCTAAATACCAAACTGAATATGGTCAAGGTTACAACGGGGAAGATAGCTGGGGTAGTTACCAAGGATCTAAACTTGTTTCAACAGGTGATGACGCTTCTTACGGACCTAAATATACTGGTGAGGATGTTTGGCAATATGGTGCCTTCACTCCTGGATCTGCTTCTTTTGGCAAAAAAACACCATGGGTTGCTGCCAAAAATGGACCAATTGAATTCTTTGAAACTGGTACTACAACTGTAAATAATATCGCTTTAAGTGGAGGTTCAGACAAAGCCACTTATAGATTAACTTACGCCAATACAAATAGTTCTGATGTATTACCAAATTCTTTATTAAGTAAGAACAACTTCAATTTCGCAGGAACTTATAAATTTAGCGATAAGTTAAGCTCAACATTCAATGCAACTTATGTATCTCAAAACACAAGAAACAGAAACTCTACTGGATACGGCGGAAACGCAATAGCTGGATTTAGACAATGGTGGCCAACTAATGTTGACATCAAAGAACAAAAAGAGCTTTACGGAATGAGTAATCAAAATTATACTTGGAATATAAAAGGCCCAAATAATTTAACTCCTCTAGCTCCTGCTTTTTGGGACAATCCATATTTCCAAAGAGATCAAAATTACAACAATGATAGCAGAAGAAGATTTGCAGCAAACGCAAGCATAAGTTATGATGTATCTAAAAGCATCAACTTAATGGGTAGAATGGGTACTGATGGATTTAACTTGAAAACAGAAGACAGAATTGCTGTAGGTTCATATGCAAATGCATTAGGACTAAATACAGTGAACCAACCATCTGGTTACGCTTTAAATTTGTTTGATTATAGCGAGCAAAATTATGATTTCTTAGCTACTTACAAAAAAGACTTAGCAGAAGATTTAAACCTTAATTTTATATTAGGTACAAACTTTAACGTTCAAAGCAAATTTTCTGAAGAACAATCAACATCTGGAGGATTGTACATTCCTGGAATATACACAATCTCAAACTCAGTATCTGCTATAACACTACCAAGAACAATCAAAACAAGAAAAGAAGTTCTAGGTATGTTCGCACAAGCAACTTTAGGTTATAAAGGAACATACTATCTTGAAGGGTCTGTGAGAAGAGATGAATCATCTGCCTTACCTACTGACAATAATACCTATTGGTATTCAGCAATATCTGGAAGTGTAGTATTTTCAAATTGGTTAAAAGATATTGAATTTATCAACTTTGGTAAATTTAGAGCTGCTTATGCTCAAGTAGGTTCCGACACTGATCCTAACCTACTTATAAACAGCTATACTGCCAGAAATCCTTTCGGCACACCTGCTTATTCTTACAATACTACTGCAAAAAACCCTAATTTAAAACCACAACAATTAGACAATGTCGAATTAGGTTTAAACATGCAATTTGCAGATAATAGATTTGGATTTGACGTTGCTTGGTTCCAAAACAAAGCTTACAACCAAATTCTACCTTTACCTGTATCAACAGCTACTGGATCACCGTTTAATAATATGAATGCTGGTACCTTAACAACAAAAGGATTCGAGGTATCCCTTAATGTTACTCCTGTTAAAACTGCAAACTTTTCTTGGGATGTTAATGTTAACTGGGCTAACCCTAACACTAAAGTTACTGAGTTAGCACCAGGTATTGAAAACATTCAGATCAACTCTTTACAAGGTGGAATCAGCATCAATGCCCCTCTTAACAGAGATTATGGTACAATCTGGGGAACAACATACGTATTAGATAATGCTGGTAATAAAGTTATTGGAGATAATGGTGCTTATTTAGTATCTACTACTACTGACAACGAATTAGGAACATACCAAGCAGACTGGACTGGTGGTTTAAACAACAGATTCACTTACAAAAACGTTTCTTTCAGCTTCTTAATTGATGTAAAAAAAGGAGGAAGTCTTTTCTCTCTTGATCAATACTACGGATACGGAACAGGTATTTATGAAAATTCAGTTGGAAACAACGACTTAGGAAATCCTATAAGAAACACACTTGCTAATGGTGGTGGTGAACTTTTACAAGGTGTTATGGCAAACCCTGCTTATGTGCCTGGAAATGGACAACCACAATATGTAACAAACACAACGAGATTAGATAGATCTCAATCAAGTCAAGTTTTAAGTACAGATCCTCCTACTGCACATTTTGTTTACGATGCTGGTTTTGTAAAATTAAGAGAGGTAGCGTTTACATACAATTTCCCAACAAGTTTATTAGGGAATTCTGTAAAAGGAGCTTCATTTAGCATAATCGGAAATAATCTATGGATAATAGACAAAAGCGTTCCTTATTCTGATCCAGAAGCAGGATTATCTTCTGGTAATACACAAGGATACCAATCAGGTCCTATGCCGTCAACAAGAAATATTTCTTTTAACGTCAAACTTAATTTTTAAAAAAAATGGAAATGA
The DNA here is from genome assembly GCF_035013205.1 of Flavobacterium sp. PL02. Taxonomy (NCBI): domain Bacteria; kingdom Pseudomonadati; phylum Bacteroidota; class Flavobacteriia; order Flavobacteriales; family Flavobacteriaceae; genus Flavobacterium; species Flavobacterium sp. PL02. The sequence continues at coordinate 368,686 of NZ_JAYGJP010000002.1, forward strand.
AAAAAATCATAGCAATACTAACAATTGGTCTGTCGATGACAGCTTGTGTTAGTGAAGATATAAACACAGACCCAAATAGCGCCTATACTACCGTTCCTGGATCCCTTATAAATTATGCTCAAAAGGAATTAAGTGATTACGTAAACACTCCTAGTGTTAACGAAAACAACTTCAGATTAACGATGCAGTACTGGCAAGAAGCAATCTATGTAAACGAAAGTAATTATGACTTTGTTAACAGAAATGTTTCTAACAACATTTACACTGATAATTATGTAAATGTATTGAACAACTTAGGTAAAGCAAAAGAACTGGTTAATGCGTATGTACCAACTATTGCTGAAGCTCCAGCATGGCCAAAAAACAAAAAAAACCAATTGGCTATTATTGATATCATGCAAGTTTACACATTTCAAATGCTTGTAGATACTTTCGGAAATATACCTTATACTCAAGCTGCAAATCTTACTGCTTACCCATTACCTGCATATGATGATGCATCTAAAATTTATGAAGATTTAATCGTAAGAATAAATACAGATATAACTAATTTAGACATTACAGCAACTGGCTTTAAGACTTTTAGTGATGGTGACAAATATTACAATGGAGCTATTGCAAAATGGATTGTACTTGCTAACTCTTTAAAATTAAAACTAGCAATCGGAATTGCCGATGCAAATCCAACTTTAGCTCAGACTACAGCACTTTCTGCTATAGCTGCAGGCGTTATGACTTCTCCTGCTAATAATTGTCAATTTCAATACTTATCTCCATCTCCAAATTTCAACCCTTTGTTTGAAAACTTGGCTGCAAGTGGTAGAGATGATTTCTTCGCTGCTAAACCATTAGTTGATTACATGAATGCATCTAATGACCCAAGAATAAGTCATTATTACGAACCAAAAGTAGATGAGACTCCAGATGATCCTTCAGATGATATTTTTGTAGGTCAAGAAGTTGGAAAAAGCGGAAAATATAGTGATTTTTCTAGCATCGGTGCATTTGCATACACTCGTACTACTCCTGGTATTATATTAAACTATACTGAGGTTGCTTTTTATGTAGCTGAAGCAAATGCTAGATGGAATACAGCAGCAGCTGCAACATCTTACACTACTGCAGTTACAGCTTCAATAGTAGAATGGGGCGGTACAGCCGCAGATGCTACTACTTATCTTGCAGCAAAACCATACGACCCAGCTAATTGGAAAAAATCAATTGGGGAACAAGCTTGGGTAGCAATGTTTAACCAAGGTATAACTTCATGGAATTTCTGGAGAAGATTAGATTTCCCTGTTTTAGTTGCACCTCCTACTGCTATTACTAATGCTGGTGGTAAAGTTCCAGTAAGAATGACATATCCAGTTCTTGAACAACAAGTAAATAATTCAAACTGGAAAGCAGCTTCTGATGCTATCGGTGGAGATTTATTAACAACAAAACTATTCTGGGATAAATTCTAATTTTTTATCTTAGTAATCATAATTAAGCCACTCTGTTCGTTCAGAGTGGCTTTTTTTTATATGAACATTATAACTATATTTGCCGTATGGAAAAAGAACATCAAATATTCGGAATTAGAGCCATCATAGAGGCAATACAATCAGGAAAAGAAGTAGACAAGGTCTTCATACAAAAAGAAATATCAGGTGAACTGATGAAAGATTTAATGAAAGTGATGAAACGCGCCAACATAAATTTTTCTTATGTTCCAGTTGAAAAACTAAACAGATTAACCCCAAATAATCACCAAGGTGCAGTCGCAACAATATCACCAATTGGTTTTATTGAATTAGAACATTTGGTAGATTCAACTGTTGCTTCAGGAAGTACTCCCCTATTTTTAATTTTAGATCAAATATCTGACGCCCGTAATTTTGGTGCCATTATCAGAACAGCAGAGTGTACTGGCGTAAACGGGATCATCGTTCAGAAATCAGGCTCAGCCCCAGTTAACGGAGATACTGTTAAAACATCAGCTGGAGCGGTATTTAATGTACCTATTTGCAAAGTAGAACACATAAAAGACGCTATTTTTTATCTACAAGGTTCAGGCATAAAAACTGTAGCTGCAACTGAAAAAACAGACCAAAACATTTATGATGTTTCATTAAATGAAGCTGTCGCTATAATAATGGGATCTGAGGATCGAGGTATCAATCCATCGGTATTAAAAATAGTTGATGAAAAAGCAAAACTTCCAATGTTTGGAACAATAGGATCTCTAAACGTTTCTGTTGCATGTGGAGCTTTTTTATATGAGGCTGTCCGCCAAAGAAAATAAAACCAACACATAAGATTAGAGGGTAAATAAATGATTATAAATAATTTTTTATGCATTCCAATTCTATTCGTAATGTTCCAATAAAAAAAGTCTTATTTATACTTGTAATGTTTCTAATTACAAGTATAAGTCATGGACAAACTTCTACGTACAATCAATTCTGGAGCGAAATTCAATTCAACAGAACTATAAATGAAAGATGGTCTCTTGAACTAAATCTTGACAATACTTATAGTAGCACAGAATCTTCTTCACAAATTTTCCACACAAACACCCAGAAAGCTTTTAGAACTTGGGGACACTACTACTTAAGTCCTCGGTGGAAACTATCTAGCTTCTTAGCCTATTATGATAATAAAGATGTTCCAGAAATAGGACAATTTAAATCTCCTGAGTGGAGATTTGCGTTACAAGGCACATATTTTTTCCATAAAATAGGATATACTCTCAGTACAAGAATGAGAATAGAACTCCGATACATAAGAGATGAAAACGGTAGGTATCAAGATATATATAGGTATCGTCAACAAATCAAATACTTAAAACCAATAAACAGTAAAGTACTCCGTGAAGGTGTAGTTTACGCTATAGTTTCTGATGAATTATTCTTTAAATCAGATGCAAAAATTACTGGGCTAAGCTTTTTTGACCGCAATAGATTAAACCTTGGAGCAGGATATTTATTTACAGATGACATACAAATAGAATTGACCTATGCTAATGAGTATCTTCCAAGAGATACAGATTCGCAAATAATAAATGCCGCTTCAGTAACACTAACTTTTAATAATATTTTCAAAAATAATAGTAAAAAAGCACTTCAAAAAACAAATTAATAACACTATCATTACAAACAAAACAATCTTGTAACATTAGCTTTTATAGAATACAAAAACTAAAGTAATCTAGCCTTAATTTTACGATTTTAAGACAAAAAAACTACATCTAAAAGTGTCCTCATCCCCCATTATCTATGTGTTTTTCGAATATTTAAAGAAAAAAATACATTTATTCTCTCAAAATTTAACCACAAAAATTACTTTTATTTTTTTCTTTTATTATGGTCAAAAAAAACGAAAAACGAAAAAAAAGCTATCAAAAAATTTAAATATTTTTATAATTTTAACGATTTCACCTCTAATAAATAGATTCAAAACCATAGAAAAATTCATTTTTTAACAAGAAATATTTTGTTTATTTGCGTATTTCGGATAAAAGCAGACAAATCCATTAGGAAGATTAACAAATTATTAAGATTTTTGTCAAACTAATTCAAAATATTTAAAAATGAAACTAAAATTCAATGGATTCTTAGTACTGCTATTGGTACTGGTTGCGCAATTAAATTTTGCGCAAGAAAGAGTTGTTTCAGGAATTGTTTCTGATGATACTGGAATGCCTATACCTGGTGTAACGGTAACTGTAAAGGGAACAAAAAATGCAACACAAACTGATTTCGACGGAAAATACTCAATTAAAGCGTCGCCTAATCAAATTATTCTTTTCACTTACATTGGGATGAAAAGTAAAGAACAGCCAGCTACATCTTCTGTTGTTAACACAAAGTTAGTGGGAGATGCAATGGAACTTGAAGGCGTGGTGGTTGTAGCTTTTGGAACACAGAAGAAAGAAGCTATAACAGGAGCTGTTGCAAAAATTGATGCAAAAGCATTAGAAAACACACAAGCATCTAACGCAATTCAATCTTTAACAGGTAAAGTTGCAGGTGTACAAATCCAAGCAAATTCAGGACAACCTGGAGATGCGCCTCAAGTACGTTTTAGAGGTATTGGATCTATCTCATCTTCTAATGCACCTTTGTATGTTGTAGATGGTTTTCCATATAATGGAGATATAAATGCTATAGCAACTCAAGATATCGAATCTATCAGTTTCTTGAAAGATGCATCATCTAATGCATTATACGGAAGTAGAGGAGCAAATGGTGTAATCATTGTTACAACTAAAAAAGGTAAAAAAGGTCAACTAAAAGTTACTTACGAAGGAAAAATAGGAGTTAACTCTAGAGCTGTTCCGGAATACGACATGATTACTGATCCAGGGCAATACTACGAAGCTGCCTATGGAAGAATCCGAAATGGTCTAATTTATCAAGGAAAAACACCTGCAATAGCATCAGCAACTGCATCACAAAATTTAATAAGCGGAAACCCATCTTACTCACTAGGGTATAATAATTATAACGTACCGAATAATCAAGTAATAGATCCTGCTACAGGAAAACTAAATCCTAATGCAAAATTATTATATCATGATAATTGGGAAAAAGCATTATTTAACGATAATACAAGAATTGAACACTTTTTAAGCTTATCTGGTAGTTCAGAAAAACTTAATTCTTATTTATCTGTAGGTTACCTATCTGATAATGGATACACAATTAATTCTAACTTTAAACGTATCACTCTAAGATCAAATGTAGACTATACGATTAATGATAAAATTAAAGTAGGAGCTAACATTAACTATGCAAACTCTAATCAAAATGCACCAATCTCGCAAGTAACTTCTAGTACATATAGTAATTTATTTAGCTGGGCAAGAAATATAGCTCCAATTTATCCAATTTATCTTAGAGATGCTGGTGGAAACGTTGCAACTAACAAATTAGGAGAAAAAGTATATGACTTTAACCAGTCTGGAGATCGTCCATATGGTTTCAACTTAAATCCATACGGAACTACATTATTAAATACAAATTTAAACCAAGAAAACAAATTTGGAGCAAGAGGGTATGTATCTATCGACTTCTTAAAAGATTTCAACTTCAGATACAATCTTGGTTATGACTTAATGTCTGGGTATTATTCAAATAGTACAACCGGAATCGGTGGAGATGACATGGGAGTAAATGGTAGTATAGGAGCAGCATCAAAAGATGACTATACTATTACAAACCAACAATTGTTATCTTGGAAAAAATCTTTTGGGGAACATTCACTTGACATTCTTGTTGGACATGAGTCTTCTGATTTCAAATCAAAAATGTTAACTGGACAAAAAACTGGTGTCGTAATCCCAGGTTTACCAGTAGTTAGTAACGCTACTAGATTTTCTTATTTAGATGGCTACAATGATCTATACAAAGTAGAAGGATTTTTCTCTAGATTAAATTATAACTACAAAAACAAATATTTTGTAAACGCTAGTTTCAGAAGAGATGGATCATCAGTATTTGCACCAGAAAACAGATGGGGTAACTTCTACGGATTTGGAGGAGCATGGTCTGTGATGAAGGAATCTTTCTTCCCTCAAACAAAATGGATTACTGATTTAAGAATCAAAGGAAGTTACGGAGAACAAGGAAATGATAATATCTATTACCCATCGTCTACAAGAATTAATAGCCGTAGCTATTTTGGAAGTGAGAGAAACTACTACGCATACCAAACACAGTATGAGATTTTACCTGATGCAGATGGAAACGCAAGTGTAGTTACCGTATATGAAGGAAACAAAAACATCAAATGGGAAAAATCTAAAAACTTAAATATTGGATTCGAAATTGAATTATTCAATAGAGTAAATCTTGAAGCTGAATATTTCGAAAGAAATGTAAGTGATTTAATATACAACCGTCCTTATGCACCAGCTACTGGAATTCCGTTTGTTACTGAAAACATTGGTGACATGTCTAACAAAGGAATCGAAGTAAACTTAGGTGTTGACATAATTAAGACACAAGATATCGACTTTAACGTTTGGGCAAATGCAACACATTACAAAAACAAAGTAACTGCATTACCAAGTCCTTTTACAAGTGGTATTTTTAGATTTGAAGTTGGAGCTCCGGCTTATGCTTACTACTTAAGAGAATTTGCAGGTGTTGACAAAACTAATGGAGACGCTTTATGGTATATGGACGAAAAAGATGCGTCAGGAAACATAACTAAAACAACAACAAATGTTTACGGAAATGCGACTCAATACTTAAGTGATAAAGATGCAAATCCAGATGTATATGGAGGTTTCGGAACTATGTTCAGATTTAAAAACATCACATTCCAAGCAAGTTTTGCATACCAAGTTGGAGGATATATGTATGATGGTGTTTACCAAAGTGCGTTAAGTTCAGGAGATGATAACGTAGGTCAAAACTACCATAAAGACATAGCAAAATCATGGTCTGTTGATAATCCGAATTCAGATATGCCAAGAATTGACCACATTTCACAATATCAAATGGCATCTTCAGATTATTTCTTAGCAAAATCAGATTACATCAGCTTACAAGATGTTTCTATTTCTTATGATTTTAAAAACAGCAAATTACAAGATCTTGGGATTTCATCTACTAAATTCAGCTTAATGGGAACTAATTTAGCATTATGGTCAGATAGAAAAGGGATGGATCCAAGATTAAGCAACTTGGGATCAAGATCAAACAATGGTCAATCATTGAATGTTTATGGAGTAATGAAAACTATCTCATTTGGTTTAACAGTAAATTTTTAAGAATATGAAAAAAATATTAACTATAACATTATCATTGTTGATGTTAACAAGTTGTGATAAAGATTTTCTAAACACAACACCTGAATCAACAATTAATGACGAACAGCTTGCAACATCTGAAGAAGGATATGCAGCAATTATAAACGGAGTCCATTCTGCATTAAGATCATACGGATTATCTATCGGAGCCAACCACGAAGATTATGGACACAAATCTATTCTTGCAGCAACAGATATAATGTCAAATGATGTTGTGCAAACAAAATCAAGCTGGTACGGGTCTTTCTACAACTATATAGGAAGACAACAAACAAGTATTAGATCTAAACTTGCGTGGAGTACATACTACCCACAAATTAAGACTATAAATATCGTTCTTAATGCAGTTCCAGCAGAAGCTGCAACAACTGAAAAATTGAAAAACATTAGAGGAGAAGCATTAGCTTTAAGAGGTTACCTTTACTTTATGTTAGCACGTATGTATGGTCCAACTTATGTAGGTCATCAAACAGACTTATGTGTACCAATTTACACTACAGTATCATTAGACCCACATGCAAGAGCAACTGTTAATGAAGTTTATACTTTAATAGAAAAAGATTTAAAAGAATCTCTTCCTTTATTAGAAACCTATAAACGTAGAAATACATCAGCGGTTAATCAATCTGTTGCTCAGGCATTTTTAGCAGATATTTATCTTGAAATGGGTAAATATGCCGAAGCTGCAACTCTTGCACATGCTTCTAGACAAGGATACCCTTTGTTAACTGAAGGTGAATGGAATACCGGTTTTTATGATGTGAGTAACAAAGATACTATGTGGGGAATAGCATTAACATCTGCACAAAGTTCTTTTGTAGCTAGTTTCTTTGGACATTTTGATAATACTAACAAATCTGCTTATGCAGGTGGTGGAGAGATTTATAAAAATATAGACAAAAGACTATATGACGCTATACCTGATACTGATTACAGAAAAAAAGGATTTGTTGCTCCAACAGGAAATGCTACTTATCCTAAATTACCAGCATATGCTAACATAAAATTTAGAGACCCTACAGTTAATGGTGGTGACTACATTTACTTAAGAGCTGCTGCAATGTACTACATCGAAGCTGAAGCTTATGCAAAATCAGGGAACGAAGCGCAAGCAATTCAAACTTTATACGATATTACAGTAACTAGAGATCCTTCTTACGTAAAATCTACAAATACAGGTGCAGCCTTAATCAATGAAATCATTCTTCAAAAAAGAATTGAACTTTGGGGTGAAGGATTTGCTTGGTTTGACATGAAACGTTTAGGTATTCCATTAGTAAGAGATTATGCTGAATCTAATCATGCAACTTTTGGAAAATTCAATATCCCTGCTGGTGATAATAAATTTACCTTCCAGGTTCCACAAGCAGAAATAGATGCAAATACATTAATTGTACAAAGTCCACTATAATTCTTGGTGTTCTTTAAAACATAAAAACCATCCCAAATTTGGGATGGTTTTTTTATACAAGCTATTCAAAAAACAACTAATGACTTACTATTAGCTATTTCTCATCTTCTTTAAGAAAGCAATTTAATTGCTCTATAATTGCTCTTTTATGTAGCTTAAAATCGTAATCCCTGACAAACTCTGTACCTTGCATGTTAATACTTGCTGTAACAGCTTCGAAGGTTGAAAATGCCTTTAAATCGTTCTTATCGATTATATACAACACTTGCAAAATAGAATCTTGTTTTAAGTATTGGGTATCGTAATGCTTTAATTTATATTTTATCTTGTTTGATAATTCCAACGTTAAATCATCTTTTATATTTTTCCCCACTTCTTTTGGAGGAAATGGAGTTGGCTGCAAAGCAATAAAATAATTCTCTTTATCGGTTACAATATTTATTTTTAAAGATTTTGATTCTGTAGTATAAAATGGTGTTGGTTTAATATAATAAAACATAGAACCATCTGCCTGGATTCGATTATGGATTTCGCATTGCGCAAAAACCATTGGCATCGACAATAAACATCCTACTAATAAACTTATCTTTTTCATATCCAGAGTTTTTGAAAGAATTAAATTATTCTAACAAAAATACTCATTAAAAAAATAAGTTTTAGCAATGAACTAATAATTAGAGATTATCATCTGATTCATCACGATTTACAACGGTATACTCTACTAAAGTATCCGAATAAAAATATGGCGCTTCTTCAAGAATTTCGGTATTGACGAAATTTCCATTTTCATCAAAATGTTTCATAAAATCATCCTCTTCTGGATTATAATCTGGTTGCTGCCAATCATACAAAAGAGGCTTTTGATATTCGGGAGTTTTAAATTGTATCGACATTACAAATCCTGTTATAAAACCAGCCAAATGCCCCTCCCAAGAGATAGAATTGTCAACTTCGGGAAAAACATACCAAATCATTCCTCCATAAAACATAATTACAGATAACGACAAAGCAACCAATCGGTAATATTTTGTTTGAATCCCTTTGAAAAAGATAAAACTTACCAAAACATAAATTAATCCGCTTGCTCCTATATGATAATTAGGTCTTGCAATAACCCAAGTAATTAATCCTGAAAATAATATTCCGTAAACAATTACCTGAATAGTTTGCTTTGGATAAAAAAACTGAAGCGCAGCTAGTAAAACCAGTAATGGGATGGAATTATTATATAAATGACTAATATCGGCGTGGATAAAAGGGCTAAATATTACACCTTGTAAACCTGTGAATGTTCTTGGATAAATACCGTATTCGTAAAAATCAAAATCATAACGAATTTGCAACCAATATACAATCCATAAAAGCAGCACAGAAAACAATGGTAGTGCAATAACCGAATTGGTAAATTTGAAATCTTTTTCCACTATTGTATATGATTATGATTAACAACTAAATTCAAGTCAAAAATTTATCCAAAATAAATTTAATGCTATTTTGTCAGATACCAATGCTGCAATTAAACACCTTTTTAGCCCAGATCGCAACGGCATCCTTTATTATTACTTCTTTAGTAATAATAAAGATAGAGTGAAGAGCTGGAAAAGCTCCTAAAAAAACTAATTGTGGCAACAAATTAAAATTGAAAATAGTAATTTTACAAAATGGAAGCACCATTAGCAGAACGTATACGACCTCAGAAATTAGAAGACTACGTTAGTCAGAGTCATTTGGTTGGACCGAATGGTTCACTAACTCAACAAATCGCAAAAGGAATTATTCCTTCATTGCTGTTTTGGGGACCACCTGGAACTGGAAAAACAACTTTGGCACAAATCATAGCACAAGAATCTAAACGTCCTTTTTATATATTAAGCGCTATAAATTCGGGGGTAAAAGATATTCGTGATGTTATAGAAAAAGCGAAACAAAGCGGTGGTTTATTTACAGCCAAAAATCCGATTTTATTTATTGATGAGATTCATCGTTTTAGTAAGTCACAACAAGATTCACTTTTGGCCGCTGTTGAAAAAGGCTGGATTACACTTATTGGCGCAACAACCGAAAACCCAAGTTTTGAAGTAATTCCCGCTTTACTTTCCCGATGCCAAGTGTATATTTTGAATGCTTTTACAAAAAGTGATTTGGAATTATTATTGCATCGCGCCATGAAAACGGATGTTGTCTTGGCTTTAAAAAAAATAAACTTAAAAGAAACCGAAGCTTTATTGAGACTTTCTGGTGGTGATGGAAGAAAGCTACTAAATATTTTTGAATTGGTCGTAAATGCATCGCCAGATGACAATATAACAATAACTAACGAGCGCGTATTTGAACTCGTACAACAAAACACTGTTTTGTATGACAAAAGTGGCGAACAACATTATGATATCGTTTCGGCATTTATAAAATCGATACGCGGAAGCGATCCTAACGGTGCTGTTTACTGGTTAGCCAGAATGATTGAAGGTGGTGAAGATGTAAAATTTATTGCGAGAAGAATGCTTATTCTATCGAGTGAAGATATAGGAAATGCAAATCCTACCGCATTTATAATGGCAAACAATACTTTCCAGGCGGTTGCTACGATTGGTTATCCTGAAAGCAGGATAATACTAAGTCAGTGTGCGATTTATTTGGCAACTTCGCCTAAAAGCAATGCATCCTACATGGCAATTGGTAACGCTCAACAGTTAGTAAAACAAACTGGAGATTTACCTGTCCCAATTCATTTACGTAATGCTCCAACAAAATTAATGAAGGAGTTAGGTTATGGTGATGATTATAAATATTCGCATGATTATGCAAATAATTTTGCTGAGCAAGAGTTTTTGCCAGATGCATTATCTGAGACTGCAATATATAATCCCGGCAACAATTCTAGAGAGAATAGCAACCGGGAATTTTTGAGGAATCGTTGGAAAGATAAATACGGTTATTAACTCCGTATAAAATTAGTTTAGAATTTTACGATAACTTTTTCTGAAACTAATTTATCATTTTTATAGTATTCAAAATACCATTCGTTGTCTTTAGCATTTAGAGAACCTTGAATATCTCCTTTTATAGCGATGAAAGAATCTGGACGAGATGTCTTCATTAATTTCATAACTACTTTTGGCGTTTTATCGATTAATTGATAACCTGTATCTGTAGGTTGTGCATACAATAAATTAGGATCATTATTGTTTACAACAGTATTAACAACAGCAGCATTGGTTGTTACAGCAACAGGAGCAACTGCAACCTGATTATTCACTGAAGTTTGATTATTAGTTGTCGTAGCTTTTGTTCCATTGTATTTATAATGCAATGCATTAATTGATAAAAAAGCTTGATTTAAGGCTTCAGAATATGCTCCATCAAAATCTTTGGTTTTACTCTTTCCTATATCTGATGTAAAAACAATTTTTCCGTAACAATCTTTAAATACTACATACAATTTTGTTACCAAAAAACCATTATCTCTAATAACATCTACATTTAACAAATCACATCTGTTATAGTCTTGCGGAATTGCGTCATTAGCATAAAATGCTTCGAAACCTGCATTATTTAAATTAAACTTGGTAAGCGTAGCTAATCTATATTGATTATCAGTTTTCATAAAATCATATTTCAACGGAATAATTACTGCTTTGTAATCATTAACTGACTGAGAAAAGCCATAGCTAGAAATAAATATAAGTAATAATAAGATTTTTGTTTTCATAATTTTATAAGTAATTTTTAAGTTCTAATAAATGATTAATTTGTTTAATATTATGTTGTGCTTCTACTTTTTTATCATTGAAGAAGATCACATCAAGTCCGGCATTTAAAGCTCCTTGAACATCGGCATCCAAACAATCTCCAATCATGATGCTGTTTTCTTTTTTAGAATTAGCAGAATTCAAGGCATATTCAAAAATGATAGGATTAGGTTTCTTTACCCCTGCATTTTCAGAATTTGTTATTGTCTGAAAGTAGGTTTCAATATTTGAATTTGTTATTTTCTTATACTGAACATCTGCAAATCCGTTTGTAATGATATGCAATCTGTATTTATCTTTTAAGTATTCTAAAATTTCAATTGCTCCATCAAAAAGATAATTATTTAATGGTAATAACTGAATATACTCTTCGGCCATTTCATCAATTAAACTATCTGAAACAACGTAATCTAAAGCATCAAAAGTATGCTTTAGTCTATTATAACGTAGTTCTATATGCGAAATTTCATCATTTTGATACAATTTCCAACAAGCCTGATTTATTGGAATATACTTTTCTATAAAAGCATTGATTTCAATTGTTGGGTGATTTTTTTTCAAAATACTTTCAAATGCTAATTCAGAATTTTTATCAAAATCCCAAAGCGTATGATCTAAATCAAAAAAAACATCTGTAATTATGGTATTATTTTTCATTCTTAAAAAATTCCTTCATCTAAAAAACTGTAATATCCAGTTTCAATAATTATAATATGATCTAACACTTTAATATCTAAGCTTTCGCCTGCCAATTTAAGCTTTTTTGTAATTTCTTTATCTTGTTCACTAGGAATTAATGATCCAGAAGGGTGATTATGACATAAAATCAATGAAGTTGCTCCTGTTTCAAGTGCCATTTTAAAAACCAACCTAACATCTACAAGAGTTCCAGTAATACCCCCTTTACTCAATTGCGATTTTGAAATAACTTTATTTGAATTATTTAAAAACACAACCCAAAACTCTTCATGTGGTAATTCTCCAATGATAGGTTGCATGATTTCAAAAACTACTTTACTCGATGTAATCTTGATTAAATCTACAACATCCTCTGCCCTTCTGCGTCGTCCTAATTCTGTTGCGGCTATAATCGAAATAGCCTTAGCCTCACCTATTCCTTTAAAGCCTATTAATTGTGTAATAGATAATTTACCTAAAGCATTTAGATTATTATCTACACTAGAAAGAATTCTTTTACTCAAATCAACAGCCGATTCATTTTTGCTTCCTGAACCAATCAAAATAGCGATTAGTTCGGCATCACTTAAAACATCTTTGCCTTTTAGCATCAATTTTTCACGTGGTTTATCGTCTTCAGACCAATTGGATATAGATATAAAAGAACTTTCTTCCATTAACATTATAATATTGTAATTAATCCTTTTACATCATCAAAGTTCAATCCTCCATAATTCCCAGAACTCATTAATAACAATGCCGAATTTTCTAAATCTAAATTGAATAAATAATCTTTAAAATCCTTTGGATTCGTGTAAATAATCAAGTCTTTACGATTAAAGGCTGTAGCAATTTGTTCGTAAGTAACCTCTTCTAATTGCTTTATTTTTACTGCATCTGGCGAATAAAAAACAACAGCAACATCTGCATATTCTAAAGCCCCTTCATATTCTTTTAAGAAGTCAGCATTTAAACTACTATACGTATGTAATTCTAAACAAGCTACTAATTTACGATTTGGGTATTGCTCTTTTACTGCTTTTGTTGTTGCTGCAACTTTGCTTGGCGAATGTGCAAAATCTTTATAAGCTACTCTATTCTTTGCTTCTGCTATTTTTTCTAATCGTTTAGAGGCACCTTTAAAACTAGCAATTGCTTCATAAAAATCAGCTTCATCTACACCCATATTTTGGCAAATCCATTTTGCACCAGCTAAATTATTTAAGTTGTGAGCTCCAAAAACTTCTATTGGCATATTACCTTCAGGCGTTTCAAGAAGTGTTACTCCGTCGCTTACTGTATAATTTGGCGTATGATATGGTAATTTTCTAATTGGGTTCGTTGCAGCTTCTGCCACACGTTTCACTTCAGAATCATCTTCGTTATAAACCAATATCCCACCGTTTGTAATTTTTTCAATAAAAATTTCAAACTGTTCTACATAGTTCTCATAAGTAGGAAAAACATTGATATGATCCCAAGCAATTCCAGAAATCAAAGCAATGTTTGGTTGGTATAAATGAAACTTAGGTCTTCTATCTATTGGTGAGGATAAGTACTCATCTCCTTCCAAAACCATAAAATCATTCTCTTCAGTAAGATGCACCATAGTATCAAATCCTTCTAATTGTGCTCCAACCATATAATCGACCTCGATATTATGATAATGCATTACGTGCAAAATCATCGAAGTTATTGTAGTCTTTCCGTGAGAACCACCAATAACAACACGTGTTTTATTCTTTGATTGTTCATATAAAAACTCCGGATAAGAATAAATTTTCAATCCTAATTCTTGAGCTTTTAGCAATTCTGGATTATCAGCCTTAGCGTGCATTCCTAAAATTACTGCCTCGATATCTGAAGTAATTTTTTCAGGAAACCATCCCATTTCTAGAGGTAAAATCCCTTTTTTCTCCAAGCGTGATTTCGAAGGCTCAAAAATTGCATCATCACTTCCTGTAACTTGATATCCTTTATTGTGTAATGCTAATGCCAGATTGTGCATTGCACTCCCACCTATGGCGATAAAATGTGTTCTCATTTTAGTTTGTTCGGTTATTCGTTTATTTATTATTGATCAGTTAATTAATGCTGGTTCTTTTATATTCTTCCAAAGTTGTTTTGGCCTTTTCAGGCTGATTCATTTTTTTCTGATACAAATTAGCAAGCATTTGGTAACTGGCTTTTGATTTACTTACAATAATGGCATGTTTATATTGCCGTTCTGCATCCGAATATCTTTTAAAATATTCATCGATGTGTCCTCTTGACAAATAACCATCTATCGGTGACAGTTTTAACAATTCATCTGAATATTTTATAGCTTTACTCTGGCTACCACCAGCAATTCCTGGCAATTGCAAATTTAATTCTATAAGTGCCCAACGTGCTTCTATATGTTTCGGGTTAAGCACGATTGCTTGTTCAAACGAACCTCTTACTTCATCTATCATTCCAAAAGCCTTAAACTTACTTACTCCAAGAGCTTTCATCCCTAAAGCCGCTCCATATTTATAGAAATAGTTAGCTCCAGATGGTTTTAGTTGCTTTAATTTTTTATAATACCCAACAGCTTGATCCCATTCTTTATTCTGAGTAGCTATATCTCCTAAATATTCAATTGTTTTTAAATCTGACGGTTTTTCTTTTAAAACTGATTCAAAAAGTGTTTCAGCTTTATCAAATTTCTGTGCTTCAAATAACTTTTGCGCTTTCTCAAAATTAGATTGCGACCATATTAGGGTCGGAAGTAAAAGAAAGACAATCATTATTTGTTTCATTCTTCAAAAATAGTGGAAATATAAAACGTATCATTTCTTTTTAAGTATAAATTAGTAATTTGTACGAGATTTATTTTCAATACTACTTCAATCTTTTAAAATAATACTAAACCAGTTTTTATGAAGAATATCTATTTTGTCTTATTGCTAATTTCTACCTCACTATTTGGGCAACAATATGAAAAAAACTGGAATAAAGTAATTGAAAATGAAAAACTCGGCAAAATAAAAACCGCCAATCAAATTGTTTCAAAAATTTACAAAAAGGCAGTTGCAAATAAAGACGAAGTACAAATTATAAAATGCTTTTTTTATAATTCAAAATACCTTCAAGTTGTTGATGAAAATGCTAAATCAAAAATTTTTGATAACTTAAAATATGAAATTAATCGAGCTTCAATCCCATCAAAAGCAATTCTGAATTTAGTTTACGCCAAATGTCTTAATGATTATGAAGTTGTACGTACTGTAGCAGATGATACCTCTACAGTTACCGCTGTAGACACCATAGCGGTAATCGATATACCAGAATCGATTGATTCTAATGTCATTCTATCTTCTGAAAAAGAAATCGATGCTCTTTATGAAAAAACGTTAGAAAACGAAGCAATTCTAAAAGCAACTCCTTTAAAAAATTATCAGGCTATTTTTAATTTTTTAACCTCAGAAAAACTAGAAACCGAGAACTTATATAATTATCTACTTAAAGAAAACATTGCATTTTATGCGCAACAAATAGAACTATGGGCAATTGAAGAGAATGAAATTAGTAAATACAAAAACGAACTTTTAGGAAATTCAATAGCTTTTTTAAAACTTGATTTAGCTACTATAAAAGATGAAGAACTCAGAAAAGTGCTCTCTTTATATCAGAAACTAGAATTAAATAACCCATCCCCAGAAAATCAATTTGATCGCATTATATACTGCAGTAAATTTCTGCCAGAATCTAACGATGATCTAGCAAAGTCATTAAATGAGCTTCTGCAACATTCAAACGACATAATTCTTACTCAAAAAATTTCATTAAAAAAAGGGGAAATTCTAATTAACCAAGCTTCAAAAGAACTACATCCAGATAATAACATTCAAGCAATAAAAATATTTGACGAGATAATAAAAAATAATGATCAAACTAATACAGCAAAAGAAGCTTTATATCTAAAACAAAGTGTTTCTTCAAAATCATTAACTGTTGAACTCCTAAAATACAGTTATAAAGATGAAAATACCAGAGCTTTTATTACTTACAAGAATATTGACAATTTAAATGTGTCTTTTTATAAAATAGACCAACAAAAGACAAAAGAACTTACGAATTCATATTTTCAGCGAGATAGTTTGGCCAACGCTTTCATAAAAAAACAAAATAAAATTGCAACCAGAAATTATCAACTTCAAAACAAACACGATTATTTTGAATACACAACCGAAGTACTTTTACCTAAATTAGAAACAGGGAAATATTTAGTCTATTTTGAAAGTGACTCTAATTTAAAAGATAAAAAAGCATTTGCGTTTGAAACCATAACTATTTCAAACCTTAGTATTCTAGCAAACCAAGAAGACGATAAAGAGAACTTTCAAGTTTTTGACCGAAAAACAGGTAAACCTTTAGAGAATGTAACTATAAAATCTTCTCACTATACTATTAAAACAAACTCTAACGGAGCAGCTTCTTATACCAGAACAAGTAGCTACAATTACGATGAGAGCATTGAATTTTCTTTAGATAATGATACTCTTGTAACTGAGAAAGAATACATACAACTCATACAGCAATACTCTGATAACAAAGATAATAGCCTTAAAGGTAAAGTTGAGTTTTACTTAGACAGAGCTATTTATCGTCCAGGACAAACCGTTTACTATAAAGGAATTGCGATTAAGAAACAAGATAACAAAACAAGTATCGTAGCTAATACTTCCTTCAATATCACTATTAAAGATCCCAATTATCAAACTTTTAAAGAGTTTCAAATAACTACAAATGAGTTTGGTTCATTTTCAGGGGAATTTACTGTACCCAAAAATGGATTGACTGGTAATTTTAACATTTATGCAGATAAGCCTGAAGATTATACCAAAGGAGATATTTATTTTAACAACAAACCGAATGCTTCTTTTTGGGACAATGTGAAAATTGAAAATTCAAGAGCCACTTTTAGTGTTGAAGAATACAAACGTCCAAAATTCAAAGTAGATTTCGAGCCTAAAAAAGGAAGCTTCCAAGTTAATCAATCCATAAAAATTAACGGAAGCGCCAAAGCATTTGCTGGAAGTAACATTTCTGATGCTAAAGTGAGTTATACTGTTAATAGATTCACGAGTTATTTTAGAAATTATTACGGACAAGAACAGAATGAAACTATTACTAGCGGAGAAACCAAAACTGATGCTTCAGGAAATTTTATAATTGAATTTATTGCACAGCCTTCTAAAAACGCAATAAAAGAACAACTCCCTGTTTTTAATTACGAAATAACTGCTAATGTTACAGATATTAATGGCGAAACACATACATCTGAGACAACTATAAAAGTAGGTTATCATGATTTAATTATCAATGCAATTATTGCTAATCAAATTGAAACAAAAAACAAAAATAAAATTACACTTACAAGTACAAACTTAAACGGGGAATTTTTAGCGGCTAAAGGAGAAATTAAAATGTATTTCGTAAGTCCTTTTTCAAACAAATTCAAAAAAGCAATATGGCCAGAACCTGAAATTGAAACCATTTCAGCATCAGATTTTGAGAAGTTATTCCCATTTGAAATCCGCGAAATTAAGACTAGCGATAAACCAAATGAAATTTTAGTATTCTCAAAAAAAATAGACACTCAAAAAGACAAAGAAGTAGTACTTGATTTTATGACAAATTATAAATCAGGAAACTACAAAATTGTTTTTTCTGCAAAAGATACTTTTAATAATCCCATAGAATCTGTTTCAACTTTTGAAGTCAAACAAAGCAAAGACAGATTCAATCCGAGTAAATTATTTACAGCGGAACAAATTAATATCGACCCCAAAAAAGATGGTTTTGTAGATGTCAAATTTACTTCTGTAATTCCTGATTTATATATCACTACAAATGGAAACTATGAAGATCAAAAATATTTTGAAAATACTTTTCATTTACAAAACAACGAAGTAATAATCAGAATTCCATTAAAGAAAGAATTCAGAAAATCTATTCGTTTACTTTCTGAAAGTATTTTTGAAAACGAAACTTTCAAGGATGAAATAGATGTAGCACTAAAAGAAGATGAATCTAAATTAGAGTGGATTGTTGAAAGTTTTAGAAACAAAATCGAACCTGGAAGCAATGAAAACTGGTCTTTTAAAATAAAATCCATTAATACTAAAAATGAAGCAGAAGTACTGGCTTCTATGTACGACAGTTCATTAGATCAATTTACGAAAAGAGATTGGAATACTTTAAAATTAAACACGTACTATTATAACCGATCTAATTTTAAATCTCGTTTAGGTTTTGAAAAAACAAATTCTACATTAGAAGATTTGAATGAATCCCAACCCTTTGAAAACTCTCGTAATGAAGAAACGGAATTAAACTGGTTTGGTTTTAACATTAATACTAGCAGCTATTATGATTCTATTGGCGGGTATTTTGTAAATATTAAGGATAAAAAGGTTGGCAGTGAAAACATCAAAGGAGATCCTGACGCAGTACTAGCTGAAGAATCCAATAACAACATATCAACCATAGAAATTCCAAGAGTCGATAAAGTAAAATTTATAAAACCTATTAGTGCAAAAGCAGAAGAATCAGTTAACGAAGAATACTATTATCAAACTAATAAAGTTAAATTTATTCCAAGGAAAAAAATTATAAGTGGTCTAACTTCTATGGTAGTCAATGCATCCACGTTATACATAATTGATGGGGAAATATCATCTGAAGATAATTTCAAAAAAATAAATCCAGACGACCTTCTAGACATAGAGTTCTTAACTGCAAACAAAGCAATTGCTCTTTACGGAAGCAAAGGAGCAAATGGTGCAATAATCATTACAACAAAAAACGCTCTGGAAGAACTAACAAAAGTAAAAGCAAGAAAAAATCTATCGGAAACAGCTTTCTTTTACCCTAATTTAAAAACTGATGCTAGCGGAAAAGTAAGCTTCAATTTTACTTCTCCCGAAGCTTTAACTGCTTGGAAACTTCGATTATTGGCACATAACAAAGATGCTGTTTCAGGTTATTTAGAGAAAAGTGTTATTACTCAAAAAGAACTGATGGTTTTACCGAATTTCCCACGTTTCTTAAGAGAAAAAGATACTATTGTTATCAGTACTAAAATATCAAATGTTACCGCAGAAGCTAAAACCGGAATTGCAATCCTACAGTTTTATGATGCTACAACTATGCAACCAATAGATGCAAAAATGCTAAATGCAAAAAACGTTAAAAACTTTACTGTTAGTGCATTTGGAAATACAACGGCAAGTTGGACAATTTCGATTCCGGAAGGTTTACAAGGCGTACAATATAAAATTCTGGCTAAATCAGGCAACTTCTCTGATGGAGAAGAAAACATCCTTCCTGTTTTAACTAATAATATGTTGGTTACTGAAAGCATCCCAATTTGGGTTCGAGAAAATTCAACCAAAGAGTATACGCTTGAGAATTTAAAGAACAATATTTCTACAACTTTAAAAAATCACCAACTTACATTAGAATATACATCAAATCCTGCATGGATTGCCATACAGTCTTTACCCTATTTAATGGAATATGAACACGAATGTGCTGAACAGACTTTTGCTCGTTTTTATGCCAATACTTTGGCTTCTGAAATTATTTCGAGTAATCCGAAAATTGCAACTGTTTTTGAAGATTGGAGAAAGAATGGAAAACTGAATTCAAAATTAGAAGAAAACGAAGAACTAAAATCAATTATTCTGGCAGAAACTCCTTGGCTAAATGATGCACAAAGCGAAGAAGAAAAGAAAAAGAATCTAGCGCTTTTATTTGATTTGGAGAAAATGAAAACTTCTCAAGAAGCTACTTTTGATAAACTAAAACAAAAGCAAAAAACATCTGGAGGATTTTCATGGTTTGACGGAAGTGACGAAAGCGAGTATATTACAAGACACATTTTGGCAGGTTTAGGTCATTTATCTAAATTAAATAAAACTAAAGATAATGATGAAAAAATTAATGCTATTACCAAAACCGGAATTCCGTTTTTAGATAACAAGTTTTTAGAATACTATAAAACTCAAACTAAAAGCTTAAAAGCAACCAGTAAACTAATCTGGATTAATCCTTATTCTGATTTACATTATCTCTATACCAGAAGTTTTTATTTAGATAATTATCCGCTTTCTGACACGTTAAAAAAAGCAACCAAATTGTACTTAGAAACAACTAAAAAAGATTGGTTAAAGTATTCTCTTTACGAAAAAGGATTAGCAGCTTTAACATTAAATCGCTTCGGAGAAAGTGAAACAGCTAAAAAAATCATCGAAAGCCTGAAAGAAACAGCTTCCAATAATGACGATTGGGGAATGTACTGGATTGCGAATAAATCGGGATGGTATTGGTATCAGGCACCTATAGAAACCCAGGCTTTATTAATCGAGGCTTTCGCCGAAGTAAATAATGACACCAAATCTGTAGATGCAATGAAAGTCTGGCTGCTAAAAAATAAACAAACCAAAAACTGGCCGACTACAAAATCTACTACCGAAGCAGTTTATGCCTTATTAATGCAAGGCAGCGATTGGTTAAGTGTAAAAGATAATACTGTTATTAAAATTGGGGACGAAAAAATCCTAACCAAAAAATTAACCGAAAACGAAAAAGAAGCTGCAACTGGCTATATCAAACTCAACTGGAAAGCTGATGAAGTAAAAAAAGAAATGGCTTCTGTAAAAATAGAAAACAAATCAAAAGTTCCTGGTTTTGGAGGCGTGTATTGGCAGTATTTTGAAGATTTAGATAAAATTAAAACAAACCCGAATACAGCTTTATCTGTTTCTAAAGAATTATACATCAAAACAAAAACAGTTGACGGAGATCAATTACAGAAAATCACAACTAAATCTTCATTAAAAATTGGTGATTTAATTACCGTAAGATTAATAATTACATCCAAAGAAGATATGGAATTCGTTCACTTAAAAGACATGAGAGCTTCTTGTTTTGAACCTGTAAATGTTCTTTCAGAATACAAATACAAAGATAGATTGGGTTATTATATGAGTACAAAAGATGCCGCAACACACTTTTTCTTTGATAGGGTAAATAAAGGAACTTATGTATTGGAATATGATATTAGAATAAACAATGGCGGTAACTTCTCTAATGGAATTTCTACAATCGAAAGTATGTATGCACCAGAATACTCAAGTCATAGCAAAGGAATTCGTGTAAAGGTTAATTAACAAGAGTTTTAAAATTCCAATATGAAAATTCCAAATTCCAAAATAAGACACTATGTTTTTTTGTCAGGCTGAGCGAAATCGAAGCCCATTTTTAAACATAAAAAAACCCGACAAGCTTCAAAAACTTGTCGAGTTTACTTTTAGAAATAAATCAAACTATTTCACAATTGTCATTTCATCAACAATGTGTTTTGCTCCTGCATATTTATCGATAATCCAAAGTACATAACGAATATCAACATTGATAGTTCTTTGTAATTTAGGATCAAAAATAACATCTCCAGCCATAGCTTCAATATTACCATCAAAAGCAATTCCGATTAATTCTCCTTTTCCGTTAAGAACTGGTGAACCTGAATTTCCTCCTGTAATATCATTATCTGTTAAAAAGTTTACTGGCATATATCCAGCTTTATCTGCATATTGACCAAAGTCTTTTGCTTTGTTTAATTCTAATAATCTAGCTGGTAAGTCAAATTCTTGATCTCCTGCTTTATACTTTTTAACCATTCCGGCCATTGTAGTATAATTATTAACTTTAGCATCATTTCTCTTATCTTCTGGCAAAGCACGAACTTTTCCGTAAGTTAATCTTAAAGTAGAGTTTGCATCTGGATATTTAATTGTGTTTAATTTAGACACTCTTAAACCTTCTACCAATTCACGGTAAGCAATTGCAAAACTATCATCAGCTTTTAATTGTCCGTCTGTTTTTGTACGGTATTTAGTTAACAAATCATTAGAGATGATATACAATGGATCGTGTACAATCGCCAATGGTTTTGGATCTGCCATAAATGCTAATACTTTATCTTTAGATGTGAAATAACTTATTTCAGTAGCTTTTGCAACATCGGCAGTAAAATCACCATTATTCTCAGATTTCATTTTAGCTATTTGTGGAGCTAAACCATACTCAGTTGCTTTAGAAGCGTATAAATTTAATTGAGCAGCTAACACGTCTTTTTCAAGTGGCGCATAAAATTCACCATAAACACTTTCGATTAAAGCATTAATCTTAGGTAACATTTCTGCCTTTTTAGCGTCATTCTCTTTATAGTAAGCAATCAATGCATTTCCTAAATTTGATGGTCCCGTTGCATAGCTAGAAGTACGCAAAAGTTGAGTTAAGTAATTATCGTGAGTCGCTTTTAAATTCGTTTCTCTATAATAACCATTAATAGTCGGAATTACATTTTCGTATTTTTCTTTATTTTCTGGTTTAGTAGCCCATTCGTAGAACTTATCTTCTTGTTCTGTTTTAGTAGCTACTGTTCCTGCTTTAGTTAAAGCATCAATCATACCTTGACGGTTTTTCCAGTAGTTTGCTGTCGAAGCATATTTAGACGCATATTGCAAACGAACTGTTGCATCTTTGTCCATATACTTTTTCATTTGGTCCATTCCAGTTTTTGCACCTTCAACCCAAGCAGGATAAGCATACTTAATATTTTGCTCGATTCCACCAGCTGGCATCCAACGGTTTGTTCTTCCTGGATAACCTAAAATCATAGCAAAATCATTCTCTTTAACTCCTTTTAAACTTACTGGTAAGTAATGTTTTGGTTGTAAAGGCACATTGTCTTTAGAATATTCTGCAGGATTTCCGTCTTTATCAGCATATACTCTAAACATAGAGAAATCTCCCGTATGACGTGGCCATTCCCAGTTATCAGTATCTCCTCCAAATTTTCCAACACTTTCTGGTGGTGTCCCTACTAAACGTACATCTTTGTAATCTTGGTATACAAAATAGTAGTATTCATTTCCTTGAAAGAATGGACGAACTGAAACAGTATATTTTCCTCCTTCATTATTTTCTTTCTCGATTAAAGCGATTTCTTGTTGAATAACTTTGTTTCTTTCAGCTTCAGTCATTTTATCATCTACTTTAGATAAAATTCTTTTAGAAACATCATCCATACGAACGAAGAAACGAACATATAATGATTTTGGTTTCATTTCGGCACTTTTATCTTTTGCCCAAAAACCATTTTTTAAGTAATTCTGTTCTTCAGTAGAAAGTTCTGCAATAGCATCATATCCACAGTGGTGGTTTGTTAACACTAAACCGTTTTTAGAAACGATTTCGGCAGTACATCCTCCGTTAAACTGAACTATAGCATCTTTCAAACTATGGTTATTGATACTGTAGATTTCTTCGGATGTAAGTTGTAAGCCCATCTTCTGCATATCTCTATGGTTTAATCTCTCGATAAACATCAAGAACCACATTCCTTCATCTGCTCTCACAGGAAAAGCCATAAGGCACATTGTCAAAAATAAAATTATTTTTTTCATACGTATTAAATATTTTTAGTTCTGCGAATATAGTGCATTTTCACAATTAAACATCTAACCACAAACCCTAAAATAAACATATCAATCAAATCCTACCTAATATTTATGAATTCCGCAGAATCAAAAACAATTCTATCTTCATATATTCATTTTATTTCATAATTAAATATGTAATAAATAATTTATTAAAAATAAATTACTCATAATCAATTTCTTATAAAAAAATATATACTTTTGCATAAATTAAATTTATATTAGAGATGAAAAAATTACTATTATGTATTGCTTTAGTTGTTTCTGCAATGGCTACAGCACAAAAAGGTTCAATCCTTGTAGGAGGAAATGTTGGATATTCTTCTGATAAAGTTGGAGAAGCTAAAAAAGAATCTTTTGAATTCTCTCCAAGATTCGGTTATCAGTTTTCTGAAAACTGGACTGCAGGAGTAGATGCTACTATTGGAAGTATTCATAATGACCTTGCTGACAATTCTGACAATCAGAAAATTGGAGCATTTGTTCGTTACTCTAGACCATTAAACGAAACGTTTGCAATTTTTGCTGACATAGGATCTGGTTACCAACAAAACTCTATAAATGATGCAAAAGGAATGTACGCTTACATTACTCCAGCTTTATTCATAAACATGAAAAGAGGTTTTGGTTTAAATTTCTCTATAGGAGGACTTAACTATGACAACATTGATGGAAAAAATGACCCAAGACAAGAACGTATTGGATTCAATTTCGGAAAAACAATGAACATTGGTATTTCTAAAAACTTCAGTTTGTAAAAACACCTTGCCCCATAAAATAAAAAACCACCAATTGGTGGTTTTTTTATTTTATGATATTTCCATTACAGATATTAATCATTCAACATTTTCCACAATTTATCTTTCAATTCTGATAGTCCCTGCTGCGCAACAGAAGATATAAACATATATGGTATATCTTTAAAAGCAACATCAAGCTCAACCTTTAGCTCAGCTTTAAGCTCATCATCCAGCATATCGCATTTAGATATTACTAACAAACGCTCTTTATCCAGCATTTCAGGATTATACTTTGTTAATTCATTAACCAAAATATCGTACTCTGCTTTAATGTCTGGCGTATCTACAGGAACAAGAAACAATAAAGTCGAATTACGTTCTATATGACGCAGGAAATAATGACCTAAACCTTTTCCTTCTGCAGCACCTTCTATAATTCCAGGAATATCAGCAATTACAAAAGATTGAAAATCTCTATAAGCTACAATTCCTAAATTTGGCTTTAATGTAGTAAACGGATAATCTGCAATTTTAGGTTTTGCAGATGTTAATACTGATAATAAAGTAGATTTTCCAGCATTAGGAAAACCAACTAATCCTACATCAGCAAGAACTTTAAGCTCCAGGATTACATCCATTTCTACACCTGGTAAACCTGGCTGTGCATATCTAGGCGTTTGGTTTGTTGAACTTCTAAAATGCCAGTTCCCTAAACCACCTTTTCCTCCTCTTGAAAGGATTTGTTTTTCTCCGTGTTCCGTAATTTCAAACAAGGTTTCGCCTGTTTCTTTATCTTTTACAACCGTTCCTAACGGCACTTCAATAAATTTATCATCACCATCTGCTCCAGTACTTCTGTCACCTCCACCGTCTCCGCCGTGTCCAGCTTTAATATGACGAGCAAACTTTAAATGAAACAAAGTCCAAAGTCCTTTATTCCCAACTAAAAAAACATGACCTCCACGACCACCATCTCCACCATCTGGACCACCTTTTTCAATAAACTTTTCTCTATGTAAATGCGTAGAACCTTTTCCTCCTTTACCGGAAGAAACAAATATTTTAACGTAATCTACAAAATTTCCCTCTGTCATATTTCTTAGTATTCAGTCGCAGTTACAGTTTTCAGCGCAAACTACGACTGAAAACTGTAACTGAAAACTATTTTAATGTTAACCTTTTAATGCTTTTATTAATACTTTATCAATCTTTACGCCATCCATATCGATGACTTCCAACTCAAACTTTTGCCAAATTAATTTCTCTCCTTCTTTAGGAATACGAGATAATTCAGTCATTATTAAACCACTTACTGTTGTAACTTCATAATCATTAATTAATTCATCTAACTCAAAATAAGTTAGGAAATCATGCAATGAATAATGTCCATCGACCAACCAAGTTCCATCTTCTCTTTCTATTAACTGAAATTCGTCTTTATAAAAATCGGCAGCGTCTCCTACAAGAGCTTCCAGAATATCATTTAATGTTATAATCCCTTGAAAAATTCCATATTCATCAGAAACGAAAGCATAATGTATTCCCGTTTTCTTAAAATTCTCTAATGCTTTATAAGCCGTCGTCTGCTCCATTATAAAAGGAGCTTCGGTCATTATAGAAGCTAAACTGAAATCTTCTTTTTCAATATTGGCAAAAATTGTTTTCAAATTAACAACTCCCGAAATATCATCATAGTTCTCTGTATAAACAGGATAAATGGAGTGTAAATCTTCTAGAATTAATTCTTTTACACGCTGTTTATCTGAATTTAATGGTAAGAAAACAACTGATTTTCTATGCGTCATTAACGAGTTAACTTTTCTATCACCGATATGAAAAACACGTTCCACAATATCTTGTTCTATCTCCTGTACTTCACCACCCTCTGTACCTTCTTTAATAATAGCTTTTATTTCTTCTTCGGTAACTTTACCATCGGCAGTAGGTTTTATTTGCAAAACATTCAATAAAAAATCTGTCGAGTTGGTCAACAACCAAATAAACGGAGCCGTAATAATCGAAATAATCTTCATTGGCAAAGCCACCGCTTTAGCAATAGCTTCAGGATGATTCAATCCAATTCTTTTAGGCAACAACTCACCCAAAACAAGAGAAAAGAAAGTTAAAACTACAACTACAATCCCTACAGCAACAGAATGCGCATAAGGTTGAAAAACTTCAAATTTGCTAACAAAAGCCTCAACATCCATCGTAATTTTATCACCACTATAAATACCTGTCAAAATCCCTATTAAGGTAATTCCGATTTGTACAGTAGATAAAAACTTATTTGGGGAATTAGCTAAATCAAGGGCAATTTTGGCACTTTTATTTCCTTTTTTGGCAGCTGTCTCTAATCTATTCTTCCTTGCCGAAATCAATGCGATCTCCGACATTGAGAAAACCCCATTTAAAATTATTAGAAAAAATATTATTAGTATCTCCATTTTTATATTTAAACATTTAAAGTTTAAAGCCTAAAATTTGCCCAAATAAATATTACTTAGGCAAATTTCAAACCTTAAACTTTAAACTATTTTCTTTTATTACAAATTATCAATTACACTTGTCAAACGCTCAGTTATTTCTTCAATAGATCCGATACCGTTTACAGCGTGGAATTTATTTTGTTCTTTATAATACCCTATTAATGGAGCAGTTTTCTCATTATATTCCTGATATCTTACACGAATTTTTTCTTCGTCCTGATCATCAGCTCTACCACTTGTTTTTCCTCTTTCTAATAAACGCGCTACCAGAATTTCATCATCAGCTTCTAAAGCGATTGTAGCAGTTACACTAGATCCAATTGTTGGCAAAAATTTATCCAAGGCTCTTGCTTGATCTAATGTTCTTGGATAACCGTCAAACAAAAATCCTTCAGTATCTGGATGTTTATTCACTTCATCTATTAACATTGCAGTAGTAACTTCGCAAGGAACTAATTCACCATTGTCCATAAAAACTCTTGCTTTCTTACCTAAATCTGTATCATTTTTTAAATTAAAGCGAAAAATATCTCCTGTTGAAAGATGCGTTAATTTATATTTTTCTTTTAAAAATTCTGCCTGAGTACCTTTTCCTGCTCCAGGTTTTCCAAATAAAACAATATTAATCATAGTTTGTGTGTTGTGTCGTACTTCCTTTTTTATTTTTAAAGAAGTTTAAAGTGAATAGTTAATTTATAATTCTTTGGTTTTTGGTTCTAGTTTATTCTGCTAATTTATATACCTCTCCCAAATTTCTTCCCAAACCATCGTAGTCTAAACCGTAACCAACAATAAATTTGTTTGGAATTCGAATTCCGATATAATCAATCTTAATATCTTTTTTATAGGCTTCTGGTTTAAAGAACAAAGTAGCAATTTTTAAATGCTTCACATTTTGTTTTTTAAACATCTCTTTAAGTTCAACTAAGGTATTCCCAGTATCAACAATATCCTCAATGATAATTACTGTTCTCCCTGTTAAATCTTGATTTAAACCTATTAATTGCTTTACATCATGAGTAGTTTCTGTTCCTTCATAAGAAGCCATTTTTATAAAAGTAACCTCGCAGTGTTTTTTATATTTTTTCAAAAAATCGGCAACAACCATAAAAGAGCCATTTAGCACACCAATAAAAATTGGAATTTCATCTCCAAAATCATCTTGTACCTGAGCTACCATTTTAGTAATTGCAAAATCAATTTCTTTAGCCGAAATAAACGGAACAAATTGTTTATCGTGAAGTTGTATCATTATTTTTTACATTTAAAATAATGCGCAAAGATACAGAATTACAACCAAAATGTAAGTAACAAATATACAGTGTATACATTTTTTTTCTGAATGTTAAATATTTACAAATCATTCTTTAAAAACACGCATTAATTCGGTAAATTGTTACCCCATAACATCTTAACCATAAACCATAATAAAAACTACCTCCCAAATACTCTCAATATCATTATTAATGTTAGTGACAGCTTGTATTGGACAAGCAAAACAAGAAGAAAAAAAAGCGACAACAAATCAATCTGGAAACATTGTAAAAACGGCAGTTGGAGAAATCACATTACCTCTTCCTTACGCCACCGAATCTAAAACAAATAGTAGTAAAGTTATCAAATGGCCTGAAGGAAAAACTCCAATAGCACCTCAGGGTTTTACGGTAACAAAATTTGCCGACGGTTTCGATAATCCCCGTTGGACCTATATTGCGCCTAACAATGATATTTTTGTAGTAGAAAGCGGAACGAGAACTAGCAAAAATCAAATTACAATTTTTAGAGATTCTGATAAAGACGGGAAATTTGAAACCCGCGAAGTTTTTCTTAAAAACCTCAACAAACCATTTGGGATGTTAGCTCATAAAGACTTTTTTTATGTAGCCAATACAGATGGATTATACCGTTATCCTTATAAAAACAATCCTTTAAAATTAGAATCTCAAGGAGAAAAAATACTTGAACTCCCTGCTGGTGGTTACAACAACCACTGGACAAGAAATTTAATTGCAAATGCCGATGGAACAAAAATCTACATTTCTGTAGGTTCAGGAAGCAACAATGGAGAAAACGGGATGGATAAAGAAATACGCCGAGCAAATATTCTAGAAATTAATCCTGATGGAACTGGCGAAAAAATTTATGCAGCTGGACTAAGAAATCCAGTAGGAATGGATTGGAATCCCGTGAATAATGAACTTTGGACTGCTGTTAATGAACGTGATGACTTAGGAGACGATTTAGTTCCTGACTATATTACAAGCGTCAAACTAAATGGATTTTATGGCTGGCCTTATTCCTATTATGGCAACATTCTTGATCCTAGAATGAAAGGCGTAGGTAAAGATTTAGCAGCAAAAGCAATTGTACCTGATGTTTCTGTTGGTGCACACACCGCTTCTTTGGGATTGGCATTTTACAATAAAGATAGTTTTCCTGCAAAATACAAAAACGGAATTTTCGTAGGTCAACATGGCTCTTGGAACCGAGCAAAAATAGCAGGTTATAAAGTTGTTTTTGTTCCTTTTGTTAACGGAAAGCCTTCTGGAAAACCTGAAGATTTTTTAATTGGTTTTGTAGCCAACGAAGACAAAGCAGAAGTTTACGGACGTCCCGTGGGTGTTACTGTCATGAAAGACGGATCACTTCTTGTAAATGATGATAGCGGAAATACGATATGGAAAGTAACTGCAAATAAATAAGATTTCATAGTAGGCAGTGTTGCTTAAAAATTAAATTACCTATTTTTAGATGCTCAATTCCAAATAAAAAACAAAATCAATGTCCTCTGAATTACAAAAAAATCTTGATTACGTAAATGCTTACAGAGAAAACAGACTTAAAGGGGCGCAAACTATTTTGGAAAATCCTGATTATTTCCCCGAATTAATTTCGATTTGCTTCGATATTCATGACAAAAATACGCACAAAGCCTGCTGGATTTTAGAATTTGTATCTTATGAAAAGCTCGAATGGCTACAACCTCATCTTGATTTTTTTTGTTCGAATCTGAAAAAATTAAAAGATGAAAGTTCCATACGTCCTATTGCCAAAATCTGTCAACTTTTGATTATTTCTCATTATAAAAAAACAGATATTACACTTTCTGAAACCCAACTTCAGTATATTATCGAAACAAATTTTGATTGGTTAATTACCGATACCAAAGTAGCAGCAAAAGCCTACTCTATGCGAACTTTACACATATTAGGAAAGTATTACGACTGGATTCATCCCGAATTGCAAATTATCTTAACTAAGGATTATGCAAATCATACCGCTGCATATAAAGCAGTTGCAAGAGAGGTTCTTAAGAAAATAAAATAGCATTTTCCTATTCAATCATTATAAAGTATCTTTGCGCATCACAAACACACAACAATGAATTATTTTTCTTCTGATTTTAAATTAGGAATCTTAGGCGGTGGACAATTAGGCAAAATGCTACTTTTTGACACTCGCAAATTTGACATACAAACCTATGTTTTAGACCCAAGCGATGAAGCTCCTAGCAAAATTGCCTGTAATAAATTCTTTCAAGGGGATTTAATGGATTTTGAAACTGTTTACAATTTTGGAAAACAAGTAGATGTCTTGACTTTCGAAATCGAACTTGTAAACCTCGAAGCACTGGAAAAACTAGAAAATGAAGGCGTAAAAGTTTACCCTTCGCCAAAAACCTTAAAAGGAATTCAGAATAAAGGAATCCAAAAAGATTTTTACATTAAAAATAATATTCCTACTGCTCCATTTGAAAGATTTGAAAATCTGGAAAGTTTAAAAGCTAAAATTCAAGATTTAAAATTGCCTTTTGTATGGAAATGTACTGAGTTTGGATATGATGGAAATGGTGTAAAAGTTATTCGTCAAACATCAGATTTAGATAATCTACCAAATGTAGAATGTATTGCCGAGACTATGGTTCCGTTCAAGAATGAACTTGCTGTTATCGTTTGTCGCAATCCATCGGGAGAAATAAAAACATATCCTGTTGTTGAAATGGAATTTCATCCAGAAGCAAATCAGGTTGAATATGTAATATGTCCTGCACGAATCGACGAAAAAGTAGCTCAAAAAGCAAGAGCTATTGCGCTTAATGTTTCAGAGAAATTTAACCACGTTGGACTTTTGGCTGTTGAGATGTTCCAAACGCAAGACGATGAAATCTTAGTAAACGAAGTTGCTCCTCGCCCACACAATTCTGGACATTATTCTATCGAAGCAAGTTATACTTCACAATTTGAAAACCACTTACGTGCGATATTGAATCTTCCGTTAGGAAATACTGATAGTAAAGTAGCAGGAGTTATGGTAAACTTAGTTGGAGCTGAAGGGTTTTCTGGAGATGTAGTTTATCAAAACATCGAAACCATTTTAGGATGGAATGGCGTTACACCACATATTTATGGTAAAAAGCAAACGCGTCCTTTCAGAAAAATGGGTCACGTTACCATTGTAAATGGAGATATGAACGAAGCAAGACGAATTGCCGAGGATGTTAAGAATACTATTAAAGTGATTTCATAAATTAAAAAATTTAAAGATTGAAGAATTTAAAAATTATCACACTCCTCTTTAAATTCTTCAATCATTTAATCTTTAAACAAAAAATAAAATGAGTAAAGTAGCCGTAATAATGGGAAGCATCTCAGACATGCCAGTTATGCAAGATGCCATCGATATATTAAAAGGATTTGATATCGAAGTTGAAGTCGATATTGTATCTGCACACAGAACGCCAGAGAAACTATTCGATTTTAGTAAAAATGCACATACTCGCGGAATCTCGGTAATTATTGCCGGAGCTGGTGGTGCAGCACATTTACCTGGAATGGTTGCTTCGATGTCACCACTTCCTGTAATTGGAGTTCCTGTAAAATCAAGCAATTCTATCGATGGTTGGGATTCGGTATTATCGATTCTTCAAATGCCGGGCGGAGTTCCTGTTGCAACTGTAGCTTTAAACGGAGCTAAAAATGCAGGAATTCTTGCAGCACAAATCATAGGAAGCCATGATAAAAAAGTGCTTGATACAATTATTGCTTACAAAGAAGAACTAAAAGCAGCAGTTAATAAAGCGGCTGAAGGTTTGAAAAAATAAGATTATTCCGCAGAGATACACAAAGAAAAGACGCAGAGATTCACAAAGTTTTTCTTCACTAAAATGTGAAAAAGCTCGGTGAATCTCTGCGTCTTTTCTTTAGCGAGTCTTTGTGAAACAAAAACTTATTTATAATCTGAAATTATGCTTCGTCTTCAATATCCTCCAGAACAGCTTCAAATTCATATTCAGTTATATCTTCTTTATTTATCCAGTTTTCTGAAGTAACGAGATTATAATTTACATTATCTTCTGTTGTCAATTCCCAAACAATAGCTGCTGCTTCTGGAAATGGAATATTTTGAGCCATTTGATTTTCAAACAATCTCTTAATTAGATTTCTATCAGACAAGCCGTTATTCAATAATTTCAGTACGTTTTCGGCTGTCAACTTTTGTGCTTCACCATCAGTTGGTGTCATAGAGAAATGAACAACAGAAGCTTTTGCATTTGGAAATTTCCCGTTGTATGCTTTAAAAAGCAATTGATTGATATGAAACAAAGTCCCTTGCATGTCTATTTCGGGGTATTCCTCACAAACCTTGTCAATTAACATATTGTGCGATATCTGTTCGATTTGCCCTTCGCTTAATCGATCACTAAATTTATATTGCAAGACTATTTCGGCCGCTTCATTAGGCTCGTAATCGGAGATAGCCATTTCTAATAATTCTGGCAAACTACTTTTCTCTGCCGCTGCGCCATCTGGATAGTTGAATTTTTCTAATAACTGAATAAAATCTTCATCAGTCCAATATCCTTCTACTTCATTAACCGTATCTATTCTCTTTATTGCAATTTGATAATTCATCGTATTTCTATGTTAACAATTTCTAATTAGTATTTTATAATTCTAATCGTATTTTTTTCAATTTACGCTTTTAAAAACGTGCACAGAAATAAATAACATATCTATAACACAATTTAAGAGGATTTTATGCCGAGAATCGATTCTGTTTAGATGATTAGATTTTTATAAATTGCTATCTTTGAGATTCAAAAATATCGACTTCAATTAATAAAATAATTATATCATAATGAGCATTTTACTTTCAACATTTATTACTAAACACAATACTGCCCCTTTTTCGCAAATTAAAATCGAAGACTATGTTCCTGCTTTTCAGGAAGGGATTTCTTTGGCAAAAGCCGAAATTGATGCAATTGTAAATAATAATGAAGCACCAACATTCGAGAATACTATCGTAGCAATGGATTATACAGGAGATATTCTGGATCGTGTTTCGAGTATCTTTTTCAACTTAAATTCTGCTGAGACAAGTGACGAAATGCAAAAAATCGCTCAGGATGTTTCTCCGTTATTATCTGAATTTGGAAATGATGTTCGCTTAAATGCTGCTTTATTTGCAAAAGTAAAAGCCGTTTACGATCAGAAAGAAAGTTTGAATCTTAATCCGGAACAAACGACTCTTTTGGACAAACAATACAAAAGCTTTTCAAGAAACGGAGCTAATTTACCTGAAGAAAACAAAAACCAATTACGCGAAATCGACAAAGAGTTATCTAAGTTAAGTTTGCAATTTGGCGAAAATGTTTTGGCCGAAACGAATGCTTTCGAATTACATCTTACCGATTACAACCATTTAGCTGGATTACCAGAAGGAACTATCGAAGCAGCTCGTTCATTGGCTAAAAGCCAAGAAAAAGAAGGTTGGATTTTTACATTAGATCATCCGAGTTATATTCCATTCATGACGTATGCTGATAACCGTGAATTGCGTAAGAAGCTTGCTATCGCTTTTGGAGCAAGATCTTTCCAAAATAACGAATTCGACAATCAGGAAATTGTGCTTAAAATCGTAAAACTACGTTTTGAAAGAGCCAATTTATTAGGATATAAAACCCACGCTCATTTTGTTCTGGAGGAACGTATGGCCGAAAACCCTGAAAAAGTTTTTTCTTTCTCAAATGATTTATTGGCTAAAGCTAAACCTGCAGCTAAAAAAGAGTTTGATCAACTTACTGCTTTTGCAAAAGAGTTGGACGGAATCGAGCAATTAGAAAAATGGGATAGTGCTTATTATTCAGAGAAATTAAAACAACAGCTTTTTAATCTGGATGATGAAAAACTAAAACCTTATTTTCAATTAGAGAAAGTACTAAACGGTGCTTTTACAATTGCAGGAAAACTATACGGACTTACTTTTACCGAAGTATTTGATATCGATAAATACCACGAAGAAGTAATGACTTATGAAGTTACGAATGATAAAAACGAATTGGTTTCTGTTTTCTACGCCGACTTTTTTCCAAGAAAAGGAAAACGAAATGGTGCCTGGATGACTTCGTTTAAATCGCAATACAGAAAAGACGGAATAAACGAAAGACCACATATCTCAAACGTATGTAACTTTACAAAACCAACCGAAACGAAACCTTCACTACTTACATTTAATGAAGTAACAACTTTGTTCCATGAATTTGGTCACGGATTACACGGAATGTTAGCCGATACAACTTACCCTAGTTTATCTGGAACATCGGTATATTGGGATTTTGTAGAATTACCAAGTCAGATTATGGAAAACTGGTGTTACGAACCTGAAGCTTTGGCTTTGTTTGCTAATCATTATGAAACTGGCGAAGTAATTCCGATGGAATATGTTACTAAAATCAAAGAAAGTGCAAGTTTTCAGGAAGGTTTAGCAACATTGCGTCAGTTAAGTTTTGGATTATTAGATATGGCTTGGCACGGACAAGATCCAACAAGTATTACTGATTTAAAAGCATTCGAAACAGAACAATTTAAAGACACTCAATTATATCCTGAGGTGAAAGAAAATGCAATGAGTACTGCGTTTTCACATATTTTTCAAGGTGGATATTCTTCTGGATATTACAGTTACAAATGGGCAGAAGTTCTAGATGCCGATGCATTTGAATACTTTCAGGAAAAAGGAATCTTTAATCATGAAGTAGCTACAAAATTTAAAGACAATGTACTTTCTAAAGGAGGAACTGAACATCCTATGATTTTGTACAAACGTTTTAGAGGTCAGGAACCAAAACCAGAAGCTTTATTGAAGAGAGCGGGATTGATATAAATAGTAAACAAGCTTTAACTTGAAAAAACATTTCAAAAAACTCATATATCTTTCAATTATTGGATTAATTATAATTATTTACATCAATGTAGATATAAAATCAAAAACCAATGATTTGATTTATCATTCCTTAAATGACATTCCAAAAACTGATGTTGGGATTGTTTTTGGTGCTGGAATCAATGGTGACAAACCCAGTACGTATTTAAAAGATAGACTCGATGCTGGTATTTTATTGTATAAATCGAAGAAAATAAATAAAATTTTACTTTCTGGTGATAATGGCAATGATGAACACGATGAGTTAACAGTAATGAAAAATTATTGTTTTGAAAACGGAGTTGACACTACTAAAATTTACGTTGATTATGCAGGTTTTGATACCTATTCGACAATGTTTAGAGCTAAATCTATCTTCAAAATAAAAAGTGCTGTTTTAATTTCTCAAGAATATCACCTAAATAGAGCCATCTATATTGGTGATAAACTCAGAATAAAATCTGTTGGATTTTCTGCTAATGCCAGAGAATATCAAAACTACAAATATGTATGTTTTAGAGAATACTTTTCGAGATTAAAATCGGTTCTTGATGTTGCACGAAATCGAGAGCCATATTTTCTAGGAAATGAAATTGATATAAATGGCATTTCCAATTATTCTAAAGAAGACAAAAGATAAGTAAAAAGCCGAAGTAAATACTTCGGCTTTCTTTTTTAAAATCTAATCCTTTTTATAGCATCTAAAA
Organism: Flavobacterium sp. PL02; assembly: GCF_035013205.1. Lineage (NCBI taxonomy): Bacteria > Pseudomonadati > Bacteroidota > Flavobacteriia > Flavobacteriales > Flavobacteriaceae > Flavobacterium > Flavobacterium sp. PL02. The sequence goes on from NZ_JAYGJP010000002.1 coordinate 405,004, forward strand.
GTTTTCTTACTAATGCGATATAATTATTTATATTTGTTTATAAATCTTTTTAAACATCATTTAAATATTTATTAATGACCGAAAAATACTCTGCAACACAAAAAAGAGCTTTAAACTCCATTTGGATATTAATTTCACTTATTGCATTCTTTTACTGTAGTAACTACTTTGTTTCGTTTTACGGGCCAGAAACAACCATATATGATACTATCTGGAAAGCTCAGAGTTGGTTCTTACACAGTCTTATTTTTGCTTGGTACTTTTATAAAAATGACCTTATAAAAAAGGGAATTATTATTCAGTTATTATTCATTCCCTATTTTACGTTAAGAAATGATTTGTACCTAACAGCCGATTATTATCTTCCTATCGCCAATAGCGCCTATATTCATTCAGTCGTTCAGTTTTTTACATTTATCATTCCGATGCTTTACTTTTCGGTTTCGTATTTCAAAAATGAAAAACATGCTACAACTTTTTCAAAATATAAAACATTCCTGATTCAGTTGGTCATAACAATTGTTTTATCTTATATAATAGAGAGTGACGTCGATGAGTTTTATAAATACTTTGCCTCTGTAAGCGATTCTCCATATACTCAGGATATAATTGTTTGTTTTATTTTTCTGTTAATTTCAATAAAAACCGCACTTGTTTTAGCTGGCTTTTTTTACCTATCAAACCGAATTTATTCTAGAAAAGGAATAATCAACCCAGTAGATATTCAACCTATTTCTAATTCATTTTTTAAATGGGGATTCATTATTAGTTATACGGTTTTAATAATGTGCATTATCGATTTAGGTAGTAATGCTCTTCGCGTTTCTTTTTATGCATTTGATAAGATTGAATATACTCGCGTTTTATTTTTCTTATCAAGTTTCTTTGTCCTCTTTGTAAGTGGTCGTTTTCTAGGAAACTTACTTCAATACAGAAATTATTCGCTTAAAAAATATTTTGGTGTAATCAACGCTCTTTCGTTGCTTCCGATATTAAATCTTATTTCGTTTTTTATTCTATTATTTTCAAAAAAAGGCAACCAATCTATCCCAGAATATATAACTAAACTAAAAACAAAAAGAAATATCCATCTGGCTATTTACTGCGTTCTCGCTGTTTTGTTAATTTGTTATGGATATTTCTCTACTGAAGCTGAATATCGAAATCCCAATGATTTCTATAAAATTCCAATGTTAATCATTGCCGTAATTTTATTATCAAGATTCAGGATTACTACTAAAATTGTTCCTTTTGCCATAGCGATTATAACTTATTATGAAGACATCAAAGAGGTATTTGATTTTACAAAAGGATACCTGTTTTTTATTCAGGATAAAATTTTCTCTTTCCTTTGGCTGGCAATAATTTCAGTGTTTATGGTTTATTACGTTTTTTATTATATAATCCATAAATCATTTTATACCGAGTATTTTCAAAACCAAGATGAAATAGAATTTGAAGAAAACATCAAACAATTCCAATAAAAAAAAAGCTGTCGATTGACAGCTTTTTTTTTATTTCTTTCTAATTATAACCGAAGTAGCACTACTGTTCTTTGCAAAAAAATCCAGTTCGGGAGCCTCCAATTTAAAGTCAAAATTATACTTTCCGTCTTGAGGAATTTTAAACGATTTATTTTCTATTTCGAATTCCCAATTTTCGACATGTTCTATCGAATCTTTTTCTGTTGAAGAGGAATGAACAATTTCATCTTTTATTACTTTTGAATTTATGGTATGTTTTCCATCTTCTACATAAGTACTGTCAAAATGAATAATTTTACCATTAAGACTAATACTGTATTTTATCTTATATTTTGAAAACAACGAGTCTTTGCGCGTTGTTACTTTGGTCCAAAACACAATTTCTTCTCCTTTTTTTAAATCTAAACTATCTATAGATGAAATGGCATTTTGAAACAATGGCATTTCTCCCAAATTTTCTCCAACTGGATTGCAGGAAGTCAAAGCTAAAACTAATAAACCAACGATACTTTTTTTCATAATTATTTTTTATTAGCTAAATCTAAAGTGAAGTTTTCTGAATAATAATTAAACATCTTGACGAAAAAATCAGTTGTTTTTTCATTTAAATTATTTTCGGTTTTCAGTAAAAAAGCTTTCTTGTCATAATTGATTATCGAAAAAACCATAAATTCTTTTTCATAAACCTCTCCTGCATAATTTAAGCTGGTAATCTCTACGATAGAAGAATTACCTTTTGGGATTACCTTACACTTATCATCTGTATAAAATAACTCACTAGCCCATTTTGTATCTTGAGCCCCATAGGATTGTCCAGTTTCTAGTTTATTTAAATATTCGTAAAACAAAGCATCTCCATTTGGAGCTAATCGATACAACTTAACCAATGAATGACCATCATATTCTGGACTTGAGATTTCATTAACATTCAGAAAAGCCCCCATTTCTTTTTTGAAATTCTTGAAATAGAACTTCATTAAATTTATTTCGATTTTTGGTCTGTTATCTACATAATCTTTCCATGTAAATTCTTGCTTTGTAAAATTAGTACTCAAAAGGTTCTTAGCATTTCGTAGAAAGTAAAAAGCCAAATCGAGTTTATCTTCATTAGGAAAAGCTTTGCTCCAACTAATGCTTCCTCTGTAAATCAAATAACTTTTGGTTGTTGGATCGTATTGAAAATGTATTGTTGTAAACGTTTTATCTTCGCTAAATACGATACTGTTTTCATCCTCAAAATAGATAGTTTCTATTTCATAGTCTTCTTTCAAATCATCGATTGTAAGTAGGCTTGGGTTATCATCTTTTATAATGACTACACTTTCTTCACCTACTTTACTATTAACAAACAAGGAATTTATGATTTCGACATAATCATAACTATCTTTTGTAGCCAATGCCAGTTTCCCAAATTTAGAGTCTGCATCGATTTCATCCTTTTTTATAGAACTTGTTCGGAAATAATAGTTCTCTGGAATACTCAATTTCATTTCATCTGAAACTTGTGTGTTTTCTAGATTCGCTTTTGTGCTCAAAATCCTTTGTATTTCTTTGGAAGAAATTTCAAGTTTTTTTTCCACGCTTAAACTACTATCATCATTTGTCTTTTCTATACGTTTACAACCTACTAAAATTGTAACAAAAGCAAAAAGGATTAAGCTGTTTTTTCCTAATTTTAATCTGAAATTATTTTCCATACGTATTTTATTCATTCACAAATATAGAAATTTAGAAATTTTAACAAACCCTTTATTATAAAATATATAAAAGCAAAAAGCCAGTAACTAAAAATTTAGTACTGGCTTTTTTATTGAATTAGTAACTTATTTTAATTTCGGTAAATTCTTCATATTTGTAGGCAATGCACGAATATCACTAAATATATGACTTATCCCATTCTTAGTTCTTGGATCTAATGAATAACCATGACAATATAAACAAGAAGTAACTGCGTTAGTACCACTGCTCGCAACTGCATTTGAACTTGGTGCCTGAAAAAAGGTTTCCATAGTAGTGTTTGCTAATCGTCCGGTACCAATCGCATTTCCTGGAGTTGGTGGAGTCCCATTATAAGGATATGAATAACCATTTGGTACAACACCTCCAGAAGTCCAGGTTGCCCCTATTAGTAAATAATTTTTCCTGATATCGTTACCAACTAACATTTTGCGTACTGCATTATTAATAGAGATGATTTCACTATTAGAATTTGCAGGCGTTTTATCTTCAGCATTTGGTATCGTATCTGAAGCAACACCCCAAGCCATAATTCTTCTGACTTTAGAACTATTAAGTGCAGGATTTACAATTTTAATTACATCTGTATTAAGTGTATCATTAACTACTGTCATATTCTGGATATTTTGTCCTCCTACAGTATCATTTGCATTATCATTAAAAAGCCATCCTTTACCAGTATCTCCTTTTACTTGCTTTACTTTACCATTAACATCTGTGTATGAATATGCTGTATTAGGTGCATTTTTTAGATGTTCGAAAGTTGCCCAAATCATTTCAGGATGTCCTGCAACACTTCCTACCACATGCATTCCAACTAATGCCAATGTTGTTACTGTTGTTTTATCTGTTAATTTCCAAAGTTTAGGATCTGTCTTGTCATATACTGGAACTTTAGCTTTAATTGTGATATAAGTCTCTGCATTTGGTAAATCCTTAGCTTCAACCCAAGATGTTTTTAACTCCATTGCCAAAGCATCTGGATCTGGTGGTGGTGCAAAACCTTTCAATTTTGCATAAGCAAGAATACTGTCACGTGCAGCCGCAGTCGTTGGAAATTCTTTTGCTTTTAATGTCTTATCTTTTATACCAGTCAAAAAGTAAGCATAAACATCATTTACCATTGTTATATAATAAACTAATGAATTATTGCTCGCAACTAATGCTCCGCTAGAACCTGCCTGTCCTTGCTCAGTATCAATTATATTTCCTTTTGAATCAAGAAGAATAATTTTATTTCCCTGTTTAAATTCTTGCACAATATTTTCAGGATGAACTTTACCAGCAATTATTGCTTTAGGGCCTGAAATAGCTTTACCCTTTGTATCTACAAAAGAATGCAATCCATTGGCATTGGCAATTATTTTACCTACAACAACAGATTTATTTGCGGCATCTTTAACGGCTTCATTTTTCTCTTGAGGCTCTACCTCAAACATTTTCCCGCTTTTATCAAACACAATCGGTAATCTATTTGGTCCTGTTTGCTCAATATTACCTACTGCACTCATTATAGTATTTGGAGCATGAGGAGTCAATACTCGGTTTCCGTTTTTATCTGCCGCCGAAACATTGTAAAACACAGGAGACTCCATTACAGTTCCTCCACTTTTATATGAACCGCTAGAAGTTGGTGAGGTAATCCATAAAAACATTTGCTCCGACCATTTATAGAAATCACAGTTGTTATTATGAGGGAATGTTACACTATTTGCAGGCTCAACTAATCCGTTTTCAGTAACTGTTCCTCCCTTAAACCAAGTTTTAAATTCGGCATCCGTAACAACACAAGACTGTTCTACATCTTGGGGTAAATATTCATAATCTTTATCTGTATTAGATAGCAAATCTGTTTTCTTGCATCCTAAAAAAAGGAGCATCCCAATTGCAATAAATACAATACTGGTTTTTATATTCAATTTTCTCATGATTTCTTGGTTTTAAACAACACTTATTTATCAAGATAAATTGGTGCTATTATTGGTTTTATTTTTTTTTGAATTTTTAGTAGAAGTATCACACTACTTCCATTCGAAAGTTACTGATGGTTTTCTTGTAGATTTAAACATAGTGTTTCCATTATACTACTCTCGTTACGTAAACTGTCTCTACCTACAATTGTTGCAAAGGCCGAAATCGAGAAAGAACCTCTTATTGGGACTTGATTAATTCTTGGCACTTTAATAACCTCAGCAACCTTTTTCTCTTTTAAAAGTTTTTCGCCAAGAGATTGGTCTGAACGATAATACAGGTTCCGATAAATCCATGTATCAGAATCTAAATTTGGGGAATCGTGTGACATATTTATTTTTTTATAGGTTAAGGATTCAAAATCATTGGGGCTGATTTTTATTTTATTAAAACCATTTGATTATTCAAGAATAAAGAAACAATAATCCCATAAACTCGAATAACGTATAAATACCTGATTTTCAAATGAAATAAATATATTTTAAATAAAATCATGCCCTTGTACCTATACCGAAAAACAGTAAGCAAAAAAGACTGTCTGAATTGACAATCTTTTTCTATTTTCATCATTAAAATTACAATGCACATAAAGTCATGAATAAAAAAATGTCATAAAACAGGTTTTTTTATCCATGAAGCAAATAATAATCGGAATGAAACTTTTTTGGGTAACTAATTAAAGACAATTACTTTATAAAAAACCGTTATCTCTGATTGAGCAACATCTTTAAAAAGAACTCATCGGTGGATAATTGAATCTGAATACATAGTTCTATTTTTGTTTACTTCTTTTTTTTAAGTAATAGCCGTTTTTAATTAAGATCTCTAAATGATTTAAAATAAATAACGCTTTTTGTTGCCAGGACGGCAATCGCTCCATTGCATGTTTTAGCCATCGCTGTGATAACATTCCCATTAACTGTTGATCGTATCGATTAGAGCTCCCCATATATCGCTTTATTGAGATAGGAATTTCTAATGCTGCCCAATTAGCATAACTGCTTCGAGATAAACTTCCTTCTATCTCTCTTACTTCAATACAAGCTTTATTGAGTAATCCAACCCGAGCAGATTGAGGCAGGTTTTTTAAAACATGATACCAAAAATCAATTCCTTCGTTTAAGGAATCATCAATCTCATAACAAATCTCTTTCAAATATTGTTTTCGGATAACAACATTACTGCCAACTCCCATAATAAAATCTGGCGAACTAATAGTGTGCAATGCATTTGGTACTAAAAACCATTCATCGGAAAGGGGAACTAATTCTCTTTCGAATGATTTAATGTTTGGCAAATAATCATCGGATGGAACCAATACAATCCCAAGTATCAAAACATCTATATTTTCTTGTTCTATAATCAAATTGACATCGCTTAAACAAGAAGCGGTATAACAATCTTCTGCATCCAAAAAACTTACAAAATCTCCTGTTGCAAGTTCTATCCCAATATTCCTTGCATTACCAAGCCCTTTATTTTCCTCTAATTCGATAATTTGAATATCCGTTTGCAAAAATTGTGGTGCAAAAAACGATAGCGAATCTTTTAAATAAATTAAGCTTCTATCTGTGCTAAAATTATCTATAACAATAATTTGCGATGCCTTTTTATCCTGAAAAGCCAAGGAACGAATCGTATCATATATGTAAGCTTCCTTATTATAAAGAGGTATAATAACTGTATGTCCCATGATCTTTCATGATTTTCATTACTCTAATATCAAATAAATCAAGGCTCTGACTTGATTTACATTTACAACCAATTCATCTTAACCTCGAAATAAACCAGATAAATACAAGATGTCACAAATTCATTAGTATTAGATAGAAAAGATTAAAGCTGGATTCTTAAAAAACAACCCGCCTTTCTTAAACAGTTCTCTATTATTTCATCATTAATAATTCTAATTTTTCTAGGGTTTGTTTTGCTCTTTCCATTTTAACGGCATATTCATCATTTACTTTTTGAACATCGGCATTACAAAAACTGCAAATTGTTTCTTCTTCATAGACATAATTATCACATCCGTTGCATAACTTAAGTGCTTTGGGTATTCTGGGAACTCTGTCTGCAATCTCTGTAACTGGAACAGAAATAGGAGTTTCACTATTTGGTGATTGTATTTCTACTATTACTCCATTTTCATCTTCAACTATAATTTCAAAAAGTCCCATATCAAAAGAATCGCCTGGAGCTTCTTGTATTTTTCTTATTCGTTCCTTAAGTCCTTTCTTTTTTAATTCTAAAGCACGATGATGACAAAAAGGATTATTACCTCTCTTACCAAACAACACATGGCTTGTCCATGTACAGCCAGCCAAGCAAGAAGATTCATAGTAGCAGCCTTTGCAACCTCCCCATAATTCTTCTTTATTTCTATATCTTGAAAAAACCATTTCTTCGCTATATTTCCAAATGTCTTCCAGATCCATATCTTTTACATTACCTCCTGTATAAGCACTTGTGGGTAATGACGGACAACCTTTAATTTTACCATCTGCCTCAATCCCTATTCCTGTATGTCCTGCTGAACATCCTGTATAATATTTTTCATTTCCCTGTCTCCAAATATGTTCATACGGTCCAAAATAACCAATGTTATTACCTGCCTGTATTAAAATATTATGCGCTAAGGCTTTTCTGTATATTACGATAAGATCGTCGTAAAAATCTATTAATTCATAAGGCTGAACTATTAATTCTTCTGAGTTATCTACGGCATTTCCCATAGCAACCGCAAGTTGTATTTGCCAGTTCTTTACATCATTTTCTATTAGAACATCCAAAAGTTCATTCAATTCATTTTTGCTTCTTTTTGTAATTACTGTATTTACGCTAGAAGTTATATTGTGTTTTTTAAGTAGTTGCAAGCAATTAACTGCATGCTCAAAAGAATCTCTTCTTCCTCTTATTTTATTATGTGTATCAGGCATTCCATCGATGGAAACTCCAATATTATTTATTCCTGCTTTTTTTGCATCAATGATTCGCTCTTCGTTTAAGTTATATGCACCAGACTGCATAGAACATTCAATCCCACTTTGATGTATTCTTTCGATAATTTCAAGCCAGTCTTTTCTTAAAAAAGCTTCTCCACCAATAATGGAAATTTCTCTTGTACCAAGACGTTTAAGACTATCAATAACACCAAAACATTGTTCCGTAGTTAATTCGCCAGGTCTTACTTTTCCAGCTCTGGATCCGCAATGTGAGCATTTTAAATTACAAGCTAAAGTAATTTCCCACACTACATGAACCGGAGTAGCTGTTTCATAATCATCTCTTACTCTGTATCGTGTCGAAGTCTTGTCCATCTTAATTTTATTTATGGTTTGATAATTGGTTAAAAAAACGGTTTAAAAAGTAAAACTTAATAAACCGTCTTTTTGAGATTACTTTTTCTTTTTCAAAGAATCAATTGCATCAAGCAATTCTACCAATGCTACATGCAAATCTTTTTGATCTCTTATGGTTTTCTTAGCTTGTTCAGCTACTGCAACCATTTTTTCTAAATCATTTGAAGCAATCGCTTCTCTGATTCCTACTCCGTAAAGCACTGTTGCCATAATGTCTTGTATTTATAGTTATTCCTACTCTTTAGGTTTTTCAGATCCACCCTTGTTTTTCTGTACAAGTCAGTTTATTTTTTCTTCTTTAAAGAATCTATTGCGTCTAGCAAGTCTAATAAAGCTACAGTTAGATCTCCTTGGTCTTTTATGGTTTGCTTTGCTTGTTTAGCGACAGCTTCCATCTTAGCCAAATCATTTGAGACTAAAGCTTCTCTAATAGCAACACCGTATGGCATAATTATTCCCATTGTTATAGTTTTTAATAATTAATTATCGTTTTACTTCATGACAAATAACTTTTGTACGTTATGAATCATGCAAAAAATCATTGTAGTAGCTTATTCACCCAATGTTATAGTTCTTCCAAATTGTGGATCATTACTAACATTTGTGCAAAACATCCACTCAGTTGTAAAACGAGAACCATCTTCTTTCTCTCCCGTTGCTACATATTTATGATGGATATTAAGTTTTGGTTTTGGGCTTTCTAAATTAAGATTATAGAATAAAGATCTCCCAAGTGTACCAAAACCATAGGTTCCACTAGCTCCTTCAATAATAGGAAGAATAACAGGTCCAACGCCTCCACCATTCCATTCAACATAAGGATACACATTCACATTTTTTACTTTTACAGGTATTGCTTGCATAATAATAGTTTTGTCCTACTCATAAGGCTTTTCAGATCCGCCCCCGCTTTGTACTGTGCGAAACAGTCCGTTTATTTTAGTGGGTTCTGCTCCACTTATTTGATTTGAAACTAAAGCTTCTCTAATAGTGACTCAATATGGAATAATCATTTCCACTGTTATTGCATCTATCTATTATTCAGTAGGTCCAAAATGATGCAAAAAAAGTGCTGGTTCATTTGCATCCAAACAAGTCAGATGCCCCATTGTCACAGTTTTACCTTCTTTGTTTTTTCCAGTAATCATGATATCTTTCAATCCTGGTCTTAATCTGCCTAAGCGATTTCCTTTAATAACTTCAATTCCCATTTCATGAGGAGTACCAGTTTTGGTAGCAATAATATTACCCGAACCATTTTCTATTAGTATTGCCTCTCCAATAGCTGGTGCAGGAAATATCTGAGTTACTGTAATATCTGTAAGTGGACCTAGTACAATATAAGGAGGTACATTTCCAACATTAACAGCTTCAGATTCTTTAATCCCCAATCTTATGGTTCTCCCAAACTCTATATCATTGGTTGTATTTGTGCTATACATCCACGGAGTTGTAAAAGGAGTACCATCTTCATTCTCTCCAGTAGCAAAATATCTCTGATGTATACCGATACTAGATTTCTCAGGTTTTAAATCAAGATTGTAGAATACAGATCTTCCAAGTGTTCCAACAGCGTAGGTTCCGCTAGCTCCATCGATAACAGGAAGAATTACAGGTCCAATCCCTCCACCATTCCAATCAATGTAAGGGTACACTTTCACATTTTTTACTTTTACAGGTATTGCTTGCATAATAATAGTTTTGTCCTACTCATATGGCTTTTCAGATCCGCCTCCGCTTTTTACTGTGCGAAACAGTTCGTTTTTTTAAGTGGGTTCTGCTCCACTTATTTGGTATGCTAAAAAGCATTTTAGAATTTTCAAAAACATCTTAATGGTACGTTTTTGGGGCTATTTCTATTTCAAAGCTAGAACAAACAAATACCCCTTTTGGACAAAATGTTATCAAACAGAAATTCTTTGCTATGAATCAAACAAAGAAATGACACGAAACCGAAAACCACGTATAAACACCTGATTTAAACTGTATTAAACAACAAACTTCACTTTTACGCAATAAACTTTCATTTATTTTTGAAAGTTTAAAAACTTTTACTTACTTTTGATCTATGGAATTCAAAGAAGCAAAAAATAAATTCGTTCAAACATGGGGAGCATTAGGTTCTCAATGGGGTATTAATAAAACCATGGCACAAATCCATGCTTTATTAATGGTTTCAAACGAACCAGTTTCTATGGAAGATATTATGGACGAATTGCAAATTTCGCGTGGTAATACCAGCATGAACCTAAAAGCTTTGATGGATTGGGGAATTGTCTATAAAGAATACAAAACCGGAGAAAGAAGAGAATTCTTTACTGCCGAAAAAGATTTAGATGAACTTGCTGTGAAGATTGCAAGAGAAAGAAGTAAACGCGAAATTAAACCTGCTCTTAAAATTTTAAAAGAAGTTTCCTCGATTGACTCGAAGAATTCTGCAGAAGAAAAACACTTTGTTGAGCAAACCACCAAGTTGTATGATTTTGTTTTAAAAGCAGATAATATGTTGGATAAAATGACCGAATTCAATGAAAACTGGTTGGGGCGTTTGGTCCTGAAAATTATGAAGTAAAACATCAAACTAAAAAAATTTAACTAAAACTTTCATTTTTTTCTGAAAGTTTAAAACAATCAATAACCATGAAAACTATAAAAAACATTAACACATTTGCCATTTGCCTTCCCTTTGTCCTTCTACTTACCTATCCCATATTTAAAGAAGTGGCATTTATACTAGCCTTATACTCAACTATGCTAACTGGGTTCCTACAATTTTCAATTGGTGTAAAAATGTTAATCGATAATCCGCATGATAGAGCTCTCCAAACTTATATGGCAGTAGTAGCTTCATTCTTTATTCTTTGGTTAATTAATCACCGTCTAAATTATAATCACTTTTTAACCTATATATTATTTCCTACTCCTCTACTATTAGCAATTTATCTTTCAAGTATAATTTATAAAAAACCAAACCAATGAGTTTCTTAACCGCCGAATGGAAAAACTTAGCATTATTAAATTACGAAGTTGATGCTAAAACATTAGAGAAATATATTCCTTCAGGAACCGAAATAGATATATGGAACAACAAATGTTATGTGAGTTTAGTTGGTTTTATGTTCGAGAATACAAAAGTATTAGGAATGAAATTCCCTTTTCATATCAACTTCGAAGAAGTCAATCTAAGATTTTATGTTAAACGTTTTGAAAATGGAGAATGGAAACGTGGTGTAGTCTTCATTAAAGAAATAGTCCCGAAAACTGCCATTACCTTTATAGCAAATACACTATATAATGAGCATTACCAAACCAATAAAATGAAGCATTCTGTTACCGATAATGAAGAATCAAAAACATTTGTTTACCAATGGAAAAATTATAACAAGTGGAATTCAATTGAAATTGAAACAGAGAAAAAGGAATTAGAAATAGAATTAAACTCCGAAGCCGAATTTATTACTGAGCATTATTTTGGATATACTAAATATGATAATAATACCACTTTCGAATATGAAGTAACGCACCCAAGATGGCAACAACTACCAATAATCGATTATAAAATAGATGTCGATTTTGAAGATAACTACGGGAAAGATTTTGCTTTCCTGAATAAATCAAAACCAGTTTCAGCTTTTCTAGCAATTGGCTCTAAGATTACTGTCGAGAACAAGAAAAAAATAAGGTCATGAATGCAAATCTTAATATTATTGGGTATTTCATTTACTTAATGATTACCATCTTCATCATTGTACGGGTTGGAAAAACTTGTTATAAAAATGGCAATGTATTCGTTTCTGAACTTATTCCCAATCACGAAGATTTATGCCAACGAATAAATCAAATGCTACTTCTAGGCTATTATCTATTAAATATTGGCTATTGTGCAATGACTTTAATTTCGTGGGAAACAATAATAACTACCAATCAACTCATAGAAGTAATAGCAACCAAAACAGCAATTATCATATTTATAATCTCAGGATTACATTACATAAACATCATTATAATAACTAAATACATTCAAAAATTAATTAATAACTAGTAAATTAAACATCATGGAAACTACAAAAATTTTAGTCGGTTATGCAATCTATTTACCAATAGCACTTTTTCTAACATACTATGTTTCTAAAACTTTATTCGCAAACGGAAAAATATACATGCTAGACATATTTAGAGGAAGAGAAGAAATTGCGGATGCAACCAACAAACTTTTCGAAACAGGTTTTTACCTTCTTAATCTTGGCTTTGCATTAATGATATTAAGAATAACCGAAGACATTAATAATTATCAAACCTTAATCGAAGCTTTAAGTTATAAAATAGGAAGTTTTTCTATTTACCTTGGATTAATGTTATTCCTTAATTTGTATTTCTTCTTTAGAGGAAAAAGAAAAGCTAGAGAAGCACAACAAGAAGACAGATTAGTTTTAAAAATTTAATTATTAATAACCAAATCCTAACAATCCTGATCTCGAAACGTCGAGACGGGATTGTTAGGGTTAATACTTTACAAAATGAGTAAACTTATTATAGCAGCTGGAACAGGTTTTTTAGGACAGGTCCTAGTCAACCATTTTAAAAATAAATTTGAAGAAATTGTAATTCTGACTCGAGGAAAATCAAAAACTATTGACGGAATTAAATATATAAACTGGGATGCAAAAACTTTTTCTGGTTGGGAAAGCGAACTTGAAGATGCTACAGTTTTAATAAATCTGGCAGGAAAATCTGTAGATTGTCGTTATACAAAAGAAAACAAAAGAGAAATATTATTATCTCGAATCGAGAGTACCAAGGTTTTAAACAAAGCCGTTTTAAATTGTGTAAATCCACCTAAACATTGGCTAAATTCATCTACAGCAACAATTTATCGATTTTCATTAGATAAAGAAATGGATGAAGCTACTGGCGAAATCGGAAATGATTTTTCTATAAATGTAGCTCTATCTTGGGAAAAAGCGTTCTTTAAAACAGAAACTCCAAGTACCTTAAAAACCGCTTTAAGAACTTCGATCGTTTTAGGGAAGAAAGGCGGCGCTTTAATTCCGCTTAAAACCTTAGCCAAAATAGGTTTCGGAGGAAAACAAGGAAAAGGAAATCAATTTATTAGTTGGATTCACGAAGACGATTTTGCCAATGCAATAGACTTTATACTCCAAAAAGAAATGATTGGGCTAGTTAATGTTGTTTCCCCTAAACCGATTCGCAATACAGACTTTATGAAGAAACTTCAAAAAGCTGTTGGTTTTCCTTTCGGAATCCCACTCAATACATTTTTGCTTAAAATAGGAGCTTTCTTTATTCGAACACAACCCGAATTAGTTTTAAAAAGCAGAAACGTGATTCCGAAAAAACTTTTAGAGAATGGATTTGAATTTAAGTTCGATAATGTAGAGGATGCTTTTAAAGATTTATTGAAGTAAAATCTTTGACAAAGCTTAGAATCAAGTCTCTAAAGAACTTCATTTTATCTCAAGTGATTATAATTTATTAAGTTCTATCACATTTTGATCATAGCTCACGGTTTCAACCGTGTGATACAGATTGTGATAATATTGCGCTCCAACGGTTGAAACCGTTGGCAATGTTATAACATGCATATATTATTGCTATTCGTTGTCAAGCCATTAGTTTGATTTGTATAATCTGAATTTCTCTCACATCAAAAAGAAAAAGATTCTGTCTATTTCTATAAAAAAAATTGGTAAAATTCAAAGGAAGTTCCTTACAGCAGTAATTTAAAACTTTGACAAAGATAACACCAACTAATTATGACAACAATTCATCTCACAACAAAAATAAAAGCAACGAAACAGATCGTCTTTGATAATTCCAGAGATATTGATATTCACCAACAATCTGCTAGCAAATCTAATGAAGTTGCAATTGCTGGTGTAACAACCGGACTCATAAACTATAACGAAACGGTAACGTGGCGAAGCAAACACTTCGGATTGTACTTAACACACAAAAGCCGAATTACTGCAATGAATTTTTACGATCATTTTGTAGATGAAATGGAAAGCGGAAAATTTAAGTCATTTAAACACGAGCATTTTTTTAAAGAAGAAAACGGACAAACAATCATGACTGATAAATTAGAATATGAAACTCCGTTTAGTGTAATTGGAAAATTGTTTGATCTGCTGTTTTTAAAGAAACATTTGATTCAATTTCTATTAGAACGAAACAAAATCTTAAAAAAAGTATCTGAAAAAGATAACTAAAATAGATTCCTTATTTTTATAATTACCACATCCAAAACCTTTAAAATCAACCAGCTTAATATAATTTAACAAAATTTCAACATAAAAAAAGACAGGCATGGCATGCTTTATGTAAAGAGATATGAAAGATAAAACTTTCAAATTTTATGAACTTATCTCTAAAACAACCAGATTTTCTTCTTAAAGCTGAAAATCATTAATTTTAAAAATAAAGTTATGACATTAAAAACTAAATTATTATCCGCAGCATTTTTTACTGTTTCTTTTATCGGATTTGCGCAAAGTAATTGTAAAGACTTAACAGGATGCGAAAGAAAATTATGTGAATTGAACACAAAATTAGAGTATGCCAAACAGTACGGAAATCAAAATAAGATTAGAGGGATTGAAAATGCTATAGCACAAACCAAAAATAACTGTACTACAAAGACAGTAAATAATGATCTTGACAAAAAGGTAAAAGATAAAGAACAAAAAGTTAAAGAAAGAACCGATGATCTAAATAAAGCGATTAAAGATCAGGAGGGAAAAGAAAAAATCGACAAGAAAAAGAAGAAATTGGATGAAGCCAAAGCAGAATTAAATAAAGCTGTTACAGCTCAAAAAACGAAATAAAGCTTTACTTGCACTTATACAAAACCGATGTTGATACATCGGTTTTTTTGTTTTTATATCTTTTATCCATAAAATGCAACCATCAACCACCAAAAAATCGGAATACTTTCGACCCAAAAAGAAGTATAATATTTAGATCTTTTTTCATTTGCAAAAACAATAAAAAGTGACAACACAAGAACCATAATTAAATTAATCACCAATTGATTATTATCAAGAGTAGATTTAAAAAACTCAAGAAGGTAAAATGGAATTAGAAGTAATAATCCTAAAATTTTTGTTCGCTTTACTCCTATTTGCTGCGGAACAGTTTGCAAATGTGGATCATCATTGGCAAGATCGATAATTTCGAAAATTAATATTAGCACGAAAACCAAAATAAAACGCTGTACACATTTTAAATAAAAATCGGAAGTAAACGCAATTTCAGCATTTATTAATGGCAAAACCAAAGTAGCTCCAACCCAACAAAGTGCCACAATATATATTTTGACACCAGCCCAGTTTCGGGCATTTTTTCTATTCGGGAAAAATGGAAGTGTATAAAGTGCCATAATTGCAAATATTCCTACCGAGACAATTTGAGTGATTCGCTTTAATTGAAAAAAATAATACCCTACTAATAAAAGAGAACAAAAACTAAAAACTGCAATAATTTTTAATTGATTCCCTATTGGCACTCTATTAACCCGAACCAAAGCATCGTATTTCACAAAATTATATCCTACAATAGTTCCAAAAAACACAAACAAAGCCATCGATTCATCATACTCAATACCAAACATATGGAACGTTAAACGTACCAATGCATAACACGATAAAGCAACGTGAATGCTACTAATGATATAAAAATTAAATAACTGCGTAACTACCTTCATATAACAAAACTAATCAATTAATAAGAAATCAACCCTTTAGTTGTAAATTTGACAAAAAATGCGATTAAAAATAGCAATTAGATTATTATTAATACTTAATTTTGCACCACTAAAAAACAACACTTTTACTACTATATGAAAACAGATGCTTTTGCTTTAAGACACATTGGCCCGAGAGAAACCGACCATCAACAAATGTTGAAAACAATTGGAGTTGAATCTATTGAACAACTCGTTTATGAAACGCTTCCAGATGACATTCGTTTAAAAGCACCGTTAAACTTAGATCCTGCAATGACAGAATATGAGTTTTCAAATCACATACACCAACTAGGAAATAAAAATAAGGTTTTTAAATCATATATTGGTTTAGGATACAACCAAGCTATTGTTCCAGCTGTAATTCAAAGAAATGTTTTTGAAAACCCAGGATGGTACACAGCATATACACCTTACCAAGCTGAAATAGCTCAAGGTCGTTTAGAGGCAATTCTTAATTTCCAAACTACAGTTATTGAATTAACTGGAATGGAAATTGCCAATGCATCATTATTAGATGAGGCAACTGCTGCTGCTGAGGCAATGGCACTTTTATTTGATGTAAGATCAAGAGATCAAAAGAAAAACGAAATCAATAAGTTTTTCGTTTCTGAAGAAATTTTACCACAAACATTATCAGTTTTACAAACTCGTGCAACACCTATCGGAGTTGAACTAGTTATAGGAAATCACGAAACATTCGATTTCTCTACTGCATATTTTGGAGCAATCCTACAATATCCTGGAAAATACGGACAAGTTCATGATTATGCTGCATTTATCGCTAAAGCAAAAGAAAACGAAATTAAAGTTGCTGTTGCTGCCGATATTTTAAGCTTAGCAAAATTAACTCCTCCAGGAGAAATGGGAGCTGCAGTTGTTGTAGGAACTACACAACGTTTTGGTATTCCGTTAGGATATGGTGGACCACACGCTGCTTATTTTGCAACAAAAGACGAATACAAACGAAGCATGCCAGGACGTATCATTGGTGTTACAATCGATACTAACGGAAACCGTGCTTTACGTATGGCATTACAAACACGTGAGCAACATATAAAACGTGATAAAGCAACTTCAAACATTTGTACTGCACAGGTATTATTATCTGTAATGGCAGGAATGTATGCAGTATATCACGGCCCAAAAGGATTGCAATACATCGCAGACAAAGTTCACGCTGCAACTGCAACACTTGCAAACGAATTAAAAAAATTAGGCGTAGAACAAACTAATACAGCATTCTTTGATACAATCGTTGTAAAAGCTGATGCTAAAAAAGTACGCACAATTGCAGAACAAAACGAAATTAACTTTTACTACATCGACGATAACACAATTTCTATTTCATTAAACGAAACAGTAAGTGTTGCCGAAGTAAACGAAATCATTTCCGTTTTTGCTACAGCTACAAATCAACAAGCTACTACAATCGATAGCTTAACAAATACAAATCATTTCCCAGAACATTTAAAAAGAACATCATCATTTTTAGAACATGATGTTTTCAATAAATACCATTCAGAAACAGCTTTGATGCGTTACATCAAAATGTTAGAACGTAAAGATTTAGCTTTAAATCACTCGATGATTTCGCTAGGTTCTTGTACAATGAAACTGAATGCAGCTTCAGAAATGTTACCATTAAGTAGCCCACAATGGAACAACATTCACCCTTTTGCTCCGCTTGATCAAGCACAAGGATACCAAGAAATGTTGAAAAAACTAGAGCAACAATTAAATGTTATCACAGGTTTTGCAGGAACAACTTTGCAACCAAACTCTGGTGCACAAGGAGAATATGCAGGTCTTATGGTTATTCGTGCGTATCACCAATCAAAAGGAGATCACCACAGAAACATTGCTTTAATTCCTTCATCGGCACACGGAACAAATCCTGCATCGGCTGCAATGGCTGGAATGAAAGTTATTGTA
The DNA here is from genome assembly GCF_035013205.1 of Flavobacterium sp. PL02. Lineage (NCBI taxonomy): Bacteria > Pseudomonadati > Bacteroidota > Flavobacteriia > Flavobacteriales > Flavobacteriaceae > Flavobacterium > Flavobacterium sp. PL02. The sequence goes on from NZ_JAYGJP010000002.1 coordinate 423,252, forward strand.
ACTAAAACTTTAGAGAACGGAAATATCGACGTAGAAGATTTACGCGAAAAAGCAATCTTGCATAAAGACAACCTTTCTTGTTTAATGGTAACTTACCCATCTACGCATGGAGTTTACGAAAGTGCTATTAAAGAAATCACACAATTGATCCACGATAACGGAGGTCAAGTATATATGGATGGTGCAAATATGAATGCTCAGGTTGGATTAACAAATCCTGCTACAATTGGAGCCGACGTTTGTCACTTAAACCTACACAAAACATTTGCAATCCCTCACGGTGGCGGTGGACCAGGAGTTGGACCAATTTGCGTTGCGCCACAACTAGTTCCTTTTTTACCAGGAAACCCAGTTATAGCAACAGGAGGAGATCATGCAATTACAGCTATATCTGCAGCTCCATGGGGTTCAGCATTAGTTTGCTTAATTTCTTACGGATACATCTCGATGTTAGGAGCCGAAGGTTTAAAAAGCGCTACACAACATGCAATTTTAAATGCTAACTACATCAAAGAAAAATTAAGCGGTCATTATGAAACTTTATATTCTGGAGAAATGGGTCGTGCAGCTCACGAAATGATCCTAGAATGTCGTCCTTTTAAACAAAAAGGAATCGAAGTTACAGATATCGCAAAACGTTTAATGGATTATGGTTTCCATGCTCCAACAGTTTCTTTCCCAGTTGCAGGAACATTAATGATTGAACCTACAGAAAGTGAAAACTTAGAAGAATTAGATCGTTTTTGCGAGGCTATGATTTCTATTCGTAAAGAAATAGAAGCTTCTACTATCGAAGACAAAAACAATGTATTAAAAAATTCTCCACATACATTAGCAATGCTTACTACAGATGTTTGGGATTTCCCATACACAAGAGAGCAAGCAGCTTTCCCATTAGATTATATTGCTGAGAACAAATTCTGGCCAACTGTTCGCAGAGCCGATGATGCTTTTGGAGATAGAAATTTAGTATGTAGTTGTGCTCCTATTGAAGCCTACATGGAAGAGTAAAAAACAAAAGCTATTCTTACAAATGCCTCGATTAATCGAGGCATTTTTTTTGACATAATAAAATATTTTTAAAATAAATTTTCGAGAAGCATTAATTTACTTAATAAAAAATTCAAAAATCGCCAATATTAATTGATAAATAACCAGTTATTGCCGCAAAACAGAAATTATTCCATAATTATATGCACGCATAGTAAATATTATGGCTGTAATTATTATTTTATTTCTAAATTAGCCTAAATTATTTTGGAAAACTGTATAATGAAAATAAAAATAACAGGAATAGGTAGCTATATTCCGCAGAAAGAAATAAAGAATACGGATTTTGATAAGCATGTATTTTTAAATGAAGACGGAACACCTTTTGGCTACCCAAACGAGGTTGTCATTAATAAGTTCAAAGGTATAACAGGTATTGAAAACAGACGTTATGCCGAAGATCAATATACTTCTTCCGATTTAGCATTCTTCGCTTCACAAAGAGCAATCGAAAATGCCAAAATCGACCCAGAAACTCTTGATTACATTATTTTCGCTCACAACTTTGGTGATGTAAAATACGGAACAACCCAATCTGATATTTTACCAAGTTTAGCAACTCGCGTAAAAAACAAATTAGGTATTAAAAACCCAAAATGTGTTGCATACGATATCCTTTTTGGATGTCCAGGATGGATTGAAGGCGTGCTACAAGCAAATGCTTTCATCAAATCTGGCATGGCAAAACGTTGTTTAGTTATTGGAGCCGAAACTCTTTCTAGAGTTGTAGATGATCATGATAGAGATTCTATGATATATTCAGATGGAGCTGGAGCATCAATAATCGAAGCTTCAGATGATGAAACTGGATTATTGTCTTACGAAAGTGCCACTTTTGCAAGTGAAGAAGCCGGATATTTATACTTCGGTAAATCATACAACCCCGATTTAGACCCAGATACCAAATACATAAAAATGTATGGTCGTAAAATATACGAATTTGCTTTAAGCCAAGTTCCAGCAGCTATGAAAAGCTGTTTAGACAAAAGCGGAATTGCTATCGATGATGTAAAAAAAATCTTGATACATCAGGCAAACGAAAAAATGGACGAAGCGATTATCAATCGTTTTTACAAATTACACGGCAAAACTCCACCAGAAAACATCATGCCAATGAGCATTCATGATTTAGGAAACAGCAGTGTAGCAACAGTACCTACGCTTTATGACCTATTAATACAAGGAAAATTAGAGAATCATCAAATTAACAAAGGCGACGTTGTAATTTTTGCTTCAGTTGGAGCAGGAATGAATGTAAATGCATTTGTATACAGATATTAAATTTATAAAATAGTTTCAGTCGCAGTTTACAGTATGTTAAACTGATTACTGCAACTGAATACTAAAAAGTCCGCATTTTAAAATGCGGACTTTTTAGTATATTTGCACCCTAATTAAAACTAAGAACGAGAGATTGCTTCGTTCCTCGCAATAACTATGTACGAAAAAACATATCCGAATAAACGATTCAAACATACTTTAGAATTCCTAAAAAAGCACATCACAACATCCGAGACCGTTTTGGATTTAGGAGTTGAAAATCCGTTTTCAAAAATTATGAAAGCTGAAGGATTTAAAGTAAAAAATACAACTGGTGAAGATTTAGATATTGACCAAAGCGTATTTTCTACCGAAAAACAAGATGTAGTTACTGCTTTCGAAATCTTCGAACATTTGCTAAACCCATTCACAATTCTAAACGAAATAAAATCAGATAAACTATTTATCTCGATTCCTATGCGTTTATGGTTCTCACCAGCATATCGTAGTAAAACAGATATGTGGGACAGACACTATCATGAATTTGAAGATTGGCAATTAGACTGGCTTCTTGAAAAAACAGGTTGGAAAATCATCGACAGACAAAAATGGACCAATCCGGTAAAAAAATTCGGAATCCGTCCTTTGTTAAGAAGCTTTACCAATAGATATTATATTGTATACGCAGAAAGAAAATAGTTTTCAGTATCAGTTTCCAGTTTATTAAATATGAAATATTACATTGTTATACCGGCACATAACGAGCAAGAACTTATTGGCTTAACGTTGCAATCATTGATTTCGCAAACCGTTTTACCAAAAAAGATTGTTGTAGTCAATGATAATTCAACCGATAAAACGGAAGAAGTTGTATTGAATTATGCCAAAGAAAATCCATACATATCATTGGTAAACAAAACCTCGAGTGCTATACATTTGCCAGGAAGCAAAGTAATTCAAGCATTTCATAAAGGATTTGAAACCCTTGATGATGATTATGATATCATTGTAAAAATAGATGGAGATTTAATTTTCCCACCAAACTATTTCGAAACTATTATTTCTCACTTTCAATCTGATCCTAAAATCGGAATGGCTGGAGGATTTTGCTATATAGAAAAAAATGGAGATTGGATCTTAGAAAACCTAACTGATAAAGACCATATTCGTGGCGCTCTAAAAGCCTATAGAAAAGAAACTTTTCAGCAAATTGGTGGTTTAAAAGCTTCAATGGGTTGGGACACGGTAGACGAATTACTTTGTAAATATTATGATTGGAAAATAGTTACCGATTCTTCTTTACATGTAAAACACCTTAAACCAACAGGCGCAAACTACAACAAAACAGCCCGTTATAAACAAGGCGAAGCTTTTTACACTTTAGGATATGGATTTTGGATCACCGCAATTGCATCTGCAAAGTTGGCAATGATGAAGAAAAAACCATTACTATTCTTTGATTACATTAAAGGATTCCTGAAAGCAAAAAAAGCAAAAACACCATTATTGGTAACCGATGCACAAGCAAAATTCATTCGAAATTATCGTTTGAAAAAAATGAAAGAAAAGCTTTTTTAGTTCAAGCAATCAAAAAAACTATAAAATCTAAACCGTAAACTGGCAACTATTTTCGTAATTTAGCCCATATTCGTAAAAACTATGATGCTCATTCGTTATTTATCCCAAATAGGAAGATACTTCTTGATGCTTAAAGAAATTTTCAACAAACAAACCAAATGGTCTGTGATGAAAAAACTAATCTTTAAAGAAATTGATGACTTAATTATTGATTCACTTGGTATTGTTTGTTTCATTTCATTCTTCGTAGGTGGAGTTGTTGCAATACAAACTGCATTAAACTTAACAAATCCATTAATTCCTAAATACTTAATTGGTTTTGCAACCAGACAATCTGTAATTTTAGAATTTGCCCCAACCTTTATTTCTGTTATTATGGCGGGAAAAATGGGGTCTTTCATTACATCAAGTATAGGAACCATGCGCGTTACAGAACAAATCGATGCGCTGGAAGTTATGGGTGTAAACTCATTAAACTATCTTGTTTTCCCTAAAATAATCGCTTTACTATTATATCCTTTTGTAATCGGAATCAGTATGTTCTTAGGTATTTTTGGTGGATGGCTAGCTGGAGTTTACGGCGGATTTACAACCAGTGATGATTTTATAATGGGGGCACAAATGGAGTTTATTCCGTTTCATATTACTTATGCGTTTATTAAAACCATAATTTTTGCCATGTTATTGGCAACAATCCCATCTTTTCATGGTTATTATATGAAAGGTGGAGCACTAGAAGTAGGTAAAGCAAGTACAGTAGCCTTCGTATGGACATCTGTATCGATTATCCTTTTCAATTATATACTAACACAATTGTTATTAGGCTCATGATAGAAGTAAAAAACATAGAAAAATCATTTGGCGACAGCAAAGTACTTAAAGGTGTTTCAACCGTATTTGAAACCGGAAAAACTAATCTTATTATTGGACAAAGTGGATCTGGGAAAACGGTATTATTAAAAAGCTTATTAGGTATTCATACACCAGATTCTGGAACAATTGAGTTTGATGGCAGAGTTTATTCAGAACTTGATCCAGATGAAAAAAGAGAATTACGTACAGAAATCGGAATGGTATTTCAAGGAAGTGCTTTATTTGACTCTATGACCGTAGCCGAGAATGTAGCTTTCCCACTTAGAATGTTTACCAAAGACACGGGATCTAAAATTCAAGACCGTGTAGATTTTGTTTTAAAAAGAGTAAATCTAATTGACGCACATAAAAAATTACCTTCAGAAATTTCTGGAGGAATGCAAAAACGTGTGGCTATTGCCCGCGCCATTGTAAACAACCCAAAATACTTATTTTGTGATGAACCAAACTCTGGTTTAGATCCAAATACTTCGACTTTAATTGATAATTTAATTAAAGAAATAACTGAAGAATATAACATTACCACCGTAATAAACACGCATGATATGAACTCTGTGATGGAAATTGGTGAGAATATTTTATTCTTAAAAAATGGAGTAAAAGAATGGCAAGGAACTAAAGAAGAAATTTTCGTAACCGATAATAAAGCTATTGTCGAATTTGTTTATTCTTCTAATCTGTTCAAGAAAGTAAGAGAAGCTTATTTAAAAGGATAATTTCTTTATTATATACAATATTAAAAATCCCAAATTTCAACTTTATTCAGATTGAAATTTGGGATTTTTATATTTGCTTTTAATGCTAAAAATTAATCTCTGCCAACCAACAACTCAACTTCGGCATTTGGATTAAAAAGATACGTTCTTCCTGAGCTTATTTCTACACATTCAAAACGTTTCGTTCTTACAGCTACTTTCTTAAAGACTTTTCCGTTGTGAATTCTGAAAACACTACCGTATGGAATCTCAAAAATGTAATTTTTATCATTCTGCTTATCGTATTGCTTCAAAGCCAATGATAAAGTAGTATCCGTATCGCTACTTGCCGTAGGGTTCTTAAAATGCCTTGCAAGCAGTGGTAATAAGTGACTAGGAAATATCTCTGGACGAATAAAAGGAACCATCAATCGTTGGAAAGAATATTTCCATTCATTTCCATGAGGTTTAATTTTTCTTCCAAACTTTTCAAACGCAACCAAATGCGAAATTTCATGAATTAATGTAATCAGAAACTTGTATTTATTCAAGCTAGAATTTACAGTAATCTCATGCTTACCGCTCGGACCTTTCCTATAATCTCCATGACGAGTTTGCCTTTCGTTTACAATCTTAAGATGCACACGATTATCAACAATCAGGTCAAAAACTGGCTTTACAGCGTGTTCAGGAATATATTTAGATAGCGTTTCGTTCAAAACTGAAATAAGTTATAAATTATGAGTTATGAGTTATAAGTTTTTCTTTGAGGTAATTATTATGCTTCTTATAATTTTCAAAACCTCATTACATTGTTGATGTAGAGATTCAAATTCTATAGTAGAAACATAATCTGTCTCTTTTAATATTTCCAACCAATACATAGATTCATCACATTCTTTTTGAGCAATTGATAACTTATGAATAAAATCTGGCTTACTTTGAGCATTAACAGCTTCGCGAACATTTGCCCCAACAGAAGTAATTGAACGTAAAAACTGCTTACTCATTATGAATTCTTTCTTTTCAGAAACCATCCATTTATAAAAATTAACTCCTCTTATAGCTAACTCAAAACTTTTGGTTTTCACGATACTTTCACTCATAATTCAGAACTTATAATTCATAATTAATTTAAGGATTTGTAGAAGAAACTTCTAATACTTTTCCGTTAAAATATTTATTACCATTTAATGTAAAATCATAAATATAAGTTGCCATTCCGCTAGCCGAAATTGGCGCTTGATATCCAGGAAAAGCTTCTTGCAACATTTCTGTCTGAACAGAACCTAATGCCAAAACATTAAATGAGATTCCTTTTTCTTTGTATTCTTCTGCCAATAATTCCGATAACGTAATTACTGCACCTTTACTAGAACTATAAGCAGCAAGTCCTGCAAATTTAAGACTTCCGCGAACTCCTCCTATAGAACTTATTGTTACCACATGACTTCCTTTTTGAAGATAAGGCAAACAAACTCTCGTAAGGTTTGCTACTGCAAAAACATTCACTTTGTAAATACTTTCAAAATCTGTTTGAGTAGTTTCTGCAAAAGGTTTTAAAAGTAAACTTCCGGCATTATGTACCAAAGCATCAACTTTTTTCCAAGTCGAAGAAAGAAAATCCTCTACTTTATATAATTCAGATTCATTAGATAAATCAATAGAAAGACAAGTAACATTAGCATGCTCCAAAAGCAATTGAGGAATTTTTCTAGAGATAGCCAATACTTGATGTCCCGCATTTGCAAATTGCAAAGCAAGCTCATAACCAATCCCTCTACTCGTTCCTGTAATAATAATATTTTTCATGTAGCAAAAATAAGGAAAACCAATAAAAAAGCATAGTTTATTTAGTCATCAAAATCTCTTTTGTTGGAGAAATTGCCATATGAGTCACTGCAGGCAACAATTCCTGAATAAATGAAGTCATATGTGGAATATCCATTACTTTAAATTCATCCGAAACATGATGATAAAATTCAAAATTTTCAAAATCGAATGTACTTATTGATTGACAAGGAACTTTAAATGCCTCGAAAAAAGGAAAATTATCTGATCTAAAAAACAATTGATATTCGGCTTCTTTAGGTAAGAATCCAATAGTTTTATCTCCTGTATATTCATTGATTTTTGTCGCCATATTCGATTTATCAAAACCTGTAATATAAGCTAAGAAATCACGTTTCATTGGCACTCCAATCATTTCTATATTTAACTGTGTGTATAAATTAAAGTTTTTAGCTTTAAGTTTTTTCGCCAAATGTTTAGAACCTAAAAGTCCTTTTTCTTCACCTGCAAAAAACACAAAAAGTACGCTTCGTTTATTCGATTTGGTTTCACTAAAATATTTAGCTATTTCAGCAACAGCAGTAACACCAGAAGCGTCATCATTTGCACCGTTATTTATAAAATCGCCATTAACTCCTTTTTTATCAATTCCGATATGATCATAATGCGCACTCAAAATCACAAATTCATTTTTCAGTTTTGCATCAGTTCCTTCTAAATATCCAACTATGTTATATGCTGGAGTTTTAAATGTAGATAAAGTATCACGATAAGAGGAGAAATAAGGTTTTACCTTATTGGCTTTAAAGAAATCTTCCAAATAAATAGCCGCCGCTTCAATTCCCTTAGTTCCTGTTTCTCTACCTTCTAATTCATCCGAAGAAAGATATTTTAAAATCGATGCAACATCATTCTCTTTTACTTTATAAGTAACTTCTAACTTAGAAGCTGTTTGTGTAGTTTCGGTTGTAACTGTATTATTGGATTTACATCCAAAAAAGATAAAAGGAAATAAAAGTACTAGTTTTTTCATTATATAAAATTTTGAGTTGATTCGTTAAGTTTATATCGTTTTCAATTATAATTCTAAAAAACGAGCAACTACTAAAAAACATAGTCACTCGCTTAGTTGTAAATATAATTATTTTTTATTGCAAAAATAAAACCCTTTCAAAGCCAAAAGCCGAAAGGGTTTTTTATACAATTTAAGGATACAATTATCCTGCGATAACTGCTCTTGAAATTACTATTTTTTGAATTTCAGAAGTTCCTTCATAAATCTGTGTAATTTTTGCATCACGCATAAAACGCTCAACATGATACTCTTTTACGTATCCGTTTCCACCATGAATTTGTACCGCTTCTACAGCCGTATCCATTGCAACTTGCGAAGCAAATAATTTTGCCATAGCACCACTTACATCATAGTTATTATGTTGGTCTTTATCCCAAGCTGCTTTCATACAAAGATGACGAGCTGCTTCGATATTTACTGCCATATCTGCCAATTTAAAAGCAATAGCTTGGTGATTGCAAATTTCAGTTCCAAAAGCTTTACGCTCTTTAGAATATTTTAAAGCAAGTTCATAAGCACCAGAAGCAATTCCTAAAGCTTGAGAAGCAATACCGATTCTTCCACCTGCCAATGTTTTCATAGCAAATTTAAAACCAAATCCATCTTCACCAATTCTGTTTTCTTTAGGTACTTTTACATCACTAAACATCAAAGAATGTGTATCTGAACCACGAATTCCCATTTTTTGTTCCTTAGGACCAACAGAGAAACCTGGCATATCTTTAGTCATGATTAAAGCGTTGATACCTTTATGTTTTTTCTCAGCATGAGTTTGTACAATTACAATATAAACTGATGCAGTATTACCATTAGTAATCCAGTTTTTAGTACCATTTACTAAATAATGGTCTCCCATATCAATTCCAGAAGTTTTTTGAGATGTAGCATCACTACCAGCTTCAGGCTCACTTAAGCAAAACGCACCGTGAATTTCTCCAGAAGCTAATCCTGGTAAGTATTTTTGTTTTTGTTCTTCGGTACCAAAAGCTTGAAGTCCCCAACAAACTAGTGAATTATTTACCGACATTACTACTGAAGCCGAAGCATCAACTTTCGAAATCTCTTCCATAGCAATTACGTATGAAGTCGTATCTAAACCACTTCCTCCGTATTTAGGGTCAACCATCATTCCCATGAATCCGAGTTGTCCCATTTTTTTTATTTGTTCCGTAGGGAAAATTTGCTTTTCGTCTCTTTCTATCACACCAGGTAACAATTCGTTTTGAGCAAAATCTCTAGCAGCTTGTTGAATCATTAAGTGCTCTTCGGTAAGATTAAAATCCATAGTATTATAAAATAAAAGTTGCTTTTTGTTAAAAAAATATATCCAAAGGTACTTTTTTATACTGAAATTTTCAATTTTGACTTGCATTTTTGACTAAAGAAAAAACATCACTATATCGTTATCGTAATGATATCAAGAACTTCGCTTAATCTCGACAGTTTAGCAACCCTTAAAATTTTATTAAAGAACTCAGAAATAGCTATCAAAAATTCTAAAAACTGAGACAATTGAATATAAAAATTTCATCTGAAAAATACATAAAATACTTCTCAGAATTACAACCTTTTTTAAAATAAACGTATCTTAATACATCTCCAAATAATTTCAGATTTCATCATAAGAGATAAAGCCAAAATCGCGAGTAAGGTTAACAAATTGCAAGCATAAAGTTTCTAAAATATGTTTTTTGAAGAAAAAAACGAGCCAATTATTCAAATTTCACACTTCAAAATGTCATTTTCAATCAAATTATGAACATCAAAAAATAAGATAATTCAGCAAATATTCCCATTTCATAAACAACTAACTGCCAAAACGATAACTTTCAAATAGACGTTTTCTTACATAAGCGGTTTTCGTAAAAAATACAGCGCTTTAGTTATAAAAATATAGAAATTAAAAGTATTTTTGTCAAAATCACATAAATTACGAGAATATGAAAAACTTATTACTATTACTTACTGTAATTTTAACTTTGCAATTCACAGATGCAACGGCTCAAAAATCTTTCGATATTGATGGTGTTACTGTTCCAAGAACAATGCAATTCCAGAGCAAAACTTTATCCTTAAATGGTGCAGGCGGAAGATCAAAGATGTGGTTAGAGGTTTATGTTCAAGCATTATATTTATCGCAACTAAGCCAAGATCCTAAATTTATTATTGATAGTGATACCGAAATGGCAATTCGTATTGAAATTACCTCTTCGATGGTATCCTCAAATAAATTGACAAAAGCCATGAATAGTGGTTTCGAAAAATCTGCTGGAGATAATCTGGAAGCATTACGTCCAAGAATCGAAGAATTTAAAAGCTTTTTGAGCGATGAAATCACCCAAAAGGATGTTTTTAAACTTATCTACTCCCCTGTCGACTCCTCAGTTTGGGTATACAAGAATGATGTTCTAAAAGGAAAAGTTCAAGGTTTTGACTTCAAAAAAGCACTTTTCGGAATCTGGTTATCTGATAAACCAGCAGATGAAAAACTAAAAAATCAACTACTAGGTAAATAATATTCCTAACTCCTTAGATTAAAAATGCTCCAGTAATCAAATTATCTGGAGCATTTTTTTCATGTCTATTAAATAAGACTTACAATAAAAATCTTAGAGTAAAAGAATCTCTTTCTCCATAAGATTTTACTCTTGCAAAAAATAAAACTATTTTAAAAATACACTCCCCTTTTTCAATCCATAAAAAAGGCAACTGAACTATGCTAGAGAAATAGAAAATTAAAAGTAATTTTGCAAAAATTTAAAATTCAATAAAATGAAAAACTTTTTGCTATCCCTTACAGTAATTCTGACTTTACAATTCTCGACTGTTACAGCTCAGCAATCATTCGATATTGAAGGTGTTATAGTTCCAAGAACAATTCAATTTCAAAACAAACCTTTATCGTTAAATGGTGCTGGTGCAAGATCGGCAATGTGGTCTGGACTATATGTACAAGCACTATACTTATCTCAATTGAGTCAAGATCCAAAATTTATTATTGATAGTGATACCGAAATGGCTATCCGAATTGAAATCACTTCTTCGTTGGTATCTGCAAAGAAACTAACCAAATCGATGGACGAAAATTTCCAGAAAACAGCTGGTGATAACATTGGAGCATTACGAACAAGAATTGAAGAATTAAAAAGCTACTTAAGCGATGAAATCACCAAAGACGATGTTTACAAACTCATTTATTCTCCTATCGACTCCTCTGTTTGGGTTTATAAAAATGAACATTTAAAAGGAAAAATTTCAGGGTTTGATTTCAAAAAAGCGCTATTCGGAATCTGGTTGTCTGAAAAACCTGCCGATGAAAAACTAAAGAATCAATTATTAGGCAAATAATCTACAGAAACAAATACAGCTTCTCTTAGAAAAGAAAACTAGAGAAGCTGCATTAAAAAAAATTACCTCTTCCGAATTTCCATCAGAATAAACCCTGACTCGATAATGAAATTTAAATTTTCAGTATAAATTTCACTACTAGCAATCAAATAACATAGTATTTGAACTACAAATAAATTGCTAACTTTTACAAATTACACCTCCCTAAAAAACATATGTACTTTTTACCCTATAAAAACAAACCTGTTTTTATAATTTGTATTACTGTTTACATTCTTTATTTTGGTTAGATAGAATAAATTTATTTTATCAAAAATAAACCTCATAACTCCTAATAACAAGACACTTAAACTTAAATAAACTTTTGTTTTTCTATTTCTTGCCATAATAAAATCAAGAAGCAAAATAGTTTTTTTAACTGATGGAACTACTTATCAAAACACTCCAAAATTCTGGATTATTTCATTCTTATAACACCCTGATTTACAAATTCATAAAATTTATTAAAATCCTTAAACATAAGGCATTTCCTGAAAAACGGGACGTAAATTACTTTAAAAACATAGAAATTAGGCGTATTTTAGCAAAAATCATAAAATACCATACAATGAAAAATTTATTACTTTTATTTACATTAATTCTTACTTTCCAAATCTCAACCGTAACAGCACAAAAAACCTTTACTATAGATGGTGTTACAATTCCGAGAACAATCCAATTTCAAAGTAAAGCTTTATCGTTAAATGGCGGTGGTGGAAAATCGACAATGTGGCCAGGAACATATCTGCAAGCATTATACTTATCACAATTAAGCCAAGATTCGAAATATATTCTTGATAGTGATAGCGCAATGGCAATGCGTATTGAAGTTACTTCTTCAACAGTATCTACACCAAAATTATTAAAAGCTATAGATGATAATTTCAAAAAAACATACCCAGGCAACATAGAAACATTGCGACCTAAAATAGAAGAATTTAAAAGCTACTTTATGGGTGAAATAAGTAAAAGAAACACTTTTAAACTTATATACTCCCCTTCTGATGCCTCTGTTTGGATCTACAAAAACAATCAGTTAAAGGGTAAAATTCCTGGATTTGAATTCAAAAAAGCACTCTTCGGAATCTGGTTATCCAAGAAGCCTGCTGACCAAAAACTAAAAGATCAATTATTAGGCAAATAATTATTTCTGAAGGTTTTTAGTTAAAAAATTAGCATAAAATAAGGCATCCGAAATATTTTACTAAATACACATTTCGCATTATCCAATTTTTTATATTTGTGAAAATTAAACATATCGCAGAAAATGAAAGATTTATTAAAGAAATTCGAAAATAAAGAACCTGAAATCGTATTCAATTGGAAAGATTCTGAAACTGAGGCCGAAGGATGGACAGTAATTAATTCTCTTCGAGGTGGGGCTGCCGGTGGTGGTACTCGTATGCGAAAAGGTTTGGATATGAACGAAGTTTTATCATTGGCAAAAACAATGGAAGTAAAATTTTCAGTTTCTGGACCTGCGATTGGTGGGGCTAAATCTGGTATTAATTTTGATCCAAATGACCCAAGAAAGAAAGGTGTTTTACAACGTTGGTACAAAGCAGTTTCTCCATTACTAAAAAGTTATTACGGAACTGGTGGGGATTTAAACGTTGATGAAATTCACGAAGTAATTCCAATGACCGAAGAATGCGGTGTTTGGCATCCACAAGAAGGAGTTTTTAACGGACACTTTAAACCTACCGAAGCTGACAAAATTAACCGAATTGGACAATTACGTCAAGGTGTTATTAAGGTAATCGAAAACCCAAAGTTCTCTCCAGATGTAACCAGAAAATATACTGTAGCCGATATGATTACAGGTTTTGGTGTTGCTGAAGCTGTTCGTCATTTTTACACTACTTATGGTGGCGATGTAAAAGGTAAGAAAGCAATCGTACAAGGTTTTGGAAATGTGGGTTCTGCAGCTGCTTTTTACTTGGCAGATATGGGAGCTAAAGTAATTGGAATCATCGACAGAGATGGTGGGTTGATTAACGAAGAAGGTTTTTCTTTTGAAGAAATCAAAGCATTATTTTTAGCAAAAGATGGTAACAAACTTGTTGCTCAAAACATGATTCCGTTTGAAGAAATTAACGAAAAGATATGGACAATTGGAGCCGAAATTTTCACTCCATGTGCAGCATCTAGATTAGTAACTCAAAATCAAATCGACGCATTAATTGCTAATGGACTTGAAGTTATTTCTTGTGGTGCAAATGTACCTTTTGCAGATAAAGAAATTTTCTTTGGTTCTATCATGGAACAAGTAGACAGCAAAGTGAGTTTAATTCCTGACTTTATTTCTAACTGCGGAATGGCTCGTGTTTTTGCTTATTTCATGGAAAAGAAAGTACAAATGACCGATGAGGCTATTTTTAATGACACTTCAGACACTATAAAAAATGCGATACAAAAAGCGCATGCTTTAAGTGCATCAAAAACAAATATCAGCGCAACAGCTTTTGAAATTGCACTGAAACAATTAGTATAAATTATTTTATACCATATTTTAAAACGAACTGAATCAGATTAAATCTATTTGGTTCGTTTTTTTTGTTTATAAAAAAAGGTTAGCCACAGATTTAACCACAAACTTGTCTTTCTGAGGAAAAACTTTGCGCACTTTGCGTAAACCTTAGCGCACTTTGCGGTTAATTTTTTATACCACAGATTAAAATAATTAAACGGATTTAAAAAAATTACCTTTAAAATTTCACGCAGATTTACACAGATCTAAGCAGATTTATAAAACTTTGCGTCCTTTGCGGTTAAATCACCAACTACAGATTTAAAAACTTTACGGTTAAATCCCTTACCCTCTTTGATTGTAAACAATTTTCAGTAATTTTATACGTTTTACTAATACACTTATAAAAATTCAGCATAAAAATGAGTTCACCCATTTCTTCAGACAAAAAGAAATCATTACTACTCTCTACCCTTATATATGCAACAATACTATTATTGTTGTTCTTCATTCGTTTTTGGCCACCAGCAAATGGTATGACTGAACTCGCTGGAGGTGGCGGAGGTGGTGGCGTTACCGTAAACTTTGGTGATAGCGATTTAGGCTCTGGTGCAAATTACAAAAGTGAAGTTCTGGAAGTTAAAAATCATGCAAAACAAACGCCTGTAAAATCGACTCCTGAAGAAGCAACATTATCACAAGAAAATTCTACAGAAGAAAGTGTTGTTATTCCGCAGAAAGAAAAAACTAAAAAACCGATAACTGTTACAAAACCTGACCCAAAACCTGTCGTTGTAAAACCTAAAGTTTCGAATACGACTAATGATGCTTTATCGAGCATTTTAAAAGGCTCTAACAAAGGTGGTGATGGCGATGATAAAGTTGCAGGAAACAAAGGAAAATCAAACGGAAATTTAAGCTCTAATGGTTATTACGGAACCGGAGGCTCTGGAGGTGGAACTGGTGGAGGAAACGGAACTGGTACAGGCATAGGAAC
The DNA here is from genome assembly GCF_035013205.1 of Flavobacterium sp. PL02. NCBI lineage: Bacteria > Pseudomonadati > Bacteroidota > Flavobacteriia > Flavobacteriales > Flavobacteriaceae > Flavobacterium > Flavobacterium sp. PL02. The sequence continues at coordinate 438,428 of NZ_JAYGJP010000002.1, forward strand.
AGGTAGCGGATATGGTTCCGGAAGTGGCGGAGGATCAGGAAGTGGTTCTGGTGGTGTTTCAGGTTACTCTCTTGGAAACAGAAAAGCATTATCTAAACCAGCTCCAAACTATACGTGTAATGAAACAGGAAGAGTCGTTGTAGAAGTTTCTGTAGATAGAAACGGGAGAACCATAAGTGCTATAGCTGGAATTAAAGGAACTACAAACACAGCGAAATGTTTATTGGATCAAGCCAAAATAGCTGCCATGAATACCAAATGGGACGCAAGTAGTGATGCTCCCGAAAAACAAGTTGGTAAGATCATTTATAATTTTAATTTGAATTAAAAAACATAAGACAATAAAAAAGGCTTTCTGAAATTATTCAGAAAGCCTTTTTTAATATTCGTTGATATGGATAGCCTTTATTGGGTTCGATACACCAATTCACTATCGTGCGAAGTCACAAAAACAGGAATCTCTGACCACAAATCATTATTCCTTGTAGACTCCTTATAAGTTTCTCTAAATAGTTCTTCAAGTCTTAATGTTATCAAGATAGCACATAACTCAGAAGCGATTTCTAAATTTTCATCTTCCCATTTCTCATTTTGCATATAATCCTTATAAACATTTTGTAAATCTTCAAATCCTGTAATTTCAAAAAGATTCTCAGTATAAGAATCATAATCGCCAAGCCAATCTAAATCTTCTAAATCATTACAAAAACTAAATCCAAAACCTGACAAAAACCATAAGTCATAGTTAATTGTAAAACCATTCATCTCACAATAAATAGCCTTAATTGTTTTATCTATCTCTTCTATATCGCTTTTAGATTCTTTATAAAACTCATTGAGATACTCATTCAATCTTGCCTTTAAATGAAGTAAATTACGATTTAGAACTATTTGAAAACTATTACTAGGAAGTTTTTTTAATTCCGATTCTGTAATTTCTATCGCTTTATCAAGGTTATCCTTTTTAATGAATTCGTTGACTTCTTCTTCAAATATGTATAAATCCATATAAAATATTTATTTCAATAGAGACTTTCGAGAAATTACCTTAAACTATGTTTACTTAGGACTTGTTGCTATAACAAACTTAAGATTGTTTTTAACCCCTATTTGTAGCACATCTACCAAATCTTGTACTTGTAGATTAAACGGAATCCTTACGATTACTGTTTGTTCTTTATCAGTACCTAATTTAGACATTAATGTAGTTTCTAACTCTTCAAAATCTACTGGCTGTTTATCGATGTAGAATTTTTTATCTTCTGTAACCGATAAGCTTATAAATTGTTTGTTTGTTTTTTCATTTGCTTTGGCTTTAGGCAATGTCATTTTAATAACATTAGGATTTGCCAATGTAGATATAATCAAGAAAAACAACAGCAAGAAAAACATAATGTCACTTAGCGATGAAGTTGCCACCTCGGCATGAAATCTTCTTTTTCTTTTAATAGACATATCTTATGATCTTTGAATTATGTTTACAAATTCAAGTATTTGTTTCTGAATTTTTAAGGCAAAATCATCAATTTTCCCATTCAAAAGATGGTACGCACTATATGCGATAATACCAACAATTAAACCTGAACCACTACTAATCATTTTCTCATATAAACCTCCCGAAATATTACCAATACTAATATTCTCTGTAACCGAGATACTATAAAAGATCTTAATAACTCCCGAAATAGTACCAATAAAACCTAATGTAGGTGCAATACCTGCAATAAGCCCTAAATGACCAAGACGTCTTTCCATCTCTCCTATTTCAATATCGGCAGCACGATCCATATTCGATTCGATTTCCGCAATTGGCCTTCCTATAACCAATACTCCTTCTTTAAGAATCTTTCCTGCAGCAGTTTCATTTCTTTCTACAATACTTCTTGCCATATCAAGATTACCAGAATTAAGATTAACCCCCACATCCATCATTAATCTAGGGTCAATTTTTGAAGCTTTGCTTATGTATAAATAACGCTCGATGATAACGTAAAAAGTATAGAACAATAAGATGGCAATTGGAATCAGGAAAAATCCTCCTTTTAAAATAAATCCTAAAACAGAAATCTCTGTATTTGGTGCAATTTTTTCGATAACTACGTTAGATGCGGCATTTGCAATAGTATCCGCTTGTAATTGAATGAAGCTAAACATATATTAATTCTTGTATTTGATAATTAATTCTAAAAAATATTCCAATTTTGCAATAAAGATACTTTTCGCTGTTATATTAAACTAAAAAAAACGAAAAATATTTCAATCAACAACTATTTTACTCGAAAAAAATGAACTATCAAGAAACTACCGAATGGATGTTCAACCAACTCCCAATGTACCAGCTACAAGGGGCTTCGGCATATAAAAAAGACTTAACCAATACATTACATTTGGTTGACCATTTAAACAATCCACAAAATTCATTAAAATGTATTCACGTGGCAGGAACAAACGGAAAAGGATCTACCTCTCACATGCTCGCTTCGGTATTACAAGAAGCTGGATATAAAGTAGGACTTTATACATCACCACATTTAAAAGACTTTCGCGAACGTATTAAAATTAACGGTAAAGAAATTTCAGAAGATTTTGTTTGCGAATTTATAAGTAAACACAAAGATTTTTTTGAATCTAATGATATGAGTTTTTTCGAAATGTCTGTGGGCTTAGCATTTGATTATTTTGCTACAGCAAAAGTAGATATCGCTATTATAGAAGTAGGCTTAGGCGGAAGATTAGACGCAACCAATGTCATTACTCCATTGGTTTCTGTTATTACCAATATCGACTTAGATCATACGCAGTTTCTGGGGACTACACCAGCAGCAATTGCAGGCGAAAAAGCGGGGATTATAAAACAAAATGTACCAGTTGTAATTGGAGAATATACTCCAGAAACAAAACCTGTTTTTTTAGCTAAAGCAAAAGAGACTCATTCTGAAATATATTTTGCTTCTGATATTATTACCGAAGTTTACCCTTCTGATTTAATTGGCGATTACCAACAATATAATAAAAAGACTGTTCAGGAAACCATACATATCCTGAATACTCAAAATGAATTTAAAATATCCGACGAAAATCTTAAAACTGGATTATTAAACGTTGTTACAAATACAGGTTTACAAGGAAGATGGCAACAGCTTGGCGAAAATCCTAAAATTATATGCGATACGGCTCATAACAAAAATGGCCTGGCAATAGTGATGAACCAAATCCAGAATGAAACTTACGAGAACTTACATATTGTATTGGGAGTTGTAAATGATAAAGATTTAGATTCCGTTTTACCACTATTTCCTAAAAAGGCACAATACTATTTCTGTAGTCCAAATTCCTCTCGTGGTTTAAGCACTGCTATTTTACAGGAAAATGCTAAAAAATATGATTTAATAGGTAAAACTTACGACTCTGTTTCGGATGCTTTTACGGCTGCAAAAGAAAATGCGACCAAAAATGACTTTATTTTTGTGGGAGGAAGCACATTTGTAGTCGCCGAATTGCCTTTGGATAAAGAGAAACAATAACAAGACTTATTTTAAAAACTAGTAAAAAAGCTACAAAAATAAATTCGCTCAAAAAAACCACATATTCAAATAACTAAATATCAATCGCATAAAAACTAACTGCAAATTATTATTATATTTTATTTAAAAAAGTTTTGGTAATGCAGAAAACAGTCTTATATTTGCACTCGCAATCACATAACGATAGCAACCTAGTAAAATAGGGCGATTAGCTCAGCTGGTTCAGAGCACCTCGTTTACACCGAGGGGGTCGGGGGTTCGAACCCCTCATCGCCCACAAAGAACTCCATTAGAAATAATGGAGTTTTTTTATAGCTTACCGAGTGTCATGGATTTCAAATCTAGACTATCGGGTTCGGGGAGATACTCAAGCGGCCAACGAGGGCAGACTGTAAATCTGCTGTGTAAACTTCGCAGGTTCGAATCCTGCTCTCCCCACGAAGGGGAAAAGAAGTGAAAAAGGCAACTTTATCAATCTTTTCAAAACCCGAAACATTAAAAAAACCTGTAAATCGAAAGATTCACAGGTTTTTTGTTTTAAAATACTTTACTATTGCGGGCACAGATTACAAATCCCCGCTATCGGGAGAACAAAGACATAAAGTCAATTTTTTCTTTGTTGTATTTCCTTTTATTATTTTACAGTTTTATCTTTAAGTCTTGCCTTCCATATTTCGTCCCATTCGTTTCTCAAAATACTCAAAATTATTGCATCAATTCTGTTTCCCTTTTGATCAAAACTACGGCTTCTTAATATTCCCTCTTCTGTACAACCAACCCCTTTCATCGCATTTATACTTCGCATGTTTTTACTGTTTGCTCCAAGCCCAATCCTTACAATTCCTAATTTATCAAATGCAAAGTCGAACATTAAGTATTTGCAATTTTTATTTATTCCTGTTCCTTGATACTTTTTTCCATACCAAGTATAACCAATTTCAATCGTGTTCATCTCCAAGACAATATTGTAAAATCTCGTACTCCCAACATATTCATTGGTTCTTTTATCAAAAATAATGAATGGATATTCTTTTTCCTTTTCTCTTTGACTGATAGCATTATCGATATATTTCAATAAATTTTCTTCTCCGTTTGCACCGCCCATGTTAAACTCCCAAATTTCGGGTTCGTTAATTGAAAAGTCTAAAAGATATTTAAAATCGTCTGCTTTCAAAGGTCTCAAAAGTACCGTTTCGTCTTCTAAAATATAGTCCGCTTTGTAGTCAAATTTTATTTCGTTCATTTAAATTTTATGTTTTTTTTGGTTGTCTTTAGTTATTTTTTAGCATTACCACCAACTCATTTATACCAGCCACAAAATAATTTGGCTTTTCCTGATGTAAATAATTAAGAATATTTTAAAAAACCACGAAGTTAACCATCTTAATAATTAAAATTGTGATCCAGTTTAGCTATTATTAAGTAGACCAGAATAGTACAGTTCCAAGTTAAACTATCAGCATTTTGTTTAATAATACATTATTTAATTACTACAAGTTTTTCAAATTAAAAAGAATAGATTTCTTGGAGCTGTGTTATTTACAAATCCTTAAATCCTGCGTAAAAACGGTTCGCAAACAGACTCGCAAAGACAACTACAAAACTCCATTATTTCTAATGGAGTTTGTTTTCACAGAATATACTACAATCAAATTTAAGACTAAATCATTATTTCCCTTTATAAATCTTTTCGACCTTAGTGTTCATATTACCTCTTACTAAGGTCACAGAACTTAGTTTTCCGTCACTAAAATCTAATTTTAACAAGTTAGGATAATCTATAATTTTAAATAGTCCATTTTTAAGATATACCAACTCATTATCATTTTTCCCTTTAAAATGATCCAATAGCATGGATTCAACATAAAGGCGATTATTCTTTTCTACAATTTTAGTTTCCACTCCCTGTGCATAAAGAAAATCATCATAAGTTCCGATTAGTTTTTCTTTTAGACTTGAAGGCATTTCCTGAATTTCCTCATTAGATGTTTTTCCATTCCAGTTCATCAAAGTCAGAAGCTTTCTTTGAGTTTGCCCCATCACAGGAAAACGATTCTTTTTTTCACCATTGGTTAGAAATACAAAGCCGTTTCCATCTGTCATCGTAGCAAAAACACTACCTCCTACTCCTGTATTAGAACCATTACATATAAACCAATCATAGTTATTATAACCAAAAGACTTTTGCCATCCGTAACTCCAGCCGCCAACAGCATCTTTTAAAGCAGTCACTTCTGTTACTATTTTTGCAACATTATGAGAAATCACTTTATTGTTTTTATTTCGCAACGCATTTTGCATCTCGATAGCAAGTTTAGCCAAATCTGTTGGCGTAGACCACATTCCTGATGCTCCAACTTGTGGAGTGATTGGCAAACCTGTTCTAATAACCTTTTCATTTTCATCATGAACGAGGGCTACATTTGCAGGGAATCCTTTTTCATCAGGCTGTATCATTGTAGTATTTTTTAATCCAAGAGGAGAAAATATATATGTTGCAGCAAGTTCTGCAATAGGCTTATTAAAAGTATCTTCTAATGCCATCTGAACAATTACATAACCACCACCGCTATACGCCCAACCTGTTCCTGGCGTAAACAAGAAATCAATTTCTTTATCATATCGCGGAATCTTCCCTAAAAGACTTTGTTTTATTGTCGGGATTGTATCGCCTTCATAGTAATCTGCAAATCCGCTTTGGGTTGTACCAGCCGTATGATTAAGAAATTGTCTCCAGGTAGGACTGTTATTCTCTGTAAACTTACTTTTTGGCAAGTGCCAGCGTTTTAAATAACCATCTATTGGATCGTCTAACTTAATCAATCCTTTCTCTTCAAGCATAAAACAAAGAAGCGCTGTAATTGGTTTTGAAATTGAAGCGGTAGAAAAAGCGGTGTTTTTATCGATTTTCTCTGGAGAGTTTATTGATTTAACACCAAATTCATTTGTATATACAATCTCGTAGTTCTCAAAAACAACAAGACTAAATCCCGCAAGTTTATATTTTTCCAGTTGCGGATTAATATTCAAACTATCTGTCAGAAAACTATAATCTTTTTGTTTTGATAATACTTTCTTGTTTGTTTGACAGCTACTTATTTGACAATTTAAAATTGTTACTATAAGAATTAGGAAGTAAATAGTAGTTTTCATTGTATCGTGATTTTTTGGTTAAAAATTTATTTCGATACAAAGATGTGGTGGAAATTAACGCTATGCGACCGAATAAAAATAGTCGGACACATTAGTTTCTAAAAATAAGTATGAGTAATTAAAACTACGCGTACGAATAATTACAAAGCTCTATTTTACAACGCTTTACGATAATCTGTAGGAGTAAAACCTGTATGCTTTTTAAAAGCTGTATTAAAAGAAGATTTAGAATTAAAACCTACATCATATAGAATTTCCAAAACCGTTACTTTACTTTTTGTAGCATCTTTTAAAATTCCCATAGCACTCTCTATGCGATACGTATTAACGAAATCGTAAAAATGCTGTTCTAATTTATGATTAATTAAAAGAGATAAGTCACGAACAGGAATTTTAACATCAGATGAAATATCCTGAATTGTTAAGGAAGGATTTAGAAACGGCTTTTCTGCAATCATATACTCCTGCAATTTCAATAACTCTTCATCATATACTTTTTCGCTTACACCTAATGGTCCAATTTTTTTTTCTTCAGAAATTAAATCTTTTACAAGTTTTAATTTTGAATCAACGTTTCTAAACAAAGCAGGATTGCTTAATGCCTTAAATAAATACCAACAAACAATAAATAGCTGAGATATTTGCAGCCCAATTTTTATCCCTTCGGAAATGTATGGATAATCAGAAAACTTAAGAATATTTTTTAAAATGGCAATCAAATATATAATAGTGATTACAATCGCGAACTGAAACAACCACTTATAGGAATTAATATTTGTACCTGCATTATTTTCAAGATATAACTTTTTTGCCTTTTTTAATGCCACAAAAACAGCAATAATATATACAACTAGTTGAACTGTTATAAGAATATGATTAAACTGTAATTCAATCATACTTTTATAGCTTTTAATAAAATTAATTTTAGAAGCAACATCAACAGCATAAAAACGAGGTATCAAAATCACATTCACAACTACAAATGGAAGCAGATGTAATAAATATTTAGGCTTAAGCTTAAAATCAGAATAACAAACGGATAATACATATAAATAAAAAGTAGGTATTTGTAAGAAAGCAAACATACTCCTTAGCATTCCTAGATTTGAAGGCCCATTAACCATTAAATTAAATAAAGGATCACTAGTATCTATTGCCGTTATTACTAGATAAAAAGCAAAAAGACAATTACTTAACCTGCCCTTTGTCTTAACTGTAATTAAAAAAAAAGCAAGAAAAAATGAAATGAACAAAGAAATTATAGTCACAATAACCAACAAATCGATCTTACCCATTTATATTATTAAGGTTTAAATATATATTCTTATAATTAACACACAAAACAGCCAAACTATCCCGATCTAAATATGCCTTTACGCAATAATTTAACTTTTTTTGAGCGAATATAAGAAATATTATCACTCCAATTCATCCCTTTTTTCTAAATAGAAATAGAAATATTTTCTTCGTATTATTTCATTATTTTATTCTCTAAACCTCTAAAGAAGTGGCTCACAAACAATCACTTAAAAAATTAATAACGTTTTACGATCTTAATTTTTTATTTTAATACCCACATTTCACTTCCTCCAGTCGGAAAATAAATCTTATTATCTTCTACAATTGGTGTTGAAATTCCGTAATAAAATTGTTGAACAAAATTAATTTTCCCTGCTTTAATATTTAAAGAATATAAATTCCGATTCATAGTTCCAAAATAAATATTCCCTTTAAAGCTTATAATCTTACTTTCAACTTGATCATTTTTTAAATCTAATACCCAATTTGTTTTTCCGTTTTCAATATTCACAGAAACAACTTTGCTATCATACGTACTTAAAATTATACTTTTGTTAGCAACGCAAGGTTTATAAAACACATCGCAGTTAAAAGATTCTGACCAAATTTCGTTTCCAGTCTCATAATCCAACATCAAAATTTCCCCTTGTTTGAAATCTTTATTAAGACAAACTAAAAGTCCATTTTCTGTTTTAATCTGGTTTAAGTTTGAATATTTTTTATATTTGTTTTCCCAAATATTTTTTCCGCTTTTGTTATCGATTGCTAAAAGTTTAGCGTCATGTTCTGACAAACCTAAATATACCATATTTTCAAAAAATTCAGGTTCGTTTGTTTCGGTAATATTTGAATCTTTAGGCAAATACCAAACCACTTTACCATCTTTTTTATTTAGTTTACTAAATCCGTTTCCTTGAACTGAGCCATAAATATAGTTGCCATTCTCAGCCAAATCCTTTCTTAAATTCATCTCGCCATTAACTTTCCATTTTAACTTTCCTAAAGAATCAAAGCAACTTAATTCAGCGTTATAATCCGCTAAAAACAAATCTTGACCATCTATTAATGGTTTATAAAACGGATTATAGTCCGATTTAAATTTCAATTTTACTTTAGCATTTTCTAAATTTACAGCATAGAAATTCCTATGTAAATCTCCGAAATACAAAATTTTATTTTTTACTACTAATGTTGTCGGAGTCCAATCAAACGGCTTGTTTCGCCATAACAATTTTACATATTTCTTATTATCATCAACTACAGTCTCCCTATCTTTTTTACAAGCAAAAAGGCAAATTAAAAAAACAAATATTACAACATTTCTTATTTTCATTCTTATTGTGTTTTTTAACAAAAACCTCATTAACTTATACATCAACAACATTAAAAAAGAATTTTATCATTTCGGCTTTTAGACCACTAAAACCATAAACAGAACTCTACTATCAGCGAATATATGAAATATCTTTATCACAAGTATTTCAAATTAACACATACAACCTAGAAAAACTTTTACAACAATCAAATCAATTAAAATGAACAAAGCAACCCATTTGTTTGCCATAACCGGAGGACCAGGATGCGGCAAAACAACTATTATCGAAGAATTAAAAAAAAGAGGTTATAATTGTGTAGACGAAGTGGCTCGTGAAATAATTAAGGAACAAGTACAATCAAATGGAAATGCTTTGCCTTGGGCAGACAAAGAAAAATTTACATTATTAATGCTGGAACACTCGATTGAAACCTATATAAAAAACAAAGACAATGCTTTAATCACCTTTTTTGACCGAGGAATTCCAGACACTTTAGCGTACGCAAATTTAATTGGTTTAAAACCTCCTCCAGAACTCACAGAGGCTGTTAAAAAATACCAGTATAATCCGATTGTATTTATCCTGCCGCCTTGGGAAGAAATCTACCAGACAGATACCGAACGCAAACAATCTTTTCAAGAAGCAATAGACACCTATAAAGCAATAAAAAACACCTATAATGGTTGTGGTTACCAATTAATAGAAGTCCCAAAATTAGGAACAAAGGAAAGAGTCGATTTTATCTTATCGACTATAGAAAATAAATAATCTTCTTTCAACCAAAATCTATTTTACCAATAAAAGAACTTTGTCATCATAATTAGAATTACACCAAGTATGTTTTTCTATAACAGCTTTAGGAACTTCTATATTTTTTCTATTATTATCTTCAAATCCGAATTTATTATAGAAATTACTTAGTTTTTCAAATGGCAAACACCAAGTGTTTTTATCTTTATTTTGATTCTTATCAATAAGAAATTCAATGATTTTTTCTGCAATTTTAAGTCCTCTAAACTCTTCAAAAACAAACATTCCTCCAAGTTCACAATTAGCATCATCTACATTTACAATTCTTCCCAGACCGCATTTTGCATCACCCATTTCTGCTATAGCAATGATTTCATTTTCAAAATTTGAAGGCACAAAATCAATTTCAGAATATTTAGAATTTATCCAATCTATTTCATCCTTGTTTGCTAATCTAATCAAAATCTTATCCATCACTTAAATTATATTATTTTTAATTTATAACATCTCAAAATCTAAGCTGCATTTTATCTAGTTAAAATTCTTCCGTCTGTCCAAACTTATACATACAAGACTTTCGAAACATACAAAATCCCCTTAGCTAGTAACCACAATAAAGCTGCCATCCCGAGAAATCCCCAAGCCCATGATCCATTTCTTCTTTTCCAACTAAAGTAAAATGTTGGAATCTCCCAATATTTAATAACAATAAAAATGCATGTTCCAACTAATGATACCCAAATCATTTCACCCGATTTAATACTAAAACCATAAAACAAAACAGATAAAAAGAAAAGAACTGTGACAAATTGCAAGTAAAAATAATTTTTATAATTATGGCTGTAATTAACCTTTACAGATAAAATTAAAAACGACAGAACCAACAGCGAAGTCAATGCAATTATAATATACGATAACGCAGCGTTTGATTGCCACAAAAACACGACATCTATAAACAAAGCCAAAACCGTACAAGTTGCAAGAGAATAAATACCTCTTTCTACATAAACATCCTTATAAGGTATTAAAACAGGATACATGTATTTTTCTAGCAATCTCCAAACAGGAAAAGCATAAATTGCAGCAAGACCAGACACAACAACTTCATAATTATAAAACACATCCTCTGGCACTTTATACAATACATACAAAATAGCAACCGTAACAATAATTGCAGGAAAGCAAATTGTTTTTACCACTTCCCACCTATCTTGTTCCCAAAAATTACTTTTTATTTTGTAGATGTATCCACGAACAAGATACTTTTTAGTAAACAATGCTGTAGATTGACTCCACAATAAAAAGAACCCAACATGAATAATAACTGTACGCAGTACCATATCTTCTACACTACACCCAAGAACAACACAAACTGCACCAATCAATAGTAATTCATACGTTAGCAAAACTTCCGAAAACAATACTTTAAACAAAGGTTCAAATTGCTTTATAAGCATTCTGATAATAGCTCCCCAATAATTACGCAACAAACCTATTACTGCACACACCGCAATAAATGCAGCTAAGTACAACATCCAATTCGTAAATGATTGTGCCTGCATCCATAATTCGATAGCAGAGTTTTTTATTGGAGTATATAAAACATGAGAATTAACAAATATTTCATTAGCCAACCCATCTCTTATACTATCATTTATGGCAGGAAACTGACTTTTATATTTTTCCCAATACACATTGGCATCAGAACCATTTTTTTGCAAAACTGCAAATTCATATAAAATTCTTTTTTGTGATTCATCAAGTGATACAATTTGATTTGCAATATGACCAGATACACTTTTCGCATACACAGTGACACAAAAAAATAATAGAAGTAATAATATTCTTTTCAAAACTAAAATAGATTTATCTAATCAAAAGTAGTAATAATAAAACTATCCAGAACCAGGACAAAAAACTTTAAGAATGCAATTTCGTAGATTTTTGCATTAATTTAGTAAATCTTAAAACCTAAATTAAGGAGACACAAATCACAAATTGATTATAAGCAACAGCCTAAAAACGAAAAACCCGTTTGCCTTGGCAAACGGGTTTTATAATAATATAGAATCTTAGTTATTATGCTTCGAATGGAAGTATAGAAACGTATGATTTATTATCTCTTTTCTTTTGGAACTTTACAACTCCATCTACTCTTGCGTGTAGAGTGTGATCTTTACTAATGTAAACGTTTTCACCTGGATTATGTTTTGAACCTCTTTGTCTAACGATGATGTTCCCAGCAATAGCAGCTTGACCTCCAAAAATCTTAACGCCTAAACGTTTTGATTCTGATTCTCTACCATTCTTCGAACTACCGACACCTTTCTTGTGAGCCATGACGTATGAGTTTAAATATTGTTATTATTCTTTAGTAGCTTCTTTTTTTGCTTTTGGAGCTGCTTTTTTCGCTTTAGGAGCTTCTACTTCTTCAGTAGCTACTTCTTCTGCTACAACCGCTTTTTTAGCCGCTGCTTTTTTAGTTCCTCCTGCTGCAGTAATACCTTCAATTACAATTTGAGTAAGATATTGTCTGTGACCATTTCTCTTTTTGTAACCTTTTCTTCTTTTCTTTTTGAAAACGATTACTTTGTCTCCTTTTAAGTGTTGTAACACTTTAGCTTCTACTGAAGCACCTTCTATAGCTGGGGCGCCTAAAGTTACATTCCCATTATCATCTAATAAAAGAACTTTGTCAAAAGAAACTTTTGAACCTTCTTCATTAGCTAATCTGTGAACGAAAACCTTTAAGTCTTTGCTTACTTTAAATTGTTGCCCTGCTATCTCTACGATTGCATACATACCAAATTGATTTATTGATTTTTAAGGTTGCAAATATACAATTAATAATTTACTGTGCAATTTCTTAAAGTAAAATTATTCGATGTTCTTTAATTCCTGTTTTTCAAGACTTTTCAAATAGTTAAAAATCACTATTGTAGTAAAATACTGTTAAACATTCATCAAAAGATAAGCCATTTTCTAAATCCTAATTAAAAAAAGTTATTTTTGATGTAACTATTTTAATTAATCATTACTAATTAATTGTAATTGAAAAAATTATTAACCTCTATGAAAAAACCATTAATTATGCTAAGCGCAGCACTTATGTTAGGTGGAGTAGCTTCGGCTCAAAAAGTAGCTTTTGAAGAATATGATTTAGATAACGGCATGCACGTTATTCTACACAATGATCCTTCTGCACCAGTTGTCATAACCTCAGTAATGTATCATGTAGGATCAAAAGACGAAACTCCAGACAGAACTGGTTTTGCACACTTTTTTGAACACCTATTATTTGAAGGAACCGAAAATATAAAACGCGGTGAATGGATGAAAATTGTAACCGCTAATGGTGGAACCAATAATGCCAACACTTCAGACGACAGAACGTATTATTATGAAGTTTTCCCTTCTAACAATCTTGAATTGGCAATATGGATGGAATCTGAAAGATTAATGCATCCTGTAATAAACAAAATTGGGGTTGATACCCAAAATGAAGTTGTTAAAGAAGAGAAAAGAACCCGTTATGACAACCAACCTTACGGAAATATTCTTCCAGAGGTAAAGAAAAACATGTTCAAAAATCATCCTTATCGCTGGACAACAATTGGCTCCATGAAAGATTTAGATGCCGCAACTCTAGAAGAATTTAAAGCTTTCAACAAAAAATTCTATACTCCAAACAATGCCGTTTTAGTAATTGCTGGAGATTTTGACAAAGCCAAAACAAAAGAGTGGGTTCAGAAATATTTTGGACCAATCCCAAAAGGACAATCATTACAAAAACAAACTTACACAGAAGAGCCAATAACTCAACCTATCAAAGCAACTTACGAAGATCCTAACATCCAAATTCCGATGTTGATTGCGTCTTACAGAACCCCATCTATGAAAACCAGAGATGCAAGAGTTCTTGATTTAATATCTTCTTATTTAAGTGATGGGAAAAGTTCAAAACTATACAAGAAAATAGTTGACGATAAAAAAATGGCTTTACAAATTGGAGCAGTTGGTTTTAGCCAGGAAGATTATGGTATGTACATTTTATATGGATTACCAATGAATCCTTACACATCTGCTGATTTATTAAAAGAAATTGATGAAGAAATTGTAAAACTTCAAACCAACTTAATTTCTGAAAAAGATTATAAAAAACTACAAAACAAGTTCGACAATAATTATGTTAACTCTAACTCAAGCGTAGAAGGGATTGCCGAAAATTTAGCTAGTTATTACCTACTTTATGGCGATGTAAATCTTATAAATACCGAAATCGACCTCTATCACTCTATCACTAGAGAAGAAATTAGAGATGTTGCAAAAAAATATCTGAATCCTAATCAACGTTTAATTTTAGACTACGTTCCTAGCACAAAGGCACAAAATTAAGACTCTTAGAATCATGAAAAAAAGACAAATTATTTTAATCCTTTTATTCGTAACAGGAATTATGCAAGCACAAGATCGCCCGCAACCAAAACCAGGAAACTCACCCGTAGTAAACATAAAAAAACCACAAACCTTTGTTTTAGCAAATGGTATGAAAGTTTTAGTTGTCGAAAATCACAAACTACCAAGAGTAAGTTTTAATTTAACATTAGACAACGCTCCTTTTGTAGAAGGAAACAAAAAAGGAGTAGATGAACTAACAAGTAGTTTAATTGGTAACGGAACCAAAAAAACAACCAAAGAAGCTTTTAACGAAGAAATAGATTTTTACGGAGCAAGCATCAATTTTAGTTCACAAGGCGCTTTTGCTAGTTCGCTTTCTAAATATTCAGGGAGAATCCTTGAGCTTTTAGCCGAAGGTGCATTACAACCTAATTTTACCCAAGCAGAATTTGATAAGGAAAAAGCAAAAATATTAGAAGGCCTTAAAGCCGATGAAAAAAGCGTTCCTGCAATCGAAGGTAGAGTTGTTGATGCATTAGCATTTGGAAAAAATCATCCTTCGGGAGAATTTATTACCGAGCAATCTATAAAAAATGTAACTCTCGCTGACGTTGAAACTAATTACAGAAATCATTTCGTTCCCGAAAACGCTTATTTGGTAGTTATTGGAGATATAAAATTCAAAGAAACCAAAGCTGCTGTAGAAAAGCTTTTTGGAAAATGGGAGAAAAGAACACAACCAAAAGAAACCTATCCTAATCCTGTAAACGTTTCTAATCTTCAAATTAATTTTGTTGATGTTCCAAATGCAGTACAATCAGAAATAGCATTAGTGAATACTGTAAATTTAAAAATGGGTGATCCTGACTTTTTCCCAGCAGTAATAGCAAATCAAATTTTAGGAGGTGACTTTAACAGCTACTTAAACATGAATTTACGTGAAGCTCACGGATGGACTTATGGCGCTAGCTCAGGCTTAGGCAGCGGAAAATACACTACTAAATTTAAAGCTGCTTCTGCAGTTAGAAACGCAGTAACTGATAGTGCCGTAACTGAATTTGTAAAAGAGATAAAAAGAATCCGAGCTGAAAAAGTTTCTGATGAAATCCTAAAAACTGTTAAAGCTGGATATATTGGTAGATTTGTAATGCAAGTCGAAAAACCACAAGCTGTTGCCAGATACGCATTGAATATCGAAACAGAAAATCTTCCTGCAGATTTTTATGAGAAATACATCCAAAACATAAATAATGTAACTGCTGATGAAGTACTTCGAGTAGCCAACAAATATTTCTTAATTGACAATACGAGAATTGTAATTACAGGAAAAGGCTCTGAGGTTATTCCTGGCTTAGAAAAACTAAATATTCCTATCAGCTATTTTGATAAATATGCTAATCCTGTAGAAAAACCAGTATTAAAGAAAGAAGTTCCTGCCGGAGTAACTGCTAAAACTGTTTTTAGTGATTACATAAAAGCTATTGGTGGAGAAAAAGCCGTTGCCTCTGTAAAAACAATTGCAATGCTAGGATCAACTACAATTCCTCAGGCTCCTTCTCCTTTAAGCTTCACTTCTAAGATGGATGCAAAAGGAAAAATGATGGTTTCGCTTGCTATGGGACCTATGAATTTAATGAAACAAGTTGTTAACGAAAAAGGAGCTTACATCGAGCAACAAGGACAACGAAAAAATCTTGAAGGAAAAGACCTTACAGACATGAAAGCTAGCGCAGTTCCGTTTGAAGAATTACAACTTTCTAAAAAAGAAGGATTAACAATAGATCATATCGAGCCTATTAATAACAGCGATGCTTATGCGATAAAAGACGGTAAAACAACTTATTTCTATGATACAAAATCTGGATTAAAAGTTGCTGAATCTAAAATAGCCGAACAAGCTGGACAGACCGTTACACAAACCACCAATTTTGGCGATTATAAAGAAGTAAAAGGAGTTAAAGTTCCTTTTAATATCGTTCAAAATGTAGGTTTTGAACTAAACATCAAAATGTCTGAAGTAAAAATCAACGAAGGAGTTTCTGATGCTGATTTTCTTTAGAAGGTTCAAAGGCTCAAAGTGACAAAGGTTCTGATCCCGAAGTGTCGGGACTGAGATTCTGAGTTACTAAGATTTTAGAGGCTTTGTCAAAGTTTACCCTTTGACAAAGCTTTTTTTATGCATTTTTTTGTCAGGCGAAGTCGAAGCCCGCAATCTTGTCATAGCCCCGATAGAAGTGGAAATCCTTTTGTGGCGGGGTTCGCCATAAAAGATTGCAACGGATAGCGGGATTAGCTCCTAAAAATAGCAGAAACCTAAACAACATTTCACAAACAAATTTTACTTCTTCGCCGACAGATAAACCCCTATTAAAACAATAAATGCGCCCAAAAGCTGAATTGGTGTAAGTAGTTCATTATCCAAAAAACCCCAAAAGAAAGCTACTATAGGAATTAAATACGTTACTGAAGTTGCAAATACTGGCGATGACATTTGTATCAATTTAAAAAACAAGACATTCGCAATTCCTGTTCCTACTACTCCAAGGATAATTATATACAAAATTGAATTCTGCACTTTATCATCATACATTACTTCACCAAAGCCTGTAAAACTCAAAATTACAATTGCAGGAATCAATAGTACTGCAAAGTTTCCTGTAGTAATACTCAGCGAACTTAAATCAGACAAATACCTCTTAATCAAGTTTACATTTATTGCATAACAAAGGGAAGCTATCACAACTAAAATAGCATAATAATAATTTTGTTCTGGATGACTCATTGCTCCATTAAAAACCAAAAGCAAACATCCTATTAAACCAATAAAAACACCAAAGATTTGTCGCCTCTGAAACTGAATTCCAAAAATAACAGCTCCAATTACCAATGTATTTAATGGTGTAAGCGAATTTAATATTGCCGTAATCGAGCTATCAATTTCAGTTTCGGCAATGGCAAAAAGATAAGCAGGCGTAAAAGTTCCAAAAACAGAAGTCAATGCAATATACTTCCATTGCCCTAGCGGAATTTTAGCCAGACTCTTAAAACCAACCAAAAACAAAAATAAGGATGCAAAAATAATTCGCAATGAACCCAATTGAATTGCGGTTAAACCAACAAGTCCCTTTTTTATCAATATAAAAGAACTTCCCCAAACCAAGGCCAATACTGTTAAGTAAACCCACTTCAATTGTCTTGAATCCATAATAGTTGTTTTACTGCAAAATTGTAATAAATTTATGAATTCCTCACTCGTTTTTTATTAATTTTGCAAACAAATCCTGTTGTAAACTATTAAAACAAAACAATATGAAAATCGTAAAATCAATCGCAGCTTTAGCAATTGCAAGCCTTTTGTTTATAAGCTGTAAAAAGAATGAAACAGAAGAAATTAAGCCAGTAGCTACAACTGAAGCAGCTGCTCCAAAAGTACATAAAGAAATTGCTGCTCAAAACGTGCAAACTGCAAGTTTTAATATCGAAGGAATGACTTGTGCAATGGGATGCGCTAAAACTATCGAAAGCGAATTATCTGACTTAGATGGCGTACAAGAAGCAAAAGTAGATTTTGACAAAAAAACTGCTACTGTAACTTTTGACAAAACTATTCAAAACCCAGAAAACTTAACCAAAATAGTTCAGGCCACTGGAGACGGAAAAACATATAAAGTTTCGAATATGAAATCGTAATTCCAACGATTTTTACCACAAAAAAAGAAGAGCATTCATAACGAATGCTCTTTTTTTATAGTTCTATTTTTCTCTACTTCCACTTAATGGTTTCCATTAAATGCTGCATATCGTTTTTAATATAACTCGCAGCTGGCATTATCGAATCAAAATTAGGCTTAGCATAAAAGTAAACTGAACCTGTTACAAAGTGCTTAATACTGTCTGTGATGTAAAATTGAGAGTTTGTAGCCGCATTTCCATCAACTTGATAAAACATACCGTATAATTTTTTATCAGGGTTTAAATAAGGCTGTTCTAATATATCATCGGCTTTTATAACATGCTCATACGTTAACTTTTGAGCATCTTTCAATAATTTATTAATATCACCATTTACCGGTTTATACGTAAGATAAATAGTTGCTTTCATTTTTGGGTATGAAATCGTGAATCCACAATCCTTTTCCCCTTTTATAACAGCTTCTGCATTCATTTCAAAAGCAAATGGGCATTGGTTTTCAAAATTCACATATTTAGCTTCAGCATAGTCCAACCTTAAATAACTCGCCGGTTTAGGCACAACATCGTCTTTACAACTAAATACAGTTATCGTCATTATAAAAAGTACGATTATGGCAATTGATTTTTTAAGCATTTTATTATTCTATTGTTACTTTTATTTGTTTTATTCTTTTGCTATCTACAGCTTCTATTGTAAAAGTACAGTTCTGGAAAGTGATTTTTTGATTCTTCTTCGGAAAGTTCCCTATAATCTCCAAAATAAAACCTCCTAATGTCTCAGCTTCTCCTTTTTGTATCTCAAACAAATCCTCATTAACATCAATGATTCTGTAAAAATCTTTTAAATTTATTTTCCCTTCAAACAAGTAATTCTTATCATCTATCTGAGAGAAATTAATATGTTCATCATCAAATTCATCACTAATATCTCCTACTATTTCTTCGATTACATCTTCTAAAGAAACTAATCCCGAAGTTCCGCCATACTCATCAACAACAATTGCTAAATGGCTTTTCATACTCTGAAAATCTTTTAATAAGTTATCTAACTTTTTATTTTCTGGTACAAAAAACGGTTCTCGTATAAGCGTAACCCAATCAAAATCTTTTTGATCTATATAAGGAAGCAAATCCTTAACAAACAAAACTCCTTCGATCTGATCAATATTATCACGATAAACCGGAATTCTAGAATATCCTTTTTCAATTATTTTAGGATAGATAGCCGCAAAAGACTCTGAAATTTCTAATGCAAAAATATCAATTCTAGGGCTCATTACTTGTTTTGTGTCGGTATTTCCGAAAGAAACAATTCCTTCTAATATTTTTTGTTCTTCTGTTGATGTATCATCAGAGTCCGTAAGCTCTAATGCCTGCGATAACTGACCTACCGAGATGCTCGTTTTTTGTTTCCCTAATTTGTTATGCAAATAAATAGTTGCGGAACGCATTGGTAAACTTACCGGAGAAAGCAACTTGTCTAATATCGCTATTGGATATGCAACTCGTTGTGCAAATTTAAGATTGTTACGACTCGCATATACCTTGGGCAAAATCTCGCCAAACAATAATATTAAAGATGTAACCAAGATTACCTCTAGAATAAATTTTAAAACAGGCGAAATAACTGCCTCAAAAATATCTCTACCTACAAAGGAGAATAAAATAACAACTCCAATGTTAATGAAGTTATTGGCCACGAGCAATGTCGCTAAAAGTTTTTTGGGTTTATCCAGAAGATTAGAAATAATTCTCCCTTTGGACACGTTTTCTTGCAATGCTTCGTCTATCTCTTTTTGAGACAGCGAAAAAAGTGCTACTTCGGCACCAGAAACAATGGCCGAACAAAAAAGTAAAATAAAAATTCCAACAAAACCAACAATCAGGTTGGTATCTAAGGTACTTGCAACGTATAAACTGGGCTCTGGGTCCAAATTAAAAAGAATTAGTTAAACAATCAAAATGGCAAATCATTTATAGGTAAGCCATCATTTGAAGCATCAAAGTTAGTGTTTTTTGATGATTCTGAAGGAGGATTTTGTTTCTGGTTCTCTGTCTCTTTTTTAGTTGTTAAAAAAGTGAACTCAGTTACCTGAATCTCGGTTGTATGCTTTGTCGAACCATCTTCGGCTTGCCATTGACGTGATTTTATTCGACCTTCGATATAAATTTTATCTCCTTTAGATAAATATTTTTCACAGATTTCTGCAGCTTTATTCCGAACCACCAAGTTATGCCACTCTGTAGAAGTGATTTTCTCATTGGTCGTTTTATTTATATAAACCTCATTAGTTGCTAATTGAAATCGCCCAATGCAATTTCCGCCATCAAAATAATGCATTTTTACATCGTCACCTAAATGACCTATTAACATCACTTTATTTAATGTTCCGTTCATGGTTTATTATAGTATTTCTATCAAAGATACATTTTTTTAGAAACTTATTTATTCTGATTCGATAAAATTATGAATCACAATCGGAAATGGATATGTTTTTAAATCCTGAGCATTAATCCCATTTACAATCGTCTCTTTTAACTTTATCTTCCAAAATTTGATATACAAATGCTGATGCGACAACTTATGAATTATACTTTTCGAATTACACTCTTCTATACCTATAATAGAATGCTCCCTGAAAAAGTCTTCCTGAACACGCATCGAAACAAAATCAAAATCTTTTTCGGCATCCGTTTCCAATAACGGGAACTCGTACAGATTATGCCAAATTCCTTTTGCAGTTCGTTTTTGCAAAACCGTATTACCCAATTCATCCTCCACAACCAGATAATTAAAATATCTATTAGTTACTTTTAGTTTTTTAGATTTTATCGGCAATTCACTTACTTTCTTCTTTTGCAAAGCCACACAACTATCATCAAAAATACAAATGGAGCAATCCGGACTTTTAGGCACACATTGTAATGCACCAAACTCCATTATAGCCTGATTAAAAATTGCAGGATTATCTTTTGGCATTAGCTCATAAGCCAGAGCTGCAAATTCTTTTCTAGCCGAAGCTGCTGCAATATCAGTTTCTATATCGAAGTAACGTGATAAAACTCGAAATACATTTCCGTCGACAACAGGAACAGCTTCATTATAAGAAAATGATGCAATTGCCGCTGCCGTATATTCCCCTACTCCTTTTAGTTTTAATAAATCATTATAGCTCCCAGGGAAGACTCCATTTAATTCATTAGCGATAAATTGTGCTGTTTGATGTAAATTTCTTGCACGAGAATAGTACCCTAATCCCTGCCAAAGTTTCAAAACTTGCTCTTCATCGGCTTTAGCCAAATCAAAAACAGTAGGAAATGCTTTTGTAAAAGACAAAAAATAAGGCATTCCTTGGGCTACTCTTGTCTGTTGAAGCATTATTTCTGATAGCCAAATAGGGTAAGAATCAGTGGTATTACGCCATGGTAAATCGCGTTTATTTTGTAAATACCATTTTATCAATTGTTTAGAAAAACTCATCATTAAATATTAGACAACAAAAGTAAAAGTTTATGTAATTAAAATTTAACGAATTAGCTTGAATATTTGTTTTTTTAATTCCTATATTTGCAAACTCAAAAAATAGTATACCATTATAAATAGGAAAGAAAATGACGAAAGCAGATATCGTAGCGAAAATTTCAGAAAAATTAGGTCTTGAAAAAGGTGACGTTCAAGCAACTGTAGAGACTTTTATGAATGAAGTAAAAACTTCATTAGAAACTGGAGACAATGTTTATTTAAGAGGGTTTGGTAGTTTTATTGTAAAAACCAGAGCTGAAAAAACTGGAAGAAACATTTCTAAAAACACCACTATTAAAATTCCAGCACACAACATTCCTGCGTTTAAACCTGCAAAAGTTTTTGTAGAAGGAGTAAAAATCAATAACGAAGCAAAATAATACTATTAATTAATCATAAAATCGATAAGATATGCCAAGTGGTAAAAAAAGAAAGAGACATAAGGTAGCAACGCACAAACGTAAAAAAAGAGCGAGAGCTAACCGCCACAAAAAGAAAAAGTAGTTTTAAACTACTTTTTTCTTTTTAAACGTTCATTGAAATTTGGGAAATTTCAAAAATTCCAAAAATTAAAATCCAAAATCCAAAAATTGAGAAATTAATCTTGATTCTATTGGAATTTGGAGTTTTAAAATTGAGATTTAAGTTTCCCTCCCGGGTTCAATACCTGTTAAAAAATATTGTTTAATCCATCCTAACAATTCAGTTATGAGTTATACGTTATGAGTTTAAGAGTTGCAAAAACTATGAACTGAAAACTGTTAATTGAAAACTAAAAAGTTCGGATAAAAATTTACAAATGAATAAAGAATTAATCATTAGATCAAGTTCTGATTTCGTAGATTTTGCCTTATTAAAAGATGGAAAACTAATTGAATTACACAAGGAAGAAGAGAAAAGCAATTTTCAAGTTGGTGATATTTTTATAGCCAAAATACGAAAACCCGTTGCTGGACTTAATGCTGCTTTTGTAAATGTAGGCTTCGAAAAAGATGCCTTTTTACATTATCACGATTTAGGACCTAACTTAGCTTCCCAACTGAAATTCATAAAACTTGTAAGCGCAGGTAAATTAAAAGATTTCTCCCTAAAAACCTTTCAGTTTGAAAAAGAGATTGATAAAGACGGCACCATTACTGATATTTTAAGTGCTAATCAATCTGTTTTAGTACAAGTCGTAAAAGAACCAATATCTACTAAAGGTCCAAGAATTAGTGCAGAACTATCTTTGGCTGGACGTTTTATTGTTTTAGTTCCTTTTTCTGACCGTGTCTCTATTTCACAAAAAATAGAAGATAAAAAAGAAAAGGATCGCTTAAAAAAACTTGTATTATCGATCAAACCTAAAGGATTTGGTGTTATTGTTCGTACAGTAGCCGAAGGCAAAAACGTAGCCGAATTAGAAAAAGATTTGCAGAACCTGCTTAGCAGATGGACTGCAATGTGTAAAAAATTACCAACTGCTCATCATCCATCCAAGGTATTAGGAGAACTCAATAGAGCTTCTTCAATATTAAGAGATGTATTTAATGATACCTTTAGTGGTATTCAAATTGATGATGAAGAGTTGTACCATCAAACGAAGGATTATCTGCAAGAAATTGCACCTTCAAAACAATCGATTGTTAAGTTTTATCAATCAAATGATACTCCAATTTTCGAGAAATATAATATAGAGAGACAAATCAAAACTTCATTTGGCAGAACCGTTTCCATGAGCAAAGGGGCTTATCTTATTATCGAACACACTGAAGCTTTACACGTTATAGACGTAAATAGCGGAAACCGTTCTAATAAGGCCACTAATCAAGAAGACACAGCCATGGAAGTTAATATGATTGCCGCCGCTGAAATTGCCAGACAATTACGTTTGCGCGATATGGGTGGAATAATCGTAGTTGATTTTATTGATATGTCTAATCCTGAAAACAGGAAAGTCTTGTTCGACTTCTTGCGAGAAGAAATGAGCGACGATAAAGCAAAACATAAAATCTTACCGCCTAGCAAATTTGGATTAGTCCAGATTACAAGACAAAGAGTAAGACCCGAAGTAAACATTAAAACTAGAGAAGAAGATCCTAACAATGAAAATGGCGAAATTGAAGCGCCAATTTTAATCATTGATAAAATATCATCTGATTTAGACAGACTTTTAAAAACCCACAAAAAAGTTGTGCTTAACACACATCCATTTGTGGCTGCATACCTCAGTAAAGGTTTTCCATCAATACGTTCAAAATGGTTTTTTGAACATAAAAAATGGGTGAAAATCATACCTCGTGACGCTTACACGTATTTAGAATATCATTTCTATGATAAAGATGGAAATGTTATTAAAGAATAAAACAAGAAACCGCCTTTCGTCCCGATAACTATCGAGAGATTGGCGGTTTTTTTGTGCTTATAAATTAAACCAAAAAACAGTTAACAAACCCAGCAAGTTAAAGTGTTTTCTTATATTTGATTCGATTTAAAATAATAAAATCAACTGAAAATGCTTTCAACAAAACACTTATATATTTCCTCAAAGAAGATAAACATATACCATCTTCTAATCCTTTTTGTTTTATTCACATCCAAAATATCAGCTCAAAATGACACTATCTTTTTTGATTCGAATTGGAAAAAATCCAACAAAGAAGCTGCTATTTATTACAGAATCAAACCAATAAAAATAAAAACCAAAAGTGCAGTTGGCTACAAAATAGTAAATACTGACTCGCTTTATGTAATTAATGATTACTATTTAAAAAGCAACAAAATACAATTTCAAGGATATTCCAAAGACTCTGAAGGCGAATACTTAGTTGGCAATGCAAAATGGTATGATGAAAACGACAACAAATCCGATACTAGAGAATTCAATTACAAACCAAACAACAATGCATCAGGATTTAAAATTCCTCAATGGCCAATCCTTTATCTTGGCTATTCGATTGCAACTAAAAGTCAATTTACTGGCGGATTAGAATTTTGTTTAGATTGCAAAGAAGAAAACAAACTTTTTCTAGGTTTAGGATACGGAATTACAAGTTATGACGGCAAATATTACGGTTTGCCAGACATACATTTATCATATAACATTCAGAAATCTATTTTTATAAAAGCTGGTGGGTCTGATAAAAGTGCTTACGCATTAGCTGGTCTTACTTTTTTAAATATGATTGATTTAGGCTTTGGATATTCAGCTCCTTTTGACAAAGAAAAAACCCCTGTAATTAAAGGTTTTACTTTTGGAATCACTTTTAGATTTACCAATAACAAAAATGTTTATGGTCGTTTAAGAATGTTTTAATCCTATTTATTCCCGCACTACCTCAACTCTTCGTCTAATTTCATTTCCTAATTCATCTACAACTGTAACATAATGGAATCCGGCAGTCATTACAATAGGTTTTTCATGAAAAACTTTAGTAACGCCTTTATACACATTATCTACATACCAAAACAACTGACTTTCTCTTTGTGAATATGCCACTTTAAAAATCACTGGTTGTATTTCGCTATTAAAATTTTTAGTTAAATAGATTTTGCTATTGGCTTTAGGATAAATAAAATCCATTGCAGCTGTTTGTGTCCCAACGCAATTATCTCTAAATGGCGGCAACGGCATATATTCTATATGTTTGCTTTTGTAATACCAAGCCATAACTGGAGGTAAAACAAACCAATTTTTCACAACCATATTCTCAATACTCTCACAACTACTATTTACCTGAAATTTTTCCGTTTGATCTAAATGCACAATTTTATGATACGGACAAATAGAAGTCGTTTTTCCTTTTCGGGCAACCCATTGTTTAATTTTAGGACAACCATCTTTTGCCAAATGTCCGCTTAAACGACAAACCTCAACTTCATCTAAATCTCCATAAGGTGTTGTAAACCATTTTTGCCTTGGCAATAAATTAAATACATCAAATAAAATTGGTGCAGCGCTTGTAACTCCTGTTAAAGTTGGTCTTCCCTCGCCAGTTGCATTTCCTACCCAAACTCCTACTACATATCTGGAATTTGTTCCTATTGCCCAAGCATCGCGATTACCAAAGCTTGTCCCTGTTTTCCAAGCTATTTTAAGCGAACTATCATAAAATTTCCAAGCTTCATCTCCTTCTGGTCTATTTACCTCTTCCATGGCGTTATACGTCAACCAAATTGACCCCGCGCCTAAGATGTTCTTCTGCGTACTTTCGTCGCCAAAATCAGGCTCAAAATCGTTTTCATAATTTAGTTCAGTAAATTCGTTTGTTCGATATTTACCGTTGCTTTTATTAAAATAATTTATTGTCGAGGACATACTCGCATAACTACGACATAAATCCCATAAGTTACTTTCGGCTCCGCCAAGAATAAGCGACAATCCGTAATGATCTGGCGATTTGGAAATATTTCTTAATTTGAATTTTTGCAGCTCTTCATAAAATTTATTTACTCCAAAATCCTGCAACATCAATACCGAAGGAATATTAAGCGAACGCGATAAAGCACGGTGAGCCGGAACAGCTCCATCGAATGTTAAATTAAAATTTTGAGGTGTATAACCCGCAATTTGTGTCGGTACATCGGCAACCAGAGTATTTGGTAATATCTCGCCATCATCGAGCATTGCTGCATACAATAAAGGCTTCAAAATACTTCCTGTACTTCTTGGCGCATCTATTATATCAACATCTTTTTGATGATCTCCATCTGTTGGAGAATTCCCTACATAACTTATCACATTTCTGTTAGAAACATCAATTACTAAAATTGCCAGATTATTAACTTCGTTCTGCTTGTATTGATTGTAATAATATTTTGCGATTTGGTTTACTCTATTCTGTAAAGCAAACTCAACAGTAGTTTTCACTCTCGTTCCCTCTTGATTTTTAGCCACGCGCTGTAATAAATGTGGAGCTATTTGTGGCAAATCATAAGGCTTTTTAGGCAAAGGTTCTTCTATCGAGAGTTCATAGGTTTGTTTATCAATAATACCTTCCTGGTTAAGCTTACGCAAAAGGCGATTCCGTTTCTCTAATAATTTAATTTGATTCTTTCCCGGATAAATTAAACTCGGCGCATTTGGCAAAACCGCCAAAGTTGCATTTTCTGCCCATGATAATTGATTAGATTTTACTCCAAAATATCTCCATGAAGCCATTTCTAATCCAACAACATTTCCTCCAAAAGGAGCGTGAGCTGCATATAATTCCAAAATTTCATCTTTAGAATATCCTAACTCCAATCTTGTTGCAAGAATAACCTCGACTAGTTTTTCAAAATAAGTTCTACCTTTTCCTTTTCTTGATAATCGGATTACTTGCTGTGTAAGCGTACTTCCTCCTCTTACAACTTTTCCTGCTTTCCTGTTTTGCTTAATCGCATTGACCATTGCAACAGGATTAAATCCGGGATGTTTATAGAAATACTCATCTTCAAAATACACTATACACTTCTTGAATTTATCCGAAACACTGTCCTGCGCAGGAAAACGCCATTGTCCATCACGTGCAATCTTTGCTCCCAATAATTCTCCTTCCTTACTCTCAATAACTGTAGAATATGGTTCTTGAAATAATGTTCGTGGCAACGAAAAATAATAAATCACCACTAATAAAAATGCTAGTAGTGATTTTATTTTATTCTGTTTAATCCAATTTATAATGCGTTGAAGGAACGCTTTTAATTTATTTTTCAAAGTAATCTTTTAGTATCCTAACAGGTTTTTAAAACCTGTTAGGTATATATTTTTCAGTTCTTATTTTTAATACTTTTTCTTCTATTTCTAGAATACCTTGCAAGCTTCCAATACCTTTTAGATATATTCTTTAGTTCTACTTTTAATCTCTCCCATAGCTAACAGATACCTAACAGGTTTTAAAAACCTGTTAGGATAACTATAACTCAATTTATTTTTCTATTCATCACTTAAATTTACATCATTGATTACTCCCTCATAAACAATCCTTCTTTCATTATGACAAATTTTAAAATTATCTAAACCATCAAATAATTCGAGAATAGATTCTCTATCAATACTTGTTAGCTTTTCGGACAAATAAGAACGATATGATGAATGCAAATAAGAGTCGAAATATTCTGTAAATTTATGCTTAAGAGGATTCAAATGAACATATATAATTAATTGTTTCAAATACACTTCATCTTCTATTCTGTTCCTTTGTAAATGTTCCTGAAATAAACTTCCTGTTCTATTATAAGCTTTATTAATACTTTTAGAATAGGCATTAAACAAATTTGAAAATGGCAGATGAATCTTCTCTTTTGATTTTTCAGATAAATTACTTTCATCTTTTATCCTTAAAACAATATGAAAATGGTTTTTCAGCAAACAATAGGCATAAATATCCGCTATTGGTAAAATATACTTTTTTACTTTTTCCAGAAAATAATTATAATTATTTTCTTCTATAAAAATATCTTCTTTATTATTTCCTCTGTTATAAATATGATAATATTGTCCTGCTTCAAAAATATCCTTCTTCACCTTCTTCAATTTTATTATCCTAACAGGTTTTAAAAACCTGTTAGGTATACTCTAATATTTAATTATCTGTCTTTCCTAACTAATTTTAGAAACTTGTGAAGTTAAGCATACTTTAACGGTTCTTGATTCTAATATTCGTTCTCTCATTCCTATATACCTAATAATACCTAACAGGTTTTAGAAACCTGTTAGGATATGAAATCCAACAGAACTTTACTTCACAACCTCTACCCAAAATCCTTTTGTTCTCGCTAAGAACGTATTATCATACATTGCTTCGCATTGCAATCCTGGTAAATAATAATTACCAAGGTAAGATGCGTTCAATAGGATTTTAAAGACTTTGGTTTCACCGGCTTTTAATCCGAAATAGAAATTTGTTCTATCATCACGAATATCGATATAATCGGCAACATTATTGGTTGCATCTCCATAATCTGTAAAACGAGTATTTACAATTTCGAATCCTGAAGGTAGAATTTGTGATAATGCTACATTTTCTACACGCTCGTTTCTTTGGTTCCTAACGGTCACCACAGCAATAAACTCCGTTCCTTGCGTAATCTTTGAAACATTAATTACTCCACCTTTTCTGTTTTTAAACACTATCCCAGCAGATACATCACTCTGAACTACATTTTCCTGACCTATTGGTAAAATTCCAGTATTTAATACTCGAACATAAATGGTGTTCTTTTTATTATTTTTTAAAGTGATACTATTTGTACCAGTTTTAACTACTAAACTTCTGTCGGCAACTGTTTTTGAAGTTTTTATAACCTGGCTTTTTCCGTCTTTGCTAAACTGTACATCTATTCCTTTAACACCATTGTTTAATGAGAATTTAGACATTGCATACAACGAATAAGCGGTAGTTTGCGTGCTCATCCATCGATCACTTGCCATACTTTTAGCCAGTTTTGTAGCCATAGTAAATGCTTTTTGTTTCTGCCCTAATAATAACATTGTTTCCAGAGCCATAGCACGATTCCTGTCGCTTGAACCATAGTAGTAGTAATTATAACTAGACGATTCATCATCGATTGTACTACTTAATAACAAACTCGAAGCAGCACTTTTTTGACCTGCTAAAACATACGCTGCTGCCAATCGTAATTTACTTTCGTTAGAAATTCCCTTGGTTTCACGTAATCTGTTCATCGAAGACAAATCTGAAGAACCTGCTAAAGCCAATGTGTACAAACGATACGCTTGTGCCATATCATTTCCGTAACGAGGTTCAAATCGCCATTGTTTAGCTTCTCTTTGCTGATATGACAACCATTTTGATTTAAAATTAATTGGTAAAACATATCCTTTCTTTTCTGCTTCGATCATAAAATGTCCAGCGTATGAACTTCCCCAATCATCGGCAATTGAATTTCCTTGCCAGTATGAAAGTCCACCGTTTGGCAATTGGAAACTTCCTAATCTTGTAATTCCAGCCGTAACATTCTTTTGGATAAGTTGCTGGCGTGTTGCATCAATATCGGCAACATCATTTAAGAATAACTGTGGAAATACCGATGAAGTTGTTTGCTCTACACATCCATGTGGATACTGAATAAGGAATTGCAAACGACCATTTAAGTTAATCGTTGGCATCGATGACACTTCCAGTTTCGCTTTATTACTTCCCGAAACTCCGAATGTTTTCCACACAATTGTCTTAGAACTATTAGGCTCTAAAATAACATCTGTAAAAGTATTCGTTACAGGATTTGGATTTGTCATATCTATTTCGACATCATAAACTGACTTCTCAGTTCCTGATGTAGCAATAACCTGCACTTTGGCAATTCCGGTTGCACCTCCAACTTCCAGATTAAAATAAGCCATTTTTTCGTCTGGCTGAGCAAATGTCAATCTTTGGGCTGAACTTCCTACAACTCTTAAACCATTGCTTGTTTTTATTTGTACAGTAACGTTTTTGATGTGTTTTTCCATTGCAAAAATTGTAACTGGAAGTGTTACTTTTTCTGATGGAGAAATTTTCCTAGGCAATGAAGCCAATACCATTAACGGACTACGTACCGGAGTTGCTTTCTCAACACTTCCATAAGCACTTGTATTAGCATCACCCGCTACAACCATTGTTCTTACCGAACCAATGTATTTTGGCAATTTTACCTGATGCGTTTTTGTTTCTCCTTTTTTTAATTTGAATGGTCCAAGGTAAATTACGACTGGTTTAAAACGATTTGCTTTCTTCGCTTTTCCACCACCTAAATCCTGATCTCCTCCAATACTGAAAATCTGATTTACTTTTCCGCCATACGCTCCAATAACATCATCATACACATCCCAAGTTTTTACACCCAAAGCCTCGCGTACATAAAAACTATCCCAAGCGTTTGGTGTTTTAAATCGAGTTAAATCAAGCAAACCTTCATCGACAACTGCGATTGTATAAGTCATTTCTTTTCCTGATTTCTCGCTTACTTTTATAGGAAACGTTTCCTCAGGTTTTAGCACATCAGGCATTGCAATGCTTGGAGCAAGAATCGTAGTTTTATCAATTACTTCGATAGGAACGATTCCGTACATACGAATTGGTGAATCATTCTTAGTCGATGCATGCGGCTGCAAAAGTGTTATATTAAAATACACATTAGGTGCCATTGCTCCTGTAATAGGAACTTCGACTTTAGTTTCTCCTTTTTGGGTTTTCACCCAAAGTGTCTGTACTACTTTCGATCCATTTTCTATAGATACCAAAGCGCGTCCTCCTTCGCTTGACGGGAAAGATATTTGTGCTTTTTCGCCTACTGCATAATTCTTTTTATCTGTAGAAAAAACAAGCATATTAGCTGTAGAAGCATCTGTGTTTCTTGTTTTTCCAGACCATATTGGCCAGTCAATATTTACAGTTAATGCCGATGCGTGTCCGCCAATCTCATCCGAAACACGAATTAAGTAACGTCCCCATTCTTCATCTGTCAAAGCAAATTGAAAACTTCCTTTTCCGCTTGAATCTGTATTTACAGTAAATGTTTTATATGATGTTGTCGCATTCGACGAATTATAATTGGATAAATTATCACTCGAAGCATCCCACCACCAGCGCCATTCTGTTTTATACACTTTTACCTCAAGGTTTCTTACAGATTTTGGTCTTCCGTTTTCATCAACAGTAACAATATCAAATCGGTTTTGCTTACGGGTTTCCAGCATTCCGTATTTAGTAGGTTCTGGCGATTTTACTCCCACATAAGTATTATACGGAGAATAAGTTGTCGAGATAACATCGGTACTAAAATCTCCACCTTCTTCATATACTTTGGTTATAAAAGCTGCTTTTAGCATTCCCGGTGCCTGACCTTGTAATTTAGGTTCAATGTTTACAGAGGCTCTTCCGTTTCCATCTAGTTTCCCTGAAAATATATTAATTTCTTCAGTACTAAATTGTCGTACTAAATCGTCAAAAACAAATTTGTCATAGCCTTTAAAAGTCGTGCTTTGTTGCGAAAATTTTGCCTGCATTTCTACATTCAGATTTTTAGCTATAGCACCATGAAGCCATGTAACTTCCAGGCTACTTGTATTTGGATATGATGAAGATAATATTGCTCTCCTGAAAGTATTTTTAATTTTTAAACGATTCGGTTTAATCGTCTCAATTTTTATGCTCTTATAATATTTGGCTCCACCAACGCTTACCATTGCTTCCCAATTTCCTGTAGGCGCTTCTGTATCAGTAGGAACTGTAAACGCATAATGGTTTAAGTCATTGGATTTTTGTACGGTTTGATACGTAACTTTTCCGTTAGGATCGGTTAATCTGAATTTTATCGGATGGGATTTTGGTAGTTTATTTGCAGCATCATTAAGTATAAATGACAAATACAAATTATCTCCCGGACGCCAAACGCCACGTTCGCCGTAAATAAATCCTTTTAATCCTTTTTGCAAAGTCTCGCCTGCAACATCAAAATTACTTACTGACAATGAATTTCCATCGTCAAGTTTCACGTAAGTCGATTGTGTTCCTAAAGTAACAATAGCAAAATAAGCAAATTTGTCTAACTGAAAAGAAGCAATTCCCTCACTGCTTGTTGCCGCTGTTGCTAGTTTTTGTTGCTGAAAACTATATAAATCTACTCTTGCATTCGAAACTGGTTCTGTCGTGATTATATTATTTACTACAAATAAATACGATTTATTTTCTCCTCGTTTAGCAATTACTCCTAAATCTGAAGCTAAAATATTTGTTCCTATTTTGGCATTGTAATAATACGAACCTGTACAAGGATCCTGGCTTTCTCTCCATTCGTAATCATCATAATAATAGTCGTCATACGAATTACCGCTGTAGTTCACATCATTTTCATCTACATCTTCTTCCTCTTCGGTTTGATCTGTATCTGGTTCAGAAGTTTCGCATTTATATAAAGAATATGCTCTCTTGTACGAGAACTCTACTCTATAAATTGCACCTGGTTCTGGAGTTATAATTTTAGATAAATCTAATGCATAAGTATTCCACTTCGTCGGATTAACTAATGTATTATCTTTAAGATTAAGCGTTGTTTTAGCAACAGGCTGTGCAACTCGTTTTAGGTTCTGAGCTCCGTTTAATTCATTGTTTTGAAGAAACTGTAATATGTTATTTTTATAAATCTTATAAACTTTTACATCTACCGCTCCAAGATTTACTGCTTCAAAATTCAGTTTTAAATTATTAGAACTTGGCAAAATTGTTCCGTTTTTTATAAAACGAATGTTTGGTTTTATTTGGTCAAAGGAAATCTTCTCCGAATAATTCTCTGCCATTTTTCGACCATACTGACTTTCTATCCCTTGAAAAACTTCTAATAATAACTCGCCTGTTACTGTTTGATCAGATACTGGTTCTGGTTCTGCAGCTACTTCTTCAGCAGCATCTTCAACAGCTACCGCAGCACTATCTACACTTACACTCGTTGAGTCTACAGCTACACTTGCTGTATCAACAACCGCAACAGCAACGTCATGTACCACTTCCTCAACAGGCTTTTCGTTACTAAAATAAACTTTTAGCGTATTTCCTTGTGTTGAGAATTTTAGATTATTTGTATTTTGTATAGCTACCAATCCTTTAAAATCCTGCCCTTTCTCTAATGGTTCTGAGAAATTAATTAATACAGATTGATTGTTTTCATCTGGAATTTCGACTTTAATAATTTTAAACTCATTTATTGATGTTATCGGGAAATCCATTTTTCCTTTTTGATCAATGTCAAAATCACTTCCATCATAAGAAATTTCAAGATTACTTACGTCAGATAAACGCTGAATACTATCTATGATAAACTTAAATTCTTTTCCTGAACTTGCTGCTTTATCAAATTTAATAGTAAGATCTTTTCCGTTATGGCTCGCCATAACCAACTTCTTTGCTGTCTCTAAATCTATAACATCAGCTGTTTTTAATACACAATTTAGATACTGATATTCTTTACTATAGGATTGAACATCTAGTGTATTTACGATAAAATCCTGCTTAACGGTTTTAACAGTAAAGTTGAATTTAGAAAGATCCTTATCATCATCTCCTTTTTTAGGAAGCGTAATTAGTTTATCTAAATTTAGTGTTACCTGATATTCGGTTCCAGGTTTTAGCTTTTTTTCGGGGATAAAAGCAATTGTATTACTCGAGAGCGCTACAACTTTACCATCGACACTTGGAGAAATATCGAATAAGTCATTATCTAAAACTTCATTTACTTTCCACTCCTTTTTTTCAAAAGCCAGAACAACGCGTATATCCGATTGAGATGAAACTATCCCACCAGTAAAACTCGTTATATATTCTTTGAACAATGAAAAATCAGAATTGAAATCGGCAGCAGATTTCCTGCCACAACCCTGAAAAATAAAAAACACAAACAACACGTAAACTAATCCTCTTGTTTTCAATTGAGTATCTAATTAATGGTTACAAAATAATAGTACTTATAAAGTTTAAGCCATTTAACAATCAAAACTATATTGATTAAATTAACTTTATATGTAATAAAAGTACTGTAATTTTTAATAACTTTTAAGAAGAAAATTCAGTAACGTTAATTATTTTAACTTTTATTGAAGATCATAAAAAATCAATTACTAAATATGCTATATTTCGTTCTTTATTAAAATATCAAATAGCTTGTATAAAGATTCTACAGAAAATAAATTTATTATAAAAAATAAATCAGTTATCACATACCTTCTAATGGTAGTAACTTTTATTATTTTGTTATGTTTTGCGGATTACTATGTTTTACCTTCCACAAAAACAACAGATGTAATAACACACTATGCAGTGAGAACTACAGGAGGTAAAAATGGATCTAAACCAGAAAAAGTTTCTTTTCACTATTACACACAGAAAGGTTTTACTTTCTCAACTGTCGAAAATGACATTGAAGAAAATGATATAGAACTTGAGTATTCTTTTTTATTTAAATCTGTAACGAAAGTAAAATCAAATAAGAATGATTACACTAATCTTCTTTGCAATGATTTAAGCATTAACGGAATTCAATTTTATTCTTGTAGCATACTACTTTTTTCAATAGTCATAAGTTTGAAAATACTTCTCTCGAAAAAGAGTTTTTCTGAAAACACATTTTACAATATAATTTGTTTTAATTCATTTATGATATTCGTATGTGTCTACATGACTTATATATATTAAACTAAAACAATGTTATTTATATAATCATTATTTATAACCTTTAAAGCTCTACACCAAGCTTAGACAATACATTATCTAATTCCGTAAAATGTTCTTCTGTATTTGCAGCATAAAATAATTGATTATTTGCCATAATTACAATTACATCATCCTCATAATTACCATAAAAATTTATTCCTTCAAGCCATTGCCTAAATGAAACTCCTTTATTTCGGTAATTTTCAACAACAAAATCTAGCTCATGTTGTTCTAATTCATAAAATGTATTGCATGGAAATTCTAATGCAAAACCAGCCTGAAGAAAAGCCATTGCCGTAAAAAATTCCGTTAAGGTTTCTGTTTCCAAGTTCCATTCTTTTCCATCGGCACTCATAAAAACAGGCGGATTCGATTTTGACAAATCATCTTTATGAATTCCCCAAACACATGCTCTTTGGTTTTCAGAATAAAATATCAAATAATCATTCTGTTTATAATATTGAAATCGCTCTGGTATAATTAGCAAATCTTGCGTTTGATTTAAGCTTTTAATCTTACCTAATTCACTATAGTAATCAACAAATACCTCAGGAAGTTGCCCGAAGATATTTTTAACAATTTGAATTTCATCATTAGTAAAACCATCAGGTTCTGTAATATGAAATAGTTTTTTTATTATTGAAAAATCAGTCATAATAACTTTTTAATAAGAATGAAACGACGACAGAATTATCTTCGCCTTTTAGCAAAGAAACGTTTCATTAAGTCCGAAGCTTCATTTGCCATAACACCACGAACAACAACAGTTTTAGGATGTAATTGTGTTCCCATTTTTTCGTAACCTCGATGTTCATCACTTGCTCCAAAAACAATTTTAGAAATCTGACTCCAATATAAAGCACCTGCACACATCTGGCAAGGTTCTAATGTTACATAAAGCGTACAGTCTTTTAGATATTTCCCGCCTAAAAAATTAGCGGCAGCTGTTATCGCTTGCATTTCGGCATGAGCCGTAACATCATTTAATAATTCGGTTAAATTATGGCTTCTTGCAATGACTTTATTATCAATTACAATAATGGCTCCAACAGGAATTTCATCTTTATCAAATGCCATTTCTGCTTCTTGCAAAGCCTTTTTCATAAAATACTCGTCGGTAAAAATATCTATCATAAAACAAAAATACATTTTTAAGAAGTAATTTTTATTACATTTATTTTTTGATATTCAAATTATGCCAACAAAACATAAAATAAGTATTCCTGAGCCTTGCCACGAAAACTGGGATAAAATGACGCCTGCCGAAAATGGTCGTTTTTGCATTAGCTGCTCTAAAACTGTAGTTGATTTCACAAGAATGCTACCTGATGAAGTGCAGCATTTTTTTATTGCAAATAAAAACAAAAGTGTTTGCGGAAGATTCAAAAACTCTCAATTAGAAAATGTAACAATTCAAATTCCAACTGAAGTTTTATACAAGCAGACTCAATATCATAAAATGTTTTTATTGGCTTTGTTTATTGCCATGGGTACAACATTGTTTAGTTGCCAAGATAAGAACGGAGACAAGCAAAAAATTGATAAAATAGAAGTTGTTAAAGATTCCTCAACTGACCAAAGAGTTATGGTTGGCGATATTAAAGTTAGTGGAAATGAATCAACTCACGTTCCACCTCCACCGCCACCAAAAATTAATCAGGTTAAATTTGTAAAGCCAGTTTCTATAAGTCACAGTAAAACCACTAAAGGTAAAACTCAATCTTCAAAACAAAATAAAGAAGACGATTCCGTATTTACTACTGGTGCGGTAATACATATAAATGCAGAATTTCCTGGGGGTATTGACCCATTTTATACTTTTTTTGAAAATGAATTTAAAATGCCCGAAAATACAAATACCAAAAATCTCAAAATTAGAATCTCCTTTGCAGTAGAAAAAAACGGAACTTTGTCATATCTTCAATCTGTACCAGCTATTGATAAAACAATAGAGAACGAAATCATTAGAGTTTTAAGCTTATCCCCAAAATGGCAGCCGGGAGAATCTAATGGAAAAAAAATAAGGATGCAATATTCCTTACCAATTGTATTGGAATGAGATCTCAGGTAAAATTTAAATTTAAAACCGTAAATTTGCTTTTTACCTTACAATGAAAAGCAATTTACTTCCCAATATATACAATCCCGCCGATTTACGCTTACTTCCCGAAGCGCAACTTCCTCAAGTTGCTCAGGAATTACGTGATTTTATTATTGATATTGTTTCTGTAAAAGAAGGCCATTTGGGCGCAAGTCTAGGTGTTACCGAACTTACTATTGCTTTGCACTATGTATTTAATACTCCCGATGATTTATTGGTTTGGGATGTAGGACATCAGGCTTACGGACATAAAATCCTGACCGAAAGAAGAGAAAATTTCCATACCAATCGTCAGCTTAACGGGATTTCTGGTTTTCCTAAAAGAGCCGAAAGTAACTATGACACTTTTGGCGTAGGCCATTCTTCTACTTCTATTTCGGCAGCATTAGGAATGGCAATTGCTTCTAACTTAAAAGGTGATTTTGACAAACATCATATAGCTGTAATTGGCGATGCTTCGATTGCATCGGGAATGGCTTTTGAAGGTTTAAATCATGCCGGAGTGACCGATGCTAATTTATTGGTAATCTTAAACGACAATGCAATCGGGATTGATCCAAGCGTAGGTGCGCTTAAAAAATATCTCACTGCTGTAAAAGAAGGAAAAAATCCGAAGAAGAATAACATGATTAAATCATTGAATTTTGATTATTCGGGTCCTATCGATGGTCATGATATTTTTGCTTTAATAAAAGAATTAAAACGTTTAAAAAACATAAAAGGTCCTAAATTCCTGCATATTGTTACTACCAAAGGAAAAGGATTACAACAAGCCGAAGAAAATCAGGTTCAATATCACGCTCCTGGAAAATTTAATGCTTCAACTGGAGAAATCATTCCTAAGATAGAAGACAACCTTCCGCCAAAATACCAGGATGTATTTGGTTTAACCATTTTGGATTTAGCCCAAAAGAACGAAAAAATTGTTGGTATTACTCCTGCAATGCCTTCTGGAAGTTCGCTTAAATTTATGATGGATGCTTTCCCAAAACGCGCCTTTGATGTAGGTATTGCCGAGCAACATGCGGTAACACTTGCAGCTGGAATGGCAACTCAGGGAATGATTGTTTTTTGCAATATATATTCAACTTTTTTGCAACGTGCATACGACCAAGTGATACATGATGTCGCATTACAAGATTTACCAGTTATCTTTTGTATGGACAGAGCTGGCTTGGTTGGAGAAGATGGAGCAACACATCATGGTGTTTTTGATATTGCTTATTTGCGTTGTATTCCTAACCTAATAATTTACGCTCCACTTAACGAGATAGCCTTACAAAACATTTTATATACTGCACAACTGGGATTAAATCATCCTATCGCAATTCGATATCCTAGAGGTCGCGGCATTATTACCGATTGGCAAAAGAATTATTTTAAGAATTATGCTACAATCGAAATTGGAGCTGCAACTTGCCTTAAAGATGGTAGTAAAACCGCAGTTTTATCTACTGGAACTATTGGGAACAACGTAATAACTGCACTAGCAAATATTGGCAATCCAAATACTATTGCTCATTACGACTTTTCTTTTATTAAACCTCTAGATAACAAACTACTACATTCTATTTTCAGTAAATACTCATCCGTAATTACTATCGAAGATGGTGCTGTAAATGGTGGTTTTGGAACTGCTATTTTAGAATTTTCGGCATTACATAATTACAACACTAAAATACAAATACTAGGAATTCCAGACACATTTATTGAGCATGGAACTGTTACCGAATTGCAACAATTATGCAATATTGACGTTAAAAGTTTAGAAAATCTTTTTTCTGTTGGTTAAAAATAATTATTTTGCGGACCCAAACAAAAAATGCCATAATGAAATTATTCCGTTTATCTATTTTAGTACTTCTTATATTTTGTTCTTCTAAAAATTTCGCTCAGAATTCTAAAATTCAGACGCAATTGGTACCAGAAATTCAAACTCAATTAGAAGACACTACATCTAATTGGACTAAAAAAAATAAATTAGGTTTTGATCTTACTCAAATTGCATTTGTTAACTGGAGTGCCGGGGGTACTAGTTCTATCTCTGGACTTTTTAAAGGGGAATTTTCGAGAACATATACTCATGGTAATCATAAATGGGCAAATGAGCTTCTTTTAAAATATGGTTTAAACAAGCAAGACGGAATTGAATTACGAAAAACCGATGATGCTTTCCTATTTAACTCTACTTATGGTTTTAGAAAAGACAGTCTCACAAATTGGTATTATTCGGCAAAATTTAATTTAAATTCTCAATTCACTAATGGATATTCCTATCCAAATACAGAAAACCCAATTTCGAAACTTTTTGCTCCAGCATATGTATTCTTAGGAGCTGGAGCTGAAAACGCTAATAAAGAAAAGAATCGCACCTTTTATTTCTCACCAGTTACTTTAAAGACCACTTTGGTATTAGATCAGACTTTAGCAAATCAAGGAGCTTTTGGTGTTAAAAAAGCAGTTTATGCACCAGACCCACTAGATCCTAATACCCAAATTCTGATTGAAGAGGGACAAAAGATAAAAGCGGAATTTGGTATTTTATTAACTGGTTATACTAAAAATGAAATTTTCAAAAA
Organism: Flavobacterium sp. PL02; assembly: GCF_035013205.1. NCBI lineage: Bacteria > Pseudomonadati > Bacteroidota > Flavobacteriia > Flavobacteriales > Flavobacteriaceae > Flavobacterium > Flavobacterium sp. PL02. Next base: position 477,930 of record NZ_JAYGJP010000002.1, read on the forward strand.
TATGTTTTTTGAAAACCGCCTTAGCCTTTATACCGATTACCTGAACAGATTTGGAAATATCGACATCGATTATGCTACTCGTTTAGACTTAGTTGTAAATGAGTATGTAAAAGCAAATGTGGGGTTGCATTTTGTGTACGATGATGACATCAAATCAAAAAAAGAAGTTAATGGGGAACAAGTCACAGAAGGACCAAAGGCACAACTAAAACAAGTTCTGGGAGTTGGTGTAGTATATGCCTTTTAGATAATTAATTTGTTACGTTGTTTTTCTTCCGTTTATAGTATCATATAATTCCAATGCATTTCCATCGGTTAGTAATGAAACGTAATGGCATATGTGCAGCAATCTTTCATACAGACCTTCTTTTTCTAAATGATGCTTTTCTGGCAACATTTTTAAAATCAATGCATCATAGTTAGATGCTTTTCCGTCGTATTTATTATTAAAAGCTGTTATAAATTTATCTAGTAGTGTTTGGATAATCTGATACCCTACTATTTCTTTTTCGATTACTTCACGACTCTGGTAGATATTCTGAACACTAAGATTTATAATATCATCCATTTGTGCTTTGTACTGGCTTTTATCCATTAATGCAAACGGAAATTTACCTGCAAGAATAGCTTCTTCGTTATCAACAAAAACCTTAACGGCATCGTTTATCAAACTTCCAATTGCTAGTGCACGCAAATAACTAATACGATCTTCTTTGGTCGTAAGTGTTTTATATTTGGCAACACCTATATTATCTTTTACCAATTTAATCAGGTATTCTAAAGCATAATCCTCAGAAACAAGCCCAAGATTTATTCCATCTTCAAAGTCAATAATAGTATAGCAAATATCATCTGCCGCTTCGACTAAATAAGCTAATGGATGTCTTTCGAAACCAATATCATCTCCTGATTTATTAGGTAACATTCCCATATCGACAGCTACTTTATTAAAAAAGTCTTTATCGGTCTGGAAGAAACCATATTTTTTATCGGCTATATTTTTGGTTGGTTTTTTAGGCAAACTCTCTTTCGGATATTTCATAAAAGCTCCTAACGTAGCGTACGAAATACGAAGTCCTCCTTCTATTCCCGGACGACTTGCCGTAAGAACCGAAAATCCATTAGCATTACCTTCAAAATCTATTAGATCCTGCCATTCTTTATCTGTCAAATGCTCTTTATACTGTTGTCCGTTTCCTATAGAGAAATATTCTCCAATAGCTTTTTCTCCTGAATGTCCAAATGGTGGATTCCCGATATCGTGTGCCAATGATGCCGCCGCAACAATAGCTCCAAAATCATTCATATGATATCCGTGAACTTCTTTTAAGTATGGATATTTTTCGATGATTTTTTTTCCTACCAAACGCCCTAACGAACGTCCTACTACCGAAACTTCTAAACTATGCGTTAATCGGGTATGTACAAAATCTGTTTTAGAAAGCGGAATTACCTGTGTTTTATCTTGTAAACTTCTAAAAGCTGCTGAAAATATAATTCGGTCATAATCTACTTCAAATCCCAATCGCGTATCATCTTGTTCTACACGTAATCTTTTGCTAGTATCGCCTTGGCGTTTTAGTGATAAGAGTTGTTCCCAGTTCATTGTGATTTTAGATTTCAGATTGTTGATTTTAGATTGTTGATTTTAGATTATAGCACCGATGGCTATAGAATTAGATTTAGAAGGGCAAAAATACATTTTTATTTCAGTACTTTATAATGATTAAAACTCTAATGCTGTACTGTGTTTAATCTCTCCCATCACAAAAATACTGTTTGTATTACCTATGTTTTCTATGGTAGATAATTTATTCATTACAAAATCCTGATAACTAGTCATATCCTGAACAAGGATTTTTAGCATAAAATCATAATCGCCCGCAATATTATAACATTCTATAATTTCTGGAAGCGCCACAATATCTTTTACAAAATTGCTTCCTACGTTTTTTGCATGTTCTTTTAACCGAACGTTACAGAAAACTGTCATTCCACAATTCATTTTTTTCTTGTCTAACAAGGCAACATATTTAGTAATATATCCATCTCGCTCTAATCTTTTTATGCGTTCGTAAACAGGTGTAACAGTCAGGAATAATTTGCTTGCCAGGTCTTTTGTATTGATATTTGAGTTCTCCTGAAGATGTCTTAAGATCTCTAAATCGGTTTTATCTAAATTTTCCATAGTAATTTTTACGGCTAGAGTTCGTTTAAGAAGAATTAATCAGTATTATAATCTTCAAAAACGAACAAATTAAAGTTTATTTACTTAAATAAAAGCCAAATATAAGTTATAAAATCTAATACAATAAATTTGTTTAGTAAAAAATACTGAAACAAAATGAAAACAAATAATTTAGGTTATCCTCGAATTGGCAGCAACAGAGAATTAAAAAAAGCTAGTGAATTATACTGGGCAGATAAAATTTCGGCAGAAGAACTTCTGGCTGTCGGTAAAAACATCCGTAAAGAAAACTGGCAATTACAAGCCGCATCTGGCATTGATTTAATTCCGTCGAATGATTTCTCATTTTACGATCAGGTTCTGGATTTAACATTAACTTTAGGAGCAATTCCTGAACGTTATAATGATTTTGCAAGAACTAATTCTTCTATCGATTTGTATTTTGCAATGGCTAGAGGTTCGCAAAAAAACGGACAAGATGTTGTTGCTATGGAAATGACAAAATGGTTTGATACCAATTATCATTACATTGTTCCTGAATTTACAAAAAACCAAAAATTCACTCTGTTTTCAGAAAAAATAATCAATGAATTTAAAGAAGCAAATGATTTAGGTATTGCTACAAAACCTGTACTTATCGGACCTATCTCCTACTTACTTTTAGGAAAAGAAAAAGAAGAAGGTTTTCACCGAATTGATCTTATCGAATCTTTGCTTCCTGTATATTTTGAAATATTTGCAAAGCTTGAAGCCGAAAATGTAACTTATATTCAATTAGACGAGCCTTTCTTAGCGCTGAACTTAACCGATAAAGAAAGAAACACTTTTACAAAAGTATATACTGAAATCAACAACCGTTTCCCGAATATCAAAATCATTCTGGCTAATTACTTTGATTGCTTTGGCGAAAACCTAGCTACGGCATTGGCCTTGCCAGTTGATACTTTACATTTAGATTTAGTTCGTTGTCCGTTACAATTAGATGATATTTTAGAATCAAATCAACTATCTCCAAACGTAAATCTTTCTCTTGGTTTGGTTGATGGAAGAAACATCTGGAAAAATGATTTTAAAAATTCATTGGCAATTATCGAAAAAGCGACTAAAGCTCTTGGCGAAAACAGAATATTAATTGCTCCATCGTGTTCATTAATTCACAGTCCTTGCGATTTAGAGTTAGAAACAAACAACGAAACGCTTACTCCCGAAATTAAGCAATGGTTGGCTTTTGCGAAACAAAAAATACAAGAAGTTGTTTTATTGAAACAGTTTGCTTCAAAAGAAATAGATACAGAAAACTCTATTCCATTTGCAGAAAATACATTAGCAAACGAAAACAGAAAAACATCAAAATTAATCCATAACGAATCGGTTAAAAATCGTGTGGCCAGCATTACTTCTGGTGATGACCAGCGAAAAAACACTTTTGCTATCCGACGTAAAAAACAAATCGATGCTTTAAATCTTCCTTTGTTCCCTACCACAACAATAGGTTCTTTCCCGCAAACTCCCGAAGTAAGAAGCTGGAGAGCAAAATTTAAAAAAGGCGAATTAACGCAACAACAATACGACGATTTAATCAAGAAAGAAACTGAAGATACAATTCGTTTTCAGGAAGAAACTGGCATTGATGTTCTCGTGCATGGTGAGTTTGAGCGTAATGATATGGTGGAATATTTTGGCGAACAATTAGCTGGATTTACTTTTACCAAAAATGGTTGGGTACAAAGTTATGGTAGCCGTTGTGTAAAACCTCCTGTAATTTATGGTGATGTTTCGAGACCTAAACCTATGACTGTAAAATGGTCAGAATATGCGCAATCGCTAACTCCTAAATGGGTAAAAGGAATGTTAACTGGTCCAGTGACTATTCTGCAATGGTCATTTGTTCGTAACGATCAGCCGCGCTCTCAAACCTGTACTCAAATTGCATTGGCAATACGTAATGAGGTTGTAGATTTAGAAAATGCAGGGATTAAAATTATCCAAATTGATGAACCTGCTATTCGCGAAGGATTACCATTGCGTAAAGAAGAATGGGCAACTTACCTGGATTGGGCTGTAAAAGCTTTCCGTATTTCGGCAAGTGGCGTTAAAGATGATACTCAAATTCATACACATATGTGTTATAGCGAATTCAATGACATTATCCAGAATATTGCCGATATGGATGCTGATGTAATCACGATTGAATGTTCGCGTTCGCAAATGGAATTACTAGATGCTTTTGCCGATTTTAAATATCCTAATGAAATTGGACCTGGAGTTTACGATATCCACTCGCCTCGCGTTCCATCTAGTCAGGAAATGGTTAAACTATTAGAAAAAGCTTCTGCCGTTATTCCTGTAGATCAGTTATGGGTAAATCCTGATTGTGGTTTAAAAACACGTCATTGGGATGAAACAAAAAAAGCCCTGATCGAGATGGTTTCTGCAGCTCAGGAAATGAGAGCAGCCGTTGAAAACCCAGTGAGTTAATAATTTTTATTTAGATCTATTTTTTGTTATTTATGTCAACTAGTGGAGTCGAAATTCTTGTAGTTATGATTATTTTCGATTTCACTTTAGTTGGCTCTATTTTTTTTGAAGCAGATAATTTAAGTTTTCAAAACATCTTTTGTCCCGCTATCCACTATATCTATTGTGGCAAAAAACGCCACAACAGGATATCGTTTCTATCGGGGCTAAATAAGAAATTTCATTTTCAAAACACTTTAATCTAAAGCATAAAAAAAAGCATCCGCCAATGACGGATGCTTTTAAAATTTTAATCTATTTAAGACTAGAAGTTTTTAGAAATTCCAATACCAACTTCTTTACCGAAATTAAAGAAGAATTTACTGTTATCAGGACCATCATTATCAAAACTTAAAGTTTCATAACCTAAACCACCAATATTAAAGTTTAAACCGAAACCATTTTTCATGTTAATGAAAAGAGCTGGAGTTACACCTACGTACATACCATCTGCTTTAGATTTTGAGTAAGCATTTCCAGGTCCGTATTCTTTATGTTTTACGTTTTGAAAACCTGCACCCATATCAGCAAATACAGAAAAAGTTTGGTTTAATGGCACAGAGTAACGTACAAATGCTCCAATTTTGAAAGCATTGTTTTTTACTTCTTCAATTCCATTATCTTCATTAGATGATGCTACTGTAAATTCACCCCCAACTGTCCAGTTATCATTAAATTGGTAACCTACTTTAGGAGAAAAGCTAAAAGTATTTGTTTTTTCTTCACCAAATTTGAATTCTGATTTTTCAGAAGTGTACGAGATGTTCCCACCAACTAAGATTGTTCCTTTTTGAGCATTTGCAAAGCTAACTACAGCTAATGCAATAACAACTAACATTTTTTTCATTTGTAATATTTTAAATTTAATACTCTTTTAACAATAACAGTGCCGTTACTGCTCGCCTTTAAGTTTTTTTTATGATTTCTTTAAAGACCAAAAATTTAGCAATCAAGCAGATTTCTGTTTACTTTTGCATCAAATAAAAAAGTCATGTCGATAGAAGTAAACAGCATATCAAAAAGTTACGGTACTCAAAAAGCATTAGATAAAATTTCATTTTCTATTGAAAAAGGTGAAATCGTTGGATTTCTTGGCCCAAACGGTGCAGGAAAATCAACTTTGATGAAAATCTTAACTACTTATTTGTTAGCCGATTCAGGTACAGCCCTTGTAAACGGTCATGATGTCATGACTGATACCAAGGCAGTACAGCTATCTATTGGGTATTTGCCAGAGCATAATCCGTTGTATTTAGATTTGTACGTTCGTGAATATCTGGCTTTTAATGCTGATGTTTATAAGGTTCCAAAATCGAGAATTGAAGAAGTCATAAAACTGACAGGACTGTCAGCCGAAAGTCATAAAAAAATAGGACAATTATCTAAAGGATATCGTCAGCGTGTAGGTTTGGCAAATGCTTTGTTACACAATCCTGATGTTTTAATTCTAGACGAGCCAACAACTGGTCTGGATCCTAATCAGTTAATAGAAATCAGAAACGTAATTAAGAATGTAGGTAAAAATAAAACTGTTTTTTTATCGACACATATTATGCAAGAAGTGGAGGCAATTTGTGACAGAGTTATTATCATTAACAACGGAAAAATTGTTACTGACAAAAAACTTGACAGATTAATTGCCGAAAATAAAGAGCAAGTTATCGAAGTAGAATTTGATTATAGAATTGAAGAACAATTAATTGCAAAATTAGAAAACATTTCTTCGTATATAAATACTCATGACATGACATGGGAACTGACATTTGTCACTGAAAAAGATATGCGCCCAGCTATTTTTGACTTTGCAACTGCCAACGGTTTAAAGACATTACAGCTTAATCAAAAAAATAAAAATCTGGAAGCTGTGTTTAGAGAGATTACTAAATAATTTAACTAAAAATTAAAAACTATAACTAAAACCCAAAACATTGAAAATAAAAACGCTATTAATTTTTCTTACCACTTTATTATTATTTAATTGTTCAAAAGATGATTCCCAAAAATTAAGTTCTGAAAACAAAATCCTTACATTTAAATTAACGTCTCTAAAGGGTGACATCTATATTGGCAAAATTGATGATGTTGCAAAGACAATCACTCTAACTACAAAAGGTATTGAATTAGAAAATCAAATAATTCCTGATATTGAAATTTCTGAAAAAGCAACAATTTCTCCTGATAAAATCCCACAAGATTTCAATAAGCAAATCACATATACAATTACTGCTGAAAATGGTAACAAAGTTATTTATAACGTCATCACAAATAATACTCCTTTATCAAATGAAAAGAAAATTCTTGATTTTAAATTCAATATTGATAATGAAACTTTCACAGGAATAATAGACCAAACCAGCTTATCGATTAATATTACTACATATAAAGATATTACAAATATTTTTCCTAAAATAACAATCTCACCCTTAGCTAAAATATCACCTGATGCAGAAACCAGCCAAGACTTTACCTCTGGGCTAGAATATACAGTAACTGCCCAAAATGGTACAAGTAATGTCTACAAAGTTCATATCGTAAAACCAGAAATTACATCAACTATCACAAAATGTTATATTAGAGCAGTCTCATTAGGGCAATTAAGTAATATAGATTTATTATCTGATTCAAATTATAAATTGTATCTTGAAAATGATAAAAATTCTTATTTATTAAATTATTTTGATCCTGTAAGTTACACTAGTGAAAATAAAATACATACTGCTTTTTATTTTAAATTTGATGAAAAAATACTAACCGCCAATAATTATAAATTAAGAGTTAAATTGAACGGAGAAATTAAAGCTGAAACCAATTATACTATTGATGTCTTAGCTGAAAATGCTCCAAAAATTATATCAGCCAATCAAACTTCATATAATTATTCGGACACATTAATCCTTACTGGCACAAATCTAATTCCAGGACTTAGCATTCCTGCTAATGGCTACACATACAATTTTACAGAATACCATGTCACATTAAATCCAGAAAAAACAACATTAAAATATTATATGAGTTTATATCAAGTGTTCCCTTCTTTTATGGGACAACAATCTCCAAGAAGTACGCGAGTTAGTGTTTATAATAATGGAAGATATGGTGATTCTATAATTTTAGATTTTAAGTAAATATTTCTCAAGTTAAATAAGAGGCTCGTTGATTAAACGAGCCTTTTCAATATAGTGCAATCATTATATCTAAGCACAAAATTGTCTCTGTTAAATTAACTTTTAAAATTTCAAAAAAGTGATTTACATTATAAGCTAAACCAAAAGTATCTTGAACATCATTTCTATTCAACACCTAGCGAAATCAATACTTTCTTGCAGATTATAGCTTTTAGAAATTCTCAACATTTAAGTGAATAAACAAGTCATATCTTACAATATAAAACCGTCTCTTATCTTGCTAACAACTAACTATCAGTAAGTTATCATTTCTGAACAAATTTAAATTTATTTTTATTTAGACTTGTTATAAATAGTTATATATTTGAAGTTTAAAAACTTCAAATAACAGGCAATCATGTTTTTACTTTACCCCACAAAAACGCTACTTTCTACGCTTATAAACAGCATATTTTATCTCCCAAAAAAGCATTCGAATAAAATAATTTTCTTACCTATTAAAGATTCTATTTTATTATCCAAAATTTCTATTTCTTAAAACACAATCATCATAGATAAACTATACTCTTAAGGCTTAATCAACTTTTAAAGCCGTTTTATTATTCTTCAAAAATTAAAAATAAATAATATGAAAAATATTATAACATCAATTATGCTTGCATTTTCTGTTTATGCCTATTCGCAAACTGAAAAAGGAAAAGACAGCATTATCGAAACATCAATAAACGCATTAGATGAAATTATAATCGTAAAAAAGAAAGTTCTATATACTCAAAAATCAGACAGAATGGTTTTTAATGTAGAAAATAGCATTGTGTCTGAAGGCGGAACTGCGCTGGATGTTTTAATGCGTGCTCCAGGTGTTGTAGTCTCTCAGGACGGAGAATTATCTATTAGAGGACAACAAGGCGTTGGCGTTATGATTAATGGTAAATTAACGCAGCTTTCGCAAAAGGAACTTGCTAATTATTTAAAATCAACAACCTCATCTAATATCAAACAAATTGAGGTTATTACTAATCCTTCTTCTAAATATGATGCCACTGGTAAAGCTGGAATGATTAATATTATTTTGAAGAAACCAAGTAGTGCTGGAATAAAAGGAACTGTATTTTCTAGTTATGGAAGAGGAAGAAAAAACAGAACCAATACAGGAATGAATTTAAGTTACAACAAAGATAAGTTTGGAGTCTTTGGTAATTACAGCTACACTTATAGAGGTGAAGAGGAACGCAAGAATTTTGAACAAATTCAATTTACTGATATTACAAGACAAGAAATTGCAACAAAGAATTATCAAAATTCAACAACTAATGAACCTCTTACGTCTAACAACTTCAAAGTAGGAACAACATATGAGGTTTCTTCTAAAACAAATTTAGAAGTTTCGCTTGACGCAAAAATCGGTCGCTATGAAAATATTGCTAATGGAGGGAATACACTATATAATAATTTAAATCAGTTGCAATTTGACGCTTTGACTTACAATGACAGCAAAGAAAAGTGGTATGACTATACCTATGCTTTTTCTGGCGTACATAAGTTTAATACAGAAGGGAAAAACATGTCTTTTGATTTTGAATATGAAACTTCAAAATTCAGATCTAATCAATTTCAAAGTGCGCAAAATCAAATTCCAGGCACTGCAATTAATGACAGAAGAGGTTATATTCCATCTCAATTGAGAGTCTTTACTGGAAAAGTTGATTTTACAAATCCAATTAAAGAAAAACAGACTTTGGAATGGGGTTTTAAAGGTAGCATCAAAAACAATGACAATCCATCGGTGTATGAATACAACGATAACAATCAGTGGATTGTTGATCTTAATTCTACTAATCATTTTGAATATGATGAGCAAATTTATGCTGCTTATGCTAATTACAAATATCGTTTAGAGAAACTAAGTATTCAGGGAGGTTTAAGAACTGAATATACTGCAATTGACATTAACCAAAAGACATTAAATGAGAAACATAAAGATGATTATTTAAAATGGTTCCCTAGTCTTTCGCTTAAATATGAATTGAGTAGTAACCATTCTATGCATGCTTCTTACAGTAAGAGAATAAACAGACCGAGTCAATTTGATTTGAATCCGTTCCGTTTTTATGACGATTCGTTCAATTATTCTCAAGGTAATCCTAATCTGGTTCCTGAAATTACACATACATCAGAAATAGGATATTCTTGGAAAAGTGCTTTTATGGCTTCGGTATATTTTAATCAAACCAAAGATGTTTTTACAGAAATATATGTTTACAATCCTGATAATAACACAACGGTTACGTCACAAATCAATGCCAATAAATCATACAATTATGGTGTAAATATTACCAATACAACCGATATTTATAAATGGTGGTCGGTGAACACGCTTTTTAATGTTTTTGAGAATAAATTTGAAGGAAAGATTATCAATACCAATACAATCGACCCAATTGTAACCTTAAATTTAAGTGTTCAAAACTCATTTACAATTACAGATACCTGGAAAGCGGAAGCAAATGTACAATATCAATCAAAATCGAATGTTGGGATTTACGAAAGAGATAGTTTCTTTGATTTTAGCATCGGATTATCAAAACAGGTTCTTGCTAACAAAGGCAGTATAAAGTTTAATGTTACCGATATTTTTAATACCAATAAATACAATATCAATTCGGTTATCGGACAAACCAGCATTGACAAAAGATATAATCTTGATAGCCGTGTAGCAACAATTTCCTTTACTTACAGAATTTAAAAAAGCTACATTTTATAACAAAGAAAGCCCATGAAATTTCATGGGCTTTCTTTGTTATATATGTTTTTGTAATCATCATAGTCTTTGTATTAAAATAGAATGTAGATAATACAAATTAAATGAATTTCTAAATTGCTCCAAACTAAATCCAAAGCAATGGAACAATACTAAAACCTACGGAATAGTTATCGCATACTTGTCTTTCTGAGGAACGAAGAATCTCCATTAGTAGCTCGACAAACTTGAAATAAATACATTGTGTTAGTTTCTTTCGGAGATTCTTCGTTCCTCAGAAAGACAATATTGTGGTTGTTTCGTGATAAAATAATTCAATATTTTACTTAAGTTAAAACACAAAAAAGTCTTTTGAAGAGTACGAATACTTTCAAAAGACTTTAACTAACTAAAAATATGTAAATGGGTAATATTAAATTTTAACTGTAGGTTTTTGCTTTTTCTTTCTTCCCCACCAAATATAAAAACCTGTAACTGGTAAACTTGCACATATCAAACTACCTACAAAATATAAAATCTTAGTTGGTATTCCTCCAATAGCTCCTATATGTAAACTATAATTAGATCGCATAAGCCATTTAGAGAAACGTTCGTTATCAATATATTTCTGCGAATTAGGCTTTAATTCCAATGTTTGTTGATCAAAGTACAAATCCCTCCAAACTCCTTTATTCATATCTGTACAAGCGTAAAAATCATCTTCTGGCTCATGTGGAAGATCAATGATAACAGCTTCTTTATTTTCTTTGGCAATTTCCTTACGTACTTTGTTCCAGATAAAATCGGCTGCAGCCAGTTTGTCTAATTGCTTTTTAGATAAAGTATCTTTTTTGGCAGTAACAACTTGTTCCTTTTTTTCCTTTTCATCAGCCCAACCACCACTTATCCAATAGGTGCTTTCTCTTAGCCAATGAAAACTCATTAATAATCCAGTAAACGAAATAAGTAATGCTAATATAATAGTGTAGAATCCCACTACATTATGCAAATCATAATTCAAACGTTTGAGCTTAGCATTCCACTTTATCTTAAAACTACTATTTCTAGTTGTTTTGTTCCATTTTTTTGGAAACCAAAGAATAAGTCCACTTATAAGAAGAAAGAAAAAAATTAGCGTTCCCCAAGCTGTTACTTGCGAACCAATATCCCGACCTAACCATAAGTAACGATGTCCTTCGTCCATGATATGAAAAAAATCTTCGTGATCTACAATTCCGGTAATCTTACCATTATAAGGATTTACATAAATTAAAGAATCCGATTCGATGTCTACTTTTATAGTTTTATCTAAACCATTGTACCATAAACCATGAATCTCTTTATTAGGCAAAGCTTTACTTACTGCTTGATATATCTTAGAGGGCGGTAATACTTTCTCTGATTCTTGTGCTTCTACATTAAGCCAAGAGGATGTTGCATGTTTGATTTCTTGCTCAAAAACCAAAATACAACCTGTAATTCCCATTATAAATACAACGAGTCCCGAAGCGAGTCCTAACCATAAATGCAACCATGCATTAATTTTACTAAAACGTGATTTTCCTTTATTTGGTGGTTTATTCGAACGGCTTTTAATAGTACTCATTGATATTATAATTTTAATAGGTAATAGTTTTTATGGGCAAAAAAGATGTATTAGTAAAAATGGCTTGAGGAATATTTATAGTTAAGTAATTCCTCAAGCCATTAAAATTGTATTAGCTTAAAGTGTAAGCTTAGCAATTGCAATCAATTAATGAAAATAGCGAAATGAAAATAAAATTTCAAGAGCTCTTAAAGTTTTTACTTAGATGATTTCAAATTATCTAAACGTAAAATATAATCATAACCTCCAACAATTTCTACTCCTGAAGTTACAGCACCTGTTGTGGTATTAACTTCCCAGATATAATCTTTAGTAGTTTCAGCATTAACCTGAATAAATACTTTACCATCAGATGTAATTACATTTTGTAATTGGCTTCCTTTATCTGCAGGTAAATCTAATTTTTTAATTACCGAGCTAGTAGCTATATCGATTAAAGCAAATTTAGTATTAAACAATCCTGAAGGATTTTCTGTTACTATTTTTGAATCTATGTATTTAGCAATAGCCTTACCGTTACCAACATACCAAAGTCCACTAGCAGTTTCTCCTCCTAAAGCAGTACCAAGGTTAAAATTATAAGAAGAGTCTAATGTAGTTTCACCCTTTTTGATTCTAAATATTTTTGTTGGACTATCTTTAGAAGTCATCCAGTCAGCAAAAAACATCATATAAACATCACCAGACTCATCAGTACAAGAAGTTGGCATCCACATATTAGATCCTCCATTTCCATCCGCTTCCGAGCTTTTAATAACCTTTTCAACAGCAAAACTTGGATAATCTACTACGGCAATATTCATACCTGCCTCAGCAAGTGATGGCCAAATTGCCATATTAGAAAATGCTACATATAATTTTCCGTTTGAATATTGAATATTCCCTTGATTATAAGAAGTATATCCCGCTGGAATCGCAGGCAATGCCAATTCTCCATTTTTTATCCAAAGTGTTGTGGCATTTACAACGGTATATAATACTTTGCTTCCATCTCCATTCGTTCCAAACAATACTAGCGTGTTGTCATCAACCCATGCATAACAACTTATAGATTTTTGATACGTAAAAGGCACTTCATATACAACAGATAATCGATTGTTTTTAAATTCGAATTTAGTCATTTTACCAAAATTAGAACTTGTACTTGGATAGTAATAAAACCCGTTTTTGGCAATAATTCCATAATCTGCCTTGCTTGTAACTTCGGCACCATTACCTACCAAACTAACACTCCCTTTAGTTAAATCATCAACTCCTACAATGTACTGAGTTGTATTTGGCCAACTCCCTAATTGCAACCATAGCGCATAATCAGCTTTTGCACCATCTGAATCGCTTCCAGAATCATCATTACTAGAACAAGAAATAGTTGTACCCATTATCAATGTACTAATAAATAGAAAATAAAAAGAGGGTTTAATAAATCGTTTCATGTTTAAAATATTTTTTATATAATTATTAAAAATAAAAGTTCGTTTCAGGCTATTTTAAGAAATAATGAAATTTAATTGAAAAGGAGCGTCCTTGCTTTTGTAGCTTAAAATTATCATAAGCCAAATCATTTGTTAGATTGTTGCACTCTAAAGAAATATTATACATTCCAGAATTCATAGAATAAGAAATAGATGCATTTTGGATATACTGATTAGGAATTATACTTTTCCCTTCTTTTGTACCATAGTTTTCCCATGTAAGGTAATACCAGTGTGTATATTGCAAATCCCAATTAAGCTGTAGATTATTTCCTTTTTTAATGAAGTCCGACTTTCTATATCCTAAATTGGCATTACCAAACATCCAAGGTCTATTAGGCAAGTCATCTTTGTATGTAGCAGATATTGTTCCTGAATTTGATCCATTAGGATATTTCGTGTTGTCAAGCGTGCTTTGATAAGTAAAATTTATCCCAACGTTTATTTTATCCTGATAATTGTACTTAATATCGGCCTCAAGTCCTTTGATAAGAACATTTGATGTATTTTCAAATCTACTTATCTGACTATTCGATTGATAAACAACTGGAGAAATAAAGCCTTTCGCATTTCTTAAATACCCTCCTGTTTCAATAAAAAAATGATGATTTTCCGCTGCATTCTTCCAATAACCACCCAGATTGTAATTGTCGCTATTCTCTGGTTTAAGATTAGGATTAGCTACAACCGAGTACCCATTACCAAACACCTCATCTACTCTTTGTAAGCGATATGCTTTTTCATAAGAAGCTTTTATACCTATAGACGAAGTTATTTTATAGCGTGATGCAATTCCATATCCGGTGTAACCATTGTTATCTCTAACAGTTTCACCCGCTCCAGTTCCAGAATTAGTAATAGCAAAAGGTTGTTCTAACAACATGCTATAATATTTTCCAAAAAACGTGTTGGTCAGTTTTTCTTCCAATAAATTCTGTTGATAGGATAGCCCAATAATATGCTTTGTAATTTTCCCAGGATTATAATCTTTGTCAGTAAGCAACTCATCATAAGTCTTGTTTTCGACCTTGTCCAGAGTATAGTTTAGACTTAACGAATTATTATGGTCTATTTTGTAGCTAAGATTCGATCCGATAAAATATTTTGGACGTCGAATATTCCATTTAGTTACAGGCCCTCCCATTTCGGAAGAAGTAGCTGCCACATAACTTCCGTCCCAATAATATTTTCTAAGTGCAGTATCTGTAATAGTATATTGATCGTCTGAATAGGAAGAAAAAAAGCTTAAATCAAGATCTTTTGTAAACAAATTCTTTTTTAAATATCTTAGTGAGAATGAATAAGCATCTCCTCCTCTATGTACTTGACCGTACACTACGTCTTGGTTAGTTCCTGTTTGTATTCCTTTTTCTGTAGCTGAATAACTTCCTCCAATAAAAAACATATCAGCCCAAGATTTATCAACGAAACCTAGTTCTGCCTGCCCCATAGCAGACTTAAATTGATCATTGAATCTTTTAAAATCACCAGTAACAAATCGAGAATTATCTTTATCAATCACTTCTATTACTTGTACATCTCGCATTGTGTAATCGTTATCCGAATAATTTAAAAAACCAGAAGCTTTAAAAGTTAATCCTGATTTTTTGTCACGCAGCTGTCCTGTTAATGAAGCACTATGCGTATTAAATGATCCTAAACTATAAGACATATCAAAATAATTTGATATTTGATGATTCGTAATAATATTTACAGCACCGCCAAGAGCATCAGAACCTAAATTTACTGGTACTACACCTTTATATACTTCAATTCTTTCAGATAAATTAACTGGTATATTGTTTAACGACATGGAGCTCCCCATAATATCCAAAGGCACACCATCTATAAAAAACTTTACGGCACTACCAGAAAGACCATTGATAGAAAAATCAAAATCAGACCCCATACCTCCTTGCTCCCTAACTTTTACTCCAGTAGTTTTATTCAATATTTGACTCAAATTGGATGTAATATTAGCCATTGACTTAGTATCGACCGCATTAACCTGAAAAGCAGATTCTTTTACTCTGGTTACTTTAGATATTCCTTTAACCTGAACTTCATCTAACGCAGCCATATCTTCTTCAATAGTAAGAGTTGGAACTGTTTGATTTACCTCTTTTAAATTAATCTTTACTTGCTTTGGTTTATATCCAACATAAGTAATAGATAAAATATAGTTTCGTGGTTCTGCTATAATTTCATATTCTCCTTTCTCATTGGTTAATGTTGAGTAAGCAGTACCTTTTAGTTCTACAGAAACACCTTCGACAGGTTGCCCGTTATTACCTAAAATGACCCCATTTAATTTTACTTTGTTATTTTGTGAGAAACCTTGAATCGAAGTTAAGAGCACCAGGATTAAGATAAATATTCTATTTATTTTCATTACTTAAAGTTGAAATTAATTTGGCACAAAATTAACATCAATAAACACCATTTCCAAGTTATTTTTAATTATTCTAAATAAAAACGATGATTAACTTTCAAGTAGCCAATTCAATAAAAAATTAATATATTTATTAGTGAATAATTAAGATTAACTTAATATTCGATTAAAATTTAACATCTTAAAAGTTAAAACTCAAAGCTTCAATTCATCAAGAAATAAAAAAACTAGCCCGTTTAAAAAATTAAACGGGCTAGTTTCAAAAAATTCTATTGTATGTTTTACTTATATTTTCAACTCTAGAATTCTATTTTTCATTTCTTCTACGATTATTTCTATATCCTTTTCACTTGTCCTCCAGTTCACAAATGAAGCACGAATTCCTTTACGATTTTGATAAACAGTGGGCGTCATAAATACTTTTCCTTTATCATTAAGGCTAGTCAAGAATGAATTTACTTTCTCCTGATTATGATCTCCCGATAATGTAAAGCAAACATTATTTAGTCTTGTTGGTGCTAATAACTCGAAGTTTTCATTCTCTGTAATAAATGCATCAAATTGCAATGCAAGAGCTACACTATTTTCGACTATATACTGATATCCTTCTTTTCCATAAGCTAATAAAGAAAACCAAACTGGTAATGCTTTTAATCTCCTTGAGTTTTCGGGTAAGAAATTTAAGAAACTAAAATTCTCTAATGGATCTCCCAAATAGGGTGCATTCGAATTTTGAAATGTTTCTATCTGTAATATTTTGTGTTCTTCTTTTATCAAATAAAAAGCACTTTCGTAAGGGACGTTAAGCCATTTATGACAATCTATTGTAATACTATCTGCATTTTCCCAACCATTTACCAAATGTTTATATTTAGGCGAACAAGCTGCAAATCCTCCAAAAGCAGCATCAATATGCCACCAGAATTTATACTTCTTTTTTAATTCATTTATTGCTACAAAATCATCAAAATCGGCTGTATTTACTGTTGCTGCACTTGTAATTACAATAAATGGTTTTCCGTTTAGAGCTTTGATATTTTTTTCTAAATCGGCTACATCTATTGCTTCACGGTTTCCTTCGATTGTTTTTATTTTAGTGAAGTTCTGACTTCCAATACCTAACATTGACAAGCATTTTATAGAAGATGAATGTGGCGTAGATGAAAAAATCGTAATAGGTTCAGATATTCCGTTCTTAGCAAAGTCTTTTCCTAGTTGTTTTCCAAACCATTGTCTTGCAACAGCCAATGAAGTAAAATTAGACATTGTTGCTCCAGTTACAAATCCGCCAAGAAATGATTTTGGCAAATCCAGCAATTGTAATAATAAATTAATAGTTTCGATTTCTATTAAAGCCGAAACTCCTCCTTGTGCTTTTACCGCTTGCGTATTCTGGTCATAGATTGTCGTTAACCAATCACCAACTATAGAAGCTGGTGTACTCCCACCAGTTACAAAACCTAAATATCTTGGTCCTGGCGATGCAATCATTAATGGTGCTAATCGCTGATTAAATTCTTCCAAAGCCGATAATGCGCCTAATCCTTCCTGATTAAGATTTCGGTTGGTTGTTATACTGTTGGAATTGGATGTTGGAATTGAATCTAGAGAATTTAAAAACGCTATTCCTTGTTGTTTTACTTGTTCAAGTATATTTTCAATATCGTTTAAATCTTGTTGAAGTGCTGTATTCATTTTAGATATTATAGTTTAAAATAAAATTAATGCATTATATGGTATCAATGCCTAATCTGTTTAAGAATAAGATTTTATTGTGAAAAAATAACCATATAAGTAATGTAAGTTCATTTAAGTTTTGCGTTGATTATTCTCTCTTATATTTACTTACATTACTTATATGGTTAAAATAATTTTATTGAATAAATGTTACGACAATTTCATTATGTTAAATCCCTACCATTTCGTTTTTTCCGAAAATCTGGAGACCATCATCGACGAAATCACATCGCCATTGGCATTAAGCAAAGTAGCAATTGGGTCTACAAGTGTACCCAAAATCATAGCTACAGGTAAGGCTTCTGCCATTGGCAAACCGTAAACTGTTATAGCCAAAACTTCTCCAATATATCCTCCGTTTGGAATTCCGCCCTCAACAATAGAAACGATTACTGTAATTCCCAATGCTAAAAGTATTGTACTTGGTTCGGTAAAATCTTTTCCGAACATGGTAAATAATACGGTG
Source organism: Flavobacterium sp. PL02 (assembly GCF_035013205.1). Classification (NCBI taxonomy): domain Bacteria; kingdom Pseudomonadati; phylum Bacteroidota; class Flavobacteriia; order Flavobacteriales; family Flavobacteriaceae; genus Flavobacterium; species Flavobacterium sp. PL02. The sequence goes on from NZ_JAYGJP010000002.1 coordinate 496,173, forward strand.
ATTTTTAAAATAGATGACATACTCGAACCGTCTTTATGCAATGGCGCTCCTAGCGGAATAACCACGTTCCGGACATGTGCAGGAATTTTCATTTTCTCGGCTGCCAAAAGATTAGCAGGTATTGTTGCAATACTACTACAAGTTCCTATAGCTGTAAGCGCGGGTGTAACATTATTACTCCAGAATACTACAAAGGCTCTTTTCCCTCCTGCTATTAAAGAATACAAACTAAAGAATACAAAGAAATAAAAAATGCAGGCTCCATAATAAATCCCTAGGGGTTTAGCGTAAACTCCAAACAATTGGGGCCCATAAAAACTAACCTGATATGCAAAATAAGCTCCCAAACCTATTGGAGCTAATTTCATAATCATATTTAAAAGCTGTTTCATCACTTCGTTTCCTGAGTCTAGAAAACTCCTGAAAGCATTTCCTTTTTCTCCTGATTGTAACGTTGCAAATCCTATTAAAAATGAAAAGATAATAAGTGCCAACATACTTTTTCGAGACAATAATTCGTAAAAATCATTGGTTGTAAGTAATTGTGCAATTTGATCCCCAACATTACCTGTTGCAATATTCTCTAATGGAACTTTAGAAACTATAATGTTCTGATGAATAGGAAAAAGATAAACGGCAATAATCATTACAATAGCCGAAATAAGAAGTGTTCCTAAGAAAACGGCAATCATAACAACAAATAATCTTCCTAACTTTTCTGTTTTCTCTAAATTGGCAATAGAGGAAGTTATCGTAAAAAAGATTAACGGAATAATTGCTGTAAAAAGCAAATTCAAGAAGATATCTCCCAATGGCTTTATAATCTCAACATCTTTACCAAAGACTAATCCTAAAATACTCCCCGCAATTATACCTCCCAGAAGCAAAAGTATACTACTGTAATTTTTTATAAAATTGATTTTTTTAGTCCCCATAGTTTAAAAAGCATTAGTATTTTAAAAATCAATTAAATTACACCAAAAAAGGATTCTAAATTGTTAACTCTAATTTTATTCTTTTTGTAAAACAAGTGTAGTAAATTCTCTATCGACAAGTTCTCCTGTTTTGCTTTTTACTTTTTCGGTCAACGTTTCTGAATCGATGATTTTAAAAGGGGTTTGACTGATTAGTTTTTCAGCTTTTTCAGTATCATAAAGGTTGAATTCAAATTCGGTAAACGGAAGTTTCTTCATAAAACTTTCCTGTGCAAATGTTAGGCTAAAGATTCCTTTATTATTAAGCACTCTATATATTTCTAAAAGAAATTTTACAGGCTCTTGCCAAAAGTATAACGTATTTACAGTAAATATTTTATCGAAGGTGGCATCTAGAAACGGAATGGTGTTTCCATCATAAACGGAAAAGAAAGCTTGTTTTTGAGAGACATAGTTTCTGTTTATCTGTCGCGCTTCTCCATACATTAATTCAGACATTTCGAGTCCGTAATATTTTAAATCGGTACTCTGCTGCATTACGTATTCTAAATGCGCTGCGTTACCATGACCGAGTTCTAGTATTTTATCACCCTGAGAGATATTTAAGTTTCGGATTGAACTTAGCGTCATATTGATGTTTGTTTCATGCATCATATTTGCCATTTCAATTCCTTTTTCTCCTTCTGGTTTTTTTAATTGAGATGCGATTGCTTGTAATTCTTCTTTTTCCATAATGTTTAAATTTATAAAATTCCAAACTTTAAATTCCAAATTCCAATTGTTCACAAAGACGAGAGTCATTGCGAGAAACTAAGCAAACTTATTAACGATAAGGACATACTAAATGGGATTACTTAGTTTCTCGCAATGACAAAACGGTGCTTTTTTAAAGAGCAAATTTAGAAAACTTTACTCGCTATTTGACGAATATTTTCGGATTTCCCCATGGAGTAATAATGCAAAACCGGAACTCCTGCAGCTTTAAGCTCTAATGATTGCTGAATTGCCCATTCGATTCCTACTTGTCGTATCTCGACATTATTTTTACATTTATCGACTTCGTTAATTAAGTCTTCGGGTAAATCGATACGGAAAATTTGTGGTAAAACCTGCAAATGTCTTTGTACAGCAATTGGCTTAATTCCTGGAATAATAGGAATTGTAATCCCCATTTCGCGTGCTCTTTTTACAAACTCGAAGTATTTTGAATTGTCAAAAAACATTTGTGTTACCACATAATCAGCACCAGCATCAACTTTTTCTTTTAGTCTTTTTAAGTCAGAAGTTAATGATGGAGATTCTAAATGTTTCTCTGGATATCCTGCAACACCAATACAAAAATCGGCTTTGTTATCAACATCCATTACTTCGTGCAAATACTTTCCACAATTTAGTTCATTGATTTGTTTAACTAAATCTATCGCAAAACTGTTTCCTCCAATTTTAGGTACGAAAGATTGTTCGTCTTTCATAGCATCTCCACGAAGCGCCATTACATTATTGATTCCTAGATAGTGACAATCTACCAACATATACTCGGTTTCTTCTTGAGTAAACCCACCGCAAAGCAAATGTGGTACTGTATCGACGTTATATTTATGTTTTATAGAAGCACAAATTCCCAGTGTTCCTGGACGCATACGAGTTAATTTTTTATCTAAAAGTCCGTTGCCTTTATCAATATAAATATACTCCTCGCGAGAAGTTGTTACATCTATAAATGGCGGTTTAAACTCCATCAACGGATCAATATTGTCGTATAATTCCTGAATACTTTTCCCTTTTTGAGGCGGAATAATCTCAAATGAGAATAATGTATTTCCGTTGGCGTTTTCTATATGTTGTGTTACTTTCATTTCTTAATTAGTTGATGGTTTTTAGTTTTTGGTTGATAGTTTTTAGAACTGTTGCTAGTCTAAAAATGAATAATCATAAATCAAAAACTAAATTGTTTTTTTATAATAGTTAATAAACCCATTCAATAGCTTTTTACAAGTTTGAATCTGTTCAAAAGCAATATTGAAATTATTTTCATCTATGTATTTTTGATCAAATGCTAAATAATATTGCGTTTCTAATTCATACAATGATCCTCTTGAAATATGAAGAAAATGAATGGTATCTTTTGATGTTTGTCGCCCACAACCTTCAGCAATATTTGATGGTATTGAAACCGCAGCTCTTCTCATTTGATTGGTCAAACCAAATAGTTCCTCTTTTGGAAACAATTTAGATGAATCATATAATAAATTCACCAATTTCCTAGCTTCCAACCAAACATCTAATTTATTATATTCCATTTTTTATTGATGGTTGTTTGTTGTCAGTCGATCGTTTTTGAGTGCTATAATCTAACAACCAAAAACTATCAACCATCAACCAAATTAATCTGCTATATTAGGATTTAACCATTTCATAGCTTTATCTGTCGAAATACTTCGGCGTTTGGCGTAATCTACAACTTGGTCTTCTTTTATTTTTCCGAGTCCAAAATATTTACTTTTCGGATTTCCAAAATAATATCCTGAAACCGAAGATGCTGGCCACATCGCCATACTTTCGGTAAGGGTTACTCCTATTTCTTCTTCTACATTTAGTAATTTCCAGATTGTTGGCTTTTCTAAATGGTCTGGACAAGCAGGATATCCTGGCGCTGGACGAATTCCTTTATAATTTTCTTCGATTAAATCTTCTGTCGATAATGATTCGTCTACGTCATAACCCCAAAAATCTTTACGTACTTTTTCATGTAGATATTCGGCGAAAGCCTCTGCAAAACGGTCGGCTAATGCTTTTACCATGATCGAATTGTAATCGTCAAGATCTTTTTCAAATTCGGCAGCCCATTCGTCTACACCAAAACCGGTTGTTACACAAAATGCACCAATATAATCGGTAATTCCGCTGTCTTTTGGCAATATAAAATCCGACAAAGCAATGTTTGGTGCGCCTTTTGTTTTTTGTGATTGCTGACGAAGCGTTAAGAATTTCTCCAGAACTTTTCCGTTTTCATCACGCAATTCGATATCGTCATCATCTACCTGATTCGCAGGGAAAATTCCGTAAATACCTTTTGCAGTTAGCTTTTTCTCTGCCAAAATTACTTTCAGCATGTCCTGTGCATCTGCAAAAACCGAAGTTGCTTGTTCTCCAACTACCTCATCGGTTAAAATCGCTGGGTATTTCCCGAACAATTCCCATGTTCTAAAAAATGGTGTCCAGTCGATATACGGTACCAGAACGTCCAACTCTACTTCGATTACTTTTGCTCCAATAAATTTTGGTTTGGTTGGCGTGTATTCTGCCCAATCCAATTGTAATTTATTTTTACGCGCTTGCTCAATCGTCAGGAAGTTTTTATCTCTCGAACGATTCAAAAATGTCTCTCTAAACGCATCATAATCAGCACGAATATCGCTTGCATATATTTTACGGTTATGATCTAATAAGTTTCCTGCAACCGTAACGGCACGCGAAGCATCGTTTACGTGAATTACAGTTTCTCTATATTGTGGTGCAATTTTCACGGCAGTATGTGCACGCGAAGTCGTTGCTCCACCAATCATAATCGGGATTTTAATTCCTTGTTTGTCTAGTTCTTTTGCCAAATACACCATTTCGTCAAGCGAAGGTGTAATCAGTCCGCTTAGACCAATAATATCAACATTATGTTCTATCGCGGCAGCAATAATTTTTTCTGGAGGCACCATAACACCAAGATCTACAATCTCGTAATTGTTACAAGCCAATACTACAGAAACGATATTTTTACCAATATCATGAACGTCACCTTTTACAGTTGCCATCAATATTTTACCATTCCCTTGTTTGTCTCCAGCTTGTTTGCTAGCTTCAATATAAGGCAATAAATATGCTACGGCTTTTTTCATTACACGCGCTGATTTTACTACTTGTGGCAAGAACATTTTTCCGCTTCCGAATAAATCTCCTACGACATTCATTCCTGTCATCAAATTGATTTCGATAACTTCAATAGGTTTTACAGCTGCTAGACGCGCTTCTTCGACATCTATTTCTATAAAAGCATCAATACCTTTTACCAATGAATGTGTAATACGCTCCTGAACTGTTCCTAAACGCCATTCCTGAATCGCTTTTTCATCTGATTTTACTTCACCTTTTACATTCTCTGCAAAATCTAAAAGTCTTTCAGTTGCATCGTCACGTCTGTTAAGGATTACATCTTCTACGTGTTCTAATAAATCTTTAGGGATATCATCATAAATCGAAAGCATCTCTGGATTTACGATTCCCATTGTCATTCCGTTCTGAATTGCGTGGTATAAAAACACCGAGTGCATTGCTTCACGAACGTGATCATTTCCTCTAAAAGAGAATGAAACGTTACTTACTCCACCACTAATATGCGCGTGTGGCAAGTTCTCACGAACCCATTTTGTACCTCTAAAAAAGTCCAAAGCATTTAAGCGATGTTCTTCCATTCCGGTTGCAACAGGGAAAATATTTAAATCGAAAATAATATCCTGCGGAGGAAATCCAACTTTATCAACCAAAATATCATACGAACGCTGACAAATTTCGACTCTACGTTCAAAATTATCTGCCTGACCTACTTCATCAAAAGCCATGATAATAGCCGCAGCTCCGTAACGTTTGATTAGTTTGGCGTGGTGAATAAAGGCTTCTTCTCCTTCTTTTAACGAAATCGAGTTTACAACACTTTTTCCTTGTACTACTTTAAGACCCGCTTCGATGATTTCCCATTTCGAACTGTCGATCATAATCGGCACTCTCGAAATATCGGGTTCTGATGCTATTAAATTCAGGAATTTTGTCATTGCCTGAACACCATCAAGCATTCCTTCATCCATATTTATATCGATGATCTGCGCTCCACCTTCTACTTGTTGTCTTGCAACATCAAGTGCCTCATCATACTTCTCTTCCTTGATTAGGCGAAGGAATTTTCTTGAACCCGTAACATTTGTACGTTCACCAATATTTACAAAAACACTGTTAGGCGTAATAATCAACGGTTCTAATCCTGCTAATACAAGGTCTCTTCTATTTTCTGCCATTTCTTTTTAAGTTACTAAGATTCTAAGTTGCTTAGATTCTGAGTTTTTTTTATTCTATTTTTATAAGGTTCTAAGACCTTTCATCTCTATAATCTTATTTTGGGCGTGTTTCGCCGCGGCGAATCGGGCTATCCGTTCTTAGTCCTCGCACTTCCTTCGTCAGGCTGTGGGCTATCCACTTCTATCCCTCACGCAAATTCGGTTTCATAAGACATTTATGTTTCCCGAAATTTCAATTTTAATCTACAATTTAAAGATCATTTCCATTTTGACCCTTCTATATATTTACAGGTTACACCTCCATCGTATGTATAATATTTCACTTTAGTAAAACCTGCTTTTACAAGTGAAATAGAATCAGGTTTTAATTCTTCTTTCAAAATAATATAGTGTCCTTTTTCAGGATTATCTAAATCATATTTCACTTTATAAAACTTGTTTACAAGGTTATAATCAACAATAGAAGCCCCTCCCAAAATCTTTTTTTTGCCCGAATAAAAACAATATCTTAAATATTGGGATTTACCCGATTGTTTAATTCTTAATGTAAGCCCTATTGTTTCCCCTTTAAATGTCTTTCTATATCTATGCTCATCATTTCTATGAGCATTCTTAAATAAAAAATGTACTGTTGAAATTATTATTACAGCTATAAAAATTCGCAATAACAATTTCAGAGAATTTGCGACTTCTTTATTTTCAATCATTTCTTTTAATTTTCAACGAAATAAATTCCGTTGCTACAAATATGTCGTTCCTCTGGAACTTTTATTCTCAATTCAACCTACAAGGTTTAAAAACCTTGCAGGAAAATGTTATTCAAACACCGGCGCCACACGTGGCTTATAATCTTTTGCTATTTCAGCAATTAACTTAATATGTTCCGGCGTTGTTCCGCAACAACCTCCGATGATGTTGATTAAATTATCTTCTAAATATTCTTTGATGAATGCCTGTGTTTGTTCTGGTGTTTCGTCATATTGTCCGAATGCATTTGGTAAACCTGCATTTGGGTGCGCCGAAACATTAAAACTTGTATGTTGTGCTAATGTTTTAAGGTACGGCTTTAACAAATCGGCTCCAAGAGCACAATTAAATCCTACACTTAACAACGGAATATGTGATACCGAAATCAAGAATGCTTCAACAGTTTGCCCTGAAAGTGTTCTTCCTGATGCATCGGTAATTGTTCCCGAAACCATGATTGGAATTTCGATATTACGTTCTTCTTTTACTTCTTCGATCGCAAAAAGTGCTGCTTTGGCATTTAATGTATCAAAGATGGTTTCTACCAACAGTAAATCGCAGCCACCATCCATTAAGGCTTCTACTTGTTGTTTGTAGGCAATACGTAAATCATCAAACGTTACGGCTCTGTAACCCGGATCGTTTACATCGGGTGACATACTTGCTGTACGGTTTGTTGGCCCAATTGAACCGGCTACGAAACGTGGTTTGTCAGGATTTTTAGCTGTAAATTCATCGGCTACTTCTCGTGCTAATTTAGCCGACTCGTAGTTTAATTCGTAAACGTACTCTTCCAGGAAATAATCGGCCATACCGATTGTTGTTCCCGAGAATGTGTTCGTCTCTACGATGTCGGCACCCGCTTCATAGTAAGCGGCGTGGACATCGCGAATTGCTTGTGGTTGTGTTATGGATAGTAAATCGTTGTTTCCTTTTAAGGGATGTGGAAAGTCTTTGAAGCGTTCTCCACGAAAATCTTCTTCGGAAAAATTATAGCGTTGCAACATTGTTCCCATTGCTCCATCGAGCACGAGTATGTTTTTTTTAATTGCTTCTTGAATTGTTGACATGTTTTTTCTTTTCTTGCAATGACGCTAAGGCGCAAAGCTTTTATTAAATATTACCAAAAATTCAATATCATAGCCTTTTAGCCCCGAGTGCAGCGGTATCCTTTTTTTCTGGTCCCGAAGCCTCGGGATAGAAAAAAAGATATAGCGGAAAGCGGGAATGTTTTGGGCAAAAATGCGCCAATAATTCGCTTCTGATACTGAAATTTTATTCAGTTAATATCGATAAGTTTGTCAAGAAAAGTTTTGAGAAATACATTGCTGTATTATGTGTTATCTATCTTTAATACAGTAAATGTATAAAGTAGAATGTAGCACCTTCTTTATGATAAAGGGTTGCTAAGGTTTCAATGGGTCTATCCCTCCGCCTTTCGTGATAACTTTCAATAAATATATGAACAGTGCAAAGTAAACACATAGCGCTAACAATTGCAAGTGTTTTTTAAAGATTCTGAGGAACTAAGTTACTAAGGGTTTTAGGGTTGACGTTTAGCATCAAAAAATTAAGAATAAATTCTAGTAAATTTAAAGATAATTAACATTCTTATACACCTGAAATTCTATTATTATCAATTTATAGCCCGCGGTTTCAACCGTGGGATACGGATCGTGATTATATATTGTGTTCCAGTGGTTGAAACCACTGGCTATGTTTTTAAATTATTCCCAAATGTTCTGAAAGATATGAATGTGTAATAAAACGAAATTGCCCTATATTATTAAAAAAAATAAAGCTCAAACTTGATAACAAGTTTGAGCTTTATATATAAAAATCTTAGTCCCTTAGAAACTTAGCTTCTTAGAGGCTTAAAAAATTAAACTATTGCTTTAACAACAGCTTTTGGAGCTTCTTTACGAGTTCCATCAAATCCGTCTACTCCTGAAACGGTAGTATATTTAAGCACGTATTTTTTTCCTGGATTGATAATTTGGTATGCTGCCTGACACATAAGTGTTGCTTCGTGGAATCCGCAAAGAATCAATTTTAATTTTCCTGGGTAAGTATTAACGTCTCCAATAGCAAAGATTCCCGGAATATTAGTTTGATAATCTAATGCGTTATTTACTTTAATCGCATTTTTCTCGATTTCTAATCCCCAGTCTCCGATTGGTCCTAACTTTGGTGTTAATCCGAAAAGTGGAATAAAATAATCGGTTTCGATTTTACGGTGTGCTCCGTTTTCTTCGATATCTAATGATTCAATATGCTCTGCACCATTGATTCCGATAACTTCTGCTGGTGTAATTAATTTAATTTTTCCAGCTGTTTTTAATTCTTGTACTTTTTCTACAGAATCTAAAGCTCCTCTAAATTCGTTTCTGCGGTGAATTAGAGTTACTTCTGAAGCTACATTAGAAAGGAATATACTCCAGTCTAAAGCTGAATCTCCTCCTCCTGCAATTACAACTCTTTTATCTCTGAATTTTTCTGGATTCTTGATGAAGTATTTTACTCCTTTATTTTCATAAAACTCGATATCTTCAATAAGTGGCTTACGTGGCTCAAAACTTCCTAAACCTCCTGCAATAGCTACAACTGCTGCATGAATTTTTGTTCCTTTATTTGAGGTTACAATAAAACTTCCGTCTTCTTGTTTATCTATTGTTTCAGCACGTTCTCCTAATGTAAAACCTGGTTCGAATTGCTTTATTTGCTCCATTAAGTTATCTACCAAATCTCCTGCTAATACTTCTGGAAATCCAGGGATATCATAGATAGGTTTCTTAGGATATAATTCTGAAAGTTGCCCTCCTACTTGAGGTAAAGCATCTAGTATATGGCATTTTAATTTTAACAATCCTGCCTCAAAAACGGCAAATAAACCAGTTGGACCAGCTCCTATTATAAGTATGTCTGTTTTAATCATTTTATTGTTGTTTATAATCATTCTTAATAAATACAAAGAAACAAATAATTTACACTATTTTCAATGATTTTTATCATTCATTTCTTCCTTTGTCCAAAAAAAATTACTGTGTATTTTTTAGTGAAGCAGTAATCTCATTCATTTTTTTAACCTTATCTTCAAAATTCCCCTTTAAGGTTTTTCGATATTCGTTAAGGTTTTCTACCATCTGGTTGATATCTTCGGGAATTATTTCTTCGAAAAATTCTCGTAGCCTTTTGGCAGTGGTCGGTGATTTACCATTTGTCGAAATGGCAATTTTTACATTTCCTTTGGTTACGATTCCACCTAAGTAATAATCACATAATTCGGGGGTATCGGCAATATTACATATGAGATATCTTTCTGTAGATAAATCGTATATTCTTTTGTTAACCAATAAATCGTCGGTACAGGCAATAACCATATGCCTCCTTTTAAGCATTTTCTTTTTGAACTTTGCCTTTGTTAGCGTTAGATTATACTTCTCTGCCAAGATTTCTATCTCTGGTAAAAAAGTGGTTGCAACAACCTCAACATTGGCATTAGGACTTGATTTTAATAAAAAGGAAAGCTTCTCTAATCCCACATTTCCACCGCCTACAATAAGTACATTAAGCTTATGCAGTTTTAAAAAAATGGGATACAATTCGTTTCTTTCCATTATAATCGTATTTGGCTTGATACAAATTCTTCGTAAAATCCTTTTAATTTGGTACTTTCTCTAACTACTTCTCCAATGATAATAATAGCTGGTGAACCTAGTTTGTTTTCTGCAGCGATTTCTTGGATTGTATTTATCGTTCCTACTCCTACTTTTTCCTCTGGCGTTGTACCGTTTTGAATAATCGCTATCGGTGTTTCTCCTTTTGATTCTTTTTGAAACAAAGCAACTATTTGCGATAATTTACTCATCCCCATCAGGATAACTACTGTTGCAGAAGATTGTGCTGCAAGAGCTACATCTGATGATAATTTTCTATCGGAAGTTGTTCCTGTAATTGCCCAAAAACTCTCTGAAACTCCTCTTTTGGTTATTGAAATTCCCTGATAAGCAGGAACTGCAATTACCGATGAGATTCCGGGTACTACAAAAGTAGGAATTCCAAAACTCTCTACGTATTCTATTTCTTCGCTTCCACGACCAAATACAAATGGGTCTCCACCTTTTAGTCGCACTACATTTCCGTAAGTTAATGCGTTATCAACTATCAATTGATTTATCTGGTCTTGTGTGTAAGCATGATTCCCTACTCGCTTGCCAACAAAAATTCGGATTGCACTTTTAGGTGCATATTCTAAAATTTCTTCATTTGCCAAAGCATCGTACAAAACCACATTTGCCTCAGCAAGTGCTTTTACACCTTTTAAAGTCATCAAATCTGGATCGCCCGGACCTGCTCCGACTAAAGTTACTTTGGGTTTTACTGTATTAAGCATTAGCTAAATCTTTGGCTCTATATTTTTCTATTGTATCAAAAAAAGCAATTCCTTCTTGGATATATTGTTTTGCAAATGCCTCTGAAGGTTCTACTTTATTGATTTGGTATACCAATTCTTTAAAAGTTGTTGGCAATTCAATTTTAGAAGTTACTACAAAAACAGTATCAAACAAATCAACAATTCCTGCGTGATTATTTGTTTTTTCATCTTCTGAAAGTAATAATGCTTTAGCACCATTTACAAATCCTGCATATGCATGGTAAATAGCATCAGACCATTTATTTTCGTCGAATGATTCTTGTGCAAACGTTAATTTGTCTTTAGCTTCTAATAATAAAGTAGCAACTAAATCGATAACAACACCAGCACATTCTCCTACTCCAACTGCTTTTACATAGTTGTCGGCATTACCCCAATCTACAAAATCAGCTTCGGTTAAATTGGTTACATCTGCAAAAGGTTTTAAGATTTCATAGAAATATTTCTCTCCTTTTAAGTCGTAATAATTCAGGAATTTTTCTCCGTTTGCATTGGCATCAAAGTCATTTAAGATAGTACGCAAAGCATCTGGTCCTCTACGGCTTGGAATCTTAATTACTTTATCGGCAAAACGTCCTGCTCCATTTCCTAATTTTCCTCCTCCCAATAAAACTTGTAACGCTGGTGCTACTAATTTTCCTGAGTTAATTGACATTCCCTGAAACCCGATTGCTGACATATTGTGTTGCCCACAAGCATTCATACAACCACTAATTTTTATTTCGATTTCATGGTTATTGCTATACTGAGGATATTCAGCATTTAATACTTTTTCTAGTTCTTCAGCAATTCCGGTACTACTTGCAATCCCAAGATTACAAGTATCTGTACCCGGACAAGCTGTAATATCGGCAGTAGAATTATACCCTAGATTTACAAAACCTAATTTGGCTAATTCCTGATAAAAGAAGGGCAGATTCTCTTCTTTTACGTGACGTATTACAATATTTTGACGCAATGAAAAACGTAATTCATTTGCTGCATAATTCTTAATCAAATCAGCTAATAATCTTGCTTTATCGGTGTAAAAATCTCCTAATAAAACTTTGATTCCGATAGCATAATATCCTTCTTGTTTTTGAGCAATTACGTTTGATTTTTTCCAAGCTTCATACCCTTTAGTATCTTCAATAGTAACCGCTGGAACTGGTAATAATGTTTCTGGAATTGGCGCTTCAAAAGCTGTTGTATCTATTTCGTAAGTTTCAAAAGCAATTGCTTTTTTCTCTTGTTCAACCAAATCCATAAAGGTATCTCTTCCTATTTCTTTGATTAAAAACTTCAAACGTGCTTTCATTCTTTTTGCACGTTCTCCGTATCTGTCAAAAATACGAATTACACCTTCTGCCGTTGGAATGATTTGGTTTGCAGGTACAAATTCCGAAAGTAATTCGGCATGTGCTGGTTGTGAACCTAATCCTCCTCCTAACATTATTTTAAAACCACGAATGCCATCTACAACTTTTGGAATAAATCCTAAATCGTGTAAGTAACTCAAAGCAGTATCTTCATCTGATGATGAGAACGAAATTTTAAATTTACGTCCCATTTCCTGACAAATAGGATTTCTTAACAAGTACTGAAACAAAGCGTGTGCATAAGGCGAAACATCAAAAGGTTCGTTTACATCTACACCCGCCAATTCGCTTGCTGTAATATTACGAACGGTGTTTCCACAAGCTTCACGCAAGGTAACATCGTCTTTGGCTAAATTTGCCCAAAGTTCTGGAGTTCTGTCTAAACTTACATAGTGAATCTGAATGTCCTGACGTGTTGTAATATGTAAACGCCCTGTAGAATATTCATCAGAAACTTTAGTAATACGCACTAATTGCTCGCTGGTAACTTTACCAAAAGGCAATTTAATACGAATCATTTGAACGCCTTCCTGACGTTGCCCGTAGATTCCACGTGCTAAACGAAGACTACGAAAACGTTCATCATCAATTTTTCCTCCACGGAATAAATGAATCTTTTTTTCTAAATCGATAATCTCTTTCTGAACTATCGGATTTTCTATTTCTGTTCTAAAACTTTCCATTTCTTTTTAATGCTTTAGGCTTTAGGCAATAAGCTGTAGGCTTTCTTGCGTACCTTGTTATACGTTTTTTGCTAAAAGCTTACAGCCTAAAGCTTATTGCTTACAGCAGTGAAACTATCTAATGAATCCTACTCCTGCAGTTGTATTTGTTGCGGTATCAATAAGGATAAAAGCTCCGTTTGATTTATTGTCATTGTAAGCATCAAAATATAAAGGCTTGCTTAATTTAATACTTACTTCACCAATTTCGTTTATTGCTAATTGAGTTGCTGGTGTTGTTCCTGAGTAATCGGTTGCAATTGTATTCTTGATACTTTCTACTTTTGCCAAAACTCTGTTTGTATTATGCTGAACGATATATTTTGTTCCCGGAACTAACTTTTTAGAATCCATCCAACAAACTGTTGTTGTGATATCTTTTTCTATTTTAGGAAGTTCTGTTGATTTTACAATCATATCTCCTCTGGTAACATTGATATCATTTTCTAATTCAATTGTGATTGATGAACCTGCAATTGCTTCGTCGAATTGTTTATCAAAAAAATGAATGTTCTTTACTTTAGATTCTGTTAATGAAGGTAAAACTGTTACTGCATCTCCTACTTTAATTGAGTTTCCGTATAATTTACCTGCATATCCTCTAAAATCATGATACTCTTCGGTCTTTGGACGAATAACTGTTTGAACTGGAAAACGTGCTTGTCCTTTTTCAAAAACATCTGTTGGCTCTAAAGCTTCTAAATGCTCCAAAACAGTTTGTCCATCGTACCAAGGCATATCTTTAGATTGATCAACTACGTTTCCACCGTTGATTGCACTTAACGGAATGTAGCTTACGTTTTGCTCCTTGAAAGTACTTTTGGCGTTTAAAGCCTGAAAATCGGCTTTGATTTTATTATAAACTTCTTCAGAATAATCAACTAAATCCATTTTGTTAATCGCTACAATTACCTCTTTTACTCTCAATAAATTATTGATAAAAAAGTGACGGTATGTTTGCTCAATTACTCCTTTTCGAGCATCAATCAAAATGATTGAAACTTGCGAAGTCGAAGCTCCTGTAACCATGTTACGTGTGTACTCAACGTGACCTGGAGTATCGGCAATAATGTAACTTTTCTTTGCTGTCGAAAAATAAATGTGAGCTACGTCAATCGTGATTCCTTGTTCTCTTTCTGCTACTAATCCGTCAGTTGCAAGTGAAAAATCTAAGTAATCATATCCTTTTAATTTACTGCTTTTTTCTATTGCTTCGATTTTATCTGTAGTCAATGATTTTGTATCATACAACAATCTCCCGATTAAAGTACTCTTTCCGTCATCTACACTTCCTGCTGTTGCTATTTTTAAAACTTCCATCTTGTATATTGTTTCAGGTTTAAATTTTTGTTTAAAGTTTAAAGTTGATTCTCTTTGAACTAAAGTTTAAATCTGTATGTTTTTGTTTTTTTAATTATCAATTGTCAATTATTAATTATCAATTAAAAGTATCCTTGTTGTTTTCTTTTCTCCATTGCTGCTTCAGAACGTTTATCATCGATTCTGGCACCTCTTTCAGAAATTGTAGATGTTCTGATTTCTCCAACTACTTCTTTAATTGTTGCTGCATACGATTCAACGGCTGCTGTACAACTCATATCTCCAACGGTTCTGAAGCGAACAATTCTTTCTTCGATTTGTTCATCTTCTTCCTGATACACATAAGGAGAATGTGACCAGATTAATCCATCTCTCAAGAAAACTTTACGTTTGTGTGAAAAATAAATAGATGGAATTTCAATTTTTTCTTGTTCGATATAACTCCATACATCCAATTCTGTCCAGTTTGAAATTGGAAAAACACGTACGTTTTGTCCATTTTCTATTTTTCCGTTCAAAATATCAAACAACTCTGGACGTTGGTTTTTCTCATCCCATTGACCGAAATCATCACGAACTGAGAAAATACGTTCTTTAGCTCTTGCTTTTTCTTCATCTCTACGCGCACCACCAATACAAGCATCAAACTTAAATTCTTCGATAGCATCTAGTAGTGTTGTAGTTTGTAAGCTGTTTCTACTAGAATATTTTCCAGTTTCTTCTACAACTTTTCCTTCGTCGATAGCATCCTGTACATTTCTTACGATTAATTCTAATCCTAACTCTGCAACCAATTTATCTCTAAATTCTATCGTTTCAGGAAAATTGTGTCCTGTATCAACGTGCAATAGTGGAAAAGGAATTTTCGCAGGAAAGAATGCTTTTTGTGCTAAACGCACTAAAGTAATCGAATCTTTACCTCCTGAAAAAAGTAAAACCGGTTTATCAAATTGAGAAATTACCTCTCTAAAAATGTATATCGCTTCACTCTCTAAAGCATTTGTTTTTAATACTGAACTCATTGTTTTTTTGTTTCAAAGTTTAAAGTTTAAAGTTTAAGGTTTTGATCACCTCATCTAAAAACTCATAACCATTATTGTTTTTTATTCTATTCTCTTGCCTCTAGGCTCTCTATTCTTTCTTAGCGCTATGCAAACCACATTCTTTATGGCTCGATTCCCACCACCATCTTCCGGCTCTAATATCTTCGTCTGGCAAAATTGCTCTCGTACATGGCGCACATCCTATACTTACAAAGCCTTTTTTATGTAATGCGTTTTGAGGTACGTTGTGTTCTTGTAAATAATTCTCAACTTCTTGTAATGACCATTTTAATAATGGATTGAATTTTATTATTTCGAAGTTTGCATCGTATTCAAACAATTGCAAATCATTTCTGTTTTCCGATTGTTCGGCTCTTAAACCTGTAATCCAAACTGCATTTCCTGACAAGGCTTTTCTTAATGGAACTACTTTACGGATAAAACAACATTCTTTCCTATTCTCTACCGAATCATAAAAACTATTCGGTCCTTTTTCTCTCAATAAACTCTCTACTGCAGTTGCTTCTGGAAAATAAACTTCGATATGTTTTTTATATTTTTTTAATGTTCTATGAAAAACATCGTATGTTTCCTGAAACAATCTACCTGTATCTAATGTAAAAATGGTAATTGCGATATTATTTTTAGCAATAAAATCGGTTATAACCTGATCTTCCTGACCAAATGAAGTCGAGAAAACGACTTTGTCTTTGTATTCATTAGCCAAAAATTCTAATGTTTCTTCCAGAGAAAAATCTTTTGTTTTAGCTAATAAAGATGTAATATTTGTTGTGCTCATATTCTTGATATTTCTAAAAAATTATTACAATAATTTAGATAATGTTTTTAAACTCAAAAGGATAATTAATATTCCTACTGCCACCATCATAGGTTTTCTTTTAATTTTATTTACTAAAAAAGCAGCAAGAGGAGCAGCAATTACGCCACCTAAAATCAAACCTATAATAACTTGCCATCCGTGGATTCCTCCAAAAAGCATGAATGTAACACCACTTGCAAATGAAACTGCAAACTCGGCTGCATTTACCGACCCAATTGTATAACGAGGATTTCTACCTCTTCCTAACAATGTCGAAGTTACGATTGGTCCCCAACCTCCACCTCCTACAGCATCCATAAAACCTCCAAAGGTTGCTAAGATTCCTAGTCGCTTGGTTTTCTTTTTGATTATAGTTTTATTTAATGCTTTTCTGATAATTATTACTGCCAGTACAATCATGTAAACCGCGATAAAAGGTTTTATAACATCTCCATCAATTACATCCGACAGTAAATATGCTCCTGTAATTGATCCTAAAACCCCTGGGATCAATAAATTCTTAACTAGTTTTTTATTGATATTTCCAAATCTATGGTGTGATATTGCTGATGCTCCTGTTGTAAACATTTCTGCTACGTGAACTCCTCCACTACTAATAACCGGAGAAACTCCATAAGCCAATAAAAAAGATGTTGATGTAGCTCCGTAACCCATTCCTAACGTTCCATCTACCAATTGTGCAAAAACTCCAATTAAGAAAAACACTAAAAATTCCTGATTAAATCCATCTAGAAAGCCTTCCCAAGTAAATTCTGCATGATGATTATAAATCAATACTGAAATCAAACCTAACAATAATGCAGCAGGAATTATAACCCATAATTGTTTTGAAAACGATCCACCTGATTTTATTGCTACGGTATCCAACTTCAGTTCTTTTTCCATACACCTAATTATTCTTTTTTATTTTTAAAATACATTACCCTATCGGCTTAGTAGATTACAATGCAAAATTACTACTTATTTCTAAATATCAAAATAAATTTTAATTTTTTTACATCGCTAATTGTCTTTAAGTTACATCGTAATACGCTTTAAAGAATTCTAAGAATTATCATTGTGTATTATAAATAATGTTTTGTTATCTAATTGTGATATTTTTCTTAAAGTCTACCATATCTATAGGATTATCGTGAAATTGTTATTATTTTTACCCAAATTTTATTTATGGATTTCCAAATAGGTCTTGTAATTGCAGGTTTAGTCGTAGGTTTTATAGTAGGATTAACAGGTGTAGGAGGTGGCTCTTTAATGACTCCTATTTTATTATATTTTGGTATCCCTCCAACAACTGCAGTTGGTACCGACTTACTATACGCAGCTTTTACCAAAATGGGAGGTGTATTTGTACATCATAAAAAAAGCAATATAAATTGGTCTATAACTGGCTGGCTTACTTTAGGTAGTGTTCCTGCTGCTTTATTGACTTTATGGATATTAAACAGCATCAAAACAGATATTACAACTATAAATGCGGTTATAAAATATAGTTTAGGCTGGGCATTACTTTTTACTTCTATTGCAATTTTATTCAAAAAGAAATTATTAGTATACTCTCAAAAACACGCTGGCGATAAATTTCACAGCGAAAGCGATACACAAAACATGTTAACCGTTGGAATTGGCGTATTACTTGGAGCAACCGTAACATTAACATCAATAGGCGCAGGAGCCTTAGGTACTGTTACTTTATTTTTCCTCTACCCACTTTTACCTACACCACGTTTGGTAGGTACTGAAATTGCTCATGCTGTGCCTTTAACTCTTGTTGCAGGAATAGGACATGCTTCAATGGGTAATTTAGATTTAACCTTATTAGCTCAGTTATTAATGGGATCACTTCCGGGGATCTTTATGGGAAGTATGTTAAGCGGAAAAGTACCAGATTCGTTACTTAGAAATGCTATTGCAGTAATGCTTTTTTTAGCTGGATATAAATTGATTTTTTAAACCAAATCTAAAAGACATAAAAAAGACCATTTCAGAATCTGAAATGGTCTTTTTTTATTATAGTATATAGAACAGGATTAACTAAAACGCAATATCTGCAAGTGAGTTATTCTCTAAAACTTTCAAAGTATTATCTCTCACTTCTGTCATTAAGCGCCTTGCTGCACAAGTAGTTTCATCATCACAATCATCACATTTTTCATAAAAGTTATGACTCGCGCATGGAAGTAATGCGATAGGTCCTTCGAGAATACGATATACCTTTGCCATGCTAATATCTTTTGGGTCTTTTATCAAGTAATACCCACCACCTTTACCTTTTTTAGCTCCAAGAAAACCAGAGTTTCTAAGTAGTAACAAAATACTTTCCAGAAATTTAATCGAAATATGCTCGCTTTTAGCAATTTCAGCAATTTGTACAGGCTCGTTATTTTCTCGCCTGGCCAAATATGTTAAAGCCTTAATTCCGTATTTAGTTTTCTTTGAAAGCATTTTTTATTTTAGATTTTAGAATGTAAATTTTAGATTTCTGCTAAAATGGACTACATATTTTTCTACAACAAAAATATACTTTTTGAGTGAACAATTACAAAAGAATAAAAAATGATGATTAACGATTCTTTTTCTGATGAAATATATCAAATAAAAAATCGCCAATCACCATTCAAAATTATTTAAGAAAGCGCTTGCTCTAAATCGGCAATTACATCTTTTACAGTTTCTAAACCAACAGATACACGCACTAATCCTTGTGTAATACCAACTGCTAATTGATCTTCTTCAGACAATTTACTGTGAGTTGTCGATGCTGGATGCGTAACAATTGTTCTTGTATCACCAATATTAGCCGATAGTGAACATAATTTTATTTTATCCAGAAACTTTCTACCAGCTTCTATTCCGCCTTTTATTTCAAATGCAATAATATTACCACCTAAAAGCATTTGCTTTTTGGCGATTTCATATTGTGGGTGCGATTTTAAAAATGGGTATTTAATGCTGTTTACATTTGGGTGTGCTTCTAGAAACTCAGCAACTTTAAGTGCATTCTCGCAATGTTTCTCTACACGCACAACTAATGTTTCTAAACTTTTAGATAAAATCCAAGCATTAAATGGTGATAAAGCAGGTCCTGTATTTCTTGAGAACAAATAAATTTGTCTGATTAAATCTTCGTTTCCTACTGTTACTCCACCCAAAACACGTCCTTGACCATCAATTAATTTAGTAGCAGAATGTACTACCAAATGTGCTCCATGTTTTATAGGTTGCTGAATATATGGCGTTGCAAAACAGTTATCGATAATTAAAATCAAGTTATGTTTTTTAGCAATTTTTCCAAGCAATTCCAGATCGATTACATCTACACCAGGATTTGTAGGTGACTCAGCATACAATATCTTTGTATTTGGCTTGATAAAACTCTCAATAGTCTCTGGTTTATTGATATCAAAATAAGAAGTTTCAATATTCCATTTTGGAAAATAAGTCACAAACAAGGCATGAGTTGAACCAAAAACACTGCTTGCCGACACAATATGATCTCCCGCATTTAACAAAGCTGCAAAAGTAGAATATACAGCTGCCATTCCTGTTGCAAAAGCATAACCTGCTTCGGCACCTTCCATTTTGCAAATTTTATCTACAAATTCAGTTGTGTTCGGATTACTAAAACGGCTATAAATATTTCTATCTTTCTCTTCTGTAAAAGAAGCACGCATATCTTCGGCATCTTCAAATACAAAACTTGATGATAGGTACAATGGCACCGAATGCTCTAAATACTGTGATCTTTCTAATTGCGTTCTTATGGCTTGGGTTTCAAAACCAAATTCTTGTTCGTTCATTTTATTTTTTGTTTTTTGTAAAGAGCTATTACACAAAGATTCTCAAAGGCATTTGATACAATCTTAAACTAAACAGTTCTTTTACTATGTTATAATAGCTAGTCAAAGAATTATCTCATCCTCTAATTGACTAATTTTCTAATTCTTATAATTCCTATAATTCCTCGTTGTTCAAAACCACCTTATATTTTATTGTGGCTGTAGGCTCGACAGTTTTTCCAACTGAGCAATATTTCTCGAAAGAAAGTTGTGCTGCACGTTGCGCTTTTTCAGGATTAATATCTCCTTCCAGATAAAAAACTACAAAGATTTCTTTAAAAGGTTTTGCTTCTCCAATTTGAACACGAGTTCCTTCGACCTCAGCATTAAATGAAGTGATTTCCTGGCGTTGTTTCTTCAAAATCGAAATCATATCAATAGCGCTGCATCCTGCAACTCCCATCAACACTAATTCCATTGGGCTCGCACCTAAATCGCTTCCGCCAAATTCGGCTCTGCTATCTACATCAACTACATGACCACGTTCATTTTTGAGCTTAAAATGAAACGCGTCGTTTACTCTGTTTAAGGTTACTTTCATGTTTTTTGTTTTTATTTTATTTTGCTTTCGAAAAAGCTATTTTTATTGCCATTGAAGTTAAAACTCCAGCCATAAACCATTTTTGAACTTTTAACCATGTTGGCTTTGTTGCAAAAAATACTACCATTCTTGATGCTGTTAATACAATTACAAAGTTTACTGTAAAACTTATGGTCGCCTGAGTGATTCCTAATTGCAAACTTTGTGTCATTATTGAGCCATGCTCAGGTTTAATAAACTGAGGAAAAAAGGATAAATAAAACATTGCTATTTTAGGATTTAGAACACTTGTTAAAAACCCAATACCAAACAGCTTACCTGGTTTATCGATTGTCAATTTATCGTTTACTTCAAACATATTTTTTCCATTTGGCTTAATTGCCTGAAAAGCCAGATACAGAAGATAAGCAACACCCAAAATTTTCAAGATTAAATACGCAAAAGGAACTGCAAATAAAAGAGCCGTTATTCCAAATGATACCAATACGATATGAAATAAAAATCCAAATACTATTCCTGTTAACGAAATTATCCCAGCCTTTTTACCTTGAGTAATCGACCTTGAAATCAAATAAAGCATATTTGGCCCCGGAGTCAATACCAGAAGAAATGCAGCTATCATAAAACCTATAAGCTCATTAAATGGTACCATTTTTTGTTTATTAAATACTGATTGCACGAATCTTCAAATGCAAATTCAGCTGATTATAATTTATTCGAATATTCGTCTTCTTTAGAAAGATAAAAGTGATTCCGCTTATTTATCTTTTTTATCTAATTTACTCCAATATTCTAGAATTTTGGCCTTATATATTTCACTCAAAGAATCAAAATTAGAGGAGAATTTATCTGTTCCAAAATTATCCGAGACACTTGATTCTATAGTGTAAAGCTGGTCTTTTTGCGAAAAGATTAAATGAACTGATTGTTGTTTGAAATCAGCATCATAAAGTCCATAAATAAAAAGAGCATCAATACTTTTGTCTTTATCAAAATCCCAAAATGCTTTTCTACTTCCCCAAGCCGATATGATTCCGTTATGGTTTACTTCAATAATAGATTTTACTATCCATTTGTCGCCGACTTTTGTAAACCGTTGAAAATACATTTTATCTGGATTTGCATTTTTTTCAATCTTAGAAAAAATAAATACATTATCCTCGTTTCCTGGAGAGTTAACCTCATCTATTTGTATCGCTCTAACTCCTTTGTATGGAAAAACTTCTTGTGTATAACTGTCTTTGTTTCTAACAATACTCGAAACTTGCGCAGTAATAACGTTTGTAAATAATAACAGTAAAAAAAGTTTTTTCATTTTTTAAATATGTGATTTTAATAGTTCTCGTGAATTATTCTTTATCCGACAATCTCAAAACATCTCCAAAAACACCTCTTGCTGTCACTGCCGATCCTGCTCCTGCACCTTGTATTACGATTGGTCTGTCTCCATAAGATTCTGTGTAAATCTCGAAGAAAGAATCTGAACCTTTTAATCCGCCCAAAGCTGTATCCGAAGGTACCGAAACTAATTTTACTTCCAGAACTCCTTTGTCGTTTTGCAAATCGCCAGATAATTCACCTATGTATCTTAATACGTGATTTGGTTTTTGATCCTTTTTAATCTTGTCATAAATTGGGTCAAATTCTTTTAATTTAGTCAAGAAATCGGTAACGTTTCCTTCACGTAAATGTTCTGGAATTAAATTCTGAATAGAGATTTCTTCAAATTCATTTTGCAAATCCAATTCTCTAGCTAAAATTAATAATTTTCTTCCAACATCATTACCACATAAATCTTCACGTGGATCTGGTTCTGTATATCCGTTATCGATTGCTTCTTTCAATATTTCACTAAACGGAGCATCTTTGGCAGAGAAATTATTAAATAAATAACTCAACGTTCCTGAGAAAACGCCTTTTATCTTAGTAATATTCTCTCCTGAAAGGTGTAATAATTTTATTGTATCAATTAATGGCAATCCTGCACCAACATTGGTTTCATACAAATAGTTTTTTTGATTGTCTGCCAATGCTTTTCTTAGTTCTTTATAAAAACCATAACTAAGTGTATTGGCTACTTTATTTGACGAAATTAAATCAAAACTACTTTCTACTAACGAGATATAATTTTCAACGAAAGTTGCGCTTGCCGTATTATCAATCGCAATTAAATTCTCTAAGTGATTCTCATTTGCGTAAGCGATAACATCCTTAATTGTATAAGCAACTCCGTCGTTTTCGATATCTTTTTTCCAATCTGCAGAAACTCCTTTTTTATTTAAAAGTACTTTTTTAGAATTGGCAATAGCAAAAACATTCAGCTTAATGTGTTTACGTTTTTCGATACTTGCAGCCGAAGCTAAGATTTGGTTTATCAAAGTTCCACCAACTAATCCGTGACCGAAAATAGCAATATTGATTTTCTTTGAAACTCCAAAAATCTCTCCGTGAATTACATTTAAGGCTTTATGAAGTTCTGATTTTTTAACTACCAAACTCACGTTTTTACCCGTAACGGTATTGTTAAACAAAATCGGAACAATTTTATTCTTGATTAATGCAGTGTATGGTTTATGGAATGTACTTAAATCTTGTCCTATTATCGAAATTACCGAAACATTATCGGTTACTGTAATCTGGTTAACATCTTTAGAATAAAAATCGTTTTCAAACTCTTTTTCCAGTTCTATCATTGCTGTTGTTGCTTTATCTGTTGCAACTACAAGTCCGATTCCTCTTTCTGATGAACCTTGCGAAATAATACTTACACTAATATCATTATCTCCCATTACTTTAAAAATACGAGCATCGACACCAGCTTTACCAAGTAATCCTCGTCCTTCAAGATTAACCAATGATAAGTTCTCTAAAACTGAAAGTGTTTTAATTCCTTCTTTAGCAGAATCTGATGTAATTAATGTTCCGCGGTTTTCATGATTAAATGTATTTAAAATACGAAGCGGAATACTTTTTTCAATTAATGGAATTATAGTTTTTGCATGCAAAATAGTAGCTCCAAAATTAGCCAACTCGTTTGCTTCGTTAAATGATAAATATTCAATCTTTTTAGCATCACTAACTAAATCAGGATTTGCTGTATAAATTCCGTCAACGTGCGTAAAATTCTGAAGTTCTTCGGCATCAAGATAATTTGCTAATAATGAAGCTGTATAATTACTCCCATTTCTGCCTAAAGTTGTTGTCTCATTACTATTATTTGAACCAATAAATCCTGTAACAATATTTACAGTTGAACCGTTATATTGTTTAAAATAGTTGATTACATTTTTCTTAGACAATTGCTCTAGAAGTTGTGCATCACCAAATTTAGAATCTGTTTTAAGTAGTTCTCTAGAATCGGCAAAGTTCGCAGGAACACCTTTATCCAGCAAAATTGAAGTCAATAATTTAGCCGAAAGCAATTCTCCTTTCGAAAGAACCTGATCTTTTATCTTCTTGCTGTAGTCACCAATTAAACTAACTCCTTCAAAAAGTTTATCCAAAACACCAAACTCTTCTGAGAAATCAACGTTTGAATACTCTGATATCTGGTATGTTTTAAAACTCTCTAATAACGGCTTGTAATTTCCGTTTTTAGAAGCAATTGTTAATATATCTTCTAGTTCATCTGTTGCGTTACCACGAGCAGAAACTACTACGGCAATTTTCTCACCTTGATTTATTTTATCAATAATTATAGAAACTACTTTATTAAGTCCTTCTCCGTTTGATAAAGATTTACCTCCAAATTTTAATATTTTCATCTTATTTGTGTTGTATTTTATGTTGCTCTAAAAAATAGACGCAAGCAAATTATCTAATTGTTTGTACTCGATTAAAAAAGCATCATGTCCGTGAACAGAATCTATTTCGCTATATGAAACATTTTCTTTGAACTTTTTTAATTCCTGATAGGTTTCCTGATTTTCTTTTGCACTAAAAAACAAGTCCGAATTAATCCCTATGATATGGATATGGGCAGTTGTTTTTGATAATAATGTTTCAAAATCGGCTGTATTCCTTGTAATATCAATTGTTTTAAGCAACTGATTCATTAATTTATATGATGAAATTTGATACCTTTTTTGAAGCTTTTTCCCATGATGTCCCAGCCAGCTTTCTACATTAAAAATAGCTAGTTCATCATTTTTAGTTCTCTGAAATTTTTCTTTAAAAGATTCTGGCGAGCGATAACATAACATGGCATGAATTCGCGCATCTTCTATTGGTCTTGAAGAATTGTTTAGGATTTGCTCTTGCAAATAGCAATTTGCAATTAACCAATCGGTAGATTTCCAATCGGTTGCAATAGGTATTAAATGTTTAGTGATTTGAGGTTCTAATGCCAGAATTTCCCATGCGATGCCGCCACCAACAGAACCACCAATAATTGCATATAATTGATTGATTTTAAGAAACTCAATCCCTTTTATGAAAATTCGGGCAACATCTCTGGCGGTAAAATCTGTATGGTTTTCAATCGAGATTCCGTTATGTCCATTTCCTGGAACATTAAAAGCTAGAATTGTATATTTTGCAGTATCAATGGTTTTATTATCACCAATTAAATCGTTCCACCAACCATTCTCGCCCGTAACCTGAGCGTTTCCTGTTAATGCATGATTTACCAAAACTATAGGCGCAGTGTGTAACGGTAAACCAAAAAGTTCATAACTTAGGTTAATCGCATTATACGAAGCGCCACTTTCGGTGACAAAATTCTGTAATATAATCGGGATGGTTTTATTTTCCAATTTCAAATCTTTTGTAATTTTTGATTTGTACATGGAAATATTAAAAAGAAAAAACTAGAGCTATGCTAGAGAAATTCTTTGTGTTATCTTTCCACGTTGGGCGTGGTAGAATGCAGCACCTTCTTCGATTTATCGAAGGGTTGCTAAGGATTCATCGGGTCTAATCCCTCGTCCTTTCTTTATAACATTTCAATACGTTTTTGAACTTAATGGCACAAATTAACTACTATTTTCTTAAACGACCAAATTTTTTATTCATTTGATTTTAGTTCGTTTACAAAATAGTTCAAACAAAACAATCACGTACAAGCAACCGCTGGACATATATATCCAGAAAATTCATATTGTTAGCTTGTATTTTATTTAAAGTTTTAATTTAAATAAATAAAGTTTCATTCTCTTTTGAATACATCAAGAAAAGCAAAGAATTAGGTGCTTTTTTTTCTGCAGTTTCATCTGTAGCTTCCATTCCAAATCTTGGATGTGCCAATTCATTTACAGTTTGGATTGTTATTGTC
Source organism: Flavobacterium sp. PL02 (assembly GCF_035013205.1). Classification (NCBI taxonomy): domain Bacteria; kingdom Pseudomonadati; phylum Bacteroidota; class Flavobacteriia; order Flavobacteriales; family Flavobacteriaceae; genus Flavobacterium; species Flavobacterium sp. PL02. The sequence goes on from NZ_JAYGJP010000002.1 coordinate 522,283, forward strand.
TTTTTAGCTTTGAAGAATCTAAAGAATCCGAACCTTTTTGCGAAGTAGTTTTGTGTGCTCATAACATGTGTGTTTTATAATTGTTTATTTGTGTTTGTTTTTATTAAATGAACTCGATGTCCAAAAAAAAACCCTTTTGATAATTATACCAAAAGGGTTTAAGTCGTTTAAACTTATTATACTTTTGGAAATCAATAGACGCGTACGCAAATAAGCGCGACATTCTGCATCATCTTAAACTTCGAGTTATTATTCATTTTAATATTATTATTTATCATTTTAAAAAATTTCAATATTTGTATAATCTAAAAAAAAAAGCCTCCCAATAAACTTGGGAGGCTTTGCTATATATTTTTTATAGATATAATTTTAAGCAATAGACTTCCCTACGGATTTCTCCGACATGACCTTATTAATTTTACAAATATTAAAATTCATTTTTGGTATCTTTTTGGTTTAACAAATATGCGACGTTTTTTCGAATTAACCAAGCCAGAACCCATATTTTAATGATAAAATCACGTTAAATTTGCATTTAAAAACAAAAAAACGACGAAATGTTACTTTTTTTCGACGAAATACTCCAAATGAGGTATAAAATTAACACTCAACTGTTTAAAAACTTCCTTCACTAAACATAAATTTCAAAGAACATCTAACTTTAAATCAAAAAAAAATTGAATACAAAATTCAATTTCAAAAATTTCTAAGCCCAAATAGCTTCTTTATTTTTTATCTTTTCGGCAACTTTTAGAATGTCTGTTATAACTCCTCTTGCTATAGCTTCTTTTCCTGCAGCGGCACTTTGAATAACTATCGGAATGTTTCCGTAAGATTGTGTGTAGATTTCAAAAATAGTATCTGATCCTTTTAATTGCCCGATTGCAGTTTTGGTAGATTCTGAAACTAATCTGACTTCTAGTTTATTTTCTAAAACATTATACTCTCCAACATATCGTAAAACATGATTATCGGATTGTGTAATTTTTGCAATTTTAAAAGACTTATCTAATAGTTCTTTATTAATCACACGCTTTGATTTGGCATTTATCTCATATTGATTATGATCTAAAAGTGGGGTTGTTTTAATATCCGAAATTTCAAAGTCTTTCCCTATTTCTCTAGTAAGAATAAGTAATTTCTCGGCTGCATCACTACCCGATAAATCTCCTTCGTAATCGGATGTTATTAACTGTAGCTTTTCGGCATCTTTTAAAATAGTAGAGAAACAAGTGTCTTCTGATGAAAATCGATTAAAGACATAACTTAATGAATCTGAAAAAACACCTCTTATCTTGGTTATTTTCTCTCCCGAGTTATATAAATCTCTAATAGTTTGTAATACCGGAAAACCTGTATCTACTGAGGTTTCGTATAAAAATTCTTTATCGTATTTCTTAAGGTTTTCTCTTAGTTCTCTATAAAAGTCTATTGGCAATGTATTTGCTTTTTTATTTACTGCCACAATATTAAACCCGTTTTGAACTAACGGGATATAATGATCTATTAATTCGTCACTTGCGGTTGCATCTACAGCAATTAAGTTTTCGAAAGCATTCTCTTTTGCAAAAGCAATAATATCATCTACCTTAAAAGGAATTGCGAGATGTACAAAATTGGCTTCCCAGGCGTTCTCTGCGCCTTCTTTTTCAAAAAATGCCAATGTGGAATTGGTTATGATAGGAAACCGCAAATCAATGCTTTTATTTTCGCTAAAAAATACTTGGCTCTCAATTATCTGATTTATTAAAGTGCTGCCAATATTTCCTATTCCAAAAAGGATGATGTTTATTTTAAGCTTTGACATAATTTTTACTTTTATTTTAAAATAAATTCAAGAAACCTACTATCTGGACAATTAATTTAAACACGAATTTCACGAATTGGCACTAATTAGTTTGTGAAATTAATTTCACAAACTAAGCTAATCATTATGATTTGTGCCAATTCGTGAAATTTGTGTTTATCTTTTGCATCTATGCCAGGAAAGCAGTTCAAGAAATATTGTTTTGAACTTTTACTTAGTATTATTGTTTTTGATTATTTTTTGAAAATCACCTTTAACCCTGCTCACGTGGTTAAAGGCAATTTTTCTAACAAAAAACAAAAAAACCTAACTTTCTAATTTATGCTAATTGAGCACTCTTTATATTTTTAAATACCGCTTGTAAATCGGCAATCAAATCGTCTATATCTTCAATTCCTACCGAAAGTCGAATCAAATCCTTTGAAACTCCTGTTGCAAATTGTTCTTCTTCTGATAATTGTTGGTGAGTTGTACTTGCAGGATGAATAATCAGTGACTTTGTATCGCCTATATTTGCAAGAAGTGAGAATAATTTAGTTTCATCGGCTACTTTTTTGGCAGCTTCAAAACCTCCTTTTAATCCAAAAGTTATAATTCCGCTTTGTCCTTTCGGCAAATATTCTTGTCCCAAGACATAATATTTATTCGATTTTAGACCTGGGTAATTTACCCAAACCACCTCATCTTGTGCCTGTAACCATGATGCTAAGGCTAATGCGTTTTCGCTATGCTTCTTAATACGTATTGGTAAAGTCTCCAATCCCTGAATAATCTGAAAAGCATTAAATGGACTCAATGCTGAACCAAAATCGCGTAATCCTTCTATACGTGCTTTGGCAATAAATGCAGCATTTCCTAATGCTTCGTTATAAACTAATCCGTGATAACCTGCAGATGGCTCTGTAAACTCAGGGAATTTTCCGTTTGCCCAATCAAAAGTTCCAGCATCGATAATTGCTCCTCCTAAAGAAGTTCCGTTTCCTGAGATATACTTGGTTAGGGAATGAATTACAATATTTGCTCCATGTTCTATTGGATTAAGCAAATATGGTGTTGGAACGGTGTTGTCAACAATAAATGGAACTTTAAATGCTTTGGCTTCTGCCGAAATTGCTTTTAAATCTAATACATCTAATTTTGGATTCCCTAATGACTCTACAAAAAAGACTCTTGTATTTTCTTTAGCCGCTTTTGTAAAGTTTTCGGCATCAGATGGATCTACAAATGTGGTTGTGATTCCTAATCTTGGCAAAGTAACTTTTAATAAATTATAAGTTCCTCCGTATAAACTATTTGATGCTACAATATGATCTCCTGCTTTAAGCAATGTTAACAAAGTTGTTGCAATTGCTGATGCGCCAGATGCTGTTACAACAGCTCCAATACCTCCTTCTAGCGCTGCCAGTCGTTGTTCCAGAACATCATTTGTAGGGTTATTTAATCTTGTGTAAATAAATCCTGCTTCGGCCAGACCAAACAAATTAGCTGCATGATCTGAATTATTAAAAACATAAGATGATGTTTGATAAATAGGCACTGCTCTTGTGTTACCGTTTTTTGTTACATCATGTCCTGCGTGTAGTGCATTTGTTGCGAATTTTTGTGTGCTCATGGGTTCTATTTTTTTAATTAGTTAAAAGATTGTGTGTTTATATTTCTTAATTATTTTTCTGTTTATATAAAAAGATCTTCATCTTCGTGGGCATACATCTGAAACAATAATGAGTTTGACTCACTCGTATACAATTTTCCTTTTACTTCGTTTGTATTTATTCTTTTGGTTTGTATTACACCAAAAATTCTTTTGGCATCTGCTTTCAATAAAGCTTGAATTGCTCTTGAAATTTTATAGAATGTTTTCATGATTTTTAAATTTTAAATTATGGAATAAAAAAAAGCCCTTTCGGATGGCTACCAAAAGGGCTTATAGCTTTAACTATAACAAAGATTTAATCTTTCACTTTTGGCAATAGCAAATTGGGATGCATATTTGCATCATCTTACAACACATTATCATATTATTTGCTATTGTATTCATTTTATAAAATTTGTTTTTATCTGCTTTTATTAGTTCTACTAATTCGATAGAGTAAATATAGTAACTATAATTTTAACCACCAAACTTAATTTCAATTTTTTACATAAAAAGATTTCCTAACTACCTAAAGCCCTATTATTGCTACTAAAGCATTATATAGTTTTTAAACCATATAAGTAATTTAAGAAGATATAAGTTTTCTAGATAGGTTACTTAAATGAACTTATATTACTTAAATGGTTACTTTTAATCTAAATCACTGGGTGCATTTTATTTTAAACATCAAAATAACACCCAGCAATTAAATTATATTTTAAAACTTAAACGAGCAAAACCAAATCTTCCGTTTAATCCAAATTGTGATACTGCTCTAGAATAAGCAAACTGATTTGCATTACTTAAATCTGCACTTGGCGCAGGAGACAATGTTGGTGTTGTATTTGTAAAAGCAGGAGTTGCTGGGTTATTTCTGTCAGGATAAACATCTCCTATATTATTAACTCCTAGTGTTACTCTTAAATGTTCGTTTATCTGATATCCTAAAGATAAATCGGTAACTAATTTTGCACTGTATTCTGGATGCTCATAAACTGAAGAAAAACCATCTAAGTTTACATCTGTTGCTCCTGGATCTGTAACCTTCCCGAAATAACTATTTCTTAAATAAATATCCAGCTTTTTGATGCTGAAAGTAGTCATTAAATTAGCTTTCAATTTTGGGATTGCTTCTTCCAGATAAATTCTGCTTGACTCTGGGAAAAATGAATATACATATGGATCTCCACCTGCATTAACAATAGATTGAGGAACATTTAATGATCCAACTCTTTTTGTTGTATTATAACTTAAAGCAAAATCATTTCTGATTGTAAAATCCTCAATAACATTATATTTTTGAGAAATCACTAAGTCGATTCCTTTAGTTTCTGAGTTAATTCCATTTGTCCAGAATGAAGCTCTTTCTACACCTTTTAGATCAAATGCTTGCTGAAACAATGTTAATGCATCTTTTTGTTCTGGTGATGTTGCTCCATTTATTTGTGCATCTGTAGGTCTTGCATATTGTCCTGTTAAAACAATTCTGTCGTCGATTCTTGTAAAATAAGCATCAGTAGCAATTGTAATATTAGCTGCTGGAATCTTAAATGTAAATCCTGTACTTATACTTTTAGATGTTTCTGGTTTTAAATTCTCCACTCCAATGCTTTTTGCAGCTTCAGAATCATTTGTAAAATATCCTACTTGGTAAGGCGAACCATTAATAAATTGTGTGGAGCTACTTTCAAAATATTTTTGTTGTAATGATGGTGCTCTAAAACCTGTTTGCCCAGAAATTCTCCAGTTAATATTATCATTCAATTTTAAAAGTGAAGCTAGTTTAAAAGTAACTGTACTACCAAAATCTGAATAATTCTCATAACGAGCAGCACCGTTGATTAACCAGTTTTTGGTTGCGTTTAATTCTAAATCAATATATGCTGCACCACTTTTTCTATCTTTTTCTTTAGCATCTGATGGTTGGAATCCTGAGAAACCTTGTGCTCCTGCCCCACGTTTGTTTCCAAAAAAGTCGGTTACGATTAATGGTGAGTTACTTGGTAAAATTCCAGATACTAGATTTCCGTTTACATCGTATAAACCATAAGACTCTACATCTCCGTGTTTTATTTGATAATTTTCATATCTAAATTCTCCTCCAAAAGCTACGTTTAATCCATCAAGAACATCGTACTTTTTACTTAAATCTAAATTGGTTGTACTTTGTAAAAACGAAACTTTACCAGCATAAAAACTAGAAGCTGAATTTGTTCCTAAAGTAGCATTAATAGTATTGTTCACATCATATTTAAAAGAGTTTGATCCAAGGTTTGTACTAATATCAGTATCAAATCCGAATAATTGTGTTGTAAGTCCTACTGCAGAAGAAGCATCAATAATATCCGATTCTATTTCTGGCAAAAATCCATTTGCATATACTTGTGTAAATGTTCCAGCTCCATTAGGCAATCTGTTAAAAGCATATGATTTTCCGTTTCTATACGAAACTCCTCCAAATGAGTACAACGAAGTAATTTCTGTTAATGGATATTTGGTATTATAATATAGTTGCCCAGATGCTAATTCTGACTGACCAACGCTCATGTTGTAATCACTTCTTTCCTGACCTCTATAATTGATTTCATTATTGGTTGCATCAAAATTTAATGCAGTTTGCAATTGGCTAATATTTGTTGCGCCAGCAATTGCTGATTGCTGTGCTGCTGTAAAATAACTAACTTGTGGAGCGTATTGTTGTAATGTACTTATAATTTGAGCTGAGTTTGGAGTTGTATTAATATTACTGAACAATGAATTCACATTTACACCATTCTGAGCCGCTCTATATTCAACAGCATTATAAGCATTAAAAATAGCATTACTTCTAATTCCTGCTCTACTGGTTGCTTGTCTTGTAACCGCACTACCTGTAACACTCAGGAAACTTCCTTCTTTACCCAAAGATGTTCCGTAATTTAAGTCTACTTGCAAAGCCTGACCATCAGTTCCTCCTTTAAAGTTATTAGATCCCGAAGACATGTTTGCTCCGTATTGTACATCTCCCGAAAGATAATTAGCATTCTTTTTTAATACAATGTTAATTACTCCCGCAATTGCATCAGATCCGTATTGAGCTGCTGCCCCATCTCTTAATACTTCAATTCTTTCTATTGCAAATGATGGTATTGCATTTAAATCTGTTCCAACAGAACCTCTTCCTGGTGCTCCATTGATATTTACCAAAGAACTTGTGTGTCTTCTTTTACCATTTACAAGTATTAAAACCTGATCTGGTCCTAATCCTCTTAATTGCGCAGGATCAATATGATCGGTTCCATCTGCTGTAGAAGTTGGATTACTGGTAAACGACGGCGCAACATAATTTAATATTTGAGTTACACTGGTTTGTGGTGCTCCTTTTGTTATTTCTGAAATATTAAAAATATCGATTGGAACGGGTACATCGGTCTTAACTCTGTTTTTACTTCTAGAACCGATTATTGTTACTTCTGATAATTCATTATTTTGTAAAGTATCTTTCTCCTTTTTATTTTCCTGAGCATAAATGCCCGAAAATGTCAAAAGACCTAAAACTAATGCTACATTTTTTTTCATTACTTTTTACTGATTTGTTATTATTTTGGTTTAAAATGACATTCTGTTTTGTTTTCTTCATTAAACAAAAAAACCTCTGCAATTTGCAGAGGTTCTATGTATATTTTTGAAAATAAACTACAATAGTATCTCTGCGGAATACTCCGGCATCTTACAAGACATCATATTGTTAACAGTGAATTTCATTTTTCTTTTATTTTGTTGGGGCAAATTTGCGAACTATTTTTTAGTCTACCAAACAAATGTCGATTTATTTTCTAAACTCTATAGAACAAGTCGAATATGTTAAATTTTTGTATATTAAATTAAAAAAACAAAAGATTAATTTGCAATTCAAAATGGTTTTATACCTTTGCAGCCGAATACAGAGGAAAAATTTGGACTGATTGCAACCTCTTCATAATGAAAACATTCATTATGGATGCTGAAAGATTTTCATTTCAGTTTTAAAAAATGCTAAAGCAGGAATCCTCCTTTAGCATTTCCAGCAATTATTTCTTTTCCTCGCTTAATTTTATAATTTTAATTTAATAAATATTATGGCTTATTTATTTACGTCAGAATCTGTTAGCGAAGGACATCCAGACAAAGTTGCGGATCAAATCTCAGATGCATTAATTGATAATTTTCTAGCATTTGATGCGGATTCTAAAGTGGCATGCGAAACTTTAGTAACAACTGGACAAGTAATATTGGCCGGTGAAGTAAAATCAAATACATATTTAGATGTACAACAGATCGCTCGCGAAGTAATCAGAAAAATTGGTTATACGAAAAGCGAATATATGTTTGAGGCAAACTCTTGCGGAATTTTATCTGCTATTCACGAACAATCTGCAGACATCAATCAAGGTGTTGACAGAGCAAATCCTGAAGAACAAGGAGCTGGTGATCAAGGTATGATGTTTGGTTATGCAACTAACGAAACTGAAAATTATATGCCTTTGGCACTTGATTTATCTCATAAATTACTACAAGAATTAGCTATTTTAAGACGTGAGAACAAAGAAATCACTTATTTACGTCCTGATGCTAAATCTCAGGTAACATTAGAATACAGTGATGACAATAAGCCAACACGTATCGATGCAATTGTAATATCTACTCAACACGATGATTTTGATGAAGAAGCAGTAATGCTTGCTAAAATCAAAAAGGATATTATCGAAATTCTTATTCCAAGAATTATTGCTAAGAACCCAACTCACGCACATTTATTTAACGATAAAATTCAATATCACATTAACCCTACAGGAAAATTCGTAATTGGAGGTCCTCACGGAGATACTGGATTAACAGGAAGAAAAATCATTGTAGATACTTACGGTGGTAAAGGTGCTCACGGTGGTGGTGCTTTCTCTGGAAAAGATCCAAGTAAAGTAGATAGAAGTGCTGCTTATGCTACACGTCATATCGCTAAAAACTTAGTTGCTGCTGGTATTGCTGATGAAATCTTGGTACAAGTTTCTTATGCTATTGGTGTTGCTAAACCAATGGGTATTTTTATTGATACTTACGGAACATCTAAAGTAAACTTAACTAACGGTGAAATCGCTAAAAAAGTAGAAGCTATTTTTGATATGCGTCCTTACTTTATCGAACAACGTTTAAAATTAAGAAATCCTATTTATAGCGAAACTGCTGCTTACGGGCACATGGGGCGTAAACCAGAAATTGTAACTAAAACTTTTTCTGCTCCGGGAGGAAATGAGAAAACAGTTACTGTAGAATTGTTTACTTGGGAAAAACTTGATTTTGTTGACCAGGTAAAAGCTGCATTTGGATTGTAATTTGAAGTTCTTTTTAGAAGCTTAAAATAAATCTTAGTATATATTAAACCCCGAAATTTGCAAATGCAGACTTCGGGGTTTTTCTTTGGCAATGTGCTTCTATTTTCTTTCCTTCGTAGAACAAAACCTACCAAAAAAATATGGCAAAATTCCCTTCTTTTCAAAACGTTTTAAACTCAACACTAAAGACAGTTCTTAGATTTCCATTAGAAATTTTAATCTCGATTACAGGAACTATTCTCACCATTATCCTCAACGAAGCAAAGTATGACGATCCAAACAAAGAGCTTTATGTAAAAGCTTTAATGAGTTGCTCTTTATGCTTAGTTTTATTCCTTTCTGTTAGTTTATTTTTTATAGCTGCAAAAAAGAACAACCTTCTACGTTACCTAACCAGTATCATACTGGGATCTTTAATCTTTCTATTTATTTTCAATTTTCATGAAGATATTACGGATATAGAAATACAACAATTTATAGTCCTAAACATTGCTTTACATTTATTAGTTTCATTTGCAGGATTCTTACCGAGAGCTTATAATCAGGATGAGTTTTGGGAATTTAACAAGCAACTTTTCCTTAGGATTTTAACGGCTGGTTTATATAGCATAGTGCTTTACGCTGGTTTAGCTTTGGCCATATTAGCTATTGACAAATTATTTCATGTAGAATTCTATGATCATATTTATTTTCATATCTTCTTTGCTATCACAGGAATTTTTAATACTACTTTCTTTTTAAGTGGTGTTCCAGAAACTAATAATGAACAAGTTCCTTTAATCCTTAATTACCCAAAAGGCCTTAAAAACTTTACTCAATATGTTTTATTGCCTTTAATAAGTTTGTACTTGGTGATTTTGATATGTTATGAAGCAAAGATTCTTGTAACACTATCTTTACCTGTTGGGTGGGTTTCTTATCTTGTTTTGGTATTTGCTATTTTCGGGATTCTTTCTTTTTTATTGGTTCACCCTATTGCTACCGAAAAAGCTAATCTCTGGATAAGAACTTTCAATCGTTTGTTTTACTTTCTATTAATTCCGCTATTGGGATTACTATTTTGGGCAATTTTGTACCGAATTAACCTTTACGGATTTACGCACGAACGCTATTATGTTCTGTTATTATCAATATGGCTTACCATAGTTGTGGCTTATTTTTTAATTCAGAAACAGCCTAAAATAAAATTTATTCCAATAAGTATGTGCTTGGCAGCTTTACTTTCGTTAGTTGGCCCTCAGAGCGCTAATTCTATTTCTAAATACAGCCAATTATCAAGATTTGAAATGTATATAGAAAAGGGCAAAAAAGAAAAACTAACTTTTGACCAAGAAAAGGATTTAAGCAGTATTGTTTCCTTTTTAAAAGACAATTACGGTATAGAAGTTATGGCTCCTTATGCTAAAGCAAAATTAGAAACTTTACTAAAAAAAGAAAAATCTCCTAGTGATGCTGAAATAATGAATAGCTTGGGGTTTGAATATCGATCCGAATATGACCGAAAAGATGATTTAAATAATAGCTTCTACTATTATTTTTATGAAAATGACGATAATCAAGTAGCCAACATTCATGGGCAAGATTTTTTATTTACAATATCTTATAACAACAATCTTAAATGCGACAATTGTACTTCGATAGATGGAAAGAGTTATAGCATAAAGTCTAAGAAAACTGATTATGGAATTGCTCTACAAATTAATCAGGACATAATTCCTTTAAAAATAAATGATTTTGTAAACGCAAATTCTAACTTTAGAAAAAACAATCACTCAAATGAAAAAGTGATTCAAAAAGTAGAAAATCCAAAATATACTGTCTCTTTAACTTATGTTAGTGCAAATGGCGACATTGTAAACGGAAAGAAAACCTTAACCGCTTACCAGATTAAAGTAATGGTTGGTATTAAAAAATAAAAAAAATGCCATTGAAGTTATCTTAAGGAATACGAAAATCTAGTTGATTAAATAAAAATCGAATATCCGATATTGATGCCGTTATTATTTTAAACTAAATAAATAGTAAGAAAAATATTAATATATTTAAAATTAAGCTTTTCTTTACAAAAACCTTAATTACTTAAAAAATAACTAATCATACGCATCATGAATAGTAGCCTATTTAAAGAAAAAACAGATTTAGTACCTTCTGAATATAATAATTTATTTGGAGATCCTTTTTGGGGAGTAGCAGGAAATTCTGAAGCAAGAAAATTTTATCTTCAATTAAATGAGAGAGAAAAAGCTTTGATGTTAAAAGCCAATTATATAAAAATGATCGACAAAGCCAGAGAAAGAAATTTCGATAAAGCAGCTGATTGTTTACAATGGTGGTTAGACGGCACAGGATTTACAAAAAAATAGATTTCCATTGGCTTAGAAGTAAAAGTGAAGTTATCGTAGCAGAAAACATAAATATTGAACGTTTTGAAAAAGACAATGATTCTAAATTTAAAGATTTTCTTAAAACTTTAAATGTAGGAGATTCTAAACCATATACAGATCATTATGATAAACAATTTACGGCTGGAATTTTTGGAGAATTGTATTACATGTCTGGAACTAGCACAATAATATCAACTTGTAATTTTAAAATAACAAGAACAAAAAATAATTTCACTTTAGTTGGAAATATAATCCATACTTGGTGGAACATATACGATTGGCATGAAGGAGCTAATGCTTACATTCCTAGTTTTGGTTCTATTAAGGATTCAGATGCTTTGTTGGTAGAGAAATATTGTGGAGCAAGACCCTTTAGAATGGAAAGCAAATGGCAACAAACATTTAATAAAACCTTTCAATATACCTCTTCGGGAAATTTAAATCTTAAATTAAAATAAGAAAATGAAAAAGATAATATTCATCCCATTATCCGTATTAATTCTTTTGTTTTCTGCCTACTATTATTGGCAAAATAGATATGTAGAATTCAAACCTGTTATTCCAGTAGACCTTGGACGTCCCCTTATCGTTTTCTCTGATAATGAATTTTACAGAATTGCAGAGCCAAATGAAATCCCTCCAGATTTTTATAAAAACATAGAGCCAACTTTAAAAAGTTGTGGTATAGATTACATATTCAAAAATGGTGTAATATATGCTAAATATAAGCAAATAAATGATTATGAAACTATTTGGAATTATACAACTAAAACTAAAGATTCTGCTTGGTTTAATAAAAAAGCTTGGTGGAATAGAAAATTAAATTGATTAAAAAAAACAAACACTAATTAGTTTTTTTTAGCTTTTTAGAAAAAACTAATATATTAAAGACTCCGATACCTCATTAGTAGAGAAACATTGATCATATTATAGTGTTCTCTCAAAATCATTTTTACAGAATTGCAGGACCAAATGAAATACCTCCTGATTTTTATAAAAACATGAAACCCGTTTTAAAACGTTATTCCATAAATTATATAGTTAAAGATGAAGTGATTTATATTAAATATAAAGTCATGAATGATTTAGAAATGATTTGGGGCTGTACAATTAAATCTAAAGATTCTCTTTGCTTTCGCAAAAGAAATGAATAATTCTACTTTAAATCTTTTTAGAACAAACCATAAAAATTAAAGAAAAAGCCTTTGAAGTTATCTTCAAAGGCTTTTTTAATCTAATAGGTTCCGTTTTGCATTTTAACTAATGTTTCCTGCATTTCTATCTTAGTTTCTTCTTCGACATCTTTAGAGAGTTCTACAGCTTGTTGTTGCATTTTAATAGCCCTTTCTTTTTGTCCGTCTTTGTAATACAATTGTGCCAATGTATCCAGATAATACGGATCGTTCTTTTTAACTACCAAACTGTATTCTGACCATATAATTGCTTTCTTTATAGAAGCTGCATCGTTTGAATGTAATACTGTATACCAAGCCACATCATTACAAAGATTAGTATGATATTCTTTAAACTCTTTCCAATCGAAATAAGACGCAGTAACATCTGTACTATATATTTCGTCTAGTCTTTGGATAACATTCTCCTGCGTTGCCAAAACCTTATTAAAATAAGCGTCAAATTCTTTTAAATAAGTATTGCCAACATCTTCATTTACGGCATGTGCAGCTAAATAATAGAAATAATTTCTATAAGAATCAAAATTACCTTTTCCGCTAGAAATTAACTTCTTGTATGTTTCCATTACTTTTTCCGAATCGGATTTTGCTTCTGTATTTTCATCTACATACAAACTTGTGTTATTCTGTAAAGCAGTCGAAATTTCTGTGTTTATATTACCAATTGCAACATGCGACTCATCTTGAGCATTATATTCTGTACGCAGCGCTTCGATAGCATCATAATGTTTTATCAGGTAATCTATCGATTTAAAATCGGTATCGTTTAAAACTTTATCTACCGAAAAAACTTGTTTATTAAAACCAACACTTTTAATTTCCTGCAAGATAGCTTCGACCAAAATCATATTCGGTTTTGCGTCTTTTTGATGTGTCACAATAATCTTATCCCAAGCTTGTTGCGCTTGTTTTTTATCCAGATCGAATTTAATAAATTTAAAATCTCCTTCTTTAGGCTCTTCAGTACCATAATCATAGTCATAATCGCTAATATTCCCAAGTGCTGCAACATCATTAAATGCTTTTATCAGTTCAGCATCACTGGCTTTTTTATTGGTAATTGTTTTAGCAAAATTATTCTTTGCATAGGTTTTTTTAAATTTGTTAAATAAAGATCCATAATAAGAGAACATATCTGTTTTATCTACCAAAGTTGATTTTGCAGTTGCTAAAACAGCTCCGTTTTCATCCAATACAATTATACTTGGTGAATCTGTTATCTTGTTTTTCTTCAACCAGGCTTTATCACTTTTGGTCGCTAAATAATAATTAAATCTATCATATTGAGCATCATAAGCATCGTAAAAATTATATCCTATGCTCACTTCTTGAGCTATGACAAATGCATCAAAATCATCTTGAGCCGATTTATTATTGATATCATTATATACAATCAAAAACTTATCGCCTGTAGCTTTGGTTACTTTTATAGCATCTGCTAAAGATTTTTCTACTTTTAGTTTAAAATTTACTTTTGGGGCAACATCATAAACCGCTGTAGCTACACTATCTGTACCAACTCCCCAATCTTCTGTAAGAAGCGGTTCTTTGCCTGGATAAGTCCAATCTGTAATACTTTTATTTTCCAGAGGAAGCAACTTTGTTTTTACTGATTCCTTATTAAGTGCTTTTGCATTTTGAAAAGTCAACGGATTTTTACCCGATATTTCAAAAACCACCAACTCATTTTTCTTTTTATCAAAAAAACCTTTTAACTCAGGATTATCAGAATACGGTTGATACTGTATTGCTACGCCTGTAGCTTTGGCAGGAATCTCATATTTTAATACTTTACTTGGAGTACTACTATCGTATCCTTCATAAACGAGATATAAAAATTGAGCATGGTCAATTTCAAAATTTAATGATGAATCTGCACTTGGGTCTCCAACAACTTCTATATCAGATATTTTTTGGTACTGAACTGGATCTGATCCGTTTTGTGTACCAATATAAAAACCATAATATAATGATTCAGTAAATTTAACTTTCAGTTTTCCAGCACTCTCCGATTTATCATAAGTGTAATCAACATCAAAAACTACTCCATCTCTATTTTTACCTTTTAGCAATAATGAATCATTTTTTACTTCATAGTCACCTTCCAAAAAAACCAATTCATACTTATTATTTTCCAGTAGATTCAGTTTTATCTTTAACCCCTGATCATTATCTTTAGACAAATAAGAACCTTTCTCGAGAGTTTGGTTTTGTGCAAATGAAAATGATGTTACAAAAAAAAGCACTAAAGTGCCAGACAAAAAGTTTCGCATACAAATTGTAATTAATTATTAATAAGCTACACAAATATATCTTCTTTTTTTAGGATGAAAAAGAATTAACACACAAACAACTACAAATTATATTTCATCGAAAAGATTATATATCGAGGCTGAACTGTGTATTGCGAAACTCTGGTAGAAAACTGCGAAAAACTATCATCATTTAAATATTTTGTGTTTAACAAATTGGTAGCCGAGACTTTATACTCCCATTTACTATCCTTTTTTTGGTAAACCAAACTAGCATTTAAAAAATCGTATTCGTTATCGATTGTCTTATTCTTACTGTAATAATGGTAAAATTCATAATCGGCAACAAAAGAAAAACTTTCTAAAAAATAGTAATCCAGCTTAGCAAAAGGTTTATCTGTATAATAAGTAGAACCACTATATTCATTAACCAAGAAAGTATAACCAAATTCTAGATTAGGCAAATCTTTATAATTTGTAGCTGCTTTTACCGTATAATTTTGGCTAAAGCTTTCGGTTACTGAAGGTGAGTCGTTCTGGATATTATTAAACTTAGACCAGTTTAAACTCGCATTTACGGATGCTTTATAGTTCTTTAAAAATGAACGTCCGTAACTTCCCAATCCTGAAAAAGTTTCGTCGGCTAAATTAGAATTATAAGGCATCGAAGATTGGTTTATTCCTGCAAAATCAGACTTCGTTTTTACAGCATCTACTTTTTTAGTATAGGTTACATCGGCAAAAATATTTTCAAAATTGAACATATTGTATTTAAAATAACGCAAAGAATGTACTTGAGAAGTTGCATTCTCTAAGAATCTATTCCCTTGAAACAAATTACTATAATTAGACAAAACGTAACCAGAAGCCAACTGATTAATATCGGTGAAATTATTTGTCAATGAGAAATCATAGGTTAATGTTTCTGATTTTTTTATCTGATACAAAGCAAACAAATCGGGTAGAACTCTAAAGAAATTCTGTGAATAACCAGAACCTAATTGGTTATTTTCCATCTTATACGAATGTACACTCACACCTGGAGTAAAAGTAAATTTACCTGCCAGAATTTTATAATGTACTCCTAAAAACACATCATTAAAATTATAATTTACCTGATTATTATTTTCTGCAGCATTTAAATCATTGGTTGTGCCATCATCCAAGATTTGAAAAATATGAGAATTAAAATTTTGATGAGAATACGTGTTCCCAATCGTCACGTTAATATTACTCTTAGGAGTTACCATATAATAGTAATCAAATTTAGCATCTAGTTTATTTGTTTTCACAAACCGATTCTGATTCAAATCATTTCTGTCCTGACCTGAGATATATCCCGATAAATCAAACGGCTGACTGTGCAAATTGGCATTATAAAACGGGTTCTCATCCTGATATAAATACTGGGCTTCAAAAGCAAAAATATTTTTGTCGTTTTTGGTATAATACAAACTCAGATTTTGATTGACAGATGTTGGATCTTGCTTTTTCTTTGTAAATATATTCTCGGTTGTAGTCGTATTATCTACAATCGATTCTCGCAACAAATTACTATTCTCTTCTTGTTTGGATAGTTTTGTTAAAACATCATAATCAAACTGAAATTTTGCGTTTGGTTTATAAGTCGAACTTAATTTGAACAGTCCCAGATTATTTTTTTGATGCGTTAGTTCATCACTTTTTTGTTGATCTCCAGATTCTAGTATTGAGATTTGAGATTTAGTTTCGAGTTCGGTCGTAGCCGAAGAAATAATTCCGAAACCACTTAAACTCCAAGATTTAGTAACGTTATAAGTAAAATTAGTAGCTCCAAATTGGGTTTCGATTTCTTTTGCTCGATTATTTCGCAAAAGCGAAATTCCTAAATCATTAGAAGAAATATCAAAGCTACTTCCACCTTTTTTCATCATACTCCTAAAACCGCCCGTAAACTTAAAATAATCCTGAATTGTAAGTGGCAACTCTCCTATATTATTAAAATTGGTAATCACGTTAATACTATATTTAGGGCTATAATAAAACACTTTTGGGTTAATTACATACCGACTATCGAGTTCGCCAACTCCTATTCCGGCGGTCATATCTCCAAACCAAAAATTGTTCTTTCCTTTTTTAAGTTTAATATTCATGGCAACATTATCCTGATCATTCTCTAATCCTTTTAATGCGCCAACTTCATTATAGTTTCTAAGCACCTGCACTTTATCAATTGCATCGGCAGGAATATTTTTGACTCCTAGTTTTGTATCTCCATCAAAGAAATCTTTGCCTTCTACCATTAATTTAGAAACCTTTTTGCCTTCTACTTCTATTTCACCATCGGCGTTTACCTCAACTCCTGGAAGTTTTTTTAAAACATCTTCTAGTTTTTTTTCTGTTCCAGATTTAAATGAATCTGCGTTATATACAATCGTGTCTCCTTTTATAGAAACTGGCATTTCGCGCACAATCTCGACTCCCTCAAGTTCTATCCCGAGGTTATCCAAAACAATATTCTGAGAAATATTTATAGATTGTGTTGTAATTATTATCTCTTTAGATTTCATTCCGAGATAACTAATTTTTATGCTGTAGGATGAATTTGGTTTTAAACTCAACTGAAACCTTCCTTTATCATTGGTTATTCCGTACGAATCCATTGCTTTGGTTCCTATATTAACAGCCATAATATTGGCCATTTCTAACGGATTTTTCTTTTCATCCAAAATAAATCCATCGTATTTAATACTTTGAGATAATGATATGGTTGTAACCAAAAGAGTAAAAAATGAGAGTATGTTTTTCATTATAATTTGAATAAATTATCTAACTATAAGAGTTGCTGCTCCGCCTGATCTGCTACGATTAGGATGCATTTCCCGAAATTCTTTCATTTTCTTTATTACAATTTCATCATATGCTTTCTGAGAAATTTTTTTACCAGTTGTTGGTGCTTTTATTGCAACTTTATCTTTTGCATTCAAAACAATTTTAGAGCATAGTATAATGGTTCTCCCATCATTAATTTCTAATATTAAACCTGGTAAACCCCAATAATTCTCAGGACCTTGGTTTATAGGAATATCTGGTGTATACCAAGCAGTTACAATTATATCTTTAGGAACATCAAAACTCTCCATGAAATTTGTTCCTTTCTCTTCTTTCTTAGGATTCTCTACTTTTTTTGATTCTTCATTTTTAGTATCAAGATTCTTGGGTCTAACATTTCTAATATCTGCTTCATTAACTGTTTTAACCATCGTGGCTTTATAACATGTGTAACCTCCTATTTGCTTGGTTTCACCCTCTAGTTTCCATTTTATATTTGGCAATGAATCCACGACTAGAAATTCTTTTCCCATAAATTCTTTATCAACGGTATACGATTTAGCTTTTACATTTTTATAAAAAGTTCCGCCGCTGCCCATCATAGAACCCATCATTCTAAAACCTCCACCTTCTTGTACTCCCATATCTAGCTTTTCTTCTTCTTTATAAATCGAAGCTGACTGATCAAAATTAAGTATGAATGTTTTTTCGAGCATTTTTTTCATGTGCTCTTCCATGTCTTTTTGCATCTCGGGAGTAATATCTCTGTTGCCTTGCATTCCATTAAATTTTGGAGCTTGTGTTTTAGACTCATAAATTGCCATTCCCTGAAAGTCTTTTTGTGCCTGTGCCTGATAAAATCCAAACATCACAATAAGTGTAAAAAATATTTTATTCATCATAGCGCTATCTTTAAAATGTTTCTATCTAATTATTAGATTATTAACCAAAGCTATTACTAATCTTAAAGTCTAAAAAAACTAATATATCAATTGCCTAAAACGATAGACAAATGTGGCTTTAAACAAGATATTCCTAAAAAAGTAGTGCTGCATAATCATTCCTAGTCCAAATATTTATGCTAAAGCAAATAGCAATTGAGTTTTTTTGTAATTTGGCCTATTCAAAATCAGAGTTATTAAAACCAAAACAACAATGTATAAAAACTTGATACTTCTGATTCTTATTTGCTCCTTTTCAGCAGCTTTTTCTCAGGATAAGAAAATCCAAATAACTACGGTAAATAGTATAACTTTTGATGCTGATCAATTTTCAGGAACCGATACTTTTGGTTTTGTATATTTAATAAAAGACAACCGTTTTATAAAGACAAACGGTAAAGATGCCTACGAATATAAAAACATCTCTCTAGGAAAGATTACCAAGGCTGATTTAGAAAATCCGCTTAAAGTTGTTTTATTTTATGAAGATTTCAATACTGTAGTTTTACTGGATAATCAGTTTAATGAAACTAGCCGAATTAATTTTTCTAAAAACACAACCCCAATCCTCACTTCTGGAGTTGGGATTGCTTCCCAAAATCAGCTCTGGATTTACAATACATTAAACCAGCAAATTGGTCTTTACAACTATTTAAAGGATGAGTACAAAACTGTTTCAACTCCACTTTCTGGAAATATAAAATACTATCAATCGAATTTCAACGTTTTTTATTGGGTAGACGAAAAGAACAATTGGTTTTCTTGTGACATCTTCGGCAAAGTTATTGCTTTTGGGAAAATACCCGATTTTGATGCTTTGACGATTCTTAACAACAATCAATACATTTACAAAAAAGCTAATTTGTTGTTTTTTAAAGACATCAGTACCCCCGAATCAGGAGATCCTTTGCAAATTGAAATTTCAGAAAAAACGTTTGGTAATTTCTATTACAAAGACCAAATTTTATCTATTTTTACAATTGGAGGAATTACAAATTATAAAATCATAATACCGTAATGCACATAGCAATAGCAGGAAACATAGGCGCAGGAAAAACAACTCTAACCAAATTACTGGCTAAACATTTTAAGTGGGAACCCAACTTTGAAGAAGTTGTCGACAACCCATATTTAGATGATTTTTACCATCAAATGGAGCGTTGGTCATTTAACTTGCAGATCTATTTCTTAAATACCCGATTTCGCCAAGTGCAACAAATTCGCGAAAGCGGTAAAAAAGTTATTCAGGACAGAACCATTTACGAAGATGCTTATATTTTTGCTCCCAACTTATATTCTATGGGATTAATGACTAGTCGTGATTTCCAGAATTACACTTCATTGTTTGAACTAATGGAAACATTGGTAAAACCACCCGATTTATTAATTTACCTAAGAAGCTCTATTCCTAACTTAGTTGGACAAATTCATAAACGCGGTCGCGAATACGAAAACTCTATCTCTATTGATTATTTAAGTCGTTTGAACGAAAGATATGAAGCTTGGGTTCAAACATACACCAAAGGAAAAATATTGATTATAGATGTTGACAACATAAACTTTGTTGATAATCCTGAAGATTTAGGAGACATCATTAATAGAATTGATGCCGAACTAAACGGATTGTTTTAAAACATAAAAGAAATGCCTCTAATAATTTAGAGGCATTTTTTGTTTTTAGGGCTTTGTCAAAGTGTAAGTATTCAAGATTGATAAGTCATTTTATTATTTCAAAGCATCTATTTGAGCATTAACCTCATCTGCTGTCCCTTTAAAAACCTTTTCATCTACTTTACCATTTGTTGTCGTTCTAACCGTTCCTACAACCTGACCATTCACGTTTACAATTTCTACACGAACTGCATCGGTTTTGGTGTATTTAGTTGTATCAAAACAATCCGTTTTTTTATGAAGGTATTTTCCGTTTGCATCATAGTTAGCTAAACATTTTGCCGTTTCTTCTGGACTGCATCCTTTTTCTTTACACATTTGTGCACATTCTTCTCTGGTCATTGTTGCCATTTTAGACATATCGCATTTAGAATGTCCGCCATGCATTTCTGTTTTAGCACAACAAGAACCTCCTTCTGCCATTCCCGAAGCCGAATGTCCTTCGCCTAATATCGGAGCAATTACCAACCCGATTAAGCAAGTTAGTTTTATCAAAATATTCATCGATGGTCCTGATGTATCTTTAAATGGATCTCCTACTGTATCTCCTGTTACGGCTGCTTTATGCGCATCCGAGCCTTTATAGGTCATTTCTCCGTTAATAAGCACTCCTGCCTCAAAAGATTTTTTTGCATTATCCCAAGCTCCTCCTGCATTATTCTGGAAAACTGCCCAAAGAACTCCCGAAACCGTAACTCCTGCCATATAACCACCCAACATTTCGGCGATTAATTGGTTATTACTTCCGTAAACTAATTTCCCTAAAAGAACAATCGCAATAGGAAAACCAATCGTTAAGATTCCAGGAAGCATCATTTCGCGTAAAGCGGCTTTAGTCGAAATATCTACACATTTTGCGTATTCTGGTTTTCCTGTTCCTTCCATGATTCCTGGAATTTCTCTAAACTGGCGACGTACTTCGTACACCATATCCATCGCTGCTTTCCCTACAGAATTCATAGCCAGAGCTGAGAAAACTACAGGAATCATTCCTCCCACAAAAAGCATTGCCAAAACTGGTGCTTTAAAAATATTAATTCCGTCAATTCCTGTAAATGTTACATACGCCGCAAACAGTGCCAATGAAGTTAATGCTGCCGAAGCAATTGCAAATCCTTTTCCTGTTGCTGCTGTAGTATTTCCTACTGAATCCAGAATATCTGTTCTTGTACGAACTTCTTTTGGTAATTCGCTCATTTCAGCGATTCCACCTGCATTGTCAGATATAGGTCCAAAAGCATCAATTGCTAATTGCATTGCTGTTGTTGCCATCATTGCAGATGCTGCTAATGCCACTCCATAAAATCCTGCTAATGCATAAGATATCCAGATTGCTGCAGCAAATAAAAGTACTGTAGGAAATGTAGAGATCATTCCTGTTGCTAATCCTGCAATAACATTTGTTCCTGCGCCTGTACTTGATTTTTGTACAATTGCCAATACTGGTTTTGTACCCAATCCTGTATAATATTCGGTAACTGAAGAAATAGCTCCTCCTACGATTAATCCAACAATGGTAGCATAGAATACTCTGATTGAAGAAATATCTTTAGAACCTTCTCCAAAGAAACTCATTTGCATGGTTTCTGGTAACATATATTGTACTAAAAAATAACAAGCAATAGCAGTTAGAGCAATCGAAACCCAGTTTCCTATATTCAATGCTTTTTGTACTTGTGCTTCTTTTGCATTATCATCTGTAATTTTTACTAATGTCGTTCCTATAATAGAGAACAAAATTCCGAAACCAGCAATTGCCATTGGTAATAAAATTGGTCCGATTCCTCCAAAAACATCTTGGATATTCCCACCCATATCTTTTATTACATAATTACCAAGAACCATTGCTGCCAAAACTGTAGCAACATACGAACCAAATAAATCGGCCCCCATTCCTGCAACGTCTCCCACATTATCTCCCACGTTATCTGCAATTGTAGCTGGATTACGAGGATCATCTTCTGGAATTCCAGCTTCGACTTTACCAACTAAATCAGCACCTACATCGGCAGCTTTAGTATAAATACCTCCACCTACTCTTGCAAATAATGCAATCGACTCGGCTCCTAATGAAAATCCTGCTAATGTTTCCAGAACTTTTGTCATATCTTCAGATGAAGTCCAAACTCCACCCATAAATACCTGAAAAAATACTATAAAAAAACCGGTTAACCCTAAAACAGCTAATCCGGCAACTCCTAATCCCATAACGGTTCCTCCACCGAAAGATACTTTTAATGCTTGTGGCAAACTAGTTCTTGCTGCTTGTGTGGTTCTAACATTGGTTTTGGTTGCTATTTTCATTCCCATATTCCCAGCTAAAGCAGAGAAAAATGCTCCGAAAATAAAAGCTACTACTATTAATATATGTGTGGTGGGAACTATAAATGAAATTCCCGCTAAAACAATACTTGCTCCAATTACAAAAAAGGTAAGCAATCGATACTCGGCTTTCAGGAAAGCCAATGCTCCTTCATAAATATGGTCCGAAATGGCTTTCATCTTGCCATCGCCAGCATCTTGTTTTAACACCCAAGTCCTTTTTATTGCCATGAAAAGTAATCCTATAATTGCCATAACAATTGGCAAATAAATCATAAATGCATTCATAATTTTTAATGGTATTTTGGTTAGTATTAGTAATGTAACTAAACGAATTTAAACAAAAAAAGCAACACTCTTATCTAAGTGCTGCTTTTTTTATAATAGAATAGGATAAAAATTATTTAATACTAAATAATCCCTCTGGTTTATTTTCGATATCATTAAAACGTTTAGTACATTCTGCAATGATATTAAATGCTTCTGTTACATCTCCCCAACCTTCTACATCTACTTGTTTGTTTTCAAGATCTTTATAAACCTGGAAGAAGTGTTCGATTTCTTTTAATAAGTGTGGATTAATATCCGAAAGGTTTTCTAATGAATTCCAGATTGGATCAGAAACTGGTACACAAATAATTTTCTCATCTGGTCCTTTATCATCTGCCATATGGAAAACACCGATTGGTTTTACTTCCATAACACATCCAGGAAAAGTAGGCTCATTTACCAGAACTAATACATCTAGTGGATCGCCATCAAGAGCCAAAGTTTCAGGAATAAATCCGTAATCGGCTGGGTACATCATTGAAGAGAATAACATTCTGTCGAAACGCATTCTTTTTATTTCAAAATCGTACTCATATTTATTTCTGCTTCCTCTTGGTATTTCGATTAATACATCGAAAGTTGTTAGTTTGTCTGCGGTCATTTTCGTTTTTTATTTTTTCTATAATTTCGATTGCAAAAGTAGTCAAAGAATCCTTTTTTACAATGAAAAAATCCATTAATCTATGCACTTTTCTTTTAAAAAACAGGCAGTTAATAGGTAATTGTTCTTTTTCTTTTCTTTAAATAATAATGCCAAAGCAAATATGTAGCATAAGAACGATATGGACTCCATTGTGAGGTAAGGTTTTCCATCTCTACTTTGTCGTGTATATCAAGCAATTCTTTGATTGTATTTACAACTGCGATATCTCCAAGCGGAATCAAATCGGGCTCTTGGAGGCAGAACATCAAATAAATATCAATGGTCCAATTTCCGATTCCTTTTAGCTTTATAAGTTCTTCCCGAACTTCTTTGGCCGATTTGGTAGCCAGACTTTCGATATTAATTTTATTACTTAATATCGCTAAAGCTAATATTTTAATATATGCTGTTTTTTGTCGGCTTACGCCTAATGTCCGAAACTCTTCATCAGGCAAGATTGCTAATGTTTCGGGACTGCAAGTCGTATACGCTTTAATTTTTAAGAATGTAGCTTTAGCTGAGTCTATAGATACTTGCTGTTCTAGAATAAGCAAAACCAAAGTCTCGAATCCTTGTGGTCGTTTCGGGATTGGTGGCAAGCCATATTCTTGTATGATTGCCTGAAAAATTGGACTTTTATCTGAAAGATAATCGATTGCTTCTTGCATACCTGAGATTTTTTTAGCCCCGATAGAAGTGGAAATCCTTTTGTTTTTTTCTTTAAAAAACAAAAGATTGAAACGGATAGCGGGAATAGCTTCTAAAATTAATTAAAAAAATCTCGCAAAGTTTTCTTTTCACGCAGATTTGGCAGATTAAAGAGATCTTTAATTAGCATTGGAAAAGAATAAATCTGCGTGAAACAAATTATTAGTCATACAAAAACGCCAGGTCATAAGAAATTAAACTTAGTGACTTGGCGCTTTACAAAATTATTTTTTTATCTAAATATTAGAAGTAAAATCCGAAAGATCCTTTTACTGCAAATTTATTAGCATCTGGTGTATTTAGATAACTTCCTCTCCAAGAGAAATCGATACGGAATACTTTAAAAATATTCCCGATTCCTGCGCTGTATTCCCAATACACTTTTTCGGGTGCATTGTAAACCAAGCCCGATGCATTAATTGCTCTATTTGCATCAGAGATTGTTCCGTATACTGCTTTGGCACCAATAATTTCTCTCCAATTGAGTTTACGCATAAATGGAATTCGAGCAAAAAGTCGTCCGCCAAAATTATGATCCCATTGCAAAGTCGTGTATTGATCGGTTACAAACTCATAAAAATTCAGGTTACTAAATGTATTCTCGATTGTAAAGTAAGTCTGGTTACCCGGGATTACACTCATTAATCCTAACGGAATTGTTCCGAATGTTTTTCCTGTTTCCAAAATAAGGTTTGTACGACCAAGCGGTCCAATAATTATAGGTTGCTTGTAATACAACTGAACTTTTTCGTATTTAAAATCACTATTCAGTACACCTTTAAATCCGTGGCTGTAATTAATAAAGAATCTACTAAACGGACTGTCAACATTATTTCTTTCAACCCCAAAACCAATTGTTTTACGATTTGGAGTGTATTCTATCTGAATATTTGCTTCGGATTGTTTTACTTCACTTTCTATAACTCCCGCAGGATTTGTGGCAGAAGGTAAAGTTGTATAATAATCTAAACTAAAAGTTGGCGATGCTGACTCTAATGTACGATATGATAATCCTACCTGAAATGTTAGGTTCTTGATTGGTTCGATTTCGGCAGCAACATTGGTTAAATTAATGTTGGTTAATTTCCCATTGCTTCCTGTTGTGAACAATGCTGATGAAGCGAAACTTCGACCTAAAACATCATTGGTCGTAGTTAAACTAGCTCCAATTTGTTCTACATCGCGCCTGTTTCCTCCCGAGATAATAAGACGATTCTTTTTATCGACCATCCATTTTCCCGAAACTCCATATTTAAACTTATTATCTTCAAAACCATATGCGGTATATGCTTGTAATCGCCACGGGTCATTTGGTCCAAAATAGGTTCTTCCTCCTACTCGTACACGAACTCCTTCAACTTCGTTATATCCAAAGGTGGAGAATATCGGTCCGTAATCAAACTTAGGAAACTCTACATATCCACTACCAAGTATCGAAACTAAGCTATACAATTGCTTAAACTTCTTGACCGTTTGCAATGTATCGAGCATTTTATAAACACCTTGCTCGTCTTTTGTCAGTTTTTCAAATCGGTTTTCTTCCCAATATTCATCAGGCCTATTATAAACTTCGTTATCTATATAGTTAACTTCTTCTTTATAAAAAGCTGCTGGTTTTGATATATTAAATTTATGATCTCTATAAGAACTCGTTCTTTTTCCATAGACACCTTTTGAACTTTCTTTTTTGTTTAATGCAAAATCCGACATCATATAATCTCTCGTAAGAAGAAAGATCGAATCACTTACTACATCAAATTCTTGCTCGATATAAATATCTTTTACCCAGTTAATATTGGCACTTTTTGTAACTGCCATATTAATTTTCTTGATTGCAAATGTGGTATCATTTACCCAAAAATCTCCTTTAAAAGTTAATTCGTTTTTACGTCTTGGATAAAACACGATATTATAACACCATTTGTTATCGATAAATGTACTGTCTTTTAAAACATAGTTATACACATCGATTCCTGTTGTAGATAATGGGCTTGTAAAGCTTTTATCAAAGAATGTAAGGTGATTGTCGTAAATATTGTATTCAGAATATAGGTCTTTTACAAAAGATAATATTTGCTGGTTGTTATTAAACCCAGAAGTCTTACTTCCTTTTATTATCTCTTTTACTTTCTTTATATTATTATCTCCATATACATCATACAAAGATTCATTTATAAAAATAGGTAAATATGTTTTTCCTGTAATTTTAGAAGTATCCACCTGTTTAAAGATGAATTCCATTCCTTTAAAAATCTTATTTTTCATGAAGGCACTATCAATGGTATTCATATCGAATTCCACTTTTTCGTACTTCTCCATTTGGTATTGTTTAAACTGGTATAATCCGTTTTTACGTTTTCGCTCCCAGATTTTTCTAAGGATGTCAAGCGCAGGATTATTTTTTTTAGAAGTTTTACCAGTAAAGATTACTACTTCTTTTAAACTTTCGGCTTCGTTCAGCACTACCTTAAAGTTGTAGTTTACTGCTTTTTCTAAAGTAATTTCTTTTTCAGAAAAACCTGCCGATGCAATAATTATTGTAGTATAAGTATTTGCCGATTCTAAATAAAAACGTCCATCTTCATTAGAAACAATTCCTATATTGGTTCCTTTAAAAACTACGTTTGCAAACGGAATCGGTTGATTGGATTTATCTAAGACGATTCCACTCACTTTTGTTTGTGCAAAAATGCTATTCACAAATGCGAATAAGAAAAATAGACTGAGTACAATTATTCTTTTCATAATCCAAAAAAAAACTTCATCAAATAAGAAAATGATGAAGTTTTATTAGTATTGTTAATTTTCTTATTTTTTATACATTACCTTCTTAACTGCTTTTATGACATCACCTGAATTTGGCAACCAGTCTTTAAGCAATACAGGAGAGTAAGGTGCAGGTGTATCTGCAGTTGTAATACGTTGTATTGGCGCATCAAGAAAATCAAAAGCTTGTTCTTGTACGATATATGTAATCTCAGAAGATATACTTGCAAATGGCCAAGCCTCTTCAAGAATTACTAAACGGTTTGTTTTTTTAACAGAAGTTAAGATTGCATCTTTATCCATTGGACGAACTGTTCTTAAATCGATAATCTCACAAGAGATACCTTCTTTAGCTAATTCATCTGCTGCAATAAATGCTTCTTTGATAATTTTTCCAAAAGATACGATTGTTACATCAGTTCCTTCACGTTTAACATCAGCAACTCCTAGAGGAATTGTATATTCTCCGTCTGGAACTTCTCCTTTATCACCATACATTTGCTCAGACTCCATAAAGATTACAGGGTCATTATCACGAATAGCTGATTTTAAAAGTCCTTTTGCATCATAAGGAGTAGATGGAACTACAACTTTAAGTCCTGGTGTATTTGCAAACCAGTTCTCTAAAGCTTGAGAGTGTGTTGCTCCTAATTGACCTGCTGAAGCAGTTGGTCCACGAAAAACGATAGGCACATTAAATTGTCCTCCTGTCATCTGACGCATTTTAGCAGCGTTATTTATAATTTGATCAATACCAACTAAACAGAAGTTGAAAGTCATATATTCTACAATTGGACGACAACCGTTCATTGCAGATCCAACTGCAATTCCTGTAAATCCAAGTTCTGCGATTGGAGTATCAATTACTCTTTTTTCGCCAAACTCAGCAAGCATTCCTTTTGATGCTTTGTATGCACCGTTGTATTCTGCAACTTCTTCGCCCATTAAATATATGGATTCATCGTGACGCATTTCTTCACTCATCGCTTCGCAAATGGCCTCTCTAAATTGTATTGTTCTCATATTTTATATTGTATGTTGTAATTTTCTGAAAAGCAAAAATAAATATTTTAAATTACTTAAATGCATAAATTTAGTTTAAAAAACAAGAAGTACTTGCTATATGGATGTTTTACTAGAACTTTAACTTTTGACAATCAAAATTTTCCAGTTACGAAATCGATATATTACACTATAAAATAGTTACACCCTTCTTATTTATTTTTTATTTTGTTAGAAATTCCATTTTAAGGAAATAAAATTCAGCAAAAAAGACTCCGATATTTCATTTTTTCATTTACTATTGATTCTTTTTAAGTCATAAATATTTGCTTAATAACCACTTTTTCAGGCATAAAAAGCAACATTATTCAAAATTCAAGTCCCATTTTACGAAAACGTAATAGTTTTCTAAAATATTATGCATGCATAGTAAATTATTCGGATTATATTTCTAAATTTGTGGAAACGTATTTAGAAATAATAAAATATATACTTATGAAAATATTAGTTTGCATCAGTCATGTACCTGATACTACTTCAAAAATCAACTTTACCAATGGTGATTCAGAATTTGATACCAACGGCGTACAATATGTAATTAATCCTAACGACGAATTTGGCCTAACACGTGCAATTTGGTTTCAGGAGCAACAAGGCGCTACGGTTACTGTAGTAAATGTTGGAGGTCCTGATACTGAACCAACTTTACGTAAAGCATTAGCAATTGGAGCAAACGAAGCAATTCGTATTAATGCAAACCCAACTGATGGTTTCTTCGTAGCAAAACAACTTGCAGAAGTTATCAAAACTGGTGGTTACGATCTAGTAATTGCTGGAAAAGAATCATTAGATTATAATGGTGGAATGGTTCCTGGAATGATTTCTGGAATCTTAGGATACAACTTTTTAAATTCTTGTACAAATATAACTGTTGACGGAACTAGCGTAAAAGCAGTTCGTGAAATTGACGGCGGAAAAGAAACTGTAAGCACATCTTTACCATTAATTATTGGTGGTCAAAAAGGATTAGTTGAAGAGAAAGATTTACGTATCCCGAACATGAGAGGAATTATGACTGCAAGAACAAAAGCGTTAGCAATTCTTGAACCAGTTGATGCTCCTGTAAATACTAAAGCGGTTAAATTTGAAAAACCAGCTCCAAAATCTGCAGTAAAATTAGTTTCTCCAGACAATTTAGATGAGTTAATTAATTTATTACACAACGAGGCGAAAGTAATCTAGTAATCAGTTTTTAGTCACCGTTTTCAGTTACAATAACTTTAAACCTAAAACTTTAAACTTTTAAACAAATAAAATCATGTCAATATTAATATATGCAGAATCTGCAGAAGGAAAATTTAAAAAGGTAGCTTTTGAATTAGCTTCATACGCTAAAAAAATTGCCGAATCATTAGGAACAACTGTTACAGCATTAACTATAAACACAAACGACGTAAGCGAATTATCGAAATACGGAGTTGATAAAGTTCTTAAAGTAACTAACGATAAATTAGCAGGTTTTACTGCTAAAGCTTATGCTGACGTTATTAAACAAGCAGCTCAAAAAGAAGGCACAAAAGTAGTTTTACTATCTTCTAGCACAGACAGTATTTATCTTTCATCATTAGTTGCAGTTGGCTTAGACGCTGGATTTGCATCAAATGTGGTAGGATTACCTGTAAGCACATCCCCTTTTCAGGTAAAAAGAAATGCTTTTTCTAACAAAGCTTTCAATATTACAGAAATCAGTACAGATGTAAAAGTATTAGCTCTTGCTAAAAACTCTTATGGTATTTACGAAAGCGCTGGTGCTGCAACTGCAGAAGATTTTAACCCAACAATTGGTGACAATGACTTTGGAGTAAAAGTAGAATCTGTAGAAAAAGTTACTGGAAAAGTATCTATTGCAGATGCTGATATCGTAGTTTCTGGAGGTCGTGGATTAAAAGGACCAGAAAACTGGGGATTGGTAGAAGATTTAGCTGCTGTACTTGGTGCTGCAACTGCATGTTCTAAACCAGTTTCGGATTTAGGATGGAGACCTCATAGCGAACACGTAGGACAAACAGGTAAACCAGTTGCAACAAACTTATATATTGCAATAGGTATTTCTGGTGCTATCCAACATATTGCTGGTATTAACTCATCAAAAGTAAAATTAGTAATCAATAATGACCCAGAAGCTCCTTTCTTTAAAGTAGCAGATTATGGTGTTGTTGGTGATGCTTTTGAAATTGTACCTAAGTTAATTGAAAAATTAAAAGCATTCAAAGCGCAACATTCATAGATTTTAAAAATTCTATACTAAAATAATGCTACCTAAAAATAAGATAATCGTATCTTTGCTTTAGGTAGCTTTTTTGTTCCATATTTTTTGATTAAAATTGCACTTTTATTTTTTACACAAAATTCTAATTAAAATGAGGTATTAATACCTTTTACGTCTGCAACTTATGAGCTTAGTTAAATTATCTATAAAAGGAATTTCATACAGTCAAACTCAAAATGGCGCTTATGCTTTGATTTTGAATGAAGTTGATGGCGAACGAAAGTTACCAATTGTAATTGGTGCATTCGAAGCGCAATCAATTGCTATTGCTTTAGAAAAAGAGATAAAACCACCTCGCCCATTAACACATGATTTATTCAAAAACTTTGCAGAACGATTTGATATTGTTGTTAAGCAAGTTATTATCCACAAATTGGTTGATGGAGTATTCTATTCCAGCTTAATTTGCGAAAGAGATAAAATTGAAGAAATAATCGACGCAAGAACTTCTGATGCTATAGCATTGGCATTGCGTTTTAATGCTCCGATATTTACTTATAAAAACATATTGGATAAGGCAGGAATTTATTTAAAGTCAAACTCTATGGAGAGCGATAAGGATTCTCAAGAAATTGATGATGTTCTTTCTAATCCAGAAACATTTGGTCGCGAAGAAGAATCTAATCAATCTGGCGAAACTTATTCTAAACACACAACTCAAGAACTTAACGAATTATTAGAGCAAGCTGTTCTTCAGGAAGATTATGAAAAAGCAGCCAAGATTCGTGATGAAATTTCGAAGAGAGAATCATAAAGCAATACGCTTTACGCTACAAGCTTAAAGCCTATAGCATAAGGCATAAAGCCAAATAAAAAATGAAACAATACTTAGACTTGGTACAACATGTTCTTGAGAACGGTTGTCAAAAAGGAGATAGAACCGGAACTGGTACAAAAAGTGTTTTTGGATACCAAATGCGTTTTGATTTAAGTGAAGGTTTCCCGATGGTTACTACCAAAAAATTACACTTAAAATCTATCATATACGAATTGCTTTGGTTTTTAAAAGGAGATACTAATATTAAATATCTACAAGAAAACGGAGTTAAAATTTGGGATGCCTGGGCAGACAGCAATGGAGATTTAGGTCCTGTTTATGGACACCAATGGCGTAATTGGAATAGTGAAGAAATCGACCAAATTTCGGAACTGATTACCGAACTTAAAACAAATCCAAACAGTCGCCGAATGTTGGTTTCTGCTTGGAATCCATCGGTATTGCCAGACACAAAAAAATCATTTGAAGAAAATGTAGCCAATAACAAAGCGGCTTTACCTCCTTGTCATGCTTTTTTTCAGTTTTACGTAGCAAGTCCTGACCTTGAAAAAGGCGAAACTAAAGGAAAATTATCTTGCCAATTATACCAACGAAGTGCCGATATCTTTTTAGGAGTTCCATTTAATATTGCATCATATGCTTTATTAACTATGATGATTGCACAAGTTTGCGACCTCGAAGCTGGAGAATTCATCCACACTTTTGGAGATGCACACATTTACAATAACCATTTTGAACAATTGGAATTACAATTAAAACGTGAACCAAAACCATTACCAAAAATGGTTTTAAATCCAGATATAAAAAACATTTTCGATTTTGATTATGATGATTTTACCCTTGTAGGTTATGAACCACATGCAGGAATCAAAGGTAGTGTTGCCGTATAAAACATCAAAATAACAACAATCCGCTTTAACGAGCGGATTTTTTTTATCTCAAAAGATGCAAACCATGCTCTTTCAAGAGCAAAATATCTTACAGGATAAATATTCAACTATCAAAACAGTCCTGTTTCAAAATAAATTTTATCTTTATAATCTAATATTTTACTCATGGAAAAGGAATTACACGAGCAGTATGAATACGCCAGAAGAAGAATCAAACAAAAGAAAACCCTTTATTTCCATTTTGTCTTATTTCTTTTAGGAAGTTTATTTTTATTTATTGCCAATCGGTTTTTTAATGTCTCAAATGGGCAAACTTGGTACCTATGGATAATTACCGCATGGTGTTTTATTTTTATTTTACACTTTATAAAAGTATATATCACCGACCGTTTCATGAATAAGAATTGGGAAAGAGAACAAATTGACCGACTTGTTGCATTACAACAAAAAAGAATAGCTCAGCTAGACTCAAGCATAAATGACAATACCGAAAACAAACTTTAGTTCGAAACAAAATGATTATAATGATTGCGGCAGTTGCCGAAAACAATGCGCTTGGAAAAAATAACGAAATGATTTGGCATTTATCAAATGATTTTAAAAGATTTAAAGCTCTTACCACTGGACATCATATTATAATGGGACGAAAAACATTTGAAAGTTTTCCTAAACCATTACCAAACAGAACTCATATTGTAATAACGCGTCAAGAAGATTATCAACCAGAAGGATGTATTGTTGTAAAAAGCATAGAAGAAGCAATTGCAAAATGTCCCGAAAATGATGATTCGTTTATTATTGGCGGAGGAGAAATTTACAATCTGGGAATGCCATTAGCAGATATTCTAGAAATTACAAGAGTACATCATAGCTTTGAGGCCGATGCTTTTTTTCCAGAAATCAATAAAAAGGAATGGCAACTCGTAGAGGCTGAACCTAACACCAGAGATGAAAAACATCTTTACGATTACACTTACGAAACTTACGTTAGACAATAGCACAAAAAAAAGTCCCTCAATAATGAGGGACTTTTTTTTTGGCAAACAATGATTAGAGAAATGACCTACTCTAGAAAGAGTATTTGATAACATAAAATAAAAATTACAAATATTAAAAATACACCAGAAAAGAATATTATAATATTTGAGATTTTTTGAGAGTACATCTCAAAAAAGCCTTTAATACCAAATACCACGAAGGTACTAAAGACAAAGAAAATTAAAATTTCCAAAAACAAATTTAATCCTAAGAACGTATTTTGCGCTTTAAAAAGAATACTGCTCTCAAAAACAGTACTTTCAAAACAACTTACTAGAACAAACGAGATGATAAGCGCAAGTAGCACCAATTTGATTTGGGTCATTAATTCTCTATTAATCATTGAAAAAATATATACATTTTTACAAAGTAAATTTCCACATTAAATAAGGATCCTACAATACCCACTTTTAGTGATTTTTTACAAATCATTAAAAGTGGGTATAAGAACACAGATCCAAAAATAATTTCATATCGTAATTAAAGAAACTGAATAACAGTTAATACAGATTGTATTATATTT
Organism: Flavobacterium sp. PL02; assembly: GCF_035013205.1. Lineage (NCBI taxonomy): Bacteria > Pseudomonadati > Bacteroidota > Flavobacteriia > Flavobacteriales > Flavobacteriaceae > Flavobacterium > Flavobacterium sp. PL02. The sequence continues at coordinate 555,652 of NZ_JAYGJP010000002.1, forward strand.
GTACAAATAAAAAAAATGGCAGAGAAAATAACACCTTATAAAGATTCAGCCTTAGGCAAGAAAGAACAAGTAGAACAAATGTTTGATACAATATCAGGAAATTACGATAACTTAAATCGTGTAATTTCATTTGGTATTGACATAAAATGGCGTAAGAAAGTTTTAAAAATAGTTTCGGACAAAAAACCAAAGATAATTCTAGATATTGCAACAGGAACTGGCGACTTAGCTATTTTGATGGCTCAGACAAATGCCGAAAAAATTATTGGCTTAGACATATCTTCAGGAATGCTTGAAGTAGGAAAAAAGAAAATCGCAGCAAAAAACCTTACTCAAACTATTGACATGGTTGTAGGAGATTCTGAAAATTTACCTTTTGGAGACAATCATTTTGATGCAATTACCGTTGCTTTTGGTGTTAGAAATTTCGAAAATCTAGAAAAAGGATTATCTGAAATCTTAAGAGTTTTAAAACCTAATGGTGTTTTTGTAATTCTTGAAACTTCGGTTCCAGAAAAAACTCTATACCGTCAAGGCTACTCTTTTTACACTAAAAATATACTTCCGTTAATAGGAAAGTTGTTTTCAAAAGACAATTCAGCTTATGGATATTTGTCAGAATCTGCTGCCGCATTTCCACATGGAGAAGTCTTAAACAATATTTTAAGAAAAATTGGGTTTATAAGTGTCGTGGCTATGCCACAAACATTTGGTGTAGCAACAATATATTCAGCTTCTAAAAAATAGTATGAAAAAAACTGTAATCTTAATTTTACTTGCCCTGACTACAAAAGGATATAGTCAATTTACTAAAAGTATGTTTAGTAAAGATCCTATTATCAATTTGGAAACCTGGCAAAAACAACGCCTTTATTTTGGGTATTACCTCGGATTTAATAGTTATGATTTCAAAATAGACTATAAATCGTATGAAAAAATAAACCAAGACATTCAGGTAAAAAAAACAACTGGATTTAATGTTGGGGTTGTAGCCGATTTAAGATTAATGGAATATATCAACCTTCGTTTTGAACCAGGGTTATATTATACAAAGAGAGATTTATACTTTCCTAATTCCGAATTCACTTCGAAGACAGATTATTTAAGAGAAGTAAGTAGTACTTACATCAATTTTCCTTTGTTATTAAAATTTTCATCTCTAAGAACTGGAAACGTACGTCCTTACCTGCTTGGAGGAGTTTCTACAACATTAAACTTATCTAGTAACGCAAAATCTATAGACGACAACTTAGAGCAACGCTTTAGGGTAAAAGCCTGGACTATGAATTATGAATTAGGTTTTGGTATAGATTTCTTTTCAGAATATTTTATATTCTCTCCTTCTATCAGGGGTTCATTTGGTATTAATGACGAGTTAATACGTGACAAAGACCCAAATAGTCCTTGGACAGGAAATATTGAGTCTATAAAATCAAGAGCAATTTTAATTAACTTTACTTTTCATTAAAACTATATAACTAGCTATTTCGTTTAAACTCACTAAGTATAATTGCGGTTGCAGTAGCCACATTTAAACTTTCGGTTTTTTGAAGTTCCCCAAATCTAGGAATAGTTAGTCTGTTTTTGATAGTTTTTTCGATTTCGTCGGAAATTCCGTTGGCTTCATTGCCCATTATAATTATCCCTTCTTGGGGTAAAGCTGTTTGGTAAATATTGGATCCGTCCATAAAAGTCCCAAAAACAGGAAGTGGTGTTTGAGCAAGAAAAGCTTTTAAATCAATATAATTTACATTAACCCTGGCAATTGAACCCATTGTAGCCTGAACTACTTTAGGATTATAAATATCTACCGATTCTTTAGAACAAAGCAATTGCTTAATTCCAAACCAATCACAAAGACGTAAAATAGTCCCTAAGTTTCCTGGATCACGAATGTCATCAAGAGCTAAGATTAAACCAGATTCTATTATTTTTTTATCGGCAGGGATTTTAAAAACTGCCAAACAAGAATTAGGAGTTGATAATGCACTTATTTTTTTTAATTCTTGTGCACTAATTAACGTTTTCTTAGAGACTAAAACAGTCTCAAAATCGTTTTGAGTAGTATATAGGTGTTCCAGTTCAAAGTTGGATTGCAACAATTCTTGAATTACTTTTACCCCTTCGGCAAAAAACAATTGATTAGCAAAACGCTGTTTTTTTTGAAGTAAACCCGATATAAGCTTGATTTGGTTTTTACTAACCATAAAATAATGTACTTTTGAATTAAATATTTTAGAACACTTGAGAAAGAATTCCACAAAAATAGCAGCATTTATTCTAATAGCAATATTTATTTCAGCTTGTAATTCTGTAAAAAGAGTTCCTAACGGCAAAAAGCTTCTTACAAAGAATGAAATTATAGTAAATGACAAGCCTATTAATGACGAAAGCGTGTCCAACCAATTGTACCAAAAACCTAACAGTACGCTTATTGGTGGATACAAGTTGCGCTTAAACTTATACAACTTAGCCAATCCAAATCCAGATTCAACTTTTCAGGCAAAATATAAAAGTAATCCTAAAAGATATGAAAGATTATCAAAATTATTATCTGCAAAACAGGTAGACCGATTAGGACAATCTTTCTTATATAAAGGAATAAATGAGTTTTTTAAAACAACTGGTGAGCCGCCAGTAATTATTGATACTAGCAAGGTAAAAAAATCAGCTACGCGTTTAAAATATCATTATTTTCACAATGGTTATTTTAATGTAAAAACTGCTTTTACAATTGATAGTGTAGCCGCAAAAAAAGCCAAGATTCGTTACAAAATTACAACAGGACAACCATTTCTCTTAGATACTATCAGTACTAACATATCATCTCCTGATGTAGATTCTTTATATAACAAAAGCATTGAAAACACAGTATTAAAATCTGGAAATCAATACAAAACAAGTGATTTAGAGGATGAAAAAAACCGTATAACAACTTACTTTAGAAATCACGGTGTATATTATTTTCAATCTAACAATGTTACCTATAATATTGACACGATAAATAAAAAGAACAAAGCTAATATCGATTTAATCATAAAAGATTATAGTTATCAAGATAAAGATTCTAGTAGAACTATGCCTTTTAAAATCTACAAAATTAGCGACGTTAACATATACACAGACTATTCTGCTGCAAATGCCAAATTAGAAATTAAAGATAGTACTACTTATAAAAATTTTAATTTATACAGTTACAAGAAATTAAAATATAAGCCTTACGCTATAACTGATGCTATTTTTATTACCAAAGGAAGCACATTTGCTGATTTTAAAACAACTCTTACAACCCGATATTTAAACAATTTAAAGATATTTAATTATCCTTCTATCCATTATGAAGTCGACAAAAGAGATTCGACTGCACAATCTTTAATCGCTAAGATATACTTAACTCCCAGAAAAAAATATAGTTTTCAAACGACATTGGATGTTACACACTCGAATATTCAGGATTTCGGAATTGGATTTAGTCTTTCTGAAACAATTCGAAATGTTTTTAATCGCGCCGAAACACTAGAAATAGCTGGCCGTGTTAATGTTGGTTCTTCACAAGATTTAGCAAATCCAAATGGAACTTTCTTTAATGCTTCTGAATATGGAATTGACATTAAACTGAATGTACCTAGGATATTAATGCCTTTTGGAACTGAAAAAATCATTCCAAAAAGCATGATTCCGTCTACGGTAATGACTGCTGGTTTTGCAAAACAACGAAACATTGGTCTTGATAAAGAAAACTTTACAGGTGCTTTTACCTATAACTGGACTCCAAAAAGAAATAACACCGCACGTGTCGATCTTTTGAACATTCAATATGTGCGAAATTTAAATCCTCAGAATTACTACAGAGTATATCGTTCTTCTTACAATGCTTTAAATGATATTTCACAAGAATACACTTATAACGACAAGCCTCTATTTGTTGACGATAATAATGATTTAGTAATAGACGAGGGCACATCAGGTTTTACAAAAGAGGTATTGGATAAAACAATTCCTGTTTCTAGTGATGATTATCAATCGGTAGAAAGCATCGAAGAAAGAAGGATAAGACTTACGGAAAATGATTTTATCTTAGCATCTAATTACACATTCACAAAAACGACAAAAAAAGATTTATTAGATAATACCTTTTATCTTTTTAAAGCAAAAATCGAAACTGCCGGATCATTACTTTCTTTAATCTCTCAAGCTGCTAGTTTGCAAAAAAATGCAAATGGGAACTATGAAATTTTCAATTTAGAATATTCAGAATATTTAAAGACCGAATTTGACTATATTAAACACTGGGATCTATCTAAAGAAAAAGTAATTGCTGTACGAACGTTTTTTGGAATTGCTGTTCCTTTTGGCAATTCAGATTATGTACCTTTTTCAAGAAGTTACTATTCTGGAGGTTCAAATGACAATAGAGCCTGGCAACCCTATTCATTAGGGCCAGGAAGCACAGGAGCTGTTAATGATTTTAACGAAGCCAATATGAAAATCGCTATTAGCGGTGAATTTAGATATAAGATTTTAGGGAAGTTAAAAGGAGCTATTTTTGCAGATGCAGGAAATATCTGGAATGTACTAGATAATGTAACGGATGAAAAAGCAACATTTAAGAACTTAAGCGACCTTAAAGACATCGCACTAGGAACAGGAATAGGGTTTCGCTATGATTTAAGTTTTTTCGTAATCCGTTTTGACTTAGGATTTAAAACCTATAATCCTGCTTACGAAATGAACAAACGCTGGTTCAGAGATTACAATTTCGGACACTCAGTTTTAAATTTTGGAATAAATTATCCTTTCTAATGCTAATTAATTCTTATTTTTGCAACCTAAAAACTAAAAAACAACTAAAAAGAATTACAATGGCACACAATATTAAACCAGGAGTAGCAACAGGGGATCAAGTTCAAGAGATTTTTAATTATGCAAAAGAAAAAGGATTTGCACTTCCTGCAGTAAACGTTACTGGATCAAGTACAATCAATGGAGTTCTTGAAACTGCAGCAAAACTGAATGCGCCAGTTATTATTCAATTTTCTAACGGTGGAGCACAATTTAACGCTGGAAAAGGATTATCTAATGCTAACGAAAAATCAGCAATTGCTGGTGGAATCGCTGGAGCAAAACACATTCATACTTTAGCAGAAGCTTACGGTGCAACAGTAATTTTACATACTGACCACTGTGCAAAAAAATTATTACCTTGGATTGATGGTTTACTAGATGCTTCTGAAAAACATTTTGCAGAAACAGGAAAACCTTTATTCAGTTCTCATATGATTGACTTATCTGAAGAGCCTATCGAAGAAAACATCGAAATTTGCAAAGGTTATTTAGCTAGAATGAGCAAAATGGGAATGACTCTTGAAATCGAGCTTGGTATTACAGGTGGTGAAGAAGACGGTGTTGACAACTCTGATGTTGATAGCTCTAAATTATATACTCAACCAGAAGAAGTAGCTTATGCTTACGAAGAATTATCTAAAGTAAGTCCTAAATTTACAATTGCAGCAGCTTTTGGAAACGTTCACGGTGTTTACAAACCAGGAAACGTAAAATTAACTCCAAAAATCTTAAAAAACTCTCAAGATTTCGTTCAAGACAAATTCAAAACTGGTCATAACCCAGTAGATTTCGTTTTCCACGGAGGTTCAGGTTCAACACTTGAAGAAATTAGAGAAGCTATTGGATATGGTGTTATCAAAATGAACATTGATACAGATTTACAATTTGCATATACTGAAGGAATTCGTGATTATATGGTTAAAAACATTGACTATTTAAAAACACAAATTGGTAACCCAGAAGGTGCTGATGTTCCTAACAAAAAATATTATGACCCAAGAAAATGGGTACGTGAAAGCGAAGTAACATTCAATACAAGACTTGAGCAAGCTTTTGCTGACTTGAATAACGTAAATACACTTTAAATTTTAGATTTCGTAATTTAGATTTCGGACTTCTAAAAAGCCTGAAATCTAAATTTTGAATCAGATTGAAAAATCTAAACTTTAATCCCGATAACTATCGGGACTACATTCTAAATTAAAAAAAATGGCTTGGTTTAAAAGACACGAAAAAGGGATTACAACTGCTACCGAAGACAAAATGGATGTCCCAAAAGGACTTTGGTACAAATCTCCAACTGGAAAAATTATTGATGCTGATGAGTTGGCTCGTAACTTATTTGTGAGCCCAGAAGATGATTTCCATGTTAGAATTGGAAGCGCAATCTATTTTGAGATTTTATTTGATAACAACGAGTTTGTTGAATTAGATAAAAACATGACATCTAAAGATCCTTTGCATTTTGTGGATACAAAAAAATATGCAGAAAGATTAAAAGATGTAATGGAGAAAACTCACTTAAAAGACGCTGTGCGTACAGGAGTGGGAAAATCTAAAGGAAAAGAACTTGTTATTTGCTGTATGGACTTTGCCTTTATTGGTGGATCTATGGGAGCTGTAGTAGGTGAAAAAATAGCTAGAGGAATTAATCACGCTATCAAAAACAAATTACCATTTGTTATGATATCTAAATCTGGTGGAGCACGTATGATGGAAGCAGCTTACTCTTTAATGCAGTTAGCCAAAACATCTGTTAAACTTGCTCAACTTGCCGAAGCTGGTTTACCATACATTTCTTTATGTACAGACCCAACAACAGGAGGAACAACTGCTTCTTATGCTATGCTAGGAGATATTAATATTTCTGAGCCTGGTGCTTTAATTGGATTTGCAGGACCTAGAGTTGTAAGAGATACTACAGGAAAAGATTTACCTGAAGGTTTCCAAACTGCTGAATTCCTTTTAGAACATGGCTTTTTAGACTTTATAACGCCTAGAAAAGAATTGAAAGACAAGATAAACTTGTATATCGATTTGATTCAAAACAATACAATTAGATAGTTTACAAACTTCTAAAAATACCAAAATCCCATTCGCTTCTGCAAAATGGGATTTTTTTATATCTTTATTTCAAATTCTATTATATGAAAAGTGCTCTTATCGGTTTTATTACTTGCTTATTCCTTTTTAATTGTACCAAGAAAGAAGAAAAGACTGTTGCAAAAAACATCCCTTACATAATTTCAGAAGAGAACAAAACTAAAATCATCAATAACGATACCACCCCTCCTCCTCCAAAACCTCCTGGCTGGCTAGTTTACGGGACCAATTCATTTATAATCGACAATGATTCAACAGTATATTACTCACAAAGAAAAGAAGTTGGACGTATTTGTATCAGCGGAATAGAAGAAGGAGATACAATTCCATATTTCATAGACTTACAACCTAAAGATTTAATTGAAATTCATAAAAACTACATCTCGGACTTTATTAAAACTAATTATAAAACAGATTTTAAAAACATAACATTTATCTGCTCTAAAACAAATACCTTAAAATCTAAATCTTTCTTTGCTTTACAAAATGCATTAAAATCCAACACTCAAAAGGGAGATTTTTATCATATCAGAAGAACTACTCAGGAAGAAGACACTGTACTGAAGTACAAGAAAAACAATAAGTATTATGATTCAGAAGACATAAAGTGGGACAAAACAAAAATCAAATTTCTTAATTACAAAATCAAAGCCTAAAGCTATAACCATCCAACTTTGCAGCAACAACGATGATAAATAACCTATTGGTATGAGTACGAAGTTGAGAGACTTCACCTCAATCTGACATATGATTATATTATGACAGACCTATATTGCGTAGAGACACTACGGCATACACTTAAACTTAAACTTCTATTCCTTTCTCTCCAATCTTGTCACCCTGAGGAACGAAGGGTCTCCACAAGAAACTAACACTAACTTGATCTTAAATTGTCGAGCTACTCACGAAGGTTCTTCCTGCGTCAGAAAGAAAAACAAGTTTAGGATTACTATAAACAAACCAATATTGCGTAGACGCACTGCTGTGCGTCTCTACGGAAAACCTTTGTGTCTTTGTTCCTCTGAACCTATGAACCTTAGAACCTTAGAACCTCAAAAAAACTACATTCCAGTTCTAATAGCTTCTACAGGATCTAATTTGGAAGCAGATATTGCGGGAAGAATCCCAGCAATTAATCCAATTAATGCTGCAAGCCCAGTTCCCAGAAGTATATTTCCCATTCCGAGTACAAACTCAAAATCGAGTGCTTTGGTAAGAATCACAGAAATTAACCAAACCAGAATTAACCCGATTGCTCCGCCAATTACTGAAAGAATAATTGCCTCAAACAAAAACTGAAACATGATAAATCTATTTTTTGCCCCCAAAGACTTCTGAATTCCAATAAGATTCGTTCGTTCTTTTACAGAAACAAACATAATATTAGCAATCCCAAATCCTCCCACAAGAAGAGAGAATCCGCTTATTATCCAACCCATCATATTCATCTGTCCGATAATTCCATCTATAAAATCTGTAAATCCTGAAAACACATTAACAAAGAAATTATCGATTTGTCCCGCTTTCAAACCTCTAACGGCTCTTAATTTCTGCGATACTTCGGCTTTATATGCATCCATATCAATTCCTTTTTCAGGCTTCAATACAATTACCGGAGTCATCCCATCATTATTATCACCATACATACGACGTAAAAAATTTGCTGGAAAAAATACCGATGTATCATTACTATCTCCGAACAAACCTGCTCCTTGCTTTTTCACAACACCTATAACAGTGAAACGTTGCCCGTACAAACGAATATTTTTTCCGATAGGTTCTTCATCTCCAAAAAGCCCCTCGGCTATATCATGTCCTAAAACTATAACTGGTGTTCCAGAATTTGATTCTGATTCGTTATAAAAACGACCTTTCTCAAAATCCAAACCTTCGATTTCCATAAATTCATATGAAACTGGAACTACATTTACATCACTAACTGTTTTAGAATCGTATTTTAAACTTTCACGTTTAACAAAAAGCTGATACCCTACCTGATTTGTATTTGTAAGAGAATTTTTCAGATAAGTATATTCATCATATTTTACGTTTGGAAATTGTTCTCTTTTCCATTGCGGAATATCTGATGGACCAAAAGGAAACTTCATTAAATAAATCGTATTTTTATCTAAGCTACTTAAATCCTTAGTAATTTTTCTATTCAAAGAATCTACAGCTGCGAGTACTGCGATGATTGAGAAAATACCAATGGTAACTCCCAACAAAGACAACAATGTTCTTAGTTTGTTACTACGTAAGGCATTCATCGCAAAACCAAAACTTTCTTTTAATAATCGAAGATAAAGCAGCATAGATTTTAAATTTACATTAAAGTAAAATTCAATAAATTTTAGTCAAAAACCTAATAAAAATTCACTTACTCATAGGTAGGATTTTTTAAGAGAATGTTACATAAAATGATGATTTTTATAATCAAAAAAAAACTATTTTTGCACCTTCATAATTATAACTACACAATGAGCACAACAAAAACTATTCAATCGGCATTAATTTCAGTCTTTTCCAAAGATGGGCTTGAACCAATTGTAAGAAAACTACACGAACAAAAAGTAACACTTTACTCTACTGGAGGAACGGAAGATTTTATTAAAAACTTAGGAATTCCTGTAGTTCCTGTAGAAGACATAACTTCTTTTCCTGAAATTCTTGGTGGACGAGTTAAGACTTTACACCCGAAAATTTTTGGTGGAATCTTAAACCGTCAAGATAACGAAAGTGATGTACAACAAATGAAGGAATTTGATATTCCTCAAATTGATTTAGTGATTGTTGATTTATACCCATTCGAAAAAACAGTTGCTTCTCGAGCTAGTGAAACAGATATTATCGAAAAAATTGATATTGGTGGAATTTCATTAATCCGTGCTGCTGCAAAAAACTTTAAAGACACTACTATTGTGGCTTCGGTAAATGAGTACAGCTTATTGTTGGATTTAATTACAGAACAAAACGGAGCAACAACTCTTGAGAACAGAAGATTACTTGCTACAAAAGCATTTCATGTTTCATCTCATTATGATACTGCAATTTTCAACTATTTTAATACTGACGATACTATTTACAAAGAAAGTATTGCTGACGGACAAGTATTACGATATGGTGAAAACCCACATCAAAAAGGATTTTTCTTTGGAGATTTTGACGCAATGTTCAAAAAACTACACGGAAAAGAATTATCATACAACAACTTACTTGATGTAGATGCTGCTGTAAACTTAATTGCAGAATTTAAAACTGACGGACCTACGTTTGCAATTTTAAAACACAATAACGCTTGTGGTTTAGCTACAAGAAAAAACATTAACGAAGCTTATTTAGCAGCTTTGGCTTGCGATCCAACATCTGCATTTGGTGGAGTTTTAATTTCTAACACAAAAATTGATTTAGCTACAGCTCAAGAAATAAATAAATTATTTTGCGAAGTAGTAATCGCTCCAAGTTATGACAATGAAGCAATTACAGTTTTAGAAGAAAAGAAAAACAGAATTATATTGGTTCAAAATGAGGTAGAATTACCTACAAGACAAGTGAGAACATGTCTAAACGGGCTTTTAGTTCAAGATAAAAATAATATTACCGACAATAAAGCGCATTTAAGAACCGTTACAATTACTGCACCTACAGAGCAAGAAGTAGAAGATTTAATATTCGCTTCAAAGATTTGTAAGAACACAAAATCGAATACAATCGTATTTGCAAAAAACGGAACTTTAATTTCATCTGGAACGGGACAAACCTCTCGAGTAGACGCTTTGGTTCAAGCAATTGACAAAGCAAAAGCATTTGGATTTGATTTAAATGGAGCTTCGATGGCAAGTGACGCATTTTTCCCTTTTCCGGATTGTGTAGAATTAGCCAAAAAAGCAGGAATTACAGCTGTAATTCAGCCAGGTGGATCAATAAAAGACGAATTAAGCATAAATTATTGCAATGAAAATAAAGTTGCAATGGTATTTACAGGAACGCGTCATTTTAAACATTAATTTGTTTAACTTTGTGCGTTACTAATTTATAACTTTTAAACCCCTAAAAAACTTATGGGATTTTTTGATTTCATGACCGAGGATATTGCGATAGACCTTGGTACCGCAAACACTTTAATCATACATAATGATAAAGTCGTTATTGACAGTCCTTCAATCGTGGCACGTGATAGAATATCAGGCAAAATCATTGCTGTTGGTAAGGAAGCCAATATGATGCAAGGTAAAACCCATGAAAACATAAAGACCATAAGGCCACTTAAAGACGGGGTTATCGCCGACTTTGATGCTTCTGAGAAAATGATCAATATGTTCATCAAAAGTATTCCTGCATTAAAAAAGAGAATGTTTACTCCTGCATTACGTATGGTGGTATGTATTCCTTCTGGAATTACTGAAGTGGAGATGCGTGCAGTAAAAGAATCGTGCGAAAGAGTAAATGGTAAAGAAGTTTATTTGATTCACGAACCAATGGCTGCGGCAATTGGAATTGGTATCGATATTATGCAACCAAAAGGAAACATGATTGTTGATATTGGTGGTGGAACAACTGAAATTGCAGTAATTGCATTAGGTGGAATTGTATGTGACAAATCGGTAAAAATTGCTGGTGACGTATTTACAAATGATATCGTTTATTACATGCGTACACAACACAACTTATTTGTTGGAGAAAGTACTGCTGAAAAAATAAAAATTCAAATTGGAGCCGCTATCGAAGATTTAGATGGACCTCCAGAAGATATGTCTGTTCAAGGTAGAGATTTACTTACTGGTAAACCAAAACAAGTAGATGTTTCTTACCGTGAAATTGCTAAAGCATTAGACAAATCGATTCAACGAATTGAAGATGCTGTAATGGAAACATTATCTCAAACACCTCCAGAATTAGCAGCCGATATTTACAATACAGGTATTTATCTTGCAGGTGGAGGATCTATGTTAAGAGGTCTTGATAAAAGAATTTCACAAAAAACAGATTTACCTGTTTACATTGCTGAAGATCCATTAAGAGCTGTAGTTCGTGGAACTGGAATGGCTCTTAAAAACATTGCAAAATTTAAAAGTATCTTAATCAAATAAGATAAACAATTATTATATATTTCCTCAGAGCTAAAATTTATAAAACTTAGCTCTGAAGGAATTTTGAAACTTAAAGCATATCCTGAAACAAAATAACCAAGCAAGAAATGCAGCAGATATTTAATTTTATTATAAGAAACAGTAATCGGTTACTGTTTTTGCTGCTTTTAGGTATTTCGTTGGGTCTCTCCATTCAATCTCATTCTTTTCATAAAAGTAGAATTATTAGTTCTGCTAATTTCTTGAGCGGTGGTGTTTACGAAAAAATAAACAGCGTAAATGAGTATTTGAATTTAAGAAAAGAAAACGACGAATTGGTTCTTGAAAACGCAAGACTAAAAAGTCTTTTATTTAATGCAGAAGACACTACCAAATTACCTCTTCCAGACAGCATTAAAGGCGTTAAACCTGCCGATATTATAGTTTCGAAAGTGATACATAACTCTTATAATGTACATGAAAACTACATTACTATAAACTCTGGTTCTAATGAAGGAGTTAAACCTGATATGGGAGTAATTAATAGTTTAGGAATTATTGGTATTGTAGATAACACATCTCCAAGATACGCAACTGTTATTAGCATCCTTAACATCAAATCGAGGATTAATGCCAAAATAAAAAAATCAAATCATTTCGGTTCTTTAACATGGGACGGAAAAAGCACAGGTTTTGTACAATTAATTGACGTTCCCAGACTTGCTTCTGTTCGCAAAGGAGATACTATCGTAACTGGTGGTCAATCGGTAATTTTTCCTGAAAATATTGGAATTGGTACTATCGACAAAATATTTACGGATAAAAAAACAAATTACTACACTATCAATGTCAAATTATTTAATGACATGACAAATTTAGGACATGTATATATTATCAAGAGTAAAGATAGAGAAGAGCTTATTAAATTAGAAAAAAGAGAAAAAGATGAATAGCGCTTTGTTAATCAATGTTTCTCGATTTATCCTGCTATTGGCAGTTCAGATTATTATTTTTAATAACATGAACTTCCTTGGCTATATAAGTCCGTTTCCTTACATACTTTATATTATTTTATATCCAGTAAACGGAAACAAATCTGGCCTTATAGTATCGAGTTTTCTTCTTGGTCTTATAATGGACATGTTTTGCAATTCGGGAGGAATACACGCAACAGCTTGTTTAATTCTTGCCTATTACAGACCTTATATATTTAAGTTTTCATTTGGATTGAGCTACGAATATCAAACTATAAAACTAAACGATTCTTTAACCCCTGAACGATTCTCGTTTTTATTAGTATCGGTATTACTACATCATATAATACTGTTTACATTAGAAGCTTTCCAGTTTAACTTCATTTTAGATGTTTTACTTCGAACATTGTTCAGTACCATATTTACCATTATAACCTGTATCATAATAATCTATCTTATTAAGCCCAACAGAAGATGAGAAAAGTTCTGCTGCCCTCTTTAATAATCATTGCAGCATCTTTGCTAGTAATTCGCATATTCTATTTACAAATTATAGACGATTCTTTTAAACTTAAATCAGAGAATAATGCTATAAAGATAAAATACGACTATCCCGAAAGAGGTTATATATACGATAGATACGGTAAATTATTAGTTGCTAATCAGGCATCTTATGATATCATGGTTATCCCAAGAGAGATAAAAAACATCGATACTTTAGAGTTTTGTCAACTCTTGAATGTTACCAAAGAAGATTTTATAAAAAAAATCGAGAAGGCCAAAGTCTATAGTCCTCGACTACCATCTGTATTTTTAGCACAATTAAACAAAAATGAATTTGCTGCTTTTCAAGAGAAAATCAGAAAATTTGAAGGTTTCTATTTCCAAAAAAGATCATTGCGTGATTACGAAGTCGATTATGGCGCTAACATTTTTGGCTTTATCACTCAGGTAAATGAGAAATTAGTTTCCAAAAATCCTTATTACAACAGTGGTGATTTAATTGGAATGCAAGGTGTAGAACAAAGTTACGAAGAGGTTTTACGCGGTATAAAAGGTGTAAAATATATTCAAAAAGACAAATACAATAGAGAAATAGGTTCCTACAAAGACGGAAAATATGATACAATCGCCGTACAAGGAGAAGACATCAACCTAACGATTGATGCTGAACTTCAAAAATACGGAGAAGAGTTAATGATTAACAAACGTGGTGGAATTGTAGCTTTAGAACCTAAAACTGGTGAAATCTTAGCTTTAGTTACTGCCCCATCTTATGATCCAGGTATTTTAGTTGGTAGACAACGTTCTAAAAACTACACTTTATTGTATCATGATTCAATTGCAAAACCATTATACGATCGTGGATTATTAGCCGAATATCCTCCAGGTTCACCATTTAAAATCCTAACAGGTTTAATTGGTTTGCAGGAACAAGTAATAAACGAAAACACGACGTTTTTTTGTCATCATGGATTCAGTTATGGAAGAGGTCGTTTTATGAAATGCCATAATCACCCACCAAACCAACAGTTACATAATGGTATTTACAATTCATGTAATACTTATTTTGCACAGACTTACATGCTTACCATAAACAAATACAACAATCCTGCTTATGCAGTTGATATATGGAGTAACCACGTAAAAAGCTTCGGTCTAGGTCAGTTTATGGGATATGATTTACCAACAGGTAAAAGAGGAAATATACCAACCTCTAAAACATATAAGAAAATTTATCCTAACGGAGGTTGGAGAAGTACAACAATTGTATCCAACTCGATAGGTCAAGGTGAAGTTTTAATGACACCAATTCAGTTAGCAAATATGATGGCTACAATAGCCAATCAAGGTCATTATTACACACCTCATATCATTAAAAAAATTGAGGGAGAAAAAATAGATCCTAAATTCACGACTAAACACGAAACAACGATAGACAAAAAATATTTTCCTCCTATAATTAGCGGATTATTTGATGTTTATAACCTAGGAACTGCTAGTAGGTTACGTGTTGAAGGGATTGATATTTGTGGAAAAACAGGTACAGCAGAGAATTATGCCAAGATTAACGGAAAAAGGACTAAACTAGAAGACCACTCTATATTTGTAGCATTTGCACCAAAAGACAATCCGAAAATTGCGATAGCAGTAATGATTGAAAATGGAGGATTTGGAGCTGCAATTGCAGGGCCTATTGCCAGTTTAATGATTGAGAAATACCTTCGTAAAAAAATCACACGAAACGATTTAGAAATACGAATTTTAAATACAAGTCTAAATTCCCGATATGCTAAATTAGGCGGAATGGCTGAAGCTAGTTTAATAGAAACTACACCTAAAGATTCTGTTATGAGAGCAAAAATGAACAAGCCTGTACCTAAAGAAGTTAAAATAACAAAAGTAGACACAACTCAAAAAAACTAATAAAGAGATTCATTCCTGATGAAAAATCAAAGTGTAAAAAATAATATTGACTGGATAAGTGTAATCATCTATATCGCATTAGTGGTAATGGGATGGTTAAACATATACTCATCTTCTCTATCCTCTACTGATGGTACTTCTGAGAAACAGCTGATTTTTATTTTGCTTACTATCCCTTTAATTTTTGTGGTACTTTTTGTAGATGGTAAATTCTATGAAAAATATGCCAGTATCATTTTTGGAGTTGCTTTATTATCACTAGTCGGATTGTTCTTTTTTGGAAAAACCATAGCAGGGCAGCGTTGTTGGTATGCTATAGGAAGTTTTACTTTACAACCATCAGAGTTTACTAAATCTGCAACTGCACTTGCATTAGCAAAATACTTAAGTGATACACAAATAAACCTAAAAGACGTTAACAGGCAAATACAAGCCCTTGCAATTGTTTTTTTACCAGTAATATTAATTCTTCCTCAACCCGATCCAGGAAGTGCTTTAATATACTGTATCTTTTTAATCGTATTATATCGCGAAGGACTTCCTTCCTGGTATATATGGACTGGCTTTATAGCAATCCTTTTATTTGTATTAACTCTTGTTTTAGAACCAGAATACGTAATACTAATATCCATATTGGTTCTCCTTATAATGCACTTTAAAAGCAGGGCTGTAGATAGAAATTTCATTTTAAGTGGTATACTACTTGCACTTATATCTGGCTTCGTTTTATCTGTAGATTACGTTTTTGACAATGTCTTTAAGCAACATCACCGAGACCGTTTTAATATCTTATTAGGAAAAACAGTCGATATGAAAGGTATTGGATACAATACTAATCAATCTGAAATTGCGATTGGATCTGGCGGATGGATAGGTAAAGGTTTCTTAGAGGGAACTCAAACCAAAGGAGGATTTGTACCTGAGCAACATACCGATTACATCTTTACTACGGTAGGAGAAGAATGGGGATTTGCAGGTTCTATAGTAGTCATCGCCTTATTTGTTGGACTATTTTTAAGAGTTATTTATTTAGCCGAAAGGCAAAAAACAAAATTTAGCCGGGTATATGGATACTGTGTTGCTAGTATTTTGTTTATTCACTTTTTTGTAAATATTGCCATGGTTATTGGTATTTTCCCAACCATTGGGGTCCCACTTCCTTTCTTCTCTTATGGAGGTTCAGGATTATGGGGATTCACCATTTTGCTTTTTATCTTCCTAAAAATGGATGCTAATAAAGTAAATGAATGGTAGCTTCACGCCAAATAAACTAAAAAGCCCAAGCTTTATAATCTGTATTTTTCTCTAAACTATCCTCTATTTTATCATCTAGATGGGGAAAGAAATCTATGCCTGTTAATTTTTCGATACTATCTACCGAAACTACAAACTCGTACAAAGGTCTTTCGCTTTTTTCATTTGGAACTAAAAATGCGATCATTTTATATTTTCCATTAGACTCGTCTAATAGTACTTTATAGAAATATTTAGGCACTAGTACTTTTTCTTTTCCAATTGTAGTATTCGAGTCGGTAAGAACTCCGCCAGTTACCACATAAATATCATCATATTTTACAGCCCAATAACGTACTTTTTGCTCTAGCCTATTCCAAACTCCGTCATTAAATTCGTGTATTTGTGGTGAGATATTCGAGGTTAAAAAAGTATCTTCATACGCCTTTTTATCAAACTCCATGTCTCCAGCCGGACAAAGGTGCCCTTTATCATAACCTGATTTTTTGTAATTGCGCCAATCTGCAGAGCCTGTAGTTACTTTTGGGTCTTCATTAAAGTAAGGTCTTTTAAAATCATTATTCTTGATATAGTTTTTCTTTAACTCATAAGCAACCCATTCTGCTTGTTCAAACTTTTCATTATACGAAAGCGTATAATAATCGTGTTTTACGATTTGATTTGTTGTAGAAGTAGGTAAGTAATCAAACTCCGTATTATCGTCTTTATATAAAGCTGTTTCACCCTTTAAACTATCTTTTACATTAGAATCAGAACTATTGCTACCACTTCCTGAATCCTTTTTGCAAGAAGAAAGAAATACAACTGCAAAACCAACCAACAAAACTCTTTTTACAATTACCATAAAATCATTATTAAAACCTTAAATAGTGCTCGCATCATTTTACAAAAACACGAATCCAAAGTTAACTAAATGAATCCAATAAAAAATGCTCCAAAAATCATGATGATTTTTGGAGCATTTTATTAATTAACTAAAAATTTAATGCTTTTACTAAGCGCTATAATTTAGAAGCTAGCTTGTCTTTCTTTGATTTACCAGGAATCGAAGATTGCCTTGCACCACTTTTAGACTGTAAATCATCTAATACATTTATAGCTTCTTCTACATATATATCTTTTGCCAAAGCTTGATGCCAGCTTTCTCTTTTCTCTTTCAAAGAAGGATCTTTGGCCATCTCTGCAGTTTCGTATGGTAACGAAGTAAACTGTAAGTTATTTTTATAATCCGTAATTGGTTTATATTTTTTAGCTTCTGCCTCTACCTCTGTTTGAGTTTTCTTGAAATCATCTATATTCAAGCTATACGTATTCTCTTTACTCTTAGTATCAATCCATTTTGCATTATCCTCTATTAATTGGAATTGAGGATTTTGTGCGATACGCATTTTACTATTTGCAATAGCTTGGTTAAAATTAGAACCATTATTCCAAACACTATATTCTGCTGGATCTATTTTATCCCATGGCATAGCATTATCAATATCACGCTCACCCATTTTTAAGTAAGCATAACGATCTGGTGCAACAATATCACTACGCACACCTTCTAGTTGTGTAGATCCACCATTGATTCTATAGAACTTTTGAGTTGTAATTTTTAAAGCTCCTAAATCTCCAAAATCACTACTACGAACAAACTGATTTAAATCGATAACGTTTTGAACTGTACCTTTTCCGTACGTTTGTTTACTACCGATAATAACTCCTCTTTTGTAATCCTGAATTGCAGCAGCAAGAATTTCTGAAGCCGAAGCAGAGAAACCATTTACCATAATTACTAAAGGTCCATCCCACTCTATCTTTTTATCACGATCGTAAAGAACTTCTTTTTTTCTACCAGCAGATTTAATCTGCACTATAGGACCTTGCTCAATAAATAATCCAGCAATGTCAACAACTGTAGATAAAGATCCTCCACCGTCATCACGAACATCCAGAATAATACCGTTTACATTCTCTTTTTTAAGTCTTTCAACCTCCAGAGCAATATCTTTTCCTGCATCTCTACCATCTTTGTTTTCAAAATCGATATAGAATTTAGGCAAATAAATTACTCCATATTTCAATCCGTTTTTATCTACAATACTAGATTTAGCATATGTTTCTTCAATCTCTACAATATCTCTGATGATAGAAATTACTTTAATAGTTCCGTCTACTTTTTTAACTGTAAGACGAACTTCTGTTCCTTTATGTCCTTTGATTTTCTTAACTACATCGTCAAGACGCATACCCACAACATCTACAGGTTCATCAGTCCCTTGTCCTACTTTTATAATTAAATCACCTGCTTCTAATTCTTTACCTCTCCAAGCTGGTCCGCCTGAAATAAGTTCTGAAATTTCGGTAAAGTCATTTTTCTTTTGCAGCTTAGCACCAATACCTTCTAATTTTCCACTGATATTAACATCAAAACGCTCTTTCTCTTCTGGTGCAAAATAACTTGTATGAGGATCAAAACGAGCCATGATAGAGTTTACATAAACTGAAAACCAATCACTTCTATCTAAATCTTTAATAAAACCAAAATATTCATCTAATGATTTTAATGAATTATCTCTAGTTTCTTTTTCTAAAGCCTCAAATGTTTTTGCTTTATATGCTGGGTCTTTTACTTTCTTTTCGTCTTCGATATTCTCTTTGGTTACAAGAGAAGATAGTGTAGATAACTTAATTTGTTTTCTCCACTTCTCTACCAATTCGGCAGGAGTTTTTGCGTAAGGTGAATGCTCGTAATCTGTACTAAAAGTTTCGTTTACTTTATAGTTAAACGGATGAGCTAAAATGAGTTTGTATCTCTTTTTTCCCTCTTCCATTCTTTTCATCAAACGCGCATAAGTAAGATTAAAGAAAGTTAAATCTTTATTTACAAATTGATCATCTAATTGCAACTCATATCTAGAAAATTCATCGATATCAGCTTGCAAGAAAAATCTTTTGGATGGATCCAATGCTTCGATATAATCCTTATAAACTCCTTTAGAAAACTCATCGTTCATAACAGGAGGATTATAATGTCCTTTCTCGATTACAAAGGCAAGTAATTCCAAAAGCATCTTATCTTTATTCGGGTCTGGGTCTATACCTTTATCACTATTAATTTTAAATGCAAACAATGTAGCAGATAAACAAATAACGGCTAGGATAATTTTATAATTTCGTTTCATAAATTTAATAATAGCATTCATCAATTTTTTAATCTAATTTACGGTAAAAACTATGCCAACAAAGTGCGAGTCGTATAATTTTTTGTTAAAGATATAAATATAGTTTTTCTTTCAATTAATTAAAAGCGCGAAGTTCGCAAATTTAAGATATTTTGTTACTATTTTAAGAAAACCAGTTACTACATTTGCTAATAAAAACCCTACATACCTAATTTTTTCTTTATATTTTACAAAATGAATTCAAAAAAACCTTTGATCTTAGTAACTAATGACGATGGCGTTTCGGCTCCCGGAATTAGAGCTTTAATTAGTGTGATGTCTCAAATTGGCGAAGTTGTAGTTGTAGCGCCAGACAAACCACAAAGCGCAATGGGTCATGCCATCACTATAAACAGTACTTTATACCTAAATAAATTATCTAAAGAAGAAGATTTAGTTACAGAATACAGTTGTTCTGGAACTCCAGTAGATTGTGTAAAACTTGCAGTAAACGAAATTCTAAAACGCAAACCAGATTTATGTGTTTCGGGAGTAAACCACGGATCAAACTCCTCTATAAATGTAATATATTCAGGAACTATGAGTGCAGCTGTTGAAGCTGGTATCGAAGGAATTCCTGCAATAGGCTTCTCCTTATTAGATTATGACTGGAATGCAGATTTTGAAAGCATAAAATCTTTTATCAAAAAAATCACTCTTGAAACCCTAGAAAACAAATTACCTGAAGGAGTTGTTTTAAACGTGAACTTTCCGAAATTAAAAGAGAATGAAATCAAGGGAATTAAAATTTGCCGTCAAGCGAAAGCACAATGGATGGAGAAATTCGATAAGAGAAAAACTCCATCTGGCAAAGATTACTACTGGCTTTCGGGCGAATTTGTAAACCAGGATAAAGGCGAAGATACTGATGAATGGGCACTTGAAAACGATTATATATCTGTAGTACCAGTACAATTTGATTTAACGGCACATCATACAATGCAACAACTTAATACCTGGAAATGGAATGAATAATTCAAGAAATAAAAAAGATTTACTTATAGGTTTTATCATAGGATTGATGGCTTCTTTATTAGGAAGCTTTCTCTTTCTTACTTTACTTACTGATTTTGATATTTCGAACGGAATGGAAAGCATCCGAATCATCAAAAATTACGGATATCTAGGCAAAGTAATTACTCTGGGGTCTATTTTATCCTTAGTAGCATTTGGTGTATTTTTAAAACAAAACAAAGAATTTAGAGCAAGAGGTGTTGTTTTGGCAGTTATCATATTAGCTCTTCTCACTTTATTAATTTAATTTATCTTTGCAATTATAAAGAAATTGTCATTCTCAATTTAATGACAACTTAGATAACTACCATTCGCAAAAACAAAAACATGAAATACTACATTATTGCAGGAGAAGCCTCAGGCGATTTACATGGTTCTAATTTGATGAAAGCCTTATATAAAGAAGACCCAAACGCCGATATTCGTTTTTGGGGAGGTGACTTAATGCAAAAAACTGGCGGAACATTGGTAAAACATTACCGTGAGCTCGCTTTTATGGGTTTTATTGAAGTTATCTTTAATTTAAAAACAATACTAAGTAATATTTCTTTTTGCAAAAAAGACATCTCACAATTTAAACCAGATGTATTAATTTTTATCGATTATCCTGGTTTTAATATGCGTATTGCAAAATGGGCAAAAGCGCTGAATTATAAAACTCATTATTATATTTCGCCACAAATTTGGGCTTGGAAAGAAAGCCGTATTACAAGTATTAAACACGATATCGATAAGATGTTTGTAATCTTGCCTTTCGAAAAAAGTTTTTACGAAGACAAACATCATTTTCCAGTAGAATTTGTTGGACATCCGCTAATTGATGCTATTCATAACCAGCCTCCATTTGACGAAACGACATTCCGAAAAGAAAACAATTTAAGCGATAAACCTATTATTGCCATATTACCAGGAAGTCGCAAACAGGAGATTACCAAAATGCTTTCGGTTATGCTAAGTGTTGTAAATGATTTTAAAGAATATCAGTTTGTTATTGCTGGCGCTCCTAGTCAGGATTATTCTTTCTACCAACATTTTATTACTAACGAGAACATAAAGTTTGTATCAAATAAAACATATGCTCTATTGCAATCTTCTACAGCTGCTTTAGTTACATCAGGAACGGCAACTCTGGAAACGGCACTTTTTAAGGTTCCCGAAGTAGTTTGCTACAAAGGTAGTTGGGCATCTTACCAAATCGCAAAGCGCATTATTACGCTTAAATATATTTCGTTGGTAAATTTAATTATGGATAAAGAAGTAGTTACCGAACTTATTCAAGATGATTGCACTCCTAAACGAATTAATGAAGAATTAAATAAAATACTTGAACCTAATTACCGCAAAACACTTTTGCATAATTATGATTTATTAGAAGAGAAACTTGGAGGAATTGGTGCCAGTGAAAAAACGGCAAAATTAATCGTAGCCGATTTACAAAAATAGTCCATCGGCTTAAAAAACATTGTCTTGAAAAACATATTATCCATACTAGCCTTATTACTGTTATTTGCATCTTGTAAATCGACATCGTCTGTTACTACCACTAAAAAAGAAGACAATCCAAAAGCAGTTGTTAAAGATTTAATTTATACAGCTTCCGAAAATATTGGTGTGCGCTACAAAGCTGGCGGAACAACAAATAAAGGTTACGATTGTTCTGGTTTGGTATTTACAACATTCAATTCTGAAAACATTAAATTACCCAGATCGTCATACGAACAGTCTAAAGTTGGAGAAGTTATTAATCGAAATAAAGCCAAAAAAGGAGATTTAATATTTTTTAAAACCAATAGAAGTTCTCAAATAAATCATGTCGGGTTAATTGTCGAAATTAATAATGACGAAATTAAATTCATACATTCCTCTACTTCCAAAGGCGTAATTATTTCGTCTACAAAAGAGCCATATTATCGTGATTCCTATGCGCAAGTAAATCGCGTTATCGAATAACCAAGAAGTAAATTAAATCTATATTTTTTCCCTAACACAAACCTAACAGGTTTTAAAAACCCGTTAGGTTACTTCACGCAATTACCTTTGCCAAAGTTCAAAAAACTTTTACAAAGGTTTAAACAAAACTGCTCAAATTAAGAAGCAGGATGACAATTAACTTAGTCAAAGTTTTGAACTTTGACTAAGTTTTACAATCATTAATTCAGATTTTTGTTTTTTTTTAATTAAAGTTATTTCTTACAAAATTGTCGTATTTTAGCTACATGAAAGTACTACAATTTCCATTGGTAAGAATTACAATTAGTTTTATAATAGGCATTTTACTAGCTTATTATTTAAGTCTTTCCTTAACTTTTACGTTTGTACCCCTTGGTACAGCAACACTACTTTTTTGTGGCTTTTATTATTTCTCAACTATAAAACCAAAGAGAACAACTTACTTTGGCATTGCAACCTATTTATTAGCATGTTGCATTGGTATAACAACTCAAACTCTTCATACTGAATCATTCCAAAAAAACAATTACTCTAATTATGAAGGCATCTATGATAAACCGCATTTAATAGATTGTATTATTAGTGAGAAATTAAAAAGCAACAATTACAGCGACAGGTATATTGCCAGTGTAAACCAAATTGATCAAAAACCTGCTTCCGGTAAGATAATACTTAACATAAAGAAGGACAGTACAGGATTAAGTCTAGAAATAGGAAATTGTATTCGGGCAAAAGGTCTTTTATCTAAAAATAGCGCTCCCAAAAACCCCAACCAGTTTGATTATAGTAAATATTTAAATAACAAACATATCTATGCGCAATTGTACATACAAAACAATGATATTGCTATTAGTTCTAAAATCGAGAAAAGCATTTGGTATTATGCAGCTCGAATGCGAACAAACATTATAAAGAATCTAGAGAAAAACAATTTTAATAAAACCGAAATGAATGTTGCTCTGGCTTTAATTTTAGGCCAGCAGCAAGATATTACGCCCGAAATTATCAAAGACTATCAATATGCAGGAGTAACTCATATTTTATCCGTTTCTGGTCTTCATGTTGGCTATATATTAATCTTTATAACTTATCTCTTAAAACCGATTCCTAATACTAAAAAAGGCTCGCTGATAAAGCTTATAGCACTAATAATTTCTTTATTCTCTTTTGCTGTTATTTCAGGGTTTTCACCTTCAGTATTACGATCTGTGGTAATGTTTTCATTTGTGGCCTTAGGAAATCATTTAAGAAGAAGTGTAAACATTTATCATACACTATTAGTTTCGATATTATTGTTACTGCTTTTTGAGCCCGCTTTTTTATTTGATGTTGGTTTCCAATTAAGCTACTTGGCTTTATTTTTTATTATTTGGCTTCAGCCAATATTAAAAACAATCTGGAAACCAAAACATAAATTCACAACTGCAATATGGAATGCTTTGACAGTATCTTTTGCAGCTCAAATAGGCACTTTACCACTATGTTTATATTACTTCCATCAATTTCCAGGATTATTCTTTGTTGCCAATATTGTAATCATACCATTTTTAAGTGTTATAATGATATTAGGAATTATAGTAATGGTTTTAGCGGCATTTGATGTTACTCCGTTAATTCTTGTCCAATTACTGGAGAAAAGTATATTCTATTTAAACAAAATCATAAATGGTATTGCTTCATTCGAAAGCTTTATTATTCGAGATATCTCGTTTAACACTTATCTATTAATTAGTTCTTTTTTATTAATCATTACCGCAACTATTTGGTTCAAGAAACCAACTTTTACAAAGTTAGCATTCACTTTAACTTCAATAATTTTATTACAAATTACTTTTATAGTAAACAGAAAAGATACAGAAATTCAAGAAGAATGGATCGTTTATAATGTAGCCAGGAATTCGCAGATTACAGAACGAAAAGGCAACAATGTACAATTATTTACTACAGACACTTCCTCTAATAGCATCACTAACAATTACTCATTGACATCTTATTTGGTAGGCAATTTTGGAAAGTTAGCAAAAAGAGAAAAGCTTCAAAACATTGCTTACTTCAATAAAAATAAAATTCTGATTATAGATAGTACAGGTATATATCCTAAAGGAATAAAACCAGATATTATAATGATTACACAATCATCAAAAATAAATTTTGAAAGACTATTAAAAAACACACAACCCAAAATGGTTATTGCTGATGGTACAAACTATAAATCGATTCAGCACTATTGGAAGAAAACGTGCCTAAAAGAAAAAATCCCTTTTCATTCTACTAATGAAAAAGGATTCTATAAATTGAATTAATATAGTAACATTATTGTTTTAACCATATAAGAATTTAAGAAAATATAAGATTCAAATGGCACTCTTAAATGAACTCACATAACTTATATGGTTGGCTTTTTTTAATCTTTATCAGGATTATAACTTCTTTTAAAGTAATATTTAAAATTCACTAGGATGCAAAAGCGCATTCGACTCCGAAATCCAAGCTTTTACTCCGCCTCCGCTATAAGCCATTTTACCCAGTGCCTGAAAAGTAGTTTTATTTTTTCTGACTACAGCATTCGCAAAACAAATCTCAGGTAGATCCTGAACTCCAAAAGCATTTTTGAGCTTAATATTCTGTTCTTTGTCACTATCTGAAATTTGACTATCTGATAAATCTAATTTTACTAAAACAACATTATCTCTAGACCAAAGTGCGAAGTCCAGCGTTCTCATTATTTCGTTTTGTAAGTTATCGGCTAGATTATTTGCAGTAAACAAAATCAACATAGGTTTTTTTAATTGGTTACTTAATTCAATAGCGTCATTAATATTTGTTTTCCAAACTAAATTCTGCGATTGCATTGTAATAAATCCTAAAAAAAATAGGGATACAAGTAGTTTTTTCATCATATTAAATTTGGTTTTTGGTTAGTTAAGGTAAACGAAATTAACATTTAATTTTAATTATCCAAATTATTTTATAACTAAAAATATATTTTATGTTTTTTTATAACTAATATTTTAAACATCCAATAAAAAACCAATATTCAGAACCCAAAAACCAAATGAATTACCTTATAAACAACAAAAAGCTCTTTCCGTATAAAACGAAAAGAGCTTCTTTTATTTATTGATAGTTACTAGAAACTATCTAAATCATTTAATTATTTCTTAACCGGATTAACTATCCCGTCTGCAACAGCAAGCCAAGCCGTAGGTCCGCCAGCTACATATCCTGTAGTACCAAGCCCTTGAAAATTAACTTTTCCGTCTTTGTTCTCCGCTTTAGTAAAATAAACGGTTGGAAAACCCTGAATTCCAAAAACCTGTTGCAATTCACTATTTTGCGCCTTAACTTCTGGAGTTTGCGCTGTTCTTCTAGGAAAATCTAATTCAACCAAAACAACATTATCCTTTGCCCATTTGTTAAACTCAGGTGTTTTTAAAACTTCACTTTGCAAACGAATACACCATCCACACCAATCGCTACCAGTAAAGAACAACAACATTGGTTTTTTCTCTTTGTTACTTACAGCAATTGCTTCTTTTACATCTGTATACCATTTTAATTCTTGTGCTTCAACAGCAAAAGAACCTAACATAAGTAACAATGCAATAAATATCTTTTTCATCTTGTTTTTATTTTTTTTCAAATTTAAGGAAAAAATGAACTAGAAAAT
This sequence comes from Flavobacterium sp. PL02, assembly GCF_035013205.1. Classification (NCBI taxonomy): domain Bacteria; kingdom Pseudomonadati; phylum Bacteroidota; class Flavobacteriia; order Flavobacteriales; family Flavobacteriaceae; genus Flavobacterium; species Flavobacterium sp. PL02. The sequence continues at coordinate 582,164 of NZ_JAYGJP010000002.1, forward strand.
ATTTTCTATTTTACTTCTTGCATTAATTTTTTAATCAATGGAGTACTTACGATCAAAACAATACCCGCTATAAGCGAATAAATAGCTAAATGATAATATCCATCTGTGTAAGCAAGTAACTTAGACATTAATGTAGTTCCTGTATTTGCATTCGACATTTCTGAACCCAATTTCCCGGCTGCAAATTGTCCAAATGCACTTGATAAAAACCATAATCCCATCATCATTCCAAAAAGTCTTTTAGGAGACAATTTAGTAATAACCGACATTCCAATTGGTCCAATACATAATTCCCCAAGTGTATATACTAAATACCCTAAAGCAAATACGTTAAGCGAACTCAAACCATTTGGATCAACAAAGAAACGAGCACTATAAAATATAAAGAATCCAGCTGCAAGAAGAATGAATGAGAATCCAAATTTCACAACTGTATTTGGCTCAATTTTTCTCTTATAAAGGAATATCCATAATAACCCGATTAGTGGACTAAAAATAATAACGTATAAAGAGTTTATACTATTATTAACTACGTTTGGATCAATATTAAAGAACAATAACTGACTAGACAGGTTATCTTTTGCAAACAATGACAATGATCCACCCGATTGCTCAGAGATAGCCATAAACATAAAATACCCGAAGATAAAGACAAATGCTGCAAGCAATTTATATTGTTGGTTACGATCTTTAATTCTTAGTAATTCATACAAGAAATATAAAAGAGCAACGGCACCAATAGTGTACATGAAATATTCTGTAAAATCAGAATTTATTACCATTATATAAATAAGCGGAATTGCCAATAACGAACCTATATACACTCCAATTTCATATGTATTACGCTTTTTTGGAGTAAATTTCTCCAATGGAGAATTACCAATAGGCGCTAAATGTTTCTTTGTTAATAGAAAAGTGATTACACCAATAATCATAACAATAGCAGCAGAAAGGAAACATAAACTCCAAGAGTAATTTTTCCCTAAATAAATAGGAATAGCTCCACCTAACATTCCACCAATGTTGATACCTGCATAGAACATTCCGTATCCAGCATCTCTACGCCCATCATTTTCATGATACAACTCTCCAACCATAGAAGAAACGTTTGGCTTAAAAAATCCTGTTCCGATAATCGACAGCGTAATACCGTAGTAGAAAAAATCATGTGGCGAGGCTGCAATAATCAAGTTTCCTATGATCATAACGATTCCACCAAAAAGCAATGATTTTTTAAATCCCAAAATTTTATCGGCAAAAATACCTCCAATAAAAGTAAAAGCATATACAAATGCCTGTATGGCTCCATATTGCAAATTTGCTTTTCCTTCTAATAATCCTAATTGGTCGACCATGAAAAATGCCAAAACACCTCTCATACCGTAAAAGCAAAAACGCTCCCACATTTCGACTAAAAACAAATACCATAATTGCTTTGGGTACTTGCCTTTAAAATTTTGTATTTCATCTAAAGTAATACTATGTTCCATTTATTTATAAATAATTAATTGATTCCTTTTTCTTTCATCACCTTGTTGAGTTGCTTTACCAAAGCAAACATCAATATAGTTGCAAACATCAACAATGCAAAATTCACCCAAAAAAAGTTGGCTTTATTATCGTATGTATCCCACATACTCGCTAAAACTCCACTTAGTTTATTCCCTATAGAAGTTGATAAAAACCAACCTCCCATCATTAAGGAAGTAATATTAACGGGGCTTAATTTAGACACCACCGATAATCCCATGGGACTTAAAAATAGTTCCCCGATTGTTATGATTCCGTAATTTGCTACCAACCACCAAGCACTAACCTTCTCTGCTCCATCATTTCCAATTTCTACAGCAGCAATCATAACTAAAACTGACAGCGCCGAAATTAATAAACCAAAAGCAATTTTCGTAGGTGTTGATGGTTCTTTTTTTCTTGCTCGTAAAAAAGAGAAAAAAGCAACAATCAATGGCGTTAATATAATTACCCAGGCTGGGTTAATAGACTGGCTTAAATTTGTTGCCCAAAGATGTACTTTGGCTCCTTCTTCGGGTAATTTTTCTGGAGCAACATTTCTAAAATACAACGGATAATCCTCTACTTTTTCAACAACTCCATTAACTTTTTGCAAACGGAACTGATCATCATAAAGCTCTGTAGATACTTTTTTATACTCGACTTCTTTTGCTAATTTTACGTTACCTACAATCTGTCCAGCAGTTCCAGTAACTTCTCTATCTGTATAACGGTCAGCCCAAGTTGTAAGCGCCGAACCATTAAGCTTAAATACTCCCCAAAATAAAATCACCACTGCAAAAATTGCCAACAAGGCACCAATTGGACGTTTATCTTCTACTTTAGCCTTAAAATAAAGCGACCCATAAAAGAAGATTATCGGAATACAAGCAAAAATAAATGCATCTGTACTATCTGATCCAAAGATATAACTATCCGGATTAGCTTCTGAAGTAACTCCTTTTAACAACCAACCTATTGCACCAAAAACAAATGAAGGCAATAAAATAAATAAGACAATTTTATAAAACGGCATATCCCCTTCTTGCACTCCTTTTTTCTGATCGTGTCCTACATAATGTTTTGTACCTAATAAAAATACAATAACACCTATAAACATTCCTACACCTGCAGCCATAAAAGCCCAATGCCATCCTAAAAGAATTTGCAAGGCAGCACCAAAGAAATTACAAATAAAAGCCCCAACATTAATTCCCATATAGAAAATATTGTAACCTTCATCTTTTTTATCTTTATACTCTTCATTATTATAAAAACTCCCTAATAAGGTAGAAATATTTGGCTTAAAAAAACCATTCCCTACAATTACCAAAGTCATAGCAATATAAAGCACCGTGACATCATGTACCCCCATAAGGAAGTAACCAATCCCCATTAAAATTCCACCAATAACAATAGATTTTTTATACCCTAAATATCTATCAGCAATAAGACCTCCAATAAAAGGTGTTAGAAAAACCAATGCAATAAAAGTCCCATACAAATCAGAAGCTTCTTTTTCGGTCATTGCAAAACCTTCTTTTACATCTTTAAGATATAAAGTAAAAATTCCAATCATTAAATAATAACCAAAACGCTCCCACATTTCAGATAAGAACAAATAAGGCAATGCTTTAGGATGTTTTTTCCACATAACTATAAACTCTTTAAAATTAAAATTACCTACAAGTCTAAACCTGTAGGTAATTTTTATATATTATTATTATTTTTTATCTAACACCGTGCATCATTTTCTTTAAAACCGGAGACAGTGCAAACAAGATTATAGCCGCCAATCCCGTTAAAATAACAAACACCATGAAGAACTCGAATAAGTTATGAATTTCGAAACCTGCAAAAACAGGGTTATGATCATTGATATGATGCTCTGCCAATAACTTTAATTGAGCCGCAGTTGGCGTAATAGTTTTATCCAGAACAGCCTGTAAATCTATACCTAATTCTTTAGCTTTTACAAATTTATCTCCTGTTGCAGGCAAGATAGAACCTAAAGTACCACCTAAAGCATAACCAGAAGCATTAGACAAGAAGAATACTCCGTATAATAATGAAGAGAAACGTTTTGGCGAAAGCTTACCAACCAAAGACAATCCGATTGGAGACAAACAAAGCTCAGCACAAGTATTTAATAAATATAATAAAATCAACCATTTGATAGCTAACAATCCTGAAGTTCCAATTACTTTAACCTGAGTAGCAATCATGAAGAAACTTATTGTAATAATCAATAAACCAAAAGCAAGTTTTACAGGCGAGATTGGTTCTTTACCACCAGCTCTTAATTTATCCCATAAAATACTAAAAGGAACTGCAAGAACTACCACAAATAAACCATTAAAGATTTGTACCATCGAAGCAGGCATTGCCCATCCAAAGAAGTTTCTGTCTGTTTGGTTATCTGCAATAAAAGTTAAAGATGAACCAGCTTGCTCAAACGCAGCCCAGAAGAAGATAATAAAGAAAGAAACGATGTAAATTACAAAAATACGATCTCTTTCTATTTTTGTTAAAGAAGAATCAGAAACGATTAATCCTGCTAATGTCAAACCACTTGAATAAATCAAAGTATAAATTAAGTTTTGACCAAAACCAAAATGAACAATTGCACCTATAACGAAAAATGCTACACCAGCAACTGTCAATGCAGTTTGAGAAAAGTTAGCTTTTTGAGATTCACCTTCTTCAAAATCTGCAGCAACATTTTTAGACGGTAATCCACCTAAAGGTCTTCCTTCTGGAGTAACCACATATTTATTCTTTAAGAAAAAGAAAAGCATTGTTCCTAAAAACATTGCTATCGAAGCAGCAAGGAATCCCCATTTAAAAGCGTGAATATCCCTAACTCCACCTGTATCTCTTACATCTCCTAATAAAGGACAAATAGATTGCCCAAGAAAAGCACCTAAATTAATACCCATATAGAAAATAGTAAAAGCAGTATCAAGCTTACTTTTTTCTTGTTTAGGATATAAACTTCCTACCATACTAGAGATATTTGGCTTAAAGAAACCGTTACCAAAAACGATAACTCCCAATCCGCAATACATTATAATAGTAGCAAAATTTAAATCAGAACCAAAAACACTGGCACTAGTAAACAATAACAATTGTCCAATTGCCATCATTAAACCACCAAGAAGAATACAGTTTCTGTTTCCGAAAAAACGATCTGCAATAAACCCTCCAAGCATTGGTGTAAGGTAACAAAGACCAAGAAAACCTCCATAAATTAATGAAGCATCTTCTTCTTTCATTAATAATGAATTTACAAGAAATAAAGTCAATAAGGCTCGCATGCCATAAAAATTGAATCTCTCCCACATCTCGGTTCCAAACAATACCCAAAGCCCTTTTGGATGCGCCGTTTTTACTTCTGTTTCTTTCATATTATTCATTATTTATTTAGGTTTATTAGTTTTATGTTATAGGTTCTCCTTGATAAAGTTAGTCATTTTATTATAAAGCTGAATTCTAGTCTTTCCGCCATAAATACCGTGATCTTTGTCTGGATAAATTTGCGAATCAAATTGTTTGTTAGCTTGTATTAAAGCCTCCATCATTTGCATTGAGTTTTGTACATGTACATTATCATCCGCAGATCCATGAATTAAAAGAAACTTCCCTTTTAATTTATCTACATGGTTAATAGGAGAGTTATTATCATAACCACTTGCATTCTCCTGAGGAGTTTGCATATATCTTTCAGTATAAACCGTATCATAAAATCTCCAGTTAGTAACAGGAGCAACAGCAATAGCCATTTTAAACACATCGTTTCCTTGGAAAATACAGTTCGAAGCCATAAAACCTCCGTAACTCCATCCAAAAATTCCAATTCTAGAAGCATCAACATAAGGATAAGCGCCAATTACTTTAGCAGCATCAATTTGATCTTCAACTTCATATTTCCCTAATTGCAATTGAGTTACTTTCTTAAAATCAGCTCCTTTAAAACCTGTTCCTCTACTATCCACACAAGCAACGATATAACCTTGTTGCGTTAACATTTCAAACCAGTAATCATTAGAGTTATTCCATTGGTTAGCCACTTGCTGAGAACCTGGTCCTGAATATTGAAACATAAAAACAGGATATTTTTTAGCAGGATCAAAATCTTTAGGCTTTAAAATCCAAGTATTTAATTCGTTTCCTTTAGCCGTTTTCAACACAAAGAACTCTTTAGTAGCAAGATTATAGCCTTTAAGTTTAGAAGCCAATGCCTCATTGTTTTCTATTACTTGTAATTCTTTACCGGCTTTAGCATCGTTAAGAGTATAAGTTGTAGGCTGAGAAGCGCTTGAGAATGTATTAATGTAGTATTCAAAATTCGGGCTGAAGGTTGCCTTACTAGTACCTACGTTTTTAGATAAACGTATTTTATTTTTTCCGTCAAGTGCAATTCGGTAGATATCACGATTGATTGACCCATTTTCTGTAGATTGATAAAAAACAGTTTTAGTTTTTTCATCAAATCCGTAATATGAAGTTACTTCCCAGTTTCCTTTAGTAACCTGATTTTTAAGTTTTCCAGTTTTATCGTATAAATAAATATGATTAAAACCATCTTTTTCGCTAGTCCAGATAAAACTATTATCCTTTAAGAATGTTAAGTTATCAGTAACATCTACATAAGCTTTATCTTTTTCATTAAGAACGACTTTCGAAGTTCCCGAAGTACCATCTACAAATAATAAATCTAAATTATTTTGGTGGCGGTTTAACACCTGTGCAGATAAGGTATTATTATCATTTGTCCATTGCATTCTTGCAATATAAAAGTCGTTGTAATTACCAAGCTTAACTTCTTTAGTTGCATTTGCAGCCGCATCATATATATGTAACGAAACTACTGCATTTTTCTCTCCAGCTTTAGGATATTTAAATGTTTCGATTGAAGGATACAGATCAGTCTTAAAAATTGACATCGAAAATTCTGGAACCATACTTTCGTCAAAACGAATATAAGCTACTTTCTTACTGTCTTTACTCCAATCAAAAGCCCGCACAAAAGCAAATTCTTCTTCATAAACCCAATCCGTAATACCATTAATTACCGAATTTTTCTTTCCATCTGTTGTAATCTGAGTCGATTTCTTCGAAACTACATCATAAACATAAAGGTTATTCTCTTTTGCGTAAGCGATTTTTTGTCCATCAGGCGAGAAAGTCGGCTCCTGAACCTGAAAATCAAAAAGCTTAGTTAGCTCTTTAGTACCTATATTATATAAATAATAATCTGCTGTAAACGAGTGACGGAAGATTTTTTTAGAATTACAAGCCAACAAAATCATTTTTTCTGATGCATCAAAAGTATAACTATCAATCATCGGTAAACTTCTATGATCTTTAGTATCGATTAAAGTTGCTCCTTTTTTTAATGTAGCATAATCATACAAATCTATCTGCATACTTCTACCAGCTCTATCAAAATTCAGTACAGTATATTGATTTGTATTGTGTAGTGACTGTAGTTTAAACATTTCTTTAGCTCGAAATGTTCCATTAAAAATATCATCTACAGTAATTTTTTGTTGACCAAAAAGTGTCACACAAAAAAATAAAAACAATGCGGTAAGTTTGTTAGTATTCATACAATTGAGTTAAATATAAAAAAGAGCCCAATTTTAGTGAAAAAAATACACATAATATACTTTTTGTATGTTAAATGTTAAGAAATTGGTTTTTCATATTATTTAATGTCCATAATTACATTATAAACAAATCCGTTAAAGTGGTATCTTTGCAGCAATACTACCATTTAATCTACTGAGAATGAACAACGCGGTTTCTGGATTTTCTAAATTATCCAAAGAAGAAAAAATAAACTGGATTGCAAAAAAGTACTTTTCGACACCCGAAGAAGCAGTTTTTTTACTTAAAAATTACTGGAATGCTGACGAAAAAATACAGAAATTACATGATGAATTCATCGAAAACACCATAACCAATTTTTATATTCCACTTGGTGTAGCTCCAAATTTCCTCATCAACGACAAATATTCCACAATTCCAATGGCAATTGAGGAAAGTTCTGTTGTTGCAGCAGCTTCAAAAGCAGCTAAGTTTTGGTCGACAAGAGGTGGGTTTAAAGCTACAGTAATTAACACCGAAAAAATTGGTCAGGTACATTTTACTTTTAAAGGAGATGTATCAAAACTGAATCTATTTTTCGCACAAACCAAAAGCAAGTTTTTTAGCGATACCGAAAGTATCACTAAAAATATGCAACAACGCGGTGGCGGAATTCTGGATATTGTTCTAAAAGACAAAACCAATTTATTACCGAATTACTTTCAGCTTCATGCTACTTTTGAAACCAAAGATAGCATGGGAGCCAATTTTATAAATTCGTGTTTAGAGCAATTTGCCAAAACACTAAAAGAAGCTTCTCAAGAATATGAATTATTCACCGAAGCCAATGAAGAAGTAAAAGTCATCATGAGCATCCTTTCTAACTATGTCCCAAATTGCGTAGTAAGAGCCGAAGTTTCTTGTCCTGTCGAAGAACTAGCAGAAAAACATATACCAAATCCTCAAGAATTTGCAGAGCGATTTGTTCAGGCAGTTCAGATTGCCGAAGTAGAACCATTTCGTGCAGTAACACACAACAAAGGAATCATGAATGGTGTCGATGCAGTAATACTCGCCACAGGAAATGATTTCCGTGCAGTCGAAGCTGGAGTTCATGCATACGCATCCCGAAACGGACAATATTCAAGTTTATCTCATGCTAAAATCGAAGATGGGATTTTCACATTCTGGCTAGACATTCCACTTGCCATAGGAACCGTTGGTGGACTTACATCTTTACATCCTTTAGTGAAATTTTCATTACAAATGCTCGAGAATCCATCGGCACCAGATTTAATGCAAATCGTTGCCGTTGCAGGATTAGCGCAAAACTTTGCCGCATTGCGTTCCTTAACAACAACAGGAATTCAGGAAGGACACATGAAAATGCACATCAATAATATCATCAATCAATTTGCTGCCAATGACGAAGAACGTCATCTAATCAAAAATCACTTTAAAAACAACACCATTTCACATAGTGCCGTGGTAGATTTTATCGAGAACTTAAGAAAATAATTTAATTGTCAACCTGAGCGGAGTCAAAGAACAACTAAAGCAAAATCAAAGGGAGAATGTTTTTTTCCAGAAGCTATCTCCCGCTGTACGCTATATCTTTATGTTTTTAAAGGAAAAACATAAAGGATACCGCTGCCATCAGGGCTAAAAACAAATGCATGAAAACAACTTTTTACAGTAACGGAAAACTTTTAATAACAGGAGAATATTTAGTATTAGATGGCGCTAAAGCCTTTGCATTACCAACAAAATTCGGACAAAACTTAATTGTTGCCAAAGGAGAAAATCAAGAAATACAATGGAAAAGTTACGATGCCGATAGCCACGTTTGGTTCGAAGACATTATAACATTTGCCGAAATAATAGACAATCCCGAAACCGAAACCGAAACTGTAAAAACAACATTAATAAATATTCTTCACGAAGCCTATTTATTAAATCCAGAATTTATAACACAATCCGAAGGATATCAAATAAGCACACAACTTACATTTCCTAAAAATTGGGGCTTAGGCACATCATCAACATTATTAAACAATATTGCCCAATGGACAAAGATCGATGCTTTTACATTGCTTAAAAACAGTTTTGGAGGTAGCGGATATGATATTGCCTGTGCGCAAAATAACACTCCTATATTATATCATTTACAACAAGACTTACCAATTGTCGAAAAAATAGCATTTAAGCCAGAGTTTAGCCAGAATCTACACTTTGTGTACTTAAACAAGAAACAAAGTAGCAAAGCAGCTATTTCTGCTTATTACAACAACAAGAATAACAACCTTGCCAAGATAATTACCAACAACGACAAAATCACACAAACAGCTATACAAGCCAAAACTGGAAAAGAATTTGCAAAGGCACTAGCAATACACGAAGCCGAAATGAGTAACGTATTAGAAATGCAAACTATAAAAGAAAGACTCTTTCCTGATTTTGATGGTGTAATTAAAAGCCTTGGTGCTTGGGGAGGCGATTTTGTAATGGTAATATCCAAAGAAGACCCAACCGAATATTTCACAACTAAAGGATACGAAACAATAATCCCTTATAACGAAATGATATTGGCATAAACCAAATTATAAATATTTGATTACTAAATACAAACCTTGCTATATTCTAGCAAGGTTTTTTTATTTTTTAGTTATTATAATCAATACAAAATACCTAAAAGGATTTTAACAATAGACAAGTCTTTAACTCATAATCTTGTTTTATCCACAAACTTGTCTTTCTGACGAAGGAAGAATCTCCACAAGAAACTAACACAAAGCTTCCAAAAAATACCGAGCTACTATCGGAGATTCACTTGCTGACGCGAGCGTAATGTCATTAAGTTAAGGAAAAACAGAGAAAAATGATTGATGATTTTTGATTAACGATTTTTGATTTCAGATGTATTAACCTCAGAAAAATCGACAATAGATATTTACAAACACTAAATCTTAAATCACTTAACTTAATGATATTGAGCGTCGGAATGGAAGAAAATCCGTGTTTAATCAGTGTTTTCGCTATAGCGAATCCGCATCATCCGCGTTCCCTTATAGACAATCTTTGTCGAAGATACAATTTAACTATAATAGCTTAACTTAATGACATTGGGCGCGAGCGTCTCGCACGTGAACACAATCAAAATAAAACTAAACGGACTCGAAGCCATAACTTCTAATACAAACAAACCTACAAGGTTTTAAAAGCCTTGCAGGTTAAAACAAAAAAAATCCCGAAATAAACATTTCGGGATTTTTAAATTTAATCTTATTTAAGTCGTAATAAACTAGTAGCTAAAGTGAGCTCTGTTATCAACGATTTTAGCATTATCTTTTAATGCAGGAAGAATTCTGCTTACATCTTGTGCACTTTGAGCTTTTACCTGAGCAACATAAGCTGCATGGTCTTTTAAAGCTGGTGCTTTTACAGTACTAACGTTTTTAACAACATATACTCCTGTATTACCTTCAATTGGAGCAGAAAGTTTACCTGCTGCCAAAGCAAATGCATTACCAACAACTTTTGGCTCTTGACCAACACCACCAGGTAAAATTGGGTTATTCATCGTTACATCTGTAGCTTGTTGTACAGCTACTCCAGCATTTTTAGCTACTGCTTCGATAGTTGCACCTGTCATTTTAGCTTTTAATATTTCAGCTTTTTTCTTGTTTTTAAGAATTGGCTCAACATAAGGTCTTGCAACATCTACAGATACTAAACCTGTTTTGTTAACACTCTTAAGTTGTGCAATAACGTGACCAACATTTGATACTTCAAAACGTTTTACATCACCTTTGCTTGTTTCTTTATCAAAAGCCCATCTTACGATTGTTCTTTGGTTTCCTAATGGACCAAAGTTTTCATCCATAGCTTTTACAGTAGCAGGAGCTGCAACCGTTAATTTCATTTCTTTTGCAACTTGATTAAAGTCTTTATCAGCAGCATCCATTTCAAATTTAGTTGCCTGAGTAAATGCTTTATCAGATGTAGCTTCAGAAGCTTCGATTTTTTGAGCAATAGTTGCTAAACGAATACCATCTTGTTTATCTGTAATTTTGATGATATGAAATCCGAAAGGAGTTTCTACCAATCCAACTTTTCCAATTGGGTTACTGAAAACAAAATCATTAAATGGTTTCACCATTTGGTTTTGACCAAAATATCCTAAATCACCACCTTGTTGTGCAGATGAATCATCCGAAGCTGTAAAAGCTAACATTAAGAAACTATCTGGATTTGCATTTACTTGAGCCAAAATTTCTTCTGCTCTAGCTTTTGCTTGTTCTTTAGTTCTTCTTTCTTTTTGGTTTGGAACTTGAGTTCCTTCATAACTAATTAAGATATGACTTGCTTTTGCATTAACTCCAGCTTTAAAACCTAAAGATTTAGAAATACAGTAGTATTTACCGAAAACATAAGGACCGTAAATTTCACCTGGAGCAAGACTAAATAATTTATCAGCATCAACAGCTGGTAAATCTTTCTTAGCTACATAAGTAGAATCGTAAGGTACATCTGAATTTGAATTTACAAAGTCAGCAACATTTTTAGCCGATTTAAATCCTGGCAAAGTATCGTTTTTACCTGTTTTTTGGTTATAAACAACACTTCCAGATAATAGAGCAGTTATTTTAGCTTTAATATCAGCTTCATCTTCTTTAGACGCTTTATCTTCAATTAAAACATATTGAACCTCACGAGTTTCATCTGCTTTAAATTTCTTTTCGTCTTTTTTCATGAAATCTACAATCTCAGAATCAGTTACTTTTACATCACTGTCTTTAATAGAAGAATATAAACCAGCAGCAAAAGCAAAGTTAACTTTGTTTGCTTCCATTTCATATTTCAATTTACCTTCAGCTACAGTTGTATAAAGACCTGCTTTAATCAACGTATTGTATATTTGGTATTTTGCATTCAAATCTGCATCTTTCTCTCTATCTTTTAAGAATTGAGCTTGCTCAGGATTTGCTTTAAAATATTCTTTAAATTTTGCTACGTCAAACATCCCTGCTGCATTTAAGAACATTGGATTTTTTCCGATATTTTGGTCAGCTTTTAAAACCTCAAGTAAATGTTTTTCACCTACTCTTAATCCTAGTTTATCAAATTCAGATGATAACAAAGCAATAGAAACTTCTTGATCCCAAACTCTGTTTGCAGCTTCAGTGGAAGTTATTCCTTGCCCACTTTTCTCAACACTACTTACTTTGATTCTAAAATCCTCAAATGAGATATCTTTCCCATTGATGCTTCCCACGTCTTTTGAACTTTCGCCCATCCCTCCTTTACTGAAAAGATCTTGAATGATAAATGCGAATAATGCAAGTGCAATAGCGCCTATCAATAAAGCGGAACGTTGTCTAATTTTTGCTAAAACTGCCATTTTTATTGTTGTTAATTTTATATTCAGTTTGCGAAAATACAATTATCTAGTTAATAATAATACTACTAGCAATTTATTTTGCAAGAATTTTTACTTTTCTAAAAAAATATCACTCTCTAATAGTCATTTTTACTAATTCTATTTTCTTATTTGTCGCCTCTTCTATCACAAAATGATAGTTTTCGATGGTAATTTCTTCCCCAACCTGAGGAATTTCTTTCGTATGATCTACAATAAAACCACCCAATGTTCCATAAGAATCACTTTCGGGAATATCTAGTTTATAAGTCTCGTTAAGATACTCAACATCAAATCGAGTCGAGAAAAGATATTTACCTTCACCCAATTCTTTTTCTATTAATTCCTCGTCCAGGTCATGCTCATCTTCAATCTCTCCAAACAACTCCTCTACAATATCTTCAACAGTTATTATACCCGAAGTTCCTCCATATTCATCTAAAACCACAGCAACGCTTTTTCGTTTTTTTGTAAGTAAATTCAAAACGTCTTTTATATAAACTGTTTCCGGAACAAATTCTACAGGAATCAATACTGACTTTATAGTCTTAGGCTTTTTAAACAAATCGAAAGAATGGACATATCCTAAAATATCATCCAAAGAATTCTGATATACCAAAATCTTAGAATATCCAGTTTCTACAAATAATGCTTTAAGTTCTGCAACTGTATCAAAAAGTTCTACTGCATCAATCTCTGTACGAGGCGTCATGATATCTCTTGCTTTTACACCCGAAAACTCTAATGCATTCTGAAATATTTGTATCTCTGAGTCCACTTCTTCATCATCTTCTACCGCACTCATTTGTTCGGTAATATAGTTCCCAAGTTCAACTTTACTAAAAAAAAGCTGCACTTGATCCCCTTCAGTTTTAAAAAATCTTCGGAGTATAAAATCTGAAATCCAGATAAAAAATGTAGAGATATAATAAAAAAGCCAGTAGAAAAAATACGCTGGGATTGCAAAAAACTTAATTAAAGAGTTTGCATAAATCTGAAAAAAAACTTTTGGAAAAAACTCTGCCGTAATTAAAACCAAAAAGGTAGAGATCACAGTTTGAACAATTAAGCTAGTAACATCCGAGAAATGATACCCAAATTTAATTATAACCTTTAAAAGCAAATCCCCCATAAAAAAACCATAAACAACCAATGCAATATTGTTACCAATAAGCATTGCAGCTATAAATTTTGATGGTTTTTCGGTAAGTTTAGTAAGGATTTTGGATAAAAAATTATCTTGTTTTTTCTCAATCTCAAGATAAATTTTATTCGAGGATATGAATGCTATTTCCATACCCGAAAAAAAGGCCGATAGTATTAAGCAAACTATTATAATACTAATCTCCATTTTTTATTATTTTTTATTAGGATTCTGATTCTCAAACTTCTTAGAAAATTTCCTTCTGAAGAAAAACATAAAAATTCCCATTCCCGCAATTAAAAAACTTAACCAAGGAGTCTCTCCACCCGCGTTTATTTTCATTACTGCATCATAAATAAACAGAATTGCAATTACTAGATAAGCGTATTGTGTATATTTTAAGTAACCCATAATTATCGTTTTTTATTCTTCGGTTTGTATCTCTCCGTTTATTCGTTGAGAGTTTATTATTTTAAAGTCTTTACTGAAATCGATTCCCTGACCATAAGAAACTCCTTTTACATCTGTAAATTTAAACTTTCTTTCGGTATAAAACCATTCATTTTTTTGATCAAAATACAACTGTTCCGTCTCTAACATCTGACCGTCATCTGTTGTAATCTTCACTTTTCCTTGTAAATCGATGATAGAAGTTTGCTTGTACGAAATAGCATAATTTGCTTTTACGTAAGTACGTTTGCGCTTTTTATCATACAAAGTAACATCTATACCTTTTGGAAAATCGGTAAATGGAAAAGCAACATTGGAATAATCCAACATCTTAGGACTTATTAAAATTCCTGAAATAAGTCCAGAGTCGGTATATTTTATATTAACATTATCAGCATCACTAGCAGGAACAAACTCAGTAAAATTACTTCTTTGTACCTCTTTAAAATTGCTTTCGCATCCTAGAAAAAACATCGCAATAAAAATTACAAGCCCAGGAATGACGCTATATGTTCTAAGTAAATTCATTCGCTAAATAAGGTAAATTAAACTCTAAACCAGAGTTTGTAATCTATAATCCGGATTAATTAAACTTGCTTCTTTCGAACCATTTATCGTTTAATGAGAAACCAAGACTAAAATTAGCATAATTTTCTTGAATTAAACCTGCAGATGTAGTTCCTCTTTTTCCGAACTCCATTCCGAAATTAATATTAGAAAATGTTCCTGAAATAGGGAATCCAGCTCCTAGAGTAAGCCCAATATCATTTATGCGCTCTCCATTGATAATCAAACCTGTTTTCTCATATTTAAGACCAGCTCTATAAGTAACTCTATTAAAATAACCTGCAAAAGAACTATAGTTAGGAATATAGTAACCTCCTAAACTTGCGCTAGCGTATTTTCCGTATCCTACATTTGATGCAGCATTATAAGTACTTGATTGATCAACTGAATTTTGATAAGAAACCTTTCCTCCAATTAACCATTTTCTTGCCTGTCCAACACCAGCACTTAAAGCAAGTTTAAACGGCATATTTACATCTACCTCAGATTTTTGATCCGTTCCAGGATCAATAACACTAAAGTTAAGTCCAGAACCTAACATTCCTGTAGATATATTTCTTGTGTTTTCAGAATTTAATTTACTCTGTAATGTATATGTTGCACTAGTAAAAAGAGATAATTTTTTATTAATTTTATATTGGTACATTGCTCCCAAATTAAAATTAACTCCAGATAAATGAGTCGTATTCAACTCTCTTGTTCCAACTGGAACATCAGTAATAAACTCTAAACTAGTAGTTTCTACCTTACCAAAGTTATAATGCATATCAGCACCAATGCTAAAGTTAGGTTTGATTTTATAAGCAAATCCTAAATAAACTTTATTCAATCCACCAGAACCATCAAATCTTTTATTGTTATCTCCTGTGTTTATAGCAAGTGACTCAATTTGATATCCTACAGATGAATATGGAATTAATCCAAAACCTAATCCGAATTTACTTCCTAAAGGCATACCTACAGCTAAATAATCTAAAGCTGTTCTTTGTGCTTTTGCCGATTCAGTATCTGTTTTTAATGTACTTGAATTGTATGTTCCCCCTATCGTAAAAGCTGTAAGTTTAAGATTTGCGTAACTCGCAGGGTTCTCTAAATTCATGTGAATACTATCTTGCTCAACTGCAACACCCGACATAGAGCGACTTTCGATAGTTCCTTTAAATCTTACATCTCCAATTCCGTAAAAAGAATAAGGAGAAGCTGTTCCTTGCTGAGCAAAAGATACGAATGACAAAAGTAAGCAAGCGCTTATTATAATTTTTTTAATCATTGTTGATTTTATATTGAAATGTTTGATTCAAACTTTCTAATAAGAAATTTGAATTGGCAAATATGGTATTTTTTAATCGTTTAGCCAAAAAAAGTGCATCACCACCCGTTAAAATTATTATAAAGTTTGAGTAGTCTGCTTTGTATTGATCGATAAAACCGTCTATTTCATAGACGAATCCGTTTACAACCCCCGAATGCATTGATTCGGGCGTTGAATTCCCTACGTATGATTTAGGCTCTTCAAAAGTTAATAACGGAAGTTTTGCTGTATAATTATGAAGCGCTTCGTATCGTAATCGCAACCCTGGAGAAATAGCTCCTCCCAAATAGTTATCATTTTCGTCGACAAAATCGTATGTAATGCAAGTTCCAGCATCGATAACCAATCTATTTTGATTAGGATATTGTAATGTTGCTCCACTAGCAAGTATAATTCTATCGATTCCTAAAGTTTTTGGCGTTGCGTAATTATTTTTAAATGGAAAATGACCTTCATTTGTCAAAAAACAGACATTTACATCATTTTCAAAATTCAAAAACGACTCTTTTTCGACATTTCCGACAGACGCAACGACCAAATCGGTCACTTTTTCAAATTTTTTTAAAATTTTTTTAATTTTTATTTGGAGCTCATTTTTATCAAAAACAAACAATTCTAAAACAGTATCATTCTCAAAAACAGCACCCTTAATACGAGTATTCCCTACATCGATTGTTAAAACCATAGCTTCTTACTTTACGAATGCGAAGATACGAATTGATTTTTTTTTAAAATTGTTTTGGAGAAACTAAAAAACATTCTATATTTGCACCCGCAACAAGCACGGTACCTTAGCTCAGATGGTAGAGCAATGGACTGAAAATCCATGTGTCCCTGGTTCGATCCCTGGAGGTACCACGAAACCCGAATAGAAATATTCGGGTTTTTTGTTTTTAACACTTTTCTGATTTTATTTTCAAAAGAATTTTACCGCAAAGGTCGCTAAGATTTTCACTTATGAATATGTTCAAAAACGCAAAGTTCGCAAAGCTTAATGATGAAGCTTTGCGAGCTTTGCGTTTTTACTTTGCGATCTTTGCGGTAATTTTTTTTTGCGGATAAAAAACAAAAAAATTATTGATGAAATACAGAAACTGCAGGAAAATAATATCCTGAAAAATTTACCGATGCTGTTTTTTCTCCTGAATCAGCGTTAAATATATAAAGATTGTTTATAGAGAAATTCACACCAAAACCTGAATTTAAGGTATTTACCACCAAAGTATTTTTCTTTCGGTCATAACCAATTCCTGCACCATATAAGATATTTGAATTTGTTAATGTAATAAAAGGCGCAGTCAATGACTCTGGAGTACCAGTGTATTTGTAAATTTCTTTACCACCACTAAAACTTCCGTTTTTAGCAATAAAAACATCATTTTTAGCAGCCGTAATAGATCCTGGATGCCAAGCTCCCCAGCTTCCGTAAGCCTGAAAACCTAATGCGATTTCTTTTACTTCAAGAGTATTCGAATCTATACTTATAAGATTTTTACCTCCTGCTGCCCATACTTTTTTATCATCGGTAACAGCAAATCCTAAAACTATACCCGGAATCGTTTTTTCGACTGCCAATGTTGAAGCATTTATTACAATAACCCCTTTTGAAGCAGATAATGCAAAAATATAACCGTTGGCCTTAACAACATCTCCAACCTGACCTGTAACACCTTCGATTTGCCCATTCACTTCCATCGTATTAAGATTAAGCTTAAATATCCCTTTACCAGAAGTCAAAAGAGCTTGATTTTCATCAATACCCACAACTGCACGCCAGTCGTTTCCGCCTTTAGCCGGGACTCTTTTTTCTTCTTTTAACGAATAAGCATCGGCTACTACAACAGGTCCGCCAACTTTAGAAACTAAAAATAGTTTTTTATTAATGATGGTTCCAAATTCTAATGTAGATGATGCCGGTTTTAAATCTTTATCTGGATTTACTTTTACAAAAACACTGTCTTCAATAACTCTTGTATCGTATCTATAAAACCCTACCGTTCCTGTTCCGTGACCAAACCATCCTTCGTTGATCATAAAGAAACCGTTTTCATAGGCTCCCCATGCATGGATATCATAAGTAAGAGAAACTTTTCCGCCATCATTTTTGGCTATCATTGTAATTTTAAAATCTCCCCTCGTTTCTGGTTTAAAGATATAGGTAGAATCAGATCCTACTACTTTTCCATCTATCGCCCATTCAAAAGAAATGTTCTTTCTATCTGCTAATTTTGAGCTTAATTGAAGTGTTTTCCCAACAGTTAAAGTATCTTTTAATTGCTGTTCGCCTTTTATTACTGGTGGCTCTGTAAAATCGTCATCATTATTACACGAAACTGTTAGCATCATCAAAGAAGCAATTGCAATTAATTGCTTGGAAAAAAATCGGTTTTTCATTATTCAATATTTAAAAATTATATTACTTAATTCTTTAAATCGAAATACAATTCACCCTTACAAAAGTTGTATAAATAAACTTTTGTAAAAGCACAGCATATTGCAAAGCGATACGTTTTAATGATTTTTTTAGTGGAGAAAAAGAAAATATCGAAAAGAGAAGCTTCCAAAAAAGGATTGCTTTTGCGATATTATATTTGCAGAAAAAAAATCTCATAAATTCCATTTTTGGCTTACGAGAATAGAATAGACAAACAATACCATTATCACACAAAGTGAAAAGTATTATTCTTAATTCAAGCTTCAATCCCCGAAAGCTATTTATTAGTATAAAAAACGGCAGGTCTTCTGACTTACTCCCTACACCCAGCCTTCCCTTTCTAAATGAAAAGTGACGTATTAAAGGGTTTCAGTTAATGAGTTTACAGCTGCGGGACAGTTTTGGATTTACACCAAATTCCCTTTTAATGTCAATATCATATCGATATGACAACCATTTTCTGTTTCAAAATTTGAGTTGCAAAACTAGTGTTTTCTTTCGTAACAAAGCAATAGTTATTTATTTTAAAGGCCTTGAACATCTCTGCAAACTATAATTTATTTTGAATTATGAAGCTTTGATTTACTGATCAAATGTTAAATCAACAAACAAACCCTATTTGTTAAAAAACCATCAACTAAATATAAAAATATCTTATATATTCGTAAAATGATACCTTATACTTTTATCTACTATTAAAAACACAACCATTTTATGAGTAACACATCTACAAAAGGAATTTGGAAAGTTATTTCGGCCTCTTCTATGGGGACAATGATAGAATGGTATGATTTTTATATTTTTGGGAGTTTGGCAGTGGTTATTTCGACCAAATTTTTTCCCTCCGATAATCCTACGGCATCTTTTTTGGCAACACTGGCTACTTTTGCAGCAGGATTTGTTGTTAGGCCATTTGGTGCTTTATTTTTTGGACGTCTTGGAGATTTAATTGGGAGAAAATACACTTTTATGGCGACCCTTTTATTAATGGGATGTTCTACTTTTTTAATTGGTTGTATTCCTAGTTACGAAACTATTGGTTTCCTGGCACCCGTATTAGTCTTGATCTTGCGTTTGCTACAAGGACTTGCACTTGGTGGAGAATATGGTGGTGCAGCCACTTATGTTGCCGAACATGCTCCTGTGGGACAACGCGGATATTGGACTTCATGGATTCAGACTACTGCAACTGTTGGACTTTTTATTTCTTTGATGGTCATTTTAATCACAAAAAATTCTCTCTCGGCAGAATCATTTGATTCTTGGGGATGGCGTGTTCCGTTTTGGGTTTCGATTGTAATGGTAGGGGTTTCTTATTTGATACGAAAAAACATGGATGAATCTCCTGTTTTTGCTAAAGCAAAAAAGGAAGGAAGCATAAGCGTAAACCCTTTAAAAGAAAGTTTTGGGAATAGATATAATCTAAAATTTGTCTTGCTTGCTTTATTTGGCGCAACAATGGGACAAGGTGTAGTTTGGTACACTGGACAGTTTTACGCCATGAGTTTTATGAAAACCGTAATGAGTATAGATTCTTCACAAGTAGACGGATTACTAGGAATTGCTTTATTGTTAGGTACTCCATTTTTTATAGTCTTTGGGTGGCTAAGCGATAAGATCGGTCGAAAATACATTATGATGGGTGGCATGTTACTCGCTATCCTACTCTACAGACCTATATACAAACAAATGTATGAAACCGTGAATCTGGATAACAAGGTTATTTCGAATACATATACAACTGAAGCCGATAACAATGACAAAAAAGAACATTACGTTATTACAAACAATGAATATTCAGACGGGACAACTGCAGCGATTAAACAAATAAATCATGCTGAAAAAATTAACCCCGAAAGACAAACTACAATCACTATTAATTCTCAAGATAAATGGTCGCTGATTTTTCTGGTATTTGTTCAAGTTCTTTTCGTTACGATGGTTTATGGTCCTATTGCAGCTTTCTTGGTAGAAATGTTTCCTGCAAAAATAAGATACACATCGATGTCTTTGCCATACCATGTCGGGAACGGAATATTTGGTGGTTTGCTTCCTGCAATTTCAACCTATTTTGTAACCCACTCTAAAGAAGTTGGCAAATCCGACTTTTATCTTGACGGCCTTTGGTATCCTATTATTATAGCTTCGATATGTTTTGTTATCGGAATGATTTATATTGACAATAAAGACAAAAATACTCACATCTAATCCTATCTCAATGAATGTACTAAAACGAATATTAGGAATACTATGGATAATACTTTCTATTGCTGCTGCATACTTTTGCATTTTTGAATTTGGATTACCAAAACTTGTTTCCGACAAACAGGATGATTTAGTTTTCGGAATTATAATTTTATTTATCCTTACTCCTCTTATCGTTTTAGGACTTGGTACTTTTGGGTATTTTTCATTGATTGGAGAATATGACAAAAGAAAATAAATTACATTTTTCTATTTGCTAAAACTACTTAAAACAAAAAAGCTGCCTATAACAATCTATAGACAGCTTTTTAACTAACTAACCAAATAAAATTATTTTTTCAAGAACTTCATTACTTGAGTCTTGTTGTTTTCATCTATTGCCTTCACGATATATAATCCTGTATTTAATTCACTCACTGAGAACTGAGAAGTTATTTTTTCGCTTCCGCTAAAGCTTTTCACTAACTGTCCAGTCAAAGAATAAATCTCTACTCTTGAAACCTCAGTATTTAAAGTAAAATAATCTGAAACTGGATTAGGATGTAAGGTAATCGCATTTGGTTTCTCAAAATTCTCTATTGCCAACAATGCTTCCTTATTACCATAAATCCTAAACTCTCCCGGAGGAATTGCGATTGTAGCTGCTACATTAGTAACATTGATAGATGTATTGTCCATTAAATTATACCAAACTCCTGTGTACGGAAAACCAGTAGCAACACTTTGAGTAGTTACATCAAAATTTGCCAGAATCAACACGTCTTTTAACTGCGTTGATGCCAATGCTGCGTTTGTAATTTTTATATTAGGAGATAATGAATTTGTATTAGACACAGTAACTGCCCCTAAAAAAACAGGTTCTACGGTTTTCATGGTAATCATTTTTGTCCAATCATTATAAATTTTGCTTCGGCCTGAATTTCCTAACCAATTACCTGTCCATTGTGGTTGCTGTTTTGTATCAAGTTTACAATCACCAGGAATTGTTCCACTTTCATCATTAACGATTCCGTTATTACATGCAAATATAGAAGCATCCCAACCTAAATCGCCAAAATGCCAAATCATCTTTGGACCAGGAATCAATAAGGACACTGCTCCAATAGCCGACATTCTAGATAAAGCAACATTTAGGTTTTTGACATCATGGCTTGCATTATTACTATTACCATATTGTATGTTCTTGTACATTAATCGTTCTTCGTCATGACTCTCGGCATAACCCATCAATCTATTTGCATCAAAACCATGACTAGTACTTGTCATCCTTGAGATATTACTTTCGGTAGCATATCCCATTGATAATTGATTATATGCATTGGTCATTTTCCCCCACATCATGATTCCTTTACTAGGTGTCTCCTCAATTTTATAATTAGCCCATAGTTTCTCTTCGGCATCACTACCCAAATGCTCAAAAATAGTATAATGTGTAGGATCAAGACTCCAAGAATAATCAGCATAAGATTTTAATACATCTACCCTATCTTGTTGCAAACTATTTGTACACGATTCATCGCCAGCAGTACAATTTTGCGTAAAGCCTTTAGTTAAATCCCAACGCAAACCATCAATTTTATATTCTTCAACCCAATGTTGGATTACTCTTTTTACATAATTTTGAGTTCTTGCTTGCTGATGATTAAAATCCTCCCCAACACTATAACTATGTTTTGCAACAGTATTAAAATATGGGTTATCAGCCGATGGCGAACCCCAACCATCATTATCTGGATCATTCATCCACATTCTCACCATTGGATTTCGACCAAATGCGTGATTTAACGCAACATCTAGAATAACAGCTATTCCGTTTTGATGGCATAAATCAATAAATTCTTTAAGCTTATCCGAAGTCCCATAAAATTTATCTAAAGCCATATGAAATGATGTATTATATCCCCAACTTTCATTGCCTTCAAACTCCATAACAGGCATTAATTCAATTGCATTTATTTTTAGATTCTTGAAATAATCAATCTTATCTATTAAACTTTGATAGTTCCTGTTTGCATCAAAATCGCGAACCAAAACTTCGTAAACTACTAATTTCTCTTTCTCGGGTTTAGCAAAATTTGTTACTTGCCAAGGATATGCTGTTTGTCCTGTTTTTAAAACGGTAACTTCTCGTTCTTGTCCTACTGGATAAACTGGCATATTTGGATAACTTGTTGCTGGAATTCCTGCATCGTCAAAAGGGGATAATACCAATGTAGAATAAGGATCAGCCGTTTTTACTAATGAAGGTGAATTAGCTATTGGCGAATTAGCAACAACCCAATATTGATAGGTATTATTTACTCCCGAAACTAATCCTGTTAACTCTAACCAAAACTTACCCGAAGTTGGGTCTTTTTTCATTGCATAAGTACTAGTAGGAACCCAATTATTAAAGCTTCCTGCTACATATACAAAATCTTTTAGTGGAGCATCCAGAACTAGTGTTGCTTTTGTAGCATCTGTAGTATTATAATTTATTCCATCTACTAAGCCAGCTGGCATAGCTGCCGATACAATTCCCGGATTAACTATTGCTGTAAACTTTTTAATAATCGTTGTTCCACTCTGAGTAATATTTAATTCATAACTCTGATTTCCAGTAATATTTGTATGATTAAATACATAACTCGAAGTACTAGGATTAGTATCTATAACCACTCCGTTTGATTTTAGACTATAACTTGCAACTCCATTTGTATTTGTAGCAGTAATATTCAAGTTTCCTCCACTTGCTACAATAGTATTACTATTTTCTAGTGGTGAAGTTAAACTAGCTTGAAAAGCACCAACCTTAATAAAGAAATCAGAACAAGACGGAGCAAGTTTTAGTGTTTGAGAACCAGCAGCATTTCTAAACACCATTCCCATTTTTACAGCAGCGGCTTGTTGTATTGTTGTCAATCCGAAATAAACACTTGGCGTAATAACAATACTCCATGTACCATTTGGATTTTTGGTCATTAATCCAATTCCGTCATCAGCACCCCAATTTCCTTTTGCAGTTGCCCACGGGTTAGCCTCTGTCCCTATTCCTGCATGCATATACACTTTTGTGGGATTTGCTCCCATTTCATTACAAGTTGCCGATGCAAAAGATGCAGTAACTGTTATAGGTTCGTTAACCTGAAACACAGCAGGCGATACTGTTATTTGCTGCGCATGAGTAATAATACCCCACAACAAAAAGAAAGATAATAGTAACGTTTTTTTCATAGTTTTTTGGTTGATTGGTTAGTTTGTATAAAAAAGGCTACCCATAGGGATAGCCTTTAAATTATTTATATTAAAAAATTAATCTAATGTTATAGTTTTTGCAACATTATCAATTTTAAGAACTCTAGGTCCAGTTGGTCCAGTATATTTGAAGTTTTTATCGCCATCTTCTGCATTAACTAATTCTGCATCAATAGTGTATCCATTACCAGAATAATATGGGTAGTTACGACTATTGCCTGCGCCCCAATTTCCTCCACTTGTAAAGTCATTAGATAAAAATTCTCTAAATGCTTGTCCACTTTTAAGAACAATAGTTACTTGATAGATATCTGTTTGACCTGCAACTAAAGGAAATTCTGTTTCAGCATCACCATCCCATGACCATCCACCTGGAGTTGCTTCTCCAACTAACCAATGAGAACTTGCTAATGGTACGTGATAAGGAGTTGCCTTAAAAGTATAGAAGTTAGAATACTGTGCTTCAGCACCAATTCCTAAAGTAGCTTTAATACGAATATCAACATCATTTTCCTCTTTCTCAATAAAACCTCCGTTAACTAAAGCAGAGTTTAATTCCGCTACTGTCAAAGCTTTGAAACGAGCTGTAGTTGTAGTTACTGCAACAGGAGTTGCAAATTTAGTTCCTGCTTTTGCGATTTCAATAGTATAATTTACAACGGTTGGTGTACCATCGTACTTAGCATCATTCCAAATTACAGTTGTAGCAATCTCTTTTTCACTTTCTTTTGTAAGAACAATATTAAAATCGTTCTGAGGACTTAATAAAACCGGAGCTGTAACTGGTTGTATTACTGGTCTGTTTTCTACATCATCTCCATTACAAGACACCGTTAAAACACCAATGAATGCGATTAAAATTTTATATATATTTTTCATTTTATTTATTTTTTTATAAGATTAGTTAGTATCCTGGATTTTGTTTTAAAGTTGGGTTAGCCTGAATTGTTTTTGAAGGAATAGGCATCAAGTTTCTAAATTCTTCTGTACCACTACCATTTTTAACGCCACCTTTCCATTGCCAGATTTTAGATCCTCCTGTAAATTTTCCAAAACGAATCAAATCTGTTCTTCTGTGACATTCCCAAAACAATTCTCTTCCTCTCTCATCTAAAATAAAGTCCAGTGTTAAATCTGAAGTTGTTATAACACCCGCCTTAGCTCTTAATCTAATTTTATTTACATACTCTAATGATGTTGCAACATTTCCAGATGCTGCACCTCTAAGTGTTGCCTCAGCATACATTAAATACACATCAGACAATCTGTACATTGGAAAATCTGTGTCTGGCACATCATTTCTTTGAGCAGCACTACCATCAGAATTGATATTGGTAAATTTTGTAACAGCATAACCATTACTGAAAACTCCATAATCAGCAATATCCAGAGTTTGTCCATTAGTATAGAAAGTACCTCTTTGATCAGCTGTTGCCGTTGCATCAGGAAATAATTTAACAAATTCTGGTCTTGCTCTTGTTCCTGACCAGCCTCCGTCCATTCCTTGATCGGCACCCACCATCTTACCACCAATAGATGCATGAATAATAAAACTCATACCTCCACCTATTGCTCTAATAGCATTACCATCTCCAACAATTGGGAAGATTACTTCTCTTTGAGCTCCGTTTCTGTCATTATCCGCAGCAAATAAATAACGATATGGAACATCTGCAAAACTATAAGCAGAACCTGTTATAATTTCATTACAAGCAATAGCAGCATCATTGTTTCTTTCAGTTCCTGTATATACTTTAGAATTTAAATAAATCTGTGCTAATAAAAATTTAGCCGCAGTTTTATCTACTCTTCCGTATTCATTTGCACCAGAAGCAGCTAAAGTATTATCCAAATCTTTTAATTCTGACTCTACAAAAGCAAAAACTTGTGCTCTTGATTTTTGTTCTGGATAAAAGAAACCAACAGGGTCGTTTTCAGTAGTAATTGGTACATTTCCAAACAAATCCATTAAATTAACATAAGAGAACGCTCTTAAAAAACGAGCCTCTGCTCTAAATTTAACAATTTCAGCTTTCAAATTAGCATCAACACCTCTTTCTGCTAATTTCTCCTCTGACGTTTGTCTTAAAAACTCATTGGCAATACTAATTTCATAAAAAGCTCTTGAAAAAATTCCATACAAAAACTGATTACTAGGACTCCATTTTTGTCCATTTATAGCTGGTAAACCATCATCAGACCAAGCTACAATAGCTTCATCTGTAGGGAATTCCTGTGTAACAAATAACAATCGTAAATAACTACTGAAATCACCCCCAAGACCAAAAATATCCGGAGAAGCATCTCCATCATTTCCTCCTACATACAAACCTGCATATAACTTCGCCATTACTTGTTTGTATGATGCCGGATCTTTAAAAAAGTCATCAGAAAGGAACTCATCATCATCTGTTGGCTTCACATCTAAGTCACTCGTACATGAAGTAAGGGTCATATTCAATCCTAAAATGAATAGGAGAAAATAAGATATATATTTAAATGATATTTTCATTTTGTTTATTTTTAAAATTTTATTTTTCAACGTACTATTAGAAATTTGCATTTACTCCAAACAAGAATGTTCTGGCTCTTGGATAAACATTATTGTCTATTCCGTTGAATTTTTCAGGATCTAAGCCATCATATTTTGTTAAAACGAAAACATTTTGAACTCCAACTGTAAACCTCAATGAAGCAGCTTTTAGTAACGTTTTATTAAAAGTGTATCCAAGTACAACATTATCTAACTTAATAAAAGAAGCATCTTTTACATAATAATCAGAGTAATTACGTTGTGTCCCATTAGAATTACTTTCAGTAGTAAAACCAGTATTATAATAATCAGAACTAATATTAGACAAATCAGAATCTCTTCTTAAACCTGCTTGTAAATACCCTTTATCAGAACTTACGTTATCAAAAATATAGTTCCCAACACTAGCTCTCCAGTTCATTGTAAAATCGAACTGCCCATAATTTAAAGTAGAGAATAATCCGAAAGTGTAATCTGCTGCTGGTTTATGAAATTTATAACGGTCAGCATCTGTTATAACACCGTCTCCATTTCTGTCTGCATATGCACCCTGAATAGGTCGTTTGTTTTCATCATATAATTGTTCAAATACAAAAAATGAATTTGGAGCATACCCCTCAGAATGTATTAATACTTGATTTCCTGTACCTCCAGCGATAACATCTCCTGTAATATACCCTTGAAATCCTGGAACAGTAGTCCCTAAATCAGATATTTTTTGATCAATGTAAGTTGCATTAGCAGCAACATTCCAAGTTAATTTATCATTTTTGATAATGTCTGATTGAAGATTAAACTCAACCCCTTTTGTTCTTACACTACCGATATTGCTATATCCTTGGTTTCTGATATTTGCACCATCTGGAACTGGAATCTCTGCTAAAAGGTCACTAGATTTTTTATCAAAATAATTAAGTGTTCCTGTTATTCTATCGTTAAGAAAACCGAAATCAACTCCTACGTTTGCCTCAGCTAAATCTTCCCATTTTATATCTTTATTATATCCTTCAGGTTTTGCTGCTCTGTAAATAACACCATTAAAAAGGTATTGTGTGCTAAGCGTTCCTAATGTTACACGCTGCAAATAATCGTATGCAGGTGGAATATCTTGCTGTCCAGTAGTTCCGTATCCAACTCTTAACTTTAAGCTAGATAGTGTTTCATTTCCTTTTAAGAAGTCTTCTTCTGCAACATTCCATGCAAAAGCACCTCCGGCAAAATTACCCCATCTGTTTTCTTTAGAGAAACGAGAAGTACCGTCTCTTCTATAATTTACCGTTAATAAATAACGACTATCATATCCTAAATTCAAACGTCCAAAATAAGATTGTAAGTTAACATCTGCATCTGTAGTAACATCTGATGGTGGGTTTGGTCGCATAATATCACCTGAGTTATATCCCTCACGTTGAAACAACTGATAGTTGTATCCGGCAGTAGCATCAATTTTAAATTTCCCTAAATCTTTAGTATAGTTAAAATAAGTATTTAAGTTTTTATTCTGACGACTATCTGTATAACCAGTATACCCTCCTAAATTAGTCCAGTTCCCTTTATCAAATGTAGTAGGTTGGTATCCTAAAATACTCTCCGTACTTACTCGGGTATAACCATTAGTATCAAATTTATCGATACCTGCCTCAGCAACAACTCTTAAATCTTCAAAGAAATGAAGTTTATAATCTATCCTAATGTTACCCCATTTTCTGGTAGAAGTTGCTCTACGCTCATCTTGATTTAATCTTGCAACAGGATTTCTCGCTGGCAACAATGGTACATTACCGTTTGCTTCCAACCATTCAAAATAACCTCCATAACGTGAACCTTCTTGATAAACAGGTTGTGTTGGATCAAACATAATCGCACTACTAATTACCGGACCTTCATCTTGAAATTGATTTTTTCCAAAAGCTAAATTTCCAGTAATATCAATTTTTAAATGATTATCAAATAAAACAGGGTTTAGCGATATCGATGTCGTAGTTCTTTCAAAAGAAGTATTTCTTAAGATTCCAGGATTATCAACATTTCCAACAGATAAACGTACTGGCAATTTATTAAATAAAGCACCACTAACAGATATATTATTGTTAGTTGTTAAAGCAGTATGAAAAATTTCATCTTGCCAATTTGTATTTGCTGTACCTAGTAAAGCTTTTTGTGCAGCATTACCTTTTTCATTTACAAGAGTACGAAACTGGTCTGCACTTAAAACATCTACTGTATTAGCCACAGTATTGATACCAACCTGAGAGCTAAAATTAACTTTTACTCCACCTTTTGTTCCTTTTTTAGTAGTAATAACAATTACACCATTTGCCGCTCTAGAACCGTAAATCGCAGCTGCCGAAGCATCTTTCAAAACAGTAAAAGACTCAATATCATTAGGATCAATTGTAGATAAAATACTTGTTGCTCCTTCTGTTTTAGCATTACTCATAGGAAGACCATCTACTACAATTAAAGGCTCGTTTGAAGCACTTAATGAAGATCCTCCACGAATTCTAATATCAGCTTTTGCTCCAGGAGCACCACCTCCAACAACATTTACACCAGCAATTCTTCCGCTGATTAAACTTTCTGGAGTTACGTTAATTCCTTTATTAAATTCTTTAGCAGAAATTTGAGATACTGAACCTGTTGCGTCTTTTTTCTTAACAGTTCCGTAACCTACTTGTACTACAACTTCCCTAAGTTGATTTGCATCTTCTTCTAAAGAAATACTTATGTTTTTTTGTCCGTTAAAACTAATAGTTGCACTAACATAACCTATGAAAGAAGCGACAAGTTTATCCCCACTTTTTACATTTGACAGTTTAAATTTTCCGTCAAAATCAGTCGAAGTACCATTGGTACCCCCTTGTACATTTACATTTACTCCTGGAATCGGTTGCCCTGTTGCTTTATCAAGAACAACACCATCTAATGTGCTCTGAGCAAACACACTAAAAGGAAGGAGTAAGAATAAAAATAACAACTTTTTATAAATTGTTTTCATACTTTTTGTTTAAATTAAAATTGAGTTTTGGTTGAATATTTAACTTTTATTTTTACTTCGAATTTCAAAATTAAGGATTTATTAACATGCCCGACATGACCAAAATCATATCAGCTTACGAAAACGTGATAGTGTTGAAAACTTTCTATATTATATAAGTTTTTAAGCATAATACTGTCATTTTTAAAAATAAACCATATCTTTATTAACAAAACAATTTTTTCCATATCAACAGTATGAAACGCAAAATAACCCTTAAACAAATTGCGAAGGAGCTTGATGTATCTATTTCTACCGTCTCAAAATCACTTCGAAACAGCCTCGAAATCGGAGAAGATACCCGATTAAAAGTTCAGGCTTTCGCCAAATTCTATAACTACAAACCCAACAATATTGCCCTTAGCCTTAAGAATCGTAAAACCAAAACAATAGGTATTATTATTCCCGAAATTGTACATCATTTTTTCTCAACAGTCATTAACGGAGTCGAGGAAGTTGCTAACGAAAATGGCTATAGTGTTATCATATGTTTATCTGATGATTCATTTGATAAAGAAGTACTTAACATGGAAATGCTTGCCAACGGAAGTATCGATGGTTTTATCATATCATTATCTAAAGAAACACAATTTAAAGGCGATTTTCATCATATAACCGAAGTCATAAATCAAGGAATGCCAGTCGTTATGTTCGACAGGGTTACCAATGAAATTTTATGCGACAAAGTAATTATCGACGATAAATCGGCAGCTTATGAAGCAGTTCAGAGTTTAATTGATAAGGGCCGTAAAAAAATAGCTTTAGTTACAACTGTTGATTACGTAAGCGTTGGAAAACTACGAACAGATGGATACACAAAAGCATTATTAGACAACGACATACCTTTTAATGAAGACCTTATTATTAAGATTGAAGATGTAGACACTTGCGAAATAATTATTAGTCAATTATTAGAAGATCGGGCTATAGATGCAGTTTTTGCAGTTAACGAACTTTTTGCCGTTACTATAATAAAAACAGCCAGCAAAATGGGACTTAGAGTTCCCGAGGATGTAGCCGTTATTGCGTTTACTGATGGAATTATATCCAAATATTCGACTCCCACTATTACTACCGTAAGCCAGAGCGGTAACAAAATGGGGAATAAAGCTGCGAAAATGCTTATAGATCGCCTGGAATCAGAAACCGAAGAAGGCGAGGAAGAAGAAGAAAATTACAAAACTGAAGTCATTGAAACTCATCTTATAGAAAGAGAATCTACAGATTAACTCCCTAAATAATCACATACAAAAACCCATTAAAATTATTTAATGGGTTTTTATTTGTTTCTTTAGAAAAATAATTTATAAATTTACGCCAGCTCAAAACTTTTACTTTTACTTCGAAAAATAAGTTAAGTTTTGATAAGCAAAGCGCTTATCGTACATTCATTAAATTACGATAATGGAAAAGCGTAAATTAAGTTTTTGGGAAATCTGGAACATGAGTTTCGGTTTCTTAGGAATACAAATGGGGTTTGCTCTACAAAATGCAAATGCCAGTAGAATTCTTCAAATTTTTGGTGCCGACGTACACGAACTTTCATGGTTTTGGATAATTGCTCCTTTAATGGGATTAATTGTTCAACCTATCATTGGACATTATAGTGATAAAACCTGGGGGAAATTTGGTCGAAGAAAACCATTTTTTCTAGTAGGTGCTATTCTAGCTTCGGTTGGATTAATATTAATGCCACAAGCAAACATATTTATTTCTGTTTTACCTGCATTATGGGTTGGAGCAGGAATGCTTATGATTATGGATGCTTCGTTTAATATTGCCATGGAACCATTTCGTGCTTTAGTTGGAGACAATTTAAGAACTGACCAGCGCACAGCAGGATTCAGTATCCAAACAGCACTTATTGGTTTCGGAGCCGTAATTGGTTCGGCATTACCTTATGTATTAACCAAATGGTTTGGAGTTTCTAACAGTACCGTTCCTGGTAGTGTCCCTTTAAATCTTACTCTTTCCTTTGTTTTAGGAGCTGTCGTTTTAATTGGATCTATTCTGGTAACTTTATTTACAACCAAAGAATATTCTCCTGAAGAATTAGCCAATTTTGAAGATCCTCAAAGTGAAGTTGATGTTCCTTCTGAAGAAAAATCAAGACTTACAGATATTTTTACGGATTTTGCAAAAATGCCAACTACTATGCGTCAGCTTAGTTGGGTGCAGTTTTTCTCTTGGTTCGGACTTTTCGGTATGTGGGTATTTAGTACTCCAGCAATTGCACATCATATTTACGGATTACCATTAGACGATAATTCAAGTCAAACTTACCAAGATGCTGGGGATTGGGTTGGAATTCTCTTTGGAGTTTACAATCTTGTTTCGGCAATTATAGCCTTGTTTTTTCTTCCGATGATTGCAAAAAAAATTGGACGAAAATCAACTCACGCCCTTTCATTAGTTATTGGAGGAATAGGTTTAATTTCTATTTACTTCATGCCAGATGAAAATTGGGTTATTCTCTCTATGGTATTAATTGGTGTGGCTTGGGCTAGTATCCTCGCAATGCCGTATGCTATTCTGGCTGGATCTATTGCTCCTAAAAAAATGGGGGTTTACATGGGGATTTTCAATTTCTTCATCGTAATTCCTCAAATAATAAACGCAATAATCGGAGGGCCAATCGTAAAATACCTTTATAACGGTGATGCTATGTACGCTTTAATCACGAGTGGAGTCAGCTTTTTGATAGCCGCAGTTTTAGTTTACAAAGTGAAAGATGTAGATGACATTAAAATCTAAAACTCACATCTAAAAAATTCTCTTTCTGATAAAATGAGAAATGGTTTCCTTACAATCAAAATTTAAATACTTTTTCGAAAAGAAATACAAAATAAGCATATTATTAAATGAATACAAAAGCGTTTATATTCGACCTGGACGGCGTAATTGTTGACACAGCTAAATATCATTATTTAGCGTGGCAAAAAATTGCAAATGCATTAAACATTGACTTTACACACGAACACAACGAACTCTTAAAAGGAGTAAGTCGTGTACGTTCTCTAGATATCATCCTGGAATTAGGAAACATACAAGCTTCACAAGAAGACAAAGATAAATGGCTCATCCAAAAAAATGAAGACTATCTGACTTATCTGGTAGATATGGATAAAAGCGAAATCCTTCCTGGAGTTTTCCCTGTTTTAGAATTTTTAAAAGAGAATAAACAAGCCATTGCATTAGGTTCAGCTAGCAAAAATGCACGTCCGATTCTCGAAAAAACAGGAATCATCTCCTACTTCGATGTTATCGTAGATGGTAATGATGTTACAAATGCTAAACCAGACCCTGAAGTTTTCCTGAAAGCGGCTCAATTATTAAACATAAGCCCTACAGATTCTATCGTTTTTGAAGATTCAGTTGCAGGAGTTCAAGCAGCTAATATTGCAAAAATGACTAGTGTAGGAATTGGTTCCAAAACAGTATTACACGAAGCAAAATACATCTTTGAGGATTTTACCTTAATAGATCAAAATTTCATCAAATCATTAATCACAAAATAAATCAATCAATCGAAAACAATTAATCAATTAGATACTCCATTAGATAATTCTCAAACTGCTTAATTATCTCATTTTCTAATTTACGAATTGTCAAATTTTAAAAACAATGAATCAAGATTATATAAAACCAGACAATTGGTCAATAATAGAAGAAGGCTTTGATGTTGAAAGAGTCAAATCATCTGAAAGTCTTTTTAGTATCGGAAACGGTGCCATGGGACAGCGTGCCAATTTTGAAGAAAAATACTCAGGAGAAACTTTCCAGGGAAGTTATATTGCCGGAATCTATTATCCAGATAAAACAAAAGTGGGTTGGTGGAAAAATGGATATCCAAAATACTTCGCCAAAGTACTTAATGCTCCAAACTGGATTGGTATCAACGTTGAAATTAACGAAGAAGCTTTCGATTTAAATTCTTGTACCGAAGTAAAAAACTTTCGTAGAGAATTAAATATGAAAGAAGGTTGGTACAATCGTTCCTTTGAAGCAACATTAAAAAACGGAACCGAAATTGCTGTTAACGTACGTCGTTTTCTGTCTTTGAATCTGGATGAAGTTGGTATTATCAAATACGAAATAACTCCATTAAATAAAGATGCAAAAATTCTTTACAAACCATATTTGGATGCTGGTGTTACCAATGAAGATGCAAACTGGGAAGAAAAATTCTGGGAACCTCTTGAAGTAAAAAAAGCTACAAATGAAGCTTATGTAACTGCTCAAACCTATAAAACACATTTTAAGGTTACGACTTTTATGCATAATAGTATTTTTGCTAATAACGAGAATATTAATATTTCGCCTTCTACAATAGATTCTTCAACAGATAAAGTAGAATATACTTATGGTGTAATCATTGCTAAAGGACAAACCTCATCTATACAAAAAATTGGTGGCTATACCGTTTCATTAAACCATACCAATACTCTTGCTGCTGCCGAAAAAGCAATTAAAGAAGCATTAAGCAAAGGATATGACCAATTATTACAAGAGCAAATCGAAGCTTGGGCTAAAGTTTGGGAAATGTCAGACATTACTATCGATGGCGATGTAAAAGCTCAACAAGGAATTCGTTTCAATATTTTTCAGTTAAACCAAACTTATTCAGGAAAAGACAACCGATTAAACATTGGACCTAAAGGATTTACTGGAGAAAAATACGGAGGATCAACCTATTGGGATACCGAAGCATATTGTATTCCATTTTATATGGCGACAAAAGACCAGCAAGTAGCTCGTAATTTATTGACCTATCGTTACAACCAATTGGATAAAGCTATTGAAAATGCCAAAGACAATTTGGGTTTCAAAGATGGAGCTGCTTTATACCCAATGGTAACTATGAATGGTGAAGAATGCCATAACGAATGGGAAATCACACATGAAGAAATCCACAGAAATGGAGCGATAGCTTTTGCCATTTTCAATTACAACCGTTACACAGGAGATTACTCCTATATTCCCGAAAAAGGATTAGAAGTATTAATTGGTATTGCGCGTTTTTGGCATCAAAGAGCTTCATTCTCTACAGATAAAAATCAGTATGTGATATTAGGAGTTACAGGTCCTAACGAATACGAAAACAACATCAACAATAATTTCTATACCAATTATATTGCAAAATGGTGTATTGATTATGCCGAAGAACAAATTATAAAAGTTGCTACCGAATACCCTTCCGATCACAAAAGAATTATCGAAAAAGTAAATCTTACTGCAACTGAAATTCAGGAATGGAAAAAAGTAGCCAATAATATGTACTTCCCTTTTTCGAAAGAACTTGATGTTTACCTACAACAAGACGGATTCCTGGATAAAGATTTAGTTCCAGTAAAAGACTTAGACCGTTCGCAACGTCCTATAAACCAAAAATGGTCTTGGGATCGCGTATTACGTTCACCATATATCAAGCAAGCTGATGTTTTGCAATGCTTTTACTTTTTTGAAGAACATTTTACAAAAGAAGAACTATTACGTAATTTTGAGTTTTACGAGTCTTTTACCGTACACGAAAGTTCACTTTCGCCTTGCGTACACTCCATTCAGGCAGCAGCTCTGGACAAAATGGATATGGCATATACATTCTACCTAAGAACTTCTCGTTTAGACTTAGACGATTACAATAAAGAAGTTGAAGAAGGTTGTCATATTACATCAATGGCTGGAACATGGATGAGTATTGTAGAAGGTTTTGGAGGAATGCGTGTAAAAAATGATACGCTACATTTCTCTCCAAAAATTCCAAAAGAATGGACAGGATATTCATTTAAAATCAATTTTAGAAATCAAATTCTAAAAGTGTCAATAAACCATAACGAAACTACGTTTTCTGTAGATGGAGATACCGACTTAGCCATTGTCGTTAATGGTCAAACCGTAGTCGCTACAAAATATGCAATTGCATAAATAGTAGCTTCTATATATTTTTATAACATTTTTTAATTTATCAACATGAAGAATTTCATTTTCACAGCCTTCATTCTAGTTGCATTTTGTAACATTACAAAAGCACAACAACTAAAATCGCCTGAAGGAAAATTTGTCATGGAGTTTTCGCTACAAAGCGACGGAACTCCAACTTACAATCTTAAATACAAAAACAAAGAGGTTGTAAAATCCAGTAAGTTGGGACTTGAGCTTAAAGACGATAAAAAATCGTTACTAAATGATTTTACGGTTATTGATACAAAAACTGCAACTTTTGACGAAAACTGGAAGCCAGTTTGGGGAGAAGTAGCTTCTATTCGTAATCATTATAATGAACTTGCGGTAACATTAAACCAAAAAGGAACCGACAGACAATTGTTAATCCGTTTTCGTTTATTTGATGATGGACTTGGATTCCGTTATGAATTCCCAACTCAAAAGAACCTTACGTATTTTGTAATCAAAGAAGAAAAAACACAATTTGCAATGACGGGCGACCATACTGCATTTTGGATTCCTGGTGATTACGATACACAAGAATACGATTATACAAAATCGAAATTATCTGAAATTCGTGGATTATCTGAAAAAGCATATACTGCAAACGTTTCGCAAAAATCTTTTTCTCCAACAGGAGTTCAGACTTCACTTATGCTAAAAACTGCCGAAGGAGTATATATCAATCTTCATGAAGCAGCATTAATTAATTATTCATGTATGCACTTAAACCTTGATGATAAAAACATGATTTTCGAATCATGGTTAACTCCAGATGCAAAAGGTGATAAAGGATACATGCAAGCACCAAGTCATTCTCCTTGGAGAACAATTATTGTTAGCGATGATGCAAGAGAAATTCTTAATTCAAAAATGACATTAAACCTAAACGACCCTTGTAAAATCGAAGATACGTCTTGGATAAAACCAGTTAAGTATGTAGGTGTTTGGTGGGAAATGATTACAGGAAAAAGTTCTTGGTCATACACTAACGATTTCCCAACAGTACAACTTGGAGTTTCAGATTTCTCTAAAGCAAAACCAAACGGAACACACGGAGCAACTAATGCTAACGTAAAAAAATACATTGACTTTGCAGCTCAAAATGGTTTTGATGCTGTACTTGTAGAAGGTTGGAATGAAGGTTGGGAAGACTGGTTTGGTCACTCAAAAGATTATGTTTTTGATTTTGTAACTCCTTACCCAGATTTTGATGTAAAAGGATTGCACGCTTATGCAAAATCTAAAGGTGTAAAAATCATCATGCACCACGAAACTTCAGGTTCAGTTCGTAACTACGAGCGTCACATGGATAAAGCATACCAATTCATGAAAGACAATGGATACGATGCTGTAAAAAGTGGTTACGTAGGTGATATTTTACCTAGAGGAGAAAATCATTACGACCAATGGATTGTAAACCATTACCAATACGCGTTGGAAAAAGCTGCCGAATATAAAATTATGGTTAATGCACACGAAGCAGTTCGCCCAACAGGTATTAGCAGAACATATCCTAACTTAATCGGAAACGAATCTGCAAGAGGAACAGAATACCAAGCATTTGGTGGATCTAAAGCAAATCACGTAACAATCTTACCATTTACAAGATTAATTGGTGGACCAATGGATTATACTCCTGGTATTTTCGAAATGGACATTAGCAAACTTAATCCTGATAACAAATCGCATGTAAACAGTACAATTGCTAATCAATTAGCACTATACGTTACTATGTACAGCCCATTACAAATGGCTGCCGATCTTCCTGAGCACTACAACAAATTTGCAGATGCTTTCCAATTCATCAAAGATGTTGCTATCGATTGGGATGAAAGTAAATATATTGAAGCAGAACCAGGTGATTATATTACTGTAGCTCGTAAAGCAAAAGGTACTAACAACTGGTTTGTAGGTAATGTAAACGGAGATGTAAGTCGTACATCAAACATCAACTTTGATTTCCTTGAAAAAGGGAAGAAATACACAGCAACAATTTATGCTGATGCAAAAGATGCACACTACAAAACAAATCCTCAAGCTTACACTATCAAGAAAATAGCTGTAACAAATAAATCAAAATTATCACAGTTATCTGTTCCAGGTGGTGGTTATGCAATTAGCATAATCGAAACTAAATAAAACTTAAAAAGACAAGTGATTTTCTCCAAGATTACTTGTCTTTTTTTCATAACTCTCTTTTTGTCACATCGAACGTCCCGAAGCTTCGGGAGAGATGCCGCAATGGTTCTCGACTACGCTCGAACTGACAACGAGAATAATTACATTTAAAATTATGAATATCCAAAAAACCCTCAACCATTCAATCTATAAAATAATCCTTTTTGTTTTATTGTTTTCCGTTTCCGCGAAAGCGCAAATTCAGAAAACAGAGCCACCTTTTTGGTATGCTGGCATGAACAATCCAGAACTTCAGATTATGTTCTACGGAAAAGACATTGCCCAATACGAACCTACTGTTTCTGATAATGTAACTATTAAAGACATTAAAAAAACCGAAAATCCTAACTACATTTTCGTAACAATCGACACTAAAGACATTCCTGCATCTGAGTTAGTTTTTTCATTTAAAAACAAAAACAAAGTTGCATTTACACAAAAATATTCTTTAAAAAAGAGAAGAGAAAATTCTGCTCAACGCAAAAGCTTTGATGCATCAGATGTGATGTATTTAATCATGCCAGATCGTTTTGCAAATGGAAACTCAAAAAACGATACTAATGCTACTCTAACAGAAAAAGGAAACCGACAAGACCCAAGCGGACGTCATGGTGGTGATATCGAAGGAATCATCAAAAACCTGGATTATATCTCGTCATTAGGAGCAACAACTATTTGGAATACACCTTTAGGAGAAGACAATGACAAACAACATTCGTATCATGGCTACGCACAATCGGATGTGTATAAAATAGATCCTCGCTACGGAACCAATGAAGACTATGTTCACCTGGCTGCCGAAATGCATAAAAAAGACATGAAACTAGTTATGGATTATGTAACCAATCACTGGGGAATCACGCATTGGATGATTAAAGATATGCCAACCAAAACTTGGTTCAATCAATTTGAAACTTTCACACAGACACACCACAGACGTGAAGTAATTACAGATATTCATGCCTCAAAATTAGATCAGGAAGTTTGTATTGATGGTTGGTTTGTACCTTCAATGCCTGATTTAAATTTAAAAAATCCTTTGGTAGCAAAATACCTAACTCAAAACGCAATTTGGTGGATTGAATACGCAGATCTTGACGGATTTAGAGTTGATACTTACAACTATTCAGATCCTGCTGCGATGGCAAATTGGGCAAAAGCAATTACTAATGAATATCCAAACTTTAATATTGTTGGAGAAATCTGGATGCACAATCAGGCAAATTTAGCATTCTGGCAAAAAGACAGTAAAATAGGCGCAATCGAAAACTACAATTCGAATTTGCCAAGTGTAATGGATTTTACATTACATAATCAAATTGGTTCTGCTTTTAACGAAAGTGAAGCAACTTGGGATAACGGAATGATTAAATTCTACAACAATTTTGCATTAGATTATCTATATCCAAACCCAGACAATATTTTGGTTTTTGCCGAAAATCACGATACAAATAGAATCAATGATGTTTATAAATATGATTTTGTCAAATACAAATTGGCAATGACTTTATTGGCAACCGTTCGTGGAATCCCACAATTGTATTATGGTTCAGAAATCGGAATGGGTGGTGATAAAAGCAAAGGCGATGCCGATATTCGTCAAGATTTCCCTGGTGGATGGAATGGCGATAAAAACAATGCTTTTACCGCAACAGGAAGAACAACAGAACAAGCTAAATATTTCGATTTTACTTCAAAATTATTCAAATGGAGAAAATCAAATGAAGCCGTTCATTTCGGAAAAATGACACATTATATCCCTGAGAATAATACTTATGTTTATTTTAGATATACTGATGCTAAAACTGTAATGGTAGTCTTTAATAATAATGCTACAGCGCAATCTCTTAAAACAAATCGTTTTAAAGAAAACATCAAAAACTTTAAATCAGGAAAAGACATCCTTACAGGAAAAATGTTCGATTTAACATCTGAAATTACTTTAGAACCAAAATCAGCAATCGTATTAGAACTAGAATAAAAGTTAAAATTTAAACACAAAGTTTTAGCCACAGATTATAATGATAAAATGGATTTTTGAAATCTGTGTGAATCATTATAATCTGTGGTTTTTTTTAATCAAAACTTTATGGACTTTGCCGTTAAACCACAATGTTTTTTTTAGCTACAGATTATACGGATTAAAAGGATTTTTAAATCTACGCGAATCTGTATAATCTGTGGCTATTCTTTTTTTAATTAAAGCTTTGCGACCTTTGCGTAAAACTTTGCGCTCTTTGCGGTAAAACTATACGCAACAAATCTATTTTTTCCGACCTTTGCCAATAAATCTCAATAAATGCTAAAAATAGCACATCGTGGCGCAAGAGGTTACGAACCCGAAAACACCTTAAAGGCCTTTCAAAAAGCATTAGACTTAAATGCTGACGGAATAGAACTAGACGTTCACCTGAGCGCCGATGGTCATATTATTGTAATTCATGATGAAACGATTGACAGAACTACCAACGGAAAAGGCTTTGTAAATAACTTATCTTTGCAGGAATTAAAAGCGTTTCGCACAGAAAAGGAGCAGCAAATTCCAACATTACCAGAAGTTTTTGATTTAGTAGACCAGCAATGTTTTATTAATATAGAATTAAAAGGTCAAGGAACTGCCAATGCTGTAGCTGCATTAATCGAATTATACGTTTCAGAAAAAAACTGGAATTACAATTCTTTTATTGTTTCAAGTTTCGAATGGGATTTTTTACAAGAAATAGTTTTACTAAATCCGAAAATACCCGTTGGTGTTTTAACCGAAACTGATATTGACTCGGCTATTACTTTTGCAGAAGCAATAAAAGCAAAAGCAATTAATCCCGATTTTAATTTGTTAAGCAAAGAGAACGCAATACAAATACAAGAAAAAGGATTTGAGATTTTTCCTTGGACAGTCAATGAGGCAGCAGACATTACAAGAATAAAAACATACAACATAAACGGAATCATTAGTGATTTCCCAGATAGAATATAAAAACCAACTTCCAATTAATCTTTGTAAAAGTTCAAAACTTTGACAAAGATACTTAGAGGTTAAAATAAAAATATGACTCAAAATTTTGATATAATAATAGTAGGTGGCGGTGCAGCAGGATTTTTTACAGCAATTAATATTGTAGAAAAAAACTCAAAATTAAAAGTCGCTATTTTAGAACGTGGTTCCGAAGTACTAACGAAAGTTCGCGTTTCTGGTGGTGGTCGTTGTAATGTAACTCATGCTTGTTTTGAGCCTAATGAATTGGTTAAGTTTTATCCGCGTGGCGAAAAAGAACTACGAGGACCATTCCATCAGTTTTGTTCCGGAGATACCATAGAATGGTTTGAGAAACATGGTGTAGAACTAAAGATTGAAGATGATGGGAGAATGTTCCCTGTTTCAAATTCTTCACAAACTATCATTGATTGCTTTTTAAAAGCAACCGCAAAATTAGGTATTACAGTACTTACGGGTCAAAGCGTACAATCTATCTTTAAGAAAGAAAACTTCTGGAAAATCGAAACACAAAACCAGAATTATATCGCCGAAAAATTGATTTTAGCCACAGGAAGCAATCCTAAAATATGGGAAATGCTACAAACTTTTGGGCATGCCATAGTAAGCCCTGTCCCTTCCCTATTTACCTTTAATATAAAAGACCCTAGAATAAAAGAACTACCTGGTGTTGCTGCACAAGCAACTGTAAAAGTAAAAGATACCAAACTAGAATCAACAAGTCCATTATTAATTACCCATTGGGGAATGAGTGGTCCTGCAATCTTAAAGCTTTCGGCTTGGGGAGCACGTATTTTGCATGACAAAAATTATCAGTTTACGATTTTTGTAAATTGGCTAAATGATGTTGATACCGAAGATGCCGAAAAAATTCTAAAAGATTTAAAACAGGAACACGCCAAAAAAGCCGTTTCCAAAAAATCCCCTTTCGATTTCCCAAATCGATTATGGGAAAGTTTAGTTCTCGCTTCTAATATAGAAGTAGAAACTAAATGGGCAGATTTATCTAAAATTCAACTTCAGAATTTAGCTAATCAGTTAACAAATGGAACTTTCCAGGTAAACGGAAAAAGTACTTTTAAAGAAGAATTTGTAACCGCAGGCGGAATCGATTTAAAAGAAATCAACTTTAAAACGATGGAAAGCAAGCTTCATGAAAACTTATACTTCGCTGGAGAAATTGTAAATATCGATGCAATTACTGGTGGATTTAATTTCCAGAATGCATGGACAAGTGGTTTTATTGTAGCAAATAGTATCTAAAAGACTTAACTATGAATTCAATTTCATTAGAAAAACAAATACAAGCAATCGCTTCATTTACCGAGGACGAAATTAAAAAGATTGTTTCTTGTTTTGAATATGATAAAATTGAAGCCAAAGAATATTTAGCTACTATTGGGAAAACCAGCAATAAAATTTATTTCATTATTAAAGGGCTCGCCAGAGTTTATTATTTAAAAAACGGAAAAGAAATTACAACTTACTTAAGTTGCGATGAAGGCTTTATTGCCTCCTACTCCAGTTTCATAAACCAAACTCATTCTTTCGAAAACATACAATGTATTGAGGAATGCGAAGTTCTTTCGATAAGCTATCAAAGAATGCAACAATTATACAATGAAA
The DNA here is from genome assembly GCF_035013205.1 of Flavobacterium sp. PL02. Lineage (NCBI taxonomy): Bacteria > Pseudomonadati > Bacteroidota > Flavobacteriia > Flavobacteriales > Flavobacteriaceae > Flavobacterium > Flavobacterium sp. PL02. The sequence goes on from NZ_JAYGJP010000002.1 coordinate 624,345, forward strand.
TTCCTAATTGGGAACGTGTTGGAAGAATTCTAGCCGAACAAAATTACCTATGCATGGCAGATCGATTATTAAAACTACAAATGATTCCTGCCAAAGAAAAATACCTTACTTTTTTACAAACCGCACCATCAAAGATTATCAAGCGTACACCACTTATATACATTGCATCTTTTTTGGGTATTACACCCGAATCTTTAAGTCGCATTCGACAAAGCATTTCTTAACATTTATCAAATAGGTTAGTATTTTCGTTTTTCATCTTTGTCAATAATAAAATTTGATAAAATGAAAAACGTAGCCAAAAATGTGTACCAAATACCGGTATTACCCAGAAACAGTATTAATTGTTATTTAATTGAAGATGTACTTATTGATGCAGGAATAAGAAGCTCGGCATCTAAAATTTTAAATGCAATTAAAGACAAAAAAGTAAATACCCACGTACTCACCCATGCTCATGCCGATCATCAGGGTAGTAGTAAAGTTATTTGTGACACTTTAAATATTCCGTTGTGGTGTAGTGAACCCGAAAAACAAGCGGCGGAAATCGGAAATGTAACTATTGAATACCCAAATCCAAACAATATAATTTCTAAATTTCAAGCAAAACTATGGGCTGGAAAAGGTTGTCAAGTATCCAAAATTGTTAAAGAAGGTGACATCATAGGCGGATTTACTGTAATTGAAACTCCTGGGCATTCCAGCGGGCATTTATCTTTTTTTAGAGAACACGATGGTGTTCTTATAGTTGGTGATGTAATGACTAACATGAATTTATTAACCACTGTTCCTGGATTACATGAACCGCCAAGCTTGTTCACAACCAATCAACAAAAAAATAGGGAATCCATAAAAAAACTAGCCAAGTTAAACCCAAAAATATTATGTTTTGGTCATGGCCCTGTTCTAATAAATAACGGTGAATTAGCTCGATTCGTGAATAAAATTTCTGCAATTTAGTATTCAAGTACCAGTCGCAGTTTTCAACTCTAAGAACTACGACTGGTAATAACATTGAGACTGATAATTTAAAAACCGAATTAACAAGACTTTAAATATTCTATAAGTTTTAGTTAAGACAATTCTAATAATTTTACTTTCAACCAATTAACCATATATGAAAGTAAAATTACTTACAACAATTTCGTTACTTACCTATCAACTTAGCATTTCTCAAACAGAAAAATTACTTCACGGAAAAGTTTTTTCCAACAACAATCCTCTTAAAGAAGTAGAAGTTATTAATAAAACAGCGAAAACCAGTACCAGAACAAATGCTTTGGGAGAGTTTTCCATTCCGGTAAAAGTAAAAGATAGTCTGTTATTTTTCTCTAAAGATTACTTTTTCACAAGACTAAAAATAACTCAGGCCAATATTGATAAAAATAATATTATTGTCAATATGGCTATCAAAGCCGAAGAATTAGATGAAGTAGTCGTAACTACTATGAAATTTAATCCTATAAAAATTTCTCAAAAAGATCTAGACAACGTAAAACTCTATAAAGAAGCTGGATCTTTACAAAAATATACTGGTGTTTACGACGGAACTATTCCAAATGGTATGGACTTCACCCGAATGGGAACAGGCCTTTTTAATTTATTTAAAAAAGATAAAGAAGAACTCAAAAAGAAAACTTCGGAAACTGATTTCAAAAAACTTATAGCAAAATCAATACCTTCAGATTTTTTTACCAAAGATTTAAAGTTAAAACCCGAGGAAAAAGACCTTTTTATTGAATTTTGCGATGCTGATCCAAGATCTAAGAACCTTTTAGAAAACAATAATGTATTAGCTACAATGGATTTTTTGTATGCAAAAAACAAAATGTTTAAGAAACTGTGAAAAAAGTTTAAAGTATTCAGTAACAGTCTCAGTTTCTTGATTGAGACTGAATACCGCAACTGTAAACTAAAAACTGAATTAACAAGACTTTAGAAATTCCATAAGTTTTATTTAAGATAACTCTAATAATTTTACTTACAACTTAATACTTATAGATGAAAGCAAAATTACTTACTACAATTTCTTTATTTACCTACCAACTTGGTGTTTCACAAACAGAAAAACTCTTAAAAGGAAAAGTTACATCAGAAACTACCCTCTTAAAAAATGTAGAAGTAATCAATAAAACGTCTAAAACTAGTACTACTACAAATGAACAGGGAGAATTCTTGATTTTAGTAAATGTAAAAGACAGTTTAATATTTTTCTCCAATGATTATCTTTTTAAAAAACTAAAAATAACTCAGGAAAATATTGAAATGAATAATCTTACTGTAAAGATGCTTCCAAAACCAGAAGAATTAAAAGAAGTGCTCATTTTATCTAAAAACCCAAAATCGATATTCATAACCAAAGAAGAAATCAAAGAAATTAAATTAAACAAATCCAGAGCCAAACTAGGGATGAAAATTGATGGTTACAAAGATGGAACAGCTCCGATTGATCTCGGAACTGATTTTGTTCGACTTGGTAAACAAATCTATAACATATTTAAAAAAGAAAAAGAAAGAAAAATCGAAACACCAGAAATAGATTTTATTCAACTTGTAAAGACAACATTGAATCCAGATTTTTTCACAAAGGATTTAAAATTAAAACCCGAAGAAAAAGAATTGTTTCTAACTTTTTGTGATGCTGACCCAACATCTAAGAACCTTTTAGAACACAATAACATATTAACCACAATGGATTTTTTGTATGCAAAGAATGAAAGCTTTAAAAAAATGAAAGCTGAATCTAAAAACTAAATATAATCAAACTCTAGTTAGTGAGATTCTTTAAATTTTTCCATTTAAAATAAAAAATCACAAGACCAATCAACAAGCTTACAGAGACTATTGACAAAACAATTACAATTGTATTCATTTGATTCATTTGATTCATTTGATTCATTTCATCAATATCAACAACTTGTTTGCTCTTTTTTACTTTTTCAATTACTCCATACATTTTTTGATTCAGCTCTTCTAACTTTTTAATTTGGCTTTGATGACAATAAACCAATCTACTATTTATTAGTTCATCCTGAAACCCATATTCTTTGGAAAGATTATAAATTCTTATGGCATTTTCATTTTCTCCGATTATCTTAACCGCATTCCCAAGCTCAAAAAGTAAAACAGAAATAACTTTGTCTTTTGGTTTTATAAAACTAATCCGCTCATTAACCTGAAAATAAATTGACTGAGCCAATTCCTCCAATTCCTTTTTAGACAAATCAGTTTTTGGACTTGCTTCTTCTCCAAAACTCTCATCTATCAAAAACTGTCCTGTGACATTTTCAATATGCTTAACTTTAGCTTCTAATATCTTTAAATGTAACCATTCAGATCCTTTATGGGATTCTGGATTAATCTGTATAGATTTTTTAATCCATTGATATGCCTTTTCATTTTCCCCTATTAACTCATAAAGTGTCCCTAAATTAGATGCAGTCGAATATCTGTTAGGTTTTATTTTTTCAATCCCTAAATATAATTTTAAAGCCTCTTGATATTTCCCTAAAACGATTAAAAGATATCCTTTATCTGACAAATAATCTATATCATTCGTTTTTTTATATAATTTATCCAGATCTATTATCAACTCAGGAAAGTCTTTAGGGAAAAAGTTATGGCCATGCGGAACAAGTCCTCTATAATCGACATACACTACAGCACCATTTTTCAAATACTTAGTATCCCCGTTCAAACAAGCAAAAGTCTTAAACGAAATTAGAGATAACGCGATAACAAAAATCTTGAATATATTCATAAAATAAAACGTATCAATTAAACTAAAACTATTTATTCAACCACCAAATACTAGCATTCAGAACTGTGGCGTAACTTACCCAAAGCAAGTAAGGAACTAATAAATAACCAGCGATTTTATTGATTTTTATAAATTTTAAAAGTGTTTCATAAATCATCAGCCAAAGAACAAAAACTTCAAGAAGCGCTAATAACGGATTCATTAATCCAAAGAACAAATACGACCACAAAGCATTTAGAGCCAATTGAATTGCAAAGAAAACCAATGCATTTTTAACTGCTTCTTTTTCATATTCTATTCGATCCCAAACCAATCCAGATGCAACCCCCATCAAAAGATAAAGCAAACTCCAAGCTGGTGCAAAAACCCAATTAGGCGGATTAAAGCTTGGCTTGATTAAAGTCGGATACCAAGTATCAACACTAGTTCTGGTAACAATTCCCGAAAAATATCCAATAGCAAGACAAGTAACAACAACAGCTAAAATTCGAGTGATTTTATTCATTTTATATTCTTTTTTTGAGTTAATAAAGGTAAACATTTTTATAGCCTATCAAAAAGTGCAAAAGGTATAATTCAAAAAAAGTATCTTTGCGTAAATTTTATATTTTTATGTTTACAGCAAACGATTTTATTCCAAAAAAATATACTTCGACTATAGATCAAGGCAATTTTGAGTGGAGCGCTCCAAGTAACATTGCTTTGGTAAAATATTGGGGAAAAAAAGACAATCAAATTCCGGCAAATCCTTCAGTAAGCTTTACTTTAAACAATTGTAAAACAATTACTAAACTAGCTTTCGCTAAAAAAGACATTTCAACTGATAATTTCTCATTCGATTTACTTTTTGAAGGAAAACCAAAAGAAGATTTCAAACCGAAAATACAGAAATTTTTGGAACGTGTTTTCGTTTATCTCCCTTTCCTGAAAGAGTATCATTTTACAATTGACACTCAAAATACTTTTCCGCATAGTTCAGGAATAGCCTCATCGGCATCTGGAATGGCAGCTTTGGCAATGAATTTTATGAGCTTAGAAAAAACTTTAAACCCAGAAATGACCGATGATTATTTCTTTCAAAAAGCTTCTTTCTTAGCCCGTTTAGGTTCAGGGAGTGCTTGCCGAAGTGTAAAAGGAAGCGTAGTTGTTTGGGGAAATCAAGCAAATATAAAAGGAAGTTCTGATTTATTTGGAGTAGAATTTCCAAATACAATTCATGAAAACTTTAAAAATTACCAAGACACTATTTTATTAGTTGATAAAGGCGAAAAACAAGTTTCGAGTACTGTAGGTCATGATTTAATGCACAACCATCCTTATGCCGAAAGACGTTTTGCACAAGCGCATGAAAACTTAGATAAACTAATTTCTATTTTTAAAACTGGAGATTTGGACGAATTCATCAAAGTTGTTGAGAGCGAAGCATTGACATTACATGCTATGATGATGACATCAATGCCGTATTTTATCTTAATGAAACCAAATACTCTGCAGATTATTAACGCAATTTGGAAATTTAGAGCCGAAACTAAAATCCCTGTTTGTTTTACACTAGATGCAGGAGCAAATGTTCATGTTTTGTATCCCGAAAACGTTAGCGTAAAAGTCTTACAATTTATTCAGGACGAATTAGTTGTATTTTGTCAGAATGGTCAGTACCTTTGCGACGAAATTGGATTGGGTTCAATTGCATTATAATTTTCGTATCTTTAATTAAAATTTAGATCATGGACATTCAATTAGAAAAACGTGAAGTGATAGATATTCTGGAAGGTACAGATGACCTTTCAATCATTTTGGCGGTCAAAAAATTGTTAACCAAAAAGAAAAAAGATTGGTGGGATGATTTAACTGATGAACAAAAAGAAGAAATTAAAGAAGGGGAAAGACAAATTGAACGAGGTGAATTTGTTTTGTATGAAGATATGATGAAAAAACATCGTTAATGAAAAGAACAATAATCTTTTCAAAAAATGCAGAAAAAAGTTTATTTGAATTATTTGAATACTTAGAAATTAAATGGTCAAAAAAAGTAAAAAATAAATTTATATCAAATCTGGACAAAGTAATTTATCTAATACAAATAGAACCTGAAATTTTTCCTAAATCGGAACTAAATAAAAACTATCACAAATGTGTCTTGTCTAAACAAACAACAATATATTATAAATTCAACACAAAAAGAGTCGAAATAATTACATTTTTCGACACACGACAAGACCCAAACAGAATTAAGAAAGACATTAAATAAATATATGAAAGGACCATTATTTTACTCGAAAATATTACTTTTTGGAGAATACGGAATTATTCGTGACTCTAAAGGTTTGTCTATTCCTTATAATTTTTACAATGGCGCACTGAAGAGAACCGAAAATCCTTCGGCAGAAGCCATTTCTTCAAATGCAAGTCTAAGCAGATTTACATCATACCTTGAAACATTACAAGCAGAGCAACCAGAATTGGTTACTTTTGATTTGGTTACTTTAAAGAATGATGTTGAAACAGGAATGTATTTTGACTCAAGTATCCCACAAGGATATGGAGTTGGAAGTAGCGGTGCACTTGTAGCTGCCATTTATGATAAATATGCTCAAAATAAAATCACGGTTCTAGAAAATTTAACTCGTGAGAAATTATTACAATTAAAAACTATTTTTTCTCAAATGGAAAGTTTTTTCCACGGAAAAAGTTCTGGTTTAGATCCATTAAATAGTTACTTGAGCATCCCGATTTTAATAAACTCTAAAGATAATATTGAGGCAACTGGAATTCCTAATCAAAGTTTTGACGGAAAAGGAGCTGTATTTTTATTAGACTCAGGAATTGTTGGCGAAACTGCTCCAATGGTAAATATTTTTATGGAAAACCTAAAAGACAAAGGGTTCCGTACTATGCTAAAAAACCAGTTTGTAAAATATACTGATGCTTGTGTAGAGAATTTTTTACATGGCGATATGAAGTCTTTATTTAGTAATACCAAAAAATTATCAAAAGTCGTTTTGAATAATTTCAAACCTATGATTCCAGAACAGTTTCATGGTATTTGGCAAAATGGTATTGATACAAACGATTATTACCTAAAATTATGTGGTTCTGGCGGTGGAGGTTATATTCTTGGTTTTACCCAAGATTTAGAACGCGCCAAGCAATCATTAAAAGACTACAAACTAGAAGTAGTTTACCAATTTTAAATTACAGAATACAAATTCTAAGATTTTAGAATATTAAATAGTTACAATTTTTAGAGTCGATATATTCGACTCTAAAAATTCAATGCCACTAACGTGCCTTTTTTTCCTAAAAAATTATCACAATCTAGCAAGTTATTTAATATGAAAAGTATTTTAAGCATCCTCAAGTCAACTTTTGTAGGCGGAATTCTTTTTCTGATTCCATTAGCCATAATCCTGGTCCTTTTTGAAAAAGGCTATCACATTTTACAAAAGATTACTATTCCGTTAGTTAGTAATTTACCCAAAGTAAGAGTATTAGGAATGGCACTAGAAGAATTAATAGGCCTACTAATTATTATATTAATTTGTTTTTTGGCAGGATTATTAGCTCGAACCAAACAAGCAAAAATCTTAATTATTAAATTAGAAACTAGCATTTTAAGTCTTATCCCTGGATATTCGTTTATGAAAAACATGAATGAAAACATCATAGGGCTTGAAAATTCTAAAGACTTAAAAGTTGTTTTGGCTCGTGTAGATGATGGATGGCAATTTGCTTTTTTAATAGAACAAATCGACGAAGAACATTGCACGGTTTTTATCCCGAATGCCCCAAGTCCGTGGAGTGGTTCTATCTATTTTATGGAAAAAGAAAGAATAAAAGAAACCACAATATCACAAAAAGAGGCTTTAGTATGCATAAGAAAATTGGGATATGGCTCTTCAAAATTATTAAAAGATGTACTTTAGTAATTTTAAAACCAATATATAAACTGTATCCTACAAAGAACACTAACCTCTAACAAAAGAAATGTTAAGCCGACAGAATAAAATCTTAGCGATGAAAATAATAAGTTTGTTCTCTGTAATAAGAGGCTACAACATTCCTATTATCGTTTTAGCACAATACTTATCGGCAATATTTATTTTGGCTCCCGAAAAAAGAGCGCTTGACATACTACTTGACTTCAATTTGTTTTTAATTGTTTTTGCTTCGGCAATTACTATTGCAGCAGGCTATATTATCAATAATTTTTATGACAGTCAGAAAGATTTAATAAATCGTCCCAACAAATCAATGTTGGATCGATTAGTAAGTCAGAAAACAAAACTGAGCGTATATTTCACACTAAACTTCATTGGCTCATTAATGGCGCTGATTGTGTCCTGGAGGGCATTTTTATTCTTTTCGGCATATATATTTTTAATCTGGTTTTATTCTCATAAGATAAAAAAGTATCCATTAATCGGTAACTTAACGGCTGCCTTACTTGCAGTTTTACCATTCTTTGCCATATTAGTATATTTTTACAATCAAATTTCTTTTGATGATTTAGAAAACCAAAGAGGCCATTTTGCAGTAATTTCTGCTCATGCAGTTTTTCTATTCTTATTATTGCTTATTCGTGAGATGATAAAAGACTTAGAAAACCTAAAAGGAGACTTGGTTAATAATTACAAAACCATCCCAATTCTTTATGGCGAGAGAACTTCAAAAAAGATAATTACCTTTTTAACTTTTCTTACTATTGTTCCCGTTTACATTCTAATCGAAATATATGATGTAGGTTATATGGACATTTATTTCTACATCTGCTTTATTGTTTTAATATTTTTCTTACTTTACCTTTGGAAATCAAATTCTAAGACACAATTTTTACTTCTGCACAATGTTTTAAAATTTCTTATCGTTTCGGGAGTGTTTTGTATTGTACTTATTAATCCAAGTGTTTTGTGGCATGGAAAAACTTTACTTTTAAAAATATAATTGATTTAAAATTTTCAGCATTTTTAGATTATTTTCAATTAAAAGGCTGGTAATAGTATTAAAAGCTAGTAATCTAACAACAATCAAGTTACTGCTATTAACCAATAATAAACTATCTTTGCACAAATTACAGGATTTATGAATAATAAGGAAGGCAATAATAAAGGAAAAGGACCAAGAGCAAATAGCTCAAGACCTAACTCAAATAAGCCAAAACCTGCCATGCAAAAGCGTGCACAAGGGCCAAAAAAAGCGAAACCGATTACTAAAGTAGAGGAAGAAGCTGCTGCAAAAGCTGCCAAAAAACCGAATCAAGCACCTAAAAGACAAAAGGCTGCTGATGAGATTCGTTTAAACAAATATATTGCTAATTCTGGGGCATGTTCTCGTCGTGATGCAGATATCTACATCCAATCTGGGAATGTAAAAGTAAACGGAGTACCTGTTACAGAAATGGGATACTTAGTAAAACCAGGAGATACAGTAAATTTTGACGGAGCAACTTTAACTCCAGAAAAGAAAGAATACATCTTATTAAACAAACCAAAAAACTTTACGACTGCTTTTGACGAAGGTCAGGAATACCGTAACGTATTAGAATTGGTTCGTGGTTCGACTAATGCAAAGATTGCTGCAGTTGGAAGAATGGATAAAAACACTACAGGTTTATTATTGTTTACAAATGATACTGATATGCTTCGTAAATTTACTTTACCAAGCCAGAAATCATCTAAAATATACCAGGTTTCATTAGATAAAAACTTGAAATTTGAAGATTTAGAAAAAATAAACAAAGGATTAGTTCTTGATGGACACCGTGTTTTTGTTGAAGACATTAGCTATATCGACAATGAGCCAAAAAGCGAAATTGGGTTAAAGTTACGTTCATCAAATGTAAAAGTAGTTCGTGCTATCTTCGAACACTTTGAATATGATGTTTTACGTATTGACCGTGTATCTTTTGCTGGATTAACCAAAAAGAATTTACCAAGAGGTAACTGGCGTTTTTTAACAGAACAAGAAGTTATCAATTTGAAGAACGTATAAATCTTCAAATTATACATAAACGAGAGAATCCTATTTTACAAATGTAAAATGGGATTTTTTTTTAACTTAAAAACAAAAGACGGTTCTTAAGAATTACTATTTGAAAAAATGTGATTGAAAATTGAGTTTGAAAATCTGGTTTTCCTTTTTTCTTCGACAACTTCGTAAGATGAAAAACCTAAGATAATTTTTATTCCGAGAGGAATACTATTTAAAACACCTCTTTTTTGCTCTTCTAACAATAATTGGAGGTCTTCTTGGACTTGCTTTTTATAGCTAAAATAAGAAAGAACTAATAGTGCTGAAAAATTTAATACTTCGCGAGCAGTTTCGCTTTTAATACCTACTTCGTTAGAGACCATTTCGGTAATTCGCCCCTTTTTGTTATCAAAAATTCGTTTTAATAATTTATTGCCTTCGTCTTTATAACATTCATCGACTGATAATAGTCTTCCGGATTCAAAATCTATTTCTTTATAAAAATCTGTATTCCCAACAATCTCTACCAACTCATTATACAAACTGACTTCGTGTATTTTATTATAAACTCCTATTAAGATAGTTCCGATAGAAGCATCAATAGCTTTAATTAATAAGGCGTCATTTTCAAAATAAAATTTATTCAGTTTTGAAACAACATTTGAAGAAATAAAACGTCTAAGTTCAATTTGTAAATTTGGATTCATTAATCTGGATTTTTTAATTAAAAATAATTTATATCAATTATAAATAATCGACAAAGTGTGGCATTTTATCGTTTATGTGATAAATGTATGTAAAATAATAACATATCCAAAAAAAACGTTAAAAATTTTTCTTCTCAATTTCTCATTAATTCCATCCCTTTTCTTAAAACCCAATAAAACCGCTAATACTCTAAATATCAATACAAACTAAAACTCGAAAAAAAATTAAGAATTTACATAATAATATAGCGAATCAGCAGTTATTTTTTCCTTTTTTCAGAAACAAACAAGCGTTAACAAATCCTGTAATTAATTATAACAAAACTGGCTGAAGTCAAAATTTAGACGAAAAATACTACTCCATTTTTCCAGATTCATCAATGCATTTATATCTTATTCTGGAGATCAGTTTAAGAAAAATCTATTTCTTTAATTAATTTCTAAATGGCATAATGTTCCAAAAATAGTAAGCGTCTGAAAAATCAGAATTTAAAACAAACCTAAAAAAGCCAAAACATTCAATTAGAACAAACTAACCAAAATTAAGTTTTACAGGATTTAAGTTTTCCAAAACAAAACAAGAGGTAGATTTTTTTTCAGCATTAAGGATAAGCTTACTAAATCTGAGATTTTATCTAAAATAGCCCTAGGCTGTAAATAACTTACCAAAATAATAGAAATAAAAACCTGTTTTTAGCATATTTAAATAGTTTTATGCAAAATTAAATTTTAATTTTAACCCTTTAAAATAGGTTTCACTTTATACCACACTATGGCAATTAACTTACAGAAAGGGCAAAAAATAAATATTGGCTTATTAAATATAACGATTGGTTTAGGTTGGGATCCAAATGAAGGCACAGGAAACAATTTTGATCTAGACGCTTCAGCAATTATGATTAATTCTGAAAGAAAACTTTTAGATGAAGATTATTTTGTTTTCTACAACAATCTCAAATCTCCCGACGGATCTCTAGAACATTCAGGAGATGATCCCGACGGAAAAAGTAGTGATGGCGATGATGATGAAGCTATAAAAATTGACTTGACAAAAGTCGACCCAAGGGTAAAAGAAATTTTATTTGTGGTTACAATTGAGGATTACGAGAGAAAAAAACAAAACTTTGGTCAAGTTAGAAACTCATACATAAGAATCGTTGACAATTCGACTCGTGAAGAAATTGCAAAATATGAATTAGACGAAGACTTTTCGATAGAAACAGGAATAGAATTTGGAAGGCTTTATAAAAGAAATGAACAATGGAGATTTGAAGCTTCGGGAATAGGATACAGAGCCGATTTAGGTTACTTTTTAGAAAAATATTATTCTGGCGAAATCATCAAATAATTTCTAATACCTAATCAGATCCATTCGTTTCATTAATAATTACAAAAAACAAACTGTTTTACTATTCAAAGAAACTCGATTGAAGTTGTTTGAAACATTAAAATAAATTTGTTTTAATTAAAATCACAAGCTTGAAAATAAATTACGAAAATCACAGTCACCTTTCTTTTGATTTATGGCTAACCCTAATAAAATCAAATCCCGAATTTAAAAGCAAAAGAAATTTATTATTCAAAGATTTTTTCGATGTAGATGCTACAATCGAGAAGGTTAATGATGTTGTCCGCTATTATGATGTTTTATGCAATAATATAAACGAAAGAACGGGGCTAAATATTGACACTTACGAAATATATTACCTAATTCTTAGTGCACTAAATGTCAATATAAATGATATCGACACCACTAAATTAAAATCATTTTATAACGAGACAGAGTTGTTATTTTTAAAATACAAACCTGAACTTCTTTATGCTAATATCCCGCAACTTTTTAAAGAGATTACTCAACAAGATAAAACCATTAACTTATTAAGTAATACAGCATTCATTAAAGGAAATACATTAAGAAAGATACTTTCTCATTATGAATTAGAATCTTACTTTAAATTTCAGATTTACTCAGATGAAGTGGGACTTTCAAAACCTAATAACGAAATATTTCAATTGGTATTTAACCAAGCAAATGAAATTAAACCGATAACCAAAAAAGAAATACTGCATATAGGAGACAATATTATCGCCGATTACAACGGAGCTATTAATTTTGGATTTGATGCACATCTATTAAAATTATAAAAGTGAATAGAAACTATAGTTTACATAAAATTCTTGAGAAAGATAATTGTCCGTTTCAGGAAAAAGAATACAGCCGATTTAAGTTTGGGGATAAATTTTATGCAGAGAAATTTGCAAAAGAATTGTTTGATGGCTTTGTAGATCAATATCATGATTTAATTTTATCAAATCAGGAAATTGTCATTCTGCCAAGTCCATTTTTATCGATTCCTACTGCTTCAAACTTTTTATGTTATTATTTTAAGAAACAACTGAACAGTTTCCTATTTAAAAACAACAAAAAAGCATCTATTGAATCTAAAATATTCAGAAATCAAACCTACGTTACCGATTATGGAAATTTAGATTTTGAAGAAAGAGTAAAATTAATATCGAATGATACTTATTATATCGACAGAAACTTTATTGATGGAAAACTTTGTATTTTCGTAGATGACATTAAGATAACTGGAAGTCATGAACATACGGTAAATAAAATACTAAATCAATATAATGTAAATGGAGATTTTATATTTGTGTATTTTGCTGAATTAATAAACAAAGAGATACATCCGAACATAGAGAACCATTATAATTATTATTCGGTTAAGAATGTCGAGGATATAGCGAATATTATAAACAGCGATCATTTTCAGTACAACACTCGTATAGTGAAGTTTATATTAAGTCTCAGTGAAGATGAGTTTGCCTATTTAGTAAATAATATATCTACTGAAAAAAGCAACGATTTATTTCATCTTGCGATAAGTAATAATTATCATCAGATTATAGAATACAAGAACAATATTAACGTAATAAAAATAGATTAAACTATGGCTATCAATTTACAAAAAGGGCAAAGAGAAAACATAAATGCCCCAAAATTCACAATTGGTTTAGGATGGGATACAAACAGCAGTTCAACAGGATCTGGATTTGATCTTGATGCTTCTGTGTTTATATTGGGTGAGAACAAAAAAATAATTTCTGACTCACATTTTATCTTTTATAACAATTTAAAATCACCAGACGAGGCTGTAATACATACAGGAGATAACTTAACTGGAGATGGAGATGGAGATGATGAGCAAATAAAAATAGACTTAACTAAAATTGATGCTTCGGTAAAAGAAGTTTGCATTGTAGTTACGATTCACGATGCTATAACAAGAAAACAAAATTTTGGACAAGTTCGTAATTCTTTCATCCGAATTGTAGATGATAGCAATAATACCGAAATGCTGAAATACGAATTAGAAGAAGATTTCTCTATAGAAACAGCTGTTGAATTTGGAAGAATATACAATAAAGACGGACAATGGAAATTTGAAGCTATTGGCGCAGGAATGAAAGGCGGATTAGAAGATTACTTAAATAAATATAACTAAGATTATGGCAATTAATTTAGAAAAAGGACAACGTATCAATCTTGAAAAAAGTAACGGTACAAAATTACAAAACATTTGTGTAGGAGTAAATTGGGGTGCAATCGAAAAAAAGGGACTTTTCGGAACAAAGAAAGAACCTGTTGATCTAGATGCAAGTTGCGCAGTTTACGATGACAAAAAAAATCATATTGACTCTGTTAATTTCAGAAAATTACAATCAAACGACCAAGCTATCAAACATAGTGGTGATGATTTAACTGGAGATATTAATGGTGATGACGGATTAGATAATGAAGTTATTACTCTGGATTTTTCTAGATTATCTCCTTCTGCAAATCACGTTGCTTTTTTTATCAATAGTTTTAGAGGTCAGGATTTTAAAGACATTCCTTTTGCATCTATCCGTATCTACGAAGGAACGCCAACAAAAGTTAGCCAGGAATTTGCTCGTTACGACGTTGCAAACGATGCTTCTTTCTCTGGTAATGTATCGATGGTTCTTGGTGTTTTTTACAAAAGAAACGATGAGTGGAAATTTAGTGCGATTGGAGCTCCAACAAAAGACAAAAAACTAGAAGAAACAATTCTTACTATTCAACAAAATCATTTATAAAATAAGATGCTAGATAATCAATTAGTTACACAGGAAAATCTTGCGTTAATTGACAAAGATGGAAATGTAAACTTGGCTACAATTACCGAAGCTGAAGTAAATAGTTACAAATCGATTTCAAATCAGTTAAATGAAAACGACGCCAATTCTATCTTGAATTATGGTGCCGAAATTCAAAACTCTATCGCCAAACAAAGTGATACTTTCTTAACCAACGTTAGAACATATAACTCTGGTGAAGTAGGAACTTTGATAAACGATTTATTGACAGAATTAAATTATGTAGATATTGATCAATTAGATCAAGGTCCGTTTAAAAGATTTCTTTCAAAAATTCCAGTTCTTAATAAATTAGTTACTGATGTAAAAAAATTATTTCAGCAATACGATAAAATTACTGTAAACATTGACAAAATCAGTAATAAAGTAAAAGCTGGAATGATCAATTCGGTAAAAGACAATAGTGCACTTCAAACTATGTTTGATGGTAATGTTGGACTTATCAAAGAGATGGAAAAACACGTTATTGCAGGACAAATTCGTTTTAAAGAACTAAACGAAGAACTTGCAGTAATGGAAGCTAATACAGCACAATACCAAGATTATCAGATTTCTGACAAAAGAAATTTCATCAATCGTCTGGATAAGCGTTTAGCCGACATGAAAATTGTTCGTTTTATTATGTTGCAATCTCTAGCGCAAATACGTGTGGTTCAAAACAACAACACCTCTATTGCCGAAAAAGCGCAATCTATCTTAACGACAACAATGCCAGTCTGGAAAAACCAGCTTACATTAGCCGTTGCTTTACAAAGACAAAAACAGAATATCGAAATTCAGCGTAAAGTATCTGAGACAACAAATACCATTTTACAAAAGAATGCCGAAATGCTTAAACAAAACAGCATAGAAGTTGCCAGAGAAAATGAGAATACAATTGTTTCTTTAGAGACATTGAAAATGACAACAAAATCTTTAATAGACACGTTGACAGAAGTAAAACAAATTCACGAACAAGGTACAGAAACCAGAAGACAACTTGACGCTGGTTTACAAAGTCTTGAAACTGAATTAAAAAAGGGTGTTATAAGCTAATTGAAAATAAGAAATCAATTAAATGCAAGAGGAAGAGGAACGGTTCGTTCAAATAATAAAAGATAGTAACAGAAGACTTGTGATTTTAGAATTGTTAGCCAATTTCTTTAATCACAAGGACCTTGTTAATACCTTGATCAAAACAAAAATAATCCACTCTCTTTTTCAAAACAACCGAACATTAGACATTAATAAATTAGAATTATTTCACATTCAGTTTACAAATAGTCTTATTGATTTGTTTCAAAAAATCAAGAAATCAAAAGAGCAACAGTATCTTTTAATTACTGATGAAATATATATTAATGATGACATTGTTTCTAAATTAAAAGTCGAAATCGGAGAAGCCAAATTTGCTAAGCAAACACAAGTGCATGCTCTAAATATGTCTAAAAAAATTGAACAGCTCTATCAATTATTTGCAACAGAAAAAGAAGATTTTTTTAACTGGAATGAGATTACGATTTTTTCAGATAGTGTTCAATCCGAATATTATCGAGAAATAAATACCCAACAATACGAGCAACTCACACAAGCCAGCAATAGTTTGTACGAAAACTCGTTTGTTAAGTTCGAAAGAAAACTTTTAGGAAGATTAAACATTCTTAAATTTAAAATTAAATTCATGTGCGGTCTGGTTTACAATAATGAAGTTGTCGAGGCTTATGAATTTAGAGATTCTAACGATAAATTTATTTTTATTGCCAAAGACAAATCATTCTATTTTCTAGACCACGAAAGAGCAAAAGGAATTGATTTCTCAAAAAACAGCTCATCAAAAGAGCAAATCGTAATGGAGTTAACAGCTAAAAATGCTGATTTAAAATTAGAGCTTAGTACAATAAAAACAATACTACCAGATACAGTTCAAGAAGTATTAAAAGAGTATCTGGACAAAATTTCATCTGTAGATTTTCTTGATGAGTTACAAAATGTAGATGAACAGACCAATATTTTAAAAACAATGTTAAATATTAATATTAATTAAGAACATAGAATGGCAATTAATTTAGAAAAAGGACAAAGACAAAGCATCGACGCTCCAAAGTTTACAGTAGGATTAGGATGGGATAGTAATTCTAGCAGCACTGGAGAAAGTTTTGACTTAGATGCATCAATATTTTTAATTGGAGCAAATGGAAAAATTCCAAGCGACAATCATTTTGTTTATTACAATAATCTAAAATCACCAGATCAGGCAGTAATTCATACTGGAGATAATTTAACTGGTGCTGGCGACGGAGACGATGAAAAAATACAAGTAGATTTATCTAAAATAGCTCCTGAGGTTAACGAAATCTCATTTGTAGTTACAATACATCACGCAGATACAAGAAGACAAAATTTTGGACAAATACGTAATTCGTTTATCAGAATTTTAGATCAATCGAATGTAGAATTAGTTAAATACGAATTAGACGAAGATTTCTCTATAGAAACTGCCGTAGAATTTGGAAGAATTTACAAAAGAAATGAAGAGTGGAAATTTGAAGCCGTAGGAATCGGGATGAAAGGTGGTCTTCAGGATTATATAAACAAATACAATTAAAAGCACATGGCAATTAATTTAACCAAAGGACAAAAAATTGATTTAAGAAAATCAAGCGGAGAATCATTAACCAGCTTTTGTGTTGGTGTAAACTGGGGAGCGATAGAAACCAAAGGATTCTTAGGTTTATCAAAAAACGTAACAGATGTTGACCTTGATTTAAGCTGCATATTAATAGATGATCAAAACAAACTTTATGATCATTTATATTCTCCATTATACCGTCTTGAGGCTTTACAGCAATTTGGTTTATCCAAAGGTAAATTATTAAGCAACGATGGAGCATTAAAACATACTGGCGATGATCTTGCGGGTGATAAAGGTGGCGATGATGGTTTGGATAATGAAATCATAACCGTAGATTTGTCGAAAATTGACGCAAAAGTTACTCAGATATTTTTCTTTTTGAATAATGCCGGAAAAGAAGACTTTTCGCAAATACCGTATGCCAAAATAAGAATGTATGAGGGAACACCAACAAAAGTAATTTCAGAATTTGCGTCCTATAACGTTTCTGCAGATAGACAATACATAAACAAACGTTCTATCATCATGGGGAAATTATACAAACGCGATAACGAATGGAGATTTAGTGCCATTGGTGACCCAACCGAAGATAGTTTCTTAGGACAAACAGCCCAAAGAATACTTCAATCATATTTATAAATAAAGAAACAAATAAATCTAAATAAATAATAAATCTCAACTTAATAAACAATAATGAACGAACATCCCATTTTCTCAGAACATCCTGGATTAATAGCAATATTTGCAATCGCAGTAGTTATAATGCTATTACTAGATTTAGGTATTTTCAACAAAAAAAGTCATGTCGTAACCAATAAAGAAGCTATTTCATGGTCATTAGTATGGATCAGTTTAGCAATGGGTTTTAGTGGTTTAGTATACTATTATGCAGGTTCAGCTAAATTTTACGAATTTCAATCGGCGTATTGGATCGAGAAAGCACTTTCTGTAGATAACCTATTTGTGTTTATACTGGTATTCAAGTTTTTTGATGTACCAAATACCAACAAACACAAAGTCCTATTTTGGGGTATTATAGGAGCATTAGTCCTAAGAGCTATATTTATATTCTCTGGAGCTTTTTTAATCGAATTAACCTATTTAAACAAGCTTTTAAGCCTAGTTGGTGTCGAAGGATTTAAATACGATATTAACCTTATCATGACAGCCTTTGGATTATTCTTAGTTTATGCAGGTATAAAATCATGGTCATCAGGAAACGAGGACGAAGACGAAGATTACAACAATACAAGAGGAGCGAGATTAATTAGAAAATTCTTTAGCGTAAGCGATAAGTATGATGGAGATAAATTCTTTACATACGAAAACGGAAAAAAACTTGCAACACCACTTTTAGTAGTTGTAGCCGTAATAGAATTTACCGATTTACTTTTTGCAGTAGATTCAATCCCTGCGATTTTTGCAATCTCTAATGATCCGTTTATTCTTTATACATCAAACATTTTTGCAATATTAGGTTTAAGAGCATTATTCTTCTTACTTGATAATTTCATCCATTTGTTTAGCAAATTACAATATGGCTTAGCAATAATCCTTGCTTTTATTGGAGTAAAAATGATTATTTCGCCATTCTACCACATCGAATCAATGTATTCGTTAATTGTTATTGCAGGTGTTTTAGTAATATCAGTTGTACTTTCGGTTATGTTTCCAGAACCAAAAGAAGCATAAACCCAATATATTTAAATAAAGAAAAGACCTCAATTGAGGTCTTTTTTTATGCGTTATAGTTTCTTGATTCTTTGTTTTTAAGTAACTCCTCCCCTTTCCTATTTTACGGAGAAATCTAGTAAATCTTTAGGTTCAACATCTAGAGCATTCGCAATTTTTACAAGAGTTTTTACCCCAGTATTTATTTTAGCAACTTCTATTCGTGCTATTTGAGATTTTGTAATATTACAGTCGTCAGCTAAACCTTGTTGGGATAAGCCTTTCTTTTCACGCAGTTGTCTGATGTGAATTCCGAGATTTATAATAAAAGTTTCTTCTGAAATATTCATATTTCAAAAGTCACAAGATTTATTTTGAACATATAGGCAAATTTGCCTACAATTTATTATATTTGATGAATCCAAAAAATAAGACAATGATTACAGAAGGCTTACCAAAAGAGGTTGAAATCAGGCTAAAATATTTTTTTATAGATGTTATGGATCCCAAAGACATGGCAAAAACAATACGCCAAGTAAATCATTTGCTTGCTTTATGCTTAATGAGAGGATGCGAAACTGCAGCATCCGAAATAAAAAACATTGAAAATAATTTTTATTGGCTCAACAAATTAGCCGAAGCTCTAGATCCTTATTTAGATGTGGAGTGAAGAAAGTTTTGTTTTTTCGTCCAGTTTGTCATTTCGAAGAATGAGAAATCTTCGCTAGTAGCTCGACAATCAGGAAATAATTTGTGTTAGCTTCTCATAAAACTCCCAGCTTACACATAAAATAACCGCAAACTTGTCTTTCTGAGGAACGAAGACACAAGCGATAGTGAACTGGCGAAGCAATCTCCGCCAGTAACTCGACAATCAAGAAAACAATTTATTCTCTAATGATTTTTTTTAGGAGCTATTTCCTGCTATCATTCCAATCTTTTTTATTGTAAAAAACAATAAAAAAGGATTTTCCCTTCTATCAGGGCTAGAAATGCAGTTTTATGGATATACAAGGTTTGTACAGAAAGCATTTTCGAGTTATCGAGATTAATTTTACTTAAGTTTTATTTTACAAAAACTTACATTTCTAAAAATTCGAGAGCTAATTCACTATTTACATATAGATTAGATTTCAAAGCGTATAATCTACCTAATCCTAGATCATTATCTTTTAATTGTCTATATTCTTTTATACTTGCTAAAGAATTTGCCTTCAAATTTTCCAGACATTTAACTAAATAGTTTTTGTTTATTGTATTTAAATTTTTCTTATCAATAATCCCACATATTATACGATTTTTATATCGGTTGACTGTTGGTGATAAAAATTTTATTTTTTCTCCCAATAAAATTTTCATTTCTTCTTTTCCTAATAATAAAAAACCTAACTCATTAGGTAACTCTCCAACCGGAAGTTCTATATCTTCTATAATAGCAAGGTAGCCATTTAAAGACAATGCTTTTTTTACCTTAACTAAACTATCCTTCCAATGAGTAATATGAATTTCATGGAGAACGTTTACCATTATAATTAAATCATACGAATTATCAGGTATTTTTTTTAAACTATTAACTATTGAAGTTGCTCCCTTAGATATTACTAATTCATTAAATGATTCATCAACATCAAAACAATCATAGGTTTCAATTCTTTTCCAAGAATCATCATTTTCTCTAATACGATCAATAAGCCTACCTTTTCCTGAACCAAAATCTAGAAGTCGAATTTTATCTTTTTCTAAGATTAATTTTTGAAAAATCTCCAGTTGTGGATCATTTTTATTAGCTGATTCAAAGACTTCTGGATCTTCAAAACATTGTCCCATGAAATTTGTCATTGCCCAAGAGGGAGTTGATACTAAAAATTCAACAATTTTTTTGTAGTGTTCTTCGAAACCCATTAAATCTTCTATCGCATTAAACGGAACGGAAGAAGAAGGAGTCAAAAGATTATTTTTTCTTACTAAAAAAATTGAACCATAGTCCAAATTTGCTACAATTGACAATGAATGTGTAGCTATAATTATTTGTCCGCTTTCGCCGACTAAATTTTCTAAACTTTGAATAAGCTTAATCTGAGCTCTTGGATGAAGGTTCAGTTCGGGTTCATCAATAATAATTATTGATTCTTTAAATTTTACTCTAGGATTTATATTAAGTAAAAAGAGCAAAAGCGCATATGTAAATAATACTTTTTCACCATCAGAAAAGTCATTATAATTAAATTCTCTTCCACCTATTGTCCAATACCCAGTTGTTTTGATATTTACATGATCATCGTGTTCACTTACATCTGCTGTCTTTGAATGCCATTTTAATTCTTTGTCTAAAAAATCTTGGATTAAGCCATTTAAAAGAGTAAAACGTTGAAAAGAAACTCTTGCTCTAAATTTCTTTTCATCTCCTTTGCAGTCAATTTCATCATAAGCTAGTTTATGAGGTAACCTTTGTAAAAAACTTAAAGAGCTTTCGGAAATTAAATTAAATTCATTTACATCAACATTTTCTAACGTAGAATCAATAATGTTTTGAAATGAAACTTTACCCTCTCCATTAAAACTAGATTGTAATTTTCGTAAATCATCAGGATTAATCACTTTAAGGCGCTTAGAAATCTCATTTTTGATTGTTTTTGAATAATCATCTATTCTATTTATCTCATTCATATTTACAGAAGCTTGATTAAATTTCGTCGCTACTTCGTTCAAACGAACTTTAGCGTCAAAATCCTTCGGATTACTATTGTAATAATTTTGGGATAATGTAAACTCTTTATATAAATCAAATTTTCCTTTGTATTTTTTGTATTCATCGTGCATATTCAAGAATGCATGAGGAAAATTGCTAAAACAGTTTGAAAAATCAGTAGTCACATCACATCCAAGGAGATAATTTTCAATAGCTTTAAGGTATCTAGTCTTTCCTGATCCATTTTTTCCAACTAATGCAATAGTTGTATTGAATTTAGTTGAATAAAATTCACCAAGACCCGATTTTTCAACATCAGATAATTTTAACTCTAATACTTTTAATTTCATTTTAAATATTTATTTAGGAAGAAGAAATCGCATTATTTTTCGAATATTATTCTTAATAATTACTCAAAAGTAAAAATAGAAAACATTTAAATGATATTGTAGTAATATCTTTATCAACAACTTTAACAACAAAAAATGTAATAAAACAGAAAACTTCCAAACCAAATAGCGTGAAAATTCCTTCCGCGCCCGCTATAATGTCAATTATTTTTTATTTTAAAACAAAAAAGCTTCTGATTTCTCAGAAGCTTTTTTAGTGCGGATAATAGGACTCGAACCTACACGCCTTGCGGCACCAGATCCTAAGTCTGGCATGTCTACCAATTTCACCATATCCGCTCAATTGTGGGCGCAAAGATAATCATAACTTCTAATTTTCAAAATCCGATAGCGTGGAAATTCCTTCCGTGCCCACTAAAAAAGACACAATACAAATGCTATCTACAAAAACCAATCTTTATCGATTTGCGCACGCAATTCCAAGTTCCTCATAATAAATAACCTAACAATTTCATCACTAAATCCACATTCCTTTTTTAATACACTAAGAATTCCTATTTTTAAATAATATTTAATAAAAATGAAAAGATGAAAAAAGAGATCCTGGAGCAAATCAAAAAATTAGGCGGAAATATCGACAATGTAAAAGGCAAATCACTTCAGGAAGATTTACAATCTATAACTTTTGATACCGTTTTGTATCGCCGACCAACAGATACACCTTGGGCAACCGCCGAAGAAGAAGAACCCATTTACGGAATAGGCGATTTTATCAACGAGAACCAAGCACTTTTTAGAGAAAACAAAGAAGGTTTTTACGATGCAATAATTCAAAAATATTTCAGATTAACAGATGAAGGATTCGGTCAGATGTTTTGGCAAGTTTCACCTTTTACCCCCTTTAAAGAAGGCACAGAAGATTACGCCGAATGGAACGATGATTTTAAAGATGATGAAACAGATTTAAGCGAAATCATTAAAGTAACAAATGATCATTCGCTAGATTTTATTCTGCTTATTTCAAGTTATGGTTTTCCAGACCATTATTACATCGCTTTATCCGATCCCAATCCCGAAAACCCAACATTATTTGGCACAGATCACGAAGTCTTTTTTAGAGAAGTTTCTAACCAAGGAAACTTAGAAGATTTCCTAAACACTTTTATGACAAAAGAAGAATTGCTGGAAATTATAAAGAAAAGAATTGAACACGCTTAAATGAAATTGAAACCTTTGTTTGGTTACGCATAAAATAGAACGCTGATAAAACGGATTCGCTACCGGGAAAACGCAGCCCGTGCAAATTGTTACGCAAAAAATGGAACGCTGATGAAACGGATTCGCTATCGCGAAGACGCAGAAAAAGACGGATTTAATAATGTTAAATAAAAAATCCGTGGTTAATCCGCGTCTTTACAGAGTAAATCCGTTTCATCAGCGTTACTTTTTTTAAGGACAAACTAAGTTGAAGCTATTGATTAAACTTTGCGAACCTTTGCGTTTTTCTCTTTGTGTACTTTGCGGTAAATTTTTTTACTCAATCCCCAACTTTTGAATCTTGACCTATAAAAACCAATAATTTAGTAAAGTAAAGACATAAAAAAAACCCTTAAAACTATATTTTAAGGGTTTTTAAAGTAAGTAGTGCGGATAATAGGACTCGAACCTACACGCCTTGCGGCACCAGATCCTAAGTCTGGCATGTCTACCAATTTCACCATATCCGCTCAATTGTGGGTGCAAAGATAATCATAACTTCTAATTTTCAAAGCTTTTTTGAAAAAAAATATTAATTCTATTTTTCGTATTTTTGAAATTCTATAAAAATCAATTTAAATGGACACTATAAAAGCATACGTTCAAGAACACAAAGAACGCTTTATCAATGAGTTAATCGAATTATTAAAAATTCCATCCGTAAGTGCCGATACTGCATATTCTCAAGACGTAATTGACACATCCGAGGCTGTAAAAGCAAGTTTAGAGAAAGCGGGATGCGATTTTGTCGAAATTTGCGACACTCCGGGGTACCCAATTGTCTATGGAGAGAAAATAATCGACCCAAATTTACCTACCGTATTAGTTTACGGACATTATGATGTTCAGCCACCAGATCCAATGGAATTATGGACATCTCCCCCATTTGAACCAGTTATCAAAAAAACCGAAATTCATCCAGAAGGAGCAATATTTGCTCGTGGTGCTTGCGACGACAAAGGGCAAATGTACATGCACGTAAAAGCATTAGAATATATGGTACAAAGCAACACATTGCCTTGTAATGTAAAATTCATGATAGAAGGTGAAGAAGAAGTAGGATCTAAAAGTTTAGGTTGGTTTGTAGAGCGCAATCAGGAAAAACTTAAAAACGATGTGATATTAATTTCAGACACTGGAATGATTTCTAATCAGCAACCATCTATCACAACAGGATTACGTGGTTTAAGTTATGTAGAGGTAGAAGTTACAGGACCAAACCGCGATTTACATTCCGGTTTATACGGTGGTGCAGTTGCAAACCCTATTAACGTACTTGCCAAAATGATTGCTTCATTACATGACGAAGACAACCATATTACAATTCCTGGTTTCTACGACAATGTCGAAGAATTAACATTAGAAGAAAGAGCCGAAATGGCAAAAGCACCATTTAGCTTAGAGAAATACAAAAAAGCCTTAGACTTAAACGATGTTTATGGCGAAAAAGGATATGTAACCAACGAACGCAACTCTATAAGACCAACACTTGATGTAAACGGAATTTGGGGCGGATATACAGGCGAAGGAGCTAAAACGGTTATTGCAAGCAAAGCTTTCGCAAAGATATCTATGCGTTTAGTTCCAAACCAAGATTGGGAGCACATTACCGAGTTATTCTCAAAACACTTTACAAGCATTGCACCAGCAGGCGTAACTGTAAAAGTTACTCCACATCACGGTGGTCAGGGATATGTAACCCCAATAGATAGTATTGGTTACAAAGCGGCAAATATGGCTTACACCGAAACATTTGGAGTTCCAGCAATTCCAGTTCGTTCAGGTGGAAGTATTCCGATTGTAGCATTATTCGAAAAAGAATTAAAAAGCAAAACAATCCTTATGGGCTTTGGTCTTGATAGCGATGCGATTCACTCACCAAACGAACATTTCGGAATTTTCAATTACCTAAAAGGAATCGAAACTATTCCGTTGTTTTACAAATATTTTGTAGAGCTATCTAAAAAATAAGCTAACTGCTAAGTGAAGATTTACCGCAAAGCGCGCAAAGTCTTTTCGCTAAGTTCGCAAAGTTTTCCTATCAGGTTTTTAAAATCTGTTAGGTATAAAACCTCAAAATCCGTTCAGCAATGAGCGGATTTTTTTATGGGCGTTCTCTCCGATCGTCCCAAAGGTTCGGAACTGAATAGCTGGATTTAAAATTTCTACCATTTTTGGTACTCACAATACCTTTGCCTCTTAGCTCCTTTGAGCCTCTATTCCTTTTACCTTTGTCCCTTTGCACCTCTAAACCTTTGACCCTCAAAAAAATAATTTTGGAAATTAAAAAATTAACTCTATATTTGTAGAGCAAGATGTTATCTTGTAGAGCAAAATAAGTTTTATGAGTAGATATATCCTATTATTAATTTACATGACACTGCTTTCTGGATGCAAGAGCAATCCAATCAATCAGAAGATTGACAAAAAGAAAGAAGGCGTGTGGATAGACATTTATACACAAGATAGTGTTACATACAAATCATTTGAATACTACCGGAAAGACGAACCCGTAAAAAAATGGAAATCTTACGTAAACAATACGCTATATAAAACAGAAAAACATCAAGGCAACAGTTGCAAAGTCAAATATTATTATCCGAATGGAAAATTACAATCAAAAGGAAAAACTAAATTAGAAAAGAGTCAAGAACAAATACATTGGTTTTATTATAATGATTGGAAATATTACGACACAACAGGCAAACTAATCGAAATAAAAAAATACGACAACGGAGAGTTAACATCTACTACAAAAAACAAATAACCAAAATTTCTATTTAAAAATTATGAAAAAAATAAGTGCCATTTTTTTATTCCTGTTGGGTATTACTTCCTTACAAGCACAATCCTACAAAGAATATATCCAAAAAGCTGACTCCTGCTACAAAGGAAAAGATTACAAATCATCTGTTACATATTACGAAAAGGCATTTAAACTAGAGCATAAAAATTCGACACAATTATACAATGGAGCATGCTCAGCAGCAAGGTCATTAGAAACTAAAAAAGCATTCGAATGGCTAAACTTAGCAATCGATAATGGTTATGAAAATTTATACCATCTAAAAAAAGATAACGACTTAACAATATTGCATCCCGAGAAAGAATGGCAAAAAATAATAACCAAGCTTCAAAAGAAACTTAACATCATGGAAGCAAATTATGACAAACCTCTACAAGAAGAATTACTCTCTATTTTTGAAGAGGATCAAAACATAAGAAAGGTATTCATGACAATATATAGAAGCCCAAATTATGATAAGAAAAAAATAGATAGCATTGGTAAAATCATAAATTATAAAGACAGCCTGAACCTAATTAAAATATCCAAGATACTTGATGAAAAAGGATGGGTCGGTGAAAACGTTGTAGGCAGTCAGGCAAACCAAACTTTGTTTCTGGTAATACAGCATTCAGACTTAGAAACGCAACAAAAATATTTACCCATGATGAGAGACGCTGTCAAAAAAGGAAATGCAAAAGCAAGTTCATTAGCATTACTAGAAGACCGCATCGCACTAAGAGAAGGAAGAAAACAAATTTACGGAAGCCAACTTGCCAAAAATCCAGCAACAAACAAGCAATACATTTCACCACTAGAAGACCCCGATAATGTAGACAAAAGACGCGCAGAAGTTGGCTTAGGAACCATAGCCGAATATGCTCAAAAATGGGGAATTGTTTGGGATGTAGAAGCCTATAAAAAGGAATTACCAGAGTTAGAAAAATTAGAAAAAATTAAAAAATAACCCACAATGCAACTAACCAACTCCGAAGAACAATTAATGCAACACCTTTGGCAACTAAAAAAGGCGTTCATGAAGGATTTACTCGAAGCATATCCTGACCCAAAACCGGCTACAACAACCGTTGCCACTTTATTAAAAAGAATGATCGACAAAAAATTTGTTGCTTACAACGAATTTGGAAACTCTAGAGAATATTATCCATTGGTCAAGAAAACCGATTATTTCTCTAAACACGTAAACGGATTGATTAGTAATTTCTTTAACAATTCGGCATCGCAATTTGCTTCTTTCTTTACAACCGAAACTAATTTATCTACTTCGGAATTAGAAGAACTCAAAAAAATCATTGATAGTCAAATTCAAAAAAAGAAAAAATGATAGCTTATATCCTAAAATCGTCATTACTACTTATAATCCTGTTTATAATATATAAACTTTGGTTAGAAAACGAAAAAATGCATGGCTTCAACAGATTCTATTTGTTGAGTAGTTTAGTTTTTGGCTTAACCATTCCGTTACAGTTATTTTCATTCGATACAAAAATATCCAAGGCAATAAACGCTATTCGATTACCCGAAATAGTAATTAACAACAATGCCCAAAACCTAAATTCACTAACCAATAATCAGACAATTACTTATAGCTTACTTGCTCTATATCTAATTATTGCGCTCTTACTAACCATCCGCTTTGTGTTGAATCTGTATTCCATTCATAAAAAAATAAAATACAACAAATCACAAATCATCAATAACCAAAAAGTGGTTTTGATTGAAGATTCGATATTGCCACATTCCTTTTTAAACACCATATTTTTAAACGAAAGTGATTTAAAAAACAATCTAATCGACACACAACTTATTGCTCACGAAACGGCACATATAAAGCAAAAACATTCGTTGGATATTATTCTTATTGAAGCTATACAAATCCTATTCTGGTTTAATCCAATCTTTATACTTTACAAAAGAGCTATCAAATTAAATCATGAATTTCTAGCCGATGAAGCCGTAATAACACAATCAGAGTCTGTTTCTCATTATCAAAATTTACTATTAAAAATGGCTTCAAACCAAAGCCAAATTGCGCTTGCAAGTTCTATTAATTTTCAAATAACCAAAAAACGTTTACTTATGATGACAAAAAAAGAATCCCGATTAAGAGCAATATTAAAAACTACGATAGTAGGTTTTGCATTTGCCACGTTATTTTTTGCTTTTAACACAACAACAATTGCACAAGGAAGCAATCGAAAAGCACTGAACGAACCACCAACATTACGCGCTGATTCTACCGAAAACATTCAGCAACCAGAATTTCCAGGCGGAATGACAGAATTTTACAAATTCATTGGTAAAAACTTCAAAATCCCTAAAGATGCTTCTAAAAATAAAGTATCAGGAAAAGTAATCATCGATTTCTATGTCGAAAAAGACGGTTCATTATCTGATTATAAAATAGCTCATGACTTAGGTTACGGATTAGGCGATGAAGTTATACGCGTATTAAAACTATCTCCAAAATGGAAACCAGGCACATTAAACAATGAACCAGCGAGAGTAATGTACAAATTACCAATAACGGTACAAGAAAACAAATAAAAAAAGTAATTTAGCTAGAAAAAAAATATGAAATTAATAACAAAGCTAGATTACAAAGTTATTGTTCTTTTTACCGTACTGCTTGTTTTTAATACAGAAGGTATCGCCCAAACAATTGAAAACGATGAACAAAATGAGACTCTTGTTCATCCTAGTAAATTTGAAAGACAAGCTCAATTTCAGACAGGTATGAAAGGCTTTTACAAGATTTTCTACACCCACTTCAATGTAACTGATGCAGCATACGAAAACAAAGTTAAAGGAACACTTATGCTTACATTTAACATAGAAACAGATGGTTCTTTATCAGATATTAAAGTCAGCAAAGATTTAGGCTACGGATTGGGAGAAGAAGCCGTTCGCGTTTTAAAAAAATTGCCTAACTGGGTTCCAGCTTTATATAAAGGTAAACCAATAAGTCAAATATTTGCGTTACCAATAGCTATTGACTGTACTGATTAAAAAACGCTCTTTTTATTAGAAAATAATATTTAGATATAATCATGAAATCTACTTTACAACTAAACCATAGGATTGTTTTCTTGTTTTATCTATAAATAATAACAAATAAAAAAATCCGCTTCTTTTTCAAGAAGCGGATCAAATAAAAAACTAAAAAAAATTCTAAAAAAAATTTTCAAAAACTACTAATTAAGAAGTTTATCGGGATTATATCCAAAATAAGGCATAACCTGCTCATGAAATACTACTCCGTATTCTTCTAATTCTTTTAAAATCGGTAAATACACCTCTTTATTTATTGGTAACTGAACTCCAGGCGTTGTAATCTTACCATTCAATATCAATAAAGTGGCCATTGCAACAGGCAATCCAACTGTTTTTGCCATTGCAGTATACGTTTGATCATCTCCAATGCAAACCATTTTGGAGTCTATTTGCGTGTCTACACCATTTAATTTGTATCCAAATTTATGGTACATCACTATCATATCTTTATCGTGTGGCTCTAAAGTCCAACTATCCGAAAGTATTTTTTCAAGTATTTGAGCTGGAGTAGCATCTTTTAATCCAACAATTTTATTCGCGTTAAACAAGTCAAGCTCGACAAGTTTATCCCACATTATATCATCCTGATCTATTTTAAGAATCAAACGCATTTTTATTTCTACAGAATCCGTCGGGTGATAAGGCAAAAAAGAATTCACAAACTGACGATAACTCATGTTTTCGGAATTCTCCATTACATAACTATCATCTGTCATTCCTAATTGTACAAACATATTCCAAGCTTTCGAGAATCCAACTCTTCTTATTGTACCACGATACAAAGTAAGAATATCTTCAAGACCATAAATAGATCTATATTTTAAAGAATCACGATTAGAATACGCTTCAAACTTCCCATATCCTTCTACTTCAAGAAATTCAGTTCTGCGAAATAAATTACAATACGGGATATATTTATAAGTTCCTTCCTGTATAAATTTGGCTGCTCCTCCCTGCCCTGCTAAAACCACATTACGCGGTAACCAACTAAATTTATAATTCCATAAATTATTATCAGATTCAGGAGCTACAAGTCCGCCACAAAAAGATTCGAACAATAACATATTACCACCTTTCTCCCTAATTTCATCGATTACCTTCATGGCACTCATATGATCGATACCAGGATCAAGCCCAATTTCATTCATAAAAATCAAATTATTAGCTTTTGCTTCCTTGTCCAATGCCTGCATCGCATCACTTATATAAGATGCAGTAACCATATGTTTTTGGTAAAGCAAACAATCTTTGGCAACTTCTACATGTAAATGAGCCGGCAACATCGATATTACAATGTCTGCCTTTTGTATCGCAAGCTTTCGCTGTTCTTCATCAAAAATATCCAATGCAATAGGAGTTGCATTAGGATGTTTATTCGTTTTCTTTTCGGCAAGAGCCAAAGACAAATCACCTATAATAAGATGCAGGTTCTCCTTTTCGGACTTATCCAATAAATATCGTATCAATGACGACGCTGATCTGCCTGCTCCAATGACTAAAACTACTCTCATATTTTACATATATAACACAAACATACAATAATGTTATATTCATAACAATTAAAAAATGTTAAAAAAATGAACTATACATTATTTTAAACCAAAAATAAGCAGAATTTATTTATCCTGAAGAAAGCTAAATATTTCCAAAAGTTCTCTTAATTTTTTTTCATGATGAAAGTTTTAAACCTATTTTTGTAACAACTAAAATAATATTGTAATGGATAAAAAAATAATTGCAACAGGTGCTTTTTTCGGAATGTTAGCTATCATTTTAGGAGCTTTTGGAGCTCATGCTCTAAAAAAAGTTTTATCAATAGAAGAACTTGTAACTTTTGAAACTGGTGTACGTTACCAAATGTACCATGCATTATTTTTATTCTTTGTAGCCACAAGAAAAGAACTTTCACAAAAGACATTAAAGGTTATTTACAATCTTGCTGTAGCTGGTGTTATATTATTTTCGGGTTCAATATACTTACTTGCTACGAATAACCTTACAACATTTGACTTCAAAATTATCGGATTCGTAACGCCAATAGGCGGACTCCTATTAATTCTTGCTTGGACTGTGCTATTTGTTAAAATTATTAAACAAAAGTCATAAAATTCGTTATATAAAATTTTATCTGAAATATAATATCTAATTTTACAGTCTATAAAGTAAAACATACACAACTTATAAATTTATGGACAATCAA
Source organism: Flavobacterium sp. PL02 (assembly GCF_035013205.1). NCBI lineage: Bacteria > Pseudomonadati > Bacteroidota > Flavobacteriia > Flavobacteriales > Flavobacteriaceae > Flavobacterium > Flavobacterium sp. PL02. Next base: position 655,605 of record NZ_JAYGJP010000002.1, read on the forward strand.
ACGTTATCTACGCAATCGATTTCGCTAAATGAGTTAGGGATTAAAAATGCAACAATTCATTATCAGTTATCAGCTGACGAATTACACAACATTACGATACAATCAGGTCAAGGTGTGGAGGACTCAACAGGTGCATTAGCAATTAATACTGGTACATTTACAGGACGTTCGCCTCAAGATCGTTTTATTGTAAAGGATAGTATTACAGAAGACCAAGTTTGGTGGGGAAAAGTAAACATTCCTTTTGAACCAGCTGCCTTTGAAAAATTATACAACAAGGTAACTCAATATTTATCTAACAAAGAAGTATTTGTTAGAGATTCTTACGTTTGTTCAGACCCTAATTACAGATTAAATGTACGTGTTGTTACTGAGACAGCATGGTCTAACTTGTTTTGTTACAATATGTTTTTGAGACCAGAAGCAGAAGAATTAGCAAACTTTACTCCAGAATGGACAGTAATTTGTGCTCCTAGCTTCATGGCAGATCCTGCTGTAGACGGAACAAGACAAAGCAATTTTGCAATTTTGGATTTTACAAAAAAAATTGCTCTTATTGGCGGAACAGGATATACAGGAGAGATGAAAAAAGGAATTTTTTCGGCTTTAAACTTCATCTTGCCAGTATTTAAGAACACATTACCAATGCACTGTAGTGCTAATGTTGGTAAAGATGGCGATACAGCTATTTTCTTTGGTTTATCAGGAACAGGAAAAACAACTTTATCTGCAGATCCAGACCGTAAATTAATCGGTGATGATGAACACGGATGGACTAATGAAAATACAGTATTTAATTTTGAAGGTGGTTGTTATGCTAAAGTAATTAACCTTACTGAAGAAAATGAACCAGACATTTTTAGAGCAATTAAAAAAGGTGCTTTATTAGAGAATGTTGTTTTTAAACCAGGTACAAACGAGGTAGATTATGATGATATCTCAATTACACCAAACACAAGAGTTAGTTACCCTATTACCCACATTGATAATATTCAGCCAGGTTCTATAGGTAAAAACCCTAAAAATATTTTCTTCTTAACAGCCGATTCTTTTGGTATTTTGCCTCCTATCTCGAGACTTACACCTGGACAAGCTGCTTATCACTTTATTTCTGGTTATACTGCTAAAGTTGCTGGAACAGAAGCTGGTGTAGACGAACCTCAACCTAATTTCTCTGCTTGTTTTGGAGCGCCATTTATGCCGTTACACCCAACTCGTTACGCAGAAATGTTGAGCAAAAAAATGAAAGATGCCGATGTAAAAGTTTGGCTTATTAATACTGGATGGACTGGTGGAGCATACGGAACAGGAACTCGTATGAAACTAAAATATACTCGTGCTATGATTACTGCCGCTTTAAATGGAGAATTAGACGACGTAGCATACGAAAACCACGTTGTTTTTGGAATTGCAAAACCACAAAGTTGTCCTAATGTACCTAGCGAAATATTAAATCCTAGAAACACTTGGGCAAATCCAGAATTATACGATGTAAAAGCAAAAGAACTAGCGGAGAAATTCAAAGCTAACTTTGCAAAATTTGAAGAGTTTGCCAATGCCGAAATTATGGCAGGAGCACCATTAGCATAATATAAGGTCTTTACTAATTCAAACAAAAAGAGCTGTTCAATCGAACAGCTCTTTTTTATTTGCTACAGTTTCTAGTCACAGTATTCAGTACCAGTACGCAGTGTCAGTCTTCACTCTCAATGTGCTTATTATTTTTAAACAGCAATTGTATCTTAAGAGTGCAACAGGAAACTGATACTGAATACTGGTACTGAAAACTAAATACTGAAAACTTATTTCTTCACTTGCTCATCAATACGTTTTTGTACTGAATCCCAGCTATAATAATGAAACGTCATTCCGTTGCTCATTGCCACAAAAAGACCATTTTTAAAAACTCCTCCTAAATTTACATTCGTAACATCGGCACCATCGCACTCAATTGTCGACGTAGGAATCTCGGCAAGCAAAGGATACTTATTCGGATCTCCTTTAGCCCCTTCTCTAGGATAAACCATAAACGTATTAGCTTGTTGGTTAGAAACTAAAATATAACCCGTTGTTGCTGTTTTTTTATAAATGGCAATTCCTTCATTATCTGCTTTAAACTCTCCTTTTCCAAAAATAGCTAGCTCAACATCTTTTTGCTTACTCTCAGGATCAGCAACATATTTCCTGATACCAAATTGCTCATCGCAGTAATACACCATTCCTAACTCATTATCTACAGCAATAGCTTCAATCTCTTTTTTCCCACTATATGCACCAAACTTGCGAACTACTTTACCACCAACTGTTCCGTTGCCAACATCAGTTAACTGATATTGCCACAAATAACTACCCGAAGTTCCTGATTTTCTACCTACAATAGCAAATATTGCGTTATCACTTGGTCGGGTGTACAAAGCAACTCCCATAGGATCACGTAATGTCTCACCATCAAAAACAGAAATTCCACCATTATCTATGGGTTTTAAATCTGGCAAGCTAAAAACCCTAATTTTATTAGTTTCTCTTTCAGTAGTAACTGCTACATCTATTTTTTTTCCATTAACAATTAAACCATAAGCTATATCTACATTGTTAGGTCTTTTTAATGTTTCCGACTTGGTTATGATTTTACCTTTTAAATCAAAAGCATACAATCCTCCATCGGTATCTTTATCTGTACCTACAATAACACTTTTAGATGGATCTGTAGGATGTATCCAAATAGATGGATCATCGGTATCATGCGGAAGTGGTTCTGTTACCGCTGTTGGTTTAATAGCATCTTTACGAACTGGCGCTAACTTGCTATCGCAAGAAACTAAAATGGCACTCACTAAGAGTAATATAAATTTATTTTTCATGTTCTATTTTTATAAAAAATTGACAGGAACATTGCATTCCTGCCAATTTTAACTAATTCATTCTATATTAAAAATCAAATTTCAATCCTAAATTATAACGCGCTTGGTAATACTCAACCTGTTTAGTATGCGACTCTACACCTTGATAATAACGTAACGGCTGATTGGTTAAATTATTTGCTTCTGCAAAAACACGAATCTTAGGTGTAATTTTAAATGCTGCATTAGCATCTACAAAAAGTTGTTTATCATAATAACTATCATTGTATTCATTAGAACCTAATTCATCTAAATAATCTGAAGTGAAATTAGTCGAAACCCTAGCCGAAAAACGTTTGTTTTCCCATGACAATGATCCATTAAACATATGTGGAGATGTTCCCGGAAGGCTTATATTACGTCTTTCATTTCCTTCTGCATCAGCAATACCTTTGGCTGTAGATTTTGTGTAAGTATAGTTTAAATAAATCCCGAATCCTTTTAAAAATGGACTTGTAAAGAAATCTAACTGACGCTGAAATGCTACTTCAAATCCAAATACATCTACATTATCACCATTTCTTTGTTGTATAAGTGTCCAATTATCTCCCGCTGGAATTGGATTTTGTTGGTTAGGAAAATCCGCAGCAAACTTTGCAGTTGTATATTGATTATCACTATAAGTATAAATAAAATCATTTAGGTTTTTATAGAAAACACCTGCAGAAATTAAACCAACCGATTTAAAATAATTCTCGGCCATGAAATCATAGTTATAAGAATAAGTCGCTTTAAGATCTGGATTACCAGCTAATATCTGAGAATCGGCAGCAATATTATTGATATAAGGAGCCAAAGCATAATAATTTGGTCTTGCTAAAGCTGTTGTAGCAGCAGCTCTCAACACTAAATCTTTGGTCGCATTATACTTAAACGAAATCCCAGGCATTACGTTTGTATAAGAATTTGTCGTGTTTATCTTTCCTTCTAACTCTTCTTCGTCCAGAACACGATTACCAGTATAATCAATATGCGTATTCTCTACACGGAAACCTAAAATCATAGATAATTTATCATTAAAATCCTGATCCCATCTTACATAAGCAGCATAAATATTTTCTTTGGCTTGGTAATTTACAGTCAAAAACTCAGCTGGATTTAATTCTTTATTAAACAAAGCAGGATTATTTAAATCTAAACCTCCCAAATACGAATTAGAAACAAACGTTCCCGGTACGTATTTACTCCCTGGATTAAATCCGTTTCCGTCATAATAACTAGTTTGAACATCAGCCAAAGTTTCCATTCCGCTTATTGGCTCGTAAGAATAGAAAATATTATCTCTCGATTTCTCTTTCATTCTTAATCTAAGTCCTGTTCTTAATCTTCCTTTTTCCGAAGGGATAATTGAAAAAGGAAACCTGATATTTACTTTAGCTCCAAATTCACTTTCCTTAGTTTCATCTGTATTTTCGGTAGTCGAATCAAATTTAAATTTATCTAAAGCTTCGCCAGTTGCTGTAACCAAAGGGAACTCTAAATCAGATAAATCTTGTGTTGTATTCAATCCTTTCTGACGGTATTCGATATAACGTTCTTGAGGACGGTATTCTCTTGCTGTCGAATAATTTGCTGACCAATCAAGATCTAAACTAGAATTTATTAAATGTTCTCCACGCAATGCATAGTTCTGCACACGCTGATCTTCGAGTCTTCTGTTTTTATTGCGATTATTATCAACACCACCTTTTGTCTGGCGCTTTACTCTCCCTGTAAAACCAGTAATTTGTTCACCATTATAAATAGGTTTCATATCATCATAAGTCGTTCTATAACGATTCTCTCTATCATCTCTCCAGTTATAAATTCCGTTAAAAAAGATGGTATTGTTTTCATCAAATTTATAATCTAAAGCTAGAGCTGCACTTCGGCGAATACGCTGCACATCATATTTTCTGATTTCTGATTTACTCAAAAATTCATTCCCAAATTTATCTTTAGTCCAAGCAGCTTCGACATTATCCGAACCATAATCTACATTATTATAAGAACCACTTACAACTGCTCCAAGTTTATCATCAAAAAAGCGATTTCCATAAACTAATCCTGCTGTATAAATAGGTTTATCTCGTATTGGCGCATAACCTCCCGCTACTGTAGCCGAGATTCTTTCGCCATTAGGAGTTGCTCTGGTAATCAGGTTTACAGAACCCCCGATAGCATCTGCATCCATATCTGGCGTAAGTGTTTTATTCACCTCGATTGTCGTAATCATATCCGATGGGATAAGATCCATTTGTACATTTCTGTTATCGCCTTCGGCAGATGGAATACGATCTCCGTTTAAAGTCACAGAATTTAATGAAGGAGCCAAACCTCTAATAATGATGTTTCTTGCTTCACCTTGATCATTCTGCATAGTAATACCTGGTACACGCTTTAAGGCATCTCCAACATTGGCATCAGGAAAACGCCCCATTTGATCAGCCGAAATAACATTTCCGATATTCTTATTCGTTTTTTGTTGGTTTAAAGCTTTTGCTTGTCCTTTCAGGATATCACCTACAACAACTTCGTTTAATTCTGTCCCCGAAGATTTAAGAGCAAAATCTATCACAGCATTTTTCCCATCAGCAATAACTACATCTTGGATATTCTCTGTATATCCCATGTATTTTACTTTTACCTGATAAGATCCCGACATTACATTAAGCAATTCGTATCTTCCGTTATAATCAGAAATAGTATATTTATTCTGACCTACAATTTCAATCATTGCTCCTGGTAAAGGCAGTTTGTCGTCTGCATCCAATACTTTCCCAGAAACAATTCCTTTTTGAGCATAACCTACTAAAGTTATTAAAAAGAGAACTAATACTAAACAATTTTTTTTCATTTTGGTTTTGGTTGTTTTTCTATAATGCGAAACTAGTTGCTGCATATTAACTATACCTCCTGAAAAATTTAACATATCGTTATGCTTCTGCTTTTTAAGCCTATTTCTTTTACTTAAAAATAACATAGCCCCTTGAAAATATTGATTAAAATTAACATTACCAACGGTTGAAAGTGCTATCAAAACCACATTTGAAAAACTAAAATAGTGACATAACCAAAAACATATCAACTATTTACCTCAATATTAATTTTTTGGCGTTAAATTTGCCTTATCAATCAATCAAAAACAATCAATCATGTTGAAACAATTTTTTATCCTTTGCTCAGGAGCAGATAAAAATCTCCTCGAGGACTGTTCAGAAAGTGAACAAACCAAATATGTTGGTATTGGAGCTACCGTTTTCTTTACCGCAGTAATGGCATTTATTGCAAGTGCATATGCCTTATTTACCGTTTTTGACTCTGTATATCCTGCTATGGCTTTTGGATTTGTGTGGAGTTTACTTATTTTTAACCTTGACCGCTTTATTGTATCTACAATAAAAAAAAGAGACCGTGTTTGGGATGAATTCCTGCAAGCGACACCTCGAATTATTCTGGCGGTTATTATCGCAATCGTAATTTCGAAACCATTAGAAATTAAAATTTTTGAAAAGGAAATCAACACCGTTTTATTAAAAGAGAAAAATGCTATGGCTCTTGCCAATAAAAAAGAAGTTGGTAATTATTATAAATCCGATTTAGACAAGAACAAAGCCGAAATAGCTGGATTAAAAGCCGATATCCTTAAAAAAGAAAAAGAGGTAAATGACTTATACTCAACTTACATCACTGAAGCCGAAGGTACAGCAGGCTCAAAACGATTAGGAAAAGGTCCTGTTTATAAAGAGAAACGTGACAAACACGATGCTGCTTTAAAAGAATTTGCTACGCTAAAAACCGAAAATGAGGCAAAAATAGCCGAAAAGGAAAAAGTAGCAAAAACACTCCAAGCCGATGTAGATAAAAAGGTAACTGAAACACAACCTATCATTGATGGTTTTGATGGCTTAATGGCGCGAATAAACGCATTAAACAAGTTACCTTGGATTCCATCTTTCTTTATTATGCTTTTGTTCCTTGCCATAGAAACATCTCCTATAATAGCCAAATTATTATCTCCGAGAGGAGAATACGATTTTAAACAGGAAGAGCTGGAAACAGCATTAAAAGCTACTCTGGAACAAAATAAATACCAACGTAGTTTATTAGTAAAAACCAGCGCTGCAATGCACGACAAAGTTTATGAAGATATAGCACAAGATAAACAGTTATACGACCTACAACGAAAGAAAGCTACCGAACTCCTGGAACTACAAGCACATAGTTTTGTAGAAAAGCAGAAAGCGACTTTATAAGAGTTTAACCGTAAAGATCGCAAGACTTTAAAACGCAAGGTTCGCAAAATTTCATAAAAAAACCAACATTTATAATGTTGGTTTTTTTATGCTTTTTTTCTTTGCGCCCGTTGCGTGGGACTTTCTGAACTTCGCGGTTAAATGCTACATATAACTCAAAATCTCTTTTTTGAATACATCATATTCTCCTTGCATAATCAATCCGTTGTCTAATAACTTCTTGTAATTCTGTAATTTTTCAAAAAGCTCATCTTGCGACATATCACTTAATCTTCTCTCGCCTGTTGCGAATGAAGTTTCTTGAATTGGTTCGTTATAAATCGGCGCTGCCGGCATAATCTCAGCATAGTTCGTTACTTCTTCAGTTTCGATTTCTTCTACTACTTCCTCTTCCTCTACAGGTTCAACTTCTTCTGGTTCTGCAACCTCAGCAACTGGAGTTGGAGCAGCTACAACCGGGTTTTTAAGTATATCCAATTGTTCTTTTGCGTAAGTGAAAATTTTTCTTGCCTGAATTTTAGGAATATAATCTATAGAAAACTGAATATCTGTTTTTGTAGAAAAAGAAAACTCTGATCCAAGAATATTTTCTTTTACAAAAGTCCCAACGATATCATCCCAGGTATAATCTGTAAAATCCATTGACAGCCCTAAATTTTTAGGCTTACATACAATGATTCGTTTGTTTGTTACTACAATGCTATCAGGAAAAACAGTAATTGCCGGTTTTTTTTGAACTGCAATGTATCCAATCTCTTCTCCTCTCATTAATAAATCATTGAGCTTAGAAGTGATTTTTTCAATCGCTTTTGGGTCTTGTTCTTCGTTTAAAAACTTTTTAAATTGTTCTTTCATATTTTATAAGTTGCTAAGTTACAAAGTAACTGAGTTGCTAGTTTTTTCTCTTATGTTGCAAATGTAATGCCTAATTTTCTAATTCAATAATTTCATTCTGAATTTTCTTTGTCAAACTTTTGAAAACCAAATCATACGAATGGTCTATAAGTTCTTTTATAAAAGCCGTAGGCAAATCTCCGTTCATCGTAATAGTATTCCAGTGTACTTTACTCATATGATACCCTGGTTTTATATCATCATATTCGGCACGCAATTCCTGAGCACGCTCCGGATCACATTTTAAATTTACCGAAGGAATGTTTTTTTCCCATTGGGTCAAAGAGGACAATGCAAACATTTTTCCGCCAACTTTAAACACCAAAGTTTCTTCATCAAAAGGAAAATGCTCTGTAGCTCCTTTTTTAGAAAGACAATATTCATAATACGTTTCTAAATTCATATCATTTCTTATTTACCAATTTCTTCCGAAAAATATTTAAATTTTGGTTGTCAGGAACCCACTTTTTACCTCATCAGAAGAAAGCTCTTTTTTGTTGTGGGTTTCACCTAAATGTGTGTACTTAAAACCTGTTTCATACTTTAATCCATAACCAAAAATACGATCCATCGAAGCATGAGAAAATAAAATAACTCCAATAAGCTGTACCGCTTCTAACTTTAAATAGCAGCCTAAAATATAAACCAAAACAGCAATTCCTCTATGATGGAATATATTATATAAAAAAGCACCAACTTTAGCATTTATTACATAACCTAGCATAGAAAAATCGGGCACTAAAATCCATACCAGAAACCACCACCACTGATAATCTAATAGGCTAAACAAATATATTCCGAGAACAAATAAGCCTAACTCTTCTAGTTTTATAACTGTTTTCATAATACCACTTTTTCCATCATTTTCTCAGGACTTTTTAATGCTGTAAACCCAAATTTCTTATATAAAAAATGAGCATCTGTCGTTGCCAATCTCCATATTTTAACCTCTTTTAATGCAGGTTCATTTATCATTCGTTCTATTAAAACAGACGAATACCCTTTTCCTCGATGTTCTTCGGTAATAAAAACATCCATTACATAAGCAAAAACCACATAATCGGTGATAACACGGGCAAAACCGATTTGTTTATCATCCAGAAAAATCCCAAAACAAAACGAATTGTCAATCGTAGTCTGAACTTCTTCCATTGTACGACCCGCGGCCCAATAAATATCTTTTAAGAAATGCTGAATAAACGGAACGTCTAATTTGTTTTTATCAGTGCTAACTATAATCATTTTGATTGTCGATTTTAAATTAACGATTTTAGATTTTAGAAGGATAAGAAATCTTTGATCCTTAGTCAAAAATATTAAATTAACCCATTGGATGTAATCCATAAAGTTTTTATTTAACACATAGGAACATAGATTTTATGTGCAAAAAAGAGAATAAAAAGAAATACATTTCTTTCACATAGCTAGCTTTGCGCATTAAAACAAGTGAAACGCCTTTTTTTGAGAATACAAAATCTATGTTCCTATGTGTTAAAATTAATTACAATCAACGGATTAAATTATATAAAATAGGTTTGGATGGACTTGCATCATTTTCAAACGATGCAATTTGCAAATTCAATATATAACTTCCGTCCTTTATTTCGTCATCAACATAAATCATTTCGGTAATTGTAGCATTCAATCTTGCATCTGCATTAAGTTTATTCACGTCTTTTACATTCCAGAATGCTTTGTGTGCTAATAATTTCCCTTCATCATGTTCTTTATCTACACTTGGCAAATCAATTAACAAATGTTGTATTCCGCTTTCGCGTATGAAAATCGCTGCCTCTTCCGACAAATAAGGAGGATTCGTATTCGAATATTTTGCAGCTTTTTTCGACTTTGAGTTTGGTTTCGTCCTGATAATTATTGCTTCCGGAGCTGTCCCATTGAGCGAATCCCGATAGCTATCGGGAGAAATCATCATGGCTTTTCGAACTTGCGCCTTAGTAATCACCAAATCTTCCCCTTGAACTTCTGGTTCAACCGAAACTAATTCGGCCAAAAAGAAAAACGTTTTTAGAGATTGATTAATACTATAAAATTCTCGTGTAATATGTCCCAGGCATTCGGTATGAGTACCATGTCCGTGCGGATTAAAGAAAATATTATTAAAGTTGGTAGATGATTTCCCTTCCGAAACCTTCCCTATCCAATCGCCAAAAACTACTGGCTCGATTACTGGTTTTTCGATATACCACGCAATCGGGTTTTCATCTGTATTTGTAAGCGGAATCGAAATATCGATAGGTTTTGATAAATCGATTTTATATTTATTGTCAATGAGTGCTTTCATATTCTTAAGCATTTTTTTTAACCGCAAGGTTCGCAAAGGTTTTACGCAAAGGTCGCTAAGTTTTGTTTCTTTGCGTTCATAGCGTAAAACTTAGCGACCTTTGCGGTTGAACATATCATCCAAATTTAAAGCAATGCTTCGGGATTTGCAATATTTGTTGGATTGCTATTGATATAATTAATTACATTCTCAAAAGCTTTCTCAAAATAAAGTTCGTAGCTGTTTTTCTCGACATAACCTATATGAGGCGTACAAACAACATTTGGCATTTTCAGCAATTCAAAATCTACATCATAAATAGGTTCTTCTTCATAAACATCTATTCCTGCAAATCCTGGTTTTCCGTTTTTAAGCGATTTTAATAAAGCTCCTTTTTCTATTAATTCGGCTCTTGCAGTATTAATTAAAGCTGCGTTTGATTTCATTAAACTTAAATCGGTTTCCTTAACAATCCCGAAGGTACTTTCATTAAGCCTAAGATGTAATGTGATGATGTCACTTTGCGAGAAAAATTCTGCTTTAGAATCTGCTTTCTGGAATCCATCAGCAACAGCTTGGCTCCTTGAATTTTCACTTCCCCACACCAAAACCGTTGCTCCAAATACATTTGCATATTTAGCTATTTGTTGGCCTATTTTTCCATAACCCCAAATACCAATTGTTTTACCTCTAATAGTCGAACCAATATTAGTCTGCCATTTTCCTTCTTTCATTCCCTGAATAGCCTGCGGAATCTGACGAACTGTATTCATTATTAATGCCCATGCAAGTTCAGATGGAGCTACAGGCGAACCAATACCTTCTGCAACTGCGACTTTATATTTTGTACACGCAGCAATATCAAGGTGATTGGACTTTTTTCCTGTCTGACTTATGAGTTTCAATTTAGGTAATCTCGAAAGCAAGTCGGCTGAAATCTCTGTTCTTTCCCTAATTAAAACTATAATTTCGGAGTCTTTTAATAACTCCGCCAACTTTGAATTGTCTTTTTCGGTATGGTTAAGAATTGTAACATCCAATCCTTTCAACATTTTGAAAGATTCTAGTTTTGCAACTGCATTTTGATAATCATCTAATATGGTAATTTTCATTATCTTATTTGTATTTAACCGCAAAGGTCGCAAAGGTTTTACGCAAAGGTCGCAAGGTTTAACAATGCTAGGCTATTGCAAATTATTTACTACTCTACGGATTCCATTTTTTATTAAAACAACATTAAAATTTATAAGTAAACCTAACTTACAGTTTGTTAATTTTAAATAAGTCAATAATTGAGCAAAGTGAATATCATTTAAAGCATCTACAGATTTTATCTCTAAAATTAATTTATTTTCTACAATAATATCTAATCGATAACCAATATCCAATTTAACTTCTTCATAGATTAAAGGTAATGCTTTTTGTTTTTCAACTACTAAACCTGTTTTTTTCAATTCATAAAACAAACACTCTTCATAAGCACTTTCTAAAAGTCCAGAACCCAATGATTGATGTACTTTTAATGCGCAATCGAATACAATTTTAGACAATTCATTCTCTGTCATAAGTTTTTATTTAGCCGAAAAGGGTACAATCCCATCCCTACATTTCGGGATTAGGATACGCAATTTTCTTAATATTAGATAACGTAAATCTAATATTTAAATCGCTGAAAATAAAACTATTCTTACAATAAGGCGCGCCTAACAGTTAAAAACATAAAGCGTTGTAACATTTGTGTATCCCGAAGCTTCGGGATTGTGAACCTTTAAGTTAAAAACGTTTGCGATCTTTGCGTAAAACCTTTGCGCCCTTTGCGGTTAAATCTCTAATATAAATTTAAATAAAATAAATCACTAGCAATTCCATCAGTCAGGAATTTTCCTTTTGGTGTTGGTTTTAGAATATTATTTTCAATTGAAACCAATTCATCATTTAGAAACTTCTCTGCTTGTTTTTTTAGATAAACTAGATAATCGGTTCCAAATTCATTTTCGATTCTATCTAGTGAAACACCCCAAATGGTTCGTAATCCGGTCATAATATATTCATTATAACGGTCGGATACCGAGAGAACTTCTACTTCATTTGGCAATTGATTATCCTGAATTGATTTGAGATAAAGTGAATTGTTAGAAATATTCCAACTTCTGGAAACCCCATCATAACTGTGTGCCGAAGGCCCGACACCAATATATTTTTTACCCAGCCAATAAGCCGAATTGTTTTTAGAAAAGTAATTCTCTTTTCCGAAGTTTGATAATTCGTAATGAATAAAACCGTTTGCTTCAAGCGTTTCTACCAAAATCATAAAATGAGCCGAAGCCACTTCGTCATTTGGTTTAGCAACTTTACCTGTTTGTATTAATTTACTCAAAGCTGTTTTGGGTTCAACAGTCAAAGCATAACTCGAAATATGCGGGATTCCGAAACTTAATGCCGTTTCGATATTATGTTTCCATTTTTCGTTGCTCATTCCCGGAACGCCGTATATTAAATCCAAAGAAATATTATCGAAGTATTTAGTTGCTTCTTCCAGACATTTTTTGGCTTCCACCGAATTATGGGCACGGTTCATCATCTTCAAATCATCTTCAAAAAAAGACTGAATCCCTATACTCAAGCGGTTTATCGGACTTATAGACAATTCTATTATTCTGTCTTTCGATAAATCATCTGGATTTGCTTCGAGTGTAATCTCAGGGTTATCGACAACTTTATAATTTTTATAAACTTCTGAAATTAAAAAATTTATTTCGTCATTACTCAGAACAGAAGGAGTTCCGCCACCGAAATAAATGGTTTCAATTTGATTTTCATTTCCTTTGGAGTCGAGAAGTTCAAACTCATTTTTGCGCATGGCTATTTCTTTGGCAATAGCCAAAACCATGTCTTCTTTCTTCTTCATCGAAGTCGAAAAATGAAAGTCACAATAATTACAAGCCTGCTTGCAAAAAGGAATATGAATGTAGATACCGGACATATATTAGATAATTAGGATAATGTGTCAATTAGATAATGTGATAGTTAATCACTAATAGGTTAATAAACTAGAAAATTAAATATTCGTAATGCAAGAATTATCTAATTTTCTAATTAACACATTATCTCATTTTTTTACTCGTTCTTCATTTTGTTTTACAAATGCATCCCAACCTGTGTAACTCTTTGTTCCGATTACTTTTCCTGAGTTGAAAAAATGACAAACGGCAGCAGCTAATCCATCAGTACTATCTAGATTTTTAGGCAATTCTTTTAATCCTAAAAGCTGCTGAAGCATTTTAGCAACTTGCTCTTTACTAGCATTTCCGTTACCAGTAATTGCCATTTTTATTTTTTTAGGTTCATATTCCGTTATCGGAATATCTCTCGAAAGTCCAGCTGCCATTGCAACTCCTTGTGCTCGTCCTAACTTAAGCATCGACTGAACGTTTTTACCAAAGAAAGGAGCTTCAATTGCGATTTCGTCTGGATGATGCGTTTCGATTAATTCGATGGTACGTTCAAAAATGATTTTTAGTTTCTGATAATGATTGTCATATTTAGACAATTGCAATTCGTTAAGCTGCAAAAATTCCATTTTTTTATTGACGATTTTTATCAATCCAAAACCCATTATCGTTGTTCCTGGGTCGATTCCTAATATGATGCGTTCTTTTGTCATTATTTTTCAATTCAAATAAGAGAATTTATTTTCAACTTCAGCTTTAGAAATATTCTCTTTAATTATTTGATTTTTATTGTTTACTATCGAATATTTACCCTTTTGCAAAACATAAAATTCAGTTTCTTTCTTTTTTGAGAAGAAGCTGAAATCTGTATAGATTTTTTCATAAACAAAAGGAATTATTGTTTTGTTTGTAATAGTTATTACGCCATATTTACCACTCTTAGATAGAATAATTATATTATCGTTGTGGTAAAATAAACTATCGTAAATAATTGGAATGACTACTTTTCCCTCTTTAGTAATCAATCCTTTTTTATTGTTTTTTGTTACAAAATGATAGTTGGAACCTGGACCATATTCGACCCAATTTGACATTTCACTGTACTCAAATGGAATAATAATTCTTCCCATTTTATCTATAACACCATATTTATCATTTTGCTTTGCGATAAATCTATTTGCATCATAATGGCAAGGTGATAAATCTTGATAATCAAATTTTAATACTATTCTCAAGTTCTTATCAAGTATTCCTGCTTTTTGATTTTTATTAATAATGAAGTAATCTATATCTTTCCATGTATATATATTGTCATTATCAATAGGATAAACAATCTTGTTATTAGAACCAATTATACCAAATTTTCCTTTGTATTTAACAATAGTATTATTATCTCCGTGAAAATCCTGAATCTCATCGTAAATACTCGGAATCAATGTTTTTCCAGCATTATCAATTACACCATAAAGTCCACTTAAACTTTTAATCTGGTAAATCTTTTTATATTTATTCTCTAACTTACAACCATCAAAATGAAAATCTTTTATTTGGTCTGCTACTTTATTTCCTTTTTCATCAAATAGTACAAAATAATTATTTTTTTGTCCAGCAAAAATATCTGATTCGTTATAATATTCTGTTGGATGTTCTATTGTATCATATTCTGTTTTAATAATTTCCTTACCAAATTCATTTATAATTCCGTAATGATGTTTTTTAGACACAATAGCTAATCTATTTTGATTGAACCCCTCTCCATAATCATATTTCCCGAAAGGAACGAGTTCTTTTAAATTTTTATCTAAATATCCTGTTTGCCCATTTTTCCTAACTAAAACTAATCCATTTTTCCAAAAAGTACTTCCATCTTCTCCGTTTAAATTAATTTTGGATGTAGTGATTTCATCATATATAAAATCTGTTTTTTGTTTTCCAGTATAATCAAAAAAAGCCCATTTTCCTTTTTTCTCCAAAGTAACTAAACTGTCAAATGTAGCCTCATCAGCATTTTGATAAATTATCGGAATTATTTCTTTTCCATTTTTATAGATAAAACCATAAAGATTATTTCTCTTAACCAGTGCTAATCCTGTTTTTTGGAAATAACTTTCATTATCAAATTGAATTGGAATTATAATTTTTCCTTTTCGATTAACGTATCCAAATTGATTATTTTTTTTTACGAAAGCCAATTCTTGTGAAAAAACACCTATATCATCATATTCAAAAGGAATAATTATGTTTTCATGAATATCAATATAACCATGTTTATTTTTTAATTCAGCTAATATCATTCCTTTATCATCAATTGGATTTAAGAATTTATATTTTCCTAACGGAATGATAGGGTTTCCCTTTTCATCGTTGTATCCCCAAGAATTCTCTCCCATAATTCTAACATACATTTTAGGTTGATTTTTAATATCAACTTTATTACATGAATTAAATAGAAGTAATAATAGAAATAATTTAAGGGGTAATTTTATCATATTTTGAGGCGTAAAATTGTCGGTTTTAATCATTGAAACGAATATCATTCATTTTCAAATTTTCAAATTGCCACATTTTCAAATTGATTACTTTTGCAGCATGATTTCAATTCCTCACAAAGCTAAACAATTCCTTGTTCTTGTAATCAAACTTTTGATTGTAGGTGGCGCATTTTACTTTATTTATAATCAACTTGCACAGAATGACAAACTAGATTGGCAAAAGTTTCTAATTTTATTCAAAAAGAACCAATCGGTTTCGGGGATTGCTTTCATTTTATTGTTTAGCGTTTTAAATCGGTATTTCGAAATCCTAAAATGGCAAAACCTGGCTCAGGTAATCCATAAAATATCGGTATCTGAAGCTACAAAACAAGTTCTTGGGGCTTTAACAGCTGGTCTTTTTACGCCAAACGGAATTGGGGAATATGCTGGAAAAGCATTGTTTTTTGATAAAAAAGACACTAAAAAAGTCGTATTCTTAAACCTGATTTGCAACGGAATACAAATGGTTCTAACGGTTATATTTGGTATTTTTGGCTTGATGTATTTTAACTCAAAATACAATGTGATTACGCCAACAACGGTTGCTTTACTTTTCGGACTTCTATTTATTCTATTTCTTGTGGTTTTTCTATTAAAAAAGATAACAATCAAAGGATATTCTATCGAAAGGCTAATTCATAAGATTAACGAAATTCCAAAACCGATTCATCAAAGAAATATTCTTTTAGGAATCTGTCGCTATCTTGTTTTCTCACATCAATATTATTTTTTGTTTCTGGCTTTTGATGTCGACTTACCTTACTTTACAATGATAGCTACAATCTCGGCTGTTTATTTCTTAGCTTCATCTCTGCCTACCTTTCAGTTTTTGGATTTTGCTGTAAAAGGAAGTGTTGCTGTATATTTCTTCGGAATTCTTGGTGTAAACGAATGGATCGTGATTTTTATATCCACCTTAATGTGGTTTTTAAATGTGGTTTTACCAGTGGTTATTGGAAGTTATTATGTCTTAAATTTTAAAACTAAAACCGCTAAATAATGGTAATTCTGCATGCCATAATACTAATCTATTGTCTTGTTATAGCTTGGCTTAGTTATGGTTTTACCAAAATTAAGAAATATCAATCTGCCGAATTATCTCCTAAAACACGTTTTACGATTGTTGTTCCTTTTAGAAACGAAACAGAAAATTTACCGACTCTTTTAAATAGTATTTCGAGATTAAATTATCCTATCGAACTATTTGAAGTGATTTTAGTTGATGATGATTCTGAAGAAGCATTTTGTATTCTGTCTCAGAAATTTAGTATTCGAATAATTGAGAATATTCGTGTTTCAAATTCTCCTAAAAAAGATGCTATTACTACAGCTATGCAACATGCATCGACGGAATGGATTATTACAACCGATGCCGATTGCATTGTTCCTAAAAACTGGCTACAAACTCTAGACAATTATATCCAGCTTCATGATGTTTCGATGATTGCTGGCGCGGTTACGTACGAATGTGATAATTCATTTTTGGATCATTTCCAGCAATTGGATTTAACGAGTTTACAAGGTGCAACAATTGGAAGTTTTGGTATAAACAAAGGTTTTATGTGCAATGGTGCTAATTTTGCTTATACTAAATCCTTATTTGAAAAACTAAATGGTTTTGATGGTAATAGCAAAATTGCCAGTGGCGATGATGTTTTTTTATTACAAAAGGCAATTGCAGCGTTTCCAGAACAAGTACATTATTTAAAATCTGAAGCTAATATTATAATTACAAAGCCAACTCCCGATTGGGAAAGCTTGTTTTATCAGCGGGTTCGTTGGGCAGCTAAAACGGGTTCGTACCAAAGTACGTTCGGGAAATTATTGGGTATTATTGTTTTCCTTGCCAATTTAAGCGTTATTATAACTTGGATTATATTTCTAGCACTTCAAATAAACTACATTCATCTTCTGAGTATATTAATTCTGAAATTTATACTAGACTGGGTCTTGCTTTATCAAACCAATTCATTTTTGACCGGAAAGCAAATGCGTTTCTTTATTCTCTCGAACTTATGGTATCCGTTTTTTAGTACTAGTGTTGCTTTATATAGTTTATTAGGGAGTTATGAATGGAAAGGAAGACAGTTCTCTAAGTAATATTCTGATGAAAATGACAGCTCTAGCCCTGATGGAAGCGGCATCCTTTTTATTTTTTCTTTAAAAATGAAAAGATATAGCGGACAGCAGGAATAGCTTCTAAATAATTTTTCTGTTTCTGAAAATCAATCCTGCAAAAGTTAGCGCCAAAAACATGGAGGAAATTGCACTTACAACTACACTCCCTATTTGTTTAAATGTCATTCCTAATGCAAATCGTATACTTAGGATTATTACCGCAATACCTATTACAGAAAACCAATATTTAAGATTGACTTTATTATGTTCTTCAATTCGTACAGGCAATTTATAGATATAAAAAAGAATTAATACCATCCCAATTAAAGAACTTAAATGCTGAGCGATTTTATAAACAGGAATTGAATATAACTCTCCTCCCAAAAAGTGTATTCTTTGTACAAAATACCCATTTATATGTGTGAATGAATCCCAAAATATATGAGAAAAAATTCCTAATATAAATGAGACTATAACAATCCAGATATTAGATTTAAAGTAATTTAACCAGTTGCTTTCTTTAAGAACATATAATCTTTCTTTAATAAAATCAGGCAAATTGGCTATTAATGGTCTTTTTATTATTTGATGAAATAAGAATGCTACTAAAACACCTAAAGGAATATCTACCAGAAACACTCCTAAAAAAGTATGCCCGATATCGCCTTGCATTTTCATTCTGAAAAAATATTCTAAATCGGGAGACATAGACCCAATTACCAAAGCTGTTGCTGAGAGTTTTTTATTCTTTAAAAATGGCAGAACAATAGCTGGGTGCGAAAAAGTAAATGGCACTACTTATTCTACTTTTAGAATTACAGGTAGTATAAATTGTGTTTTTACAGGAATTCCGCGTTTAATAGCTGGATTTACTTTTGGAAAATCGACTAAACGGGCGCGTAAAATGCTATCAATTTTTACTGTATCGTAAGCCACTGAATCTTTTGGGAACTGAGGTTCGAATTTCATTGTGGCATTTGGAAAAATTGTCACTTTTACTTCGATAGTATCTAGTTCTGGATAAAGTATTGCAAGGGTGTCACTGCTTAGTTTTTGCTGGATAAGTTGTGTCATTATCTCGAAGAAACATTGTTGACGTTGCTTTTTATTTTCAATTTTCTCGCAATCGACCACAGATGGAAACTCATCGACTTCTTTCCAGTTAATCGATTTTAACTCTTTTTGCAATAATTCTTTTTCAGAAGGAACCTGCTTCTCAAAATATTGACAAGAGTTAAATAAAAAGATTATTAATAAAAGGGAAAACTGCTTCAAGGATTTGATTTTGAATTAAACTATTAATTTATAAAAATACAATTATTTTTTTTGAGAAGCTTTGTATAATAAATAATCTTCATAGCTTTCTGATAGCCACTCTTCTTTATTTTTTGCCGCAATCTCCTTTTGAGCAGGATATAAACTAGCCAATCGGTCAGAGAAAGTAGCAATTTGTACTGTATAATTATAAAACTGTGTTTTAGTTAAAACTACATTTGGATTGCTTTTAGTTTTAAAAAAATCAAAAAAAAGTGCATCAAAATCTTTCATTGAAAAATTTAATACTTTTTTCTTATTACTTTTATAGATGCTATCCTGAAGTAATCTATCGTCTATTGAAAGTTTTTTAGTTTGTGCATACGTACTTGTATTGATTGAAAAAATCAAGGAACAAAACAATACAAATTGCAAAAATCTAAACATGGACGAATCTAACTAAAGGATTGTAGGCGCAAAATTACAAAAAATTTATATGGATTCACTATTATTGTTACTCGGCTTTATATACATGATTGTTGGTATTTTAGGTAGTTTTTTACCTGTTTTACCCGGAATAAGCCTTAGTTGGATTGGTTTATTATTGCTTTATATGACAAAAGTTGTCTCAATGAATTATTGGGTTTTAGGCATTACACTTGCTGTAACAATCATCATTTCTGTCCTAAACTATATCATTCCCGCCAAAGGAACTAAGAAATTTGGCGGAAGTACTTATGGAGTCTGGGGGACTAATATCGGTTTGGTCGTTGGTATTTTTGCCCCAATTCCGTTTGGTTTTATTATTGGCCCATTTGCAGGAGCGTTTATCGGAGAATTAATCTACGATTCTAAAGATCATAATCGCGCGCTAAAAGCTGCAACAGGCTCTTTTATTGGCTTTCTGGCATCGAGTTTTATAAACTTTATGCTTTGCATTATATTCTTCGGACTTTTCCTTACGATTGTATGGCAAAATCGCGCTGGACTGTTCTGAATTTAGAAACTATTCCAAACTCGGTTTTTAAAAACATCAAATGTTTGTTTTAAATGCTGATTGATTCCTAACAAGACTACAACAATTAATAATCCGTACCCAACAGCGGTGAAAATCTCCATATTTGATAACAGAATAGATTGCTTGGTTACTGAACCTAAAATTTGTTTCATCGCCAGAAGATTAGCCTCGTCTGGATTAAAACCTTTACTCAGGAAGCTTTGTGCTGTTTGTGCGATTCTGCTTTGCGTTTCGGGATTTTCGGGCGCAATAAACTGTGTCAGTTTTGTAAAGTGTGATTTCTGAAAAAACTTCTCTGCATTTTGCATAATACAAAACCCAATTGTACTTCCCCAAAAACGCCCTGAAACTCCAATTGCTCCAGAATATGGCGCTAAACCTGTAGGAACCGATGACATTGTAAATAAAACCAACGGCACAAACAAAACTCCTACTGCAACTCCTTGCAAAATATACGGTATTGCCATTGCCGATAATGAAATATCGGACACAAAAAGAAACGTAAACCATAAGTGGAATACAGCAAGAATAAAAAACCCGAGCATAAAGATATATCTCGAAGCTACTGTTTTTGCAAGAAATACTGCCGCCAAAACCATCCCGATTACATTACCTATTACATTAAGAAACTGAATATGCGCCACACGCGATGGCTCCCAGTTCCAAACACTAAACATTGTACTATGACAAATATTAAGTGTTGCTCTACCGATATAAAAAAGGAAAAACAACAAGAAACCGATTCTTAGATTGGCATATCGAAAAACATTTAAATCAAAACAAGGTCGTTTTACGTGCAATTGTCTAAAAATAAATAAACCGGTCGAAATTAATGATGCAATTAATGCAAATCGGATTTCGAAAGATTCAAACCAATATTTTTTCTCGGCATATACAAAGAAATATGCTCCGCATAATATGGCAATCAGCAATAAAACAAAACTTGTCCAGTCTATTTGATACAGAGGAATTTTTCGATGGAGACGACTATCATTAAACGTTATCATTATTAATAAAACGCAAATAATCTGGAATAATGCCGAACCATACGCCATGTATCTCCAATCGTAATTTTCTAAAAGCCAAACAGCAATATTCATTATAAAAGGTGATGATAATAGTAGCGCCCCATAATTAAAGGTGAAGCCAATTATAATTGCATTTTTAGATTTAAATCTGGTAATTAATAACTGCCTTAACGGAACTCCAGGTAATGCCATTAGGAAACCTTCGGCCATTCTTATCATTATAAACAATGAAAAGTTCTTTACATAAGCCGACAACATTATAGTAATGGCTACCAAACAAAATACCGCAATCAGATATTTTTTAGTGGGGAAAAATTTAGAAAATCGGCTTTCTATTAATATTGTGGCAAGTAAAGTCCCGTAAGTAACGCACATAGAGAATTGCAAGTCCTCTGGTTCTATATCTAGAAAACTTGATGCATAAGTAACATTTGATGAGTAAACTCCCAACAAAATCATGGAATGCAACATGCAAAAAAACAAGATTACAATGATTGCCCAATTAGGAACCCATGATTTAAAAACGCTTGTATTGTCTAACATTATGTTATTTGTGTTCGGCTACTACAGTTATATTCATTCCGGCACGAAGGAAATCCGTTTGCTCGCTTGTGTCTTTTAATTTTATTCTTACTGGGATTCTTTGTTCTATCTTGATAAAATTTCCCGTGGCATTATCTGGCGGCAATAACGAAAATCGTGCGCCACTGGCTGGAGATAATGAAGTAACTACCCCTACAAATTCTTTATCATTAATCGCATCTGCGTGTATCTCTACCTCTTGACCGATAGTTAAGAACTGAACTTGAGTTTCTTTAAAGTTTGCTGTAATCCATTTTTCTTTACTCACCATCGACAACAAAGTCTGTCCTTCTTTTATCATTTGTCCTGGCTGAATTGTTTTTTTAGCAACCCATCCGTCATAAGGCGCAGTGATTACTGTGTACGAAAGAAACAAAGCAGCATTGTCTGCCAAAGCTTGTTTGGACTGAATTACTGTTTGTGCAGTAGGTACATTTGCTGCAGCTTGAGATGTATTTAAAGTCGATGATTCGATTCGGTTACTCATTTCCTGATAATGTGCCTGAGCCGATTCGTAATCTGCTTTTACCTTCTCTAATTGTTGTTCGGTTGCAGCTTCTTCTTTTACCAAAGCTTTGTATCGTTGGTACTCTAATTGTGTTTTCCAAAGATTGGTTTTGGCTGCAGCCAATTGTGACTTTCCAATTGTAGTTGCACTTGCGGTTGTTGCCACATTTTTCTCAACAACAACGCTATTTCTTTTAGCACTTTCTACATCTGCCAAAGCCACATCTAGTCTTGATTTATACTCGCGATTGTCTATAACTAATAAAGTATCTCCTTTATGCACAAACTGATTTTCTTCATAGCGAACTTCCTGAACGTACCCAGTAATCCTGGACATAATAGGTGTAACATATTGTTCAACCTGAGCATCATTGGTTTCTTCGTGATTTTTATTAAAAACATAAAACCAAATTCCCAAAACGATTCCGCTTAAAACAAGCACACATGCAATAACAGTTATCAATGTATGAAACGACTTACTAGCTCTTGTTTCATTTTTTATCTTTACCATAAAATTCTATTCTCTTTTTAAAATTCAATTATTTTAATAATCCTGCAGTATGAAGCAATTCATAATGTTTCATTTCAGCATCAATTCTCGTTGCGATTTTATTATATTTTGCTTGCAGCAACGCATTATCAGCATCGACCATTTCGGTGATCAGAACCAATTGATTCAGGTATTTTAACTTAACAATACGATAATTCTCGGTTGCTAATTTTAATGCTTTATCGACAACTTTAATCTTCTCCGTGATTTCTTCATATTGCGTATGATTTCTAAATAATTCATCCTGAACTTTATTCTTTACAATTTCCGATTGGGTTTTCTGTAATTCAATTCTAGAATTTGCAATATGTACTTTGGTTTTATTTTTATATAATCCCGACAAACTAAATGTAGCTTCGATACCAACTTGCCCTAGACTATACAAATAAGGATTTGGTGGAAAGAACATATAATTGGGATATTTTAAATTATAATCTCCAAAGAAATTTATCGTTGGATAATAATTTCCTTTTGCCAATTTCAATTCTGTCTTCTTGATTTCGATTTCCTGATTTGCAATTCGCATCTCTTCATTTTGAAGTGTATTATTTAAATAGAAATTGTAATTATCCATCTTTACATCTTCATTAAAACTTGCAGTTGTATCAATCGCTATTTCTTGTTCTTCGGGTAACTGAAGAATTGTTTTTAATTCGTGAAGTGCTATTTTGATATTTTTAGAGTTTGTCAAGGCATTCAATTCACGATCCGAAAGTTGAAGCTCTGCTCTTAAAACTTCATTCTTGGTAATTGTACCGTGGTTCTTTAAGGATTGAACTTCTTTAAGTCGGCTTTGTTCTTCTTTAATATTTTCATCAATGATTTTTTGAAGTTCCATCATTTTCTGAATTCCCAAATAAGTAGCAATCACTTCTAACTGAATATCATTTTCAGCTTTTTCGCTTTTTACCTGAGCAATCTTACTTTCCTGATTAGCAATTGCGATAGCATTGTTTATCTTATTTCCAGCATATAGTGGCACTTTAATAGCCGTTCCTATATTATACATCTCTGGAATTGTATGGGTTACATCTTTATCTTTTAGAAACCCACCTTTAAACTCTGTTAAGTTTGTAACACGAGAATAACCTCCATTAAAATCTATTTCAGGCAAACGAAGTTCTTTGGTTTCTTTGATATTCTCTTTAGAAATATCGACTTCGATGCGAGATTTAAGTATGTTTTTGTTGTTTTCTTTTGCAATTTTAATCGCTTCTTGTAATGAAATCGGATTTATTTGCTGAGCTTGTAGTGTAGTTATCCCAAATAAAATCAGGATTAAAGCTATTTTTTTTGGACGATAACACTGTATCGAAAACCATTTTTTAAGGAACATGAAAGTAGTGTGATTTATTCACTGCAAAGTTCTTTCATTTTATAATTGCCTGATAATTCTAAAAAGTCAATAACATATTCATTTCGGACAAATTTTAACAATTGAGTTTTTCATATGGATTTAGTAGCACAAGCCTCAATATTGTCTTTCTGAGGAACGAAGAATCTCCGTTAGTAGCTCGACAAAGATTATGGATATTCTTGTGGTGATTCTTCGTTCCTCAGAAAGACAAGTTTGCGATTCAAAAATCTGCTAAATCTGCAGAATCTGCGTGAAAACATTTTACTCATACTGATTTCGCTAAAAAAAACCAATACCCATAAGTAGATTTCTTTTACAACTTCCCTTTTTTCAGAATGTTTTCTCCATTAAGATAATCAGAAGGCCGCTGTCCTAATATCTTAAAAAACGTATTGCTAAATGTTGGCACACTACTGTATCCTACTTCTTGAGCTACTTCTTTTACAGATAATTTTCGATCAAGCAACAATTCAATTGCTTTTAATACTCTTCTGATTGTATAATATTGAATAAAAGACATTCCTAAATCTTTCTGAAACAAACGATATAAAGACTTCTCGCTATATCCAAATTGATGTGCAACTTCTCCAAACAGAATCGTTTCTCCTAAATTGTTTTCAACATAACGCAAGATTTTACTCAAGCGAGCATCTTTAGGTAGAGGCAATTCTAGTGGTAAATTGGTTAAACAAATTTGAGGTAATATTGCTTTGATAGCTTTAGCAATCACAAAATTCGGGCTTCCCTTTTTAAGATCACCATTCCATTGATTCGTAAAAAGCATCATCTGAAGCAGTAAATTATTAACTGGATAGATACCTTCTTTTTGATAAAAAACATCTTCATCTTTCTCTACAGGAAAGTATAAATTTCGCATCATCACGTTTTCAGACTTTGGATGAATGCTGTGTTCAATTCCACTTGGAATCCATATAAAATGTCTTGCTGGTAAAAAATACGTTTTGGTTTCAGTTGTTACAAATACAACATCGCCTTCCGTATAAAGAAATTGTGCTTTATTATGTTTATGTGTAGGAACATATAATTCCCCCATCAAATCATGATAACAATAAATACTTTTTTTATCAGTATCTACCGTTTTAATATAGTACTTATGTTCTTTATGAATTGAATGTTCCATTGTAGTACGTGTATATCGACAGACTTTTTGCGATATATAAATATAAGGAAGATAATTAAGCGGAGTGGAATTACTATAAAATAAAAAAGCCTTTCCGTTAAGAAAGGCTTTTTCTAATATTGCGGTCTGGACGGGACTCGAACCCGCGACCCCATGCGTGACAGGCATGTATTCTAACCAACTGAACTACCAAACCAACTCGCTTTATTGTGGGGCAAAAGTACAACAGAAGTTGTGATTCTACAAGCTTTTTTCGTGTTTTTTAAACAAAAAAAATCGTTATTTTTTTAATCCATTGATTTCTATTAAAGTAGAAAATACTATTTTCCCATCATATAAATAATACTAGGGCAGATATCCTCTTTTTAACGCATAATTGGAATAAACGTATTTGAAATTTGGTTTTCATTACCTATTTAGGATCAAGAACAAAACCTGGGGAGGAATGTCAAAATAAAATAAGAACTTTGTAATCTAAGAATTTGAGATGACTCCTATAGACCTTTTAAAATTTATGCTGCCTGATTTTTTAGTAGAACACT
>NZ_JAYGJP010000003.1:0-569679 GCF_035013205.1 Flavobacterium sp. PL02
CACCCGTGCGCCGGTCTCTGCTCCCGAAGAAGCATACCCCTCGACTTGCATGTGTTAAGCCTGCCGCTAGCGTTCATCCTGAGCCAGGATCAAACTCTTCATCGTATATTTTAATATTATATTCGACTAATGATTCTATCGGTTTTATTCAAATCTATCGATTCTATTACTCTTATTTTGTTGTTTTAAGATCTCTCTTAAAACGGCTGTCAATTCAATATGTCTAGGAACGTGTTCTTCTTTTTTTAATATCGCTTGTTTCTCAAAGCGGGTGCAAAAATAGAAAAGTCTTTTCTAACTGGCAAGAAATTTGTGAAGTTTTTTTTGGAAAATTTTCATCTTCGTTTTCTTCTTTCTTATCAATCTTTCAAGGAACTTTCCGTTGTTTTGCGGGGTGCAAATGTAACATCCGTTTTCCATTCTCACAAGCTTTTCTAAATCTTTTTTTTAGAATTTTATTTCTAATTCGATTCGTCTTGCTTGTCAGTATTTAAAGGAACGTTTGTCGTTGTTGCGGGTGCAAAACTACCACCTTTATCTAGATAAACAATACCTTTTATGGAGTATTTTTGGTTTATTTTTTATTCTTTTCTTAACACTCTGATAACACACTCCTTACGGTCTGTTATTTTTTATTGTTTTCTACATACTTTAGGCACTTTACGGCGTTTGCCCCGTTTTTCCCTTGGTTTTGCTGGATTTCTTGGGGTTTCTCGCATTCTTGTTTCTCGCAGATTTAGCTGATTGAGCAGATTTTGAGCTACCTATCCCTGATAGCCACGAAGCATCGGGGAAAATCCTTGGCCTTTTTCCTTTAAAAGGACAACACTGGAGCGTCCCGAAGCTTCGAGAGCAGGAAACAGCTCCTAAAAAAGCTTCTCCTATATAGTATAGCATAAACTCTCTCTTATATATAAGGTAAAACACTCCTTATATATAGGTACATAAAAAGAAGAAGCCCTCTCATAATTATGAGCGGGCTTCTTCTTAGGTTTTTGAGAAATAGAATTCTTAATTCGTTTTCATTGGTGGCAAATCGAATGCTTTTGAATCGTGTTCGAAGTTGTTACGATGTGAACCGTCACAAAAAGGTTTGTTGACAGATAATCCACAACGACAAAGCCCTAATGCAGCTCTTCCTTGTAATCCGTAAACTGTTCCTTCTGAATCCAATATTTCGAAATCACCTTCTATCTTGATAGATCCGTTTTTATTAATTATTAGTTTAGTCTTACTCATAATGTTCTTTTCTTTTTTTTTGCATCAAAGATTGCAAAATATATTCCGAACGATTTGCATTAGATTGTGGTTTTTATGGATTGAAGGCTTAGTTTAAATTAATTCTACTTTATGAGGTAAGCTATTACACGAAGTCTCACAAAGGCTACACAGAGATTCACAAAGGTTTTTTAAATAATTCTTCGCAATGCTTTGAGATAATTTGAGGAAAAGCTATTACACAAAGTCTCACAAAGGCTACACAGAGGTTCGCAAAGGTTTTTTATTCGCATTGCTTTAGGGTTCTCTTTGTGACTCTTTGCGGGACTTCGACTCTACTCGGTCTGACAATCCTATGAGCAAATTGTGCCTCAGAACCTCTCCTTTTTTGCTGCTATATTTTACAAAACTTCTCCTCTGCATCTTTGCCCTATAAATAACAAAATGTGATGATTTCTAGCCCAGATAGGAACGGCATCCTTTGCTTGCCTTCTTTAGGCAAGTAAAGATAAAGTGGATAGCTGGAAATAGCTCCTGATAAAAAAGAATATCCCGAAGCGTCGGGACTCAATTCTATTGCTTATTTTTGCACAGAATTTATCATAATAAAACCTAAAGTCGGCTTATATTACGGCTTTATCAGAAAAATAAAAATCAATTTTATGTTACAAAATCCTAAGAGATATACCATTACTGCTGCTTTACCTTATACGAACGGACCGATACACATTGGCCATTTGGCGGGCGTTTACGTGCCATCGGACATTTATTCTCGCTACTTACGTATGCAGGGGAAAGATGTGGCTTTTATTTGCGGAAGCGATGAGCACGGTGTGGCGATTTCTATGAAAGCTAAAAAGGAAGGTATTACTCCGCAAGAGGTTATTAACAAATATGACGGAATTATCCGTAAATCTTTTATCGATTTCGGAATTTCTTTTGATAATTATTCTAGAACTTCGGCTAAAATTCATCATGATACGGCTTCGGAATTTTTTAGAACGTTGTATGATAAAGGTGATTTTATTGAAGAAGTAACGGAACAATTATATGATGCTAAAGCGAATCAGTTTCTTGCTGATCGTTTTGTGGTTGGGACTTGTCCTAAATGTGGCAATGAGGAAGCATATGGTGATCAGTGCGAAAAATGTGGATCTACGCTTAATGCTACTGATTTAATCAACCCGAAATCGACTATTACTGGTGAAACTCCTATTTTAAAATCGACTAAACACTGGTTTTTACCTCTAGACAGATATACTGATTTTTTGACGGAATGGATTTTGGTCGGTCATAAAAATGACTGGAAACCTAATGTTTATGGTCAGGTAAAATCGTGGGTTGATGGCGGACTTGAACCTCGTGCTGTAACGCGTGACCTTGATTGGGGTATTGATGTTCCTGTGGAAGGTGCTGAAGGAAAGAAATTATATGTTTGGTTTGATGCTCCTATCGGTTACATCTCATCGACTAAAGAATGGGCTGCACGCGAAGGTAAAGATTGGGAACCGTACTGGAAGGATGAAGATACTAAACTGGTACATTTTATTGGGAAAGACAATATTGTTTTTCACTGTATTATTTTCCCTGCAATGCTTAAAGCTGAAGGAAGTTATATTTTGCCAGACAATGTTCCTGCAAATGAGTTTTTGAATTTGGAAGGAAACAAACTTTCGACTTCTAAGAACTGGGCGGTTTGGTTACACGAATATTTAGAAGATTTTCCTGAGAAGCAAGATGTTTTGCGTTATGCACTGACAGCTAATGCTCCGGAAACTAAAGATAATGATTTTACCTGGAAAGATTTTCAGGCTAGAAACAACAATGAATTGGTTGCCGTTTTTGGTAACTTTATTAATCGTGTTGTGGTTTTAACTAATAAATATTACGACGGTTTTATTCCTACTCCAAATGAATTAACGGAGATTGACGAAGCTACTCTAGCTGAATTAAAAGCATATCCTGCTGTTATTTCTAGTTCGGTAGAACGTTACAGATTCCGTGAAGCTTTGGGCGAATTAATGAATGTTGCTCGTTTGGGTAATAAATATCTTGCTGATGAAGAGCCTTGGAAAGTTATGAAAGACAATCCGGAGCGTGTAAAAACTCAGATGTATGTAGCTTTACAAATTGCTGCTGCGTTGAGCATTTTATCTGAACCGTTCTTACCTTTTACTGCTACTAAATTATCGAGAATATTAAAGAATGAAGGCAAACTAAAATGGAGTGACATCGCTGAAACTTCGGATTTAATTCCTGCTGGACACCAGATTGGTGAAGCTGAATTACTTTTTGCTAAGATTGAAGATGAAGAAATTCAGAAACAAATAGATAAACTAGAAGCTACAAAAACTGCTAATCTAGCTGAAAACAAGCAACCTGAACCTCAGAAAGATTTGATTCAGTTTGAGGATTTTGCCAAAATGGATTTGCGTGTAGGAACTATCCTTGAAGCGGAAAAGATGCCGAAAGCTAATAAACTTTTGATTCTGAAAGTTGATACTGGAATTGATGTTCGTACAATTGTTTCGGGAATTGCTGAGAGTTTTTCGCCAGAAGAAATAGTTGGAAAACGTGTAACTGTGCTAGCAAACTTAGCTCCAAGAGCATTACGTGGCGTTGAAAGTCAAGGTATGATCTTAATGACTACAAATGCTGAAGGAAAATTGGTTTTTGTAAATCCTGATGCCGAGGCTGCAAATGGAGAAACGATAAATTAAGGAATTTATTAAATCCTTCTGAGTACACTAAAACCAAACTCAAAAAGTATGAATTTAAAAACTAGTGCAAAATATTTATTAATTTATTTATTATTAAACACAATAGGTTTTTTATTAGCTTTTAGAGTTTGGTGGGGTGACTCTTTGATTCTTTCAGAGTTAAATTTGTCTACCATAATATTATTGTTTTCTATTGGAATATCTTGGTTTGGTATTTTATCTATTAGCGTGATGATAAGTAGAAAACTAATTTTACAAACTGATACTTCTGAATTTATTTCTCTTTTAGGATTGGTAAATAGCGAGTACTTATCTTCAGAAATTGGAATAGATAAAGCTAAAAAATTAAAATCTACAATTAGTTTAATTGCTTTCCCTCTTTTACTACTTACAATTATCTCTTTTATTTTTTCAATGAAACTTTATGAAAACAATCAATTGAAAAACTATGGTGTTATTGAAAGTGTTAATGTGAAAGAAATTCATTACGACATCAAACAGAATCCATATATATATTTTGAGTATCAAAATAAAAATCACAATACAAACCTTCCTGCTCATACATTAAAAGTAAATGACATTACAAAAATTATATATTCTTCAAGAAATCCAAAAATTATAAAATATTTTGATGAATATAAAAATGAATAATTGTGATCTTGAAAACATTAAAAAATAAAAATCACAAAAAGATTAGCATTAGTGTTGATATTTAAAACACTCTTGTTTCCATTTTCCTTATTATTGGATAAAATTTTAAAGATGTGCAAATGCACATCTTTTTTTTGTGCTATCAATTTATAGTTGTACGTTTACTTTTGCAAAACATACCCGGGGAGTATTTCTAATAACTTATTCATAAGTTACAAAAACCAACCCTATGAAAATAGAAAATCAAAAACTATCACATCATGATGTAATGCCATCCGTGGCAAACTTCCTTTCTGCCCTTTGGCTTGAAGGTGAATTTAGAAACCAACCCGAATATTTAACTGAAATATTCGGGTTGATTCTAGAATCTGAAATTGGGAATAATCTCGATATCAGAACTAAAATGATTGGTTGCATAAAAACTAGTCGGATGCTCGCCAAATCACTTGAGCCTTTTTCGGATAAACAAATAGAAAGAGCCTGTAATAAAATGGTTAATGTCTGAGATTAAAATAATAAAACGCGTGAATTTCTTAATTGATTCACGCGTTTTTTACTTTAAAAAAAACTTTTCTTAACTAATTATATTTAAGAGAAAAACAAGATATTAGCCAGACAAAAATCACCCCTCAAATAAATTAAAAATGCTTAAAAAATTACTCCTTACCTATTTGTTTTTAAATAGTTTGGCTTCTTTCTCGCAAGAAATCGTAAGCTCTACAACTGTTGATTTAAAGAAGAACCGTGATGTTTTTCAGACTATAAATGATGATAAAAAAGAAGTTACATTATTTGTTAGTGATAAAGTAAAGGTAAAAGCCATTCGCCTTAACGAAAAAATGCAAATTATAGACAGTATTTCTACTGAAAGACCAAACACTAAGATGTACTCTAATATGATTGGTAACAATATTAGTAATGATAATACAAGATTATTTTGGGCATCAAACGATTATGAAGATATTTTTACTCAATTGTATGACTTTA
Source organism: Flavobacterium sp. PL02 (assembly GCF_035013205.1). Classification (NCBI taxonomy): domain Bacteria; kingdom Pseudomonadati; phylum Bacteroidota; class Flavobacteriia; order Flavobacteriales; family Flavobacteriaceae; genus Flavobacterium; species Flavobacterium sp. PL02. The sequence continues at coordinate 5,577 of NZ_JAYGJP010000003.1, forward strand.
ATAGTCGAAAAATAATAACGCAACAATATACCCTTCTTTTTAAAAATGAAAAGATTTTGCAAAAATTTAGTGGAAATGAAAATTTCTATATTTTAAGCGTTATCAAAAAAAGTAATAATTTCAAACTTCATATTTTTGACAAAGAAGGTAATCATAAAGAACAAATAATCAATTTAGATGGATTTCGTTTTTTTAGATATGGTTATACCAGAACAGATTTGTATGGTGTTTTTGAAGAAAACCTACTTCCTTTTGAAATTCCTTTTACATTGCAAAATATCAATGTTAAGAATCCAACTTCTTTAACCGATGCTGCAAAAAAGAGAAAATGCTATTTTGATAATAAACAAATCGTAATAACTCTTGATTCCAATATTGATTACACTCAAGTTATTCGTATTGATTTAGAACGTTTTATTGCTACTGAAAGAATGGTAAAAAAACATTCAATTGGAGCGAGTGAACGCTATTATCTGAATTCAAACTCTTTCTTTTTTAACAATAAATTATATCAGGTAAAAACCTCTTCTGAATTGTTTTATTTTACAATAAAAGATTTAGACGATAATATAATAAAAGAATACTTCGCCAATGCAGCTAATCCGATCGACTTTAAAAATTCTGAAATTTATCAGGAAGGTGGAGCTTTTGGAGGAAAAAGAACTCTAGATAACAGCTCTCAATTTATACGAAAAATAAACAATTTAAACACTGCTATTTCTTGTTACCATATGGGAGAAAGCACTTTGATAACATTTGGAGGCGTCTCTGCAGGACAGCAATCTGGCGGTCAAGCGGCAATGAATCAATTTGGACTTATTGGTGCAATAGCTGGAGCTGTGTTTTTTAGCCCGACAATGGAAAGCTTTAATTCCTATTCTAACAAAAAAGTAGTTAAAGTTGAAGGTCTATTCGACAATGAAGGAAATCACATAAAAGGAGATTTACAACCGTTAGCATTTGATAAGATTCGAACTTTTTTTGATGACAATAATGATGTATCCTCACAAACACTATTTAAAACTGATTCTTATTATTTGGGCTATTATGATAATAAGACTAAAGAATATATTATAAGAAAATTTGTAGACTAAAATCTATCTCTGTTCTTACTTTTTAATTTCGAATACTAACCGCGTGAATTTCTTAATTGATTCACGCGTTTTTTACTTTTAAACACATCGCAAATAATTTTAATTTGCTGTATTTTTGCCAAAAAAAGACTTCCCGTAAGGCATAATTTAAAAGCTTAATTAAGTATATTGTACTAAGCTTGAAAAACTTTAAAAATGAAAATTACAAAACCAAGATTAGCATTAATCTGTGGAATACTCTGCATATCTATTTTCCCTATATTGGTTAAATTGAAACTAGCACCTGGATTAATTTCGGCTTTTTATCGCATGACGTTTGCTATAATATTGCTTTTACCTTATGTGCTTATCACAAAAAGTTTTAAACTTCCAAAAACAAAATTCGTGCTTTTAGCTGCACTTTGTGGCATATTATTCTCGTCTGATGTTGCTGTTTGGAATATTGCCATTCAGGATTCAAGTGCAACACAAGCTTCGTTGCTAACAAATTTGTCCCCGCTTTGGGTTGGGATTGGTTCTTTTTTCTTTTTGAAAGTAAGACCTGCAACTAATTTCTGGATTGGAACTGTTGTAGCATTATTTGGAATGATTACTTTAGTTGGTTTTAGTTTTTTCCTGGAATTGAATTTTGATCAGGCTTTTCTGTTAGCTGTTTTATCAGGGATTTTATATTCGATTTATCTTTTGGTGAGCAAAAATGTCCTTACAGAAGTTGATGTTTTATCGTTTATGACTATTAGTTTATTGACTTCAAGTCTTTATTTGGGGATTCTTTGCTATGCCTTAAACGAACCTTTTACTGGATTTTCAAATACCGGATGGTTTGTATTAGTGCTTCAGGCTGTAATTTGTCAGTTGTGCGCTTGGCTTTCTATAAGTTATGCTACCCAACATATGCGAGCTACAAGAGTTTCGTTAAGTTTATTAAGTCAGGCGGTACTAACTTCGATATTGGCTTGGTTATTCTTAGAAGAAAAAATAACTTTACAGATGATTTTCGGTGGAATTATTTTGTTATTCGGAATTCGGATTACATTTTACGATAAAACTATTTCAATTAAGAAACTGCTTTCTAAGAATTAGAACTGGGATGCGAAAATAGAGCGCAGATTAAACAGATTCGCTAAAGCGAAAACACAGATAAAAACGGATTTTTTAATTTTTAACGATAAAGTTTCTCGCAGATTTGGTAGATTGATCAGATTATTTTTTAATTCTTTGAAATCCATTTAATCTGTGGCAAAAAAATAGAGCGCGGATTAAACAGATTCGCTAAAGCGAAAACACGAATAAAAACGGATTTTTTAATTTTTAACGATAAAGTTTCTCGCAGATTTGGCAGATTAAGCAGATTATTTTTTAATTCTTTGAAATCCATTTAATCTGTGGCAAAAAAATAGAACGCGGATGTCGCAGATTCGCTAAAGCGAAAACACGAATAAAAACGGATTTTTAATTTTTAAAAGAAAAGTTTCACGCAGATTTGGCAGATTGAGCAGATTATTTTTTAATTCTTTGAAATCCATTTAATCTGTGGCAAAAAAACAGAACGCGGATGTCGCAGATTCGCTAAAGCGAAAACACGAATAAAAACGGATTTTTAATTTTTAACGATAAAGTTTCTCGCAGATTTGGCAGATTGAGCAGATTATTTTTTAATTTTTTAAAATCCATTTAATCTGTGGCAAAAAATAGAACGCGGATGTCGGAGATTTGTTAAAGCGAAAACGCAGATAAAAACGGCTTTTTAATTTTTAACGATAAAGTTTCTCGCAGATTTGGCAGATTGAGCAGATTATTTTTTAATTCTTTGAAATCCATTTAATCTGTGGCAAAAGAATTTAAACGAAGAAAACTTCAACCTTTAAACAAAATTTTTAAATGTTACATAAAGACAAAATATCAAAACTTAAAGTAATCGCATTTGATGCCGATGATACTTTATTTGTAAACGAACCTTATTTTCAGGAAACGGAACAAAAATTTTGTGTGTTGATGGAAGATTATCTTTCGCATCAAGGTTTATCACAGGAATTATTTAAAACCGAAATTCAGAATCTATCTTTATATGGTTACGGAATTAAAGGATATATTCTTTCGATGATTGAAGCAGCAATACAAATTTCGAATAATACGATTTCTATCGAGGTTATTGGAAAAATCATTGAGTATGGAAAAGAATTACTCGAGAAACCAATCGATTTGCTAGATGGTGTTGAAGAAACTCTAAAAGCACTTCATGGCAAGTACAAACTTGTTGTTGCTACAAAAGGTGACTTAAAAGATCAACATAGTAAATTACATCGTTCTGGTTTAGGTCACTATTTTCACCATATCGAAGTAATGTCTGACAAGCAAGAAATTGATTATGAAAAACTATTAAAGCGTTTGGATATTAAAGCTGATGAATTCTTAATGATTGGAAATTCATTAAAATCGGATGTTTTACCTGTTTTAGGAATTGGAGGATATGCGGTACATATTCCGTTTCATACAACTTGGGAACATGAGAAGATTAGTCATAAAGTAGAACACGAAAACTTCTTCGCTTTTGAAAAAATAACCGACGTAGTAAATAAATTAATATAATGAAAACCCTTTTGGATCTGGAAACTTGGAACAGAAAAGAACATTTTCTGTTTTTCAAGCAAATGGATGAGCCTTTTTTTGGAGTAACAGTCGAGATTGATTGTACGATTGCTTATACGAATGCGAAGAAATTAAATTCTTCTTTTTTTATTTATTATCTGCATAAAACATTAGTTGCTATAAATGCAATTGAACCTTTTAAGTATCGTATTGTCGAAGATCGGGTTTATATACACGATAGCATTAATGGTTCAGCAACAATTGGTCGTGAAGATGGTACTTTTGGATTTTCTTTAATTGAGTTTAATCCGGATTTTAAAATCTTTGAGCAAATTGCATTATCTGAAATCGAGCGTATACAAAATACAACGGGACTTTTTACCCGAACATTTAGTGAGGATAATCTCATTCATTTTTCCGCAATTCCCTGGATCAATTTCACTTCTCTATCTCATGCCAGAAGTTATACTTTTCCAGATAGTTGCCCAAAAATTTCCTTTGGAAAAATGATGATTTCTGAAACTGGAAAAAGAACTATTTCTATGTCTATTCATGTACATCATGGCTTAATGGATGCCTTACATGTAGGACTGTTTATAGATTATTTTCAAGAATTAATGAACACATAATCGAATAAAATCACCATAACATCTAAAAGTCAGCCATATAGCTGACTTTTTTATTTAATTACAGATTCTTGTTTTTGTCTTATCTTATTACTTTTATACCTTCTTTAGGATACGGAATTTTCTGATAATTTTGTTTGTTTGAACAAATTTAAAATTCCAAATTAAAATGAAAAAAATTACAATCATTCTGGCTTTTGCAATAGGTGCATCAAACTTACATGCACAGACAAAAACAGAAAAAACAACTGAAAATAATTACAATAAATGGTCTATAGAATTTGATGGTGGTTTTAACAAACCACAACGTCCATTTACTTCAGGTTATTCAACTTCTACAATAAGTCCGTTTACAGTTGATTTAGGAGCTCGATACATGTTTAATAACAAATTTGGTTTAAAAGCTGATTTGGGATATAACAGTTTTGAAGATGGTAAACACTCTCTAGACTTTAGTTCTAAATATTACAGATTCGGTTTACAAGGTGTTGCAAACTTAGGTAGGATCATGAATTTTGAATCTTGGACTAATACAATTGGTTTATTAGGACACGTAGGTGCTGGCGTAGGTCGATTTGAAAACGACAAATTAACTGATCAAGACTGGGTAGGTAATTTTATGGCTGGTATTACTGGTCAGATTAAATTATCTAACAGAGTTGCTTTAACAGGTGATTTCACTACTTTTCTTTTGGCTGAACAAGATGCTACATTTGATGGTACAAGAAACAGAAATATGAGAGGTTTTTCTGGACTTCTTTTTACTGGTACAGTAGGTTTAAACATTTACTTAGGCAAAAACGAAAAACATGCTGACTGGGTTATACTTGCACAAGATGCTGATGTTTCTGCATTAGAAAACAAATTAGCTGATCTTCAAACTCAAGTAAATAAAATTCCTGAGAAACAAGTAATTGTAGAAAAAGCAGTAATTGCTCCAATAGCACCTGAAAAAGATCTTGTTAAAGAAATGATCAACGATAAATATTACAGTGTTTATTTTGATTTTAACAAATCGACTCCAATAGAAAATTCTACTGCAGCTATTGATGTTGTTTTAACTTATTTAAGAAAAAATCCATCAACTACTCTTGATATTATTGGTTATGCTGATCAAGTTGGTAAATCAGATTATAACGATAAATTATCAAACTTAAGAGCTAATAACGTAAAAACTATTTTCGAAAAAGCTGGTATTTCATCTTCAAGATTAAATGTAGTTGGTAAAGGTGCTGATACATCTATTGAGAAAAACTCAGAAGAAGCTAGAAGATTGGCAAGAAGAGTTACTTTCCAAGTAAAATAAATTCTTTTTAATAAACTCTCAAGCCCTAAAAGATTTGTCTTTTAGGGCTTTTTTTATGCCACAAGAATTTTATTTAATCATGATCCACTCTCTATCTTACTATAGTTCTATAAGACTCATTATGAGCAATAACGAAACGATGTTGTATTTAGTCTGAATCTGAATTGTTTCTAATAAAGATTAAGGTTTCCTTGGATTGCTTAATTTTTTTTAACTTTACAAAAAACTCACGATTATGTTATCAAAAAATATAGAAACAGCGCTAAACAAGCAAATTCGCATAGAAGCAGAATCTTCTCAAACTTACTTATCTATGGCTTGTTGGGCAGAAGCTCACGGACTGGAAGGAATTGCAGAATTTATGTATACACAATCTGACGAAGAGCGTGCACATATGCTAAAACTAGTTCGTTATGTTAACGAGCGTGGAGGAGCAACAACAATTACAGATCTTAAAGCTCCTAAGACTAGTTACGCTACTTTTAAAGAAATGTTTGAAGAATTATACAAACATGAATTATTTGTTTCGGAATCTATCAACGAATTAGTACATATTACTTTCTCTGAGAAAGATTATGCTACTCATAACTTCTTACAATGGTACGTTTCTGAACAAATTGAAGAAGAAGCTACTGCAAAATCTATCTTAGATAAAATTAACTTAATTGGCGATGATAAAGGTGGTTTATACTTATTCGACCGTGACATCAAGCAACTAACTGTTACAAGTTCTATCGCAATTAATCCAAAATAGTTAAAGTTTATTTAGAATATATAAAAATAACTTATATTTGCATCAGTTTTTTAATTCACAGGAAAATTGGGCAAGAAAGATAAGGTTAAAGACAAGGACAAAAAAAAGGATAAAAAGAAAAAGAAGAAAAAAGATATCCTTGATAAAATTAAACGTGCTGAAAATTGCAAGTCGAGTTGTTGCGAAAAATACAAAAAAAGCGAAAACAAGCGTTGTAGTCGTTGCCCGATGTTTGATTTAATCAAAAAAGTTGCTTAACACTATTTTATAGATATATAAAATGCTCTCTTAATCGAGGGCATTTTTTTTATAACAAATTTCATTTCCCCCAGATAATTATTAGCCGATACAATTAACTCAATATTCCTTATGAGAAACAAACATATACACTTTATAGAACGACTAGATTTTTTTATCACACTAATAAGTCTAGGTTTATTAATTGTTTCCGGAATATTTATCCGCATCTTCGGATCTGAAATGTCTAATTATGATAAAGTATATTACCCTATTCTTATACCATTATTAATTTCATGTTTATTCTTTTCTCTAGCATTGTATAGCTTCATAAAAGCATATAAAAGAGCAATTATTTTTATAAATGAAATTCAAATAAACAACAAAAGCATAATCCTTAAAGGCTTAAGATATAATACAACTTGGGAGAAAACACTCGTGATTAAGAATATCGACATTAGTTTGAAAGAACAGGTAAACAGAAGACCGTATGTCTATTATTTAGAATTCATCGATGAAGACAACGCCAGATATTCTATCAATACCTCTTTCTATTGGAGTTATCCAGAAATATTAGCTATATATAAAGACATTAAAACTGCTGAAAATAAAAATCGGTAATAATATAAATTCTAAAACTTCCTTTTTTGATAAGGTGTTCCTTCACCATCTTCGCAGTAACTTTTTAGACTTAACAAAAACATCGCCCAATTATAATTACACCATTGATAAAATTCGGTCAGTTCGCGCCAATCAAAATGTTTAAGAACAACCGATGTTACTCCATTTTTTTCAGTTAAGTCAAATGAAATCTTTGTCCCGACCCACTCCGGATCTGACGCTACACATTCCCATAGTATTCTTTGGTTTGGAACTAATTCTAACACTTTCATTTTTGTGTTATCGTTATCTCCAAAATCAAACTCATTGATAAAACCCAATTCTGGCTTAACAATTAATTCTTCTGTCCAGACAGCACCAAGACCTTCTTGTGTTGTTAATGCCTTATAAACATCCGCAATGGGTGATTTGATATAATTGATGTGCTCGATTTTTTCCATTTTAATAACTAGTTATATTTTGCAAATACAAAGTTAAAAAGTTTTGTATATCTCTGACAAAGAACCTATTTAAAATAAAACTGGATTTAAACAGGGTAAATTAAATCTATAATATGGACTTTAAAAAACTCGAAAAAGATGAAATTAGCTTTATCAAAAACTGTCTAAAACCAAAAAAACCTCTTCTTTCGAAGAGGTTTTTGTACCCTTTACAGTTGAATTGTCGAACTTATTTGTTGAAGATTTGAAGAAATTATCTTATGCTTATTTAAAATTAACAAATAATAAAAAATAATTCGCAAGTGATGTTTTTTTAGAAATCGTTTTCCTCATGAGTCAAGAAAAATATCGTAAAAGGTTATTTTTTCTTTCAATTAGATAACTTGCAAATGAGGTTTATGTCAGTAAATCCAATCGGCATGACTTATTGGTAATTTGTTCAGTTCTGTTTTTAATTGTCTCCAATTTGGCAAATGAGTATCCATGAAATAAAGAAAATTGTCGTTATGGTGCCTTTCTAATAAATGCACCATTTCATGAAATATAATGTATTCTAAACAATGTTCAGGTTTCTTTGCTAATTCAAGATTTATCCAAATTCTTTTCTTCTCAATATTGCAAGAACCCCACTTGGTTTTCATTTGCTTTACTTGCCAATCGTCAACTTTTACATTTAATACTTTTTCCCATTTTTTAATAATAATTGGAATTTGCTTTTTTAGTTGAACACGATACCATTCTGTTAAAATCTCGTGTCGCTTCATTGTTGGTGTTTCGGGTTTAATGTGTACTTCAATGAACTTCTTGTTTTTCAAAACAATTTTAGGTGCTCCTGTGGTCTCAATTATTGTCATTAAATATCTTCTACCTTGGAAGTAATGACTTTCTCTCTGTTTATATTCTCTTTGTGAAATACGAACTTGTTCTTCAAACTTTCTTTGGTTGTTCTTTATCCACCCAAGTTTTGAAATAGCAAATAATCTGATTGTATCTTCATTTACATTTAATGGTGCAGCAATGCGAACCCTTCCAGTTGGTGGATAAACAGCAAGATGTATGTTCTTTATGTCTTTACGAACTACATCAATTTTAATATTGCTGATTGTAATTTGTTCCATTAATATTCTCGCTGATTTTTTACTACGTCAAAAATTCTATGAATTTCGTTTTCGTCTGTGATGTTATAATTGTTTAATACTTCAGTGATTGCATTTCTAACTGCTTTTGATTTTTGAATATTATCTCTCCAACCATCTTTCTTTGTTGTCAGAATTTTGTTATCCAAATCAATTGCCATATTCTCATTTCGACCTAAGTTGTCAAACAAGGCTCGTTTAGTGTTGGTGTTTATTGAAGTTGGGTAATCGGTTGTTGTGTTTGTTTTTTTAACTTTTCCCGAAAGTGAAATGATTTCATTTAAATACTTTTCGTATTCCAATGTTGCTTCTTTTCTCATTTTGATAAGCTCGTCCAAAAGGACACTCATCTTTTCATAATACATTGGGTTGGTCGGACTTTCCTCGATTATTACTTTTCTTAAATTGTTTTCTATGGCTTCTGCCATTGCTTCGGGATTGTCTATAATGCTTTTAGGTAAACTATCTAATGCATCTCTTCCTTTTTCTGCTAAGAGTTCAACTAAACTCATGTCGTTAAAATTAGCAAGCATTTGGCTTTCCTCAGCTCCTATGTAGCTGTCAATCAAATGCCGCATGGCTGGTTCGTATTGTTTTAAATCGATATAATCTCCACTTGCCAATTGAATTTCCTTGCGAACATTTTCAAAATGCTTAATATCTACTTTTATTTCTTGAATTTCCTTTTCATTGTAGCCAGCTTCTTTCATTTCATCAGCTATGTTGGCATAAGCCCGAATGAGAGAAATAGTAAATTTGTAAAGTGCAACTCTTCTAGGTTCTGTGTCTTTTAATTCATCAGGGTTTTCAGTGTCCTTACCACAGAAATAACGAATATGTTCAATAGTTTCTTTTGGTGGTTCAACTGGTTCAACCAATGCTTTTATGGCTTCTAACGCTTCATTCAATCGTTCCTTACCTTTTTGTAAGCGGTCTTTTAATAGTCCTTCAATATCTGATTTTTCATAACTGCTGAATGCTTCAGTTGTGTAATCATTAAATGCTACTTCCAAACTCTTGAACAAGTCCATGTAATCAATGATATAGCCGTAATCTTTATCGTCGCCATCCAAACGGTTTACACGGCAAACGGCTTGAAATAAATTGTGGTCTCTTAGTTTTTTGTCAATGTATAGGTAAGTTGCACTTGGTGCATCAAAACCAGTAAGCAATTTATTAACCACAATCAGCAATTTCATTTGTGCAGGTTCTTCCACAAATTTCTTTTTTACTTCTGTTTCAAATTGTTCTACTTTACTTAAGGCTGTTTCAGCATTTTCGTTGAAATAGTTTGCAAGCATCTTTCTGTAAATTTCGAAACGTTGTAATTTCTCTGTATAGTTGTCGCCTTCTCCTTTTATATCGGTTGCATTGGGAACAAATGACGTAATAATTGCACAATTTTTTAACCCTGCATTTTGAAACAGTTCATAATATCTGCAAGCATTGTAAATACTATCTGAAACCAAAATTGCATTTCCTCTACCGTTTTGCAATCGTTCTTTTTTCTCCATGTCCATTACAATGTCCAAGACAATTTTTTCTAATCTTGATTTTGAACTGAATACTTTTTTAAGCGTTCCCCAACGTTGTTTTAATTCGGCTTTGGCAAAGTCCGTCAGTCCTCTAGTTTTTAGTTCAAACCATTCATCAATCTTATCAGGTGAAGAAATGTTTTGTTCTATGTCTCTTGCTTCATATCTTAAATCTAACACCACTTTATCAAATACAGCTTCATTAAATTTGTATGTGTGAATATATCTACCGAAGACCTCTAAACTTGTCTGCTTGTCATTTTTAAGTAATGGTGTTCCAGTGAAACCTATGAATAGTGCATCAGGAATAAACTGTTTCATGGCATCATGTAGTTTGCCAGATTGTGTTCTATGACATTCGTCTACAAAAACATAAATATCTCCTTTGGCTTTAAAATCACTTGGAATGTTGCTTCGTAATTCTTTTAAATATTTTTCCACATCTTCGTCGGTGGCTCCTTCTGGATTGTCTTTTCCACCAAACTTATGAATGAGTGAACATATCAACCAAGGCGAAGTGTTGTTGAGTTGATACAATAAATCTTTTCCGCTTTTAGTTCGGTATATATCTTCTTGAACACCTTTGTAAACCTTTTCAATTTGCTCGTCCAGTTCTTCACGGTCGGTTATAATCAGCACTCTTGCGTTATCGTTAAATTCTCTTATCCATTTGGTAAGCCACACCATCGTTAAACTCTTTCCACTACCCTGCGTATGCCAGATAATGCCACCTTCTTTACGTTTTACAAAGTCCTGTGCTGATTTGATACCAAAATACTGGTTAGGTCTCGAATGCTTTTTAATACCTCTGTCATAAACAATAAAATCATGGAGTAATTCAATGAAACGTTCTTTGTGCAGAAGTTCAATAACATTCTTGTCCAATGGATAGTTATACTTAGCTGTACGTTCTCGAATAGGTTTTGTGAGTTCTAATAAATATGGATGCTCTTTATTGATTTCTTCATTTACTTCTTTCCATTTCAAAAAGTATTTTTCTTTGGTCTCTATAGCTCCATAAGCTAAACCTTCAATATCATTTCCTGCCATTACATATTGAATGGTGCTAAAAAAAGGCTTAATAAAAATATGTTTTTGATTATCTAGGTTTTGGCGAATACCTTCAGTAATGGAAACGGTGCTTCTTTTCAATTCTATCACGCCTAGTGCAATTCCGTTAACATACAATACAATGTCGGGGCGTTTTTTATGAATGCCTCTTATGGTTACTTCTTCAGCAATGGCAAAATCATTATTTATTGGATTATTCCAGTCAATTAGCCAAACTGTTTTTTTGTTTTGTCCAATTTCAGGTTGAACTGTTACACCATAACGAAGCAGTGCATACACTTCTTTGTTTACATCATAAAGAGATTTGCTTTGGTCGTTGGTAGCTTTGGTAAATTCGTAAATGGCTTTAGTTACTAAATTTTGGTCGTATTTATTCAATAACCAAGTCGATAAGATTTCTTCTTCTACATTGCTGTTGTTGTCTTTTTCTTCCCAATTGCCGAGATAACGATACTTCAATTCGTTTTGTATAAGAGCCACCACACGGTTTTGGGTTTCTCTTTCCAGTTTGCCAACTTTAGATTGAGTTGAACCTCCCATCATTCTATTTATTATTTCTTTTTTGAGTGATACAGCCAACTCATTTTCATGGTGTATCAGCATCAAGCCATCATCAGGTAACAAATCATCGCTGAATACACCTTGATACAGGTCGGCATAAAATTCATTCTTTTTGTATTTACCTAAATAAAAGTTGGTTTCCTGATTATTGTAAATGGGTTTTAAATCCATTTGACCTTCCAAGAAAAGGCTTACATCTTCTACGCTTACTTTCTTTCCAATGTATTCCAATGTTTCATCATCGAGCAAAGCAAAAAGATAATTGCTCTGTCTTTCGTCCTGACAAAAAATTAGTGTAGGAACTTCGTAATAGTATAATATTTTGATGTAAACTAACTTCATATTTCTATTTCTTGTATAGTTATGGCAGCAACATTAAATCCTTGTGAACGCCACCATGAATGATGATTTTTCCCAAAGGTTTGTTTGAGCAAACCATCCTTGTCGCTAAGTTTTAATACTGCAATTTTTTTTGACTTCTTTTTTCCTGACTGAATTTTGAATACCGCATTTATAAGCATATCCAAATCATCGAAAACTGAAAGTGACTTTTGAATGCATGCATCAGCTCTATCAATTAGTGTCTCATTAAACGGTGGAGCAATAAAACTATCTTCTATTGCATTGTTCCCTTTTAATTTTCTGAAATAAACCTTTTCACCATCAGGCACAAAAGCATTTTCATGAGGACAATTGCAGCCCACATTCAAATCCTCAAAATAAGTTGTTAAACTTTCTTCCATACTCTATACTAATCTAATTTTTCCAGTCAATAAACTTTGCATCATGCCCTGTTTTAGCATTTTGTATTTCTCTAATTTTCTTTCCAGTTCTTGTATTTCAGTGTCCATATCAAAAAGAATTTTTGCTATTTCTTTCTGCTCGTCAATTGTTTTAGGCTGAAGAAATTTGAAGGTTACAAAATCCTTTTGGTATAGGTGACTGATTGTAGAGCCAGCACTTAACTGGGAAAGAAAAATTGAAAACACTTCGGATAACAAAAGGTAGTAAAAGAATTCAGGATGAAAAGAATTAGCAATAGGTCTAATAACAAATACACCGCTATTCAAAGTTGCAGGTTGCGGAACCGACTTTATCAATGCTATTTTTCCAATCGTTCCGTCTTTTGTAACTAATACATCATGCTTTTTTACTTGAATATTTTTGTCTTGTTTGTATCGTTCTTCATTAACATAAAAGCAACTTTCCCAATCTATAAAACCGTTTTTAAACTCTGTTCCAGTTATTAGAAAGTAATTTCCAGTTTTCCTATATTCAGCAGTTGTAAGACCTTGCCAACCAATTCTTGCTTTTAATGTTGCAACTTTTCCAAGAATTTGTTCTTTCCAATCTTCTTTTGGTTTAAGCAACTCCTGCATTGCACCAGTTTTGATATTTCGCTTTTTGGTAAGAAGTTTTTCTAACTGCCCTATGAGTGCATCTGTGTTTTTTATAGTTGTTGCAATTGCTGTTTGTTCGTCTTTGGTGGGGGGAAGCGGGATAGGAAGATTTTTTAACTGTGTTCCAGTAATTAGCGGTTGACCAGAACCAAAAATCAGTTTATTGAGATTTGAATATTTAAGAAAGAAAAAAGCATAGTTTATGTCAATTTCTTTCTTTAACTGAATCATTAGTGTGTTATCCGAAACACAATATTCCCCTTCAACTTGATTGACTGTTCCCGCATTTGCACCAACTCTTGCTACTAAAATTCTTTTACCTTCATAATCGGGTTTTGAACTATGTCCTATAATTCCTGTAGAACCATAAATAAAATATTTACCCCCAATTGAAGATTGAGTTTTAGATTTTCCCGAAGCAATCGATGTTGTAATAGTTCCCAAGGTTTTATCATTCCAATCATTTGGAATAATTCCTGCATCTGTATTTTTAAAATCTTCTACCATTTGAAATTCATTTGTTTTAGATGGTTTTCAACTTTAACTGTCAAGAGATTTACATCTTCCGTTAGTTTTGGAATTGGCGTTTGATATCGGTCTGCCAATTCTTTTATCCGTTGTGTCAATCGGTGGCTGATGTTGTCCATTTCGGTGCGTATGCGTTGCTCCATGTTAGCCATCCATTTTTTCTCAACCACAAGTGTTTTTATTTCTTTAATGGTTAGTTTTGGATATTGTAGAATTACTTTCTCTTCCAGTTCTTCTAATGCTTTTTTTAGTTTGGCTTTATTTTCTGCTTCTGCTTCCAATAAGCTAATAAATTTCTGAATAATAATTATTTCTTTGATGTAGTCAGCTTCTGGAGTTACTTTTATGTTTCGTTCCAGTTTTTTCATTACAGTATCAACTAAATCATTCATCTTTTTTGCTGCTTTGGCGTTATTCTTTAGCGTTTCTACAAAAGTTTCAATAACTTTTTTCTCGTCAGCATCGGATGTAATTTTCAGTTTGTCAGTTAATCCCTTTTGAGTGATTTTGCCTTTGCCGTTTTTAAGTGCATCAATATTAGGGTTGCTATATTGATTTTTGAAAAAGGCATTGTATTTTGCTACCTCTTGTTCATGTTTAGAATACAACTTAAATTCACTCGAATAATATTCTTCCATGGCATGAATAGCGTAATCATTCAAAGCAATTTCTGCTTCCTTTTTGGTTGTTACACCTTGTAATGCAGATTCTTCACCTCCATATTCTTCTTGTAGTTCAGTCTTTTCACTAACAGCAGTTTCAACTTTTATTTCTAAATCTTCAATTTTCTTTTTTTCTGTTGAGAAATATTCTTGAATAATCAGATGGGGTGGAATTAAACGACCTTCTAAACCTTCAATTCCTTTTAATGTAACTGTTATTTCTTCCTCACCTTTTTTCTTCTTTTTTTCTTTATACTTTACCTCTTTACCTGCTTCCCAACCATCAGCAGCAATTTCATAAAAATCATCTTGCATTGCAGCATCATTGTTATTTTGCGGAGACCAATAATTCATCATGTGCTGATACATGGAGTATTTGTCTGTGAGTTGTTTTTTGTCGTAATGTTTAAGTAGGTTTTCAGAAATGATGCCTATTTCATGTTTTGGTCGCAAACCTTTGTCCAATGCCTTTGTGTAGGCAATGGTTTCGTTTTTCCATTTTGTAAATACTTCGTCCATCTTTTTGCCAAAGGCAGTAAATTCAGGATGATTGAAGATGGTGTTTTTAATTTCTTCGTTGGCAATATTTAGTTCGTAAAAGTCTGGTCGTTTGTCAATGGTTTTATACAAAGTGCTTTTCAGCGTTGGATAAACTTTCCAGTAATTTTCTAATGCTTCAATATCTCTTTTTGGAATACCACCTACCAAATGAGCTTCTATGTCTTGAATGTCCTCCGCCTCTTGACTGTCAATGTATCTAGGAATGTGTAAGTTGAAATCGTTTTTAGAGTCTTCAATTTCAGAAATAGGAATAAGTCTTGAAAACTTTGGTATTTTGCTTTGGTTGTTGAAGGTGTCCACAATTTTGTGAATGTCTTGTTCGCGAAGGCGGTTTTTGTTTCCATCTTTTATAAAACCTTTGCTGGCATCAATCATGAAAATGCTGTCTCTTTTGTCAGCATCTTCCTTGTCAATGATAATAAGCGAAGCAGCAATACCAGTTCCATAAAACAAGTTGGGCGGTAAACCAACTATTGCTTTTATATAACCTTTTTTAATTATTTTTTTGCGAATGTCTGCTTCGGCATTTCCTCTAAACAAAACGCCTAAAGGTAAAACAATGCAAGCCTTTCCTTTTGATTTTAGTGATTTAAATAAATGCAATAAAAAAGCATAATCACCATTCTTTTTTGGCGGAATAGCGTCATAACCTTCAAAACGTTTGTAAATATCACTCTTCGGGTCAAGTCCATTCATCCATTTTTTATAACTGAAGGGTGGATTTGCTACTGCATAATCAAATTGTTTTAGTTCGCCTGTTTCTTCATTCTTAAATTCAGGCGTTGACATGGTGTTGCCTTGTTTGATGTCTGCATCAGAAAAATTGTGCAACCACATGTTCATTACGGCTAATGCTCTTGTAGCATTGTCGTTTTCTTGTCCATAAATTGTAATACCATGTGGGGCGACATCAGCAGCTTTTAACAATAATGAGCCAGAACCGCAAGCTGGGTCATAAATGGTTTCGTCTTGGCTTTTTGATTTATTAATTCCAATTACTTGAGCCATTATCCTTGAAACTTCCGAAGGTGTGTAGAATTGTCCTTTGCTTTTTCCGCTTTCTGTTGCGAAATGTCGCATAAGGTACTCGTATGCATCCCCCAACAAGTCGTCTCCGTCTGCTCGGTTTTTACTAAAATCAAGTTCAGGTTTGTTGAAGATGTTAAGTAAGTTAGTGAGCAAATCAATTTTATCTTTACCACTTCCTAATTTTGCATTGTCCTCGAAGTCTGCTTCTGTAATTATACCAGTTAGTCCATTATTTTTTGCAAATTCTCCAATTATCGTGTTAATTTTATCGCCAATTTCTGGTTTGCCCCTATATGCAAGCATGTCGTAAAAAGTCGTTCCTTCTTTTAGTTCTACCAATGGGTCTCTCTTGTCGGAAACGTATTTCATAAACAATAGTACCAATACATAGTCCTTGTATTGACTTGCGTCCATGCTACCTCTAAGTTCGTCACAGCTTGCCCAAAGTGAGCTATATAGTTCAGATTTTTTTATTGCCATTATTCTTGTTGTATTCTATTAATTTATTATAAGTTTTCGAGTCAGTAAATATACTTTTAATATATCCGAAATAGTCATTTATGAAGTGGTTAAAAAGAAATATTTGGTATTTAATCTATAGCTAATTAATTGAAGAAACATTTCCTTAATAGTTATATCTTAACAATAAGATTTTTTTGACATAGAATATTTTTTGATTTGAATCTCAAAAAATTATTACAAATGTTTGAGGAGGAAATGGTTGTGAATTAGAAACTAAAATAATTAAAAAAAAACGACATTCTTGATTTTTCGTTAAAAGTTAAATCAAAAATAGGTAGAATTACGTGGTTTATTTGTTGCTTTAGCTTTTAAATTTACATTGTTTGTATTGAGGTTTTTTTACATATCTAAAACACTTTAATTAATAATAAATTTTTATCAGTCAGTTTAAAACTAATTAGAATCAGTGTATAAGGGGGTATTTCTCTATTATATCTGTTTTATTTGCAGTAAAAATAAGTCCTATTCTAGCCAGGAAATAAATAAATTTATTTCAACGCATTAGTTTGATTTAAATCTATAAATGCTGATTATTAACAAAAATAAATAAAATCAACTATGTCAATAACAAAAAGTCAAACAGAAAAAATCGGCTCAATTTTCAACGGAAATAGATTTATTATTCCAACCTATCAGCGGAAATACAGTTGGACGGACAATGAAAGAAAGGCTCTTTGGAAAGATGTTGAAGAGAGTCTAAAGGATAAAATGAATCATTTTGTTGGAACACTTTCCTTTAAAGAAAATAGGAGTGTAGGTTTGTCAACGGATACTGTTTATGAAATCATAGATGGGCAACAAAGAATTACTACAATATTCATCTTGTTAAAAGTTCTTATTGATAAATTATCTGACGCAAATATTAGAGAAAGCCAGCTATCTGCATTTATTGGAAGTAAGGATAGCCTAAAATTGCAACCACTTGGCGAAGATGGAGATTTTTTAAAGTTATTACTTTTTGAATTTGAAAAAATAGATATTAATACTGTTAATAAGAGGAGTCAACGCTTTATGTTTTCTGCCATGAAACTATTCATCGCATTTTCTAACGCTTTGACCTCTGCGGAAATCGAACAAAGAATAATTTTTATCAGAGATAATATTGAAGTTTTGGTTTTTAATGTTGAAAGTCAAGCGCAGGCAGTTAAGATGTTTTCAATTATCAACGACAGAGGTTTGCCTTTAAGAATTTTAGATAAAACAAAAAGTATTTTAATGCTGTATTCGACGTTGCATTTAAAAGAACAATTAAATGATGAAATAAATAATAGTTTTGAAAACATTTTTGATAGTTATGATGATTTATTAGTTTGTAAAGAAAACTTAGGAATACTAGGGAGGCTAGAAGAAAATACAATATTTACTCAACACTATTATTCTTCAAGAAAACTTTTTGCATCAACTTGGAACAATAGAGATGGAGCTGATACTATTTTTGATAATTTGAAAACTAAATGTGAAGAATTAAAAGAAAAACCAAGTGAGTTAGAAAGTTTTATATCACAATACTTACTGGATTTTGAAAATTTTGCTGTTAGTTATTCTAAACTTGTCAAAGAAATTGAAACAAACCCATTATTTCAAAAACCATTTAGACATTTAGAATTTACTGCTACATTATTTCCATTGCTAGTTCGACTTTATATGCAAGGAAAACTCGATTCCTTATTAACGATATTGGAAACGATTGAAGTAAGAGTTTATAAACTACGAGGTACAAATCCAATTGCGGATATTTATTGGCTGAGTTCTCAAATTGTTGAATACGATTTAACTGTAGAAGAAATTAAAAATCACTTAGTTAATTTTAGTGAAAAATTTGTAAATAACCACGTATTTGGTACTTATTTGGATGGTGCGATTTATGGTAATGGAGCTGTAAAATATATTCTTTCAGAATATAGTAATGATAATCATGATGTTATAACTTATAAGGACTTTCAGGTTGAGCACGTTTTTAGCAAAGACCCAAATTATGATGCAACCTCTTATGATTTTTCTGATGACTATGATTATGAGAAAAATCGTTTAGGTAATCTAGGATTGTTGGAAAAGAACTTAAATATTGGTCTGGGGAACTTACCTCCTATTAACAAAGTTAATGGATATTTGAACTCTCAAAACACTGAAATTAGAAACCTAGCAGGGGAAATTCAAAAAGGAAGTTTTAATAAAATGAGCGTGGATGACAGAAGAAAAAATATTATAGATTTTTGCGTAACTCGATTTAATTTAGGATAAAACATTCATATATTTTAAAAAATAATAAAATGACAGTTGAAAAAGTAAAAAATGTAATTGAGAAATTAGAAGCTATCAATCCAGAAAATGAATATGCTTACGAAAAAGCAGTTTTAGCTTATTTAACAATAGGTAGATTACCTGTTTTATTATACGATATTCCTGAAAAGTCTGTGTTTTTTAGAACAAGGACTCATGAAAAAGATGATTTATTTCAGTCCATATCAGAGATATCAATAACGCCTAACCATTTTGTAAAAAATTTTGCAAGATGTAATCGCCCTTTTCAATCTAAATTCTATTGTTCAGAAAACAGACCTACTTCATTTGCGGAATTAGTTGAATATTGGTCAGAAACAAAAGAAGTTAATGATAAAGTATACGTAACTATTGGTAGATGGCAGTTGACAAAACCTTTCAGAGGAATTATAGTGACGACACCCGATAAAGAGAATAGGGTTTCAGAGTTTGATAAAGAGCATGGAGCTGTAATGGAAACATTCATAGAGCAATCTGATTTAGAGATGAGAGATGCAATAATATTATTTTATAGATTCCTTTTTGAAAAATTCAGAAAGTCTTCAAAACATGACCCGAAAACATATATAATTACTACCGCTTATTGTAATGTTGCTCTTGCTCATTCAGAAGGTAAGGCAGACGGAATATATTATCCAAGTGTTCCTTTTGGTGGACAAGGAGTGAATTTAGCAATAAACTCAGAGTTTATAAAAAATCTTGAATTAACTCATGTTTTAAGAAATGAATTGACTGTTTCTAAAAATGGAAATGATAAGCATGAGTTTACAGAAACAGGTAAAATAGATGCATCAAGTTTTAGCTTTGCTCAAAATTTAATCCAATGGTAAATTAATTTAGTAATTATATAGCTTTCAATAAAACTAAAATCTCCAAGTATGTATGATTATTAGAGATTAGAATTGTAATAATAATTATTTTATGAGTAATAAAAATCAGGGTGGAAGTATTCTCTTGCTAGCTATTTTTGGGGCAATTGCTCTAATGATATTTGCTGGAGATTTTTTATTTCTTTTCTATATTTTAGGATTTTTCGTCGTATTTTTTATTTTTATAAATCTTTTTGGACGTCGCTAAATTACTATTTTAAATTTTAGATGATGATACCAAAAGGATTACTATCTTTATTATTCATATTTGAAGATTAGTGTAGTTTTTAAATATGAAGAAGCCACTTTTTACAGAAGTGGCTTCTTTTGTATTACTTAATACCTTAAGTTATTCATTTGGGCTTGATGCCATATTGCTATGACCAAACTAGCACATTGGTATAGAAATGTAGAGGAATCAGGTTTTAAAAACTTCAATATTCTGCTCAATACTATAACTTTTAACTACCAATCAATCTTAAATTATTTTGATAATAGAAGTACCAATGCTTCTGCCGAATCTTTTAATGCAAAAATAAAAGCATTTAGAAGCCAATTTAGAGGTGTAAGAAATATTGATTTCTTCTTGTTCAGATTATCTAATCTTTTTGCTTAATCCCCAACTTTTGAACATGATCCGTTCTGACTAGGAATATCAAGGCTTCGGAAGATATTAAAAAACGAAAAGCCGTCAATAATGACAGCTTTTCCGTTAATGTACCCGGAGCCGGAGTCGAACCGGCACGGTTTCCCACAGGTGTTTGAGACCAGCGCGTCTACCAATTCCGCCATCCGGGCTTAGCAGACGAAAAAATAATTAATAAATCAATTATTTTAACGCAATAGAACAGTTTTTATCGTTATAATAAACTCTTGTTCCTTTAACACGGTGCAAATTTATAAAAATATTTTACATTTTCTAACAAAATACTTAAAATTTTCCTTTCAGTGTTCAATAAATTTTATAAATTTGCACCTCGTTAAAACGACGCACACACAACTAACTACAAAACAACAAATTATAATGTCGCACCTAGAACCAGAAGCTAAAATTTTTGCGTGTTCAAAAAGTGTTTATCTTGCCGAAAAAATTGCAAAACAATACGGGATACCGTTAGGTAAGGTTACAATGTCAACTTATAGCGATGGCGAATTTCAGCCATCATATGAAGAGTCTATCAGAGGGTTACGTGTATTTATTGTTTGTTCGACATTTCCAACTGCAGATAATTTGATGGAATTGTTACTTATGATTGATGCAGCAAAACGCGCATCAGCCAGACATATTACAGCTGTAATACCATATTTTGGTTGGGCTAGACAAGATAGAAAAGACAAACCAAGAGTACCGATTGGAGCTAAATTAGTAGCCAATCTATTAGATGCTGCAGGAGCAACAAGAATTATGACAATGGATTTGCATGCAGATCAAATTCAAGGATTCTTCGAAAAACCAGTAGATCATCTTTTTGCTTCAACAATCTTTTTACCATACGTAGAAAGTTTAGGTTTAGAAAATTTAACAATCGCTTCTCCAGATATGGGAGGTTCAAAAAGAGCTTATGCTTATTCTAAATTTTTAGAATCAGATGTAGTGATTTGTTACAAACAAAGAAAAGTTGCCAATATAATCGACACCATGGAATTAATTGGTGAAGTAAAAGGCAGAAACGTAATATTGGTAGACGACATGATCGATACCGGTGGTACATTAGCAAAAGCAGCCGATTTAATGATCGAAAAAGGAGCATTGAGCGTTAGAGCTATTTGCACACATGCTATTCTTTCTGGGGATGCCTATGAGAAAATAGAGAATTCTAAATTAAGCGAGTTAATCGTAACAGATTCAATCCCGCTAAAAAAGGAATCAAAGAAAATAAGAGTGTTGAGTTGTGCACCTCTTTTTGCTGAAGTTATGCACATGGTGCACCACAACAATTCCATTAGTGGAAAATTTATAATGTAAAAATGCAATATGCTTTAGGCTTTAAACCGTAAGCTGTTTCATGATTACAAAAAAAAAGCTTATAAAGCCTGGCGCCTAAAGCTTATAACAATTTTGAATATTTATTAATAACTATATTTTTTTTACAATGAAATCGATTACAATTAAAGGATCAGAAAGAGAAAGCGTGGGTAAAGTGTCAACTAAAGCCTTACGTAATGCTGGATTGGTTCCTTGCGTATTATACGGAGGAAATCAGGCAGTTCATTTCTCAGCAGAAGTTATGGCATTTAAAAACTTGGTTTACACTCCAAACGCACACACAGTTGTGATTGAACTTGGAAAAGGAAAATCATTCAATGCAATTTTACAAGACATTCAAGTTCACCCAGTATCTGACAAAATCTTACACATTGACTTCTTTCAATTATTTGATGACAAAGAAATCACTATGGAAGTTCCAGTAAAAGTTGTTGGTACATCTAAAGGTGTTCTTGGTGGAGGTGTTTTACGTTTAAACACTCGTAAACTTAAAGTAAAAGCATTACCTAAAAACCTTCCGGATTTTGTTGAAGCTGACATTACTCCACTTGAAATGGGTAACAAATTATACGTTACTAAAGTTGGTGCACCAGAATACAAAATCATGCACCCAGACAACACAGTTGTTTGTCAAGTAAGAATTTCTCGTGCTGCTATGAAAGCTGCTCAAGAAGCTGCAAAAGCTGCAAAAGCTCCAGCAAAAGGAAAGAAAAAATAATTTTTTTCAAACTATTACAAAAAACATCAGTTGCAAAACTGGTGTTTTTTTTTGCCTTTTATTTTCCAGGAGCAGAAATTTCTCGATTTCAAACAACCTAAACCTCCTGCTATTCGCTATATCTTTTATTTTAAAAGAAAATAAAAGGATGCCGCTACTATCAGGGCTAACAATTACGCTTGGTTTTTCAAATGTTAAAAAAACGCGAAGACCCTGAGATTCTAACTAAAAACACCAAAATCTACATTCCCTTTTTCCTCTTACGACCTCTGCGTTAATTTTAACACACTTTGTGGTTAAAATCATTCGTTTAAATCTGCACCCTTTCCCTTTAGCACTCTTTGTGCTACAAACCCACAAAAAAGGAAGCTATCTAATTATCATATTTTCTAATTAAGCAATTGCCCGATTGTCTAATTAACCGTACTTTTGCATTTATGATAAAATGGATAACAAACCTGTTTTCATCAATAAAAACAGAAGAGAAATCAGATTATATGAAGAAATTTTTAATCGTAGGATTAGGCAACATTGGCGCAGAATACGTAAATACAAGACACAACATAGGTTTTAAAATAGTCGACTTTTTAGCACGAAAAGAAAGCATCTCTTTCGAAACCGTAAAACTAGGTTCACTTGCCGAATACAAATTTAAAGGAAGAACATTTTTACTTTTAAAACCAAATACTTACATGAACCTGAGTGGCAAAGCAGTAAAGTATTGGATGGATAAAGAAAATATTCCGTTAGAAAATATTATGGTAATTACCGATGACCTTAATCTTTCATTCGGAACAATTCGCATTAAACCAAAAGGAAGTGATGGAGGTCATAACGGTCTCAAGAATATTAACCTGGTTTTAAACACGCAACAATATACCCGTTTTAGATTTGGGATAAGCGACGAGTTTAAAAAAGGTCAACAAGTAGATTATGTATTAGGCGAATGGGATGAAACCGAAAAAGCAAAACTACCTGAGCGTCTTGAAATAGCATCCGAAATAATCAAATCCTTCGGAACTGCTGGTCTCGAAAATACAATGACAACTTATAACGGGAAGTAAGAAACCCCGAAAACATAAGTACCAAAAAATCAGATTATCAATTAATTTAATTTGATTATAGTCAAATAGTATTTTCTATTCCAAACTTAAATGTATAAATTTGGATTAAATTTAATTATAAATCGTAAAACAATAATATTATGGCTTTCGAATTACCACAATTACCTTATGCGTATGACGCATTAGAACCACATATTGATGCTCGTACAATGGAAATCCACCATACAAAACATCACAATGCTTACACAACAAATCTTAATACAGCAATTGCAGGAACAGATTTAGAAGGAAAAACAATCGAGAACATCCTAATCAATTTAGATAAAAAAAACGCTGCAGTTCGTAACAACGGTGGTGGATACTACAATCACAATTTATTCTGGACAGTAATGTCACCAAACGGGGGCGGATTACCTACAGGAGATTTATTAGCAGCTATCGAAGCTTCTTTTGGAACTTTTGAAGAGTTTAAAGCTAAGTTTGCTAAAGCTGGTGCAACACAATTCGGTTCTGGATGGGCTTGGTTATGTGTACTTAAAGGAGGAAAGTTAGACGTTTGTGGAACACCAAACCAAGACAATCCATTAATGCCAGAAGTAGGTTGCGAAGGAACTCCAATTTTAGGAATGGATGTTTGGGAGCATGCTTACTATTTAAATTACCAAAACAGAAGACCTGATTATATCGAAGCTTTTTTCAGTGTAATTAACTGGACTGAAGTTGCTAGAAGATTTGCTTTAGATAAATAGTCTTGAGATAATAGAAAGAGTAAAGAAAAAAGACGGATGGCTTAATTGCTATCCGTCTTTTTTTATGTTTAATTTTTTAAATTCTCTTTGTCTTAAATCTGCAATCTTTTTTCTATGTTCTTTATTCTTTTCTCTACTTAATATAAAATAAAAAAGGTGGAATCTCTTCCACCTTTTTTGCCCCAAATCTACCATAAACTTAACCTACTAATGTTATGGTTCTTCAAATGTATGTCGACATTGTAGCTATACCAAATATTCCTGTTGAACTACAAATAAAATCGATGATTAGACTTATTTCATCATTAGAAGACCTTTTTAAGTCCTTCTCCTTGACTTGATTCCAATAAAAAAGGTGGAATTGCTTCCACCCTTTTTGCCCCAAATCTACCATAAACTTAACCTACTAATGTTATGGTCTTTCAAAAGTATGTTAGCAGTGCATTTTTACCAAACAATCAAGATAAACGGCAAAAAAAACCGATGAAATGCACTTTTTAACCTTTTGTTATGCTTTTTAATACGCTCTAGCGTCTTTTCCTTCGTAAAAATTCATGAAAGCGCGGTTTACCACTCTATTTCCTCCCGGAGTAGGATAATCTCCTGTAAAATACCAGTCTCCTAGATTTTTAGGACAAGCAATATGTAAATCCTCTACGGTTTGGAAAATAATTTTTACTTCGGCTTTTATTTCTGGTGAACTCAACATTTCAGCAATTTTATCTGAAACCTCTTGTGGTTCAAATGGATCATAAATTGCTGTAACATAATTTACAACATCACTATCTAAATAATTTTCTTGTGCTTTACATTTAGCATATACTTCATCTACAATATGATATAGATTACGCTCTTTTAATAATTCTAATGCTGCTCTAAAAGCTACCAATCCTTCTAGTTTTGCCATGTCTATTCCATAACAATCAGGGAAACGAATTTGTGGCGCCGATGATACTATAACAATTCGTTTAGGATTTAAACGATCCATCATTTTTATGATGCTCATTTTAAGTGTAGTTCCACGAACAATACTATCATCGATAATCACCAAATTATCAGTTGGTTTTATTACACCATATGTTACATCATATACGTGAGCCACAAGATCATCACGGCTACTATCTTCTGTAATAAAGGTTCTTAATTTAGCATCTTTAATAGCTACTTTCTCTGTACGTATTTTTACAGCAAGTAATTCTTGCAACGTTTCAGCAGTAAGCGTATTTCTATTAGCTATTATATAATTGTTTTTTCTCTGATTTAAGAAATCCTGCGCTGCTTCAACCAAACCATAAAAAGAAGTTTCAGCTGTATTCGGGATATAAGAGAAAACAGTATTATCTGTATCACTATCAATTGCATTTAAAACTGCTGGCAAAATTAATCTACCTAAATTTTTACGTTCTTGATATATTTCAGCATCACTACCTCTTGAAAAGTAGATTCTTTCAAACGAACATGCTTTTTTAACTGTTGGCGTTAAAATTTCTTCCATAGAAACTTTACCACTTTTCTTAATGATTAATGCATTTCCTGGTTCAATTTCCTGAACGCTTTCAAAAGGAACATTAAAAACTGTTTGGATAACTGGTCTTTCTGAAGCTACAACTACTACTTCTTCATCTTGATAAAAATAAGCAGGACGAATTCCAGCTGGATCTCTAAAAACAAAAGCATCACCATGACCTAATAAACCAGCCATTGCATATCCTCCATCTAAATTTTTAGCTGAACGCATTAATATTTTTCCAATATCCAATCGGTCTGCAATTACTGGAGAAGCTTCTCTTTTAGAATATCCTTCTTGTTTACAATCCTGATATAAAGACATTACTTCTTTATCAAGAAAGTGACCAATTTTCTCCATCACTGTAACTGTATCCGCCATTTCTTTAGGATGTTGTCCAAGCTCTACTAAATTTTCGAAAAGTTCTTTAACATTTGTCATGTTAAAGTTACCCGCCAAAATAAGATTACGATGCATCCAGTTGCTCTGACGTAAAAATGGATGTACACTTTCGATACTATTTTTACCAAAAGTTCCGT
Source organism: Flavobacterium sp. PL02 (assembly GCF_035013205.1). Taxonomy (NCBI): domain Bacteria; kingdom Pseudomonadati; phylum Bacteroidota; class Flavobacteriia; order Flavobacteriales; family Flavobacteriaceae; genus Flavobacterium; species Flavobacterium sp. PL02. The sequence continues at coordinate 31,962 of NZ_JAYGJP010000003.1, forward strand.
AACGAACGTGTCCTAAAAATAACTCTCCTATATATGGAATATTTTCTTTTTGTTTTGCAACATCATTTGCGTATTCAGGATGCAAAGTCATCTCTTCATTAATACGCTCATTTATTTGTTTAAAAACATCTTGTATTGGTTGTGCGTGATTAGAACGAACCCTACTTATGTATCGTTGTCCTGGTTCAACATCCAATTTGATGCTTGAAAAACCAGCACCATCTTGTCCACGGTTATGCTGTTTCTCCATCATAAGGTACATTTTTTGTACCCCATAAAAAGCTGTTCCGTATTTTTCTTTGTAATATTCAAGCGGTTTAAGAAGTCTAACCAAAGCTATACCACATTCGTGTTTTAAAGCGTCGCTCATTGTATTTGTGTTTGTGTGTTGTTGTTGTAGTTTGTACTATTCTTTGTAATAACAAAATCAAAAAAGCCCCGTGAACGAGGCTTTAATTCTTTATAGTTCTATGTCAAACTGAGTTAGCGACTTAAATTGTTTTAATCTCGCAACTACTTCGTTTTTATCTAAGGCAACCATTCTTTCTGTCCCAAATTTCTCTACACAAAATGAAGCTAAATTTGATCCATAAATTACTGCATTTTTCATGTTCTTAAATGAAACATTTTCACTCTGAGCAATAAACCCTGCAAAACCTCCTGCAAAAGTATCTCCAGCTCCAGTTGGATCGAAAACATCTTCTAAAGGTAATGCTGGTGCAAAAAACACTTCTTTATCATGAAATAATAATGCTCCGTGTTCCCCTTTCTTGATTACCACATATTTTGGTCCAAGAGTATGAATCTTTGCAGCCGCTTTAACTAATGAATATTCACCAGAAAGTTGTCTTGCTTCTTCATCATTAATTGTAATTACATCAACACGTTTTATAACGTCTAGTAATTCTGGTAAAGCACAATCCATCCAAAAGTTCATCGTATCCAAAACTACTAATTTTGGTTTTGATTCCATTTGATCTAAAACACTGCTTTGTACAAGAGGATGTAAATTACCTAACATTACAACATCAGCATCTTTGAAGCTTTGTGGAACTTTAGGCTGAAAATCTGCCAATACATTAAGCTCTGTCGCTAATGTATCTCTTGAGTTCAGGTCGTTATGGTAAAGTCCGCTCCAAAAGAAAGTTTTCCCACCTTTTACGATTTCAAGTCCAGAAATATCAATATTTCTTGAAGTTAATAAATCTAAATGTTCTTGAGGAAAATCATCTCCAACTACAGAAACAATAGCCGATTGTAGGTTGAAAAACGATGCCGACAAACCAATATATGTCGCTGCACCACCTAATATTTTATCTGTTTTCCCAAAAGGGGTTTCAATAGCATCGAAAGCAACTGTTCCGACAATCAGTAATTTATTCATTTTATGAATTTCGAATTAAGGTGCAAAGATACTTTATAAGTTTCAGAGTTGCAACGATTGATCGTATCAAAATTTTCATAAAAAACGAAACTCAATAAATCAACCAAATACACTAAAAACCAAACACTTACACCTTACAAATGCTGGATTATTTCTTACATTTATAAGAATAAATAAATGAGAAAAACCTAAAAAACGCGATTTAGAATCTATATCTTTTATCGTAATAATTCTTCAATACTGGTATCTGAATCAAGGCCATTAAAGCTACAATTAAAACTGCATAAGATGTGTTTTTTGAAAACTGAAACAAAGGAGTCATATTATCAATTTTAGAATAAAGCAAATCACTTACAACCAAATCGTTTTGTTTCGTTTCGTTCCCACCAAAAATTACATACCCGACAAAAGCAATTAAGCATACCAGAATCACAAACCAAACAGATTTTGAAATTAGTGGTTTATACACAATGGCTTTACTTTTCTCTGCAATTAAAATTTGAGACATGATTTTTGAAGTAAAATCAGCTGAAGGCTTTTGCAAAGCACTTTCTGCCATAACTTTGTCTACTAAATTTTCGTAATATTCATCGCTCTCTTTCATAATAATCTAATATTTCAGGTTCTAATTGCTCTTTTAAAATAACTGCTAATTTTTTTCTACTCCGGAATAACTTCACTTTAACATTACTGACACTAATATCCATGATTTTAGCTATTTCATTTAAATTCTGATCGTCAAAATAGAAAAGTGTCAATAGAAAACTTTCTTCACTTGGTAACAAATTTAAACAATTCTGGATATCTTGCTTCCGTTCTTGATTTTCCAAAATACTTAAAGCATTATCAGTAGTTTTAATCAAATATCCTTTAAGCTCATCGATAACAACGTGGTTTTCATCTTTCTTATTCTTCTTCAAATAATCCAAACACGTGTTATAGGCTATTTTATAAATCCAGGTCGAAAACTTAGAATCTCCTTTAAACTTATTCAAGGAATTAAAAATCTTAATAAAGGTATCTTGAGAAACTTCCTCGGCTATTTCTCTATTTTTTACCATCTTTATAGCCATAGTAAAGATCATGTCTTTATAACGATCAACTAATACTGCAAACATATTAGTTTCCCCTAAAAGAACCTGATTGATATAATACTGATCATTTACTTTATCCATATTCCATATGACGACAACAAACTCATTAAGGTTACAACTAAGTTAAAATATTTTTTTTGACAAAATCTGTAACCTCAGTTAAACTTATCTCGTCATATGGAATATCAATCAATTAAATTATAAAAATTATGGGACCACAAATTTTAGTGCCAATTAGCCTTTTCTTAATGATATTCGGAATTGTCTATCTTATTTATTCAACCAGAAACAGAGAACGATTAGCTCTCATAGAAAAAGGTGTCGATGCCAGTATTTTCATGAAAGGAAAAAACAATAGTACACCAATATGGAAAGTCCTTATTTTAAATTTTGCCTTTTTATTAATAGGAAGCGGAATTGGAATTTTCATTGCCTTGCTAATTACAACGTACACTTCTTTGCAAGATGGTGCAGTTTATCCATCTACAATTTTTACCATGGCAGGAATTGGATTACTTGTAGGCTTCAATAAATCTAAAGATTTAGACAAAGAATAAAACAATACAATTACTTTAAAAAAAAACGTGTCAGGAAAATGTTTCCCTGACACGTTTTTTTATGCTTCTTTAGATCCTATATTTTCATAATAAGCATCTATAGAAAGTTGCTTTTGCATGGAAGCCATAACTGCCAATTCATCACAACGCTCATTTTGAGGATGATTATTATGCCCTTTTATCCATTTAAAATCAACTTGGTGTTTTCTATAAATAACCAAAAAACGTTTCCATAAGTCAGGATTTTTTCTCCCAACAAACTTTTTCTTTTCCCAACCAAAAACCCATTTTTTTAAAACAGAATCAACCACATATTTTGAATCTGAAATAACAAGAACTTTCATATTTGGTTTTTTAAGTTTTTCTAAACCTACTATTACTGCCAAAAGTTCCATCCTGTTATTTGTCGTAAGACGGAATCCTTCATAATATTCCTTTTTATGTGGTGTTCCAACCAATTCCATAACTACTCCATATCCCCCATTACCAGGATTCCCCTTAGCCGCGCCATCTGTATATATATGTACTTCGTGTTGATTCATTTTTTTTAGACTTCTTAGATATTAGATTTTTAGACTTGCTTCGCTTTTAGACTTCTTAGATTATTGAACTCGCTTCGCTCTTAGACTTGTTCGTTTTATCTCAAGCGAAACATAAACAATTTCATTCTTTTATTCCTTTTAAAACCCAGAATAAAATCGACAACTCAACAATCTAAGAAGTCTAAGCAAGTCTAATTATCTAACAATTTATAAATTACTTCTGGAAAGTGTTTTTGCTCTAATTCATGGATTTTAGCGGCCACATCTTCTGCTGTATCCGTATCAGTCAAAGCTACTTTTTCCTGAAAGATAATCGCTCCTTCATCATAATTCTCATTTACATAATGAATACTTATTCCTGTCTCTTTTTCCTTATTTTCGACTATTGCTCTGTGAATGTGCATTCCATACATTCCTTTCCCTCCATAATTAGGTAATAATGCAGGATGAATGTTAATTATTTTATTAGGATATGCCTCGATAATGTTTTTTGGGAATTGAAGTAAGAATCCAGCCAAAACGATCAAATCTGGATCAATTAATTTTACTTTTTGTAGTACATTACCGTCAATTAATTCGGTTTTGGTGAAAATTTGGGCCTCAACTTGGTAGTTTTTGGCTCTTTCAATTACTTTCGCATTAGCGTTATTGGTAAACACAGAAACCACATTTGCAATTTGTGTTTCAGCGAAATATTTTATTATGTTTTCGGCGTTACTCCCTGAACCTGAAGCAAAAACAATAATTTTTTTCATACTCGAATTGATTTATTTTTTGCAAAAAACGGAATAAAAAACCAAAATAAATAACATTCGAACCCCTTTGTTGAAATTAATTTTATAAATTAGTGTTACATTTATTAACTAAATCGTGGTTTTAAAATAAAGTTTTTTATTTTTGCCAACAAATTAAATTCTAAAATTAAAGATTATGTCAGACATTGCATCAAGAGTAAAAGCGATTATCGTAGACAAATTAGGTGTTGACGAAAACGAAGTTGTAACAGAAGCAAGCTTCACTAATGATTTAGGAGCTGACTCATTAGACACTGTTGAGCTTATTATGGAATTCGAAAAAGAATTTGATATCCAAATTCCAGACGATCAAGCAGAAAACATTGCTACTGTAGGTCAAGCTATTTCTTATATCGAAGAAGCTAAAAAATAATAAATTCCCACCCGACTCTTAAAAATTACAAAAATCAAAAGTCAAATTCCAAGATTGGAATTTGAAATTTCAAAAAATTGGAATTTTTAGAAATCGGGTGTTATTATTTTTTATAAAAATTTAAATTTTGGGTTGATTTTCAATCAAAAAAATATATTTATATTGTAATACCCATGGCTCTTTTGTAATATAATACAATCAAGAAAGCGTGGGTTTTATTTGTTTAAAGCTAATAAAACACATTATTTATGGTATTAAGGCGAGTTGTTGTAACAGGATTAGGCGCACTTACCCCTATTGGGAATAACATCCAGGATTATTGGAACGCGCTTATTAATGGAGTAAGCGGTGCTGCCCCAATAACGTATTACGATACAGAGAAACATAAAACGAAATTTGCTTGTGAAGTAAAAAACTTCAACATCGAAGATTTTATGGATCGTAAAGAATCTCGTAGACTAGATAAATTTGCACAATATGCTGTTGCCGCAAGTGACGAAGCTATAAAAGATGCTGGTCTTACTGATGACAACGTCGACAAAGAAAGAGTTGGAGTTATCTGGGGAGCTGGAATTGGTGGTTTAGAAACTTTTCAAGAAGAAGTTATTTACTATGCTAAAGGAGACGGAACACCAAAATTCAATCCGTTTTTTATTCCTAAAATGATTGCTGATATTGCCCCTGCACACATTTCTATGAGAAATGGTTATATGGGACCAAATTATACAACTGTTTCTGCTTGTGCTTCTTCTGCCAATGCACTTATTGATGCTTTTAACTACATTCGTTTAGGAATGTGTGATATTATCATCTCTGGTGGATCTGAAGCTGCTATTACAATTGCAGGAATGGGAGGCTTTAACTCTATGCATGCTTTATCAACCAGAAATGATAGTCCTGAGACTGCTTCAAGACCTTTTGATGCTACTCGTGACGGTTTTGTTTTAGGTGAAGGAGCTGGTGCATTAGTACTTGAAGATTACGAACACGCTAAAGCACGTGGAGCAAAAATATATTGCGAAATTGGCGGTGGCGGAATGTCATCTGATGCGTACCACTTAACAGCACCTCATCCAGAAGGACTTGGTGTTATTGCTGTAATGAAAAACACATTACGTGATGCTGGTATGAAACCTGAAGATGTTGATCATATTAATACGCACGGTACATCTACTCCACTTGGAGATGTTGCTGAATTAAAAGCGATTAGTGCTGTTTTTGGTGATCATGCCAAAAACATCAATATCAACTCTACAAAATCTATGACTGGACACTTACTTGGTGCTGCTGGTGCTATCGAAGCAATTGCTTCTATACTTGCTATGCAACACGGTATTGTTCCTCCAACAATCAATCATACGGTTGCTGATGAAAAAATAGATCCTTCATTAAATTTAACACTAAACAAACCTCAAAAAAGAGAAGTAAATGTTGCTATGAGTAACACTTTTGGTTTTGGAGGTCACAATGCTTGTGTTTTATTTAAAAAATTAGTTGACTAATTTTCTTATGAGTATTTTCAAAAAAATATTTTCAAAATCCCGTTCTCAAGAAGACGGGATTTTTTTTGATTCTATTCAAAAAATCCTTGGTTTTCCACCTATTTCGCTTCAATTTTATAAGAAAGCCTTTACTCATCGCTCTTCTAATCGACTGGACGAAAACGGAAATCCTATTAACTACGAACGTTTAGAATTTCTTGGAGATGCAATGCTAAGTGCTGTAATTGCAGCACATCTCTTTAATAAAGCTCCTGCTGGAGATGAAGGTTACCTTACCAAGATGCGTTCTAAAATCGTAAGTAGAGAACATTTGAACGAACTTGGAAAAGATCTTAATCTGGCTCGTTTTATAGAAAGCAAAGTGCCTTTACAACACTTTGGAGAAAACATTCATGGTAACATTTTCGAATCGCTTATTGGAGCCATTTATCTTGACAGAGGGTATTCTTTTTGTGAAAAATTTATCCAAAGTAGCGTAATCGGTCCGTACGTAGATATTACCCGACTTGAGGGAAAAGTTATAAGCTACAAAAGCTTAGTTATCGAATGGTGTCAGAAAGAGAAAAAGATATTCCATTATGATATTTTTGAGGATAATGGCATTGGTGGAGAACGTTTATTTGGCGTTAAATTAAGTATTGACGATAAAGTAGTCGCAAGAGCGCGAGCAACTTCCAAAAAGAAAGCAGAAGAAAAAGCATCACAACGTGCGTATTTTGCATTTCAAGAAAAAATGGACAAGAAATAAAACTAGTTTTCTTAAAACTACATCGTTTTCGTTTATAAATTAACAAAAACATACCAATCTTAACTATTGAACCAGCAATAGAAATAGTATATTTACAACTTATTTTTTCAGGAAATGGCTATTCATAAATTAGAATTAGGCGAATTTGATGAAATTGATTATAATTTGATTGCCATACATACTTCTATGGAAGATTATCGACTGGCTTATTTTATCAATCAAAACTTCCCGGTTCTTTTGAGTAAAAGTAAAAATGAAATCCAAATTAATGTGAAAGAAGGTGAGACTCATTTTTCACGATTTGATTATTACGATGAAGAAAAAGAACTTTATTGGGATTTAATTCAAAATAAAAACGAAGTCATTCAGAATACACCAAATGACAGTCAGGATTTATTTTCAGATACTTCGATGGAGGTCGCCACAAAAGTATATCTACTACCTGAGTTTAAAAAAGTTGATTATTTTTTAAAAATTGAAAAGAGTGAGGAAGCTTTCGATATATTAAAAATACAACAAATATTAAATACCATTGATACCATCTCAACGGTTTATATAGTTGATACAAATAAAATAAAATCAAAAAACAATTTAATTTTTTAATAGAAATGCTTACAAACAAAAAAACCAAAATTGTAGCCACACTTGGGCCTGCATGTGGAACTAGAGAGATCATCAAGGACATGATCGAAGCAGGTGTTAATGTGTTTAGAGTTAATTTTTCGCATGCAGATTACGAAGGAGTAAAAGAGAAAATCAACATTATTAGAGGACTTAACGAAGAGTTTGGTTATACCACGGCAATACTCGGAGATTTACAAGGACCTAAACTTCGTGTAGGAGTAATGGAAGAAGGAGTTGTAGTAAACGATGGTGATGTAATCACTTTTACTACTGCTGAAGATATTATAGGTACTGCAAAAAAAGTTTTCATGAAGTACCAAAACTTTCCAAATGATGTAAATCCTGGAGAGCGTATTTTATTAGATGATGGAAAACTTATCTTTGAGATCCTTACAACTGATAAAAAAACAGAAGTTACCGCTGTAGTTATTCAAGGTGGTGAATTAAAATCTAAAAAAGGTGTAAACCTTCCTAATACTAAAATATCTTTACCTGCATTGACAGAAAAAGATATTGCAGATGCAATTTTTGCTATTGAGCAAAAAGTAGACTGGTTAGCTCTTTCTTTTGTAAAAACACCACGTGACTTACAAGACTTACAAGAGTTAATTGATAAACATTCTGATTATAAAATTCCGATTGTAGCTAAAATCGAAATGCCAGAAGCATTAGAGAATATGGATAAAATCGTTGCTTATTGCGACGCTTTAATGGTTGCTCGTGGAGATTTAGGGGTTGAACTTCCTGCTCACGAAGTACCATTGGTTCAAAAAGAATTAATCCGCAGAGCAAAAACTGCTCGTATTCCTGTAATTGTGGCAACACAAATGATGGAAACTATGATTACTAGTTTAACTCCAACTCGTGCGGAAGTAAACGACGTTGCAAACTCTGTTATGGATGGTGCTGATGCTGTAATGCTATCTGGAGAAACTGCTGCAGGAAACTATCCTGTTCAGGTTATCCAAAAAATGACACAAATTATCGAAGCTGTTGAAGATTCTCCGCTAATTCATGTTCCACAAAACACACCACAAATAAAAACAAAACGTTTTATTACTAAAACAATTTGTCAGCAAGCTGCGCTTATGGCTAACGTTATTAAAGCTAAAGCAATTTGCACACTTACAAATAGTGGTTATACTGCTTTCCAAATTTCGGCTTGGAGACCATCTGCTCACATTTTAGTATTTACTTCTAACAAAAGAATCTTAACTCAATTAAGTCTTTTATGGGGAGTTAAATCATTCTATTATGACAAAGATGTAAGTACTGATGATACTGTAACTGATGTAAATCAAATCGTAAAAGATAAAGGATACGTTGTAAAAGGTGATTACTTAATTAACCTAGCTGCAATGCCTATTAAAGATAAAGGAATGGTAAACACCATGAGAGTTACTGAAGTAGAGTAATCTTATTTCTTTTCAAAATATTAAATCCGTCTTGTAGTTTCTACTTGACGGATTTTTATTTTATATCCCCCTAGATATTATTTCCCAAAGTTTCCCAAATAAAAAAACACAAAGAATCACTAAGTTTATTATTATTCCACTTCACAACTAGCATTATGCAATATTGGGAAATTACAAGAATTAGCTATAAAGCATAACTGATTTGCTTTTTTGTGCAGTTCTAATGCTAATTGAATTTTATCAGGATTAGCGATAGTAACTTTTGGATTTAATCGAACTTCAGTAAAGCGTCCGCTTCCGTCAAATTCCACTTCAAGAGTTGCTTCAGCATTATCAGAATAACCCAAAACTTCGATTCCGTTTTGACTGCATACATAAAGATATGACATCATGTGGCACGAAACCAGACTGCTTAACAACATATCTTCCGGGTTATATAACTCTGCGTCGCCTTTAAAAGCTTTTGCCGCAGAAACACTCATAACAGGCTTTCCTTCAATTATTATCTCATGATTTTTAGAAACGAAACCTTTCTCATTTTTACTTGATGACCATTTGGCTTCTGCTTTAAATAAATGTTTAAATCCCATATTTTTTTATTAGTTAAAAAATGCAACTTCAAAGTTTCCGACTATAATGAGTTACGCATGATCAGTGACGATTTGTTTTCGATGTTTTGCTTCTTTCCAGACAAAACCATCTTTGCCATAATTTTTCCCATTTCTTCAAAATTTGTCGAAATAGTTGTTATCCCGTTTTCTACCACTTTTTTTAATGGTGTTTCATTGTAAGAGATAATTCCGAAATCGTGACCAAGTTTTAGATCCTGACGCTTTGCTTTTTCGATAACCCGAACCAAATCTCTGTCATTAGGGATAATATACACTTCTCCTACTTTAATTTCTCTTTCTCTAAACTCAGTAATCACTTCATTCTCAAATAAAAAATCATTACAAAAATTTAGAAACCCAATTTTCATTCCTAAAGGTTCTCTAAATCCTGGAAAAATCATAATTAATTTGTTGTACTTATCCAGCTTAGGTTTTCCCTTAACTAATGCATCATAAATATCTTTTGGGAAATTCTGACAAACTGATGGATATGCTTTTAAAGCTTCACTCGTCTGATCCAAAATATAAACCTCATTTACTGGTAGGGTATTTATACAGGAAGCTGCATCTGCCAAATCGGTTGGCATAATTATATATTTAGTGTATGCTCCGTTATTATCATTTATTAGTTTCTTAAAAACCTTTGTATTGAAATAATAAAAAAAGATATCAACTTGTACTTCTTCTCCAATATTTCTTAAAAAGGAAATATAGATATCTTCCTTAAAATTATTAAGCTCATCAAAAAGTAAAAAAACGCGCTCTTTGATTGTGATTTCGACACTTTTAATATAATATCCCTTTCCTGGAATGGCATAAATAATCCCTCTTTTTTTTAATTCATCATAAGCCTGCAAAACAGTATCTCTTGATAAAGAAAAAGCCAAACACACTTTATTTACCGATGGCAATCTATCGCCTTTCTTTAAGTTTTTCTTATTAATACTACTCTCGATTGAAGCTATAATCTGTTTGTATTTAGGAATACCTAGATTATTCTGGATAGAAATTATATTCATAAAAGATAATATTTTCATGCAATATACAAAAAACTGGTAGGTGCTGGTATGGATTACATTAATAATATACATATTTTTGAATTTCATTTTTCACAAAAAAATAATGAAAATAAAACACAAATCACATTTTACAGATATAAACACAAAAGAATTCTTTGGTATATTACCTGACAACGAAGCTATTCATTCCTATAAATTAACCAATAAAAATGGCATGCAAGCCACTATTATCGATTATGGCGCAACGGTTATTTCCTTAATCGTACCCCTTGAAAACGGAAATCTTATAGATGTGGTTTTGGGTTTTGATACCTTAGAAAAATATTTAAAATCATACTCTTTTTCTGGTGCTCCTTATTTTGGCGCAACAATAGGACGATATGCCGGCAGAATAAACAACGGAACTTTTACCTTAAATGATAAGACTTATCTTTTAAACAAAAACAATAACAATCATGCTATACATGGCGGAAATATAGGCTTTGCTCAAAAAAAGTGGGAAGTTGAAACCATGACAGAGGGTGAAAATCAATCAATAACCATGACTCTTTTAAGTCCTGCAAATGAAGAAAATTATCCCGGAGATTTGTCCGTAAGCCTAACCTATACGCTAACTGATGACAATGAGCTACAATTAGAATATAATGCTACTACGACACAGGATACCATTATAAACTTAACGAATCACAGTTATTTTAATCTTAACGGACATGGTTCTAGCGTTACTGACCAAGAAATGATTGTAAACTCGGATAAAATATTAGAAACATCCTCTGAGAATATCCCAACAGGAAATATCTTAAATCTTTTAAACCATCCTTTCGATTTTAGAACTCCTGCAAACTGCCCTTCTATTATTGATGATTCATTTATAATAGAAACTAAAAATGATATTGCCGCTGCACTTTATAGCCCAACAAGCAGATTGCGAATGACGGTTTATACAGATCAACCAAGTGTACATGTTTTTGTAGGTGGTAATTGCTCCACCGAAATAAAAGGAAAAGAAGACGTTACTTATCATGCTTTAAGCGGTATTTGTTTTGAAACTCAAAACTATCCCGATGCGCCTAATCAATCCCGATTTCCTAATTCGATACTAAGAAAAGAAGATAAATACCATCATAAAACTGTCTATAAATTTCAGTGTATTTAAAAAAACCAATAACTATAACCACGAAATACTTTATATTAATTACCTCCTTAAACACAATTAACCATGAACCAAAACCTTGCCATCGCAGATTATGCGGTTTTTATAATCTACTTTATTGTAGTATCTACCTACGGTTATACTATATATCGCAAACGTAAAAAAGACGAAAAAGACGCCAAAGCTTATTTCCTTGCCGAAGGAAACCTGACTTGGTGGGCAATTGGAGCTTCATTAATCGCGTCAAATATTTCGGCAGAACAGTTTATCGGAATGAGCGGCGAAGGTTTCTTTTTAGGAATTGCAGTTGCGGCTTACGAATGGGTTGCTGCCATCACTTTAATAATTGTAGCCGTATGGTTTATTCCTGTTTATCTTAAAAATAAGATATACACTATGCCTCAGTTTCTAAAAACACGTTATAATGAATCAACAGCTTTGATTATGGCTGTTTTTTGGTTGTTTCTGTATGTTTTTGTAAACCTTACTTCTATTTTATACCTAGGAGCTGTAGCTATCAACGGATTGGCGGGAGGAGAATACCTTCATGTTATTATGATAGGATTGGCACTTTTTGCTTTGATAATTTCATTAGGAGGGATGAAAGTTGTTGCTTACACAGATGTTATTCAGGTTGCTGTATTAATCATAGGCGGATTAGTAACTTCTTATATTGCTTTAACAACTGTAGGACAATATTTTGGCGTGGGTCAAAATGCAATTGCCGGTTTTAAAGTTTTAATGCGAGAAGCTCCAGAACATTTTAAAATGATTATCCCAAAACCAACTGCAACTTCTTCTCAACTAGAAATAGATAAGTACTTAACTTTCCCTGGTATATTGTCTTACGTAGCTGGTATCTGGATTATCAACCTTAACTATTGGGGTTGTAACCAATACATTACTCAAAGAGCCTTGGGTGCCGATTTGCAAACTGCTCGTACAGGTATATTATTTGCTGGTTTCTTAAAATTATTAATGCCTCTAATTGTTATGTTACCTGGTATCGCCGCTTATGTTTTATATCAAAACGGACATTTACCTCAACTTGTTGGCGGAAAAGATGGAGCGTACTCTGCGGTACTAACTTTTTTACCAACAGGATTAAAAGGACTCTCAGTAGCTGCATTAACCGCAGCAATTGTAGCTTCATTGGCTGGTAAAGTAAATAGTATTTCGACTATTTATACGCTAGACATTCATAAAAAATATATCCAAAAAGAAGCTGGTGAAAAACAACAAGTAAACATCGGTCGAATTGCTGTTTTTGCTGCAATGCTTTTGGCTGTTTTATTTACTTGGAATGATATTTTAGGAATTGGTGGCGTTGGAGGTTTTACCTACATCCAAAAATACACTGGTTTTATAAGCCCTGGAGTTTTCGCCATGTTTATTCTTGGTATGTTCTGGAAAAGAACTACTGGAGCCGCAGCTATTGTAGGTGTGATTTTAGGTTTTGTATTATCTATTTTATTCAATGAATATGCTCCAATATTATTTGGTAACGATACATTGTTATATACTGCTTATCCAAACGGAAAAGGAGCTTATGAGATTCCGTTCCATATTTGTATGGGATTATCTTTCTGCTTTACTACACTTGCAATGATTCTTATAAGTTTTGCAGGTCCAAAAGTAAACCCGAAAGCATTTGAGCTAGATACTACAATGTTTAAATTAAAACCACAAACAACTGTATTAATAGTAATTACTTTATTGATTATTGCCTCTTTATATGTGAAGTTCTGGTAATACGATACAGCTTAATTAATAAAGAAAGGATACTGTAAATGGTATCCTTTCTTTATTAAATAGAATAAGTTCTTTTAAAAAGCGAACTTTAAAAATTAACAAGACAAATAACACTTTACAAATAACCTTTAATTACATTTGAGCACTAAAAAAATTAATAAACCAACCGTTTAAGCATAAACAAAAAATGAAAAAACTAATAGTTGCCTTTTTATTTCTCTCTTTCGCAATGTCTGCACAAGACATGAAAGTTGTATCTGGAGATTTTAAATTCTTGAAAGACCAAAAAGAAATTAATACCGAATTTGATTATAGCAACTTTACTATGATGAAAGAAAATAAACCAGAAGCACAATATGTTGAAGAACACAAAGTCGATTTAGACAAAAAAGCAAAAGGAAACGGAAATCTTTGGTACAAAAGATGGGTCGTTGCCAAAGAACAAATCTGGACTCCAAAATTTTTAGAAATAGGAAACATTGTATTATCTAAAGCTGGTAAAGACGTAAACTTTCAGGAAGGCTTAAATACCCCATATACTTTAATCGTACAAACGGTATGGATTTATCCGGGCTGGGATGCAGGAATTATGAAACAACCAGCAAAAGTTACTACTAATTTAAAATTTGTAGAAACAGCTAATAAATCAAATGTATTATTAGAAATAAAAAGCGAAGAAGCCCCAGGAGATCAATGGGGAAATAATTTTAATAATGAAACAAGAATTGGAGAAGGTTATGCCAAGACAGCAAAATCACTTTCTAAAATGATTCTGAAGAAAGCATACAAATAAGATTCAAAAAACAAAAACCCTAGTTTTCACTAGGGTTTTGTTTTTTCTTACTTTCCATATTTAAGAGGTAAGCCATATTTTTAATTACATTATCGTGTTTCTTCACAAATGGATTTTCTTCATCCCAAACATATCCAGCAAGCACAGCACAGATTTTACGTTTTACATCTGGGTTCTCTGGCTGATGAAAGAATAACGTTTGTAAATTTCCTGTGTACCATTCTTTCACGTAAGTGGTAAAAACATTAATTCCACGTTTCATATATTCGGTAAATTCTACTTCCCAATCTACAGGAATTCCTTGAGATTGTTTCAAATAAAGTTTTGCAGCAAGCATACCCGATTCGGTAGCAAAAGCAACTCCCGATGAAAATACAGGATCTAAAAATTCAGTACTATTTCCTGTCAAAGCAAATCCATCACCATACATTTTCTTTACCGAGCGAGAATAGTTTTCTAACTTTATTGGTTCGAATAAAAACTCTGTTCCCTGAAATCTTTTAATATAATAATCTGAAAGCTGAATAGCATTTTTTAATGCTTCGGCATTGTCTTTATTCTCAGAAAGTGAATTGATGAAATCTGTAGGGCCTACCACTCCTAAACTTGTATTTCCGTTAGAGAAAGGAATTACCCATAACCAAACTTCAGTTTCAAGAACATCAAAAGAAATCATTGTTCCCTCTACACCTTCTGGTCTGTTAATATCTTTTACATGCGTAAAAATAGAAGAATGCGGATCTAAAGCCGATGGCTTGTCCAAATCTAAAAGTCTTGGTAAAACTCTACCGTAACCACTAGAATCAATAATAAATTTGGCGTGAATCTCTTTTAAATTTCCATTTACATCTTTCACAATTGTTTTTGAATTGCTTCCTTCAAAAGAAACTTCAATAACTTCCGACTCAAATTCTAAATCAATTCCTTTTCGAATTAATTCCTGAGCCATCGTATTGTCAAAATCGGCTCTGGGAACTTGCCAGGTCCAATCCCAACCTTCAGAAAATTTATTAGAAAAATCAAAAACACAAATTTCATTTCCTCTTATAAATCTCGCTCCTAACTTTTTCTCAAAGTTCATTGCATTGAGACTATCAAATAATTCTGCTTCGGCAAAATGATCCATTACACGTGGTATTAAACTCTCACCAACAACAATTCTAGGAAATTTAGTTTTCTCAACAACCTTTATCTTACAATTATTCTTACGTAAATAAGCTGCTGATACGCATCCAGAGGGTCCCGCTCCTATTATTAAAACATCTACAAACTCCTTTAACATATACGAATTGTTATTAATTATTGCCTTACATTTGCCATCATCAAAATAACTACATTTATTTTAATAAATAAAATTAATTTAGCATAATCAAAAAGGGTTAAATGAACACAATTGGCGAATATTTAAGTTTAAAAGAATTTGAATCCATAATCTTTGGAAATAGTAAAATAGACATTAGTAAAACTGTCTTAGACCGGGTAAATGAAAGCTTTGATTTCTTAAAAGAATTCTCTGGCAACAAGGTGATCTATGGTGTAAATACTGGTTTTGGACCAATGGCTCAATACCGTATCAAAGACGAAGACCGAATTCAATTACAATACAATTTAATAAGAAGCCATTCTTCAGGAACAGGAAAACCATTAAATGCAGCTTGTGTAAAAGCAGCAATTCTAGCTCGATTAAACACACTTTCTTTAGGGAATTCCGGAGTACATCCTTCAGTAATTCATTTAATGAAAGAATTCATAAATAAAGATATTACTCCATTAATTTTTGAACATGGAGGAGTTGGAGCAAGTGGAGATTTGGTTCAGTTATCTCACTTGGCATTAACATTAATAGGTGAAGGCGAAGTTTTTTACAAAGGCGAAAGAAGACCTACAAAAGAGGTTTTTGAAATTGAGAACCTAACTCCTATTCAGGTAGAAATAAGAGAAGGTCTTGCGCTTATAAACGGAACCTCTGTAATGACAGGAATAGGTGTAGTAAATGTACATCACGCCAATAAATTATTAGATTGGTCATTAAAGTTTTCATGCGCAATTAATGAAATTGTACAGGCTTATGACGACCATTTTTCGGAAGAATTAAACCAAACAAAACGTCATAAAGGACAACGAGAAGTAGCTGCAAGAATGAGAGAAAATCTCTCGGACAGTACCTTAATCCGCAAAAGAGAAGATCACTTATATACTGGAGAAAATACTGAAGAAATCTTCAAAGAAAAAGTACAGGAATATTATTCTTTAAGATGTGTACCACAAATTCTAGGTCCAATCTTAGAAACTATCAATAATGTAGGTTCGATTCTAGAAGATGAGTTTAACTCGGCAAATGATAATCCTATTATAGATGTAAAAAACAAACATGTATATCATGGAGGTAATTTTCATGGCGATTACATTTCACTAGAAATGGACAAGCTAAAGATTGTTATTACCAAACTTACAATGCTTGCAGAACGTCAATTGAATTATTTATTAAATTCTAAAATAAACGAAATCCTTCCTCCATTTGTGAATCTTGGAACATTAGGATTTAATTTCGGAATGCAAGGCGTTCAGTTTACTGCAACCTCAACAACTGCCGAAAACCAAATGTTGTCTAACCCAATGTATATACACAGTATCCCAAACAACAATGACAATCAAGACATTGTAAGCATGGGAACAAATGCTGCTGTTATTACTGCAAAAGTGATAGAAAATTCATTTGAAGTTTTGGCTATAGAGCTGATTACTATTGTTCAGGCAATTGATTACTTAGAACAAAAAGATCAAATCTCGTCTGTGACCAAAAAAATATATGACGATATTAGAACAATTATACCTAAATTTAAAGAAGATCAGGTTATGTATCCTTTTGTTCAGAAAGTAAAAGACTACCTGATAAATAATTAATTTTTTATTTTACATTATTAATCTTGAATCTTAAAATCATGAAAAAAACACTTATTTTTTTATTGCTGTGCAGCATTCAATTTGTTAATAGTCAAGAACTGGCATTAGTTAAGAAAAACGGAAAAATTGGATATCTTACTAAAGATGGAACATTTCGTATTGAACCTCAGTACAAAACTGCAAGAAGTTTTTCTGAAGGCTTAGCTGCTGTAGAAGATAATGGAAAATGGGGGTTTATCGATACTAAAGGAGCTTGGGCAATTCCAGCCACTTTTGATAACGCCAAAGATTTTAATAGTGGGATTTGTATCGTATCTAAAGATAAAAAATGGGTTTACATCAATACCAAAGGAGAGGTACAAATTGCACCACCTTCGGATAAATTATATGATTTTGGAGATGGTGTTGCTTTTATAAAACAAGGAAACAAAATTGGATTAATCAATTCAAAAATGGCAGTTGTTTTAGAACCAAAATATGACGTTATCAAACCTTTTGAAAATGGTTTTGCAAGAGTAGAAAACAATAAAAATTGGGGAATTATAAATACTGCTGGAAAAGAGGTTATAGAACCTGCTTATGCCGAAATTGGTAATTATAATAAAAACACAGCTTGGGCCAGAAAAGACAAAATTTTTGGATTAGTATCTGGTGGGAAATTTATTCCGGTAGAAGGTGCTGATAAAATTTGGGATTTCGAATCTCAAGATTTGACTTATGCCAGAAAAGATGGAAAAATCGGATTCATTGACTTAAAAGGAAGCTGGGCAATTCTGCCAATATATGATAAAGCAAAAGCCTTTTCTAAAAATCTAGCTCCGGTTTGTATTGGATCTAAATGGGGATATATTAACCCTAAAGCAGATTTTGTTATTCCACCAACTTATAGTGATGCCGAAGTTTTTAGTACAAACGGATTAGCTCCTGTAAAAGAAAAAAACTGGGGATTTATTAATGAATCAGGAAAACTAGTAATCCCAACTCAATATACCATAACGGCAAACGGATTTGTCATTGCTCTATTTGTACAACAAGACAAAGGATTTATAGATGGCTTAGCAAGAGTAAAAAATGAAGGGAAATGGGGATTTCTTAAACCAGACGGAACTGTATTAGGCAACCAATGGTTTGAAAACGCTGAACTATTTTCGCAAACAAAAGAAAAAAATACTATAAGTGAAATCGCCTCTGATAAGCCAAAAACTGAAACAAAGTCAGAAACTAAAACAAAACCGGTTACAAAACCAGTAAGTAAAAAAAAGCGATAACATAAATCGACTATAAAAAACAAAATTTACATATATGAAATTGCGACTAATAAAAATTGTGTCACCAAGACCAATAAATAAAAAGGCGATACCATATATGACCTATAAAAAACAAAATTTACATATATGAAATGTGCATTAGTAACTGGTGGTTCACGAGGAATTGGGAGTGCTATTTGTAAAAAATTAGCTGTAGATACAGAGTACCACATTCTGATTAACTATCATTCAAACAAAATTGCTGCCGAACAAACACTTGAAGAAGTAATAAAATTAGGCGCAACTGCTGAGATTATACAATTTGATGTTTCTAATTTTGAAGAAGTTCAAAATGTATTAACCAAATGGCAGGATGCAAATCCTGAAGCCATCGTTGAGGCAATTGTAAACAACGCCGGAATTACAAAAGATGGTTTGTTTATGTGGATGTCACAAGAAGACTGGAATGGAGTTATGAACACAAGTGTAGGTGGTTTTTTTAATGTCACACAATTTTTTATTCAAAAAATGCTCCGCAATAAATACGGACGCATTGTAAATATGGTTTCAGTTTCGGGAGTAAAAGGTACGCCTGGTCAAACCAATTATTCTGCTGCAAAAGGCGCAATTGTAGCTGCTACCAAAGCATTGGCTCAAGAAGTAGCCAAAAGAAATATTACCGTAAATGCCGTTGCACCAGGGTTTATAAAAACTGACATGACGAGCCAGTTAGACGAAAAAGAATTATTAAAATTAATTCCTGTTAATCGTTTTGGCGAAGCCGAAGAAGTGGCAAATTTGGTAAGCTTTTTGATTTCAAATAAATCAAGTTATATAACTGGTGAAGTTATAAACATAAACGGTGGAATATATTCTTAAAAAATTACTATAAAAAAGAAGATGAATAGGAGAGTTGTAATTACAGGAATGGGAATTTACTCATGTATCGGAACTTCATTAAATGAAGTAAAAGAATCCTTGTACAATGGAAAATCAGGAATACAATTTGATGCAGAGAGAAAAGAATTTGGTTTTCAATCGGCCTTAACTGGCATGGTTCCAAAACCAGATTTAAAAAGTCTACTAACCCGAAGACAACGTATGAGCATTGGTGAAGAAACCGAATATGCTTATATGGCTACCATCGAAGCATTGAAAAATGCTGGAATAGATGATTCTTTTTTCGACAATAACGAAGTTGGTATTATGTACGGTAACGATAGCGTATCTAAAGCTATTATTGATGCAACCGACATTGTTCGAGAAAAAAAAGATACAGCCTTAATTGGTTCTGGAGCAATTTTTAAATCCATGAACTCTACTGTTACAATGAACCTTTCGACAATTTTTAAGTTAAGAGGTATTAATTTAACTATAAGCGCCGCTTGTGCAAGTGGATCCCACGCCATAGGTCTGGCTTATTTTTTAATAAAAAGCGGATTTCAAGATATTGTAATTTGTGGTGGAGCACAAGAAATCAACAAATATGCAATGAGCAGTTTTGATGGTTTAGGTGTTTTTGCATCCGAAGATGATGACCCTACCAAAGCATCAAGACCTTTTGATTCTGGTCGTGATGGCTTAGTGCCTAGTGGCGGAGGTGCAACTTTAATCTTAGAAAGTTATGAATCTGCGATAAAACGTGGTGCAACTATAATTGCCGAAGTTGGCGGTTACGGATTTTCATCAAATGGAGGACATATTTCGACTCCAAATGTCGAAGGTCCAGCCATAGCAATGCAAAGAGCACTTGATGATGCAAAATTAAATGCGTCGGACATTGACTACATAAATGCACATGCTACTTCTACTCCTGTTGGAGATGAAAATGAGGCCAAAGCAATCTTTGAAATCTTTGGAAAAAGCAATCCTTATGTAAGTTCCACAAAATCAATGACAGGGCATGAATGCTGGATGGCAGGTGCAAGCGAAGTCATTTATTCTATACTAATGATGCAAAATGATTTTATAGCTCCAAACATCAATTTAGAAAACCCAGACGAAGCCGCAGCTAAATTAAATTTAGTTAAAACTACGTTAAATAGAAAAATTGATATATTTTTGTCCAATTCCTTCGGATTTGGAGGAACAAATTCTGCACTCGTAGTTAAAAAGTTTAAATAGAATAATGAATAAGCAAGAGATAATAGAAAAGATTAATGGTTTTTTGGTTGATGAATTTGAAGTTGATAATGATGACATTGAACCGAACGCTAATTTAAAAGATACTTTAGGACTAGATAGTTTAGATTATGTAGACTTGGTAGTATCTATTGAATCAAATTTTGGCGTAAAATTAGTTGAAGTTGATTTCGTTGGCATTGCTACTTTTCAAAACTTTTATGACCTTATCGAAACCAAACTAAAAGCCAAAACTGCTTAATGAGCAAATGGGATGGCAAATCAAAAGGAACTGTTTTAGGATATAGAATATTCGTTTTTTTAATACAAAAAGCGGGTGTTAGATCTGCCTACTTTCTCCTGTACTTTGTCGCATCTTATTATTTCCTTTTTCTCAAAAAAAGCAATCGTGCCATCTTTTATTACTTTAATAAAAGACTAGGCTACTCCTATTTTAAATCCAAAAAAATGGTTTTCAAAAGTTACTATACTTTTGGACAAACCATAATAGATAAAGTCTCCATTTCTGCCGGAATGAGAGAACAATTTACCTATGAATTTGATGGAATCGAAACACTAAAAAAACTACTTGCCGAACAAAAAGGTGGTGTTTTAATTAGTGCCCACATTGGGAATTTTGAAATTGCAGAACATTTCTTCGGAGAAATCGATATCAATTTCCAAATCAATTTGGTTACTACCGACTTGGAACATTCGGATATAAAAAAATATTTAGAAAGTGTTACCCAAAAACCAACTGTCAAGTTTATTATCATAAAAGACGATTTGTCCCATATTTTCGAAATCAATGCTGCTCTGGGCAGAAACGAACTTATCTGTTTTACAGGAGATCGTTATTTTGAAGGAACAAAATCATTATCAGACAAACTATTAGGACAAGAAGCTAATTTCCCGGCAGGACCATTTTTAATTGCTTCCCGATTAAAAGTTCCCGTCGTTTTTGTGTATGTAATGAAAGAACCAAACTTGCATTATCACTTATATGCTCGTGAAGCTGCTGTAAAACATCGTGACGAAAAAGGGTTATTACGTGCTTACATAGAAAACGTCGAATCCATGCTTGAAAAGTACCCACTACAATGGTTCAATTATTTTGATTTTTGGAATCAATTAAAAAACACAAAATAAAACAAGCCACTGCACATATAGTAAGAATTCTTTTATACTTTAGCAAATCTTAAAATAAAGTATGAAAGAGCTTGATACTATCATAATTGGTTCAGGAGTTGGCGGCTTAGCAACAGGAATTTGTTTAGCAAGAGCTGGGCAAAAAGTCTTAATCCTTGAGCAACATTATGTTCCAGGTGGCTGGAGTCATAGCTTTACATTAAAGGGACAACGTTTTAGTCCTGGCGTACATTATGTAGGTCTTATAGATAAAGGAGCATCTACCAATGAACTTTACCGCGGTTTAGGAATTGCCAATGATATGGTGTTTTTCCGAATGAATAAAAAAGCATACGAACATTGCCTGATCGGAAACCAAACTTTTGATTTACCCGCAGGAATCGACAACCTCAAAAAAACACTTTCATCACATTTTCCTAAAGAAGAAAAAAACATAACCGAATATCTTTCCTTAGTCGAGAAAGTAAATTTTGAATTGCAACTAATGCCAAAACTAAAAGGTTTGTGGCAGAAAATAACAGTTCCATTCCGAACCAAACATTTTGGCAAGTTTGCCTTATTCCCTTTAAAAAAAGTAATTGGCTGGCATATAAAAGACCCAATGCTCAAAGCTGTCCTTAATATACAATGTGGTGATCATGGGCTTTCGCCAAATAGAGCCTGTTTCCCTGTACATTGTTCCGTGATGGGACATTATTTTGATGGAGGTTTTTATCCCATGGGCGGAGGTGGAGGAATTGTAAAAGCAATGACAAATGGAGTAAAAAAACATGGTGGAGAAGTTCGCATAAAGCAAAATGTCAAAAGAATAATTATTGAGAATAAAAAAGCAATAGGAGTTGAACTCGAAAATGGAGAAACCATTTTTGCTAAAAATATTATTTCCAATGCTGATCCCTCTATTACCTATTTAAACTTAATAGGTAAAGAACATTTAAGCAAATCACTTATTAAGAAACTACAGAAAACTAAATACTCCGTAACCTCATTAATTTTATTCCTGACATTAGATATGGATGTTACTCAATTTAATATTGATTCGGGAAATATATGGATGATGAAAGATGAAAACGACGATGAAAATTTTGAAAACCTAATGAGTAACAACATTGATTCTGGCGATTCATTTCCAGCCGTTTTTATAAGTTGCACAACCCTTAAAGATCCAGCAAGTTTTAATGGAAGGTACCACAATTTTGAAATCGTTACTTATGTAAATTATGACAATTTAAAGGATTTTAACGGATTAGAAGATTATCATAATGAAGAATATAAAGTTTTCAAAGAAAAAGTGATTGATAAACTGATGAATAATCTGGAGAAAATCATTCCAAATGCAAAACAAAATATTGTTCAAGCCGAATTAGGAACACCAAAAACAAATGAGTTTTATATCAATTCGACCAAAGGCAATGTATATGGAACCGAAAAAACATTAAATCAAGTTGGTCCATTCTCCTATAAAAACAAAACCGAGATCGAAAATTTATTTTTATGCGGAGCTTGTACACTATCACATGGTGTTGCAGGGGCAACCTATTCAGGAGTTGCTGCCGCCGCTTTGATTCTTAATTGCACATCCGACGAATTACTTATTGAAGATAAAAATCAAGAAATTCGTATTTATGATGCCGAAGATGAATCGACTTGGCCAGATTGGATTCACACAAAGCGAACCGATAAAATCAGAAAATTCGTTTCATAAAATTAATTACTTTTGCCATAACCAAAAGCCACAACCAAAATGAAAAATGTTCTTTTTATTTATTACTCTCAATCTGGACAACTCGAAAGTATAGCTCGGAATATAGCGAAACCTTTCTTGAATTCAGACGAGTTTAAAGTAACGTTTCATGAAATACAATTAGAAAAACCTTTTCCTTTCCCTTGGGATAAAGATTCTTTTTTTGATGCTTTTCCTGAGTCATTTAGGCAAATCCCAACAGCATTAAAACCAGTTCCAGAAGAAATATTAAATACAAAATTCGACTTAGTTTTATTAAACTATCAAGTTTGGTATTTATCCCCTTCTATCCCTATTAACTCCTTTTTAAAAAGTCCCGAAGCACATAAAATCTTAAATAATACTCCTGTTGTAACCATAAGTGGTTCAAGAAATATGTGGATTATGGCGCAGGAAAAAATTAAAGTTTTACTAAAAGAAGCCAATGCAAATTTGGTTGGAAACGTAGCTTTAGTAGATCGCGTTGGTAATTTAATAAGTGTGATTACTATTGTAGAATGGATGTTCTCTGGAGTTAAAAAAAAGTATTTGGGTATTTTCCCTTTACCAGGCGTATCTGAAAAAGACATTCAGGAATCCTCAAAATTTGGAGATATTATTGCTTCAAATCTAAAAGAAAATAATTTAAAAGACCTACAACCTAAACTAATCGCAAATTCAGCCGTTCGTATTAGTTCTTATTTGGTAACCGTAGATAAAACTGCTAATAAAATTTTTACCAAATGGTCAGGATTAATCTCCAGAAATGATAAAAACAGAAAGGTACTCCTTAAGGTATTTAATGTTTATTTATTCCTCGCGATTTGGTTAATATCCCCAATAGTGTATATATTGCACGTTATTACATATCCTATTAAAATAAACAAAATAAAAAAAGAAACTCAATATTACCAAGGAGTTTAGCACCCATATTATGTTTGAAGTATATATTACAAAAGCCGCAAAATATTTGCCAAATGAAGCTGTCACAAATGATGAAATGGAAAGCTATTTGGGCCTTATCAACGATGCCGTTTCCAAAGCGAGACGTATTATTTTGCGCAATAACAAGATTGTAAGTAGGTATTATGCAATAGACAAAGATGGAAAAAGCACGCATAATAATGCTGAGCTAACGCATAATGCTATCGTAAAATTATTTGATAACGATTTTACTCCACAAGATATGGAAGTCCTTTCTTGCGGAACCTCAACACCAGATCTTTTTTTACCATCCCATGCAGCTATGGTTCATGGATTACTAAAGAACAAATCGGTTGAGTTAAACTCTTCATCAGGAGTTTGCTGCGCAGGAATGAATTCGCTAAAATATGGTTTCCTTTCTATTAAATCAGGAAATTCAAAAAATGCCGTTTGTACAGGATCCGAGAAAGTTTCGTCATGGTTCTTATCTCAAAAATATAATCCAGAAGTTTCTAATTTAAAGAATCTGGAAGAACTTCCTATAATCGCTTTTAAAAAGGATTTTTTAAGATGGATGTTATCCGATGGTTCTGGTGCTTTTTTATTAGAAAATAAACCAAGAGGACCAATTTCTTTAAAAATAGAATGGATGGAAGCTTTTTCGTATGCGTATGAATTAGAGACTTGCATGTATGCCGGAGGAGATAAATTAGAATCTGGCGAGATAAAACCCTGGAGTGATTACTCTCCCGAAGAATGGTTAAACGAATCTGTATTTTCTATCAAACAAGATGTAAAATTATTAGATGAATTTATCTTGGCTAAGGGCGCAAAAAGCATGAGTGAAGCAATGGCAAAAAATGTCGTTACTGCTGATCAAATTGATTATTTTATCCCTCACGTTTCTTCTCATTTTTTTGTTGAAGGATTAAAGAAAAACCTAGAAGAAAACAATGTAGGAATAGCCGATGAAAAATGGTTTATGAATCTTGCCAATGTTGGAAACGTAGGTTCAGCATCCATTTATCTTGCTGTTGAAGAATTAATGAACTCAGGAAAATTAAAAGTAGGCGACCGCATTCTTTTATCAGTTCCCGAAAGCGGACGATTCTCATTTGCGTATGCGTATTTAACGGTTTGCTAAATCATGACAAAACCTATTCTAGATAAAGAAGCAGTCGAAAATTTATTACCGCAAAAGTTCCCTTTTGTAATGGTCGATAAAATGTTTTCATTTGATGAAAGTTCTTTGGTTGCTGGCTTAAAAATTCAAAGTGAAAATATTTTCTCAGAAAACGGGATTTTTTTAGAAGCTGGATTAATAGAACATATGGCGCAATCTGTAGCTTTACATACAGGATATGTTTTTTTCTTAAAACAAGAAAAAGCACCGACTGGATATATCGGTTCTATCAAGCAAATTGATATAAAGAAACTGCCTAATGTTAATGACGAAATTCAATCGACGATTACTATTATACAAGAATTTGCCGGAATAACATTGGTAGATATTGTTACGACTTTAAACAACGAAGAAATTGCCAACGGACAAATGAAAACCGTTTTGGCTAAA
The DNA here is from genome assembly GCF_035013205.1 of Flavobacterium sp. PL02. NCBI lineage: Bacteria > Pseudomonadati > Bacteroidota > Flavobacteriia > Flavobacteriales > Flavobacteriaceae > Flavobacterium > Flavobacterium sp. PL02. The sequence goes on from NZ_JAYGJP010000003.1 coordinate 57,964, forward strand.
TAATATAACAAATGGACACTCTAATAGACATCCGAAATTATCTCCCGCACCGTGAGCCAATGCTTATGGTAGATTTGATTCTTACGATAGATGCACAAAGTGTAGAAACCATTTTTTTAATTAAAGAAGATAATATTTTTGTCGACAAGAATATTTTTATCGAAGCTGGATTAATAGAGAATGTGGCGCAAACCTGCTCCTCTATTGTAGCACAAAAATATTTTGCTAATCCTGACAAAGAAGAAAATGTAAGTGTTATTGGTTTTATCAGTACGCTTAAAAATCTTAAAATATACGAATTACCAAAAGTGAACACGAGCATAATTACACGAGCAACTTTGGTTTCTAAATTTGCTGCAGACGATTATACATTATGTACGATGAGTTGCGAAAGCTTTCACGAAGAAACACAACTTTTAGAATGTGAAATTAATTTGTTCATTCAAAAGACAAATCCAATCATGCAATAATTTAAACATGGATTTAAAAAAGATATTGTTTCATGTTTTAATACGAATAGCAATTTTAGCATTATTGCTAGGAAGTCTTTTCCTCATTTGGAGTTTTACATATGATCCTCATAAACATTGTGACGGAGATATGCACCGACATGTTGATGGTGGTTTAGGATTATTCATTTTTGGATTCCTAATTATCCAAATGTATTGTATTGGTCTATTTGCTGAAATGATTTATTTATTTATCAAAAAAAGAAAAAAACCAGCTTTTGCAAATTTGGGCATTTTAACAATTCTTGCTTTTATAACAGCTGCTTTTATGTTCGGAATATCATAGTTTAAAGACAATATGGAAAAAGAAAAAGTACCACAAGACCAAGGGAATTTAACCAAAAACAATATGAAAGAGCTTGTATATGCAACCGACGAAAACGGTAATTATACTACAGCTCTAAGTACAGGTTGGGAACCTAAAACTATTGCACTTTCTAATTCTATCGATGAAATAAACGAACGCATCGCCGATGCAAAATTGCAAGTCAGAAACGGAGAAGTAAGCCCTATTTGCTATTTTATGGAATTGAACCGAATGGATTTATTAATCCTTTCCAATTATGTTGGTCTGTGGAAATGGCGCGTAAAAAGGCATTTTAAACCCGCTATCTTTGCAAAACTAAATGACCGGATTTTACAAAAATATGCTGATGCTTTTTCAATCACAGTATCCGAATTAAAAAATTTTAAAACAGATTAATGCAAACTACTTTTACACATCATCAATCGGCGCATTGCGAAAATGGAGTAGCTTCAAATTTGCTAAAAAACAGTGGTTTAAATTTAAGTGAACCTATGGTTTTTGGTATTGGCTCAGGACTCTTTTTTGTGTACCTGCCTTTTATAAAAGTTAATTATGCACCTGCAATAAGTTACAGAACCTTACCAGGACAAATTTTTAGGAGAGTTGCCAATAGATTACATTTAAAAATAAAAAGACAAAAGTTTTCATCCGTTTCCAAAGCAAGCCAAGCTTTAGATGAAAATCTAAAAAATAATATCCCAACAGGATTACAAGTTGGTGTGTACAACCTAACTTATTTTCCAGACGAATATCGCTTTCATTTCAATGCTCATAACTTAGTGGTTTACGGAAAAACCGATACCGATTATCTTATTAGCGACCCTGTAATGGAAACCGTTACCACGCTTACACATGACGACTTAGACAAAGTCCGTTTTGCCAAAGGTGCTTTTGCTCCAAAAGGGCAAATGTATTATCCGATTCATATTCCTGAGAACGTTGATTTAAAAAGTGCAATTATCAAAGGAATAAAAAATACCTGTCGCGATATGCTTGCGCCAATGCCTATTATTGGTGTTAAAGGAATAAAACTAGTTTCGGGAAAAATTCGTAAATGGCCTCTTAAACACGGAACCAAAAAAGCCAATCATTACCTGGCGCAAATGGTTCGAATGCAAGAAGAGATAGGAACTGGTGGCGGAGGTTTCCGTTTTATATATGCTGCTTTTTTACAAGAAGCTGCCGTTATTTTAAACAATGAAGATTTAAAAATCCTTTCGAAAGAAATGACCCAAATTGGAGATTTATGGCGAGATTTTGCAGTAGAAGCTTCAAGAATCTACAAAAACCGAAGTGCCAAAAACGATGCTTACAATACTATTGCCGACCAACTTTTGGACATTGCCAATAGAGAAGAAGTGTTCTTTAAGAAATTAAAAAAAGCAATTAGCTAATATATTTTGCAACCCATTATTCAAATAACATCCCTTTCTAAAAAGTACAAAAATGCAGAAATGTATTCTTTGAACGATTTAACGCTTACTATAAACGAAGGTCAGATTTTTGGTTTATTAGGTCCAAATGGAGCCGGAAAAACCACATTAATTTCTATGCTCTGTGGTTTAGTCAAGCCTACTTCGGGTTCTTTTACAATTAACGGAATGACCTATGGAACTAATGCTACCAAAATAAAAAAATTTATTGGCGTTGTTCCTCAGGAATATGCCCTATATCCTACCCTAACCGCACGAGAAAACTTGCATTATTTTGGGAGTATGTATGGTTTAAAAGGTCAGGATTTAAAAGACAAAGTAATCGAAACTTTAGACCTTTTGGGTTTACTAAAATTTGCAGACAAACGTATCGAAACCTTTTCGGGAGGAATGAAAAGAAGAATCAATCTAATTGCAGGGATATTACACAATCCTAAAATTATATTTCTGGATGAGCCAACTGTTGGTGTCGATGTACAATCTAAAAATGCTATTATTGATTACCTAAAATACCTCAACCAAAACGGAACTACTATAATCTATACTTCCCATCATTTATCTGAAGCTGAAGATTTTTGTAGCGATATTGCAATACTTGACCAAGGGAAAATTTATGCCCAAGGCACTCCGTCAGGATTAATATCGAACACACAAAATGCCCAAAACCTAGAGGACGTTTTTATTTCATTAACTGGTAAAGAACTGAGAGATGATATATAAACTATGGATGTCCGTCGTGAAAGAATTCCTTTTACTGAAAAGAGATTTAGGAGGATTAATCATTTTATTTGTGATGCCTTTGGTACTTGTTATTACCGTAACATTAATTCAGGATAGTACATTTAAAACCGTAAGCGATTCCAAAATCGAAATTCTTCTCGTTAATAACGACAACGGTTCAGTAGCCAAAACAGTTTATGATAATTTGCAAAAAAGCAACCTGTTTACTGTAGTAACTCAAATCGACAACATTCCTTTAACCGAGGCTGTTGCCAAAGAAGCTGTTTATAAAGGAAAATTCCAATTAGCAATTGTAATTCCGAAAAACTTAAGTAAAGATTTACAGGCAAAAATCGACCAGAATGTTCAAAAAATAGTGAGTAGTATTGGCTTAACCGATACACTTGCCCAGACTGAATCTCCTAAAATAATCAACCAAAAGGAGGTTAAACTATACTTTGACCCTGCGGTACAAATGAGTTTCAAGAATGCGGTTATGAACTCTATCGATAAGATGATTTCGCAAATAGAAACACATTCTATATACACTGCTTTTCAGGAACAACTAGGAGAAGGAAGCGCTAGTTTTGAACAAAAAAGTTTTATCACTTTCAAAGAAATAGTTCCTAGAGTAAACAACAAAGAAGTGTTGCCAAATTCAACACAACATAACGTTCCGGCTTGGACACTTTTTGCTATGTTCTTTATTGTGATTCCGCTTTCGATTAATATTGTAAAAGAAAAAACACAAGGAACCTTCGTTCGATTATTAACAAATCCAGTTTCAAATCGTGTTGTAATGTTGGGCAAAACAATTACGTATTCTGTAATTTGCATGATTCAGTTTTACATGATGGTTGCTGTTGCTGTATTTCTATTTCCAGAAATTGGTTTGCCACCACTTAATATCGAAGGACATTTATTTTTAATGAGCATCGTTGCGTTGTTCTCTGGATTTGCAGCTATTGGTTTCGGGATTTTATTAGGAACCGTTGCCAAGACACAAGAACAATCGGCTCCCTTTGGCGCAACAAGCGTTATTATTTTAGCTGCAATTGGAGGAGTTTGGGTTCCTGTTTTTGCAATGCCAAAAATTATGCAAATCATCGCCAAATCATCACCGATGAACTGGGGATTAAATGCCTTTTACGATGTATTATTACGTAATGCATCTATCTTAGAAATCATACCAGAAATAAGTTTATTATTTCTGTTTTTTATAATTACCACAATAATTGCCTTAGCATATGATAAGAAGAAAAGAGCAGTATAACGAAGCTATTGCATTAACAGTTACCGAAGAAGTTAGAGTTCGCTTTAACGAAACCGATGCGCTCGGAATCGTTTGGCACGGCTATTATATAACTTATTTTGAAGATGGTCGTGAGGCTTTCGGACGTAAACACAAACTTACCTATCTGGATGTTGCCGAAAGTGGCTATACAACCCCAATTGTAAAATCTATTTGCGAACATAAATTATCTTTGCGTTATGGCGATGTCATTCGGGTAGAAACAAGTATTGTAGATGCTCCTGCCGCAAAAATAATTTTTAGATTTAGAATTTTCAATACCAATGATGAGATTGTCTGCACAGGCGAAACCACTCAGGTATTTTTAAATAAAGAAGGAAACTTAATGCTTACCAATCCTCCATTTTATGAAGAATGGAAGAGAAAAGTAGGATTATTGAAGTAAAAACAAACACGAATTATCACGAAATAAAAATAATCCGTGTAAATCTGCTTAATCTGTAAAATCTGCGTGCCTTTTTAGGTAACACAAGATACAATCACAGAAAAGCTTTCCAACAAGGTTTTTTTTACCTTGTAGATATGATAATAAATACAAGATCCCTAACAGGTTTTAAAAACCTGTTAGGATAAAACAATAAAAATGACAAGAGCAGTTTACATCGCGCAAACCAATTGCATCACACCATTAGGGTTTAATGTTCCATCAAACATTGAAACTATCCTACGTGGTGAATCTGGTATTCAGTTGCATGAAGATGTATCCTTGATGCCAAATCCTTTTTATGCATCGATTATAAATGATGAGAAACTAAATACCGCTTTCGCGAAAGTTAGTTCCGAAACCAACTATTCAAGATTAGAGAAAATGATGATTTTGGCTTTAGAGCCAATTGTCAAAAACTCAAAAATAGATTTAGATTCAAAGACAGCCTTTATACTTTCAACAACTAAAGGAAATGTTACTGCATTAAAAAATGATTCGCCAGAGAGTTTTCAGAATGCACATTTACATACTTTGGCTCAAACAATAGCCGATTATTTTGGATTTAAAACCCAACCAATCGTGGTATCAAATGCTTGTGTATCTGGAATTTTAGCCGTTTCGGTTGCCAAAAGATTAATACAAAGCGAACTTTACGACAACGTTTTTATCGTTGCCGGCGATGAAGTTTCCGAATTTGTTTTGTCTGGCTTTAATGCTTTTCAGGCAATGAGCAATTTACCATGCAAACCGTATTCTTTAAACAGAACAGGTGTAAGTCTTGGCGAAGCTGCTGCTGCAGTTTTAGTTTCGGCGGAAGCCAAAAATTCAAAAATAAAAGTTACAGGAGATAGTTCTATAAACGATGCCAATCATATTTCTGGACCTTCAAGAACAGGTGAAGGTTTGTTCAGAAGTATTCAAAATGCCCTGAACGAAGCACAAATAAAACCTGAACATATCGATTATATTTCCGCACACGGAACCGCAACATCTTTTAATGACGAAATGGAAGCCATCGCTTTCAACCGATTAGAAATGGGAACAGTTCCTGTAAATAGTCTGAAAGGTTTTTATGGTCATACATTGGGCGCGTCAGGATTATTAGAAACAGTAATTGCGATTGAATCTGTGCTCCAAAACAAGCTTTTTGTTTCATTAGGTTTTGATGAATTAGGTGTAAGTCAATCGATAAATGTAATTGAGAAAAACGAAGATAAAAATATCAAGACATTCCTAAAAACAGCTTCTGGATTTGGAGGTTGTAATACGGCTGTGGTTTTTGAAAAAGTGAAACACGAATTGCACTAATTTTCACAGATTAACTGATAATAAACATGAAATCATCAACAGGTATATTTATATTCATTATTCTTCTTTCTTTTTTTGGATGTAAAAAAAAGGAAATTGAGAAAGTCGACGAACTACAATTTGAGAAAAATGTAATAAGTAACATCTTTCTTGAAATAGTTGATTCTATATATATGGATAGGAGAGTTATGCTTCCGCCACCAAGCCCCAGAATAGATTTTAAAACAAATAAAGAAGATACTATTGGTTATCATGCTGAATTAAAAAAATATAATCTTGAACAGGATAGTATCAAAAACGATAAAACTCGAATTTTAATTGGTGTTTATGATGATGTGAAAAAAATTAGTCCTCAAGAAACTGAAATGATTATCAAAGAAATTAATCTTTCCAAATACTCTTATGACATTTCAAAAGAAACAGACGAATTTAAACTTGATTTGACTCAATTTAAAAATAATAAAAAGTTCGATTTTCAAAATGTTGACAAATTTCCAAACGAAAAACACTGGGATTTGAATGATAAAAAAAGCTTAATGCCAGTTGGCACAATTGGAATTACACGAATTCAGTTTAATAAAACTAAAACTTCTGGAATCCTATCCGCCGACGCTTCTTGTGGAGGAGGAAAATGTGGGAGAGGATTTTTAATTATAATTAAAAATAAATCTGGGAAATGGAAAATTGCTAAAATTATTCAAACTTGGATTTCATAAAATAAAAGAAGTATTCAGATCTTAGTGAAATTTAAAACGCAAAAAAATTAGTGCTAATTAGTGAAATTAGTGTTTAAAATAAAATGACTCAAAACAAAACATACATACAATCCTATTGCGCAATCCAAAACAACGAAATTGTTTTGAATGGAGATTCTGTTTTTAAAACAGAACCCACTTTATTTGCTGATTTCTCAAAACAAGCATATCGCAATTTTGAGATTAATTATCCTAAGTTTTTCAAAATGGATTCTTTAAGCAAACTTGCTTTTTTAGGAGCCGAATTACTTTTGAAATCGGAAACAGAATCGCACCCGAACGATAGTGAACTGGCAAAGCAAACAGAAAACAATACCGCTTTACTTTTAGCCAATAAATCATCAAGTTTAGATACCGATGTAAAGTATCAGGAATCTATATCTGATAAAGAGAATTATTATCCAAGTCCGGCCGTTTTTGTTTATACCTTGCCAAACATTTGCTTGGGCGAAATAAGCATACGTCATCAATTAAAAAGCGAGAATTCTTTCTTTATATTTGATGCCTTCAATCCAGAATTCATGAACAGTTATGCTAATACGCTTTTGCATACCAATAAAGCGGAAAAGGTACTTTGTGGATGGGTTGAATTTTTTAATGAGGAATATAAAGCTTTTCTTTGCCTGATTGGTAAAGACGAAAACCATAAGTATCAAAACGAAACGATAGAAACATTATATAATAAATAATCATGGACGCATTAAAATTAGAATTAAAAAATAAAATTATTACTGTTTTAAACCTTGAAGACATTACCCTTGAAGATATTAATGACAATGACCCTTTGTTTGGAGATGGTTTAGGTTTAGACTCTATCGATGCTTTGGAATTAATTGTTATTCTTGATAAAGATTACGGAATTAAATTAGTTGACCCGAAAGAAGGAAAAGTAATTTTCCAATCAATCGAATCAATGGCTGCTTACATAACAGCTAATAGAACTAAATAGACTTTTTCAGACTGATTAGACTGATTAGACTGGCTTAGATTTTTAGACTACTTAGATATAAAGTATTGTCTGAAAACCCAAGAAGTCTAATAATTCAAAATAGTTTCAAAAAGCTTTTTCAAAGTTTAAAATAATAAATTGTTCGATTTTTAAATTATTCAACTATCCTCTAGTTTTTCATGAATTTTTATCTAGAAAATCTAAGAAGTCTAAGTAAGTCTAAAAATCTAAGTCGTCTAAAAAAATGGTAAAAGGAGTTGCTATAACTGGTATGGGAATAATTTCTTCAATCGGGAATTCGGTTGAGGAAAATTATATTTCATTAATAAATAACAAAGTTGCTATTACAACTATCGAAAACATTTCGACAGTTCATGCCGATGTTATTAAGGTTGGTGAAATAAAAAAAACCAATGCTGAGTTAATCGCTCAATTACAACTTGACGAAGAAAACAACTTTTCGAGAACAGCTATGCTTGGTACAATTGCTGCCAAAGAAGCTGTAGCAAATGCAGGAATTACATCAATTAATGAATATAAAACGGGATTAATTTCGGCAACAAGCGTTGGCGGAATGGATATGACCGAGAAATATTATTACGATTATTTTGATAATCCCGAGCTCGAAAAATACATTAGTTGTCATAATTGTGGCGATGTAGCCCAGAAAATTGCCGACGAACTCGGATTAATAGGAATGGTTACTACAATAAGCACCGCTTGTTCTTCGGCTGCAAATGCAATTATGCTTGGTGCACGATTGATAAAAACCGGAAAACTAGACCGAGTAATTGTTGGTGGAACCGATGCTTTGGCAAAATTTACAATCAACGGTTTTAAAACTTTAATGATATTATCTGATGGATATAATAAACCATTTGATGATGAACGCAAAGGATTAAACCTAGGCGAAGCAGCTGCGTTCTTAGTTTTAGAATCTGAAGAAATTGTAAAAAAAGAAAACAAAAAAGTTCTCGCTCGAGTTTCAGGTTATGGCAATGCCAATGATGCTTTTCATCAAACTGCTTCGTCCGAAAATGGCGATGGTGCTTATCTTGCTATGAAAAAAGCATTTGATGTTGCTGCTATAAACCCTGGCGAGATCGATTATATAAATGTTCACGGAACGGCAACTCCCAATAATGATTTATCTGAGGGAAGAGCAATTCTTAGAATTTACGACCAGAAACCTGTTCCCGATTTTAGCTCGACCAAACCTTTTACAGGACATACACTTGCGGCAGCGGCAGCAATCGAAGCGGTTTATAGCGTACTTGCTATTCAGAACAATGTGGTTTTCCCAAGTTTAAACTTTGAAACTCCAATGCAGGAATTTAATCTGACGCCACAAACAACATTAAAACATAAAAATATCGAACACGTATTATCAAATTCTTTCGGGTTTGGTGGTAATTGTTCTACTCTTATATTTTCTAAAAGCAAATGAAGAAAACATATATAAATGGTACAGGTTGTCTTTCAGCTCAAAAAACATTTGATACTGTTTTTTTAGAAGATGCTGAATGGAATAAAAATGACAACGTTTTATTTTTAAAAAAACCTGTCTACAAAGATTTCATTTCTCCAGTTGCAAGCCGAAGAATGGCTAATGGAATCAAAAACGGAATCGTAGCTTCGGCTTATGCCTTAAAAGAAGCCAATATTTCGAACATCGATGCTATTATTACCGGAACCGGAATGGGGTGCATCGAAGATTCGGAGAAATTCCTAAAAGCAATTATCGATAATAACGAGGAGTTTTTAACTCCTACTGCTTTTATACAATCAACACACAATACTGTTGGAGCACAAATAGCCCTAACATTGCAATGCAAGGGATATAACTTTACTTATGTAAATGGTGCAATCTCCTTTGAGTCGGCTCTTTTGGATGCAAAAATGCAGATTGAAGGAAACGAAGCCAACTCAGTATTAGTGGGTGGAGTTGATGAAAATGGAGATTATACTATCTCACTTTTTAAATTAGCAGGATACATAAAAGGAGAAAGAAATGAACCTTACGAACTTTTAAACGAAACCACAAAAGGATATGTTTGTGGTGAAGGAGCTAGTTTTTTTGTTTTAGAAAATGAAAAAAAAGAAACTACTTATGCTGAACTTCTAAATGTAGAAATCAAGAACAAATTGCAAGAAAGTGAAGTTGAAGCTGAAATTATTGAATTCTTAAAGTCGAATAATTTAAAAATTTCGGATATTGATGCTGTGGTTTTAGGCTTAAATGGTGATGTAGAATTCGATTCTTATTATACTAATTTAACCGAAAATGCTTTCGAAAATACACCACAGGTTTATTACAAACATCTTTGTGGAGAATACAATACTGCTTCGTCTTTTGGATTATGGGTTGGTTCTAAAATTATCAAGACACAAACAATCCCAGAACTAATTAAAGTTAATTCACTAGAGAAACCAGCATATAATACTATTTTATTGTACAATCAATTAAACGGTAAAGACCATAGTTTTACATTAATTTCAAAATGATAACGCATAAAAACACTTCTTTGTTTTTTATCATCATATTGCTTTTACTGCTTCTTTCGAAACTTTATATCGCAATCAATATTTGGTGGTTTATTATCATTGGAATAATCTGGTTGAGTATTGCTGCGATAAACTCGGCACGGATAAATTCTAATTATCATGTAAGAGCCTATTGCAATAATTCGTCGGTAACTAAAAAGAAAATTGCATTAACGTTTGATGATGGTCCAAGCGAAACTACATTAGAAATTCTGGATGTTTTAAAAAAATACGATGTAAAAGCTACCTTTTTCTGCATTGGAAAAAACATCGAGAAACATCCCGAAATTATAGAACGTATTTTATCCGAAGGACATTTGGTAGGGAATCATTCTTATAGTCATTCTGATTTTTTTGATTTTTACAATGCTAAAAAAATACTCGAAGAACTGAGGAAAACGGATGCATTACTGGAAAAATTTACTTCAAAAAAAATACAGTTTTTCAGGCCTCCGTATGGCGTAACAACACCATCTATACGAAGAGCTTTAAAAATAAGTAAACATAAAGTAATTGGTTGGAATATCCGATCCCTTGATGGCGGCATTAAAGACCAAGAAATCATTTACAATCGCATTATAAAACGAGTTTCTCCTGGCGGAATTGTACTTTTGCACGATACAGCCAAGCATTCGGTTTTGGTCTTGGAACAGTTCTTGCAGTTCTTGCAGCAAAACAATTACACCGTAATTTCGGTTGAAAAACTTTTGAATCTTAAAGCATATGAAGAAGACTAAAATATACTTATCCGTTATAATTCTGAACCTGTTCGTCTTGAACTCGTTTGCACAAGAACAAAAAATGTCTGATAGTGAAATTGCAGCTTTCAAGCAATCAGTGAATGTAGTTTCTAAAAAAATAAAAACATTAAGTACCGATTTCGTTCAGTACAAACATTTGGATTTTTTATCCAAGGATATTGAAACATCTGGAAAGATGATTTTTAAAGAACCAAGCTTATTACAATGGCAATACAAAAAACCATATAATTATAGTATTGTTTTTAAAAACGGTAAAATCCTGATTAATGACGAAGGCAAAAAAAGTGCGGTCGATATTGGAAATAGTAAAATATTTGGTCGAATCAATAAACTTATTGTAGGTAGTGTAAGTGGCGATATGTTTGATGATAAGGAATTTAGCATCAGCTATTTTAAATCAAAAAACCAGAACATTGCCAAGTTTATTCCAAAAGATGTAACTTTAAAAAAATACATCAAGCAAATAGAATTGACTTTTGATAAAGAAGACGCAACTGTTGTTCAGGTAAAATTACTTGAATCATCTGAAGATTATACTCGAATTGTACTTAAAAATAAAGTGATAAATGCAAAAATCGACGACTCCGTTTTTACTAATTAATTGCTTTCTAGTCATTTTCTTGTTTTCTTGTGGTCAAAAAATTACCAAAAATTATTCTCCAAAACCATTAGAAAAAACGACTTACGAAGCTCCTTATTTTTCTAATCCCAAAATTGATTATGTCTATAAAGCAAACATAACGGTTTATGGTCATGAACTGTCAGGAATTTTTATTGCCAAGAAAATAAATGATACTACACATCGAGTAGTATTTACAACTGAATTTGGTAACAAATTATTAGACTTTGAAATTTCGGAAACCAGTTTTAAAGTCAACTCAATTGTATCCGAATTAGACCGAAAAATTCTTATTTCGACCTTAAAAAAAGATTTTCGTTTACTTCTTAAAAAGGACTACATAATCGACAAATCATTTGAAAATCAAGAAAATACCATCTACCAAACCAAAGATGGCAAGCAATATAATTTTATATTTTTATCTAAAGAAAATAACAAACTAGAGAAGGTAGTACATGCCTCACAAACAAAAGAAAAAATAACTATTAGTTTTAGTTCAGAAAACAATATTTTTGCAGAAAAAATAGAGATTTTACATCAAAATATAAAGTTAAAAATAGAGCTGAATTATTTTAAATCAGAGTAAAAATTAAACGAATCATTAAAAATTAAATCAAAAATGAAAAAATTAATCTTAATCGCAGTTGTATTCCTTGTTGGAATCCTTAACACACAAGCTCAGGTAACTGTAAGTCCAGGAATTCGTGGGGGTTTAAATATTTCGAACTTAACCAATTTTGGATCTAGCGACGCTAAAACAGATTTTTATGTGGGTGGTTTGGTAGCCATAAGATTCAATAAATATTTTACTCTTCAGCCAGAACTAACCTACACAAGACAAGGTGCAGAAGCACGTGAATACGCATTAGGATCATTTAGATCAAGTAAAGTAACCTACGAATTAAATTATGTTTCATTAGGTGCGGTTGCTAAATTTCATTTTGCGGGAGGTGGATTTCATATATTAGGTGGTCCATCGGTAGATTTTAAAACAAGTGATAATTTCCCTTCATACGACTACAATCCAGTTGGAGTTGATGTTGCTTTCGTTGCTGGTCTTGGATATACTTTACCTAATGGTTTAACTTTTGAAGCAAGATTTAAACAAGGACTAATCGATATTTACGGATATGATGGTATTGATAACGGATATGATGATTACTATGATAACATCATCTTAAATAACGTTTTCCAAATTGGGATTAGTTATACATTTAAAGTAAAATAACCTGTTAGGTATAAATTACAGCATCTGTTCGCTCGGGTCATAAAAATTTTATTTAACGTATAAAAACATAGATTTCATACGTTAAAATTAACTACACCCAACAGGGTTGAAATAAAATGTAACTATGGTTTTAAAAGACTTTTATAAAATACTTTCATTAGAAAACACAAGTGATTCTAAATACGATGCTGTCATTTTAGTAAATGATAAACACGATGTTTTTAAAGGTCATTTTCCAGACAACCCGATAATGCCGGGAGTATGTATGATACAAATTATAAAAGAACTTTCGGAAACAATTACCAAAAGTAACCTAATGATGCAAACGCTAAGTAATGTAAAATTCATGGCGCTAATTAATCCCGAAGTTACACCCGAATTACGTTTAGAATTGGATATCATCACAACCGAAGACGGTTTGGTAAAAGTAAAAAACACGACTTATTTTAATAAAACGGTTGCTTTAAAACTAAGCAATGTTTATAAAAAGACTTAATCATGAAATTATTTTTATCCTTATTTTTATTAGTAAGTCTGGTAAGTACACCAGATCTTGCAACTATCAGGAAAATATACCCAACAGCTTCTGGTTCTGAGACAAGTGCAAAAGATTTTACTGCAAAACTAAATGACATTTCGACCACAGACGAAAATATTCTGGTAGCATATAAAGCCGCTTCTATCCTTTTGGATTCTAAATATGAGAAGAAAGTTTCGGCCAAAATGAGTCGTTTTAAAGAAGGTGCTAAATTATTAGAAAGCACTGTCGTAAAAGAGCCAAACTCGATAGAAATTAGAATGATTCGATTAAGTATTCAGGAAAATGTTCCTGGAATTACGGGTTATAAAAAAAACATCAAAGAAGACAAAAAATTTATTCTGGCACATTATAAAGATCAAAATACTGCGCTAAAAGAATATCTAAAGAACTTTATCCTACAATCTAAAAGTTTTTCTGCAGAAGAAAAGCAAACTGTAAAGTAGTTAAAGAAAAACCACAAAATGGAACCTATTTTATCTCAAGAAGAACAACTTGCCCAAACTAATTTTTGTGTTATTGTACCCACGTACAACAACCACAAAACGTTAGCAAAAGTTCTTGATTCTATTTTAACCTGCACCAAAGATGTTATTGTAGTCAATGATGGATCGACAGATAAAACAAGAGAAATTTTAGAAAATTTTCCAGAACTCATACAAATTCACCATCCCGAGAATCAAGGAAAAGGAATTGCATTACAAAACGGTTTTAATAAAGCAATTGCTTTAAATTACGAATATGCAATAACAATCGATTCCGATGGACAACATTTTGCTTCGGATATTCCTTCGTTTATTGATGCTATCCAAAAAGAACCAAATTCCTTGCTTATTGGAAGTCGTAATATGACTCAGGAAAATGTACCTAAAAAAAGTAGTTTCGGAAACAAATTTTCAAACTTCTGGTTTTGGTTTGAAACAGGAATTCGACTTCAGGACACACAATCTGGATTTCGATTATACCCTTTACGATTAATTCCCGAGAGACATTTCACGCCTAAATTTGAATTTGAAATCGAGATAATTGTACGTGCTGCCTGGAAAGGCATTCCGGTTAAAAACATTCCAGTCAAAGTTTTATACGACCCACTGGAAAGAGTTTCGCATTTTCGTCCATTCAAGGATTTTACCCGAATCAGTATCTTAAATACCGTATTGGTTTTTATTGCTCTTGTTTACATTAAACCCAGAGATTTAGTTCTTAAAATTAAAAAAAAAGGACTTAAAAAATTCCTACTAGAAGATATTCTGGAAAGCGATGAATCAAATTTTAAAAAATCGGCAGCAATTGCATTAGGAGTTTTTATTGGAATTTCACCATTTTGGGGATTCCAGACCGTATTACTTCTTTTCTCTGCCACCTTATTCAAGCTTAATAAAGTCATCGCTTTTTTGGCATCAAATGTTAGTTTCCCACCATTCATCCCATTAGTAATATATGGATCTTTAAAAATGGGAAGTCTTTTTATAACAAATACAGCTTCTTTGGTACTAAATGATTCACTATCACTTACAGATGTATCAAAGAATGTAACACAATATGTTGTTGGGAGTTTAGTATTAGCATCCGTAATGGCATTATTATTAGGATCAATAGCCTACTTACTTTTAACATTGTTTAGTACACCCAAAAATAAAACCAATAATTAAATTAAATATTTTGCCACATATTAAAGGATTAAAGAAAATTATATTCGCAACGGGAATAATCTGTGCGGATCAGTATAATCAGTGGCTAAAAAAACTATAAGCATGCATCATTATTTCTACGCCATACATCTATTTGTAAATAAGAGAAAATCGTTATCGGTTTTCTTGGCAATTGCGATGCTTTTTATATTTGGATTTTTTGCTTCAAAAATTAAATTTGAAGAAGATATCACCAAACTTATTCCAACAAACGATAAAACCGATGTTACTGCCAAAGTACTAAAGCAACTTAATTTTGCAGATAAAATTACCATTATTTTCCAAACTGAAAAAGACGGAACAGATGAAGATTTAAAAGAAATGGCAGCAGTTTTTACAGATAGTATTGCCAAAACTTGCAAACCTTATATAACAGCTGTACAAGGAAAAATCGATGAAGAAAACATTCAGGAAACTATCGATTTTGTTTACAACAATGTGCCACTTTTTCTAGACGATAAAGATTATGCAACCATACAATCAAAATTGCAACAAGATAGTATTGCGGCAACAGTGCAAGGAAATTACAAATCGATAATCTCCCCTTCGGGATTTATTACCAAAGATTTTATATTACAAGATCCATTAGGGATTTCATTTATAGCCTTAAAAAAATTACAGCAATTAAATGTTGGCGATGATTTTACCCTCGACAATGGTTTTGTAATGACCAAAGACAAAAAAAAATTATTGTTGTTTATTACTTCTAATTTGCCTTCGAGCGAAACAGAACAAAACTCCATTTTTGCAGCAAAGCTTAATACAATAAAAGACAATTTAAACAAGCAATTTAAAACAAAAGCTTCAGTAAGTTATTTTGGTTCAGCACTTATTGCTGTTGCAAATGCCAACCAGATTAAAGGCGATATTGTACTTACTACAACTATTGCAATGATTACGCTAATGCTTATTCTGATTTTGTTTTATCGCAAAGTATTTATCCCATTAATCATTTTTCTCCCAACCGTTTTTGGAGCTTTATTTGCCGTTGCATTTTTATACTTTGTCAAGGAAAGAATTTCGGCGATTTCACTTGGTATTGGTTCAATTCTTTTAGGAATCACAATAGATTATTCTATACATATCTTAACACATTACAAGCACAATAGCGATGTAAAAACATTGTACAAAGACATTACGATGCCAGTAATCATGAGTAGTTCTACAACTGCTGTTGCATTTTTATGTCTGCTTTTTGTAAAATCGGATGCATTAAACGACTTAGGAATTTTTGCTGCAGTAATTGTAATGGCTTCCGCATTTTTCTCCCTTCTCATTGTTCCGCATTTGTATAAACCAAAAGAAAACAATTTTGAACACAAGAAAAATGTGATTGATAAATTGGCGCATTTTTCATTTCATAACAATAAATTCTTAATTGGCTTTTGCGTTCTTATTACAATCATTTGTTGTTTTACTTATAACGATGTTGGTTTTAATAACGATTTATCACAACTTAATTTTGTTCCAAAAGAAATTAAAGCTGCCGAAAAAGATCTTGAAGAAAGTACAACAAGCCTAACTTCTAAAACTATTTATCTGGCATCCTACGGAAATAGTATGGAAGATGTTTTGCAAAAAAATAGCTTGCTTTTTAATGCTCTTGCAAAAGAAAAACAGGAAAACAAAATATTAAATTATAGTTCAGTAGGAGGGATTATGCTTTCGCAAAAGGAGCAAAAGCAAAAAATAGATAAATGGAATTCGTTTTGGGATACTAATAAAAAGCAACTATTAAAATCTCAATTAATAAACGAAGGTGCAAAACTTGGGTTTAAACCCACAACCTACACCGCTTTTTTTGACCATCTTGATGCCAGTTTTAAACCTATAACCTATCAGGATTATTTAAAGATAAGTGCCTTACAATTACAGGAATTTATTAGTGAGAAAAACGGCTTTTTCACCATCTCAACATTAGTAAAAGTTGCTCCCGAACAACGTGACGCATTTGTAAAATCGGCTTCCGTCAAAGATGGTTTATTGGCAATTGACCGCCAGCAAATGAATGAAACTTTCTTTAGCACACTAAAAGCCGATTTTAATTCTCTTGTAAATTATTCTTTTGTCGCCGTGATCCTTATTCTGTTCTTCTTTTTCAGAAGAGTTGAATTGGTTATTATAAGTTGCATTCCGATTGCATTAACCGGAATTGTAACTGCTGGTATCATGGGAATTTTTAATATCGAATTGAATATTTTTAGCATGATTGTATGTACTTTGATTTTTGGTCATGGTGTCGATTTTAGTATTTTCATGACAAGCGCCTTACAAAAAGAATATACAACCGGAAAGAATGAGATTGCGATATACAGAACATCAATTATACTTGCGGTAATAACAACCATACTAGGAATTGGTGCTTTGATATTTGCCAAACACCCCGCATTACAATCTATTTCATCAATTTCATTAATTGGGGTTTTTGCAGCGCTAATCATTACATTTATCTTCTACCCCATTTTATTCAAGCTATTCTTGTCTAATCGCCCTAAAAACGGAAAAGCACCATTCCAGCTTCGTTCCTTTATACATGGCGTATTATCATTTTTATACTATGGTCTTGGTGGAGTCCTAATGTCCCTTTTTTGCCTGACATTTATGAAAATTCTTCCTCTAAAAGAAGAGACAAAAATAAAAGGATTCCGATATCTGATTTCTAAATTCATGAAATCCGTTTTATATACAAATCCATTTGTAAGCAAAAAAGTAATTAATATTCATAACGAGAAATTCGAAAAACCAGCTGTAATTATTGCCAACCATTCTTCCTTTTTAGATATTTTGGCAGTTGGAATGCTAAGCCCTAAAATCATTTATCTGGTAAGCGACTGGGTTTATAATTCTCCTATTTTTGGTGCTACGGTAAGAAAAGCAGGTTTTTATCCCGTATCAGAAGGTCTTGAAGGAGGTCTTGAACATTTACGCAAAAAAATTGACGAAGGATATTCCTTAATGGTTTTCCCAGAAGGAACAAGATCTGAAAGCAATCAGGTAAAACGATTCCATAAAGGCGCATTTTATCTTGCAGAACATTTTAATCTGGATATTATTCCTATCCTGATCCACGGTACTTCAGAAGCGTTGCCAAAAGGAGATTTCATTATATATGATAGTGCAATAACCATTTCTATTCTTGAGCGAATTACTCCTGATAATCTTTCTTTTGGGAAAAATTATACCGAAAGAACAAAGCAAATAAGCACCTTCTTTAAAGCCGAATTCCATAAAGTACGAGAGCAGCTTGAAGGACCAGATTATTTCAAAAAAATAATTATCAATAGTTTTGATTATAAAGAATCAGAAATAATAAATAGTGTAAAAAAGAATCTAAAAACCAATTTAGAGACCTATTATCTATTAAATAAATACATAAAACCTAAAGCCAAAATCTTGCATCTTACCAATGATTATGGCCAACTCGATTTACTATTAACATTACAAGAACCACAACGAAAGATTGATTCTTATACAACCGATGAAGAAAAACATAAGGTTGCACAAACCAATTATATCGTTAAGAAAAGAGCCATACATTATCTGGAAAATCTAGATGTGGCATTACAAAAACAATATGATGTTGTTTTAGTTTCCGACGAAAGTTACAACTCAATTATTGAAAAAATTATTCCGACAACATCTTGTTTTATTTTAATAAATAGCACAAGTTTAAAGGACACATTGCTTAATTTTGGCTATACTTGTACAAATGAAGAAGACAAAATTATAGTCTTAAAGAAAGAATAGCATGAAAGAACGTTATGATGTTGTTATCGTAGGAAGCGGTTTAGGCGGTCTTGTTTCGGCTATTATTCTTGCCAAAGAAGGATATAGCGTTTGTGTGCTCGAAAAAAATAATCAGTTTGGTGGAAACCTCCAAACATTTGTGAGAGATAAAACCATTTTTGATACAGGAATTCACTATATCGGAGGACTGAGTGAAGGACAAAATTTGTATAAATATTTCAAATATCTAGGCATCATGGATAATTTGAAACTAAAAAAAATGGATGAAGATGGTTTTGATATCATCTCATTTGAAGATGAAAACAAAGAATATCCACATGCTCAAGGATATGATAACTTCGTTGCCCAATTATTAAAACACTTTCCAGAAGAAAAAGAAGCAATAGAAAATTATTGCACAAAAATAAAAGATACCTGCGATTCGTTCCCGTTATACAACTTGCGTTGGGAAGGGAAATACGATAGCGATATCCTGACCTTAAATGCCAAACAAACCATCGATGAGATAACCGATAATAAACAACTAAGAGCTGTGCTTGCTGGTTCTAATTTTTTATATGCTGGTATTGAAGATAAATCACCTTTTTATGTACATGCTTTATCTGTAAACTCATACATTCAGAGTTCTTGGAGATGTATAAATGGTGGAAGCCAGATTACAAAACAACTCATTAAACAATTAAAAAAATACGGGGGTGAAGTTCATAAATACAAAGAAGTCGTTCGCTTTAATGTTGAAGACAACAATGTTACCAACGTTAAAATAAAAGATGGAACCGAAGTTTCGGCAACGTACTTCATCTCTAACATTGAACCTAAAACCACTTTAAAAATGGTTGGGGAAGAAAATTTTAGAAAATCATTTTATAGCCGAATCCAAAGTCTCGAAGGTGTAATCTCAGCGTTTAGTTTGTACTTGGTTTTTAAACCAAATACATTTAAATACATCAATCATAACTACTATCATTTTAAAAATAGTAATGATGTTTGGACTGCCCATGAGTATAACGAAAACTCTTGGCCAAAAGCATATATGGCATCCATGAACGCATCTAAAAAAGAGGAAGAATGGGCGGATGGAATGACTTTTATTACCTACATGAAATTCGACGATTTATTACCTTGGGTAGATACATTTAATACGACTGCCGAAAAGAATGATCGTGGCGAAAGTTATGATGAATTTAAATCCCGTAAAGCAACCAAGTTTTTAAACGAAATCGAGATAAAATTTCCCGGAATAAAAGATTGTATCCAATCGATACACACTTCTACTCCACTTTCTTATCGTGATTATATTGGTGGACATAATGGTAATATGTATGGTTACATTAAAGATTCTAACAATCCTATGAAATCATTTATTGCTTCTAAGACCAAACTTAACAACCTGTATTTAACAGGACAAAGTATTAATATGCATGGCGTTTTGGGCGTAACTATTGGCGCCGTTGTTACTTGCTCAGAAATAGTTGGGAAAGAATATCTAGTAACCAAAATCAATCAAGCCTCTGAATAATTTTGATTATGAAAAAGCGAATTCTGATTGTATTCTTAATCGGTTTTTTGTTGGTGTTTCTCTCCTGTGGCACTTCAAAATCAATGCATCATCAGCCCAATATCGCAGATTATGATACTATTTTACCTATCGTAAAAAAACAATCCGATTCCGTATTTTCAGTTGGAAAGAACTCTCTTTTAAAAAACAAACAAGGTCTTTGGGAACTTTATGTAGAAGGCGACGCATATCAAATTGGACTTAATTCTGGAGCATTAACTGACTCTCTTTTAAAGAAGCAAGAACTCATATTTTTCTCAAAAATTAAAGATTTGGTACCTTCAAAGTTTAAGCAAAATATGCTTCGGAACTTTTTAAAATGGTACAACAGGAAATTATACCTCAATGTTCCCGAAGAATATCAAACCGAAATTTACGGCGTTTCTCAATATACATCGCATGATTATGATGCCATCGCATCGCAATATTTACGCAATTTGTATTTGCATGCAGCGCACGATATTGGGCACGCATTACAAGATTTGGCATTAGTAGGTTGTTCCTCATTTGCTGCTTGGGGAGAAAAATCTGAAGATGGGAATTTAATTCTTGGTCGCAATTTCGATTTTTATGTAAATGACGCTTTCGCGAAAGACAAAATCGTAGCCTTTATAAAACCAAAAACAGGTCATCCGTTTATGATGGTAACCTGGCCGGGAATGATTGGAGCAGTTTCAGGAATGAATCAGGAAGGATTAACAGTAACCATCAATGCAGGAAAATCGAAAATTCCACTAATTGCTAAAACTCCTATTTCTGTTCTCACCCGCCAAATATTACAATATGCAACTAACATAGATGAAGCTATTGCTATTGCAAAAAAGACAACTGTTTTTGTTTCCGAATCTATAATGGTAGGAAGTGCCAATGATAACAAAGCCGTTTTAATAGAAGTTTCTCCACACAAATTTGGAGTTTATGAAGTCTCAAACAACAATCAGCTTATTTGTTCCAATCATTTTCAGAGTGACGCTTTAAAGGATGATAAACGAAATGAGAACCAAATCCTAAACAGTCATTCGAAATATCGATACGATAGAATGGTGGAACTTTTTGAAGAAACTCCAAAAGTAAATCCTAAAAAAGCTTCCGAAATACTCAGAAACAAAGATGGTCTGGAAAATATCAAATTGGGTTATGGTAACGAAAAATCCTTAAATCAATTAATGGCGCACCATGGCATAATTTTTAAACCCGAAGAAAAATTAGTTTGGGTTTCTGCCAATCCGTATCAACTGGGAGAATTTGTTTGTTACGACTTGAATAAAATATTTAAAAACAGAGAGCAAACAGATACAATTGTATCTTTGTCCGAGAGTGAATTGAATATTGCCAAAGATCCTTTTTTGGCAACAGCCGAATTTAAAAATTATCAAAAATTCAGAATTGAAGATGAAAAAATCAATTCTTATTTAAAAAGCAAGAACGCAATTTCACCTGAATTTATTCAAGAATATCAATCCTTAAACCCTGATTACTGGGTAGTTTATTACAAAGTGGGATTGTATTTTTATCAGAAAAAAGAATATACTTTGGCACAAAATCACTTTGAAAAAGCATTGACAAAAGAAATTACCACACTTCCTGAAAAACAGAAAGTTGAAAAATATATTAAGAAAATCAAAAGAAAATTAAGATGATTCCAGAAATAGAAAAAGGTTCTTTAGAAGAAATTAAAGCTTTTCAAGAACAAAAATTAGTTGAGCTTTTGACTTACATAAGTCAGAATTCACCTTATTATAAAGACCTTTTTGAGAAAAAAAACATCGATGTTTCTACTATCAAAACACTGGAAGATCTTCAACTTTTGCCTGTTACTACCAAAGAAGATCTTCAGAATAATAACGATGATTTTCTGTGTGTACCAGTTTCTAAAATCATCGATTTTGCAACCACTTCGGGAACTTTAGGTGATCCTGTAACTTTTGGTTTAACCGATGCCGATTTAGACAGATTGGCTTACAACGAAGCTATTTCTTTTGACTGTGCCGGAATCAAAGAAGGTGATATTGTACAACTTATGACTACAATTGATCGCAAATTCATGGCTGGACTAGCTTACTTTTTAGGATTACGAAAATTAAAAGTAGGTGTAATCCGTGTTGGTGCAGGAATACCCGAATTGCAATGGGATTCTATCTTAAAATATAATCCTTCATATCTAATTACCGTTCCTTCCTTTTTGCTAAAACTGATAGAATATGCCGAAAGCCATAATATCGATTATAATAATTCGAGCATAAAAGGCGCTATTTGTATTGGAGAATCACTGAGAAATCAAGATTTTTCGATGAATATTTTATCTAAAAAAATAACAGATAAATGGGATATTAAGCTATTCTCGACTTATGCCTCAACCGAAATGAGCACAGCCTTTACCGAATGTGAACATCAAAACGGAGGACATCATCATCCTGAATTAATCATTGTAGAAGTTCTTGATGAAAATAATAATCGAGTAAAAAATGGCGAAGCTGGTGAACTTACTTTTACCACTTTAGGTATTGAAGCCATGCCTTTATTGCGTTTTAAAACTGGCGATATTGTTCAGTTGCACGATACTCCATGTGCTTGCGGAAGAAATACTTTGCGTGTTGGTCCAGTTATCGGGCGTAAAAAACAAATGATAAAATATAAAGGAACAACCCTTTATCCGCCAGCGATGAATGATGTTTTAAGTGACTTTGATGCTATCGAAAATCACATCATCGAGATATTCACCAATGATTTAGGAACAGATGAAATCCTGATTAAGATTGCTGTGAAAAGTCAGTCGAATGAATTGTTGCAAGAAATCAAAGACCACTTTAGAGCAAAATTAAGAGTAACTCCAAAAATAGAATTTACTTCAAAAGAAATATTAAATCCTTTGGTTTTTAACCCAATGAGTCGCAAGCCGATTCGTTTCTTCGATAATAGGATTTCTTAAAAAGAGGGACAAAGGTTCTGAGGTTCAAAGGGACAAAGGTTTTTCGTAGAGACGCACTCCTGTGCGTATAAAGCCACAAAGGTTTAAAGAAGGTTCTAGGGCTATGAGTAACAAAGGCTCAAAGGTTTTAAAATTGGAAATAATGCGATCCTTTTTTAAAACCTTTGAGCCTTTAATCTTTTTATAGAGATAAACTGCCGCACCTCTATAGAAAACCTTTGAACCTTTGAACCTTTGTCCCTCTGAACCTTCTCTAAGCCTTTGCACCTCTCCTCCCCCTTTGAATCTCTAAATAGCAAGGAATTAAACTAAAAGTTGTAATTTTGCAAAAAATAATGAAGATGGTCAAGATTGGCAACATAGAATTACCCGAATTTCCTTTACTACTCGCTCCTATGGAAGATGTGAGTGATCCACCGTTCCGTAGATTGTGCAAAACACACGGAGCCGATTTAATGTATTCGGAATTTATTTCTTCGGAAGGATTAATTCGTGACGCTATTAAAAGCCGAATGAAGTTGGATATTTTTGATTACGAACGTCCTGTTGGAATTCAGATTTTTGGTGGAGATGAAGAAGCGATGGCAATGTCATCAAAAATTGTTACTACCGTGAATCCTGATTTAATTGATATTAATTTTGGTTGTCCTGTAAAAAAAGTAGTTTGTAAAGGCGCTGGTGCAGGAGTTCTTAAAGATGTTGATTTAATGGTACGTTTAACCAAAGCTGTTATCGATAGTACTAATTTGCCTGTTACTGTAAAAACTCGTTTGGGTTGGGATGATAACTCGATAAACATCGATGAAGTTGCCGAACGCTTACAAGATATTGGTGTACAAGCATTAACGATTCATGCAAGAACACGTGCTCAAATGTACAAAGGTCATTCAGACTGGTCACATATTGCTCGTGTAAAAAACAATCCTAGAATTACGATGCCTATCTTCGGAAATGGCGATATCGATAGTCCTGAAAAAGCATTAAAATTTAAAAATGAATACGGTATCGACGGTATTATGATTGGTCGTGCTGCAATTGGCTATCCTTGGATTTTTAACGAAATAAAGCACTTTTTTGAAACTGGTGAGCATTTACCCGCTCCAACCGTTAGTGATCGTGTAGAAGCCGCAAGAAACCACCTTACGTGGTCGATGGAATGGAAAGGCGAACGCTTAGGAATTGTAGAAATGCGTCGTCATTATACCAATTACTTTAAAGGAATCCACTCGTTTAAAGAATACAAACAAAAACTAGTTACAATCGATGATCCTCAAGGATTATTTAATGTAATGAACGAAATCCAGGAAGTATATGCTGGATATGAATTTGTTTAAAAAATAAAAAAGTTTAAAACTTTGACAAAGATATTTTAAAATAAAAGACCGTCAATTGACGGTCTTTCTTATTTATAATCATAAATCGATTCTTCTATAATTACCACGGATTAATTTGTGGAAATTCGTGCAATTTGTGTTAGTCTTTTAAAATTACTATACCTGAGTACGTTTCCATTTTCCTTTTTTGTAAAGTACTATACTTGCCAACGTTATCGCTGTTTCGGCAACCGGAATTGCGATAAAAACTCCTGTTGGTCCCATTTTAAAATGTTTGGCTAATATATAGGCCAATGGAATCTGAAATAACCAGAAACCAAAGAAGTTTACCAATGTAGGTGTCCAGGTATCTCCAGCACCATTAAAGGTATTAATCAATACCATCCCAATTCCGTAGAAAATGTATCCAGAACTCATAATCTGTAATGCTTCGACAGCTATGTTTTGGATAAGGATATCATTGGTAAAAAATGAAACTATATATTTTGCAAAAAAGAATGTGATAAGCATAATTGTAGCCATAAAAATGACATTGTATTTTGCGGTTGTAAAAACCGATTTTTCGGCACGTTCTATTTGTTTTGCACCCAAGTTTTGCCCAACCAAAGTGGCTGCAGCATTACTTAATCCCCAAGCCGGAAGAATAAAAAACATCATGATACGTAATGCGGTTTGATATCCTGCAGAACCATGATCTCCACCTGTTGTTGCTACCAATTGTGCCAGAAAAATCCAACTACAAGATGCAATAACAAATTGTAATACTCCTGGCGCAGCAATTTTTACCAATGCCTTGATTTGCTCAAAGTCTGGAATAAAGTAAGATGAAATAATCTTTAAAACCCCACGACCATTAAACAAGTGGTACAATTGATATAATACACCAATACTTCGTCCAGAAGTTGTTGCTATAGCAGCTCCAACTAATCCAAAAGCAGGAATTGGTCCTAGTCCGTTAATTAAAATAGGACATAAAATGATATTACAAATATTGGCAATCCAAAGACTTTTCATGGCTATAGCAGCATTTCCTGCTCCACGAAATATTCCGTTGATAAGAAATAAAAGCATCACACATAAGCTTCCGCCTATCATTATTTGGGTGAATTTATAACCATATTCTGCCGCTTCTGCAGATGCACCCATAAGTAACAAGATGTCTTTGGCATAAATAAAACCAAAAATACTAATCACACTATTAATTGCAAAAGCAATAATAATGGCTTGCATTCCTGCTTTTGCTGCGGCAACAGGATCTTTTTCGCCTATACGACGAGCAACAACTGCTGTTGCAGCCATACTAATCCCGATTGCAATTGAGTAAACAATCGTAATAACCGACTCTGTAAGTCCAACTGCCTGAATAGCAAAACTACTATGCTCCAGATGTCCTACAAAATATAAATCGACCAATGCAAAAACCGATTCCATAAGCATTTCCAAGACCATTGGAATAGCAAGAAGAATTACGGCTTTTTTAATACTGCCCGAAGTGTAATCAAAAGATTCATCTCCTTTGATAGCTTGTTTTATTGTTGAGAAAATTCGAGAAAATAAACTTTTCTGTATTGTTGTTTCTGTCATGATAATTAAGGATATATGATAAAATTGTCCAGAACCAATTATTTATTGGCTGGACTTAAAAAATTTGAAGGCATCCTAATTATTCTAAAAAATAAAATAGGATTAGGCAGAAACTATCATAGCGTATTTTTTTAAGACGATAAATATAAGTAATATTTTTAATTTTAGAATAAAAATTCTAATCTAGCAATTTTTCGCTAACGCGCTTACTTGCTATAAATGAAGCTATAAATCCAAGTGAAAATATAGTTCCTAAAACAATAAATACATTTTCGAGAGTAAAAACAACAGGAAATGCTAGCGTTGCAGTAATCATGATCAGTTCAAATCGTTGTTGTAATAGGACCAAAATAACACCTAAAACAAGACCGATTAATCCTCCAAATACACTAAGCAAGGTTCCTTGTAGCAAAAATATTTTTCGCAAATCTTTGATTTCTGTTCCTAGATTAAAAAGCGTTTTTAGATTGCCTTTTTTATCCAAGATCATCATGATTAATGCTCCAATTAAATTAAAAAGAGCTACTATAATCACCAATGTAAAGATTAAATATACCGCAATATTTTCGGTATTAAGCATTTTATACAAAGACGCATTAAGTTGAGCCCTATTTTTTGTAGTGACTTTATTATTGAAAATCTTTTGCAATTGCGAATCGATATTAGATTCGTTTGCATTCGGTTTTAACTTAAACTCGATTCCCGAAATCTGATTCGGCTTATATTCTAATAATTCCTGAACCAACCCTAAATCTGCAAAAACATATTTAGAATCTAAATCCTCGCTTATCGAATATATCCCAACGGGCAATACATCGGTTTTACTAAAAGCTTCTTCAGGATTTTCGATAGCGCCCTTTCCAGGTTTTGGAGCAAATACTTGCAATGGATTTTCGAAATCCAATATTCCCATCGAAAAGTTTTTAGAAATCCCATACCCTACAACAACCTGATACGTATCGGGTTTTAGCCATTGTCCGTTAAAGAGTTTTTTTCTAATATCGTTTACAACAGGATAATTACGATCAACTCCTTTTAAGTAGGTAACTTGTTGTTTTCCATTAAAAATAAACAGAACCCGTTCTTCGATTATTTTGGTGTACGAAGCGATACCCTCAATTTTTTTAATCTGAGTTTCCTGATCTGGAGTAACCAAAAATGATTTTCCGTAGGTACTTTCAATTTTTAAATCAGGATCTATCTCATTTGTAAAAGAAAGACTGAATACTTTTAATCCGCTAAAAACGGATAAAACCACAAACAAAGCCATTGTACCAACAATAATTCCAAGGCTGGCAATACGATTTATGATATTGATAGCATTGTTTTTACTCTTGCTAAAAATATACCGTTTGGCTATGTAAAGGGGAAAGTTCAAACTATGATTTTCTTCTTTTTTCTAAAAGATCACGATTTTCTATTGGGTTATCTCTATTTGCTAATGCATTATCTATTTTCTCAATATAATCTAATGAGTCATCTATAAAGAAAACTAAGTTTGGCACTTTACGTAATTGTAAACGTACACGTTGTGATAAATCATGCTTAATCAAAGTTGAATTTGACTTAATTGCTGCCAATGTTTCTTTAGCTTTATCCTGAGGAAAAATACTTAAATATACTGTTGCCACAGATAAATCTGTAGTTACGCTAACTTTGGATACTGAAATTATCAAATTGTTAATTCCATTTTTTCTCACTTCACCTTGCAAAATATCAACCAAATCCTTTTGGATGACACCGCCTATTTTTTTCTGTCTATTTGTTTCCATAGTGCAAAAATACTATTTTTAAATTTCAATCGATACAATTTCAAATGAACAATAAGATGATTTTTCTATTCTTATCTTCATTAGTGCAAATTTCGATACTCTTTTTTAATAAAAGCCTAAAATTGGAATAATTATTCCTCCTCGATTTCATTTCTCCAATGTGATAAAAATCATGTTTTTTATCAGAAATATTTTACACCTTTAATAGAAATATAACAACACATCTATTATGAAAAAGAGAGAACCAATTAGTCATATAATGACTAAAACCGTAGTAACTGCAAATGAAAATGACGGCTTAAGAATGGTAGTCGAAAAGTTGAAAAAAAACACCATTAGACATATTCCAATCGTTCGAGGTAAAGAAGTGATTGGTATTATAAGTCGTACAGATATAAACCGATTAACATTTGGAGCTTTATTTGAAGGACAAGAAGGTGCCGATGAAGCAATCCTGGATATGCTTACCATCCCTCAAGTAATGACATCAAAACCTATGACGGTATCATCGGATTCGATTATAAGAGATTTAGCAGAAATTTTTGTGAAAGAAGAATTCCATGCTTTACCTGTAGTCGATAATGGAGAACTTAAAGGTATTGTTACAACAACCGATGTTGTAAGATACTTTTTAGAACAATACGATTAAATCAAAATATAACCATAAAAAAACGGGACTAATGTCCCG
Organism: Flavobacterium sp. PL02; assembly: GCF_035013205.1. Taxonomy (NCBI): domain Bacteria; kingdom Pseudomonadati; phylum Bacteroidota; class Flavobacteriia; order Flavobacteriales; family Flavobacteriaceae; genus Flavobacterium; species Flavobacterium sp. PL02. The sequence goes on from NZ_JAYGJP010000003.1 coordinate 86,677, forward strand.
TTTTTTATTACATATTATACAACCAACTTTGCGGATTGTTGTATGTTGTGTTTTGTAGTATTAAGAATTTAATGGTTGTTTTTCCTGTTTCTCCACTAGTTCTAATCTTACCTATATTTTGTTTGATACTTACTTTATCTCCTTTACTTACAGATACAGAACTTAAATTTTGATATACTGTAAAGTAATCTCCATGTTGGATCATTACTGCCTTGTTTATTGGAGATAATACCATAACGCTAGATACAACTCCTTCAAAAACTGCTCTTGCGTTTGAACCTGCTTCTGTCGTGATTTCGACACCACTATTATGAATTACAAGAGTATTATAAATAGGATGTGGCTGATCACCATAACCCAATGATACAAATCCTTTTTCTACCGGCCAAGGTAATTTACCTCTATTAGCTTTAAAGTCAGCAGCTAGTAATTTAGCTTCGGCTGTTAATGCAATTTTTGTATCAGATACTGCAGCAACAGATTTTGTTCCAGTTTCTTTTTCTTTTTCTGCAGCAGCTTTACGGTTGGCAGCGGCAATAGCTTCACGAATTAAACGATCAATTTGTCTGTCGATTCTTTTCGATTCTTGTTGTTTACTTTTCGTATCAGCAATAATCTTATTTTTATCTTTCTTAATCGAGTTAACTAGTTTTTGCTGTTCTTTCTTTTCTTGCTCTAATGCTACTTTTTCCTTTTCATTTTCGGCAATGATTTTTTTCTTTACCTGTCTTTGTCCGTCTAATTTTGAATTATAATCAGCTAATTGAAGTGATTTTGACTGAATTTCTTCTCCTTGATTTTTTCTAAAATTAGTATATTGTTTCATATACTGTGCACGTTTATAAGCTTGCAAAAAACTCTCTGATGATAATAAGAACATCGCTCTACTTTGTTCTGAGCGACTTTTATACGATTTAAGAATCATCTTAGCATAATCAGCTTTCAATATCTCTAACTCTTTCTTAAGCTTATTAATTTTTGATTGATTAATATACATATCATTACTCAAAAGCTTCGTTTGCTTTTCGGTAGTATTGATTAGTTTTTCTTTAAGTTTTATTTTATTAGACTGAACAATAAAAACATTCACCGCAGATTTTTCTTTCTTCTTTACAGACTGCAACATTTTTTCGTTATCTCTAATTTCTTGTTGAATCTGAGCTTTACGTTGTTCCAGTTTTTCTTGTTGCGAGTCTTGCGCCCACATAAACGAAGTGGTGCAAATAAGAATTAGGCTTAGGAGAAATTTTGGCATCTTTAAAATATATTTTTGCAAACTTACTTAATTATAATTTTTTTATATCCATTTGGGACACTATAAGGAAAAGAAAGTTCTTCATTAAATGTAATTGTATTGTAATTTAAATTGATTTCTGTTTTTCCTTTTGGTTGAATCGCTTCTATTGCAATACTTGTTGGAAGTATTCCCTGATCAAAAGTTCTATTCTCACCATATGCAATTTGCATCATGATATTTTTGGAAGTTTGTGAAATTTGCTCTTTTTCCAATAAAAATTTATCTGCTTCAAAAAAGAATGATTTTTTAATATCCGTTTCTTTTGCCTCGTCCAAACGATATAATCTGTCAATTAATGTTTCAGTGTATTTTCCTTTTTTTAAGTCGTCGATTGCTTCACCTATCAAAAGGTTTTGAACTTTATTAAAATCTAAATCTGTTCCTAACCATTTGCTCAAACTACTAAAATCACCATCATAATAAGTGCTACTAATTTTTTCATAATAGCTTACCGAATTTGGTGTAATTAAAGCTTTTGCCATTGTAATTCCAAGAAAACGGATACTTACCAAAATCTGTTCGTCTTTTTTTATTTTTATCTCAGCCGTAACATTCTGATTTTGTTTATCATCCGAATATTTTGCACTAGCTTTAATATATAAAGTCGAAAACTGTAATTTATTATTATAATGTCCGTCGATAATTTTATTCGCAGAAACTGGATTTACTTCCTCTTTGCTTGTATTATTTCCTTGTACTGCACCCGATTTCGATTTGCACGAAACAATAAAAACGAGTAACAATAACATTAGATATTTCTTCATCAGAATTTATTTGTTTTGAACTTTTACCTAAAATAAAAGATTCTTATTTTTTTTGTCTTAATAATTGATTTGCCTTCGCAAAATACGCTTCTTTTTTCTTCAAATCTCCTAAACCATTATAAGCTTCTCCTAACTGAATGTTAAAATTTGCTTCTAAAGTTACATCATCTACAACATAATCAAGTCCCATTTCTAAAACGTCTTTTGCTTTTTTAAATTGTTGCAACTGATTATTAGCCAATCCCGAATAAAAATAAAACTGCGGTTGCGTTGGGAATGTTTCTATCATTACTTGCGAACGTTTTCCCATCGGTTCGTATTGTTTAGTTTCGGTGTACGCTTGAAGCAAAAGTAAATTTGTTTCTATATCTACTTGTGAAGCCGAATTTACTGACAACTCATAATATTTAGTTGCCTGATCAAATTGGTTTTTGCTATGATAAAACTTCCCTATTTCTTTTGCAACATCTACATCTGGGTCATTCTTAAAATAAGTAATCGCTTTATCCAAATCAGGACTATATTGTGGATTCTTACCTACAAAAATTAGAAATTCGTTTAATATTCTATGTTTGATTTTTGAATCTATTTTAGAATTTTTTAAAACAACATCCATTGCCTGGATTGCTTTTTCAGGTTGATTCTGATCTAAATACGTTTTAAAAGAACTTACTTGTGCCCACTCCGATGTTGGAATTGCTTTCTCTAATTGTTGCGTAATTTCCAATACCTTATTAGCATCATTATTTTTTGCATACAATGAAATCAAAGCAATATAATTAGACTCTTCTTTCGGATTTTTCTTAATCTGATCCGTAAGACTTTCTATTTCGACATTTTGATATTTTCCTTGTGACAAAATCTGTGCCTTATATAATTCTCTTTCACTTGATTTTCCAAACTTGTCATTCATTTCATTAATCAATGCAAGTGCTTTGTCCCACTGATTTGTAATCATGTACAAAGAAATCAGATCGTCTTTATATTCCTCATCAAACGGAATAATCTTCTGGATCGTTTCTATCGCCAAAGGATAATTTTTAGTCTGATAAGAAACATCATAAATACCCAACCAAAACCACTTGTTTTTTGGATTTATCTGTACCGCTTTTTCAAACGAACTTTGAGCATTTCTATAATCTTTTAAAGACAGGTAGTTTTTACCTAATTCAAAATAAACAGTTGCGTCATTAGGTTGCAATTTCTCGCATTTTTGCAAAGCTGTTATTGCTTTGTCATAATTCTCGATTCCTTTTTGCAATAATGATTCATAAAAAGAGTCCTGAAATTCATCGGTAGCCATAGCAATATCTTCTGGTTCAGTTTGAGCCATTATCGAAGCCTGATTGCCAAGCAAAGCCATAAATACAATTATTAAAACTCTTTTTTTCATTTTTATATTATTGACATTTAAAGTAAAAACGAACCCTTTTTGACTTCTTGTTTATTCTAAAACCGAATAATCTCCTATGCTAATGCTTGTAAACTTACCATCATAAACAACGTGGTTTCCTATCATTGCATTGTCTAAATTAGCGTTTTTTATTTGTGCATTAGTTTGCACCAAACTATTTTTGATTGAACTATCAATAACATGACATCCTTTTCCTAAAGATACATTAGGTCCTACAGTTGCATTTTTCAATACTACGTTTTCACCAATATAACACGGTGGAATAATAGTTGAGTTTTCTAATTTTACATCATAATCTACTAAATGTTCTCCATCATTATGCAAGAATCCTAACATTCTGGAATTAGTTTCGACAGTAACATCTTTATTACCACAATCCATCCATTCATCTACGCTACCGGTTTTAAAAACTTTTCCGTTAGCCATCATTGCTTTAATACCGTCATTAATCTGATATTCTCCACCGTTCTGGATATTATTATCCAAAACTATTTGAAGCTCATTTTTAAGAATTTCAACTTCTTTAAAATAATATATTCCTATAACAGCTAAGTCACTAACAAACTCTTTTGGTTTTTCGACCAACTCTGTAATTTCATTATTAGCATTTAACTTAACTACTCCAAATGCTTCTGGTTGCTCAACTTGTTTTACCCAAATCACAGCATCAGCTTCTGGATCTAATTCAAAATCAGCTCTAATTAAAGTATCTGCATAAGCAATTACCGCAGGTCCTGATAAAGATTCTTTGGCACACATAATAGCATGTCCTGTCCCTAAAGGTAAATCCTGACGATAAATAGATGCTTTAGCTCCTAACCCATTTGCTAACTCTTTTAAACTTGCTACGACATCATCACCAAAAAAAGCTTCATCACCTAATATAAATGCAACTTCTTCTATAGGCTCTTTAAGAATTTTAGCAATATCTTCGACTAAACGATGTACAATTGATTTTCCTGCAACCGGAATTAATGGTTTAGGTATAGTTAATGTATGTGGTCTAAGTCTTGATCCGCGACCTGCCATTGGAACGATTATTTTCATGTTTTTTTATTTCAAAATTGAATATTCCAAGTTGAATATTCAAACTTATTATTTTACTTGTTTTTACTTCTTGATGTTTCCAAACTTTTTACAAAGATTGAAATTAACTCATCATTTTCTTTTATTGCAATATTTAAATCTAATTCTTCTTTCGAATACAATTCAGCTCTCAAAATAATTTTCAGACATGAATGTGTTTCTCGAAGCTCTTTTAACACAACCGACATTTTATGAATAAAATCATTTCTAGATTCTGCACTTTGGGCTTCACTATAATTTAATGATGGCGAAGTTCCTGAACGTACAATCTGACCTGATAAATGATTTCCTGCCTTTGTTCCTTTTAAATTATCTGTTATTTTTATAATTTGAACTGCAAAATCAATTAGCCTTTCATGTAAATCAAATTTTTTCACAACTTTTTAATTTTAAAGTTGAAATTAAAAAAATTTGAATTTTCAACTTGGAATTTTGAATTTTGAAATCTCTACAAACTACTTCACCCCAGTACTACCAAAACCTCCTTCGCCTCTTGATGTTTCCGAAAGTTCTTTAACTTCAACCCATTCGGCTCTTTCATGTTTGGCAACAATAAGTTGTGCAATTCTTTCTCCATTTTCAATCACAAAAGCCTCATTGGATAAATTTACTAAAATTACTCCTATCTCACCTCTATAATCCGCGTCTACAGTTCCTGGAGAATTTAAAACGGTGATTCCTTTTTTAGCAGCCAATCCACTCCTTGGTCGCACTTGTGCTTCGTAACCAATTGGTAATTCTATAAAAAGTCCCGTTTTAACTATGGTTCTTTCTAAAGGTTTTAATGTTATTGGTTCAGATAAATTAGCACGCAAATCCATTCCTGCCGAAGCTATTGTTTCGTAGTTAGGTAAATCGTGTTGTGATTTGTTGATAATATTAATCGTCATTTTTATATTTTTAAAGCTAAATGTAAATCTTGAATTTGTTATTTTTTGCTAAGAATTCCTTTTATCGTATCCTTTTCGTTATGATAAACGAAATAAACAAACAGAAGGAACAATGGAATTCCGACAAAGTAATTTTCTCTGAATCCGTAAAAAGAAATAACCGAGAATACAATTGAAATTCCTAAATAGGCTCCAATTTTCTTCATATCATAAGGTATCGGGTAATACTTGTTTCCTAAAACATACGAAATAAGCATCATACTTCCGTAAGCCGAAATTGTTGCAATTGCTGATCCATAGTAACTATACTTCGGAATTAAAAGATAATTTAATACTAAAGTTAGTATAGCTCCAACTATCGATATGTAAGCACCAATTTTTGTTTTATCAGTTAGTTTATACCATACCGATAAATTATTATAAATTCCTAAGAAAAAGTTAGCCAGGATAATTAACGGAACTACTTTCATAGCTTCCCAATAAGATTTATTTTCTAACAGTAGTAATTTTAAAATATCTGCAAAAACAATTACTCCTAACAAAATCAATGATCCAAGAATCACAAAATATTTCGTGATTACTGCATAAGTTTGAGGTGCATTTGCATTTTTAGCGTGGCTAAAAAAGAAAGGTTCAATTCCTAATCTAAATGCTGTTGCAAATAAAACCATAAATAAACCCAATTTATAACATGCTGAATACGCTCCAACTTCTGACTTTGCTATGTTTTCCGGCAATAAATAACCTAGTAAGATTTTATCAAAATGTTCATTAACCGCAAAAGCTAATCCAGCCACCAAAATTGGCAAACCATACTTCATCATTTTTTTCCAAAGTATAGGGTCAAATTTTCGTCCAAGCGAAAGATAATTAGGAGATAACACTATAAAAGTAGCCAAACTAGCAAGCAGGTTAGCAATAAAAATATAAGCAATTTGGAAATTTTCTACATATAAATTATCCCAAACTGAATTTGGATTATCAGCCGCAAGTTTAGGTAAGTACATCAAGAAGAAAATATTCAGAACAAGATTTACTATTACATTTCCAATTTTTATTGCTGCATAAACCATTGGTCGCTGATTGGCTCTAAGCTTAGAAAAAGGTACTAAAACCAATGCATCCAAAACTAAAATCCAAACCGAATAGGTAACAAACTGCACATCGACTTCGGCAAGAGTTGCAAGTGTATTTCTAAAAATTAATGCTGCAAAAAGAAAAATAATTGATGACCAAAAAATAGAAATTGTAGAAGTCGCAATGACATTTTTCTTATCTGGTTCGGAATTATAAAACCTAAAAAAAGCAGTTTCCATTCCGTAAGAAAGTACTACGTTAAAGAAAACCATCCACGATAACACGATAGAAACCTCACCATACTCTGCTGTTGGTAAAATTCCGGTGTATAATCGTACTAATAAAAAACTCAGCATTCGTGGCAATACTGTCGCAAGCCCATAAATAGCTGTCTGTTTAAAAAGATTTTTATATAATCCCAAAATATTTGTGGTAATAAAATTTATAAAACAAAAATAACCAATTCTTTGGTTTAATATCGTTTTTATCGATTCATTAAGGAAATGTTATGCTTTTTTATATTAAGTCAACTTATTTTCATCTAATATTTTTACAAAATGAAATCCTTTAGGGCCATAACCTTGATTATAATAAAAACGATGTGCGGCAAAATTAGAAGTAAATGCGTCCAAAACAATATTAGAACATCCTAAATCAAGTGCTTTTTTCTCAATATAATCCGTCAGTAATTTCCCGATTCCTTTAGAACGATGATCTGGATGCACAACAAAATTATCTATCTCCAAATATTTTCCAGACCAAAGCTTTGTAGATGACCAACATCCTGTAATTCCTAAACAAATATCATCCTCAAAAACAGCAATTTGGGTATAATTATGAGGAACCATTTCTGATAGGTATAATTCATATTTCTCCAAATCCAGATTAGGATATAAATACTGCATGGTCGCAATTTGAGCAACCATTTCTTCAATAGTAATTAGTTCTTTAATTATAAATTGCATGTTGATATAAAAATAGAAGCCAAAATTAATCAAAAAAACTGATTAATAATTGGTGTCACTATAATCATGATTCAATTGGAGCCAATTGATGATAGGCTATTGTTTTATAATATCGATATAAATGATCATAAATTAATAGTTCATACATTCTTTGTTTGGATGTATACTGCCTATTTACCATCATGTGTATGTGACTCTTTAAAAAACTTGATAGAGAAATTTCTAGATTTTCTTTAATCTGTAAAATCACTTTATCTACTTCATTTTGTTTTTCTTGTATAAATTCAAAAACTTCAGGATAATCATTTATACTTTTATCAAATAAAAATCGATTCATTTCAGGAAATAACTCTCGATAGTGTTTATCCATTTCTTTTTTAAGATTCTTATCGGCATTAAATTCTTCTTTAAAAGATAATTGCAACTCATCCATTAGCTTTAGTTTATCTGTATCTGATAACAAAAATGAATTTAGAAAACTATCAATCGCACAAAAACTAAAAAGCAATGGTATGCTGTTATTTACAAATCCCGATTTTAAGATTAAATATTGCAAAACCATTTCACTGTCTTGGTAGAAAAGAAATTCTGAATCAATCATTGTGTTCTGGCCATACCTTTCAATTTCTCTTTTATAAGTACCCGTTTTTACTTTCCAAACAATATTTTGTTCTATCATCTCATCCAAAACAGGATAAAGCATTGCTATTATTTCAGATAATTTATCAGGTGAAGCTAGCAAAAAACGAATTCTCAAATGTTCATCAGGGTCTTTATATCGTATAAAAAACCATTTACTTATTAGATTTTTCTCTTTTAATAATGAAATAATAGGATATAGTTTTTCTACTAAAACAATATCGGTCATTTTAACTCCTGTGTATATTTTATAATACAACCATTCACTCCCTAAACAAAAATCTCTTTTCATTTTTATGTTTTTTTAACCGCAAAGATTTAACAGATTTTTATTTGTATAATTTGTAGCAAAAAAATTAACAGCAAAGTTTAAAAGAGTTTTCCCAAAGTTCGCAAAGCTTTGTGTACCCTGCGTTTCTTCTTAGCGTGCTCTGCGGTAAAGACAACAGAAAGAAAATCCGCTTTTATCCGTGTTTTCGCGATAGCGAATCCGTATCATCCGCGTCTATTGCGTCTCTATTCTCAAAGTCTATTTACTCTTTGTAAAATGACAATATAAATTGATTTGTAAAATCTTCTCCATTGGCATCTTTAACAACAGAATCACCAGTAAACAAAAATTCTTCCAGCGTAATTTTATTATAGTTTTGAACCGATTTTAAAAACATCTTCATACAAATCTCTTTTTCTAAATCAAGTAAAAGTGTATTATCTGTGTTAACCCAATTTACAAGTCGGGGTATATTGCGTTCATTCTTCCAAATTCTAAAAGCTTCAAATAAACCGCTTTCTTCCATTTTTAAAAACTGGTTTATTTCCTTTTTATCCACCATCCATTTTGCTTTCGAAAGAATAACATCTTTATATAGTACTCGTGGAAAATAATCATAATGCAAATCCAAAACACCCCAATTAAAACTATAAATAGGTTTTAAATCCTGACTTTGTAAGTCACATAAAAAATGATAAATGGGTAATGATTTATTATTAGAATAATCATGAGCATTAGATAAACAAGGAACAACTTCTTTATTGTACTTTTTAGATCGCAAAAAAATCCTATTCTCTTTAATAGAAATCATCAAATCATTTAAATCGATTGCTTTCTCTTCTGCTACACCAGGAATAGAAAGATAGGCAATTTCATAATCTCTTAAAACTGGTCTTCGTAATATATTTCCCGTTCTTGATTCAGGAATATGTACCACTTCTGCCAAGATTTTATCAGAATGATATTTTGTTTCTTTTTCAATAATTTCTTTTGTCAAATTATGAATCCGCTTGTTTCCATTACAAAAGCGTCCTAATAATTTTGCCGCACTACTATTTCCTGAAGATTCAATACTAATTTCTTCATTTTTTAAAAGTTCGATTATTACCGAAAATGTAGCTGGAGCATTATCCCAATTGGCATCAAAATCAGGAAAATCTTTTTCTGAAAGTAGAATGCTTTTCTCTTTTTTTAGAACACTCTCTTGCAATTTTTTCTCTATGATGTAGTCATAAGTACTCCAAGATTGATTCTCTATTTTCGGTTTTGAATCTTGAAAAGAGAACCGTTCTAATATGTCATGAACATCATTCATATCTGAGTCTTGAAGATAGCCAATACCAGTTTCTGTATCCAAAACAGTGGTTAACGGCATCTCTCTAGATTCATATCTGTGAGTAAATGCTCTTATAAAATTGGTCTGATTTGTAAATGTCTTAGAATTTTGAATTCCGTTTAAAAAACGAATCGCTTGCATTACTTTTTCTAGAACTTTTTCGCTTAATACATTTACATAGGTAGCTGTGTTTAAATCAGTCTGAAAAAGATATTTTTCATCATAAGACAAATCCATGTTTTGGATTAATTCCTTTATTTCGGTATAACTGTTTTCAACAGGAATCAAGCTCTTGTCTAATTTTAAAAGCCCTTTTTTAAGAATTTGCAATTGTTTATTATCATGTTGTAATTTGGGAATTTTATTAAAAAGAGTAAATACACTATCCCACTCCTCTTTACCTGTTATAGTACCATCAATCTCGCTTACAAGAAACTGAAAATCGATTAATTTGGTAAATAAAAGCTAATGCGTCTTCCTTTTCAGAAGAATCATCAATAAGATGTAAAACCATTTCATCAATCCTTATTCCTGATTTTGCATGAAGTAATACTGTGTCTAGAAGTTCTGATTTTCTTAGTGCCGAAATACTATGCTCCCTTTTAGTATTTACATATTTATACTCTACATAGCGATAGAAATCGCCAAGTGCATAAACTGAAGTATTAGGATAATATTTAAGATGATTTCTAATTTCTTTTCGTTTCCCAAATTCCTGCAACATTGCTAGCCAGAACTGTCTATCAAATTGCGTAAAACGATTAAAACTAGCTAGCGATTTAAGAATACAATTTGTTTCCGAATCTATTTTTCCTGTAGTACAACCAGCAAATAACCCAAAAGGAGTACACCTTGCAGACATTCTGGCAATGTATTTTAATAAGGTAATCTCTAAACCGTTCTCTTTTTTGTTCGAATAATCAGAAGAATCATTTTTCCATTTGTCTAAAGCCAATACCAATTCTGGCGATGCGATAAAAATTGCTTCCCGAACCAATGGATTTTCAAACGCCTTTAATAACACTTCCTGAGAATAATTCTCTATTATATTTAAATAAAAAGAAATAGGAAATAAAGGCGTTCTTAAAAGATATTGGGAGAAATGATGAACTTTATAAATGTTCATTCTTTTGATTTAAACACATTATTCCTTCTTTAATTTGTAATCTGGATGCCCCAACTGCCAATAAAAAAAAGCATAAGAATCGGCAAGTTTATCATATAACTTGTCATAAGTCACATCTCCACCATGACCGTTTTCCATACCTACATTTAAAAATATAGGGTTATCTCCTGAATTATTAACTTGAAGTTTGGCTGCAAACTTAGCCGGAATCCAAGCAATTACTCGGGGATCATTCATCCCAGCAGTTATCAAGGTTGCAGGATATTTTGTTCCTTTTTTTATATGATGAAACGCATCCATTTCTAGCAATGCTTTAAACTCTTCTTCATTTTCAACAGTTCCAAATTCTTTTATATTATTTGGCCCGTTGGGTGCAATTTCAGCACGAACCGCATTTATCGATCCTACATTAATAACTGCAGCTTTAAATAAATCGGGTCTTTCTGTAATCGCTCTGGCTATCAAGATCCCACCCGCACTTGCTCCTTCTACACCCAAGTATTCTAGAGAAGTATATTTTTCCTTGATTAAATATTCGGCACTCGAAATAAAATCTTTCCACGTATTTGGTTTCGTTTTCTTAAAACCTCCTTTATGCCATGCATCGCCTTTTTCTCCACCACCTCGCACATGCGTATGTACTAAAATACCTCCATCTAAAACCCATAACAAACTATATGGATTAAAATAAGCATCGTTTGAATCCCCATAAGCACCATATCCATCCATGATTACTCTATTTTTACCATTTTTATCCAATCCTTTTTTGTGAATAATAGTTAGTGGTAAAGCTAATCCGTCATGTGTTTTTATTTCTATTTCTTCTACAACAATATCATCATATTCGGAATAATCTGACTGTTCACGATAATCTTCCGGTTTTAAGGTATCCGTTTTAATATCGTACTTGTATCTTTTTCTATCCTGAGTCCATCCAGCACAAGAAATCCAAATATCAGATACATCTTCACTTATGGTTTGCATGCGAATTTTGCCTGAAGGTGTGGGTAAATTTATTTTCTTGTAATCTTGTCCGTTATAAAAATAAAAATTGGCAACTACTCCATTTTTTACTGTTGTAAAGAAAAATCCATCTTTTGTTTTTACAACATCATCTATTATTTCATCTTTTATTTCTTTAATAATAACCTCTGGAGTTGAAAAATTCGGAGAATCAAGAGATGTTTTACATAGCTGACTTTTGTTATTGTTTTCTGAAATAAAAATCACATCATTTCCGTCTATTATAAAACTTTTAATTTTTTCTTCTTTTTTAAAAAAGGGTTTCCAAATCACTTTATCATTATAAACATCTACCACATTTGCATAAAAATAATCACTATAAGGTGTGGCTCCACCCACGCGTCCAAATATGTAATTATTAAATTTTTGAGGAATTGTTACAATAGGAAGATCTGCCTTGTCTAATTTTAATTCAGGATTATTTGATATCGAAAAAATATCTTTTATCGTATTAGGGTTACTTCCAAGTTTATAAACAACAGACTTTGTGTTCATAATAAAATCATCAGATTTCATGTCGATATTAGGAATATGAACATAAACAATTCCCGAGTTGTCTGGCAACCAACTTATTCCTCCTATTCCACTTGGCCAGGTATTGGTAATAATCTCTGGTAACATCTTATTTTTTAGTACATCAAAAATAACAACTTCGGCAATTTCTTTTCCGCCTTCGGTGAGTGCAATAACTACTTTAGAGCCGTCTTTAGCAGGTTTATAATAACTTATTACATAGTTTTTATGGCTTCCAGGTTTAAAATCCTTTGGGTCAAAAAGTAATTGTTCCTTACCATTAAGTCCTTTTTTACAATATAATTTTCGATAGGTTTCGTCATTACGCATTTTAGTATAAAAATTAGTGCCATCTGTAGTTGTATTTATAGCACCATAAAAAAATTCCGTTTTCTTATCTATGTTTAACATCCGATTTAAGAATTCATTTCTTTTAGAAATACTTTTCAAGGTTGCTTCAGTATAAGTGGTTTGATTTTTCATCCAATCAATAACAGCTGAATCTTCCAGATTTTCTAAATTTCTGTACTCATCAACAACTTCAATACCGTGATATACATCGGTTGCTGGAATTGATGGAGCCAATGCAGGAGATTGAGCCGATACAATTCCAGAAAAACTAATGACTAATAATGTTATGATTTTTTTCAATTTTTTCACTTAATGTTATTATGATATTTATTATCGTTTCTTTTTGCTCACTTTTTCTGCCATCTGTGCTGCATTATACACATTTAAAATTTTACCCGATTTAGATAATTCTGAAAATAGAACTTTTTTATATTTTGTTATTGTTTACCTTAATAAAGTATTTAGCATAAAACGTAGCTATTTAATCTTAAATTATTAATCGCATAATCTCGATGGGACCTGTAATTTATTACCTGTCTTCGTTTCATCACCCCCACCTTTAATTAAATGTAGGTTTTTTAATTTTGCTACCTTAAATTTTTCTAAATCAAATTTATTAACTTCTTTTTTTTCTCTTTTCGTTTTCATCTTTATAAATTTTATTTATTATTATGCTTACAAATATAGAACAGCTCTCTTACAAAACTACTAAACAATCACCTAGTGTATATCGAAATTCGGGAATTCCGACTTGCCATATCCTTTTAATCCATTGAAAATAAAACCTTAATCTATTTATACCACACTATCCAATTCTTTGATAAAATAAGTTGGTTTGATACCTGTTTTTTTATAAAAAGCTGTTGAAAAGGATTCCGCATTATTAAAACCAAATTCCAAAGCAAGAGCCTGAATGGTATATTTTCTTAACATCTTGTTTTCTTGTAATAGGGTAACTGCATACTCAACTCTTAAATCGTTTATGTATTGGGTAAAGGTTTTTCCCTTATACACATTTACAATTTTGGATACATATTTGCTATTAGTCTCAAATGTTGTTGATAACATTTGTACCGTAATATTCGATTCTAGGTATCCTTTTCTTTTTTCGAAATCATCCAGCTTTTCCAAAATCTGGTTTACCAATTCTTCTGCTATACCAACATCAATTTTTGTCTCCGCTATTTTAATTTCTTTTTCATTATTTAACTCTATTTCATTATCGCCTATCATGGCTGTTTCCTTCATTATTTTTTTAAATCGGGAACGATATCTCTTCTTAAGTTTATACTGATAGATGCCAAAACCACCCACACCAATGGTTATTAAAAATAAAAAAACCAAGCCCCAATATGTTTTTATTTTATCCTTGCCAAGAGATTCGATAAGAGCTTCTTTATCGGAAATTAAACGTGGGATATCATATTCTTTATGCACCAACTTATTTAATTCTTTATAATTTTTCTGTAAAGTACTGTCTATCTCCATATAGGCAGTAATATATTTTAATTGATTTTCTTTATCTCCTAAATTTTTATAATATGAAATCAAATACGGATACCCATCTATAAATTCTGTAGTTATTTCTTTTGTTACATTATTAATAGAATCTACTTTAATAAAGTTTTCAGTTGCTAATATTTTTTTACCCAAACCTTCATAAGCTTTTCCTAAATAATAATACCCTGCCAATACATTAAGTGTATTGTTATATTCAATCATTTTGGGTAATGCTTTATTAATACTATCTAATCCTACTTTGTAATTTTTTCCTACTACTTGGTTAGCCCCTTCATTTAAAACAAACAAGTATTTATACTCTTCATTTTTTGTTATATGGGATTCTCTATATCCCAATTTATTATAATAGGTAGTGGAGTCTATATTATGCAACGATTTATAACAATCTGCTATTCCAAAAATAATACTCTGATAATCCCTCGCATACTTCGAACTTCTTACATCTTTACTTTTATAATATTTGTAACATTCTTTATAAATATCAAGTGCTTCTTTAAAATCACCTAAATCTTCCGATTTCGTTGTACCTACATATTCACGAACTATATAATAGTAATCAATATTCGTTTTAAAAGCAGTTTTTTCTGCTAAATTATAATTCATTAAAGCTTCTTTAAACTTAAATTGCTTTTTAAGTAAATCTGCTTTTTCACAATAAGCACCAGCGGGAAAAAATTTATCTCCCGTATTTTGAGAATATTTAATCACACTATCCAGATACATAATCGCTTTATTGGTATCTGTTTTGTAGTATAAAAGTGCAAATTGATAATTAGCCTTGGCTTTTCGTATAGGAATGTTTTCCTTACTAGCCTTAGCCAAATAAGCTTGTGCACATTGCTCTTGTACTGTTTTATTTTTTTCATTAGCAAAATACAAATCACGCAACTCATCATAAGAAAGTTTTGCATACTCTTTTTTTGGAGTTTGTCCCAGTACGATTATTGGCAATAAAAACAATAAAACCTTTATATTCCAGATAAAGCTCTTCATTAAATTTAATTTTCTTACAAAAATACAGCAAACTTGTACAATTAAACCAACAAATAACGAATTTAACGAATGACACACAAAATACTAAAAACCATATAGTTAACCTATTTTTTAACACGAAATTCCCGAAATCTATATCGGTTTTCCCGAATCCCGATAACGACCATTTGTATTCAATATGATGTTTGACATAGTTTTGACAAAAGAAAACGAGATTGTTTTTATAGTAAGACGTTACTTTAAGAATAATATCTTTTACTAGAATTTATAATTTAGAAAAAGAATAGGATTGTTTAATTGTTTTGTAACCTTTAAAAATAAAACAAATGGGAATTCAATAAAATTAATATTAACCAATTAAATATTTATATCATGAAAAAATTAGAATTAAATCAAATGGAAATTTTATTAGGAGGTCAAATCAAACCTAAAAGATATGATGACGATAGTGGTGGTGGTAGTTCATTATCTTGTACAGATGCATTAGGTTTGGGAGCTATTGTTTTAGGAGCAACTGGATTCTCTCCATTGGGTTGGGTTGGATTTGCAGGACTAATGTTAATGTGTGACTAATAACCAATTAAAGCCTTAAGATTAATTAATTTTAAGGCTTTGAATAACTCAACTAAATGAGATTGCATATCTATAAACATAAAACTTCCACATGATAACTGAAAAAAACAAACTAATTGCTTCCTATTTATTTTTTTTATTTACAATTTCACTATGCATATTATATCAACTTGATAAAATTAGTTTTAATCCGTGGGCTCCAACTTTACTATCTCTTTTTCTGATTTTATACAAAAGCTATATATTTTTCAAAAAGAAAAAATAACTAAGGATATAGTTATCATGAACAAAAATCACTTTTTTATCCTCATTACTATTTTTACTATTATCCTTTTACTATATAATGTATTTATAGTTAAAAATGCATATTATCTAATTACGCCAATATTAGTTTTAATAGCTGCAGGTCTTATTTATTTCAATAATCGAAATAAAAAATAAGTAGTAATTCTTAAAATATTCTTTTTCTATAACTTTAATGGGCTTTGGTTAATACTAGTTATTATTAAGGTAACAACATCCTAACTTTTCAGTACTAAGTTGGATAAATAATTACGATGATAAAAAAGATTATTTACAAAAAAAGCCCAACCTTAAATAGATTAAAGATCCTTAAGGTTGTTTTATAAAAGTAAAAATTATGGACAACAATCACAAATTTCTTGTACTACTAATTATAATAATAGGCATTGCTTATCAATATCAAAAAAGCAAAAAAGTCAAAAAATAGTATGCCTATTAATGACAAAAAATTTTACTGCCTTAATTTACAATCTTATAAATATGTTTAAAAATCCATATCTAATATGCCTCTTGCTTTCAATTATTTTAATAGCATTTGGAGAAGCTACAAAAGTAGTTTTAGATTTTGACGCCTTGCAATACAATTCAATGGCAGAAAAGCTTACTTCTCAACAATTGAATCAATATTTTGAGTTTCAGAATAAATGGAAGTGGATTTCTTATTTTTTCATTCCTGTATACATTGCAATCAAAACAAGTATAATTGCCATTGTGTTGTACATAGGAACTTATTTTCTTAGCTCAAAAGAAGTCACCTATAAATCATTATGGACTATTGCTATTAAAGCAGAGTTTATTTTTTTGTTAGTTGCTATTGCTAAAATTATTTGGTTCTATTTTTTTCAAACCAAATACGATTTAGAGGATATTCAATATTTCTACCCCTTATCAGCATTAAATATAGTAGGCTACAAAGATTTAGAATCTTGGTTTATTTATCCGTTTCAAACACTCAATTTATTCGAGTTGGCATACTGGCTTATCCTTGCTTATTTTATAGGCAAAGAAACCGAAACCAATATGGATAAAGGGCTTAAAATTGTAGCTTATAGTTATGGTCCCACTTTATTATTATGGATAACTATCGTTATGTTTTTCACCCTTAATTATTCTTAACATGTCTAACACTAAAAAATTATTTCTTATTGCATGCTTTATCATGCTTTTTGCGCATATAGTAAGGTATTTCTTTTATAATGAAGATATTCTTCAAGCAGCTATGGGAACTATTGCAATGATTTGCCTTATAATGTCTCTGATTATGAATAAAGGACCAGAAAAATGAAAAAATCTCTAAAAATCATTCTTCTTATAACATTCATTGGCATTTTACTTTTTTTAGGTTACTTAATTGTGTCTAAGATAAACCATAAAAAAGAGGTTGCACAAAATATAAAAAACATTCCTGAATTTTCATACCAAGATATATCAGGAGGTATTTTCACCAATCAAAAATTAAAGAAAGAGACTGCAACAATTTTTATTTATTTTAATACAGATTGTGAATTTTGCCATGAAGAAGCTAAAATGATTAAAGAAAACATGGAGCGTTTGAGTAATTTCCAATTAATTTTCGTCTCATTTGAAAAACCGGAAAACATAAAAATATTTGCCCAAAAACATCAATTAACCACTTATGACAACGTTTATTTTTTATGTGATAACAAAGTTACTTTCGCTTCTACTTTTGATATTAAGTCATTGCCATGTTTAGTCCTTTATGATAAAGAGCAGAACCTAATTAAGAAAATAAAAGGTCAGACTAAAATCGAAGTTTTGATAAAACAAATGAATCTCGAATAAAATATAATGAAGATAAAACAAATTCAGAAAACACATACTCTACAATTGGACCAATCCGATTGTGGCGTAGCCTGTTTATTATCGATTATAAAATTATATAACGGAAATCAGTCCATCGAAAAACTTCGAGAAATAAGTGGTACAACCAAACAAGGTACTACAACACTAGGGCTTTACCAAGCTGCAAATAAATTAGGTTTTACGGCAGAAGGTTATGAGGCAGATATAAAAACGCTTATTACTCACAAACAACCTGTTATTCTTCATGTCCTTATAGACAACCAACTACAACATTATATTGTGTGTTATAAATATGATGACAGCAAAGGTTTCTTGATTGGAGATCCTGCAAAAGGCCTTTACAATTTATCAGTAGAAGAGTTAGAAACAATTTGGATTTCAAAAACTTGCTTGACCCTGGAACCAAATGAAAATTTCATAACTAAAAAGACAGATAAAAAAGCTCAGATAAAATGGTTTCTGGACGTAGTGAAGGAAGATTACAAACTTATTGGGATTTCTGTTTTACTAGGTATTTTTATCGCTAGTTTAGGAATGTCGATGGCATTATTTTCTCAAAAACTCATAGATGATATTTTACCTTCACACAATATCAAAAAGCTAATCTCAGGAATTTCTCTATTAGTCATTTTGCTTTTGGCCAAAGTAGGAATAGCTGTTTTAAGAGAATACTTCTTACTACAACAATCCAAAGATTTTAATAACCGAATAAACAATTCATTTTTTTCTTCTCTTTTACAATTGCCAAAACCTTTTTTTGATACTCGACAAATAGGAGAACTAGTAGCACGATTAAACGATGTACAACGTGTACAAGGTGTAATTAAAATGCTCACCAGTACTTTAGTTATTGATGTTTTAGTCGCTATTATTTCGTTAGTATTCCTGTTTGGTTATTCATGGAAGCTGGGCTTAATTTCCTTATTAAGTTTGCCTATATATTTTTTCATTATTTATAGTAAAAATAAAAAAATAATGGACTCTCAAAAAGAAGTTATGCAGAGTTACGCTCTTAATGAAAGTAATTATATCAATACTATTCAAGGGATTTCAACTATAAAAATTGACAATAAACAACCTCTTTTTAATAAATTAAACGAACATCTTTTTGCTAATTTTCAAGAAAAAAAATTCAATCTAGGAAAAATCAACATCACCCTGTCTTGGCAATCTGGATTGGCGAGTCTTATTTTTTCAATCAGTATTTTGATTTATACTTCTGTTCAGGTTTTTAATGATGAAATTAAAATTGGTGAATTGATGGCTATATTAGGCATTGTAGGAGCTTTGCTCCCTTCTATTGCAAATTTAGCTCTAATATCAATTCCTATAAATGAGGCTAAAATTGCTTTTAATAGAATGTATGAATTTGCATCGATAGAAAAAGAAACTGAAGATGGTTTAGAAGTTTTTGAAATTGAGAAAATTTCTATTCAAAATCTTTCTTTTCGATTTGCAGGAAGAAGTGAACTTTTCCATGATGTAAATATAGATATGGAAAAAGGTAAGTTTATAGCTGTTGTTGGAGAAAGTGGAAGCGGGAAAAGCACCTTAGGGCAAATATTACAGCGCTTTTATGATTTTGAAAACGGAAATATTATTGTAAATAATAAATACTCCCTTAAAGAAATTGGTCTTAAACACTACAGAGATTTACTGGCTGTGATTCCTCAGGAAATTACCATTTTTAAAGGAACCGTTATTGATAACATTTTACTTGGCAAAGAGGAAACACCAGAAGGTTTCATGAAATTTATAACCGAATATGGTTTTGATTTTTATTTTAGTCAATTGCCCCAAGGCTTAACAACTATTCTTGGTGAAGAAGGAATCAATTTATCAGGAGGTCAAAAACAGATTATAGCTTTGGCTAGAGCTTTATACAAAAAACCTCAATTTTTAATTCTGGATGAAGCTACCGCTGCAATGGATCGAAACACAGAACAATTTACTATAAATCTATTGCAAAAAATTAAAAAAGAATGTGCCATTTTTTTTATCTCACATCGCTTAAATATGCTAAAAAACATAGCCGACACTATTTATATTCTAGAAGACAAAACAGTTTCCATATCAGGAAGTCATTTAGAATTAATGGAAACTAAAAATTTTTATAGTGAATACTGGGAATAAAACAATTATTACTGTAATGAAACTAAATCTAACTCAAAAAATAAAATTGATTATTCTTTCTTCTATTTACTCACTCTTAATATTTTTACAGATTTTATTTACAAACACTATGGTGTTATGGTAAATAATTCTATATTTAGAGTATTATTATCTTAAAAATATATAAATGATGAAAAACGAAAACAATATTATAAATATCGACACTCTTGCTAAGATAGTCCTATCAGCAGTTATATTATGGGCTAGTCTATATTTTGCAGGATACGTAATAGGAAAAGCATATTATAATTTCATCCATTAACAACTCTTCAAACTACTAACTAATTAAACTATAAAAACATGAAAAAGTATATGAATAAAATCGCTCTTTATGCCAAAGAGGAAACCAACAATTTTATAGTATGGCTATTATGGATATTCGCTATATTAACTTACATCGGTTTTGAATTGGGCAGATTTACATATGCATTTATGAATAGATAATTTATGCTATGAATATGTAGAATTTCGGAGATTTACCAATATATACACAATACTACTTAAATTAATAGCTATGAGCTTATACATAATATTGTTGTTTTTATTATTTGATGTTGTTGTTTTAATATTTTTGGTAACAAAATACCAAAAAAAGATATGGGATTTCTCTGGTATTTTAAAAGCTTGGAAAAAAGAGTTTGAAGGATAATAATTGTATTTGATTATTTTCGGTTTTGTTTTTTTATCTATTTTGCAGCCTTTATAGCAGGAAAATAATATTACATTTTGCTTAATGACTGCTTTTTAAAATAAGAAATGATAAAAATATTAAAGTATTTAATCCTAATCCGATTTAGAAAAATATTACCAAAAGATGACTATTTAGCAATAGGATTGTTCTTGGCTTTTTACTCAGTTATTATTTATTTTCTAAATCAATTATTTCCAAAATACAATTATTACTTTTTAATAACAACTTTAGAAATAGCCTTTTATCATCAGAACAGAAAGGACATAGAGCTATTGAGGGTAAATAAAAATTATCGTCTTTTATTGTTCCTGGAATACACAATATATAGTTTTCCGTTTATAATTATTTATCTTATAAACCAACGTTGGGATATTCTTATAATACACTCTCTAATACTGTATTTCTTGATTCTACTAAATAAACTAGGGCTTAAAACCATAAAGTATCCCTTCAGATTATTTGATCCATTTTGGCATATTTGCTTTAGAAAAAATAAACTTATCCTTTTTATACCTTTGATTATTTTCCTTAATGTAATGGGAGACCAATACAATAATGATAATCTAAATCTTGCCAGCTTATTTTTAGTTTCTTTTATTGGCTGTTTACCATCCTTTAATAGAGAGAACATAATTCATATAAAAATAAGTTCTTTCGATTCTGGGAAATATCTTTTAAAGCAAATTCAAGTTGCGATATACAACACCTTACTATTGAGTACAGCTTTAATTTTATGTCTATTAATATTCAAAAAATGGGATTTACTACTGTTTGTACCATTAGTTTTTTTATTTCCAATAATTAGCATCTTGTTTAAATACACTTTTTTTAGCAATAGTTTATTACAACAGATTTTTTTCGCTTTATTTATTATAAATATCCAAATTGGAATACCTTTTTTAATTTTACCTTATTTATACTATAAGTCTATAAAAACAATAAACAATTTGAAATATGTTACAGATTAATATCAAGAAGAAAGCATTTGGAAATAAAACTGTTTTACAGGATATAAATCTTTCAATTTCAAAAAATGGAATATATGGAGTCGTTGGGAAAAATGGCGAAGGTAAAACTACATTATTTAAAATTATAACTGCACTAATAGATTTTGAAGGAACAATATCCTACATTGATTTGCCCATTAAACATAACGAAATAGCATTTTTCCCAACTGAAGTACCAGTTTACGATGAACTTACTGCTACAGAATTTTCAAATTTTTATAAAGAATTACTAAATCTAAAAACTGGAAATAAAACCAATTTGTTTGATGTCTCACAAGATAAACTCATCAAGACATTTTCGACTGGAATGAAAAAAAAGGCTTACATGAATGCCGTATTCCAAAGAGAATATCCAATTTATATTTTTGACGAACCTTTTAATGGTCTCGATTTAGAATCTAATTATCTGTTGATGAATTATATTAGAGAGTTATCTCAAAAAAGTATAGTCCTTATTTCTTCACATATTCTGGAAATTCTATATAAAGACTGCGACAAAATTTTTCTGGTAAAAAATACAGCTATCAAAGAATATGAAAAAGAAGAATTTTCAAAAATTGAAGAAGAACTTTTTTTAAAGTAAAATTTATCCCTCTCAACTTCTAAAATATAGACATAAAAAAAGAGCCAACAATTGTTGGCTCTTTTTTATATACTTAAAAATTTTTCTTATCCTTTCATTGCTTTGCAATTTTGAAGATTTGAAAAATTAAAATTTTTCCTATCCTTTCAAAGCCTCTGCTCCACCAACGATTTCTAAGATTTCGTTTGTAATTGCAGCTTGACGTGCTTTGTTATAAGTTAATTTCAATTGATTTCTTAACTCAGTTGCATTATCAGTTGCTTTGTGCATAGCAGTCATACGTGCACCATGCTCAGACGCAAATGAATCACGAATACCTTTGTATAATTGTGTTTTTAATGATTTAGGAATCAAAGTTAACACGATTTCTTCTTTTGAAGGTTCAAAGATATAATCTCCTGTCGAAACTGGTACATCTGATTTTATTGGAGCCAAAGGCAAAAACTGTTCAGTTTGAACAATTTGAGTCGCAGCATTTTTAAATTGATTATAAATCAATTCAATTTTATCATACTTTCCAGTTAAGAATTGTTGAGTTAAAATTTCAGCAATTTCAGCTACGTTATCAAAAGTCAAGTCATCAAAAACTGAACTTTTATTGTCTATTACTGAATGTGTTTTGCTTAAAACATCATTTCCTTTTTTACCTATAGCAAAAATGTCAACTTGTTTTCCGGCATAAAATTCAGAACGTACTTTTGCTTCCTTTATTACATTGGTATTAAATGCACCACATAAACCTCTATTAGATGTTATTGCTACAATTAATACTTTCTTTACTTCACGTTGTGTAGTAAAATCTCCTCCTACATCACCATCAAGTGTTGCAGAAAGGTTTTGTAATAATTCCGTTAATTTCTCGGCATAAGGACGCATCGCTGTGATTGCATCTTGTGCTTTCTTAAGCTTTGCAGCAGAAACCATTTTCATCGCCGATGTAATCTGCATCGTAGATGAAACGGAAGTAATTCTATTACGGATTTCCTTTAAATTTGCCATCTTTTCTAATTAGAAAATTTGAAAATCAGTCAATTAGATAATTAGAAAAACACTTTGATCTTTCTAATTATCTAATTATCCAATTATCTTATTAGTTATATTTTGCTGAAATTTCTTTTGCTACTTTTTCAATAACATCTGTAATGTTATCGTCTAGTTTACCTGCTTTAAGCGCATTAAGAGTGTCTTTATGCTTGCTGTTTAGGTATGCTAAGAAATCTGCTTCAAATTCTTTTACTTTATTTACAGGAACGTTTCTTAATAAGTTTTTAGAACCAGCGTAAATAATAGCAACTTGGTTTTCAACTGTATAAGGATCATTTAAACCTTGTTTCAAGATTTCAACGTTTCTTTTTCCTTTTTCAATTACGTTTAAAGTAACAGCATCTAAGTCAGAACCAAATTTAGCAAACGCTTCCAATTCACGGAATTGAGCTTGGTCTAATTTTAAAGTACCTGATACTTTTTTCATTGATTTAATTTGTGCATTACCTCCAACACGAGATACTGAGATACCTACGTTAATAGCAGGACGAACTCCAGAGTTGAACAAATCTCCATCAAGGAAAATCTGACCATCTGTAATCGAAATTACGTTTGTTGGGATATATGCAGAAACGTCACCAGCTTGAGTCTCAATAATTGGTAAAGCAGTTAATGAACCACCACCTTTTACGATAGACTTAATAGAATCTGGTAAATCGTTCATGTTTTTAGCAATTCCATTATCTGCAATTACTTTACAAGCACGCTCTAATAAACGAGAGTGTAAGTAGAAAACGTCTCCAGGATATGCCTCACGTCCCGGTGGTCTTCTTAATAAAAGAGAAACCTCACGGTAAGCAACAGCTTGTTTAGATAAATCATCATACACAATAAGTGCTGGACGACCTGAATCTCTAAAGTATTCTCCAATTGCTGCACCTGCGAAAGGAGCATAAACTTGCATTGGAGCTGGGTCAGAAGCATTTGCAGCAACAATAACTGTATAAGCCATTGCACCTTTTTCTTCTAACATTTTAGCAATTCCTGCTACAGTTGAAGCTTTTTGCCCAATTGCAACATATATACAAAATACAGGTTTTCCTGCATCGTAAAATTCTTTTTGATTTAAGATTGTATCGATACAAACAGTTGATTTACCTGTTTGACGGTCACCAATAACAAGCTCACGTTGTCCACGACCAACTGGGATCATAGCATCAACAGCTTTAATACCTGTTTGCAATGGCTCAGTTACTGGCTGACGGAAGATAACTCCAGGAGCTTTTCTTTCTAAAGGCATTTCATATAATGTTCCACCGATTGGTCCTTTTCCATCAATTGGAAAACCAAGAGTGTTCACTACACGTCCTACCATTTGCTCACCTACTTTAAGAGAAGCAATACGTTGTGTTCTTTTTGCAGTTGATCCTTCTTTGATTCCTGTTGATGGTCCTAAAAGTACCACACCAACATTGTCTTCTTCAAGGTTCAATACAATAGCTTCAAGTCCGTTTTCAAATTCAACTAACTCACCGTATTGTACATTAGATAGCCCGTAAATACGAGCAATACCATCTCCAACTTGAAGTACCGTTCCTACTTCCTCTAGCGTAGCACCAGATTCAAAACCTTCTACTTGCTTTCTTAATATTGCTGAAATTTCAGCAGGTTTGATTTCCGCCATCTTAAATTTATAATTTAGACACTTTTATGTGTAATAAAACTAATTACTTAACTCTCTTTTTAATACTTGTAATCTGTTTGCAACAGATGCATTATATTGCTTATCGCCTATTCTTAAAATAAATCCTCCAATAATTGAAGCATCTACATTATTTTCTATTGTAATTTTTTTATCTGATAATGTTGCAATTTTAGCTAATACTTTAGCTTCTAAAGCAGCATCCATAGGAATTGCTGTTGTAACCGTAGCTACTTCAACACCAATGCTTTCATCAAATAATTTATTGTACTCTAGTGCAATTGCTCCTAGAATTTCGAATCTTTTGTTTTCAAACAATAAATGAAATAACCCTTTAGTTACACCATTTACACTTGCAAAAACTTCTAAAAGAGCACTCTCTTTAACTTCAACTTTTATAGTTGGGCTTTCGATAAAGGTACTCAATTCTTCATTTGCTCCTATTGTTGAAGCAATTGATTTCATGTCGTTATTGACAGCTTCGGCAACACCTTTAGAGTTTGCTAAGTCTAGAATTGCTTTTGCATAACGAATTGCTGCTCTTGTACTTGCCATAATATTAGTTTAGCTTTACGTCATCTAACATTTTCTCAACTAATTTAGTTTGAGATTCTTTGCTAGATAATTCTTCTTTCAATAATTTTTCAGCAATGCTTAATGATAAAGTTGAAACTTGAGATTTCAATTCAGCCATAGCTGCATTTTTTTCATTTTCAATAGCTGCTTTAGCTTGAGCGATCAATTTTTGACCTTGCTCTTGAGCTTCATTTTTAGATTCAGCTATAATTTGCTCTTTCATTTCGCGAGCTTCTTTTAACATCGCATCACGTTCTGCACGAGCTTCTTTTAAGATACGCTCATTATCTGCAGTTAAATTTTGCATTTCTCTACGAGCTGCTTCAGCAGATGCTAAAGCCTCATTGATAGATTCTTCACGGCTTTTTACCGCTCCTAAAATAGGTTTCCAAGCATATTTTGCCAAAAGAATGAAGAAAACAATAAAGATAATTGTTGTCCAAAAAATTAAACTTTCTGGTGAAGTTAATTGCATAACATTATATATTTAAAAATTGTTTGTCTTTTTTAAAAAAACTTCCTGGAGCCAACCGCTACAGGAAGTTTTAAATTTTAATTATGCGTTTGTGATTAACGCAACAACTACTGCGAAAAGAGCAACACCTTCAATAAGTGCAGCAGCAATAATCATAGCAGTCTGAATTTTTCCAGCAGCTTCTGGTTGACGAGCAATAGCGTCCATTGCAGAACCACCAATTTTTCCAATACCAAGACCTGCACCAATTACAGCTAATCCAGCTCCGATTCCAGCTAATACCATAATAATAAATTTATATAGTTAATAATTAATAAAACTCTAATTAATGATGATCGTGCTCTTCAACAGCCTGACCAATAAATAATGCTGAAAGCAATGTAAATACATACGCTTGCAAAGCAGCAACCAACATTTCTAATACGCTCATGAACAATACGAATGCTCCAGCAACTGGTCCGATAGCAATACTTTTGAAAATGAAAATCAAAGAAACTAAACTCAAGATAATAATGTGACCAGCAGTGATGTTTGCAAATAAACGAATCATCAATGCAAATGGCTTAGTAAGCATTCCTATAATTTCTACAGGAATCATAATTGGAGCCAACCACACAGGAACTCCTGGTGTATTAAAAATGTGTCCCCAGTAAGTTTTATTTCCACTTAAAGTTGTAACTACGAAAGTAATAAATGCCATTACAAATGTAAAATAGATATTACCTGTTAAGTTTGAACTAAATGGGAAGAAAGGAATTAATCCGATTAAGTTATTAATCCAAATAAAGAAAAAGATAGTTAAAAGATACGGCATATATTTTGCGTATTTTTTTGGTCCAATGTTTGGAATTGCAATCTCATCTCTAACGTATGTAACTAGTGGCTCTAAAAATCCAGCCAATCCTTTTGGTGCATTTGGGTTTTTCTTGTAAGATCTTGCTACAGCAAAAAATAAGAAGAACAAAACAATTGCCGACATCAACATTGAAAAGACATTCTTTGTGATAGAGAAATCTAAAGGTCTTGCATCAAAAGCAAAAGCTCCAGTGTTTTTCTGATCAGCTGTCATTGTTTCAAATTTATCAGCGTAAAAAATTATCTCTTTATAACGAACTAATTTCTGTCCATTAATATCAACTACATGCTCACCTGAATTATCATGGTGAAATTTTGCAGATGAAAAAATTTCTAATCCATTATTAGTCCACAAAATAATTGGCAGACTCATAGAAATAGGATGACCATCCCAATCAGCGATATGAAAATCATGAGAATCTCCAATGTGCGAATTGATCAATTCGCTAGCATTAAATTCTTTTTCTATTTCGTGACCAACACTTTCTGCGTGACTTTTTCCTTCTGCTACTGCAACGTTTTCGTGTTTAACTGAAACACTGTCAACAGGAGTAGAGGCGAAATTTATCGACGAAGAAAAAGCTAATAAAGTAACTAATAAGTACTGAACTGGTTTATTTGAAAATATCATTATTAAATCTTTATCTAATTTTAGGTTCCAAAAATTTTTTGCAAAGGTACATTTTAAATTGAAAATTGAAAATTTATAGATGTAATTTTTAAAATTACATTTATTTTAGTCAATTTATCTAATAATGAAGCGATTAACTTTTATTTATTAGACGAACGGTGAAATATGTTTCAAAAAGTAAAAATAAAAAATAAGGGATAAAAAACGTACCCAAGTCTATTATTGGGTCTTTTACATGAGCTTTTATTAGCGGAATTAAAAAAATAATGGCTAACATCATTCTAAAAAAACTTGCGCCAAGGAAAGCAAAACCTGTATAAGTTGGGAAATTTTTATTGACAAAAATTAAAAACAGGTAAACTAAAAAAGTAGCCAGAATATTAAATATATAAATACTCCACGCCGAGTAAAAAAAAACTAATTTCTCTGAAAGAGATTGCATAACAAAGTATTGTGTGACAAACAATACAATCGAAAAAGGGGTAAAATACTTAAGAAAATCAATAGTTCTATTCATTATTTATTTAAATTTTTAACTTGTCGCAGGACATTATAAAGTGCTAAGAAAACCGAAAACAAAGACAAAACGATTGTCCATAAAGAACCTCCGTTTGAATATTTTTCATCTAACCAAATACCCAGATAGGAAAATAAAAATATAATTACCCCCATCTGAAATGGAATATTAATAAGCGCTATCCAGCTTTTTTCTTTTTTATGGTGAGAATTTTTACTGTCCATTTGTTTGAAATTAATTTTTAAAAAATTGTCTATTATAAAATTTATGTAAAAAATTGTATATAACCATTTCGTGTTGACGTTGTTTGGTTAAAAAAATTCTATTACAAATCATATGTACATAGCTCAAAATTAAATTATCTATGGTTAAATCGTTTTTCTGCTTGTTTATTATAGATTTAATTTGAGAAACTGGTAATCTGTTTTTTATTGAACGTTCTTTTATTAACTGATAAGCAAAAACTGTTACTTCATTTAGTTCTTTATGAATTAATAAATTTTCTATGTCGACAATATATAATGAAAATTTTTTGTTTATTTCTTTGTTTATTGAACTATCAATACTAAATTCATCTGAAAATTTAGATTTAAGATAATTAAATAACTCTATTCTATTTTTAATTGAAAAATCAAAGTCGTTTAAAAATTCATGAACTGATAATAGTGCAAACAACCATCTATTCTTTTCGGAGATATCTCCTTCAAGTGTTGCTATAAAATTCAACGAACAAATACTATCGTTATTAAAAAGAGTTTCCGTTTCTTCTATTGTTTTAAAACCATATCTCTCAAGCTCTCTTACATACTTATCTGTAGTTGTTTTCCAAATTAGTTGCTCTTTTTCAAAATTAAAAATTGATTTCTTTATATGTTGAATACAATTTAAAATAAACTCACTCTTTTCAAGTAAAAATCTAACTCGAATATGATTTCCATCCTCATCGTTGTATCTTATAAAAAACCATTTCTTTATAAATCCTTTTTTTGTAAGCTTATCAACAAGAGGTACAATAACTCTTTTTAATAACTCTTCTCCTGCCTTCTCTCCGCAATAAAATTTATAATATAGCCAATCATCTCCAATTGAAAATGATCGTTCTACCTCTTCAATTTCTGAAACCTCTAATTCTTTATTAGGATTATTATTTTTTGAAGTTCTAAATGCCGACAGGATAAATTCGTTACAAAAATCACTAGTAACACTCTTTTCTTTAAAGAGAAATTCTTTTAATTGAATATTTCTTTTCCCTTTTATCATAGAATAAAACACTTGACAACTTAATTCATTTTTAAAATTAAAAAGAATTTCATTATCCCCTTCACAAAGATAAACTACTTCAGGTATTTTTTTTTCAAACAAATATGTTTTTAAATTATTACATGTTTCTTTAGATTCTAAATCTAAAAGTAATTTTTTTATATCCTTTTCATTTATATTCCATGTAGCTCTGCTAAAAATTATATTTTTATAACATAGTCGAGGTAAAAAATCAAATTCATTTTGTAAACCACCCCAATCAAAAGCAAATCCAGGACAGTCCTGATTTTGTAAAGCGCATAAAAAACTATATATAGGTAAAGTACTATCTGGAAAATTGTGCGCAGTACTTAAGCGAGGAAGGATTTCTTTATTTAAAGTTTTTGATCTAATATGAAATTTATCATTTTTTATAGATAAATAAAGATCATCAATAGCAATTTGATTTGATATATCTAAAGATGAATTTCCTAGATAAGGTATCTCATAATGACGTTGAAAACTTCGGTACAAAATATTTCCAGTTCTATTTTCTGGCAAATGAACAATTTCTGCCACAATTTTATCAGAGTTTAGATCGGCT
Organism: Flavobacterium sp. PL02; assembly: GCF_035013205.1. Lineage (NCBI taxonomy): Bacteria > Pseudomonadati > Bacteroidota > Flavobacteriia > Flavobacteriales > Flavobacteriaceae > Flavobacterium > Flavobacterium sp. PL02. Next base: position 116,679 of record NZ_JAYGJP010000003.1, read on the forward strand.
TCAATCGCATTAATCTTATCACATAAATCAAAAACATTTTTATTAAGATGGCTAAACCTTCCTATCAAACAATTCGCTGAAGGACCAGATAACGATTTAATATTAATTTTTTCTACTCCACTTTCATTAAAAACATTAATAAAAACTGAAAAAGTATCTGGATAAAATTCCTTGTTTTCATCAAACTTATTTAGATCATCATCTAATAAATTAATTATATAATCATTTTTCTTTGTTGCTTCAATTAGTTTTTTTAATAAAAAATGTTTTTTAGGTCCTAATGAAATCTGATAATTATCACCTCTCATATTAAACATTCTCAAATTATCCAATAAAGGAGCTTCTACAGTAGATGAGACATTATAACTAATTCCTAAATCTGTATCTAACGCCTTTACCAATTGAATTTCTTCATTTTCGAATCTCTTCTGGAATTTTTTCTTAAATTGATTTAGTTCTTCATTTTCATATTTATCTTGTAATTTATTTAAAACAGAAATTCCTGTTTTTAAAGTTTTTATAGTCTTTGTATCTAAAGTGCCTTTATTAATATTTCTAAAAGAATCAACTTGAAACAATTTTGATATATCAATATCGTCATGTAGAAGTTTTAATTTATCAGATAACTCAAGATATTTTAAGGGTTCATTAATGTTTTGATCAAACGAGTTTAACTCTTTTTTAATTTTAATTAACATATCCTTATTTGCAATTCCTCCTTCATTTTGAAATCTATCTTCGGAAAATACTTTTATAAGTCTGTCCAAAAAATCCTGACCTGTCAAAGTAAATTCCAACTCACTTAATATAAACTGATTATCAATTAAAGTATTAATAAAATCAACAGCATCAATATATGGTACGTCATCATTAAGTAGAGTCAAAACTAGCTCCTCATAATCTATACCTTTCTTTGCTTTAACTGCTATTAAATCTAGATATTCTGAAGTTTCGACCTCTGAAATTCTATGAAATATTTTATTTTCTTTATAGTAATATTCTACATATCTGTATTTGTTCGAAATTTTATACATAGAATTATTCGAAAAGAATTTCAATTTACTTAATACACCTTCTTGTTTTAGAAGCTTATTTTTGATCACTCCTAAAAACAACATATCCAACTTAGTAATTCGTTGAATTGAGCTTTTTTCAATATCTATATCTGTTTTTGAATCAATTTTCACAACTGATATAGTTGAAAATAATCCAAAAGGAGTGCTTCTGTTTGATAATCTCGAAGTATATTTATATAGTGCTTTTTTGAGTTTGTCAATATCTTCATTGGAAATATTGGTATTATCCTTCTCGTACATTTCAAAAATATTACAAATATTTGGAGAACCTAAAAACAAAGCTTCTCTGTTTTGGGGAAATGAAAATATATTTTTAATATTTTCCCAATCAATGTTATTTTGTTTTTTAAAAAGTGGTGTTCTTAAAATTACTGTATCTATAAAAGAATAATTTTTCATTATACTGTTTTTTATCTTTATTTTTAGTTAATCAATAAGCATTCATCCCAATTGATTTTTTCTTCAGAAAGTAACGAAATTAATGCCAAACCTATTCCTGAAATGCCTTCTAAAAGGGATATCTCATTTACCCATACTTTTTTTGCCCCATTCCATGTTTTAAAACCTGCAAAACCATCATCAAATATAGCTCTTTCAAAACCCTCTTTAAACCAAAAATCTGCAGCTTCTTTAAATATTTCATTATTAGTTTTAGAATAAATAAATTTAAAAATCTGAAAGACGCCAAATGCACCATGGCATAAACCTGAATCCGTAATATATGTATTCTCAAAAACTCTTCGTTTTGCTGCATGTTTAAAAATATCTAATGAAAAGTTTTTTAGAACTGGATTTTTTAGAACTGAAGATGCATGCCATAGCGAAATTGCAACTCCCAAATCTCCATAACACCAAGCTAATCTTGTATTATTATTTCTAACACCATTTAAATCAATTAGATCTGGAAATAAAGAAGTAGAATTAGCTTCTGGAGAATATGATGAAATAATAAAATTAACATTTTGTTTTAATACATCTTCAACCAAACTTCTAAAAACTCTAAACTTATATAATCTCGAATAAAAATTTATAACACTGCTATTACCATGAGCCAAACTTAAATTATAACCTTCCTTAAATGTTACAGGATTAACTGATTTAAATTTGACTATATCAGTGTTTTCAAACTCACCCATCAAATTAATCTTTTGTATTAACTCTATTAAATAAAGCTTATATCTATGTTTTAATTTTCTATTTTTAGTTCCCGAGTATCTTTTTAAGAAAAATAATCCATAACCAATTGCTCCATGCAATAAATCTATATTTTTATTATCTAAATTATAATCCATATTGTCTTTTAAAAAACCATCTAGATTAGATAATAGTGTATCCCCATAAGATTCTAAAAAGAAATTATCTCTATGAAGATACTCAAAAACCCATCCCAAACCTGCTACACCATAACAATAAGAAAATTGAAAATCTCCTTCGTTAATAATATCAACACTTCTCGATAAGCAATTAAATGCATCATTGTTTTTATCAATAATATTAAAATATTTATTATAGTGATAATAAAATAATGCCAAGCCAGAAAGACCAGATAACAAACCTATTTCATTAATAAGGTGACAATTTTCATCAATATTTTTTTTTATTTCAATTAATTTTAGCTCAATATTTTTTTTTTTCATTTATATGTCTATATTTGATTTACTATTTAATTTAACAAGAAAAATTATGAAAAAAGAAGTTGCAAAAAAAGAAGTTGCAAAAAAATTAGAATTTAAAAAAGAAACTCTTTCTAATTTAGAGATGAAAAAAGTAAACGGTGGAAATGCGCCTGCTGGCGCAACTAACACTATATCATGGTGTTGGGGTGGTTGTGATCATAAATCTTTTACACCTTAACAACTATTAAGCTGTATAGGGGTCTCAAAAGCTCCTATACAACTTTTTAAAATTATTTTGTTTTTTCTATACACAAAAAAATAATTTAAATCTTTTTTGTGTCCTCTTTTACTCCACTTTTAAAATCTGTTGCCATTATACAAGTCGCACTAAAATCGGCTCCTGGTTCTACCGATAATTTTCCTATGGTAACTTCACCGGTAATTTTAGCTGTGGCTTTTACGTTTAAAAGGTCTACAACTTTAATTTTTCCTGTAAATTCTCCCTCGATATCAGCATTTTGACAAATGATATCTCCTTTAACTTTACTTGCTGGGCCAATTACAATTTTTCCTTTTGAAGTAAAATTCCCTATTAATTCACCATCTAATCTAAAATCAGCTAGCGATGTAATATCTCCTGTTATTATAGTTCCTTCAACTATTCTATTTGTTTTTCCTAAGTGCTCTGTGCTAAATTTGGGTGCTTTATTAAACATGATTACGGGGTTTTAGGCGCTAAATAAGCTTCTAAATTTTTATTAATTTGTACTATACTATAATTATCACTTGATATTATTACTGCTGGATATTCTACCAAGTTATATTTTTTATTTTCTTTTAATACTTTAGCAACATCATTTGCATAAACTTCTGATCTTAAACCATGAACAGTAACAAATCCTGAATCTAAATCGTATTTATCGAAAGAAAAAGTAAGCTTTTGGAAATTTTCATCTGCAAAAAACTTTTTAATAATATCTTCAATTGTTTTTCTTGCTTTCTCATCCTGAATACCAATTTTATACAGGATTTTCCAGTTTTTTGTATCTGTTGTAGTAAAAACTCGCTTCTCTAAAAACGGAATTTGATTTGTTAAAATATCTTGAGCTTTTTTTCCTTCTTCACTATTTGGATAATTAGCGGCTACGTTTTCTATTGCTTTTTTATAAGCAACTAATCCTTTTGCTTTACCTAAAGTATTGGCTTTTAATAGCTCATATTTTGATACGATTTCATCTCCGGAATATTGATTAATTAAATTATCAATATTACTTAGGACTTCGCTATACTTTTCTTCCTGAAATAATTTATACCATTTCTGATATTCTTTATCAGGTGCTTTGCTTGCCGATTCTTCATCTAAACCATTGTTATTTATGATTTGTGCATAACGTGAATTTGGATAACGTGAAGAAATCTCATTTTTTACCGCTGCCGCTTTCGCTGGATTTGTTATCTCATAAATTTTGTAGAGATTATACATCGATGGTAAAATCAATTTTTCTTCAGGGTTATTCTGTAATAATTGCTCTAACTTATTGCTAGCCAATTCATACTCTTTGAATTTCTCTTTATAAATAATGCCTAATTGATAATAAGAAAAATTGCGTTCTTTAACAATACTATCTATTGCCGATTTATCTTTTGGAAGTTGTTTTTCGTAAAAATCTGTAGTATACTTTTCAACTATTGCTTCTGTTTTAATAGAATCATTTACAACCACATCCGTCGATTTATCATCATCCGAAGTCATATTTAGTTTATTAGATGGTAATCTCCAGTTACTATTTAAGACTCTATTTCCCCACAATTTTTTAAACTGTAGTTTTCCGTAAGCTACTGTAGATGGGTTATAGAAATAAAAATTGCTGGCAACTTCGTTTCCTGTTGGCGGTGTTGGAATACCACTTTTTTCAGGAGTTCCAGGTACAGCACCCGTTGCCGTTACTGTTTCCAAACCACCTCCACCTGTGTTTAGCGCAATATTAGCCAGTTTCTGTTTTTCTTTTTCTGCGAGAATTCGTTTTGCTTCGTCTTCAGTTTTTATTTTGGCAATATAATCTCTAAAATATTTTACTCTGGCTGAATCTGGTAGTCCAACTACGGTTATAATACTATCATTACGTTTTGCAATACCTTCGTATTTTATTACGTCATCCAAATTTTTTCGCGTTTTCTGGATATAAACATACTCTCTGGTTTTAGGATCCATTTTTACCAAAGTACTATCATAATACTTTGCTGCCATTGTATAACTAGCTTTCTTAAAGTACATATTACCAATGTTTCGATAACTAGATGCTGTTAAATATGGATCTAAAGATTTTCGTTTTAATGAAGAATTATAAAACTCTAATGCCGATTTTTCATTTTTACGCTTATCAAAGAAAACTCCCATTTCATAATAAATCACATCCAGGAATGGTCTATTTTCTCTATCGGCAATTAGTTTATTATATGTTTTAATAAAAACGGTACTATCTCCTGTTTGATAATCAAATAACTGAGCTTTTTTTGAGTAAGCATGTATTACATACTTTCTCTCTGCTCTTCTGTTCATATCAATTACCGATTGATAAAAATAAAGTGCACTATCTCTTTTATGTGTTTCCTGATACAATTGTCCAAGGATGAAACGATATCTAGCTCTTTCAGGATTTCTTTTAGTAAACTCCTCAGCAATTTTAAGTTTTGTAATTGCGCTGTCTTTTTGTTCTAAATTGATAAAAGCTTCTGCTAATAAAGCATTTGCATCAGCATAAACTTGTTTTTTTAATGCAACTCCTTTTATTAATTTATAGATGTTTTTTATAACCAACTCATCATTACCTAAACGCATATTGGTTTTCTCTCGCCAAATTCTCGCGGTGTTAATGTTACTACTTGTTGGATATTTGTATAAAATATAATTAAAAGCATCCAAGGCTGGTAAAAATCTCTGATCATAATAACGAGCCTGACCAAGCATCAGGTACGCTTCATCTATCTGGCTATTTTTTTCCCGACCTCCGATATTCATCGAATGTTTTTGAATAGCTTTGGTGGCTTTGGTCTCAGCAAGTTCAAAATCAGCATTTTTAGATTTTGCTTCATCCGAATTTCCTTCATTGATTTGCATTCTCTCAATAGGCAGTAATTTCCAGAAATTATCTGTATAATTGGCCTCTATAGCTTTCATGCCTTTATCAAAACCTACTTGTCCGTTGTATAATATATTATACTTTGTACTCAAAGCATGAGAATTTCTAGCTAAAAATGTATCTCTTTTGGTAGAACAAGCTATCAAAAGGGAAAAAAATAAGAGCAGAAATATGTATTTAAGTCGAGTGTTTTTCAATGGGAAACATTTTTAACATTTAACATCTAAAAAAGTTTTTTAGTATAATAACTGGTAAAAATACGCTTCTTTTTGAGATATTTATATTTAAACGGCAAAAAACGATTCTAGTTCTTGAAGTGTTTCTCTAGAAGTTTGAATATCTTTCACAATTTCACCTTTATTTAAGGCAACAATTCGGTCGCAAACTTCGACTGTGTGCTGCAAATCATGACTAGAAACTAAAATTGTAACATTCGGATTATCAGCTAGTTCTTTTATTATTTTTTTTAATCGACTTACTGTTGTTGGGTCTAAATTTGCAAATGGTTCGTCTAAAATAATCACTTCGGGGCTACCAATAAGTGTAGCTATAATTCCTACTTTTTTTTGATTTCCTTTAGACAGATCTCGCAGGTATTTTTTGTTTTTTAGAATTTCTCCATTAAAAAATTCCTCATGTTTGAGTAATAATGCATCAACATCGGCCTTATTTTGTCCTCGTAAATCTCCTACAAAATAAAAATACTCTTCGGGAGTTAAATATCCTATTAAAAAGCTTTCATCTAAAAATGAACCTGTAAAAGTTTTCCAACTTTCGTCATTATTTACCTGAATAGAATTTGTTGTGATATTTCCTGTAGAGGGATGAATTAAATCTAATAACAAACTAAAAAAAGTAGTTTTTCCCGCACCATTATTCCCTACTAACCCGAAACTTTGCCCTTTTGGAATTTCAAGATTATCGATTTTTAAAACTGTTGTTCCGTTATATGTCTTTGAAAGTTTATTTACTTGTATCATTTTTTAATGTTTAATTGTTGATCTGGTTAATTGTTAATTTGATGTTTTTTTGATTATTGGTCAGATAAAAATTATCAAATTGACACATTTTATAATTACTCTAGTTCTTTTGTTTATAAGCATTTATGGTAGAATATTTTTCGATTTTATATCTTTTTTCAATTAGTAAAAAGACTTTATCCTTAAAAGCAAAACCTATTATTCCTGCCAAAGCAACTAAGGCTAACCCGATATTTGGATTCCCGAGCCAAAGACCAATCCAGTACAATCCCAATGGTAGCAGCATTTTAGGTAAGGTAAGCAACATCGCATTTACATTAAAAGCTTTTTTGTCTCCAAATGCTCCACTTGTAGATGTTAAATCAATTGGTGTTTTTGTAAATGCTCCTCCTAAGAGTACTAAATGTGAATTAACACCAATATTATAAATAGCTCCAACAACAATTGTGAGATACACTTTCCATCCAAAATAAAGATAAAATGAAGCAATAATCGTCGATATAATAGTTGCAATAACGATTAACCACCATTTAGATGTGATATAGCCTTTATACGGTATATTTTGCGTCATCATAAGTTGATAATATGAACTGTCCCAACTTGGTACAAATTGTCCGAAAGTAAAAAGGAATCCTCCTGATACAAAAATACCTGCCAAAATTTGCATTACTGGTGGCTGGTGCGTACTTGCATTAAAAAACAGTAATCCATAAAGCAAAAAGAAAAAACTCATAATAATAGTCATCTTAGATCTTTTGTTTCTCTTTATCAATTTAATATCATTTTTTAGAAACGTACCTAAAGTCCCGAATTGATTAAGCCACGTTAAATTTTCGGTTGTAGCAATATCGTGTTTATCCGAAAGTCCTGCATCGAGATATAAATTGCTTTTAAAATAATTAAAACTTACGTAATAAAGCCCTGCCAGAATTAAAACCGGAACAAGAAATAGTCCTTTTATGCTATAAAAACCATCAAAAAGTAAAACAGCATAATTTGTAATATCAAAAAAACCATAATACTGTAAGCATGCCAAAAGAACGATTATTCCAAGAAAAACAGCAAACAATTTGTCGATATTACTCAGTAAAATGTTCAGAAAATTATTAATATAAATTAATGCTATTATAGCTAAAAGCCAGAATAATACGCTTACAACATCATACCCTTCTATTAATAATACCGTTGCAAAAGGAATAAAAAAGAAGGCATGAATAATATTAAAAAACGACAAAGCTGTTTTACCTAGTGAAAAATGTACAATAGTTTTCTTTTGAATTGCTAGCGTTAATAATGGTCTTATATTAAGTACTGGAATGGCTTGCATTAAAAGTCGAATCACCAAATCGAATAAAAAATAATAAATAAGGAATTTATTTATGGTTAATAACGGATCAAGATTCATCTCTTTAAGAACATAAAAAACACCTGCTCCTGCCGCAATAAAAATGAGTGCAAAATAAATGGCTAGGAAACCTATTACGATCTTTAATGCGACATTAGCACCAAATGATGCCGACCTTGAAAAGGATTTCCATTCGAGATAAATAAACTTTTTAATCATTTTTTTGGTTTAGTTTGATACGTAAGTATGTAAATGTAGGAAAACGTTACAAACAATGTAAAATATTACTCTTTAATACCAATCATTTAATAGCTGTTTGCTACTTTTGCAAAAAAATAATATCATGCCTTCATTCCTAAAACTAATAATAAAAGAAGTAAAACGTGAAACTGCATCTGCTGTTTCGATACTTTTTAATGTTCCTGAAGAATTAAAATCTAACTATACTTTTATTGCAGGACAATATATCAACTTACGATTAACACTAGATAATAAAGAGCTTCGTCGTGCTTATTCTATTTGTTCATCTCCAGAAAGTGGTGAGTTACGCATTGCTGTAAAAGCTGTAAAAAACGGTGTTTTTTCGCAATTTGCAACTACAAGACTTAAAGCGGGTGATGTACTAGAAGTAGGTAAACCTGAAGGTAAATTTACATTTGAGCCTGAACCAGAAAGACAAAAGAACTATGCAGCATTTGTTGCCGGAAGCGGAATAACTCCTGTACTCTCTATACTAAAATCGGTTTTAAAAAGCGAACCAAAAAGCTCATTTGTATTGGTTTATGGAAACAAAACTGTCGAAGACACTATTTTTCATCAAGAATTACACGATTTACAATTACAATATGTAGGACGCTTATTTGTGCATTATGTTTTTAGTCAAGCTAAAGTAGAAAATGCTTTGTTTGGTCGAATTGATAAATCGGCAGTAAATTTTGTGTTGAACAACAAGCATAAAGAATTACAATTTGATAAATTCTATTTATGTGGTCCTGAAGAAATGATTAATACCGTTTCGGGAATCTTAAAAGAGAAAAACGTAAAAGAATCTGCTATAAAATTTGAGTTGTTCACTTCTTCTACACAAGAAAATAAAATCGATACTTCATTAGAAGGACATTCAAAAATCACGGTTCTTGTTGATGATGAAGAAGTTTCTTTCGAAATGTCTCAAAAACAAACTATTCTTGATGCAGCTTTAAAACAAGGAATCGATGCTCCTTATTCTTGCCAAGGCGGAATTTGCAGCAGCTGTCTTGCTCGTGTAACTTCGGGTACTGCAGAGATGAAAAAGAACTCAATCCTAACCGATAAAGAAATCGCAGACGGATTAATTCTTACTTGTCAGGCACATCCTACCTCTGAGTCTATTTATGTAGATTACGACGACGTATAAAAGATTAAATTCCAAATAAAAAAAATCCAAACTCCAACTTTATAATTGGGATTTGGATTTTTTTTTGTTTTATAATTATGTTTACAATCATTGTCTTGATGAAAATCTTTGTCTAGAGCTGAAATTACAATAAAAACAAATTTTTATTAAAATATTGCCAAATTTTCATTATTTTAGTGGTGTTATTAAAGTAATCGCAACCTCATGTTTTTACATGATTTGTAGAGCTAAATCAAATTTGTCAACACGTTTAAATATTAAATATTATGACAATACATCACTTCCTTCGTTTATCATTTGTAGCAATTTTTGTAATAACAGCTCTTTTTTGTATCTACTTTATAATTAAAAAACACCGAAATAAAAAAGGTCCCAAGTTACTTACTGAAGAAAAATATAGCTCAACAATGCTTGGCAAAATGACTGAAATAACAGTTTCTGACAATATCTTTAATATTTGGCCTTACGTAAGCAAATTAAAAAGTGCTAAAGTACTATCGCACAAAATTAAAGAATCGCAATTGGTGCATAAAGTTTATAGAAATTCAACCGAAGATTTTGAACACATTTTGCTACCTACAGAAAAAGAAAATCATTTTGTTATAATTGTTGCTGATAGAAACAAAAAGAAAACAATTGGGTATTTTCTCCATGATTTAAATGGATTATATGCTTAACTGTATTTTTTGAACAATTTCATTTGGAGAAATACTTCTCATCGCATCCTCATACCCTTCAACGATTTTGTTTCCGTAAACCGATGTTGGTAATAAAGGATATTTAGTTCTGTCTGCTGTCAGTGCGTCTTCTAGTTTCTGATTAAATGGTAAGAATCCTGCGTATGGATGTGTTGCTCCCCAAAGTGTAATTACTTTTACACCTAGCATTGCTGCAATATGACCATTTCCTGAGTCCATAGAAAGCATTACATCAAGATTGCTAATAAGTTGTAGTTCTTGCTGAAACTTGATTTTTCCAGCCATATTAACAACGTTTTCATACGGTTTAGAAAGTGAATCCAAAATTTCAATTTCTTTTTTTCCTCCTCCAAAAAGTAAGATGGTATGGTTTTTATTTTCTGCTAGTTTTGTTATTACTTCCTGCATTAAATCCAACGGATATACCTTAGAATCGTATTGTGCAAAAGGTGCAATTCCTATTAATCTTTGATACTTATTTCCGATTAAATCAACTATTTCCTGACTTAAAGTTGGTTTTGTAGGGAAAACGGGATTTGATAAATCCAATGAAAATCCTAGTTCTTCAAACACTTTTTTGTGGCGTTCAAACATAGTAGGCAATGGCTTGAAGATTTTATTCTCAGCTCGCATCAATGCCTTTTTCTCTTCTCGGGCTTTATCAACAAATGCAGTTTTTTTTCCGCTTAAAGCGAAAAAAGTACGAACAACTTTAGAGCGTAAAACGTTGTGCAAATCGGCAAAAGCATCGATATGTAGCTTTTTTAAATCTTTGTATAAACGTACTAATCCCAAAAATCCTTTATGACGTTCTTTATCATCAAAAACAAAGAAAGTCAGATTCGGAATTCCATCAAAAAATGGTTTAAAGAATGGGCGCGAAATTACCGTTAATTTTACCTCAGGATACTGTTTTACAAAAGCGCGTAAAACAGGAACCGTCATGGCAACATCTCCCATTGCGGAGAGTCTCATGACGGCTATATGCTTAATTTTATTGGACAATTCTGCCAATTATTTTTTATTTTGGTATAAAACAGGATTCAAATCATCATCGTTGTACATTTTCATTTGTTTGTACACTTTCATGAATTTATCTCCATTTCCGATGTCTGTTAACAAATCATCAATTGCTGTAGACAAATCGCTTCTTTGCTCTAAAAGAATATTTAATTTTTCCTGACATTTATCTCTATGTTCCTGAGTAGCTTCTGCACGAGTAGCTTCCTCATTCATATGATAAATTTTTAAAGCCAAAATAGATAATCTATCAAATGCCCATGCTGGGCTTTCTGAGTTGATTTTTGCACCGTCTTTTACTTTTACATTACTGTATTTTTGTAAAAAATAACTATCGATATATTCCACCATATCAGTACGTTCCTGATTAGATGCATCAATCCTTCTTTTTAAAGTAAGTGCAGCAACTGGGTCAATATTCGGGTCACGAATAATATCTTCAAAATGCCATTGTACGGTATCAATCCAGTTTTTTAAATATAATAAATGTTCAAATTTATCTTTAGGATATGGATTGTTTATTGGCTGATCAACATTATCAAATTTATGATAATCTTTGATGCTTTGTTCGAATACAGAATATGCTAATTTTGAAAACATGTCTTTAAATTTTATAGATACAAAGATACTTTTTATACTTTTATAAAAAAATATCAAATCATAAATCTATTTATAACAAATTAGGTTTTAAAATAAATTTAAAAATACCATCATGCAGATTCATTATTTATCCGAAAATAACAGCGTATTAAACCATTTTTTAGGTCAGATACGAAATATAAAAGTTCAAAACGACAGCATGCGTTTTCGAAGAAATATTGAGCGGATTGGTGAAATTATGGCATATGAGATAAGTAAAGACCTATCTTATAAAAACGTAGAAATCGAAACACCTCTTGGTACCAAAAGTACTACCGAAATAGATGATAAACTTATTTTATGTTCTATTTTACGTGCTGGTTTACCTTTACATATTGGTTTTTTAAACTACTTTGATGAAGCTGAAAATGGTTTTGTTTCGGCATGTAGACATCATCCTAATAATGATGCTGAATTTGTTATTTTGGTCGAATATCAAGCCTTATCTAGTATCAATAATAAAACCGTTTTATTAATCGATCCAATGCTCGCAACAGGTCAATCGATTGTTGCTGTATATGAGAAACTAATACAAAATGGTGCACCAAAAGAAATGCATCTAGCTGTTGTTATTGCTGCTCCAGAAGGTGTTGCTTATCTAGAAAAACACTTGCCAGATTCTTGTCATTTATGGATTGCTGCCTTGGATAGTAACTTAAATGAGAAAAATTATATCGTTCCTGGATTGGGCGATGCAGGTGACTTAGCTTATGGTAATAAACTATAATTGAGAGAAAAAAGTAAATAAACTACACAAAATCAAGACTCCATAAACAATTTCGTTATTTAGTTTGTTTTGTGAAAACTCAATATGGCTTGATCCCATAATAGCCAAAGGTGCTACTGTAAACAATAACAAATCGTTGCTTTTATTAGGAGATATTAAAAATACAATTATCCCTATAAAGAAATAGGCAACGATTTTTTTGTATGAAGAATGCAATAATAATGGTCTGTTTGATAATGTTAATAACAGCGAAACCACAAAAAATAACGCAACTGCTACATAAATTGATAGCGCTCCATTTTGGTAATTATTCGTAAAATAATTAATCCTAAAATCAAGCGTTGCACGGTTTTGAAAAAATGTAATTACATCTATATTAAACATTAATGATACTAATAGAAAAAGTGTAGCTATAGTAAAAAGAGCTATAAATGGTAAAATCCAGTTTCTATAATCGCCTGCAACGTGAAAAATTATTGATATAAATACCAATATAAGAAATAAAATACACCAAAACTGGAACAATGAAGCCAATAGAATCCATAATGAGGCATCAAATATTTTTTCTTTAGATGATTTTAAAGATTGTAATGATAACAATCGACGAAGCGCTAATAACACAAAGAAATTGGCAAGTAATACATTAGGATTATTTAGTGCCGACGGAAAAAATAAGGATAACAATAAATAAAAGAATATCGTGTAACCATTGTCTTTACTAAGTCCGTTTTTCTTGACAACAAAGTTGGTTATCAACATTGATCCTAATACAACTATCAATAAACTTATTTTTTCTGAAACTGAAATAAGCGATTTTACCCAAGAAATTTCTTGAAATTGATAGATGAAAAAGAAAACCAGCATTAAAATTACGACCAATGAATAATTTAATGGTGTAGATTTTTTAAAAACACTTGTTATCATAAGGATATTTTATACTTTTGTGACTGTAAATATAATACTTGTTTAAAAAGGAAACCAACAAGTTGAAATAAAGATTCTGATTATCGGGATTTATAACTTCAATGTGTTACAAAACAATAAATAACAAAATAATTTTATAAATTATGACAACTTTTTTTGAAGGAATACAGTACTTATTCGTAAACATTTTATTTGCTCCACTTGATTTTTTACGTTCATTAGAACTTGTATCATGGTTTGGTGCTAATACAATTAACTGGATTTTCATGATTATCTGTGCAGCTGCAATGGTATATTGGATTAAACAATTACGCATTTTTGATGCAGCCGGAACAGAAAATCAAGATACTACGGCTCACTCTTTTTTAAAGTAAGTCGAAGCCAATATCTTTTCTAAAATACATCTTATCAAAATTTAGCTTGTCTATGTTTTGATAAGATTTTTTTATGGCCTCCTGGAAGTTGTCTCCATATGAAGTCACTGCCAAAACTCTTCCTCCATTACTTACCACATTGTTGTTATCCAACTTTGTTCCTGCATGGAAAACAATAGAATCTGAAATATTTTCTAATCCAGAAATTACTTTTCCTTTTTCAAAATCCTCTGGATAACCTCCTGAAACTACCATGATTGTCGTAGCACTTCTTGGATCTACCTCTAAAGAAATTGTATCTAGTTTTTCATTGGCTACAGCCAAGAACAATTCTACCAAATCAGTTTTTAATCTAGGAACTACAACTTCAGTTTCCGGATCACCCATTCTCACATTGTATTCTATAACGATTGGTTCATTCTTAACATTTATCAATCCGATAAATACAAAACCTTTGTACTCGATTCCGTCTTTTTGGAAACCTTCAATTGTTGGTTTTACGATGCGTGTTTCTATTTTTTCCATTAAAACAGCATCAACATAAGGAACTGGAGAAACTGCTCCCATTCCGCCTGTATTTAATCCTGTATCACCTTCGCCAATACGTTTGTAATCTTTGGCTGTTGGTAGGATTTTATAACTTTTTCCATCTGTTAATACAAAACAGCTTAGTTCAATACCATCAAGAAACTCTTCGATAACAACTTTTGAACTAGCTGCACCAAATTTTTCATGAACTAACATGTTTCTTAATTCGGTTTTAGCCTCTTCAAGATCCTGAATAATCAAAACTCCTTTTCCTGCTGCTAAACCATCTGCTTTTAAAACGTAAGGAGGTTGCAGCGTTTCTAGAAACTCACACCCTTTTTCTACAGTTTCTGCAGTAAAGCTATCGTAAGCTGCTGTTGGAATATTATGTTTCATCAAGAATTCTTTGGCAAACTCTTTACTTCCTTCAAGTTGAGCACCTAATTTTGATGGTCCGATAACCGGAATATGTTTTAAACTTTCGTCATTTTTAAAATAATCGTAAATCCCTTTTACCAATGGATCTTCGGGACCTACGACAACCATACCTATATTTTCCTGAATTACTAAAGTTTTTATCGCTTCAAAATCGGTTGGACTAATGTTTACATTATGGGCAATACCAGCTGTTCCGGCATTTCCTGGTGCAACAAATAGTTTTTCGCATAGCGGACTTTGAATCATTTTCCATGCAAATGCATGCTCTCTTCCTCCTGAACCCAATAGTAAAATTGTCATTGTATAGTTGTATTTAGTTGTGGTGCAAAAATAATTGCTTTTAACCTTAAAACAGAATTAATTTTTAAAAAGTTGTTGGTTGTTGAACTTTAGTTGTTGGTAAATATTATTTTTGGTGAAATTTATGCTCCAAATGCTTCGACTTTTTGATCTTTCTCTTCTTATAAATGGATTTCCGATTAAGGAAGCTAAAACTGAATTGAATACCATTATTCAGTTTTCTGAAGAGGAACATGCTTTATTTATTCAACATAAAAAAGAAGAAATCGTTGCTTATCATTTGCAAAACAATCCATTTTATACAACATTAGTTGGTGCTGCAAATATCAAAAATTGGAATGACTTACCTGTTTTGAACAAACAGAATTTGCAAAAACCTCTTTCTGAGAGGTTGTCTAAAGGTTATGCTATCAAAAACGTTTACCTCAACAAAACCTCTGGATCAAGCGGAACTCCTTTTGTTTTTGCCAAAGATAAATATTGTCATGCCCTAACTTGGGCTTCAAATATTATGCGTTTTGGTTGGCACGGAATAAATTTTAATACTTCGTATCAGGCACGTTTTTACGGTATTCCGATGGATTTTATCGGAAACAAAAAAGAACGCTTTAAAGATTTTTTAAGCAACCGTTACCGATTCCCTATTTTTAATTTATCTGATGCCGTTTTAGAAAGCTTTCTAAAAAAATTCAAAGCCAAAAAATTTGATTACCTCAACGGTTATACAAGTTCAATTGTTCTATTTGCTAAGTTTTTAGAAAAGAAAAACATCATATTAAAAGATATTTGTCCTAGTTTAAAAGTTTGTATCGTAACATCTGAAATGCTTTTTGAAAGTGATAAAATTCTTTTGAAGAAGCAATTTGGGATTCCGATCGTTAATGAATATGGAGCATCTGAACTTGATTTAATTGCTTTTGAAAATCCTAAAGGAGAATGGCAAATAAATGCAGAAACTCTTTTTATCGAGATTTTGGATGAAAATAATCAACCAGTCCCCAATGGAACTGAGGGTAAAGTTGTAATTACATCATTGTATAACAAAGCCCATCCGTTTATTAGATATGATATTGGAGACTTAGGGATTCTGGATGAAAAAAGTACATTACAAAAGCCTCTTTTAAAACAGTTAACAGGCAGAACCAACGATATTGCGGTATTGCCAAGCGGGAAAAAATCGCCTGGATTGACCTTTTATTATGTTACCAAAAGCATCATAGAAGACGATGGAAATGTAAAAGAGTTTATAATCAAACAAACGCAATTAGATTCTTTTGAAATAGAATATGTTAGTGATAATGAACTCGATAAAAACCAAATTCAGAAAATTGAAGCCGCAATTGCTCTCTATCTTGAACCTGATTTAAACTTCACTTTTACCCGAAAAACAGTTTTAGAAAGGACCAATCGCGGAAAACTAAAACAGTTTAAATCTTATTTATAATATAAATAAAATCTTACATTTGTTTTTTTAATTAAAACTCATGAACAATCAATCTCAGCTTTCTGAAGAAACTATCTCTGACAAAATTTACTTTATCCGTGGTCAAAAAGTATTGCTTGATTTTGATCTGGCTCATCTTTATGGAGTAGAAACTAGAAGACTTAATGAACAAGTAAAAAGAAATATATTACGATTTCCATCAGATTTCATGTTCCAACTTACGGAAATTGAATTAGAAAACTTGATGTCGCAAATTGCGACATCAAGTTGGGGAGGAATTAGAAAATTACCTTTTGCATTCACAGAACATGGTGTTTTAATGTTATCTAGTGTCCTAAAAAGTGATAAAGCAATTCAAACCAACATTCAAATTATGCGAATATTTACAAAGGTTAGAGAAATGCTTTTGGACACCACAGAGATTAAGGTTGATATCTTACAGATTCAAAAGAAATTAGAAAATCATGATAAAAATATTGAATTGGTGTTTTCTTATCTCGACGAATTAACAGAGAAAAAAGAGGACGGAAATGAAAGAGTAAAAATTGGATATAAAAAATAATTCTCTTATTCTTCAAGCTTACAAGTTGTGACCTTAAAATCTTGATGTCGCAAATTGCGTCTTCAAGTTTTTCTCAAAGACTTACTAAAAAAGAATTTAAAAATTGGAGGTCACAAATTGTGACCTTAAAGAATTATGTCTTCATATATCTTGGTTTAATAACCAATTGTGTGAACAAAAACCGAGTCATATAGATACAGGAAACCACAAAATTAAACCCATGGAATCGTCTGTAAACACCGAAATTATGTTTTATCAATTTGAACTTTGAAGATGAAATGGAATCTTTTCTTATTCTGTAATAAGCCAATGATTCAGGAACAGGTTTTGCTTCTTTGATTTGTTTTAAAATTGTGAGCCACAAACGCCAATCTTGCCTTTTTTGAGTCGCTTCTATTCTGATTTTTCCGAAAAATTCAACATCGTAAATTGCAGTTAAGTTCCCCACATAATTACAGAAGAACAATTCTTCGTAAGTTAAATTTATTGGAGCTTCTATCTTTTTATTTAAAACATTACCTTCTTCATCAATCCACTCATAAAAACTAAATGTAAACGGCAGATCCTTATCTTTTAAGAACTGTATTTGTTTTTCTAATTTTAAGGGAAACCATAAATCATCTGCATCAAGAAACGCAATATACCTTCCAGCTGCTTTATCTAAAGCTATGTTTCTGGCAAAACCATTTCCTGAATTTTTTTCTAATTCAGTTAGTTTTATTCGATTATCGTCTTGAGCAAATTCTTTTATTATTACTACTGTATTATCTGTAGATGCATCATCTACAATAATAATTTCCCAATGAGAATAACTTTGGTTAAGTACTGATTGTAATGTAGAGCGGATGAAATTTTCGCAATTGTACGTAGGGATTAAAATAGAAACTAAATCCATTAATATGCTTTTTCATCACCTTTGAGCGTATTATAAACGGTATCAAAAATGATTTTTATATCTAATAAAATAGACCAATTTTCCATATAAAAGATATCATATTTTACGCGATTGATAATGTCTTTGTCTGTTTCGACTTCACCACGAAAGCCGCTCGTTTGAGCTAATCCTGTAATGCCTGGTTTAACAAAATGGCGTACCATGAATTTATTAACCTGTACGGCATATCTTTCGGTATAACTAACCATATGCGGTCTTGGCCCAACTACCGACATATCGTTTTTTAGAACATTGAAAAACTGAGGTAATTCGTCAATACTGGTTTTCCTTATGAATCTACCAAGTTTAGTTACTCGCACATCGTTTTTAGTAATCTGATTCAAATGGGCCACATCATTCAATTTCATTGATCTAAACTTATAACAATCAAACTCTTTATTATTAAGTCCGTTTCGTCTTTGTTTAAAAAATATAGGTCCTTTGGTTTCTAATTTTATTAAAATGGCTAAAATTGGTGTTAACCAGGAAAGGAGCCCAATTAAAATTGTTAAGGAGAAGACAATATCAAAAGCACGTTTAATAACTTTATTAAATTTATCATCTAATCGAATATCTCTTAGTTTTATAACTGGTATGTAGTCATAATATTCGAACATAAAATTTCTGAAAAATATTTGTTTTTCGTCAGGAATAAATTTTAATGTCTTCAAATTATTATCTGCAAAATGAATAATATCTCTCATTTGTTTTTGAGATAAATCGGTCATAGAGCAATACATTTCATCTATTTTATGTACTAAAACAAAATCCAGCATTTTATTAATATGATCTTCCTTTTCACTTTCAATATCAAATATATGAATCAGTTTATAGCCGTAATCCAGATTTTCTGTGAAGAAGTTTTGCAGCGGGGTAACACTCTTGCTATTTCCCATTAAAACAACTCGTCTGGAATTACCTCCATAAAGAACTCTATATTTTTTTAGGAAAAAATAAACAGAAAACTTAATGGTTAATATCACCAGGAAAGATGCGCTAATAAACACAATCACTGCAGGTAAGCTTATTTTTTGAGAATAAAAATAAGCTATTGCAAATGTTATTAAACTAAATAAAACATACTGACTGAGTGCACAATTTAAGATTGCAATTACTTTGGTATATCGATATACTTCATAGAAACCTAAATGAACTGCGATACACAGCCAAGCGACGCTTAAAGCTATAGGAAATGCTATTTGATTAACAGGAAAATCAATTATATAAACCGCAAATACATTGATGATAATTAAATCTATCAAATATGAAAAGGGTCGGATATAACCTGAATATCTTCCTGTTTTTGTCCGCATTTATCTTATATAGTTTGAAAAATCTTTATGTTCCTCTTTAGAAAGTTCTTCTTTAGAAAGTGATTTAAAATAATCATATGTGATTTTCATACCGTCGGCACGATTTACTTTTGCTTCCCAACCAAGTAATTCTTTTGCCTTTGTAGTATCAGGTTGGCGCTGTAATGGATCGTTTATTGGTAACGGATGGTAAACTACTTTTTGGTTTGTTCCTGTAAGTTTTATAATTTCTTCAGCAAAATCTTTAATGGTAATTTCATCTGGGTTTCCAATATTAACCGGATACACATAATCTGAGTGTAGCAATCTGAAAATTCCTTCTACCTGATCATCTACATAACAAAATGAACGAGTTTGCATACCATCGCCAAAAATCGTTAAATCTTCGCCACGAAGTGCCTGACCGATAAAAGCAGGAATTACACGACCATCATTAAGTCGCATTCTTGGCCCGTAGGTATTAAAAATACGTACAATTCTGGTTTCTACACCATGAAATGTATGATACGCCATGGTAATCGATTCTTGAAAACGTTTAGCCTCATCATAAACTCCACGTGGTCCTATTGTATTTACATTACCATAGTATTCTTCTGTTTGTGGGTGAACCAATGGATCTCCATAAACCTCAGATGTTGAAGCTATCAAGATTCTTGCTTGTTTTACACGAGCCAATCCTAATAAATTATGTGTTCCTAATGAACCTACTTTTAAGGTTTGAATAGGAATTTTTAAATAATCTATCGGACTTGCTGGTGAAGCAAAATGTAGTATATAATCTAAATCTCCAGGAACATGTACAAATTTTGTGATATCGTGATGATAAAATTCGAAACTTTCAAGTTTAAATAAATGCTCGATGTTTTTTAAATCACCAGTAATTAAGTTATCCATTCCGATAACATAATAACCTTCTTTTATAAAACGGTCGCAAAGATGTGAACCTAAAAATCCTGCTGCTCCTGTAATAAGTATTCTTTTCATTGTATTTTTTGTATGTGGCAAATGTAATTGAATTTATAAATTACATTCTTTAAAATATTGTAATCTAATCTTTGCGATAACATCAATCGCAAATTTGTTTTTTGTTTTATCAAGGGCACTTTTGTACCCTTGTATGTAATGCTATTACTTAACGTTAAAAATCTGCTCTAGAATTTTTATCGTAATCAAATATGTTGGTTTTACACCTGTTGTTCCTAATCCTCCAGAAGCCAAAGTACTTCCTGTTTCTAATGGGTTATCTGATGCATAATAAGCATATCTAACTTTTATATCATGCGGAACGCTTTTTCTAATTTTTGAAGCCGATTGAATTGCTTTTTGGTAATATGATCCTTCCATTTCCAGACCAATAACGCTCCAAGTCGATTCGTGAAAGAATTTTAATAAATCACGGTTTTGTAATGATGTTCCTAACACGGTAACCATTGCTCCTTCAAAAACTGCAATATCATTTCCTTCAAACATTGCTCCTTTTAATTCATTCTCGAAAAAGTAATTATCTGCAGTTCCTTCATTTATATGCGCTGTAGGAATCATAATATCTCCTTTTCCTCCTTCTAAAATTCCTGCTTTACCCATAATCGAAACCGATTTTACGTTAAGTAGTGTATCTTTTTTATAAGGTTTTAGTAACTCATCGATTGTTTCATAAGCTTGTTCTCCAAACGCATAATCCATAACTATGATTACTGGTTTTTTATCTCCTAAATCGGCTTTTGGAAAAGCTGTTTTTGCCCAATCAATCTTAGCCGTATCAAAAATTTGTACATCGATATTTGTTCCTGAAGTATCCAGTAACGAAATCATTCCGTTTTTCAAGGCAACTGTTTCAACATCTTTACGAATTGCATTTGCTCCTGACTTGCTTAATTCTTCATAAATAAAGAAATCAGACTTGTCCTTGAATTTAGTTTTTAAAACTGGTGTTGCAAAGATAGAATTCATTACACTATGCATGTTAGCACTTATAACATGTATAGGACGGTCAAGAAGCGCATTTGCTTTTAAAACCTCCTTGATGTTTGTTGCCCAGATTTCTCCGTGAATATGGTGTCCTAAACGCTCTCTCAAAATAGGACTGAATGTAATTGTACGTTTATTATTCTCAACAACTTCTTCGATAGCTAGTTTTCCTAACCAGTAAATGATATGTAAAAACCTGTCTGGTTCAGCTTCTGATCCAAAAGCATCGTAGATATTAAGAACATCTTCAAATGTTCTTCCTAAGATATTTGCAACGTGCGATATTGCTTTTTCTTTCTCTACTAATGGCAACTTTTTGGTTTGCATTACTGCAAGTTCTAGTTTTAACCAATCACGAGAAACTTCGCCTCCATCATCTAATAAAACTCTGTTTCTTATTTTATGAGATTCGATGAAGATAAAAGTCAAATGCGTTAAAATATCGTAGATGTCAGAACGTCCACGGGTAATTTCCACGTTCATTTGCTCCTCGTCGATTCTATAGCAATTTCTTCTTCTTTTTGGAGGAACAATTGCTTGAAAATGCGATTTAGAATATCCTTCGTCTGAAGTTAAATTAATAAAACGACATTGTTCAATTCCTACCGGAAGTCGTTCTATAACATATAAAAGTCCGTTAAGTTCTACTTTCTCTTCGGCAATATTTCCGTAAATTTCTGGTCGTAAAGCTAATAATGCTTCACGTAATGTATCGCCCGAGATTCCCATTGGTTTATAAAAACCTCTGTTAAACAAATGGCGCATTGTAATGTACATTTTTTCGATAGCAGCTGATGATTCTTGTGCTCTTGATCTCGAAATGTTTTTTGATTCTTTCATGCTTAATATATTTTTTGAAACTTTTAAGTTTTATTCATTTTTTAATGCGTCTGCTATATCTCTGTTATTAGACAGTCGCGGAATTTTGTTTTGTCCTCCTAATTTCCCTTGGGATTTCATATAATCCTGGAAACCATTTTTAGTAACTTTGGTTATCACAACCTTTTGCAAAATATTTCCAGTAATTAAATCGTCGTAATAAATGTTTTGCTTTCGCATAGAATCATCTATTGCTTCGGCGAAAGTTAACATATTTTCTGGTTCATTTTCAAATTCTACAAACCATTCATGATATGGTAATCCTTCTGTTGGATTTATTTGTGGTGCAACAGTAAATTCATTTATACGGATATTGGTGTTTTCCATGGCTTCTTTCATAGCGTTTTCGACCTCATTACCAATAACATGCTCTCCAAATGCCGAAATATAATGCTTGATTCTTCCTGATACAATAACTCGATGCGGATATAAAGATATAAACTGAACAGTATCTCCAATATTATAACCCCAAAGCCCGGCATTTGTAGATATAATCAAGACATAATTTATTCCTAACTCTACCTCTCCTATTGTTAATCGTTTTGGATTTTCGCTAAAGAACTCATCTGCTTTTATAAACTCATAAAAAATTCCCGAGTTCAATAACAAAAGCATTCCTTTAGATTTTTGAGAATCCTGGTAAGCAAAGAACCCTTCCGAAGCAGGAAACAACTCGATACTATCAACTTTTCTTCCAATCAGGTTTTCAAACTTCGCGCGGTATGGTTCGTAGTTAACTCCACCGTAAATAAAGAGATTGAAGTTTTTAAACAAATCTCCTACTTTCTTTCCGCTTTTCTCTTCTAATCGCTCAAAATACATTTGTACCCAAGACGGAATTCCCGAAATAATAGTCATATCCTGATCTATTGTTTCACCTACAATTGCATTAATTTTAGTTTCCCAATCTTCAATACAATTAGTTTCCCATGATGGTAAACGGTTTTTTTGAAGATATTTTGGCACAAAATGAGCTGCAATACCAGATAAGCGGCCTAGTTTTATTCCGTTTTTTTCTATCAATTCAGGACTTCCTTGCAAGAAAATCATTTTACCATCTACAAAATCAGCATTTCTCGTTTCATGAATATAATGCAAAATCGCATTTCTTGAAGCCTCAATATGATATGGCATTGATTCTTTGGTAAGCGGAATATACTTTGCTCCCGAAGTTGTACCAGATGTTTTAGCAAAATAAAGTGGTTTTCCTTTCCAGAGAATGTCTTTTTCACCCAATCGTACTTTATCTATATATGACTTTAAATCTTCGTAATCTCTTACAGGTACATAGTTTTTAAAATCCTGAATGGTTTTTATTTTATCAAAGTGATGATCTTTTCCAAACTCAGTATCTTTTGCACCATTTATCAAACTCTTAAAAACCTTCATTTGAGTTTCGACAGGTTTTTTGGCCCAAGCCTGTGTATTGTTATAAATTTTGCTGGCAAATAATTTTGCAGCGACTGATTTTATAGACATTCTTTACTTTTGTTTTTTATCACTTTTATTCTTTTTAACAGAACTAGTGTTTTCCTTTTTTTCTTCGTTTGCCACTTCCTCACGCAGTTTTAATTCCTCTTCGGATGGAGCTAAGTTTACATCTTCCTCTTTTACTTCAACACTCGACAAGATTGAATCTTTATTAAATTTAGCATATTCTAATTGGCCTGTTAGCACTTTTTGAATAGATTTAATATAAGTTTCATTTTTCTTTAACGCCACCGTTAATGAATCAGATTTTAGAGCTAATTCGGTTGCATTTCTCTTTAATTCAGTTGATGAATATCCTGGTATAAATTCTCTTAACGGAGTAAATGCTATAATAAAAGTTGTAATTAATATTAAAAAAATTGCTCCAAGAGTGGCTACCACAAAAACATTCATGAGGTTAAGTTTGAAAGAAAAAATTTCTTCAAAAGTATCTTCGTTCAAAATAACCAAACGGTTTTTGACAAACAATTTCTTTCTAAACTTGATTCGTTTTAATTTTTTCTCAGACATCGTGGTACTTTAATTGACAAATATAATAATTAATACTGTTGATAAAACGGACAAAATGCAATAGGACTGCCTTTAAAATAGGTTTTTATTAAATATTTAACTTAACAAGAAATAAATTTTTTATAATAAAACCAATTCATATTAACTAATTCTGTATACCTTTGCTTTTATTATATACAAATTTGCTCCGGCAATTAATTATTCAATCATGGGAAGATTAGGTGTTACAGAAATCCTTGTTATATTAGCAGTTGTTTTATTACTTTTTGGAGGTAAAAAAATTCCAGAATTAATGAAAGGTTTAGGTAGTGGAATTAAAGAATTTAAAAACGCTGCAAAAGACGATAACAAAGAACCTGCTGATAAAAAAGAAGAAGAAGAAAAAAAATAGACTTTTAAGTTCTCAAGTCTTAAAATTCGAAATCCCAATAAATATATTGGGATTTCGAATTTTTTTGTTTTTATAATATCATCGTTAACTGAATACGCTTTCTATCCTCATCAACCTCAGTTACTTTTACATCTACATGTTGATGTAGCTTTACTACTTCGTTTACATCGCTTACAAAACCAGCTTTAAGTTGAGAAATGTGAACCAATCCGCTTTCTTTAACACCAATGTCAACAAAACAACCAAAGTTGGTGATGTTATTAACAATTCCAGGTAATATCATTCCAGTTTTTACGTCTTTTATCGTTTTTACATTCGGATCAAATTCAAAAACCTTAGCTGATTTTCTAGGATCCAAACCTGGTTTTTCTAATTCTTTAATGATATCCTTTAATGTTAATAAACCTATTTCTGGCGTAATATAATTTTCCGGTTTTATTAAAGCTGTTCGTTCTTTATTGGCAATAAGATCATTAACGGTTAATTTTAAATCTTTAGCCATCTTTTCAACAATACCGTATGCTTCAGGATGTACTGCCGAATTATCCAATGGATTTTTAGCATTGGTGATTCTAATAAAAGCAGCTCCTTGTTGGTAGGCTTTATCTCCTAAACGAGGTACTTTTTTTAATTGTTTACGATCTTCAAAAGGACCATTTTCCGAACGATATTGTACAATATTCTCGGCAAGCTTCTCTCCTATTCCACTCACATAACTTAATAAGTGTTTACTCGCCGTGTTTATGTTTATTCCCACCGAGTTCACACAACGAATTACGGTGTTGTCTAGTTCTTCTTTTAATTTTGATTGATCAACATCATGTTGATATTGTCCTACCCCAATTGCTTTTGGATCAATTTTTACCAATTCTGCCAATGGATCCGAAAGTCGTCGCCCTATAGAAACCGATCCACGAACCGTAACATCATAATCAGGAAACTCTTCACGAGCAATTTTAGATGCCGAATATACCGATGCTCCAGCCTCAGAAACTATAAATACCTGAACTGGTTTATCAAACGCGATTTTTTTGATAAAGAACTCTGTTTCACGTGAAGCTGTTCCGTTACCAATAGAAATTGCATCTATTTTATAAGAGTTTACCATCGAGCGAATTTTTTTCATCGCCATAGCATCTTCATGTTGTGGTGCGTGCGGATAAATAGTTTCATTGTATAACAAATCTCCTTTTTCGTCCAGACAAACCACTTTACAACCACTTCTAAATCCTGGATCAATAGCTAAAATTCGTTTTTCCCCAAGTGGCGGCGCAAGCAATAATTGTCCTAGATTATTAGCAAATACCTGAATAGAATTTGCATCAGCTTTTGCTTTAGCTTCTTGCAACGTTTCATTTCCTATAGCAGGATTCAACAACCGTTTATAACTATCCTCAATCGCTAACTGTATATGTGGTGTTGTGTTATTTTGTCCTTTTATAACCAGTTCATCAATAACATCATAGGCTTCGTCAATATCAACTTCGACTTTCATTTTTACAAATCCTTCGTTTTCAGCACGAAGCATTGCCAATAATCGGTGTGATGGTGCTTTTGTCAATGGTTCTGACCAATCGAAATACTGATTGAACTTTTGCGCATTTTCATCATCTTTCTTAGTCTTTACAACCTTGGTCGCTATTGTCGATTTACGTTGGTATAATCTACGTAATTGCTTACGAACGTAAATATTTTCGTTAATCCATTCGGCAATGATATCACGAGCTCCTTGCAAAGCAGCTTCTTCGTTTATAACATTGTCATTAATATATTGAGTCGAAATAAAATCAACATCATCATTACCTTGCGACATAATGATTTTTGCCAACGGTTCAAGACCATTTTCACGAGCCACATCGGCCTTAGTCTTTTTCTTCTTTTTAAAAGGAAGGTAGAAATCCTCTATCTCTTGTAAATCAAAACTTTGTTCTATTTTTTGTTTTAATTCTGGGGTAAGCAATTTTTGTTCTTCTATCGATTTTAAAACCGCTTCTTTACGTTTTACAATAACTTCGTATTCTTTTTGCAGTTTTGCAATTTGCTCAATTACAACTTCGTCAAGATTTCCTGTAGTATCTTTTCGATATCTTGAAATAAACGGAATTGTACAATCTTCCTCTAATAATTTAACTGTGTTTTGAATGTTAATCGCTGCTGTTTGAACAGACTTAGCAATGAATTGAATATTAGTCATTCTTATTTAATTTTAACCACAAAGATGCAAAGTGTTTTACAAAGTTTGCAATGGTTTTAGTTATTTATTGGTTTAACGTTATCAAAATTGAACTAAATTTTTTAATTCTAATTTACTTTAGCTTTTTTTTATCCGGAGGCAAAAAGTTTTCTCCTGTTACTACACTTTTCCCTGTTTTATCTTCTAAAGCTATACGCGCATTTTTGGCAATAGCTCCTCCTTTTTTGCTTGCTTTCGCATTTTCTATAAGTCCTTTTGCTTCATCACTTTCAGCAATTTGTCGAGTAGAAAGTTCTGCTAAAGCGGTAAAAATTAGTTCTGCTTCAGACATATGATCTCTCAAATTTTGAGATTCTAATCCTTTTACTTCTTTATGCTTCTTTACAGATAATCCAGTCCATTCTTGGTGAATGATATTTGTCAGCATCGCAAATTCGTCCTTTTTTTCAACTCCAGATTCTTTCCAGTAATCAGTCAATTTATTACGTGTCTCCTGCCCTGTCATTCGTTGTTGAATCCATTTTTCGCTGCGTCCTAAATTTTGCCAATTTTCGCGGGCGCGATCTAAACTTTGAGCCGGATCAGCCAATTCTTGAATCCTTTCATAGCCTACTTTAGCCAACCATTGCTTAAAAGGTTCTGCTTTTGGAGAAGGAATAGATTGAATTAATCGTAATAAAGTTTCAGTATCTGCGGTGTCTGTCAATCTGTTTTTTCCATCTTCAGCAATCATTTTGAACTGTCGACAAACTGTCGACAGTTCAAATCCGTCTTCAGTTTTAACTCTAATTTTCATTTTATACCAATAGTCCCTTGGATTAAGACTATCTGTTAAAATCTCAATCACATCAATTACCGAAAAATACCAAATTTCCTTTTCAGCATCATAATGGCTTCTTACTTTTTTTTGCTCAAATAATTGTACTGGACTCATTGATTATGAATTACATTTTTTATATTCTTTCCCTAAATTTTGATGGGACTAAAATAATATCTTTGTTTTTAATTTTAAGCCAATGAAAGTTTTATTACTATACTTTTTTATCATAAATACTATTGCTTTTATCTTAGCTGGATACGATAAATATTTAGCTGTTAAACATAAACGTAGAATATCCGAAAATATGCTGTTTTCAATAACTGCTCTTGGCGGTTCTGTTGGTTTATTATTAGCAATGCTATTGTTTAGACATAAAACAAGTAAACCTTCTTTTATGATAAAATATGCAGGTATTATCCTCCTTCAGGTCGTAATCGCTTTCCTTATATTTTTTTATTACTGTGATGCCGAAACTCTTGCTTGGTTTATGGTAAGTAACAATAAATAGTATTGTTTTTATGTTGTTAACAACTACATAAATAGCTATTTATCAAATAATTAAATCTACCATTTTAAAAAAATTTACTTCGAGTTTTTTTGTTAGATTCTTATTAGTAATGCTATTCTTCAAACATAAAACGAGCAAACTTCCTTCCGTCATTAAATACTCTATATTATTTTCTTTAAATAGTAATGCTGACTTTATAATTGCAATCAAAAAAATGTGCTTTTTTAATCAAATCTAGTAATAAAGAGTGTTGTTTTCACATTGTTAACAACTCCACAAATAGCAATTTATCAATTAATTAAATTCAACATTTTTAAAAATTTACCAATACTACATTTGCAATATTCATTATTAACAATGGTATTAAATAAACATAAAATAACTAAACCTTCTTTTATAATAAATAGAAGAACTGTTCTTGATAATCACAATCAAAAAAATAGTGTTTTGTTAATCAAATTCATTAATAAAAAAGTGTTGTTACTTCCATTGTTAACAACTCCACAAACATCTATTTATCAAATAATTAAATCTAATATTTTTTTAAAAATTTACTAATAGTAGATCTACAATATTCATTATTAACAATGGTATTCTATAAACATAAAATAACTAAACCTTCTTTTATAATAAATGGAAGAACTCTCCTAGATAATTACAATCTAAAAAGTGCTGTTTTAAACATAGAATCCATTAATCAGTAGTATTGTTTTTATGTTGTTAATAACTCCATAAACACTTATTTATCAAATAACTAAATCATATTTTATATTAAAATAGTTAAACTGTCCTTGATAATCACAATCTAAAAAAATGCTGTTTTAAATATAGAATCCATTAATAAATAGTATAGTTTTTACGTTGTTAATAACTCTATAAATACCTATTTATGAAGTTATTATATCTAAATATTTTTAAACAAAAAAACCGGGTGAATTTAAAATCCGCCCGGCTTACTATTTTATTGGTGCGAAGCACCCTTTTTTTTGAACTTTTTACTGACAAGCAATCTTATTTACTCTATTTTGGTGTCTTCCACCTTCAAATTCAGTATTTAAAAACGTTTCAACTATTTCTACTGCTTGTGGAATCGATGTAAAACGCGCTGGAATACTAATAATATTAGCATCGTTGTGTAAACGAGTTAAATAAGCAATCTCCTTAGTCCAACATAAACCAGCTCTTACTTTCGGGTGTTTATTAACAGTCATTGCAATTCCGTTTCCGCTTCCGCAAATAACAATTCCAAAATCTGCCTTACCTTCAGATATATCTGTAGCAACAGGATGACCAAAATCTGGATAATCTACAGAATCCTCAGAATCTGTACCATAGTTAGTTACCTCATGTCCTTTTGCTTTAAGCATAGCAACAATTGCTTTTTTATATTCTGGTCCTGCGTGATCGTTTCCTATTGAAATTTTCATTATTAAGTTATATTAAGTTGTGTAGTGCAAATTTAACTAATAAATAAATGGTTGCCACGAATTTCCCTAATTTTCCCTAATTTTTTACTTAATAACTTTTAAAAACATAGTTTTAGTAATTGATACTTATTGATGAAATTTGTATTAGAAAAAGCTTAATATATAACTCACTTCATATCAAAAACTTAACACTTATTAACATTATTAACAATGCTATAAGTATCTAGTAATCAATAAAAAATAAACATCTTTTTTGTTAAAATTTTATATTGTTAATAGCAAAAGCTAATTCGTTGATATTCAGTTAACTTTAAATTAACATCTTTTGTTAATAACTACAGAAAGAAAATTAGAAGTTTTTTTTGGTTGTGTCATAAAAAAACCTAATCCAAAACTGGAACTTAATAACCTAATAAAGTTTGGTGAATTTTTAGAAAAGTTATCAATATCAAAAAGTACATTTTCAACAAATATCAACATATGAAGTTATCTACAAAATGAATTCATTTTAGGTTGTTAACCAATGTTAATTAAAATCTAAAAAGTCTTAGAAATTAATCCTTTAACAAAATATAAGTATGTTAATAACTCTATATAACTAAGAGAAACTTCATTTCAATGCTTTTAAAAATAAATTTATATGACATATTAACACACTATAATAACAACCAAAAATTAATTAAATTTAAATTTTTCTTTTTTTAATATATAATATATGTTGACAACTTTGAAAAATTGAAAAGAAAAAAAAATTGAGAATTTGAATTTAAACGATTGAAAGTGGATTATTGAGATTGTCTAGAATTACCTGAACTCTTTCGAAATCCTCTGGATGAACGTTGAGTTTGATTCCTCCTAAAGCTGCCGAATAGAATGGAGCCACCGATAAGGTCATTTCGTTCTCCAGGTAGTATGGAATGTCTTCTTGTTCTAGTAAGTGTTTTAGAACGACTGTTTCGTGCAGATAATTGAATGTAGCAATAGTTTTAAAGCTTTCCATAAAGGTCTTTTCGTAAAGATACGAAATGAGCATTACTAAAAATTTGTAGCTAACAGTAATTTAAGTATGCTAATTACACATGACCTTTGAAATCAATAAATATCTCCCTTTGAAAGTTATATTTTTAATAAAATGTACCCTAAAAAGTATTATCTGATATCTTCTTTGTAATTTTAAACCTTATAAGAAAAGATATATGAGTAAGAAAATTAGAAAACCGATAAAGAATGAGAAAGATTTCTCAAGTAAGATTATAAAAATTTTATCGCAACATGCTAATAAACCATTTAATTACAAACAAATAGGAGCGAAGCTCGAACTAGACGATACTAAAAGTCGTAACCAAATTATAAAAGATTTAAAGATTCTGGCTTCTCAAAATAAGATTGTAGAATCAGAACCAGGTAAATATTTAATCAAAGCAATTAGTCAGGATTATTACGAAGGTACGATTGATATGACAAGTCGTAAAACAGCATATTTTATTTGTCCTGATTTTACTGAAGATGTTTTTATCCCCACAAATAATTTAAATCGTGCACTAGATAAAGATAAAGTAAAAGTTTACGTTTATAATAGAAGAAAAGGGAAACGTCCTGAAGGAGAAGTAATTGAAGTAATTGAAAGAAATAAAACTGACTTTGTTGGAGTTATTGACATTCAGAACAACTTCGCTTTTGTTTCTACTGCAAATCCTAAAATGTACACTGATATTTTTATTCCAAAAGATAAAATAGGTGAGGCACAAAATGGTGATGTTGTTTTAGTTACGATAGAAGATTGGCCAAAAAGAGCTGATAGCCCATTTGGATCAGTAGTTAAAGTTTTAGGTAAACCTGGAGAACACGATACTGAGATTCATGCTATTCTGGCTGAATATGGTTTACCATCAGATTTTCCTGTAGAAGTAGAGGTTTATGCACAAAAGATAGATACATCTATACAAGAAAGTGAAATTGCTAAGCGTCGTGATATGCGTGATACGCTTACGTTTACGATAGATCCAAAAGATGCAAAAGATTTTGATGATGCCTTATCTTTCAAGAAATTAGAAAACGGAAATTACGAGATAGGTATTCATATTGCCGATGTTTCGTATTATCTGGAGGAAGGAACTATCCTTGATGATGAAGCGTATCAACGTGCAACATCGGTATATTTAGTCGATAGAGTAGTACCAATGCTTCCTGAAGTGTTATCTAACTTTGCATGTTCATTACGACCTAACGAAGAGAAATATACTTTCTCTGCAGTTTTTGAAGTATCAGAGAATGCACAAGTTATTAACCAATGGTTTGGAAGAACAGTAATATATTCAGATCAGCGATTTGCTTATGAAGAGGCACAATATATCATTGAAACAAAAGATAATACAATTCCAGAAGAAACTTCTATTACAGGAAGTTCTTATGTAGTTTCGGACGAAATTGTAAATGCAACTTTAAAACTGGATGAATTAGCTAAGATTTTAAGAAAGAAAAGAATGGCCAATGGAGCTATTTCTTTTGATAAAGTCGAAGTTAAATTTGATTTGAATGCCGAAGGAGAACCAGAAGGAGTTTATTTTAAAGTTTCAAAAGATGCCAATCATTTAATCGAAGAATTCATGCTTTTAGCAAACAGAAAAGTTGCCGAATACATTGGTAAACAAAAGAAAACATTTGTTTATAGAATTCACGATGAACCAAATGAAGATAAATTAATTGCAATGCAATCCGTAATTGCTAAGTTTGGTTACAAGATAGATTTCCGAAATAAAGGAGATATTTCTAAATCATTAAATGCTTTAATGGAAGAAGTTAATGGTAAAAAAGAACAAAACTTAATCGATACTCTTGCTATTAGAAGTATGAGTAAAGCGAAATATTCGACAGATAATATTGGTCATTATGGTTTAGCATTTGATTATTATAGCCATTTTACATCGCCAATACGTCGTTATCCAGATGTTATGGTACATAGATTATTGCAGTATTATCTAGACGGAGGAAAATCTGTAGATGAAGAAACATATGAAACCAAGTGTTTACATTGTTCAAACATGGAAGGTTTAGCTACAAATGCTGAGCGTGATAGTATTAAATACATGCAGGTTAAATACATGCAAGATCATAGAGACGAAGAATTCCTGGGTGTTATTTCTGGAGTTACAGAATGGGGAATTTATGTAGAAATTGTTTCTAATAAATGCGAAGGTATGGTAAGAATCAGAGAGATAAAAGATGACTATTATACATTTGATGAAAAACAGTATGCGCTTGTTGGAGCTACTTCAGATAAGATATTACAATTAGGCGATGAGATTTACGTTAAAGTAAAAAATGCTGATTTAGTTAAAAAACAATTAGATTTTCATTTTTTAAGAAGAGCAGAATAAATAGTAAAAATTAAAAAGGGAAAACATGAAAAAGATTTTGATTGGAGTTGCAATTTTATTTGTACAAATGTCATTTGGTCAGGTAACCAAAAGTTTAGGGGATTTTGATAAAGTGAAAGTATTCGATAAATTGAGTATTACATTAATTGAAAGTTCAGAAAACAAGATAGTTATAAAAGGAAAAAGAGAAAGTGAAGTAGAAGTTGTTAATAAAAACGGAGAACTAAAACTAAGAATGCCTTTTCCTAAATTAATGTCAGGAGATGATGTTTCTATCCAGCTTTATTACAAACGTATCGAAAGCATTGATGTAAGCGAAGGAAGTATTGTTTCTAGTAAAGAAACTTTCAAGCAAACAACAATTGATTTAAACTCTAAAGAAGGAGGAGAAATCAATGTAATTTTAGATGTTGATAATGCCAAAGTAAGAGCTGTTTCTGGAGGAATTATAAAAGTATCTGGAGATGCTAAAACACAAGTTGCTAATTTAGGTTCAGGAGGAATTCTTAGAGCAAGAACATTACATACCTCACAAACGACAATAAACGTTTCTGCGGGAGGAAATGCTGAAATCTATGCTACTACCTTAGTTGATGCAAAAGTTAACGCTGGAGGCTATATTTACATCTATGGTAAACCAAAACAAATTAACCAAAAAACGGTTCTGGGCGGTAAGATTGAAGAGAAAGAAGAATAAATCGAAATTGTATTTTAATGATAAATGATATTTTAGCAGGGATTCCATGGGGAGTATTTTTAAGCTTTATGGTAGGCCCAGTATTTTTTATATTACTTGAAACAAGTATTACCAAAGGTTTTAGAGCTGCATTGGTTTTTGATTTAGGTGTAATTCTAGGAGATATTTTCTTTATAGCTATAGCTTATTTAGGAAGTTATAGATTAATTAAAAGTTTACAAGATAAACCAGCTCTTTTTATTTTTGGTGGTATAATCATGTTAGCTTATGGTATTATTTCGTTTGTACAACTCAAGAAAGAAGAGAAAATAAATGACGAAGAAATAGACCGTGACATTATCAAAAGAAACTACGGAAGTCTTTTTGTAAAAGGTTTTTTCCTAAACGTTATTAACATTGGAGTTCTTGGTTTTTGGGTTGCGATCATTATTTCAATCGGTCCAAAATTAGAAATGCAAACTTCTAGAATGATGACATTTTTTGTTACAGTAGTAGTAACTTATCTAGTTATAGATTGTATTAAAATTGTTTTAGCAAAGCAATTAAAGTCTAAGATGACACCATCTAATATTCTTAAAATTAAAAAAGGAATAAGTGTTGTTCTAATGATTTTTGGTTTTGTTTTAATTATTCAAGGATGGTTTCCAAAAGAAAAAGAAATGGTTAAACATGCTTTTGAGAAGATAGAAAAGTAATTGTTAATAACTACAAAGTATAGTTTTAAACCTCTCATTATGAGAGGTTTTTTTATGTTTAAAAACCTTTGGAACTCTTTATTAAAGTTCAAAACAAAGGGTATTAGGAACTTTCGCTTTATACAAAATAAACCCAAACTTGTCATTTCGACGCAGGAGAAATCTCCACGAGTAGCTCGACAATTTGAGTAAAAACTATGAGTTAGTTTTTTGCGAAGATTTCTCCTGCGTCGAAATGACAAAAATGCGCTGACCAACTTTAAACTTGAGATTTTATCAAAGTTTCTTACAGCCTTGGTTTAAAACTTTGACAAAAATAATTACACTCTCATATAAGACTTCAATTCCGCTCAATCTGACAAACAGCACAAAAAATTAAGCACAAAAAAAAGAGACACATTTCTGTATCTCTTTTTGAGGCATCGTCTGGATTCGAACTATATCTTTATCTAATTTTTTCTAAAAATTAAGCATAAAAAAAACCTTCAAATTTCTTTGAAGGTTTTTGAGGCATCGTCCGGATTCGAACCGGAGTAGGAGCTTTTGCAGAGCCCAGCCTAGCCGCTCGGCCACGACGCCATTGTTGAACGGATGGCAAAAGTAACCATAATCTTTAAATTTTAAAAACTTAAAGCCAACTATTTTTAAAATTTATTAAAAGAAATAATTTTACTTCTTTCTAGTTTCTTTCATTCTAATTGTAACCGACTCAACATCACCACCAATAGGAGGATTAATTTTAGAAACCTCTACTATTGTTTTTGTGATCACCGGGATCTCATCTAGTACTCTTGTAATGATTCTTTTGGCAACATGTTCTAATAATTTAGATCTAATTGCCATTTCTTCTTCCACAATTTTGTTTAAATGTACATAATCAACAGTATCGGCAAGATGATCAGACTCGGCAGATTTTCTTAAATTGGCATGAATTTCTAAATTCACTTCATAGTCAGATCCAATTTTTCCTTCTTCAATTAAACATCCGTGGTAAGAAAAAGTACGGATATTTTTTAGTTTAATAATTCCCATTTTTATAATTTTATTCTTGTAATATTTGGATTTTGGTAATTGGATGTTACAGCCAGTACGGAAACTAATTTCTCGTTTTCATCAATTGTAAAATGAATTGTATAAGGGAATTTCTTTAAAGGTAAAGTACGAACGATATTATATTTTTCTTCAAAAAAAGGAAAGGTCTTTAAAGTTTCTACGTAATCTTGATATTCATTAAAGAATTTTGTTCCCAGTCCATTAGATAAAGATTCATAATATTCAGCAATTTCATCTACTTCTAAGTCAGCACGTAATAGAATAATTATTTCATACATTTATTTATTCCATTTAGCGTTGAGTTTTTTTTTAGATTCTTCCCAACTTATATAATCTTCTGGTTTGGCATTTTTCATACGTTCTAAAACCATTTCCTGCTGCCATAACGGAATTTCATTCGGAGTGTTTTCGTCTATAGAAACATCTGGAATATGTTTGAAAAAACTAATAAAAGTTTCGTAAAAATCGTCTGGTATTGTAACAGTTAATTGTCTCATAACTTTGATAATTTATGCAAAAATAGTGATTAATTTAATTTAAAGTCTCTTAACCCTAATTCTCTATCTATCATCTATTTTTTTATCTTTGCTAAAATTACTATAAAATAATGGCATCAGAAGAAAAATCACTCAATTTTATTGAACAAATCATAGAAGAAGATTTAAAATCAGGTCTATCAAAAAATAAACTTCATTTTCGTTTTCCACCCGAACCAAATGGTTATTTACATATTGGTCATGCAAGTTCTATTGCTTTAAATTTTGGATTAGGACTTGATTATCAATCTCCTGTGAATTTACGTTTTGATGATACTAATCCTGAAAAAGAAGAACAAGAATTTGTTGATGCAATAAAAAAAGATGTTGAATGGTTAGGTTATACTTGGTCAGAAGAACGTTATGCATCCGATTATTTTCAACAATTATATGATTGGGCAGTTTTATTAATTAAAAAAGATAAAGCTTATGTTGATAGTCAATCTTCTGAAGATATGGCTATTCAAAAAGGAACACCATCTACAACAGGTTCAGATAGCCCATATAGAAATCGTTCTGTAGAAGAGAATTTAGACTTATTCGAAAGAATGAGAAATGGAGAATTTGAGGCTGGAACTCATATTTTGCGTGCAAAAATAGATATGAAATCTACTAATATGTTGATGCGTGATCCTATTATGTACAGAATTTTACATAAAGAACATCATAGAACTGGAGATGCCTGGAAAATATACCCAATGTACGATTGGGCACATGGACAAAGTGATTATCTAGAAGGTATTTCACACTCATTTTGTACATTAGAATTTTTGCCTCATCGTGAATTATACGATTGGTTTTTAGACCAAATTATAGATGATAATAAACTACGTCCTAAGCAAAGAGAATTTGCAAGACGTAATCTTTCACATACTGTTGTAAGTAAAAGAAAATTACAACAACTAGTTAAAGAACACCATGTTAATGGTTGGGATGATCCAAGAATGTCAACTATTTCTGGATTAAGAAGAAGAGGATATACAGCTGCTTCATTACGTAATTTTGCTAATTCTACAGGTATTGCAAAACGTGATAATTTAATAAGTGTTTCTGTTTTAGAGTTTTGTATTCGTGAAGATTTAAACAAAATTGCACCGCGTGTAATGGCTGTTTTAGATCCGGTAAAATTGGTAATTACTAATTATCCAGAAGGTAAAGAAGAGTTGCTTGACGCAGAAAACAATCAAGAAGACGATACTGCTGGATTCAGAAAAGTACCATTTTCGAGAGAATTATATATAGAAAGAGAAGACTTTCTGGAAGAAGCTCCAGCTAAATTTTTCCGTTTAACATTAGGAAAAGAAGTACGTCTTAAAAATGCTTATATCATTAAAGGAGAAAGTGTTATAAAAGATACTGAAGGAAATATTACAGAAATTCATGTTACTTATGATACAGATTCTTTAAGCGGAAGTGGAAGTGAAGCAAGCCAACGTAAAGTATCTGGAACGTTACACTGGGTTTCGATTGCTCATGCAGTAGAAGCAGAAGTTCGTTTGTACGATCGTTTGTTTATAGATGAAGCTCCAGATAGTCATAAAGAGAAAAATTTCTTAGATTTTGTAAATCCAAATTCATTAGAAATTGTTACTGGATTTGTTGAACCAAGTTTAGCTACAGCTCAAAATGAAGATAAATTTCAATTTCAACGTTTAGGTTATTTTACTGTTGATAAAGATTCAACTCCTTCAAAATTAGTGTTTAACAAGACGGTTGGACTTAAAGATGCTTGGGAAGAAAAAGGTAAAAAAGAAGAAAATAGCATTAATAATTCTTTAAAAGATATCAATAAATATTTTAAAGTTGAAACTAAACCAGAACGTTTAGCTATTGAAAATGCAATAGGGGAGAGCATCAAAAACATTTCTAGTTTCTCATTATTACAAAATTCATTCAAAAAGAATATCAACAATAATAAGAGTTCTTTGTTGTTTGCTAATTTTATCTTGAAATTTTCAAATTTAAAATCTTCGGATTTTGATGCTGAAGAAATCAAAAAGTTTTATACTATGTCTTTACGAAGTGAATCAACTTATGTTCGTTCGAAAGCACTTTTAAATTTAAGAGATAAAGAATCAGATTCTGATTTTGTAAAACAGTTTGAAGAAGAAATTCAGAAATTAAATTCAAATCCTCCAAAAAATGCTTCCGATAGAGAAAAGGAACTTTTGGAAGAAATGTTAAAAAAATAATATCAATTTTAGTTATCGAAAAGCGCTTTTTATAAGCGCTTTTTTTATTATTTATATTTT
This sequence comes from Flavobacterium sp. PL02, assembly GCF_035013205.1. Lineage (NCBI taxonomy): Bacteria > Pseudomonadati > Bacteroidota > Flavobacteriia > Flavobacteriales > Flavobacteriaceae > Flavobacterium > Flavobacterium sp. PL02. The sequence goes on from NZ_JAYGJP010000003.1 coordinate 154,931, forward strand.
CTATCTAAAATTGAAATTTTATAGATTTATTAGATTAAAATCGACCTCCATAAATTGATTTTAAGGCGTTTTTAATAATCAGTCAGTATAATTATCGTTTTTATAAAAATGATTAATTAGCGTTCTTTATTTTAATTTTAGACTTAATTTATAGATGATTTTCTCGTTGTTAACATCCAAATGTTTATAAGTACAAGATCTTTACAATTCTGATGCATTTTGCACGATATTCAATTCAATTTTTCACTTTGCTACTGTTTTACATTTCTGATTTTAAAATTTCATATTTTGAAATCATTTCAATTCATCCAAAAAATAATTCTAATAAAAGAGAAAATATTTTATAAAAATTGAATGAAACTAATAATCAATTTTAGTTATTAAAAATATATATTGTTTGTAGTTTTATCTATTATTAATATTAGTTATTAATTTTATGTTTTATATAGTTTTTATAGATTAAAAACGGCTTTCATATATTATATTTAAGGTATTTTTATAATTATGATGACTCTATTATTGGTTTTTTTAAAATGATTGATTAGCGTTCTTTATTTTAATTTTAGACTTAATTTCAAGATGATTTTGTCATTGTTAACATAGAAATGTTTATAACTACGGGATCTTTCCAATTTTGATACATTTTATTCGATTAACAATTCAATTTTTTACTTTCTCAGTATTTTACTTTTTTAGATTTTAAAAAATAGAATTTTTTAGATTATTTAGATTCCTCTTAAAATAGAAATCTGTTAACAAAGAAAATTTTATCGTAAAATAGGATAAGAATTAAGTATCAATTTTAATTATATAAAAAATAAATATTTATGTAATTAACTATTATTAATATTAATGATGGTTTTGTGTTTTATTATAGTTTTTACAGATTAAAAACAGCTTTCATAGATTGTTTTTAAGACGTTTTCAGAAATTGGATAACTCTAATATTGGTTTCCTGAAAAAGATTGAATGACGAGCTTTATTTTAATTTTTTGTCAAAATTAAGATGGTTTAACGGGTTGTTAACACAAAAATGTCCGTGAAAGTGTTATTTTTATAAAAAGCCAAATAAGTAAATTTTTAGAAAATGAATTTATTCATTTTAAAATAAAAAAGGAGTGGGCTATGATTACAAAATTATTTTTCAAACTTCAGAATTTGATCTTAATGTAAATTCTAGTTTTTGAATAGTTTTAGATGAAATTCTTAAAATTAATTTATCGTTTGTATTTAGATTGTGATTTGGTTTTGATAATACTTTTTTCTTTAAAGTGTTTTTCAATTTTATTTCATGATTGCCTAAATCACCTAAATTGATTTTTTGATTATTTTCAAAATTGTTTATTTCATTTTTTATGATATGCTTTATTGAGGCTTAATTTTATATTATAAACTTAATAGCAGTATTTATGAAAATCAAATTTTTAATACTAGGAATATTATTTACGAGTTTTGCTTTTTCGCAAACTCATCAAATAATCAAACATAACGGAGAACAATTAGATGTTAATTATATAAAACAAGATAATGATCTTCTTTACTATTCATTAAACGGAAGTTCAGAACAATTTACTATTAGTAAATATGCCGTTTCTTCTCTTAATGAAAAAGCAAGTTCTAAATCAGAATCTATTTCTCCAAAAATTGTCGTGTCGGACAAAAAGGATTATAGTTCAGTTAAAGTTTTAAAACCTAGCCAAACTATTGGACTAAAAGAAGTTGAGACTTTTTCAGGGTTATCTACAAAAACAAAAGGGGAGTCTCCTTTAGCATTAAAGGAACAAACAGAAAGACGCATCAAAACTAAGTCTGCTGATAATGGATATCCGTTTGTGGCAATTGTCGAAAAACCAGATGGTAAGTACCAGGCAGTTGCTTATGTATATTAAAATTATATTAAACATTATTCCCTAGAATTTTATTTGTAAAAAAAAGATTATCTTTAGTATTAACTTTTAAAAATTACAGTTATGTCAAACAACACAGGAAACACAATATTGGCACTTCTTACAGGTGCAGCGATTGGAGCAGGAATTGGAATTTTGTTTGCACCAGATAAAGGTTCAAAAACTAGAGGACGTATTAAACACGGAATCGATGATGCAAAACATAATTTGAAACACAAATTAGAAACTTCGACTGAGGAATTACGTGATAAGTTTTTGAATGCAAAAGAAGATTTAGATGGAACTTACGAAAATCTACTTTCTAATATGAGCTATAAAACGGAAGAAGTAATTTCATTTCTAGAATCTAAATTGGCCGATTTGAAAACTCAAAACGCTAAACTTCAAAAATAAAATAGCCTGTTTTTAGGGCATAAGCAAAGTACACATTGAACTTTAATTGTTATTGTTTCAAAAAAATTAATTAATTTTAAGAATCACAATACATTGGTTTCATTGTGTACTTTGTATTTTTATTAATATCAACTAAAATAGTTATTATGGCTTTTGAAGAATTAAAAGAACATACAGAAAATATTCAGGATCAAGCGAAAGCTTATGTTGATAGTCACCTGGCTTATTATAAGTTGTGGGGTTTTAAGGTAGCAATGAAATCTACAACAGTAATATTCAAATTTATTTTAATATTATTGTGTTTCAGTATGGTTATGTTATTTGGATCTGTTGCAGCTGCTTTTGCAATTAGTGCCGCTTTAGGAAGTTATACTTTTGGTTTTCTTATAGTAGGAGGGTTGTATCTTATAGCAACAATACTAGTTTTCTTTATAAAAGATAAAATGGTAGAAGGACCAATCTTAGAGAAATTTTCAGAAATCTTTTTTAACGACTAAATTATGGAAACTAAAAAATACTCATCATACGCTGAAATTGAACGAGAATTGGAAATTCTGAAAATAGAAAAGCAAATCAATTATCAAAAGTTAGTTCTTAGTGTTCAAAAAACTAAAGAATCTTTAGAACCTCAAAATATAGTAAATGGATTCTTGGGTTCGTACAAAACGATACTTTCAAATTCTTATATAAAAATTATTCAAGCCGCCATCCCATATTTGATAGCTTGGTTTATGAACAAAAAAAGAGGCAATTAAGCCTCTTTTTTATTTTATAAAATCTGATTATTCTATTGCTTCCGGAGTTTCTGGAGCTTGATAATCTGGATTTATTTCAGTTTTTGGTTTAACCTTTTTATTTGTTTTCTTCATCATTTCGCCAACTTGGTTAGATGCACTAAATGAAGCAACCATATTATTTAGCATATCGCTTCCTGCTTGTGGAGAGTTTGGTAATAAGATTAGGTTAGAATTTGCATCGGCTCCAATAGCTTGTAATGTATCATAATGTTGAGTTACAACAATTAACGCAGAAGCTTCTTGTGAATTAATACCAACTTTATTTAAAACATCAACACTTTCTACAAGACCTCTGGCAATTTCTCTTCTTTGATCTGCAATACCTTGACCTTGTAATCTCTTACTTTCAGCTTCAGCTTTTGCTTTAGCAACAATTCTAATTCTAGATGCTTCAGCTTCAAATTCAGCTACAGTTTTTTCTCTATCAGCAGCATTAATTCTATTCATTGCATTTTTAACCTGAATATCTGGATCAATATCTGTTACTAATGTGTTGATAATTGTATACCCGTAAGTAGTCATTGCTTCATTTAATTCTCTTTTTACAGCAATAGCAATATCATCTTTTCTTTCAAAAACATCATCTAGTTTTAATTTAGGAACTTCGGCACGAACAACATCAAATACATAAGATGTAATTTGATCGTGTGGATATTCTAATTTATAGAAAGCATCATAAACAGTTTCTTTAATTACCATAAATTGTACAGATACTTTTAGTTTCACAAAAACGTTGTCTTTAGTTTTTGTTTCAATGATAACATCTAGCTGTTGAATTTTAAGATTTACACGTCCGGCAATTCTATCAATCATAGGTATTTTTAATTGTAAACCAGAAGTTCTTACACTAAGAAATTTTCCAAAACGTTCTATAATTACAGATGTTTGTTGCTTCACCGTAAAGAATGAAGAAAGGAAAATAAATAATCCGAAGATTATAAGAATAATAAATGGAATGTTCATAACAGATAAATTTAGTTTAAATATTAATGGTCAAATTACGAAATTTCTTCCATTTTAATACGTTATGTTTTTATTAAAATAAAAAAGCGTTAAGAATACCAACTACAGGTGTTCTTAACGCTCTTATATTTATTAGCTTTTTTTGTTTACAAAGCTATTATTGCTTTTTGAATTCTTGAGATTGTTTCTTCTTTCCCGATGATTTCAACAATGTCAAATAGGTGAGGACCTTTTAAAGCTCCAACCAAACTCAATCGGAAAGGTTGCATAACTTTACCCATTCCAATTTCATTTTTTGTCATCCAATCTTTTACTATAGTTTCAATATTCACAGATGTAAAATCTTCAATATTTTCTAGAACAGATGTTAGCTCTTGCATTAAAGTTGGAGTTTCTTCTTTCCAGTTTTTGCTTGCTTTTTCATCATAAGATGTTGGTGCTTGGAAAAAGAAATCACTTAGTTCCCAAAATTCAGAAACAAAATGAGCACGTTCTTTTATCAAAGAAACTATTCTAACAAGATCTACTTTTGAAACATCAATACCTTTTTCAACTAAAATAGGAGTGAAGTCTTTGGCTAAATCTTCATTACTTTGTTTTATCAAATGTTGGTGATTGAACCATTTGTTTTTCTCTGGATCAAATTTAGCACCAGATTTATGAACTCTGTTCAAATCAAATGCTTCCACTAATTCATCTAATGAAAATATTTCTTTGTCAGTTCCATCATTCCAACCTAATAAAGCTAGGAAGTTTATAACAGCTTCTGGGAAAAAACCTTTCTCTCTGTAACCAGATGAAACACCTTCTTCCGTTTTCCACTCTAATGGGAATACTGGGAAACCAAGTTTATCACCATCTCTTTTAGATAATTTTCCGTTACCAATTGGTTTCAGAATTAATGGTAAATGTGCAAATTCTGGAGCATCCCAACCAAAAGCCCTGTATAATAAAACGTGTAAAGGCATAGATGGTAACCATTCTTCACCACGAATTACATGAGATGTTTCCATCAAATGGTCATCTACAATATTTGCTAAATGGTAAGTAGGCATACCATCACTTTTAAACAAAACTTTATCATCTAAAAGATTAGTTTCAAACTTAACTTCTCCACGTATAATATCTTGTAAATGTAATGTTTCATTAACTGGAGTTTTAAAACGGATTACATAATGTTCACCATTTGCAATTCTCTTAGCCGTTTCTTCTGCAGAAATTACTAGAGAAGTATCTAGTTTTTCGCGGTTATGATGATTGTATATAAATGTTTTTCCTTCAGCTTCGTGTTGTTTTCTATGAGCATCTAATGATTCAGGAGTATCAAATGCATAGTAAGCCCAACCCGAATTGATCAATTGATCAGCATATTGTTGGTATAAATCTTTACGATCACTTTGTCTGTATGGACCAAATTTTTCATTTTTTCCAACAGTTTCATCTGGAGCAATTCCTAACCATTCTAGAGCTTCCATAATATAAGCTTCGGCACCAGGAACAAAACGGGTTTGGTCAGTATCTTCAATTCTAAGATAAAAAACACCGTTATGTTTTTTTGCAAATAAATAATTAAATAGGGCAGTACGAACACCACCAATATGTAATGGTCCAGTCGGACTTGGTGCAAAACGCACACGAACTTGCTTTGACATTTGTTTAAATTTTGATGCAAAGATACAATTTTAGATTTTTGATTTTGTTGTATAAAAAAAGAGCTATAGATTATTGGTCTATAGCTCTTTTAATTTTTAAAATAATTTACATCTTTCTAGTCAAAAGATTTAATGTTGTGTTTGCTGATGATGTCATTCCATTTTCAAATAGTAGATTATACTTAATCGTATAATTATCATTTCCATTTTCAGTAATGGTTAAAACTCCTTCTTTTAAATTGGCTCTATCGAGTCCGTTTGAATAATGTTCTAACAATGTTTTACCATCAGAAGATGTTACAAAAATCTCATAGCCAGTTAAACCTTTGTCTAATATTCCTATTCCCATTTCATCTCGCCAGTCACCCAATTGATAGGTACCAGAAATATTAGTTTTACTACTTTCATTAGTTATCATTAGGTGTACTATCACTCCCTTTGTTCCTTCATCATTTGAATTTGTTAAACTTATTGTTGTTTGAGTTACATTTTTTGGTACGGCTAGAGATAAAACTTGTCCAGTTGAAACTTTATAAGTAATATTATCTAATACAAATTCTCCCTTAGTCTCAACAATAGGTGTTGTTGGATTTTCTACAGGATTCACTACAGGCTCTTCTGTAGGTTCTTTTGTAGGTTGCTCTGTACTTTGTTCATCAGGCTTAGTTGGTAGCGTGTCATTATCACTACTACAAGATGTTATTGCAATTGTAGCAAGTAACACATAAAATATCTTTTTCATAATTCAAATTTTTCGCAAAGTTATATAAAATTCTTACAGATAGTGATTTATTTTTGTAATACTTCTTTCTTTCTTTTAATCATGTTTAACTCTAATTATCTTGTTTTAAGTACTTGAAAGTCTTGTTTTATCTTATAATGATTGAAGCTTTTAACATGAAAATGGTATTATTATAATTAGTACTTTTATAGGTTATAAGCAAACAGAATATTATTTTGAAAACAGTTCCATTTATATATCAAAAGTTAGAAGCTTTTATCAAGAAATATTACACCAATGAGTTAATTAGAGGCTTACTTCTTTTTACTGGATTTGGATTATTGTATTTTTTATTTACGATTTTCATCGAATATTTTCTTTGGTTAAAGCCAGTAGGAAGAACACTTTTGTTCTGTGCTTTTATATGTGTGGAAGTTTTTTTACTGTTTCGTTTTATAATGTTCCCGCTTTTCAAATTATTCAAACTTCAAAAAGGGATAGATTATAACCAAGCTTCGGAAATTATCGGAAATCATTTTACTGAAGTAAATGATAAACTAACTAATTTTTTACAACTTTCTGCTACTGATAAAGACATCGAAAAGTCGGAATTAATGCTAGCTTCTATAGAGCAAAAAGCAAATTCATTGCAGCCAATTCCTTTTAGCAATGCGATTAATTTTAATTCAAATAAGAAATATTTACCATTAGCTTTAATACCAATTCTGTTCTTTTTGGTTTTTTATATTTCTGGAAATAGTGGTATTCTTTCTCAAAGTTTAAATAGAGTAGTACACTTTAATGCTGCATTCTTACCACCAGCACCTTTTAAATTTTTAGTTCTAAATTCTAATTTACAAACTGAACAAAACAAAGATTTTGTTTTACAGGTACAATCAGAAGGTAAAGTTATACCTGAGAATGTAATGATTCATATAGGAAATGAAAGTTACTTTATGGAATCGACTAAACCCGGAGTATTTGAATTTAAGATTGAGAAACCAACTACCAATGTTGAATTTTTTCTTGAAGGAAATCTTGTTACTTCTCCGTCATATGAATTGAAAGTTATCACAGTTCCATCTATTGCAAACTTCGAAATGCAGTTAAATTTCCCATCTTATCTTAATAAGAAAAGTGAAACCATTAGTGGAACTGGTAATGCAATTTTGCCAGAAGGAACTCGAGTAACTTGGAAAATGAATACTAAATCTACTCAAAATGTAGATTGGAAAGAAGGTAATGTATCAGTTCCTTTTGCTAAAGCAGAAGATAGCTTTGTTTTATCCAAAAATGTAACTCAAAATACAGAATATCAAATTCTTACATCTAACAGTAAGGTTAGAAACTATGAAAAGCTTAATTATCAGCTCTCTGTTATTAAAGATCAGTTTCCTACCATCAATGTAAGCGTTGCTCCCGACAGTTTAAAGCTAGGTAAAGACTATATGCTAGGACAATTGTCTGATGATTATGGTTTATCTAAATTGCAAATTGTGTACTACGAACGTAACAAACCTAACACTGCCAAACGTGGAACAATTGCTGTTAAGAACAATGTATTTGATCAGTTTGTTTTTTCATTCCCGAGTAATCTGCCAGTAGAGCAAGGAGTATCTTATGAATATTATTTTGAAGTTTTTGATAACGATGCACCTCATAATTTCAAGAGTGCAAAGTCTTCTGTATTCTCAGATAGAGTTGCAACTACAGATGAATTGCATGAACAAGATTTAGAGATTCAAAATAGTAATATTAATGCTTTATCTAAATCTTTAAAAAGTCAGGATAAGCAAATTTCTGAATTAGAAAAACTTCAAAATCTAGGAAAGGAAAAGAATAATTTAGAATTTAAAGAGCAACAAAAAGTGAATGATTTTGTTAAACGTCAGAAACAACAAGATCAAATGATGAAGGAATTTGCTGAGAAGATGAACCAAAATCTTGACAAATTTAAGACTGAAAAGAAAGACCAAACTATCGAAGATTTACAAAAACGTTTGGATAAAGCAGATAAGGATTTAGAGAAAAACCAAAAACTATTGGATGAACTTAAAGACTTAAATGATAAAATTAAGAGTGATGAATTGTTTGATAAGATTGATAAGTTCAAACAAATTTCTAAGAATCAATCCAGAAATTTAGAGCAATTGGTAGAGCTTACTAAGAGATTTTATGTGTCTAAAAAAGCTGAACAATTAAAAGATAAACTTGATAAACTTGCCGATAAGCAAGAGGAACTTTCTAATAAAGAAAAAGAAAACACTGCCGATAAGCAAGATGAAATCAATAAGACATTTGACAAACTTCAGGAAGATTTAAAGGATTTAAAAGAAGAAAATAAATCTTTAAAAGCACCTATGGAAATTCCAGCTGATGCAAATAAAGAGAAAGATATCGATAATGAATTAAAGAAAGCATCTGAAGAATTAAAGAAAAACAATAGTGCTGGAGCAAAACCAAAGCAAAAGAATGCAGCCAAGAAAATGAAAGAAATGGCTAAAAAAATGGAAGAAGGTATGGAGGGTTCTGAACAGGAACAACTAGAAGAAGATGTAAAAATGTTACGTCAGATTCTTGATAATCTACTTGCATTTTCATTATCAGAAGAGGCGGTTATGTTACAGTTTAAATCGCTTAAGTTGGGTTCATCTGTATTTAATAAGAACATAAAGATACAGCAAAATTTAAAGTTACAGTTTAAGCACATCGATGATAGTTTGTTTGCATTGTCATTACGTAACCCAAAAGTTGCAGAAGATGTCACTAAAGAAATTGGAAACGTACAATACAATATGGACAAAGCTTTAGAAACTCTTACCGATGTTCAGATTCCTAAAGGAGTTTCTCACCAACAATACGCAGTTTCTTCGGCTAATAAATTGGCAGATTTCCTGAGTGATTTATTAAGTAATATGCAAATGTCTATGGCAAGTCCTAGTTCAGGTAAACCAAAACCAGGTCAAGGAGAAGGAATGCAGTTGCCAGATATCATGAAGAAGCAAGAAGGTTTAGGGAAGAAAATGAAAGAAGGTATGGAGAAGGGTGAGCAACCAGGTAAAGGCAAAGATGGTAAAGAGGGTAAAGAACCTAAGTCTGGTGGTAAAGGGACATCTGGTGATAATGGTGATGATGGCGAAGGTAATGCTCAGGAGATAATGGAAATTTACAAAGAACAAGTTCGTCTTAGAGAAGCTTTACAAAATGAATTAGAGAAACAAGGACTTGGACCAAATGGACAAAAGACTTTGGAGCAAATGAAACAACTAGAAAAGCAACTTCTTAATAAAGGATTTAAGAATGAAAACATGCAGCGTATTTTAAACATACAGCAAGAATTGTTAAAGTTAAATAATGCTGTTCAGGAACAAGGTCAAGAGAGCAAGCGACAATCCGAAACAAATAGGAAAGAATTTAATAATCAATCGAATGCGTTGCCAACACCCTTATCAGATTATTTAAATAGCATAGAGATTTTAAATAGACAATCATTACCTTTGCGCTCGAATTTTAATCAAAAGGTTCAAGAATACTTTAATACAAAATGATCAATTTTAATTACGAAACAGACTTCGTTTTAAATAATGAAGAAGCGTTTGAAGCATGGCTGTCGGCTGTGATTCTTTCGGAGAATAAAAAAGAAGGGGAGATAAGTTATATATTTTGTGATGATGAATACCTTCATAAAATAAATGTAGAGTATCTTAATCATGATACACTTACAGATATTATCAGTTTTGATTATACTGTTGGTAACGAACTAAACGGAGATATATTTGTTTCTGTAGAAAGAGTTCGTGACAATGCTCTAGATTTTAATGTTCCATTTGAGAACGAGTTGAAGCGAGTATTGGCTCATGGTATCTTACATTACTGTGGATATAAGGATAAGTCTGAGAGTGAAGCTGCTTTAATGCGCTCTAAAGAAGAAGAGAAAATCGCAATGTTCCACGTGGAACTATAATTAGATTACTCTTTTTTTGAATGCATGTTCCACGTGGAACATGCAATTTAAATTTTTACTTTGTGTGTTCCACGTGGAACATGAATAATTTTAATTTGTTTCTGACTTGTTTCGAATGCGAAGCATTCAGGAAAAATCCATATCAAAAAATGTTTTTAGAAGAATACGATGTTATTGTAGTTGGCGCAGGACATGCCGGCTCGGAGGCCGCGGCAGCGGCCGCGAATCTTGGGTCTAAAACTTTGCTTGTAACAATGAGTTTGCAAAACATCGCACAGATGTCATGCAACCCTGCGATGGGAGGAATTGCAAAAGGGCAAATTGTACGTGAGATTGATGCGCTCGGCGGATATTCAGGAATCGTTTCCGACCGCACGGCAATTCAATTTAAGATGTTGAACAAATCCAAAGGACCTGCAATGTGGTCGCCAAGGGTTCAAAGTGATCGAATGCGATTTGCTGAAGAATGGAGAATGATGTTGGAGGGAACTCCAAATCTTGATTTTTACCAGGAAATGGTAAAAGGATTGATAATCGAGAACGGAAAGATAAAAGGAATCAGAACTTCGCTTGGAGTTGAAATCCGTTCCAAATCGGTTGTCTTGACAAACGGAACTTTCTTGAATGGTCTGATTCATATCGGAGACAAACAATTCGGTGGAGGTAGAGCAGGCGAAAGTGCTGCATACGGAATCACCGAAGATTTGGTTCAAGCAGGTTTTGAATCTGGAAGAATGAAAACTGGAACACCTCCACGTGTGGATGGGCGTTCTTTGGATTATTCTAAAATGAACGAAGAAAAGGGAGATGCTAAGCCAGATAAGTTTTCATACTCGGATGTCACTTCACCTTTGGTTCACCAAAGGTCTTGCCATATGACCTACACGTCCTTGGATGTACATGATATTTTGAGATCAGGTTTTGATCGTTCGCCAATGTTTAATGGAAGAATAAAAAGTATCGGCCCGAGATATTGTCCGTCTATTGAAGATAAGATTAACCGTTTTGCCGATAAAGAACGTCACCAATTATTTGTAGAGCCAGAAGGCTGGAATACTTGTGAGGTTTATGTAAACGGATTTTCTACTTCTTTGCCAGAGGATATTCAATTTAAAGCGTTGCGAACTGTTGTAGGTTTTGAGAATGTGAAATTTTTCCGTCCTGGTTACGCAATCGAATATGATTACTTTCCGCCAACACAGTTAAAACATACGCTTGAAACTAAATTAGTAGAAGGTTTGTATTTTGCTGGACAGATCAACGGAACGACTGGATATGAAGAAGCAGCTTCGCAAGGTTTGATGGCTGGAATAAATGCGCATTTAAAAGTACACGAAAAAGCGCCATTAATATTAAAACGTGACGAAGCGTATATTGGTGTTTTAATAGATGACCTTATTACGAAAGGGACAGAAGAACCATATCGTATGTTTACTTCTCGTGCTGAGTATAGAACATTGTTGCGCCAAGATAATGCTGATTTCAGATTAACGCCTATGTCGTATGAAATAGGTTTAGCTTCGGAGAAACGTTTACGTAGAATGGAGCATAAGCTAAATGAATCAGAAAAAATGGTTGCTTTCTTTAAAGAAACGAGTGTTTCTGTTGCAGAAGCAAATCCAATTTTAGAATCAAAAGGAACGGCTTTAATTTCTCAAGGAGATAAAATGTTTAAAGTTTTCTCTCGTCCGCAAATAGATTTAGAGGATATTTTAAAATTTGAGAAGGTTAAAGAATATATCAATGAAAACGACTTAGATCAAGAGATTCTTGAACAAGCCGAAATTCAAGTTAAGTATTCAGGTTATATCGAAAAAGAAAGAAATAATGCTGATAAACTAACAAGATTAGAAGAAGTAAAGATTCCAGAAAACTTCGATTATAATAAAATTAAATCTATGTCGATAGAGGCAAAGCAGAAACTGAGCAAGATTCGTCCTGTTACAATTTCTCAAGCTTCAAGAGTTAGTGGAGTTTCACCAAGTGATATCTCTGTTTTACTTATTTACATGGGAAGATAATATTTGCAGAATTTAGATTGTAGCGTTTAAATTTATAAAAACTAGAATCTAAAATTAATATGTTCCACGTGAAACTACTTTGTTAAACCCCGACTTTGTTGGGGTTTTTCTGTTTATGGATTATTAGGGAATTTATACAATATGAAATAATTTGTTGATGGTAGTATTTGATTCGTATCCTTTTTAGTTCAAGGCATAGTTCTGTAATCTATCTTTAACCTTCTGGTTTGAGTTTTATAAATGTTTTGTTTTTGCAATCTGAAATCCAAAACCGTTAATCCAAAATAAAATGTTCCACGTGAAACTACTTTGTCAAACATTGATTTTGTTGAGTTTTTTAGATTTATTAATTAATCTAAAAATTAAAGCTTTCTTCCTTTATTTTGAAAAACGTTTAGATTTTACGAAGTAATTATAATTGTTTAGAACGACGCAATATGATTGACCAGTTCGGAATTGTAATTTTAATTTGAGTAGATGAGAATCCGTTTTGATTATTATTGTCTTTGTAACTGAATTTGATTTCTATATTATTGATTGTATTCTTTAATCAGAAATTAAAGTAGGCGAGTAGCGGGTTTGATAATTCGTAGTTTTGATGAAATATTGAAAATTTAAATCAAAAATGTATTGTTCAATCTGAATTGATACATTGTTGCAATAGATTGTTTTTTGAATTGTTCTTATGAGATTTTTTAAAAAGTAATATCAATTAGGGTATAGTTCTACCTAATTTGAATCTGAAATTTATTCAAACATGAAACTAATTTGTGTATTCTTGAATTTAATCTAGAGCAATTTTGTTTCGAAATTTTACTTTTTGGTTAATAGATTTAAAATTAAGAATGTTTTCTGCAGTTTTTTATTGTTTTGTTTTCAGAAACAAGACTAGGCTCGAGTTTGATGTTTTTAATTAAGCTTTCATAAAGTAGCATTTATTTTGAAAAGATGTAAAACGCAAAATTTAAACACGATCTTGTCATTTCGACGTAAGGAGAAATCTTCGTGAGTAACTCTGCAAAGTATGGAGTTTCTTGTGGAGATTTGCTTCGCCCGTTCGCTATCGCTAAATGTTATTAAGTTAAGAAAGAACAGCTACAATACTGTACCAAATTAATCTCACACAAAGTCGCCAAGCCGCCAAGTTTACGTCTAAAATCTTTGCGCTTTTGCGTCTTTGGGAGAAAACAATTAAACATAATTAGTTCAAAAAGGCTTAACTTGATGATAATACACTATCAGTCGCGTCTCCTTCGTTGAAATGACTAACAATGTGGATAATTGATTGTTTTATATAATTTTCTGTAATTAAACCAGACAAGAATCTGTATTGTTTATTCTTGTATTTAAAGAATAATTTATGTTTTAAATTAAAAGTGATTTCTTTAATCTGATTTTATACATTTGCCGAATGTTAGCTTTTTGAATTGTTTTAAAAAATGATAATGAAAGATGCATTACAACAGTGTTTTTAGAATTGTTTCTAAAGTTTAAATAAAGAAAAATTGTTTTGAATTTTCTTGATTTTTTAACTGATTGAAACTTTAGAAATGAATGTATTTTCGTTCTGAATTGATATCTTCGTATCATATTTGTTTTGAGTTTTTTTTTAAAAGTATTTGAATAGGGAGATAGTTGATAACTGATTTTCTGAATTGTTTTCTGAAATTAGAATAGGAGAGAATAAGGCTTTTGATTTTTTGGTTTAAGAGTTAGTTTTGTAATCTAATATCATAAGTTTAAAATTGTGTGTTCCACGTGAAACTCCTTAGAGATGTATTGATTTTTTGAATAGGAATTGATTTTTTGTGTGTGTTGTTACTGCAATCTAAATTTTAAATTCTATAATCTGAAATTGTACGTTCCACGTGAAACTCCTTTGTGAAGTATTGAAATTGATGAGTATTTCTTTTAGTTCAACAGTTAGTTTTGCAATCTAAAATCTAATATCAGAAATCTAAAGTTAAACTGTTCCACGTGAAACTACTTTGTGAAGTCTTGATTTTATTGAATGTATTACGTTTTTAAATTTTTAGATTATGAAGATTGTTCACCAAGAAATTTTATCATCAGAGCAGAAAGAATCCTTATTGCAACTTTGGAACAATGAATATCCAATGAGTTTAAATCATGAAACAATTCATGATTTTGATTTGTATTTAAATAGCTTGTTGGATGTAAAACATCATTTTTTAATAGATGATAAGAATATTATTAAAGGCTGGGCGTTTGCTTTTTTGCGAGATAATGAAGATTGGTTTGCAATTATTATCAACAATCAAATTCAGGGAACAGGTAAAGGTTCCTTGCTAATGGAAGAATTAAAAAAGAAAAAGAATAATTTGAATGGTTGGGTTATAGACCACGAAAATGAAATTAAAAATAATGCAGCGCCATATAAATCACCATTGTTGTTTTATGTAAAAAAAGGATTTACTGTTTGTACAGAAACAAGAATTGAAAACGAAAAAATATCGGCAGTCAAAATAAATTGGAAGCGTTAAAGAGATAAATTAAATATTAAATACAGTTTGCCCTAAAAATGAAAAGAATCGTTTTTAGGGTTTGCTGTGAAATTAAACCAAAATACCAATAATTATAAAATGGACGTTTTAAACAAAAAACATTTTCTTACTGTAAAGGATCACTCAGTTTCAAAAGAAACTTTTGAATTGTATTATGATGAAACTTTGGACATGTTGATTACATCTCCACAACCCGATGAAAACAATCTGGGGAAATATTATGAAAGCGAAGATTATATTTCGCACACAGATAACAAACGTTCGTTATTTGAAAAAGCATATCACATTGTCAAAAACATTGCTTTAAAAAATAAGCTGAATTTGATTAATTCTGAAAATCCTCAAAAAGGAAGAATTTTGGATATTGGAGCTGGAACCGGAGATTTTTTATTAACGGCAAAACAAAACGGTTGGGAAACGGTTGGGGTAGAACCGAGCGATAGAGCAAAATCTATTGCAATCAAAAAAGGAATTTCTTTTGTTGGAAAAATTGGTGACCTAGAAAATAATTCTTTTGACGTAATTACGATGTGGCACGTTTTGGAACACGTACCAAATTTAGAATTGCAAATTCAGGAATTGAAGCGATTATTAAAACCAACTGGAACGTTAATTGTAGCAGTTCCAAATTTTAAATCTTTCGATGCAAATCATTATAAAACTTTTTGGGCGGCTTATGATGTGCCAATTCACTTTTGGCATTTTTCAAAAAAAGCGATTCAGTCCCTTTTTGAAAAAGTAGATATGCGTCTGGAAAAAATTCTTCCAATGAAATTTGATTCGTTTTATGTGAGCTTACTTTCGGAAAAATATAAAACCGGAAAAATGAATTATCTATCTGCGTTTTTTATCGGCTTAAAGTCAAATTGGAAAGCAAAACGAACTTTGGAATATTCATCGCACATTTACGTCCTAAAAAACAAGTAAAAAGCATTTTTAGCCGCTTTACGGGACGTTTTAAGAGGTGAACAAGTGTTTGTATTCCCTTTTTGAGAAAACGTCTTAAAAAAGCGCTAATAAATCCAATATTAATAGCAGTAAATTATATAAAATCGGGGTTTGATAACAAAAATTGATACTAGAAAAATCGAGCATTTTTTAAACTTTATGTCGGTGCTATTGATTTTTTTATATTTTTGTCTTTCATACTTTAAAAAAAATAGAAATTATCAAAATGAAAAAAGCATTAGTAATTATCGCACTTTCAATTTCAGTTGTTGCTTGTAACAAAACAGCAGAAGTTAAAGAAGTAAAAACAGCTTACGTTGACACTTCAGTTTTAATGAAAGAGTACACAGAAGCAAAAGACCTTGAAGCTAAATACAAAGCACAAGCAGAGGAAAAAGGGAGACAGCTTCAAGCCGAGATTACTCGTTTTAAACAAGATGCTGCTAATTTCCAAAGTCAGGCACAAGCCAATGGTCAAGCATGGGCACAACAAAGAGGTGCTGAGTTACAAAAAAGAGAACAACAATTAGGGTATGCGCAACAAGCATTAGCTCAACAATTGCAACAAGAAAGCGGTGCCGAAATGGATACTTTGGTTACTGGAGTTAAAAAATTCATCAAGAATTACGGTAAAGAAAAAGGGTATTCTTACATTTACGGTACAGGTGATGCAGCATCAATTCTATATGCTGAAGACAAATATGATATTACAAAAGATATCGTTAAAGCTTTGAATGACAATTATAAAGCTGGTACAAAGCTAGATACTAAATCTGATGCTAAAGCAAAAGATACAACGACAGCAAAAAAATAATAAAAATTAAGAAACTATTTTTAAGCCTATATCCGCAACGATATAGGCTTTTTTTATTATAAAATATCTACAATTAGGTTTTTAACTCGATATGTTCTTCTACTTTTGCAAAATGAATTTCTAACGAGAATTTCGAGTTTTTTCTTTTCTAAAATACAAGCCTAATGCAAAATATTTCCGAAGCAGCTTCATATACGCTACAGTTCATTAACCAGACACAACGCTCTATTTTTCTTACAGGAAAAGCAGGAACTGGTAAGACTACATTGTTGCGTGAAATTATCGAAACAACACACAAAAACACTGTGGTAGTGGCACCTACGGGAATTGCCGCGCTTAATGCTGGTGGTGTTACGATACATTCGATGTTTCAGTTGCCATTTGCAGGTTTTATACCAGATAATTCTTCGCCACAATTCTCAGAAACTACTAAGTTTGAAACGAAGGCAACGTTGCGCAGGCATTTTAAAATGAATAATGTTAAGCGTTCTGTTATCAGGAATATGGAGCTTTTAGTTATTGACGAAGTTAGTATGTTGCGTGCCGATTTGCTTGATGCCATGGATTTTATGATGCAAACTGTTCGTAAAAGTAGCCAACCATTTGGTGGTGTTCAGGTATTATTTATTGGCGATTTATTGCAATTGCCTCCAGTAATTCGTGATGAAGAATGGCGAACTTTGAGGTCTTATTATCGAGGGAAATTCTTTTTTCATTCACATGTAATTCAGCAAAATCCGCCTTTGTATATTGAGTTGTCTAAAATTTTCCGTCAAACCGATGATTCGTTTATTTCGGTATTGAACAACCTGAGAAACAACCAAATAACACCACAAGATATTCAGAGTTTAAATCAGTATGTTCAACCTGATTTTGATTTAAAAAACAACCCAGGATATATAACTCTTACTACGCATAATGCTAAGGCAGATGCAATTAATAATCAGGCAATCAATGATTTGAAAGGAAAAATGAATAATTATTTTCCTGATATCGTTGGTGATTTCCCTGAAAAAATTTACCCACTTGATCCAAATCTTCAGCTTAAGGTTGGTGCACAGATTATGTTTGTAAAGAATGATTTGTCTTTTGATAAAAATTATTTTAACGGAAAAATGGGGGTGATTAAATCCCTTTCGAGCCAGGAAATCATGGTTCATTTTCCTGAAGAGAATAAAACTATCGAAGTCGAAAAATACGAGTGGCAAAATATTCGATACAAAGTCGACGAAATGACTCAGGAAATAGAGGAGGAGGTTTTGGGAACTTTTGTGCAATATCCTATCAAGCTTGCTTGGGCTATTACGGTTCATAAAAGCCAAGGATTAACTTTTGATAAAGCAGCGCTCGATGTATCGCAAGTTTTTCTTCCCGGACAGGCATATGTAGCATTATCGCGTTTGCGTTCCTTAAACGGGCTTATTTTGCTTTCTCCGCTGCGTATGAATGGTATTTCTAACGATCAGGATGTGATGGATTATGCTTTGAACAAAGCTTCAGAAGAATTATTAAAGAATTCATTGCACTTTGAGACCAAGAATTTTATTCATAAGTATCTGGCTAACAGTTTTGATTGGGCTAATCTAGCACAAGAATGGCGCAATCACCAATACAGCTACAACGAAAAGTCTGAAAGTTCCGAAAAAGGGAAGCATGCTTTATGGGCAAAAAAGCAAACTTTGATTATAGAATCGCTTGTAGATCCAGCCATAAAATTCATTGTTCAGCTTAATAAAATTTTTAATAGCGAAACGGTCGATTTGATACATGTTTGCGAACGAATAGAAGCCGCTTATGGCTATTTCATGAAACCTATGGACGAATTGGTTTATGAACTTTTATACAAAATGGAAGAAATTCAGCGTCTTAAAAAAGTGAAGGCTTTTTATGATGAATTAGTTTTGCTGGAAGAGTTGCAAACCAAAGCTGTTTTACGCCTAATGAAAGCCCGTTTATTGATAGAAACGGTTGTTGCTGGAGATACGATCTCTAAAGAGAAATTAACGTCGCCAGAGATCAAAAGTTACAAGTCTAAGAAAACGACCATTATTCGGGATAATTTTAAAAGTAAAAATGGAGATTTATTGGATGATGATGAACCTGTGGAACGTTATTCGTCTAAAAAACCGAAAGAAAAAACGGTTAAAAAATCTACTGTTGAAGAAACGTATGAGTTGTGGCAGGAAAAAATGTCTATAAAAGATATTGCCAATATTCGTAAACTAACAACACAAACCATTGAATCTCATTTAGTAAAACTAATTCAAACAAAAGTTATTTCGGTTAACGATGTGTTGCCTGCTGATAAAATTGCCGAATTAAAAGTTGCTTTCCAGTTCTATCAGGAAGAATCTCTTAACGGATTGAAAGAGAAGCATGGAGAAAAATTTACTTGGGATGAACTACGTATGTACAAAGCAAGTTTGAATTAACTTTTAATTTTTCTTAAAAACATAAAAACCCTATTCGGCTGAATAGGGTTTTCTTTTTTTAGATTATTTCGGACTATTTAGAATCTAAAATCTTCGTGAGATTTTGTTGCTGTTCTGTAAGTTTAGATTGTAGTTTTAAAATCTCAAGTTCTTGTTCTTTAGACTTTATCATCTTTTGCTGAAGCTTGTTTTCAGGTAGTTTGTTAGCGTTTATTTCATTCTGAATTTTCAGATTTTTATCTTCTACTTTCTTAATTTCTTTTTTAGTTTTTTCTATTTTATTTTGAGCGTCTTCTATCTTTTTCTGACGCTTTTCGGCCTTGTTTTGTTCTTGCTTTAACTGGTCTTGTCTTTTTTGTAAATCTTTCTGATTTTCTAAAGTTTTCTTTGCATCTTCCTTCTCTTTTTTCAAGAGCATTTCTTGGGTTAAACTGGTTGCAATGGTTTGTTGTGCGTAAAAAGTTTGTGTTGTAATTAATAGGCAAAAAAGCATGCCTAGCCTTTGTACAATGTTCATGGTATTAAATTTTAATGTTTATAAAACTTCCCCAAACACCATTCCAAAATATAGTAAAAACCTTATGTTGTTATTTTTATGTCTTATCAGGTTTCAAAAAAAAAACACCATTTCTTGACAAAAGAGAATGGTGTTTTTAGTATATGTTATTTGTTCTTAAATCTTTAAGAATTGGTTTCTTTTAGATTTATAACGTTTCTATCAAAATCCAAGCATCAGGATTTATAGTATTTTGAATTTCTTTTTGAGCTTTTTCTGCTTCACGCATTGTAGCATAACTACCGTATAGTACAGGGAAAAGTCCGTGTCTGTTTGCAGGAATTATTTTAGCATCATAACCAGCTTTTTTTAATTGATTATATGCTTTTTGAGCATTTTTTTCACTTCTAAAAGCACCAGCCATAATGTGATAAGGCATTGGTAATTTATCTTCTTTTACAGAAAGAGTTACCGCTGGCATAGGGTTTTTGATAAAGAATGTAGCTTCCTGAATTTTGTTCTGAACTTGTTTTTGTACAGCAGTTTCTACAAGAACAGTTTCGTTAGCAATTTGGTTTTGATACATTGGATATCCAATACTACCCGTTACACCTAAAGCCAGGATAAAAATTGCTGCATATTTTAAATAAGAATTTCTATATCCTGATAATTCAATTACTTCATTTTCATCTGTATCTTCTACTAAAGCTTCGATTTGTTTTTCGAAAGCTTCTCTTTTAACCATAGGAGAAATGAATGGACTTAGACCAAAAGAAGTAGCTAAATAATTGTTCTGATCATTTGGAGTAAATACAAGATTTTTATCTGCATTAAGTCTAATTTCCCCAACGTTTTTTATAGAAAGAAAACCGTTATCTTCTAATTCTTTTTTCCAGCTCAAAACTTCATAATGAAGTGAACTCACAGCAAATTTATATGATGTTTTTTCTGTTTGAGCAATATGATTTGCTAACAAGCCATCATTGTTTTTGATGTGTGAATTGAAAGAAATTAATTTTTTCGGTGGAAAAAAAGAATTTGTGCCTTCATTAAGTTGAGCCGATTGAATTTCGGTTAAAAAAGCTCCAAACCCAGGAACCGTTACACACTGATAACGATACAATAACTGCGCGATGTAAGTTTCGATTTTCATAGTAACAAAGTTAGACAACGTAAATAGTTATCAAAATTTTATTCACAATTTTTATTAACAATTCAAAACTTTATGTAAACATTTGAAAGTTATGTGTTTATGAAAACTTAATTTTTTTCTGTTTTTAATTATTTTTTTAAGTTTAATTATTTTGGCAAGAATTTACGTAAAATTATCATCTTTGTAAATAACAAATAGCGGTTTTGTTTTATTTGTATAACCAAATTATATAGGCAAATGTCTGATCAGGATTTATTTTATTTATTAGCCTTACAAAGTGTTGATGGAGTGGGAGATATAATGGCAAAGAAGCTATTGTTACATTGCGGTACTGCAGAAGTAATTTTTAAAACTAAGTCATCACAACTTGCTACTATTGATGGAGTTGGATCTGTTTTATTGAAGAATATTAAAGAAAAGTCGATTTTTGAAAAAGCTCAAAAAGAACTTGATTTTATTCGTGTAAACGAGATTAATATAAGTTTTTTTCAGGACAATACCTATCCTGATCGTTTGAAACATTGTATCGATTCTCCTGTTTTGCTATTTAGCTCCGGAAACATTGATTTGAAGGATAAAAAAATCATAAGTATCGTAGGAACGCGACAAATCACGTCGTATGGAATGGAATTTTGTAAAAAATTAATCGAAGATTTGGCTCCTTTGGATCCCGTTATTGTTAGTGGTTTTGCTTATGGTGTTGATATTATTGCACACCAACTGGCAATGGATAATAATCTTCAGACTATAGGGGTTGTTGCTCACGGATTAAACCAAATATACCCTAAAACCCATAAAAGGTACGTTGCCAAAGTTGAACAAAACGGCGGTTTTATGACCGAATTTTGGAGTTCTTCTAATCCTGATAAAGAAAATTTTGTACGTCGAAACCGTATTGTTGCTGGAATGAGCGAAGCCACAATCGTTATTGAATCTGCAGATAAAGGTGGTTCACTTATTACGGCTAATATGGCAAATGAATACAATCGGGATGTTTTTGCTGTACCAGGGCGAACTACAGATAAATTTAGTCAAGGCTGTAATAACTTAATTAAGACACAAAAAGCAAACGTACTGACCAACGCTGCCGATTTGGTTTATATTTTAAACTGGGACGTCGAAAACAAGTCTAAATCGGTACAGAAGCAACTATTTGTCGAATTAGAACCAGATGAACAGAAAATTTATGATTATTTGCTAAAAACAGGAAAGGATTTAATGGATACTATCGCTTTAAAATGCAATTTTCCGATTTATAAAATCTCAGGATTGTTACTGAATATGGAACTTAAGGGAGTTATTCGGCCTTTGCCCGGTAAGTTATTTGAGGCGATTTGATTTTTATCTTTTGATTAAAGCTCTATGTAGATTTTCTCGAAATCATAGGATTGAGAATTTAAGCGATAAGTTCGTAAAGGTTCTTCACAAAATTGTCTTTTCGACGAAGGAGAAATCTCCGTGCGAAACTCGACAAAGATTTTTGATTGAGTTTACAGAGATCCTTGTGAAGATTTACTATGTCTGTTCGCTATCGCTCGAGTCTCCTTCGTCGAAAAGATTAGATTATGGAATTTTATTGCTCTTAGACTGATTGGTTACTGCTTTTCTTGTAGTTACTAAATCGATTTAGAAATAATATGAGATAAAAAAACCTGCAAAATCTTGAGAAAGACTTTGCAGGCGCATTAATATTTAATTTTAAGTTATTTTTCTAGTTAAACCCTAGTTTTACTCGTACTCTTTCTAGAACTTCATTAGCAATAACTGCTGCTTTTTCAGCTCCTTTTTTAAGTAAAGCATCTACTTCGTCTAGGTTGTTTATGTAGTAATGGTATTTTTCTCTTTCGGTTTTGAATTTCTCCGTAATCAATTCAAACAAAGCTTGTTTGGCATGACCATAACCATAATTTCCGCCTAAATAATTGGCTCTCATTGTAGCAATTTGCTCTTCAGTTGCCATAAGCGAGTAAATTGCAAATGCATTACAAGTATCTGGGTTTTTAGGTTCTTCAAGTGGTGTACTATCTGTTTCGATACTCATTACTTGCTTGCGTAACGTTTTATCATCTGAGAAAATATCGATAAAATTATTAGCCGATTTACTCATTTTTCCTCCATTTGTTCCAGGAATCAACATGCTGTCTTCTTGGATTTTAGCTTCAGGAATTACAAATGTTTCTCCCATTTGGTGGTTAAAACGAGAAGCTACATCACGAGTAATTTCCAAATGTTGTAATTGATCTTTTCCAACAGGAACAAATTCGGCGTCATAAAGCAAAATATCTGCCGCCATTAACATTGGGTAAGAGAATAAACCTGCGTTTACATCATCAAGACGATCCGCTTTATCTTTGAAAGAATGTGCTAATGTTAATCTTTGAAAAGGAAAAAAGCAGCTTAAATACCAACTTAACTCTGTTGTTTGTGTAACATCAGATTGTCTGTAAAAAGTAACACGGTCAATATCCAAACCAAAAGCAAGCCAGGCAGCAGCAACGCTATAGGTATTCTCTCTTAGAGTTTTACCGTCTTTTATTTGTGTAATCGAATGCAAATCGGCGATAAACAAAAATGAATTGTTTTCTGGTTTGTTAGATAATTCGATTGCAGGAATAATTGCTCCCAATAAGTTGCCTAAATGCGGCGTTCCAGTACTTTGTACGCCTGTAAGTATTTTTGCCATGCTAAATTTTTTCTTAACCGCAAAGTTCGCAAAGTTTTACGCAAAGTCCGCAAAGTTTTTCTCAAAGTTTTTATTTATCGGAAAGAATGTTAAGTTTTTGCTTTAGAATTCCGTTTATGAACAAACGTAGATCAACACAAATTTTAAAAATCCATTTAATCTTTATAATCTGTGGCTAAAAACTTTGCGACAGGAACGCGGATAAAACGGATTCGCTAAGGCGAAAACACGGATTAAAAACGGATTTCCAATCTATATTTTTAAAAAATCCGTTTTTATCCGCGTCTTTACTTTTGTAAATCCGTTTTATCTGTGTTCTTTTCGCAACTATTTTTAAGCAAAAATTTGTAAAATCCTTTGCGGACTGTGCGTAAAACTTTGCGCTCTTTGCGGTTAATTTCTTGGCATGTAAATTCTTTTTTGCAAAATTCATTTCTCTTTTATTACTTTTGAATCTATGAAAGGATTTAAAATTGTTTTTTGGGTTATTTGGCGTGTTTGGTTTTATGTTTTAATGGCCATCCCGATATTGGTAATGTTTCCGTTTTTAGTACTATCGATTCTTACCGAAAGTGGCTATCCCTATTTCTTTAAAATGGCAAGAATTTGGGCAAAATTTATCCTTTTCGGAATGGGTTTTTACTACAAAGTAGAGAAGGAGCAAGCTTTAGATCCTAATAAAAGCTACATGATTGTGGCTAATCATACTTCGATGACTGACATTATGCTAACGTTGGCTATTATTAAAAACCCGTTCGTTTTTGTTGGAAAAAAAGAACTTTCGAAGATTCCATTGTTCGGATTTTTCTACAAAAGAACTTGTATTCTAGTTGATAGAAAATCGTCTAAAAGTAAAATGGATGTTTTTAACCGAGCTCAAAAGCGTTTGAGTCAAGGTTTGAGCATTTGTATTTTTCCTGAGGGTGGAGTTCCAGATGATGAATCGATTGTTTTGGACGAGTTTAAAGATGGCGCTTTTCGTTTAGCAGTTGAGCACCATATTCCGATTGTTCCGATTACTTATGCGGATAATAAAAAGCGATTTTCATATACATTTTTTAGCGGAAGCCCTGGAAAAATGAGAGTAAAAATACACTCGTTTATAGAAACAGCAAATCTGAATCCCGAAGACAGAAAAGACCTTCGTGATCAGGTAAGACAGCTGATTTATAAGCAATTGTTAGTGTTTCGCAAAGACAAAATCTTTCAAGAAGATATTGTTTTGCAAAAACAAGAGTCAAGCGTTAATTCTTAAAAAGTAAATTTTGCCTTATCGATGAATGATTTTTTTCGAAATAAAATTCATTACAATTCTTAATTTTCTTTTTGTTATCCAGTGATTTTGGAATAACGTTTCCAGTTTCTTCTTCATCTTTTATGTTTTAAAAATTCATAACAATGAGCCTTTTAAGGCTTAAAAACTACTATTCTTTGTATAGATGTGATTTATAGAAAAAGGTTGCGTAAAAAGCACAAAAAAACCCGAATTATATTCGGGTTTTATATTTTAGGCGCTTGCCAATTCTTTGATATGTGCTTTAATCTTAACTTCTAGCTCTTCTGCCAATTCAGGATTGTCTTTAATTAGCGATTTTACTGCATCACGACCTTGCCCTAATTTTGTTTCACCGTAGCTAAACCATGAACCTGCTTTTTTAACGATTTCAAATTCAACAGCTAAATCTAAAATTTCTCCTGTTTTAGAAACTCCTTCTCCGTACATAATGTCGAATTCGGCAGTTTTAAATGGTGGAGCCACTTTGTTTTTAACGATTTTTACTTTGGTTCTGTTACCAATTACGTTATCACCGTCTTTAATTTGAGATGAACGACGAATATCGATACGTACCGAAGCGTAGAATTTTAATGCATTACCACCCGTTGTAGTTTCTGGATTTCCGAACATTACACCAATTTTCTCTCTTAACTGGTTAATGAAGAATACAGTACAATTTGTTTTGCTAATTGTTCCTGTAAGTTTACGAAGTGCCTGAGACATCAAACGTGCATGAAGACCCATTTTAGAATCTCCCATTTCTCCTTCAATCTCACTTTTTGGTGTTAAAGCAGCAACAGAGTCAATTACCACAATATCAATTGCTCCAGAACGAATTAAGTTCTCTGCAATCTCTAATGCTTGTTCTCCATTATCTGGTTGAGAAATAATTAAGTTCTCGATATCGATTCCTAATTTTTCAGCATAGTTTCTATCAAAAGCATGCTCAGCATCAATAAATGCAGCAATTCCACCCGCTTTTTGAGCTTCGGCAATAGCATGTAATGTTAGTGTTGTTTTACCAGAAGATTCTGGTCCGTATATTTCGATAATTCTTCCTTTTGGGTAACCGTTTACTCCTAAGGCTAAATCTACTCCTAATGATCCTGATGAAATTGTTTCTACTTCAACAATGGCTTTATCGCCCATTTTCATCACGGTTCCTTTTCCGTAAGTCTTATCAAGTTTATCAAGCGTAAGTTGTAGCGCTTTTAATTTGGCTTCTTTCTCTGAACTCATCTTTTCTTTTTCTTTCATCTAAATTGTTATAACTCTTTTATATAAAATCAATAAAGGATTAACTTCTTGATTTGATTTGTATTGGCATGTAATCGACGTAAAAATACTTCTTTTTTTTGAAGTTGCAACGGGATTTATTTTCTCTTTAAGAGATTGTTTTTTTATAAAAATAACGCTCTAAGTTCTGTTGCTTCTTCTGGTTTTATTTTTCCAGCCAATAATAAACTTAGTTGTTTACGACGTAATGCAGCTTCGTAACGTTGTTTTTCAAGGTCAGTTTCAGGATCAATTGGTGGTACTTCTACCGGTCTTCCTGTGTCATCTACTGCTACAAATGTGTAAATGGCTTCGTTAGCTTTTGTACGAAATCCCGATTCGCGATCTTCAACCCAAACGTCGATAAATATCTCCATAGAACTTTTAAAAGATCTGGACACTTTTGCTTCAATTGTTACAACAGCACCCAGGGGAATTGCTCTGTTAAAAGCCACGTGATTTACAGAAGCTGTAACTACAATTCGGCGTGAATGTCTTCGGGCAGCAATACTTGCAGCACGATCCATTCTGGCCAATAATTCGCCACCAAATAGATTGTTTAAGGGATTTGTTTCGCTTGGTAAAACTAAATCGGTTAATATTGTTAAAGATTCTGAAGGATGTTTAGGTTTCATTTAATTGTTATGTTGTTGATTTTTAATATTTTAATAATTAAAACATTAAAATGTATTATTTGGCTCAAATGTAATCAATAATTAGATTTCTTAGAATGTTAGTCTTCTTAGATTTTTGATAAATTATTTAAAGCTTTAATCTATTCGTTCTCCTTTGATGTTCAAATAAAATGTTTCGCCGTTAAGTTCTACTTCTGTTCTTTCTCCGCAATAGCATGTCATAGAATCGTATTTAAAAGGAATTATAGTTTGTCCTTTTTTATTGATTAATCCCCATTTATTATTAATACTTGCAGAAGTATATTCGCCATCAAAAGCAAAGATTGAATCATATTTTAAAGGAATAATTTCTTTACCTGTTACATCGATGTATCCTACTTTTTCTTTAAGAATAACTTGTGCAATATTCCCTTCCAGAGCGAATATTTTATCATATTTAGGAGGAACTACTTCTTTACCTTTTGCATTCATTAATCCCCATTTGTTGTTTGTAACTATAATTGCAAAACCATTCGTAAAATCAAAGGCATCATCGTATTTTAGAGATACAACTTCTTTTCCTGTTTGGTCAACAAATCCAGTTTTGTTGTTTAATGTAACTAATGAAAAACCACCTTCAGACCCATACACTTTATCATATTTGATAGGAGTTATTTCTTTTCCGTTAGTATCGATTAAACCTTGTTTTTCGTTAATGACAACAATTGCTAAACCATTATGATAGGCAAAAATCTGATCGTATTTTGGTGCTACAATTTGTTTTCCAGCTTCATTTACGGTACCATATTTAGAACCTTGTTTTACAGCAAAAAAGCCTTCTTCGGGAGCTAAAACTTCGTCGTATGTTGGAACTAGGATTTCTTTGGCGTTTAAATCGATAAATCCATATTTATTATTAAGAACTGTAATGAAATAACCTGAGTCTGGAGCAAATATTCTGTCATATTTAGGCGCTAAAATTTCTTTTCCTGTATTGTTTACAATACCCGATTTATTGTTTTTAACTACAATAAAAAGTCCTTCTTTTGGAGCAAATATATCATCATATTTAGGCGCTAGTATTTCTTTTCCTGTTCCATCAATAAAGCCCTGTTTTTTATTTTTCACGACGATAAAGAAACCTTCTTCTGGCGCAAACATCTTATCATATTTTGGAGCCAGGATATAGTTTCCTTCTTCATCTATTAATCCCCATTTATCTGTTACAGGATCTGCATAAGCTTCTTGTGCAATAGTTTTTCCTTGAGTTATTAATGCTAATAATAACAAGAATATGGTTTTGTTTAATTTTAGATGTTTCATAAAATGAGATTTCAATTTTTAGAAGTACGTTCTCCTTTTGAGTTAATATAAAATGTTTTTCCGTTTAGTTTTACTTCTGCGATACCCTTATTAAACGGCGTTACTCCGTCATATTTTAATGGGATAACTTCTTTGCCAGTTTGGTCGATAAATCCCCATTTTTTGTTAAGAAGTACTAACGTAAGACCGTCACTTAACCAACCAATATTATCATATTTTATGGGAGTTATTTCTTTTCCGGTTTTATCGATTAGTCCATATTTGTTGTCAATGATCACATTGGCTTGACCTTTATTAAAAAAGCCTGTATCATCGTATTTTAGAGATGTTATTTCTTTGCCATTTTGGTCGATGAATCCCCATTTGTTATCAAGCGAAACTGATGAAAATCCTTCTTCAAAAGGGGTTACCATGGTGTATTTTAGGGGTGTTATTTCGTTTCCTTTTTCGTCTATAAATCCCCATTTATAATCTAGTACTATTGGTGCGAAACCTTCATCAAATGAGTAAATAGCATCATATTTTGGTAAACAAATAAGAATTCCTTTTTCGTTTTTTAGTCCGTACTTATCTTGTATAGAATCTATAAATACTTCTTGCCCAAATGATTTTCCTTGAAATGAGAATATCAAAAAAAGATAAAAAATGTGTTTGCTCAATTTTAAATGATTCATAAATTTTAAATTTCAGGTATTTGTTTCTCGACTATAAATTCTGATAATCATCTAGTTAGAAACACATAATTGTTCACCAGATGTTATATCAAGTAACATTTGGCTTAAAAAAATGGTTAAAACAGGGAGGTTTGTTTTATAAATCTATTGAACTATTTTTCTTAGTTTAACCAATAAACGCCAATAACAGCAGGAATG
This sequence comes from Flavobacterium sp. PL02, assembly GCF_035013205.1. Taxonomy (NCBI): domain Bacteria; kingdom Pseudomonadati; phylum Bacteroidota; class Flavobacteriia; order Flavobacteriales; family Flavobacteriaceae; genus Flavobacterium; species Flavobacterium sp. PL02. Next base: position 183,760 of record NZ_JAYGJP010000003.1, read on the forward strand.
AAATAAATTGCAATTGTTCTTGCACCATCATAATCCTTTGCCAATCGTTGTCCAAAAAGTAACATTATTAGTGTAATACAAGAAAAAATTGCGCCATAGAATCCAAATTCTCTTCCGCTGTTTAAGAATAATTGTATTGAACCAACGATACATAAAATTCCTGAAATTAATTCTAAAACCAGAATATTAAATAAGGCAAGTGGTACTTGGTTCTTAAGTTGTGTTTGGGAAAAATGTCCCTTTAGCCAACTTACATTATCTTTCCAATAGAATATTTTGTCGTAAGCAGATTGAATAAATGTAACAGCTAAAAATACTAAAATTAGTATGGAGGCAATATTGTTCATCTTTTTATTTTTTATGAATTAAACGTGTTAGTTTTATGGATAAATCGGTTAAAATAATTTTTGCATTTCCGTTACGCTCAATATGATACATCGCATCAGAAAGTTCTTTGAATATATCGTTTATGTTGTTTCCATTTACAAATGGAGCAAAATTCTCTAGTTTAAACTTCTCTACTTTTGGTTCCATATATACCAAACTCGGTGCTTGATAATTAAGCAAAAGTGCCTGACGAAACATCTCTATACAAAATTCCAGAAATTTCTTCTGGCTTTCTCTTCCCAATCCTGCAATTTGCTCGCTCCAAACTATTAAATCCTGAATAGCTGCTGCATTTCCTTTGGCTTTAAATGCGGCACGAACCCAAGTAACAAACCATTGTTCAAATGGATATTCATCATCATCATTTCTTAATAAATGTAAGGCTTTGTTGAAATTTCCTTGTGCTTGATGCGCTATTTTTAATGCGGCATTGGTTTCTATATTTTGTTTAGCAACTAATGCATCGGCAATTATTTTTTCGCTTAATCCATTAAAATGAAGTACTTGACAACGTGATCGTATAGTCTGAATAATTGATTCTTCGTTTTCTGATATTAAAATAAACATCGTTTTATCAGATGGTTCTTCTAATAATTTCAAAAGTTTGTTGGATGCAGCAATATTCATTTTATCTGCCATCCATATAATCATGATTTTATAACCGCCTTCATAAGATTTTAATGAAAGTGATTTTAAAACTTCCTGAGCATCTTCTACCCGAATTTCTCCTTGTTTGTTTTGTACGCCAAGAATTTTATACCAATCAAATAATCCACCATATGGAGTTTCCTGAATGAAATTACGCCAATCCTGAATAAAATCTAAACTCTTAGGTTTAGTTTTTACATCTTCGGTTGTTACGGTTGGATATATAAAATGTAAGTCGGGATGGGATATAGACTGAAACTTTAAGTTGCAGGAAGCATTCCCATTTTCATTATCTGATCCAGAATTCCCACACAATATATATTGTGCGTATGCGATAGCCGCGGGTAAAGTTCCGGAGCCCTCTGGACCTATAAATAATTGTGCATGAGGGATCCTACCCGAAGAAGCACTTTTTATTAAGTGGTTTTTAATGTAATCTTGTCCTAAAATTTCAGAAAATAGCATGAAGCAAAGATAGTAGAAAATGATTTAGTCAAAAATTTTCAGAAATAAAGTTTGATGTCAATCTTGGCTCGATAGTGTTCTTAAATTTAAAATCTAAAAAGACAGGAATGATCCATTTAATAGTTTTAAACATTGTTTTGGGATTTTTAGTTAATTTCTTTTTAAGGAAAATAAAAAATTAACAAAAAATCCCAGATTGGGTGTTTTATCAAATATATATTAACATTTTCTTGTTAATATCATTTTGACTTAATTTAAAAAGGTAAGGTTTTTTTTAGTAATTAAAATATTAACATGTTGATAATTAGTCTACTAAAATAGCCTTATCTCCTACAAAACTGTTTTTTTTAAACTGTCAAAAAAAATCGACAAAGAAGCGTATTTTGTCGTTTAATAGCCTTTTTTTGTCCTATTTTGGCTCTTTTTGTTTAAAAAAAAGGATAATAAAAATTGCAAGTTAACTTTATTTATATATTTTTGTTTTTATAATTGAATTTTTAAAATCAGAATTTATGAAAGGGAAAATTATTTTTTTAAGCATCTTTTTAATGTTGTCAACTGAGGTGGTATCATCTCAAGCTAAAAATGCTCCCCAAAGCATTATTAGTACAACTGCACTGATTAGGAAATACCATGATCAGAAAGAATTAAAAGGTATGCAAAAAGGTGAATTGTTAGAATTATACATCGAGCGTATCAAAGTATTGGTAAAAACTTTACCTTATATTGCTTTGGCTACTAAACCAGGAGTTACGATGGCTGATCTAGGTATCCCGATGGATAGTGAAAACAAGAAAATCCAAGATGCTCAAGTAGCGTCGACTAATTCATTCCTAGATGTAACAGTAGAATTTCAGAGAAAAATGATGCCTTACTCTGATAAAGATAATTTAGTTGCAGCAATTTTGTTTTATGAAAATACACTTAAAACGTTGCACCTTTTCAATGAAAATAACGAATAATTTGAATCTATTTATGTCTTAAATCTCATTAATTAGAACGTATAATGAGATACAGGATATTTATACAACTCGTTTTCGGCGTTTTCTTTGATTTATCAGGAAAACTCCGAAATGAGTTTTTTTAATTTCATTAACTCAAATATCACTTTAGTGTTAATATTAAAACCTACTACCATGAAAAAATCATTACAAATTATTTGGATTGCCCTTTTTGCTGTGTGCAGCGTAAATGCACAACAAGAGAAAGGTATAATGGGTTATAGCAACTGGTTAAACAACTGGACAGAATTTAAACCCAACAAAGTTGATTATGGTGAAGCCAATCAGATTTTGGCTGGAAAAATATCAGTAAATACAAAATTATTAAAGAAGAATATTTACGTTCTTCAAGGTAATGTTTATGTAACAAACAATGCCGTACTTACAATAGAGCCAGGAACATTAATCATTGGTGATTATGATTCTAAAGGAACTCTTGTTATTACTAAAGGTTCTTCGATTATAGCTGATGGTTTAGAAACGGACCCAATCGTTTTTACTTCAAACAAAGCTGTTAAGAAAGCTGGTGACTGGGGTGGAATTGTAATTTTAGGTGATGCTCCGATAAATAAATTTGGAAACATCTCATCTGTAAATTATGATCTTGATCCTTCATTAACTACTTATGGTGGAGATAACACTGCTGCAAATTCTGGTATTTTAAGATATGTTAGAATCGAATTTGCTGGTAAAAAAGTAAAAGGTTCTGGAAATTTCAACTCACTAACTTTGGCTGGTGTTGGAAGCAAAACAATTTTAGAAAACGTTATGGCTAGCTTCTCAGGAGGTGACTCATTTGATATGATTGGTGGAGATTTAAACATTAACAAATTTGTTTCTTATAAGTCTATCAACAACGATTTTAAATTTACTCAAGGAACTCAATGTAAAATATATAACTCTCTTGCAGTTAGATCTTCTTATTTAACTAGTAATAAAGAAGGTTCTCGTTGTATGGAAGTTGCTTCTTACGATAAGAAAGAAGAGACTGATTTTACTAAGAAACAAACGTTGGTTACTGCAGCAAACATTACCATGCTAAATGATAGCGATAACATTAGTGCAGATATTCAATCTGGATTAGTAAAAGAAGCTATTTATGTAGGTAGTAATGCAGCTATCGAGCTTAAAAGAAGTGTTATCTCTGGATTTAACCCAGCGGTTGTATTAGATAGTAAAATTGAGATCAATGATGCTAATTTGAAAAAAATTAAAATTGAAGAAATGTATTTCAATTTATGTAAAGGAAATATTTTCTCAGAATTTAATTCTAACAATGAAGACTTAGAGAACTGGTACGGAAACAGTATCTTCTTTAACGTTTATTCTCAAAGTAATAATAACGAAACTTTTATAGATATCTCTAATCCAAAAAGACCGGACTACAGACTTAATATTGGTAAAATTACAGCTTCAAACAAATAGTTTACCTACTTGTTTGTTTGATTCTTAATTTTTTAAATACAATTTAGTCGTAGAGACATTTTATGTCTTTTAATTGGAAACATATATCTAAAAAAGAATGATCGCCCCACATAGTAAAAAAATACCATATCTGTTGTTATTTGGGCTCCTTATAACAACTAATCATACATTCGCTCAAGAGGCAACTACTGGAAAATCTGATTTTCCTGATACCTCGATTTGCGTTAATTCTATAGAAAAAACTGCTAAAGAGAATCTTTGCTCTTCACCAGTTTTAGAATTAAATACTACAACTGAGTTTATAGTAGAGTTGTCCGCCCCCATAGGTAGCTTTGCTATAAACTCAAGCGTAGTAAATAGTTTTAATGACATAGAAACCGACTGTTCGCAACCCAAGTTTACGCTACAAAACAACAATCCTGTTGAAGTATTAGATGTAAATTGTAAGTACGATTTTTCTGAAACATTTATTGATAGCTTATTGTTTTTTGATAAAGATGTAATTAAAGAGCGTATCATATGATGAAAGAATTACCTACTATTCTTCGCAGAAGTTTTCTTTTTTTAATTGTTATCTTTTTTGCCAATACAAATTTATCAGCACAAATAATTATAGGGCAACCTACATTTAGTTTTAGCCCAGTTTGTGCTAGCCCTGGATTCAATGGCTATGATATAAATTTTAACTTTTCGCCTGTTACAGGATTGTTAGCAACCAATCAGTTTATAGTTGAGTTATCCGCCCCAGACGGAAGCTTTACTACAAACTCATCGGTAGTTTACACCTCTGCAGTTGGAGAAATTGTATCATCGCCAGGAAAAATAAGAATAGCATTTCCAACGAATACTGCCGGAGAACATTATAGACTTAGAGTAAAAGCCACGGCGCCAGTAACTACTGGTCAGCCTTCGGTTGAATTTCCTGCGTACTATAAAGTTCATAATGCTCAATACACATTAAACAATTTTATCCCAACAGCGACATATTGTGCTGGTGGGAATTTTGTTTTATCTATTGACAACCCAGGTGGACCATTAAATGATTCTCCTTTAAAACACACAAACTTAACTTACAATTGGTATAAAGACAATGGTCTTGTCTTACCCGAAACTTTAGTTGCGGAGGCAAGTGGCGGTAGTTATACTGTTACACAGCCAGGTATTTATTATGCCAGAACCAATTATGGGGCTTGTATATTAAGCGCAAATTCTTACTCGAATAAAGTTACTGTTACCGAATCTACAACTGATGCAAGTACTACAATTACATCAAGCCTTGGAAATCCATTTTGTCCAAACGGAGGAACCACTACTTTAAGTGTCTCTGGAGGAATAAACTTTGAATGGTTTAAAGAAGGAGTTAAAATCGAGGGAGCAAATAATAAAACTTACGAGACCAATGTTAGCGGATTATATTCTGTTAAGATTGATTTTGGTGGTTGTACTGGTAACGGATCTATCAACTTGCAAAGTGAAGGTTCTTTTACAGGAAGTATTAATGTACCCAATAGCAACGTGATTAATGTAGAAACAGGAGAAACATTAGATGTTACTGTTACTAGCGATGCTGTAGATCCTTCTTACAAATGGTTTTTAAATGGTGTAGTCATCCCAGATGCTATTACCAATAATTATTCGGTTAAAGAATTGGGTAATTATAAAGTAACTGTTACACAAACTACAGGTTGTACAGGAACCAAAGAATTTGGTTTTCAGGTATCGGATTCAAATCTTAAAAATATTCCAAATATAGTAAGCCTAAGTAGCACATTTAATACTTGGGACATTCCTGCTGATTATAAAAATGCAGATACAAATGTTATGATAGTTAGTTCACAAGGAGAGGTGATGTTTAATGGTGTGGATTACGATCCTTCAAAATGGGAAATAAAAAGTTTTAAAAATATAAATCCGGTTTATTATTACATAATCACAAAAGGTAGTGATGAAAAAAAAGGATCTATAACTGTAATTAAATAATATGAAGAAAATATTACTATTCGTTACTTTTCTTTACGGCTCAACACATGTACTCTATTCTCAAGACAATGTCAAAGGGGATGGAGTTGTTTCGTTTTCAATACCAATCAGAAATTCATTAAAATTTAATAGATATATTATTAACCCAGCGTTCAGTTTTGTTCGCGAACAAAATTCCTATGCGAGTTTTTATAACAAGCGTCAGTGGGTACAATTTGATAATGCACCACAAACTTATTTATTTAGTTATTCAGGAAGATTTAGAGAAAATGAAGGTATAGGTATTGGTTTATTCCAACAAAATTATGGTCTTATGACTACTTTTGGAATCATAGGAAACTTTGCTCACAACGTAGTATTACAAGAAGACAGTAATCTTACTTTTGGTGCAAATGTTGGTTTTTACAAAAGCGGATTAGATCAGGGTAAAATCATCTCAAACGATATGAATCTTAATATCGATGACATTCCTTCAAATTCACTAATTACGATTAACCCAGGTGTTAACTACGGTAACGCATTTTTAGACGTTGGTTTATCTGTAAATAATTTATTGCTATATAATTTTGCCACTTCCGAGATGGTAAAAGACGATCCAGAGCAAGCTGTGGAAGTTCACCTTATGTACACAGGTTATATTGATGCCTATGGTTTTTTTGACAGAAGTAAATTCTCAGGTCTTTTAAAATCTGAATTCAAGAAAGACAAAACTGTCATTTCTGGATTGGCAATGATTGCTATTCCTAAAGGATTTTGGGCACAAGCAGGTTACAACACTTTATACGGAATGTCAGCAGGTTTTGGTGTAAATATCACACCAAAAATTGCTATTGAATATAACTACGAAAAAGGGACTGGTAATTTCTCCAATTTTGGAGCTTCTCATGAATTTGTTATTGCTTATAAATTTAAAAGTAAAAACTACTATTATGGAGATGACGAAGAAGAAGGAGCACTTATTGAACCTACTGTGGTCAAAAAAGTGGCACCAGCCAAAACAACTACAACTCCTGTCGTAAAAACAGATGGAGCTACAAAAGCTAAACTTGCCGCTGATGCAAAAGCAAAAGCTGATGCAGCTGCAATACAGGCAAGATTAGAAGCACAAGCAAAAATTAAAGCTGATGCTGAAGCAAAAATTAAATTGGCAGCTGATAATAAAGCTAAAGCCGATGCTGAAGCTCAGGCTAGGATAGAAGCTGCAAAACTAGAAGCGGCTAAATCTAAAGCTGATGCAGAAGCACTTAAAACGAAAGCTCTTTCATCTGATGGAAAAACTAAAGTTGACGCAGATGCTAAAGCAAAACTTGCTGCAGATAATAAAGCAAAAGCTGATGCCGCTGCATTACAAGCAAAACTTGCTGCAGATAATAAAGCAAAAGCCGATGCTGCTGCACTACAAGCAAAACTAGCAGCCGATAATAAAGCTAAAGCTGATGCTGCCGCTCTACAAGCAAAACTTGCTGCAGATAACAAAGCCAAAGCCGATGCTGCTGCATTACAAGCAAAACTAGCTGCAGATAATAAAGCTAAAGCTGATGCTGCTGCATTACAAGCAAAACTAGCCGCAGATAATAAAGCCAAAGCTGATGCTGCTGCATTACAAGCAAAACTCGCTGCAGATAATAAAGCCAAAGCCGATGCTGCTGCATTACAAGCAAAACTTGCTGCGGATGCAAAAGCTAAAGCAGATGCCGATGCACTACAAGCAAAATTAGCTGCAGATGCAAAAGTAAAAGCTGATGCCGATGCATTACAAGCAAAACTAGCAGCAGATAATAAAGCCAAAGCCGATGCAGCTGCACTACAAGCGAAACTTGCTGCAGATGCAAAAGCTAAAGCAGACGCTGATGTATTACAAGCAAAATTAGAAGCAGATAATAAAGCCAAAGCAGACGCTGATGCATTACAAGCAAAATTAGAAGCAGATAATAAAGCTAAAGCCGATGCTGCTGCATTACAAGCAAAACTTGCTGCAGATGCAAAAGCTAAAGCAGATGCCGATGCACTTCAAGCAAAACTAGCAGCAGATAATAAAGCCAAAGCCGATGCTGCTGCACTACAAGCAAAACTTGCTGCAGATGCAAAAGCTAAAGCAGACGCTGATGCACTACAAGCAAAACTAGAAGCAGATAATAAAGCCAAAGCCGATGCTGCTGCACTACAAGCAAAACTTGCTGCAGATGCAAAAGCCAAAGCAGACGCCGATGCACTACAAGCAAAATTAGAAGCAGATAATAAAGCAAAAGCAGATGCTGCTGCATTACAAGCAAAACTAGCTGCAGATGCTAAAGTTAAAGCAGATGCCGATGCACTACAAGCAAAACTAGCTGCAGATAATAAAGCTAAAGCCGATGCTGCTGCATTACAAGCAAAACTTGAAGCAGATGCTAAAGCAAAAGCAGATGCCGATGCACTACAAGCAAAATTAGCTGCAGATAATAAAGCAAAAGCCGATGCTGCTGCATTACAAGCAAAACTTGAAGCAGATGCTAAAGTAAAAGCTGATGCCGATGCACTTCAAGCAAAACTAGCTGCTGATGCAAAAGCTAAAGCCGACGCCGCTGCATTACAAGCAAGACTTGCAGCTGATACTAAAGTAAAAGTTGATGCTACTGCATTACAATCAAAATTAGATGCTGATGCAAAAGCCAAAGCAGATGCCGACGCTAAGCTTGCAGCTGATGCAAAAGCTAAAGCCGATGCTGCTGAAGCACTTAAAATAAAATTAGCAGCCGATGCAAAAGCTAAAGCTGATGCCGATGCAATCCAGGCAAAACTTGATGCTGATGCTAAAATAAAAGCCGATGCTAAGGCGAAAACCGAAGCTGCCGAATTAAAAGCAATTATAGATGCCGATGCCAAAGCTAAAGCGGAGTCTGATGCATTACAAGCAAAAATAGCTGCAGAAGCAAAATTAAAAGCTAAAGCAGATGCAATTGCACTTCAGGCAAAATTAGCTGCTGATGCAAAAGCCAAAGCCGATGCAATAGCATTATTGGCTAAAGAAACGGCTAATGCAAAAGCGAAAGCTGATGCAGACGCAAAAGCCAAACTTGCTGCAGATGCAAAAGCTAAAGCCGATGCTGCAGCATTACAAGTAAAAGAAGCTGCAGATGCTAAACTTAAAGCGAAAGCTGATGCAGATGCTCAATTAGCAGCTGATGCAAAGGCCAAAGCTGACGCAATAGCATTACAAGCAAAATTAGCGGCAGATGCTAAGACGAAAGCTGATGCTGATGCCAAAGCTAAATTAGATGCAGATGCTAAAGCCAAGGCTGATGCTGACGCACTTCAGGCAAGACAAGCTCAGGATGCTGAACTAAAAGCGAGACAAGATGCAGATGCTCTTGCAGCATCAAACGCAGCTGCGAATGCGGCTAAAGATGAGACTGCTAAATCAATTGATAATTTAACTAGTGTGTTTGATAGTTCATATAAAACACAAACAGATTTATTGAACCAATTGACAGCTACAGTTGCTAAAAAACAAAAAGACCTTGATGACCTTAGAGAAGAAAATGATTTAAGTGAAAAAGGAATATATAAAGAACCGAAACCATTTAAGAGCGTAGCGTCTGAAAATAGCGAGTTAGAGGCATTAAAATTACAAATAGCTCAAGTTAACAGCGAACAAAAAAATGCGTTAACCAGATTGACGAATTTGTATAATGAGCGACTTAAAAAAGTGCCGAATAAAAATGATGCACTTAACAAAAGTTACTTAGCCAAAATTGAAGCTTTAAAAGCAGAACAATTAAGAGCAGAAAAATCGAATGCAGATTTGATTGCTAGTTTAGAGAAAATTAAACTAGAAACTGAGATAGAGAAAAGACGTAGAATCAAGCGTGCGGCATTCGAGAATGATCAAGGTCGTTACCAACAAGATGTTGCTACTTTAAAACGTATAAAAGAAACGACAAGACCAAGTAGTAAACCATTAAAGGCAAATGATTTTGATTATGGCGATGAACAATCGAACATGCAAATTATCAAGAATGTTAAAAATGCTGAAAGTGGTTATTATTTGATTATTGCTGTACATAGTAGCTCAGATAAAAGAGATGAATTTTTGACCAAAGCAGTTTCTGCAGGACAATCAGATATTAATTTCTTTTACAATGTAAGTGCTAGTAAATATTACATCTATTACGATAAGTTTGATAATTTACAAGAGGCTAGTAAAGCATTAGAATCAAAAGGTAATAAACCATACAACGGAAAAATGTCTATTGTAAAAGTCGAAAACGAATAAAACGATTATTGTATAAAATTATAAGAAAAAGTATGCAAGGGAGCTTCTAGTTTTTTAGAAGAGCATGCTACTGAATAAATATTTAGAGTGCCATTTGTCTTGTTTTCCTGGACCCCCCATTTAGGAAAGCATTGCAAATGATTAAATAGAAAATACCATGAAAAAACCTACTATTGTAAAAATTACGTTATTTGCTTTGATCTTCTTACAGAGCATTATTTCCTATTCTCAAAATTATAAAAGTTTTGATATTCGCTACAATAATAAAAATTTAAGAGGAGACATTCTCTTGATTGGAAATAGCGTTCTGAATAGGGATTCTAGAAGTTGGTGGGGTGGCGACGGCCCAGAGGTACCCTTTAACGACAGGGATCAGAATAGCAGTTTCGAGATGAAATATGTTAATGTTGATGGAGGTGCTGGTATTTTTAATTCAAGTAAAGCTAAGTTGACCTTGCCTGATGCAGCTTGTTCCAAAATCGTATATGTAGGACTTTACTGGAGTGCAGTTACCAGGGGTACTGAGGCAATAGATAAGGTAAAGTTTAAAATGCCTGGAGGTAGCTATGTCGATATAGATGGTACTGTTATTTATAATGCTAACGGTACTAAAATAGGTACTAGTTTGCCTTATGCATGTTATGCCAATGTAACAGATTATTTTACTAAAACACCTAGGCCTAATCCTCAGGGATATTATTCTGTAGCCAATATTTCTACAGCACAAGGTACAAATAGACCAGCTAATGCTAGTTCTGGAGGTACAGGTTTATCTGCAGGATGGTCACTTTTCTTTGTATATGAAAATGCTACTTTACCAGAAAAAGCGATTACTTCATTTGATGGATTTAGTGCAATTGACGAAAAGAATAATTTAAAAATCGAAATTTCTGGATTTACTACAATTCCAGTGGGTCAGGTAAAGGCAAAATTTGCTTTTTCGGCAATAGAAGGAGATTTAGATATCGGAGGTGATTATTTATCGATTAATGGATTTAAATCCACACCTCAGGAAAGACCACAGGAATCGTTTTATAATGGTAAAAAATGGGTTACTAAAGATAATTTCTTTAACAGTTCGGTTACTTCAATGGGGACTATTCTAAAGGATAGAGATCTCAATAGTTCCAATACGTTAGGATTTGATGCGGGTGTGTTTGAAGTAAAAAATGATCCAACCACTCAATTCCCGGGAGGTTCTGTAATTAAAAATGGAGATACTTCGGCAATCATAAGTTTGGGGAGTGATCAGGATCTCTATTTTTATTATTTTAATGCTTTTGCTGTTGAAATCATTGCACCAAGGATTGTACTTCTTAAAAAGGTTTTTGCAAAAGATGATAATGGTAAGTATTATGATGCGGGAGGTAAGGACATCAGTATCGATAAAGAATTAAAATATGAAATAAGCTTCCAAAACAAAGGAAATGATAATGCTGTAAACTTTACAATTACAGATATTTTGCCTAATAACATTATTTTTAACGATAAAACCGATTTTTTAGATATACCAGATGGAGTAAAGGTAAAATCTTATGATGCGGCCACAAGAACCATAGTATTTGACGTTGCTCCGGAACTTGTTGTAAGTAATAGTGGTACCACTACTCTGACATTTAGAGTAAAGACAGTTAAAGATTGTGATGCTTTAACAGACGCATGCTCAAATGTTATTGATAATACAGCTAATTCAAAATATAACGGAGTTATTAACGATAATACATTTGGAGAAGGAAGTCTTTCCGCAGAGGAAGGTTGTAATGTTGGTAAACCAACAGCAACTAACTTTCTTATTGGTTTAGAGAAATGTAAATTTGAGCAAACGTTATATTTGTGTGGTACAGTTAAACTAAAAGCTGGAGGTGGTTATACTACTTATGTATGGAAAGATCCTAACGGAAATATTTTTGGAGGTAACAACCAAGAAGTTACCGTTACTAAACCAGGTACATACACAGTAGTTACTAGTGCAGCAGCACCATGCAAAGGAATAACTCAAACATTTATTGTTAAGGAATATACTGTAAACATTAATGATAATCCAGTTAATAGTTTTGCGGATAATATTGACCCAACAACTAAATTGCCTTATACTTGTATTAATGATGGTAAGCCATTTCCGAAAATATTCTTATGTGGAAAAAATGCTACAAAACCTATTGACACTAAAATCGAAGGAGCATCAAGTATTGTTTGGCAAGAAACAAAAGATCCAAGACCATCAACACTAGATGATAGTTGTCCTGACGTAACTGCTACAAACTGGACAGAAGTAGCTAAGGGGCCAACTTATACTGCTAATAGAGCAGGTACTTTTAGACTTGTAGTTACTTATAATAATACATGTGAAAACATATATTATTTTAATGTGACTCAAAGTGTAGTAGACCCAACCTTTACAAAGCAAGATATTGTTTGTGATACGAAGGGAAGTATTACCATTACAAATCCAAAACCAAATGATGGATTCGGATACCAATATAGTTTGGATGGCGTAAAACCTTACCAGGATTCAAATGTTTTCGATGATGTTCCAGCAGGAAGATATATCGTTCATATAAAAACAAAAGCAGTAGATAATACATTTGAAAAATGTGAGTATACAGCGGATGTTACAATTATAGAGAAAACTTTTAAAACAAAAATAGATACTACAGATCCAAGTTGTGCAGGAAAAGGAGGAACTATTAAAGCGACTGTTACTGGAGTAGACGGATGGTATCAATTTATTGTTACTGAAGTTGCAACTGGTGATGTAAAAGGCGACTCAGGAAAAATTGTTGCCCCTAAGAATTTTAACCTTTTTGAAGGAATTGCACCAGGTATATATGATGTAGCAATTACTACAAAAGATGGTTGTGTAAAAACAGAAAGAGTTACTATAAATGATAATAAATTAGATGCTAAAGCTAGTATTACAACACCTCTTACTTGTAATGATGGTGTGATTACGGTAGTAGCAACAGGAGGAACGCCTGTCGCAGGATTCCCAGATTTTTATTACTATTATGTTAATGGTGATAAAACTCCTTTAACCGACCCATTAATTCCAATTACAAAAGCAGGAACGTATGATATAGTTGTTATAGATGCTGCGGGATGTAGTGTTACAATCCCTACTATTACAGTTCCAGACTTAGTAAGACCAACTGTTAAAATTGACCAGAAAAACATTAATTGTTACGGAAGTGCTGATGGTGAGATTTCATTTACTTTAACTCCTGCTACTTCAGACTATACCGTATCGTATAGTATTAATGGACTTGCTGGACCATTTAGTACAATTTCTCCAATAAAAAATTTAGCAGCAGGCGATTACGATGTTGTAGTAAAATATACTTATGACAAAGTAGATTGTTTTGATGAATCTGTAAAAATTACAATAACAGCACCAGCAACAAAAGTTACTGCTTCTGCAGGGGTTGCCGAGTTATCTGGTTGTGGACCAACAGGATCTGAAAAACAAGGTAAAGTTAGAATTACAAATGCTCAAGGAGGAATCCCTCCATATAAATATAGTTTTGATGGTATTAATTGGCAAGATTCAAATGAAGCTTACATTAATCCAAGAGCGACACCATATACTTTTTATATTAAAGACAGTTCACCAGCACCAGGTTGTCCTTATGCAATGACTGGAATTATTTTAGAAGAAAAACCTGCAGATCCTACAATTGAGGTATCAACACCAACATTTAATTGTGACGGAAATGCATCAACTACTGTAACAATTACAAATACAGGTGGGGCTAATTATGAGTATGAATATTTACTGAATGGAGTGGTAAATACAAATACTCCGCCAAATGTTTTTGTAAATGTACCACCATCAGTTCCTGGTACACCACACAAAATTGAAGTAAGATATAAATTGATTTCGGCACCAACATTTAGTAATTTATTAAATGAAGATTTTGGTTCTGGACCAGATGAAACTTCGCCTGGAATTAACCCTGCTTTTTGTTGGGAGAGACAAGTTGAAGCAACAAAATGTAATGGAAATAAGTTCTTTGGAAACGGAGAATATACGGTTACCAATTCTTTACGAAATAATCCTTATGACGGATGGCATAACCCTGTTGACCATACAACTGGTACAGCTGCTACTGGAGGCAGGTATTTAGCAGTTGATGCTGGAACAGCTATTCCAAATAATGCAGTTCTTTATAGAAAAACTATTAAAGATATTGTGCCAGATCAGCCAATACAGGTTAGGTTTTTTGCTACTAATTTATTAAAAGTTGGTAATTTTCAGCCAGACGCTTCCCTTACTGTAGAATTGCAAAACAGTGCAGGGAAACCACTATCTTCACAATCTACAGGTGGAATACCAAAAACAGACGGTTGGGTAGAATATAACAGAACAATAAATCCAGGTAGTAATACTACATTAGATTTTGTATTACGACTTGAAGTTTCTCAAGTTGATGGGATAGACTTTGCGGTTGATGATATAGAAGTATATCAATTACCAAAATCATGTTTATCTACCAAAAAATTTGAAGTTATTGTAGATCCGAATAAAAAATTTACTGCAGATGTTAAAGATATTGTCGCAACACAATGTAAAGGAAATAAAGATGGAAGGTTAACAATTATTGCATCTAATTTTGATACTACTAACGGATTTGAATATTTAATAGATGGAGTTCTACCTTGGAAAATTTCTAAATTAGAAGAGACTATTGTTGATGGTTTAGGAGAGGGAGAACATACGGTTAAGGTTCGTTACGATGCAACTTCAGTAGGATGTGATTTTACGCTTAAGCCTACAGTTGGATCACCAGATAAGTTTGAAGTAGAAGCAAAAGCCACTGCTGCTAAGTGTTCTATAGGCGCTACAGTTACTGCATCAGGAAAAGGTGGTACAAAAGACTATACATTTACACTTACAGATTCGGCAACACCACCTAATGTAGTTACTTTCCCATCTACTGGGATATTAACAGACGTTAAACCAGGAACGTATACGGTTTCGGGTAAAGATAAAAATGGTTGTTTAGATGATATAGACATACCTTTGGTTATTGATAAACCAGTTGCTCCAAAAGCAGAAATTGCTAATAATACAGGTTTATGTTTTGATGGAAAAATAGCAACAATAACGGTTAATATTACCGATGGTGTCGCTCCTTATTTCTATCAGGTTAAATATAATACAGGGCTATTAGGTTCAAAAATTCCTATTCCAGCTCCTGCTACTTCATTTACATATGAGGCAAAAGCAACAGGAGATTACACATTTGTAATAACAGATTCTTATGGTTGTGAGGCTACAGTAATTAGCCAAACAATTAATGCTAATCTTACTGCAGATGCCCAAACAGCTACTTCATTAACTTGTATCGATCCAAAAGAAGCTAAGATTGAAGTAACAATTAATGGTGGTACAACTCCATTTAGTTATATAGTTAAAGATAATTTAGGTAACGAAGTATACGCTAGTCCACTACCTATTGCGGGTCCAAAATTTACATATACTACGACTATCGCGGGTAAATATACTTTTGAAATTACCGATAAAAATAAATGTATAACAACTGCAGAGGGTAATGTAGCTTCAATTACAAACCCTACGGTTAAGGCAGAGCAAACAAACATTAGTTGTCATGGATTGTCTGATGGTTCAGTTGTATTAACTGGTTATGACGGAACAGGTGATTACCAGTTTAGTGATAATCCTACAACAGGATTTACAAGCGTATCTACTTTTAATAATTTAACTTTAGGAAAGCATAAATTTTATGTAAAAGATACTAATGGTTGTGTTGGAGAGGTAGAAGTTGATATTACACAACCAGATGTAATAACACCATCAGTATCTATATCTACACCTTATACTTGTGAAACCAAAGCTATAATTACAGCTTCGGCAACAGGTGGAAACGGTACTACTTATACTTACGTATTGAAGATAACCAAAGGTGGAGTTACTACTGTAGTAGCAACAAATAACACAGGTATATTTAAAGATTTAACTACTGGTGGAGCTTATTCAGTTACAATTACTGATAGCAAAGGATGTACTGTTACTGAGGATGCAGGAATTATTCTGGATTTAGTTCCGATTACAGCGATGAATATTACAAATTCAGCTCTTAAATGCCCATCTAATTTAGTAGATGTTACAATTACAAGCGTAACAGGAGGAAAAGCAGCATATGAATATTCTATAACCGCGCCTGCAGGGTCTACAAGAACTTGGCAGCCAGAGAATATATTCAAGGATTTAGCTCCAGGTACTTATACATTTACAGTAAGAGATGCTAACAAATGTACGTTCTCATTCCCGCATACTATTAAAAAATTAATACCAATAGTAATAGAAGAAGAAGTAATAAATAATATTTCTTGTTTAGGAAGTATAGACGGTTCTGCGAAGTTTACTATCAAAGACTTAGGTAATAATGTTCGTTATTCTTATGATATTGACGGAGGAACAGCAGTAACAGGTACAACACCTACTACAGGATCTACTACAATTGTTGTAAATGTTCCTAATTTAGGAGCAGGTGATCATACATTAACGATAACAGATTTAGAAACAAATTGTCAAGTTTCTAAAACTGCTAAAATTTTGGCTCCTGCTGAAAAATTAGAAATAACAAAATTAACTGTAACACCGATGACATGTGATGTTAATGGTAAAGTTGTAGTTGATACTAAAGGAGGTTGGGGAACTAATAAATATACCCTTACACAACCTGATGGAACTGTAGTTGGTCCACAATCAACAAATAGTTTTGATAATTTAACACAAGTTGGAGACTATAAAGTAACTGTAAAAGATTTAAATGGTTGTGAAGTATCAGAAACATTTGAATTGAAAGATAAAGTTAAACCTAAGGCTACAATAGATGTAACTTCAGATTTATGTTATGATAAAACGAATAAAGCAACAATAATTGTTACGCCAGATGTAGTGCCATCGCCTACATACGAATATAAACTTGATAATGGGACTTATCAGCCTACAGGTACTTTTTCTAATTTAGAACCAGGAGATTATATTGTAACAGTTAGAGACAAAGTAACTGGTTGTACATTAGTATTACCATCTCAACATATTGCAAAAGAACTAAGAGCAACTGTAAATTTGGATAAAAGTGCTGATTGTACTACTACTGATCCAGATATAATTATTAAAGGAGAAGTGTTTGACGGTACAGCGCCTTATACTTACACAGTAACTGTAAATGGAGTTGCAGATCCTATTGTTAAAACAATAACAGGAAACAAGTTCTCTTACACAAATAATGTGGCTACAACAGCTACAACAGATACCAAATATGTATTTGTTATAAAAGATAATACAGGTTGTGAAGTAACTTCAACAGTTACTGTAAAACCAAAAACAGACCCACAATTTACAGCAGTAGCCAATTCAACTATTTTATGTAATGGAGAGTCTACAGGTTCAATTACTGTAACTATAGACACTGCTTTTGGGGTAGGACCTTATGTAATAGATGTTTTGAATACAACTACTAATACAAAGTATTTTGAGCAAACTACTGGACTTCCAGCAGGTAATTATACTGTAAAAGTAACTGATTCTAAATCTTGTTTTCTTACTAAAACTGCTATCATTAAAGAACCACTTAAGATTAAATTCGATGCAGAAATAGAAAATATGCAATGTAATGGTGCTGGATTGTCTTATGGTTCTATTTCAGTTAAAAATTTGACAGGAGGTTCCAAAGTTGCAGATGTAGGACCACCTGCCGTATCTGACGGGCCATTTACTTATACATTGACGAATAATGTTGGACAACCTACACAAGTAGCTCCACATGCTATCTCAGATGTAAGGGGTGATCATAAATTCACAATTTTAAGTTTTGGTATTTATGAATTAACTGTTACAGATGCTAATAATTGTTCTGTAACAAAAACAATTAAAATGGCCTCTCCACCAGAAGATATGGACATAACTGTTACTGGTGCACCAGTATCATGTACTACAGCGGAATTATTGGTAACTGTGAAACCTGGTGTTGTTGGAGGTCCATATCATTTTGCACTTTATCCGATTATATCTGGATCAATACCGCCTTATGAGTATGCTAGTAATACTGGATCTTATCAGGACGCTATTAATACAACTGACAATACAAGCCCACAATATCTTCAATCTCTTTTTACAGGATTAAATCCAGGTGTAGTTTATTCATTTATAGTTTATGATGAAGCAACAAACTGTTATTATTTCAAGCAAGCCGAAAAACCAACAGAAACTGCATCGACTTTAAAACCTACAATTTCATCTAAAAATGTTACTTGTATGGGGAACAATGATGGAAAAGTTACGTTTAAACTTACAGATTTTAACACGGTGACAACAGATATTAAATATGAAATTTATAATTCACAAACAAATAAACCATTAGTTCCTGCTATTTTTGAAACTATATCTAAGGCAACAGCTAGTACTGATTATGAGATTCCTGCTTCATTGAAACCAGGTACATATTATATTTTATTTACAGAACTTAATAATTTAGGTGTTGATGTTTGTATAAATGCATCTAAAACTTTCACAATTACTGAATCAGTTACTCCTTTAACATTAGATGCTAGGTCAACTAACAATGCTAATTGTAATCCATTGAAAGGAATTGTCGAAGCTTTTGGAAAAGGAGGAACTACTTTGCCAGCGGTTGTAGCTGTACCAGCAACACCAACTACGCCAGCAATTCCAGCTTCTGCAGCGGTTCCATACTTGTATCAAATTGTTGTTGATAATGGAGCAATAGGTCAGGATCCATTAATAGATGTTCCGCCTACAGCAGATTCTTTCGTTATTCCTACACATACATCAAGCATTTTTAAAGTAGAAGCAGGTAATTACTTGGTTTATGTTCGTGATGCTTATGGTTGTATTGCATATAAAGCAGTAACAGTTGTTAAAGATCCAGAACCAATAATTGATGCAGTTATAGATCCAGCTTTCTGTTCTGCTACCGAAGGTAATTTTGCCATCAAAGTAAATATAACTACACTTGGTGTAGGGCCATATACATACACTTTAAATGGGGGTAACGCTGTTGCGATTACAACAACACCATTATTTACAATAGCTGATTTGACTTCAGGGAAATACAAAATTAAAGTTAAAGACTTGAACGGTTGTACAAGTAATGAAGTAGAATTAGAAATTTTCAAACCGTTAGACCTTAAAGCTAAATTTACCCTAGACCCTGTTTGTGATATTGCAAATGGTACTATTACCGCTGAAGTTTCTGGAGGTGACACCGCTACAGGTCCTGGAAAAGGATTTGAATTTACTTTAAAAAACAAGACTGTAATTCCTACTCCTCTTGATGTAGTACAGCTTAACAATGGAGTTTTCTTAAATCAGGCGGCAGGCAGTTATACGATTATAGTTAAGGATTTAAGTACAAGTTGTACAAAATCTGTAGATGTTGATATTCCGCTTGCTACAAAAGTAGTATTAGCAATTGGTGATATTGTTGTAACATTACCTAATTGTATGACTCCGGCAGGGCAACCAGCTCAAGGAAACGTTAGTAATGGTACAATTAAAGTTAATTTACCAGCAGCTAATAATAACCCAGATTATACATACATACTTACGCCACTTGCTCCGTTAACAGGTCTTCCGAAAACACAACTATCAAATGGTTATTTTACTGGTTTAGTTTCAGGAGATTATAATGTTACAGTAAAATCTGAAAGAGGTTGTGAAGAAACAGTAAAAGTTACTATTGGTATACCTGTTGAAGTTGTTGCTAGTGCAGCTGCGGAGGAATTTAAGTGTTCTACAGGAAATACTCCTAAAACAACAAAAGTAACTGTTACAGGTGCTGGAGGAACAGGAAAATTCACCTATAGTAAAGACAATATTACTTACGGAAATGATAATGAATTTTATGTTGGTGCTGACAAAGCAATTCAAAACGTAACATATTACGTTAAGGACGAAAATGATTGTATCGATAGTGTAACGATTCCAATCGCTCCATTCCCTAGTTTAATTGCTGCGGATGTAACTTTTGGTGCAGATATGGATTGTGAAAACAAGAAACAAGTAATGGATGTAGTTATAAACGGAGGAACAAATACTCCAAAAGAATTTACATACCAAGTATATAAAGATGGAGTTCTTGTTCCAGGAAGTTTAACGACTGTTACAGGTACTACATTTCCTTATGAAGCAGATACTGCAGGTAGTTATTATGAATTCGAAATTTTCGATAATAATACAGGTTGTAGTATAAAATCAGAGATTCAACCAGTTCCATTATTTAATGATCTTAAAGTAACAGCTTTTGCTTCCACTCAAGTAGGATGTAAAACTGATAGCACAGGAAAAATCACTATCGATGTTACCGGATATACTGGAGCATATACTTATGAAGTTTATAACGGAATAAGTGCTGTTCCTGTAGATGCAGGAAATGGAGATACTACTCTAGGTTCAACAATTACTGCTGGGTTACCTGCAGGAAATAATTACACAGTTGTAGTTAAAGAAACGGGATTCCCTAAATGTTCTGAAACATCAACTGCGGTTATAATTACGGAACCTTTATTAGCATTAAGCTTAGGACCAATTACAAATGTGCCACAAAATTGTAAAACTAAAGGTGCACAGGTAACAGTTCCTATTGCATCGGTTATTGGTGGTACACCAGATTATAAATATGCATTTGTAAAATCAGGAGATTCACCAATTGGGAAGTATTTTGATAGCAATACCGCTACACTTGATCCAACTGTGAGCACTAAATGGGATGTTTGGGTTATAGATAAAAATCTATGTTCAGTTATGACAACTGTAGATATTACTGTAGATCCACTTCCATCTGCTATTGTAGCTACACCAGATAGTCAATGTTATGTAGCTGGTGCAGATTATACAATAACAGTTACTGCTAATGGTGTAGGACCATTGAAATATAGTTTAACTAATGTTGATGAAACATTTACGACAAACAATCAATTAACAGTAAAAGGACCAGGTACATACGATGTATATGTAAAAGATGCTAATGGATGTATTACCAAAGCAACTGCTGCATTTACAATTTTGAAACCGTTAGAGTTATCGGCAGAAATTTCAACATACCCAACTTGTAACGGTGGCGACGGTGTTGTTACTCTACAAGGTTTAGGAGGAACAATTCCTGCTAATTATCAATATGCTACAGGAACAGCTACAACACCAAATACATTTAGCGTAACAGCAGTATTCCCAAATTTAACTCCAGGAACTAAGTATTATTTCTGGGTAAAAGATATGGTGACAAATTGTATGGCATCAATTGATTATACAATACCTACAGCAGCAGTTGTTACTATTGTAGATGCTGATTTAACAGCAACTCCTGTTACATGTTTTGATGGAGCTAATGGTACTATAACAGTTACTCTAGATGCAAGTAATAATAACCCTGACTATAAGTTTACTTTAACAGGTGTTGATTATAAAGGCAACGCTGTTGCTAGAGCAGAACAAAAAGAACCTACATTCAGTAATTTACCAGCAGGTAAATATACAGTATCGGTTATGTCGGGTAGAAATTGCCCAGGTTCAGCAAAAGCTGAAATCACACAACCAGCTGTTATATCTATCGATAAAGTAACTGTTACAGAGTTTTTATGTAATCCAGATACAAATGCACCTAAGTCTGCTACGATAGAAGTAATTGCTTCTGGAGGTACTCAGCCGCTTAGTAAATATGTATTTATCAAAAGAGGAGCTACACCGGCAGATGACAGAATTGTTCAGTCTGGAAAAGAGACTAAATATACTTCGTCTGATTTAGCAGGAAGCTCTTATATTATAGAAGTTTATGATAGTAATACTTGTCCAATGACTACTACGGCAACAATTAAGCCTTATGTAGGTATTAAAGATGCTGTTATAGATGTTGACGCTAAAATTACATGTAATGATGGAGAGAACATTAAAGTTACAGTAACCTCTACAGGTGGTATATTACCACTTTTAGAGTATTCTATAACATATCCAGATGGTACAATTAAAACGAATCTAATTGGAGTAAATACTTTTACAAATTTACCAGTAGGGCAATATACAATTACAGTTAAAAATCCTGATACAGGATGTAGTATTGATAGAATTCATAATGTTAATAATCCGAATACTTTCGAGTTAAAAGCAACAAACATTAAGGATCTTACATGTTTTGATTCAGATAATGGAAGCATAGATTTCACTTTAGTAGATTCTAAAGTAATTCCATCTAATCTTCCTAAAGGATTCAAATATGTAATTACTGGCCCAACACCAAGCAATGGTACTAGTGCAAATCTAGGACCACTTACAATTGGTAATTTAAAAGCAGGTTCTTATAAAATAACAGCTACATTAATAGATTCACCATTTTGTGATGTAGATGCTGAGTTTGAAATTAAAAGACCATTGGCAGCATTAGAACTTGATGTACAGCATTCAGAAATTACTTGTGCAGCAGGTAGTAATGATGGAAAAATCATAGCTTCTGCTAAAGGTGGATGGCCAGGAGGATATGAGTTCCAATTGGAATTAAATGGAGCTCCATTAGTTGCTTGGTCTACTCAATCAACGTTCTCTAACTTAGGAGTTGGAAATTACATTGTTAAAGTAAGAGATACTAAGATGTGTGAAGTTCCAAAGCCTTTAGAATTAAAAACACCAGCACCAATTGTAGTTACAGCTAATGTAGCTAAAGCAATGTTAACTTGTTTTGGTGATAATTCAGGAGAAATTACAGTAACTACTACAGGAGGTTCAGGTAAATATTTATATACATTGGTTGCAACATATCCTGATGGAGTTGTAACTAAAAACGGTCCACAACCGAATAATGTATTTACAGGATTAAAAGCAGCTAGTTATGTAGTGATAGTTACAGATAGTTGGACATGTACAGGTACATCTGTGGCAGTAGAAATTAATGAGCCACCAATAGTAAAAGGATCTTTAGCAATTAAAACTAACGAAACTTGTCTTATAGTTCCAGAGTTAACACTTACTGCAACAGGAGGTACAGGACCATATAAGTATAGTACAAATGGAACTGATTATAGTGCGCCGTTTAATTCATCAGTGACAATTGTATTGCCATTTACGACAACAGAAACTAAGTATAAATATTTTGTACAAGATGTATTTGGTTGTACTACCGAAACTGTTAACAGTATTACACCACCGAAAGTTCCAGAACTAGTTTTCACTACTGTTACTGGGTATGATATTCATTGTAAAGGGTCAAGCACAGGTAGTATATATGTTACAGCTGTAGGAGGATTAGGTAACTATGTGTACACATTGTTAGATCCCGCAACAGGGAAAGAAATTAATCCTGTACCAGTACAGAGTAAACCAGGTCAATTTGAGAACCTTGCACAAGGAACTTATATTGTAAAAGTGGATAGTGGCGATTGTAACAATAAGACATTACCAGTTACAATTATAGAACCTACGACAAGTATAACAGCTAATGCCGTTCCTACACATTTAACGTGTAATGCGTCTAAAAACGGTATGATTACAGTTATAGCTTCAGGAGGAACAAGAAAACTTAGATATGCGATTTCGCCAAACTTTAAAGAGTTCTTCGAATCTAATGTTTTTGACAATTTAAAAGCAGGATTCTACCATGTATTAGTACAGGACGAAAACGGATGTGAGTTACCGATTAAAGATATCGAAATAAAAGAACCAGGAATCTTAAGCCCATCTCTAGTACCAAATAGTATATTACCAGAGTTATGTTTTGGAGAGAAAAATGGATCATTTAGTATCGAAATTGTTGGAGGAACTGCTCCTTACAGAGTAAGTTTAGATGACAGAAAAGGTACTTATGCACCAGTTACAGGTACAAACCATCTCTTTACAGGTTTAGTAGGAGGTATACATACTGTTTATGTTTTGGATGCTAACAATTGTACGGCTGAACTAGAAATTCCAATGCCAGAATCAGTTAAACTAGAGCCAACTGCTAAGGTTAATACGGATTGTGTGAATAATGTAGCTGCAAATTTTGTGACTATAACAATTCATGAAAGTGCAAACCCAGCCGATGTAGATTATGCATTAGATGGTAGCACAACGTATCAGGATAGTAACATATTTGTAAATGTTGCTCCAGGAACACATACTGTAACAGCAAGACATACTAATGGTTGTGAGCAAACTACATTACCATTTACGATAGAAGATGTTCAACCATTAACATTAACATTAACCGATGGTGGATTAAATGAAATTGTTGCAACAGCTACAGGTGGTGGTGGAGAATACCAATACACATTAGATGGAGAACCTTATGGATCAGTTAATAAATTCATTATTTACAAAACAGGAACTTACACAGTTGTTGTAACAGATAAAAATGGATGTACAGCTACAGCTACAAGATATGTTCCTTACATCGATGTTTGTATCCCGAACCACTTTACTCCAAATGGAGATGGCATAAACGATACTTGGGCTCCAGGATGTACAGTAAATTATAAAGATTTAACATTCGACATCTTTGACAGATACGGACGTATAATTTGCAAATACAGATTGGGTCAAAAATGGGATGGAAAATACAATGGTGCCGAATTGCCATCTGGTGATTACTGGTACGTATTGAAACTCAATGACAATAAAGATGACAGAGAGTTTGTTGGACATTTCACCCTTTACAGATAACTAATAACAAAGTAATTATGTTATCTAAAATTAAAAATACAATGAAAAAAATTATCATATCATTTCTACTTATGGCTGTAACATCAGGTTACAGCCAGGAGTTAAATTTGCCAGTTTTCACACAATATCTTGCTGATAACCCATTTGTAGTATCTTCAACTTTTGCCGGAATTGGTGATAACTTAAGAATACGTGCCAATGGTTTAACACAATGGGTAGGAGTTAAAGACGCACCCGATAACCAATCGCTTTATGCGGATTTTAGAATCTTAGATCGTTCAGGAGTGGGAATATCGCTTTATAACGATAGTAACGGATATACAAGACAAACAGGAGCCAAAGTATCTTTTGCGCACCACTTAATTCTGGATTACTATTCTAAGCAATACTTATCTTTTGGTATTTCGTATAACATCAATAATTTTAAAATTGATATCAACGAATTTAATCCAACATACGAAATCCCAGCACCAGATCCAAGTGTTACCGATAACAGATTCGTTTCTAACAACAACTTCGATGTAGGTGTTTTGTATCGTAATAAGTCGTTCTATTTAAGTTTTAATGCGAGTAACATCCTTAACAAAGAAATCGACAAATTCGACGGTATAGAGCCTAATTTACTTCGAAACTATCAAGTTTATACAGGATATGTTTTTAAAGGAGCAGAGAACAACCGAATCGAGTTCGAACCATCGGTTTATTATCAATTGTTTGCAAGTGATCAGCGTTCAAGTACCGATTTTAATTTTAAGTTCAGACAATACAATCGTTATGAAGATTATTATTGGATAGGAGTTTCTTATCGTTTCCTAAATGATCAGTTCTTCCAGCCATTAATGGTAGGGCCTATGGCAGGTTTCAAGAAATCAGGTTTTTACTTTGGTTATTCATACCAGGCATCACTTAACCGTATAGGAGCTTACAATTCAGGAACACACGTTGTAACTATAGGATTTGATTTCCTTCAGGCAATTAGTAACTGTCCATGTACACAAAATCCAGTTCACGATTAATAATTAATTAGCCAATTTTTGATTTTTTGTGTTTAATTTAAAATAATTATCAAATTACATCGTTTTCGTTTATGTAAACCCCTGTTTTTTATTTTTATCGAATTTATTACTAAGCTAAAAGTTCTATATTTGTTATTCTTTCAAAAAAAACTAAAAAACTTACCTTAATGAAAACGTTAAAAGATTTTAATTTTAAGAATAAAAAAGCAATCATTCGTGTTGATTTCAATGTGCCATTAGATGAAAATTTTAATGTAACAGATGCAACTCGTATCGAAGCTGCAAAACCTACAATTGATGCAATTTTAGCCCAAGGCGGAAGCGTGATTTTAATGTCACACCTTGGAAGACCAAAAGGAGTTGAAGAAAAATATTCTTTAAAACATATTTTAAAAACAGCTTCAGATATTTTAGGAGTTCCTGTACAGTTTGCTTCAAACTGTGTTGGAGAAGTTGCTAAAGATGCTGCTGCAAATTTAAAACCAGGAGAAGTTTTATTATTAGAAAATTTACGTTTCCATGCCGAAGAAGAAGCTGGAGATGTAGCTTTCGCAAAAGAATTAGCTTCATTAGGAGATATCTATGTAAACGATGCTTTCGGTACAGCACATAGAGCACATGCTTCGACAACAATAATTGCCCAATTTTTTCCTAACGAAAAATGCTTCGGTACATTATTAGCAAAAGAAATAGAAAGCTTAAATAAAGTACTTAAAAATAGTGAAAAACCAGTTACAGCTGTTCTTGGTGGATCTAAAGTTTCTTCGAAAATTACGGTTATCGAAAACATTTTAGATAAAGTTGACCATATGATTATTGGAGGAGGAATGACTTTTACCTTCATTAAAGCACAAGGTGGTAAAGTAGGAAATTCTATTTGTGAAGATGACAAATTAGAACTAGCACTTGAAATTTTGAGATTAGCTAAAGAAAAAGGAGTTCAAATACATATTCCAGTTGATGTTATTGCTGCAGATGATTTCTCAAACACAGCAAACACACAAGTGGTAGATGTATATGCAATTCCTGATGGATGGCAAGGTCTTGATGCAGGTCCTAAATCATTGGAAAACTTTGAGAAAGTAATCATGGAATCAAAAACTATCTTATGGAATGGTCCATTAGGAGTTTTCGAAATGGAATCTTTCGCCAAAGGAACAATCGCTTTAGGAGATTATATCGCTGCTTCTACAGCAAATGGTGCTTTCTCATTAGTAGGAGGAGGAGATTCAGTAGCTGCTGTAAAACAGTTCGGTTTTGAAGATAAAATGAGTTATGTATCTACCGGAGGTGGAGCAATGTTAGAAATGTTAGAAGGTAAAGTTTTACCTGGAATTGCAGCTATTTTGGACTAACTGTCTCATTTTTAACACTTTTTAAAGAATCTTTCATTTTATAGTCCTTAAGTTTGCAAAAATTACGGCATAGAAATTGTAAGAAATATGTCAATTAAATAGATGTTATGATTGTAAAAAATACCACATTATCAGTACTCCTGTTGTCTACAATGGGTTTGTTTGCACAAGAAGTTGCGCAAACAAACCCAGTTGTAAAGCAGGACATTAAGATTTCGTATTTAGATTCAGTTAAAAATTCATTTGTAAAAGACGATTACGCAGTTCGGGTAGACAGTCTTTGGATGAAAGAATTAGTGAGTTTAGACATATACGAAGATTTATCTAAAGATATCCAAACAATTAATACCGATGCAAAGGTAGATTATGAATTGCCAACGGAGTTGTTAAAGCAACGTCTTGAGGCAATGAATGAGAAATCACCCTTTAATATTCAGTATAATCAAGGGTTGGAAAATATCATAAAGTCATTCTTAAAGAATCGTAAAAAATCATTTTCGCGATTAATGGCCTTATCAGAATATTATTTTCCAATGTTCGAAGAAGCATTTGCTAAGCAAAACGTTCCTTTAGAAATTAAATATTTAGCCGTTGTAGAATCAGCTTTAAACCCAAAAGCAGTTTCTAAAATGGGAGCCACAGGACTTTGGCAATTTATGTACCACACTGGTAAACAATATAATCTAAAAATAGATTCGTTTATTGATGAGCGTAGTGATCCATTAAAAGCATCTACAGCAGCTGCAGATTATATGTCAAAAATGTACAAAATTTTTGGCGATTGGGAGCTAGTTTTAGCTTCTTATAACTCAGGTCCAGGAAACGTATCCAAAGCGATTCGTCGTTCAGGAGGAAAACAAACCTATTGGGATATTCGTAGTTACCTTCCTAAAGAAACACAAGGATATGTTCCAGCATTTTTAGCTACAATGTATCTTTACGAATATCATAAAGAACATGGTATTGTTCCAGATAGAGCAGTTGTACAACACTTTCAAACAGATACTATAAGAATTAAAGAAAAGATGAGTTTTAGGCAAATATCTAATTTATTAGATGTTCCCGAAGCACAACTTCAGCTTTTAAATCCATCTTATAAACTGAATGTAGTTCCGTTTTATCAAGACGAAGAGCATTTCTTGAGATTGCCAAAAGATAAAGTGGCTATATTTACTTCAAACGAAGACAAAATTTACGCTTATCTTAATCATGAATCAAGTTCTAAAATAAATAGACTGCAAACATTAATTGCAGCTACAAAATTAGCTTCGCCTAAAACAAACCAAACTGTTGTTTCAAAAACACAAATTTATAAGGTTCGTTCAGGAGATAATTTAGGTTCAATTGCAAGTAAATATGATGTTTCAATTAATCAATTGAAGAAATGGAACAACCTAAAGAGCAATTCAATTGCACTTGGGAAAAGTCTAAAAATTATTTCGGAAAGCAAAATTATCAAGAAAGATATCAATGAAGTAAAATTGGTTCCTGCAGTTGATAAAAAACATACAGAAGAAGCAATTGCTAGTGTTGATGATAAAAAAACAACCGAATCTCAGCCGTCACTTTACGTGGTACAAGCAGGAGATAATTTAAGCACAATCGCTAAGAAATTCAATGTTTCTTTATCAGATTTAAAAGAATGGAACGGTTTGACTCCAGAGAATATGGATATGATTGCTTCAATGAAAAAATTAGTAATTCATTCTAATATTCAAGAACCATCTGAAACTCCAGAAATTATTGTTGTATCAAACAACATTAATACTTTCAAGAAAAAAACAGATGTTGTAAAAAATGTTGGAGTTGATTACTATGTAAAAAAAGGAGATTCGTTATATAGCATTGCAAAAAAATATCCAGGAGTAACTATTTCTGATATTAAAAAATGGAATGATATCGAAAACGGAGCTATTAAACCAGGAATGAAGCTCAAAATAAACGGATAATCAAAAATTGTATATAAATTTGGGTTTTATTTCATAACTTAACTAAAAATTAAAGATGAATAAAACCCATTTTTTATTGCTAATACTTCCGTTTTTGTTTTTCTCATGTCTAAAAAAGAATGAGAAAATACATCAGCACAACGATAGCAGTAAAATAAACACAATCTCGATCATTATAGATGATCAGTTGTGGTACGGAGAAGTGGGGGATAGCATCAGGAATAAATTTGCTTCACCAGTTGTAGGTCTTGTTCAGGAAGAACCATTATTTACCATAAATCAATATCCAGCCAAACTACTAGAAGGTTTCATGACCGATGGGCGAAATATTATTGTAGTTAAAAAATCGAATACAAGTAAGTTCGAAATCACTAAAAACGTTTATACATCACCACAAAATGTATTTCGTATATCAGGAAAATCAGTTTCGGATATTATAGAAGCGTTTGAAATACACACACCTCAGATAATTCGAATAATTAGGGAAACCGAAATAGCCGAATGCCAAAAAAACAACAGTAAATCACTGTTAGATGGTGCAATTCTCAACAATAAGTTTCATATAAAGTTAGATGTTCCCACAGGATATGAATATGCATTGCATAAACGTAACTTTCTTTGGCTAAAAAAAGAAATGGTAAGCGGTAGTACCAGTTTACTTATTTACCAGGTTCCAATAACAAGTATTACCAAGAACTCCGATATTGTTGGCAATATCGTAAAAATGCGAGATTCAGTAGGAAGGTATATAAAAGGTCGTGAACCCAATACTCAAATGATTACCGAGGAAGCCTACGCACCTTATTTCTCTAAAATTACACTAGACGGAAAAACTGCTTATGAAACCAAAGGCACTTGGGATTTAAGAAATGATTTCATGACAGGACCTTTTATTAATTATGCAATTATTGATAAAGCCTATAACCGAATACTCGTACTCGAGGGATTTTGTTATTCCCCATCCAATGAAGAACGAGATTCGATGTTGGAACTAGAAGCCATTATAAAATCGGTTAGAATCAATAAGCGATAATACTCTTTTAAAATAAAATCAGATTATACTATTACAACATGAAACCAAATTGGAAAATTAAGCCTTTTGAGGCATTAACTGTTCACGAACTATACGATACCCTCAAATTACGAAGTGAAGTCTTTGTATTAGAGCAAAACTGTGTTTATTTAGATCTAGACGGGAAAGACAAACTTGCTTTACACCTAATAGGCGAATATGAAGGCAAAATTGTGGCTCATGCACGTCTTTTTGATGCCGGAATTAGTTTTGATAATGCCTCGATAGGAAGAGTTGTAGTAAGCCCGGATTATCGCGATAAAAAATGGGGACATGATTTAATGACAGAAGCAATTGCAGGAATTAAAACCCATTTTAATAAAACCGATATTACCATTGGAGCACAATTATACCTGAAAAAATTCTACGAAAATCATGGTTTTGTACAAACCAGCGAAATGTATCTTGAAGATGATATTCCGCATATCGAGATGATTAAAAGTTAATTACAAGTGTTTTTTATGCACAAAATATAAGTTGAAATTATTTTAACACATAGAGATATAGATTTTGAAACTTTCAAAAAAGGCGTTTCACTTGTTTAAAATACATCCCGAAGGTTCGGGACTGGCTATGTGAAAGAAATATATTTCTTTTTGTACTCTTTTGTACACATAAAATCTATGTTTCTATGCGTTAAATGAAACTTTTGTGCCCAAGCAAAGTCAATAGATAAAGTAATTACACCCAACAAATTAAGTGTAATAGCTAAGAACTAGTTCGTAAGAGCTTTCAATTTTTCTTTAAGCATTATATTTTCTGTTCTTAGCAACTCAAGTTGTTTAAAAATAGAATCGGGGATATTAAACGGATCGATTATACTGCTATTATCGCTATTAGGCTCATAAATAGTTTCTTTTTCTACACCCAAAACTTTAGCTATTTTAAGCCATTCTACTTCCGAAATGTTTTTGCGTCCATTTTCTCTTCGGCTGTAATTAGATTGAGTCATACCAATTAAATCTGCTAGTTTTTCCTGAGAGAATCCCTTGTTTAATCTTACTTGTAGCAGTTTCTTTTTGGTCATTTTTATTTTTAGTTTGCTGCAAAAATGAGGAAATATTTTTTTCAGAACAATACCCACTTTTAATGATATTTTGAAAGTTTTGTTAATTATACAAGCTTTTTATACGCGTGAATCCTTTAAGATTTACATAATTCGCATAAAAATGCATAAGGATTATTTTCATTAGAGTCTATTTTTGAAAAACTAACTTGTTATCATTTCAAATCTTGAATAGCCCAGTCGACAGGCAAAAGAGATAAGAAATACTTAATGCAGATTAGTACAAAATTTAAATCTAACCGTAAAAATTAAAAACGATGAAAAAAATTAACGAAGACAAAAAGAAAAAAACAATCAATGATTTATTAGATAAAAAGTTTGAGCGTTTAGAGAAAATTGTTGGAGGAGGTAATTCTTCAGGATCTTGTACAGCTAGTAGAGATTGTAGAGGTGTTGTAACAGCAGTTTAATAACACAAAAGGAGGTTAATGTTTTACATTGCCTCCTTTTTTTTAAATTTTTTCAAGTAATGCAAAAAAGTATGGAAGAAAGTTTGAGTAATGTACTCAATTATAAGAATGAAGATGTTGTAGATAGATTTCTAAAGTTTTATAAAATAGAAGAATCAGAAGCAGTTAGCATTTTTCAGGAAACAAAAAAATGGCTTTGGTTATGCTCCAATGTAAATTTTAATTTTATTAGTGATGACTCTATAATTATAATTGATGAAATGTGGCATAATTTTATTCTTTTTACAAAAGATTATAATGAGTTTTGTCAAACTTATTTCGGACAATATATTCATCATCAGCCAAAAACCAGAAAAGAAAACGAAGAGTGGAATAAGGATATTGAGAAAAGTCTAAAGGATTATAAAATAGCTTTAAAGAAACAATATGAGCTTATTTATGATAATTTAGGCGAAGAAACATTAAACAAATGGTATGTAGAATTTGCAGATAAATATACTGGTACATACATGAAGTCAATTACTAAATAAAATATGAAGAAAGTTATTCTTTTGGTATTGCTGTTTTTATTCAATTTCAGTTTTGCACAAACATCAAAATCTAGTTTCACATTAGAGAACCGAAAAATTACGGATTACCCTTTTAATCCAGTTATTTCGGAAAAGATAAATGAAAAGATAGTTTTAAAAAAAGAATACCAATTTCTTGATTCTTTAAATTTCCGCAGTATTCATTACAAGTCTTTTGACAACCTAAAACTTAGAGGTTTTTTAATAGAACCTAAAAAGAAAGGGAACTATCCCGTTTTAATATACAATCGCGGTGGTAACGGTAATTTTGGTGCAGTTAATTCTGTTTTTTTAACGGAGTTTCTTAGCAAAATTGCCAATGAAGGTTATATTGTTATTGGTTCTCAACTCCGTGGAACTTCAGTAAGTGAAGGTGTAGACGAATTTGGTGGTAAAGATGTAAACGATGTCTTAAGTCTTTTTGATATTATAGATCAATTGCCTAATGCCGATAAAAACAGGATTGGTGTTTTTGGCTGGAGTCGTGGCGTTATGACTAATTTCCTGATGCTTAAAAAGACTAATCGTATAAAAACCAATATTGCAATTGCAGGACAAGCTGATTTAATTGAAACAAAACGTCCAGAGATGTTTGGGGTTTATAGAGAAAGAATTCCTGGTTACGCCAAAGATTCTGTTGCAGCCTTAAAAACCCGTTCTAGTTTACTGGCAATAGATTCTATCCAGAATAAAAAAGTTTCCCATTTTATTATTCAGGGTAATAAAGATGTAAAAGTTGATATTAGTAATGCCTTTGCTTTTTATTCCAAATTAAACTCAAAAGAATATACTACACGCTTATTGGTTTATGAAAATGAAGGACATGATTTAGAAATTGTGAACGATAATTTGTTAAATCAGATAGCCGATTGGTTAAAGAGATATTTATAGAATTTATTTTTAAAATATTGTAGTTGTCATTTAAGGAAACGAGCGTATAATTACAGTTGCGCTGTACGAAGTCTCCCGACTTCGTAGCCCTACTTTGGATTTACTATTTAATATTAGCTTGATTATAAAAATATGTTGTTTATTGGAGCGGGTGTGAAGTCGGGAGACTTCTCACAGCAATCGTGATAATAGGAAAACTTAAGGGAGTATAATTAACATTAACTCATAGACTTAAACTTGTACTTTTATAAAAAATGCCAAAAGAAAAATATTCCTTTTGGCATTTTTTTATAAAACCGATCTTTATTTAATTACATTTTTAAGATAGATTTATATTCCGTTTGGTTATTTAAAACTCCAACCGCCTTTTTAATCTCTGAGTTGTTTTTAAGATAATATTGATACAAACCTTCTTGATATTGGTATCTTTTTATTAATTCTTCCAAAATCAGATTTTTGATTTCTTTTTGGTTCTTGTCAAGTAAAGTAGTTTCGCTTTTCTCCAGTGCATTAAGTAATTGCTGATATTCAGAAGTAATAGTCTCGTCTATTTTTTCTTTTTTGGCTGCAGCCAAAGTGTTTTTTAAAGCCACTTCAGTTTCAGTATCAAAAGTAATCTTGTTGGTTTTCAAAAACTGTTTGAAGCTACTATAATCAGCGTCAGTTATTGTCGGAATTTGAGTTCCAAGATTAGGATTCTTATAATAATAACTAGTTGCATAGTCAAAAATACCATCGTTTTTAAGCAACGCATTAGTAATTGCACTCAATTTAGTTTCGTCTAATTCGATATCAGGCATAACCCCACCGCCATCATAAACAGTTCTTCCTTTTCTGGTTTTAAAAGCATTAAAGTTTTTCGAATCAGTTTTTGTAGCTACACCATTTTTGTCTTTATGAGCATAATCCAGTGCCTGAATACATCTTCCGGAAGGAGTATAATAACGAGAGATAGTTACTTTAAGTTGAGTTCCATAAGTAAGATCAACAGAACGTTGTACCAAACCTTTACCAAAACTACGACTTCCAAGAACAACCGCACGATCTAAATCCTGTAAAGCTCCCGATACAATTTCAGATGCCGAAGCACTTCTTCCGTTAACCAAAATAGCCAATGGGATTTGAGTGTCAATAGGTTCTTTAGTAGTTTTATAAGTGTTATTATGCTTTTCGATTCTCGATTTTGTAGTTACAATAACTTCATTCTTTGGTACAAAAAGATTGCAAATGTTTACAGCTTCATTAAGAAGTCCACCTGGATTCCCTCTTAAATCCAAAACTATCTGAGTTGCTCCATCACGTTTAAGTTGTTCTAATGCGGCTTGAGTTTCGGCAGAAGCTTTACGGCTAAAATGTGCCAAAACGATATAACCCGTTTTAGCATCAATCATTCCGAAAAATGGAACGGACTTAATATCTACTTCATCAAGAACGATATCAGTAGTATTCGTTTTTCCCTGGCGAAGGTATTTAATAGCGATCTTAGTGTTTTTAGCACCTTTTAGCAATTGCGAAGCATCATCCTTAAAGTCAGCAATTAGTACATCACCAATCTGGATGATTTCGTCACCAGCTTTAAGTCCGGCCTTATCGGCAGGATAATCTTTGTATTGTTCTTTAATAATCAATCGGTCTGCCTTTCGGGTAATCAGCGCACCAATTCCGGTATATTCTCCCGTATTGTTGATTTTAAAATTTAAAACATCTTGCTCATTAAAGTAAACAGTATAGGGATCTAAACTACCCAACATGCTTTTAATGGCTTTATCCATTAAATCACCAGGATTGGTTTCGTCCACATAATTAGTGTTTACAGCTTTAAA
Source organism: Flavobacterium sp. PL02 (assembly GCF_035013205.1). Taxonomy (NCBI): domain Bacteria; kingdom Pseudomonadati; phylum Bacteroidota; class Flavobacteriia; order Flavobacteriales; family Flavobacteriaceae; genus Flavobacterium; species Flavobacterium sp. PL02. The sequence goes on from NZ_JAYGJP010000003.1 coordinate 218,746, forward strand.
TAAAGTTGTAAAGATTTCTATTTGCTTTGCGATTTCGAAGAAGTCGTCTTTAAAACTAGTTCCAATGAATAAAAAAGCAGCTGCAACAATAGGGATTATAAATTTTTTTTTGAAAAACGCGACCATGTTTGTGATTTATCTTAAATTTCAGAGTACTAAAATAAGAATAATTCAGCAACATTAACGAGAGTCTATACCGAAACACGTTTTTGAGTAGTAAAATCTATTGAATCGAATCGTTTTGTACGTCCGTTTCAGTTTCAGGAATAGGTTTTGGGTTTATCTGAAGTACAAATTTTTCAAACAATTGAATCGTTTTAGTATTGATTTCTTCATAAGACAGTCTGTCTTTTGTTTGATAAAAGAACATAAACGAATAAGGCTTGTCTAAATTGTCAAGTAAGATATGCTTGTTTAAACGATAAGTTTCGCGCAAAACGCGTTTGAAGTAATTACGATCAACAGCTTTTTTAAAATATTTTTTAGACGTCGAAACACCCATTTTTATTTTCTCATCTTGCTTTATATCACCAGAATAATAAACTAATCGCAACGGATATTTAGACACCGATTTTCCTTCAGAAAATAGTAGTCCAATTATTGTTTTGCTTTTTAGTCGTTCGTTTTTTGGGTAAGTAAAGCTCATTTTTTGATTTTGAAAAAACTGTGGATTATGCAACAAAGGTACAATTTAACAACAAACCTATTATTATTTGCGATTTAATTAGAGCTAAAAATATATTTATTACTTTTGCAGCTAATTTTTTAAGCATGCAAAAACTAATTTCGTACCCCATTTCCGTTATTTATTATTTGTGTTTTGGATTTTGTTTAGCAATTTTCCATCCAATTCAATGGGTTTGTTTTAATGTTTTTGGTTACCAAGCACATAAAAAAAGTGTAGATTACCTTAATTTCTTTTTGGTTAGATGTACAAACCTAGTTGGTACAACATATAAATTTGAAAACAGAGAATTAATTCCAACTGGAGTTCCTATTATTTTTGTTTCAAATCACCAAAGCATGTACGATATTGTGGCAATGATTTGGTATTTACGCCGTTTTCATTGTAAATTTGTAAGTAAGAAAGAGTTAGGTTCAGGAATACCAAGTGTATCTTATAATTTACGTCATGGAGGTTCCGTCCTAATTGACCGTAAAGATCCTAAACAAGCCATTCCTGCTATTAAAGGATTGTCTGAATATATTGAAAAAAATAATCGTGCTGCCGTAATCTTCCCCGAAGGCACTCGAAGTAAAACTGGAAAACCAAAGGAATTTGCTCAAAACGGTTTGAAGATATTATGCAAATATGCACCATCTGCATATGTTGTACCTGTTAGTATTAATAACTCATGGAAAATGGTAAAATTTGGCTTTTTTCCTGTGGGTTTAGGAAATCATCTTACCTTTACCATCCATAAACCGTTAGCGGTGAAGGATTACGATTTTACAACGATAATGGAAAAGTCGGAAAAGGCTGTAGTAGAAGGAGTTAAAATTTAAATTATATAAAATGTCTATAAAGAACATTCGATTAGAAGTGATGCAGTTTTTAGAGAAAAACGTAGACAGCTTCGTTGAACAGTATTTAATACCTGTTGAAAAGATTTGGCAGCCGTCAGATTTTTTACCCAATTCTGAAAAAGATACTTTTTTTGAAGAGGTAAAAGAACTACGCGAAATAGCAAAAGAATTACCATACGATTTTTGGGTAACTTTAGTAGGTGATACAATTACCGAAGAAGCATTACCAACATATGAATCTTGGTTAATGGATGTAGAAGGTATTAATCAAGTAGAAAATGGTGGAAACGGTTGGTCTAAATGGATCAGACAGTGGACTGGTGAAGAAAACCGTCACGGTGATTTGCTAAACAAATACTTGTATTTGTCTGGTCGTGTAAATATGCGCGAAATAGAAATGACCACACAACATTTAATCAATGATGGTTTTGATATCGGGACAGGAAGTGATCCATACAAAAACTTTGTGTACACTAGTTTTCAAGAGCTTGCAACGTATGTTTCTCATAACAGAGTAGCACAAATGGCTAAGAAATATGGCGATAACAAATTGTCTAAAATGTGTAAAATGATTGCTGGTGACGAAATGCGCCATCATCATGCATATAGCGAATTTGTTACTCGTATTTTTCAAGTTGATCCTAGCGAAATGATGCTTGCTTTTCAATACATGATGAAGCAAAAAATCGTTATGCCAGCGCATTTCCTTAGAGAATCAGGGCAAAAAATAAGTTCTGCTTTTGAGCAATTTTCTGATTCAGCACAACGTATTGGTGTTTACACTGCTAGCGATTATGTAGATATCATGCAAAAGTTAATTGACAAATGGGAAATTGACAAAATTGGTGGTCTTACAGATGAAGCTGAAAAAGCGCGTGATTACTTGATGAAATTACCAGGAAGAATGGCAAAAATATCCGAAAGATTAGTTATTCCTCAAGAGTCACATATCTTTAAATGGGTAGAGCCTGCAAGACTTTAAATTTTAAATTTCTGATTTTGAGTTTAGATTTAGGATTTTAAATTGAATTTCTATTTTGAAGCTGAACTTTGAAAAAATATAAATATTTATGTTGATTGTTAAGGTTTTCAAGACTTTGACAATCAACATTTTTTATTTAAAATAAGGATTTAGAGGTAATTTTTTTATTTAAATCCTGTTAATCTGCAAAATCTGTATACTATTTTTAGTCTTGCAGAGAAGCACTAATTAAATACATGAATATGAATAATTCTGAGATAATAAGTAAAACAATCACTTTTGTAAAAGAAAAACTAAATGATGCCGAAGGAGGGCATGATTGGTTTCATATTGAGCGAGTGTATAAAAATGCACTTTTAATCGCTAATAACACACCTTGTGATGTTACAGTGGTAAAATTAGGTGCTTTGCTACATGATATTGCCGATAGTAAGTTTCATAACGGAGATGAAACTATTGGACCAAGAACAGCAAGATTGTTTTTAGAGTCAGAAAATGTTTCGGAAGAGATTATAGCGCATGTTGTAAGTATTATAGAAAACATATCATACAAAGGAGGCAATTTTGAAAAGAAATTTAATTCGACAGAATTAGATATCGTACAAGATGCAGACCGTTTAGATGCTATTGGTGCAATAGGTGTTGCAAGAGCGTTTCATTACGGAGGGTTCAAGGATAGAACTATCTATGATCCTAATATTGCTCCGATTACCAATATGACTAAGGAAGAATATAAAAAGAATAATGCGCCAACAATTAATCATTTTTATGAGAAATTATTGTTGCTAAAAGATAAAATGAATACCGAAACTGGAAAGCAAATCGCTGCCGAAAGACACCGTTTTATGGAAACATTCCTTTCACAGTTTTATGCTGAGTGGGAAGGGGTGAAGTAGTATTCAGTCTCAGTATTCAGTTTTTAGTGAAATATAAACTCTGAAAAGTAATCAGTAAGAAGAGTTTAGTTTGTCAGGTTGAGCGGAGTCGAAGCCTTTTAAAAAAAAGAGCCTAAGTTTATGTATTAAACTTAGGCTCTTTTTTTAGTCTTTTAAGCTATAAAGTATTTTTTGGAAATCTGCTTTATACTTGTCTTTGTTCTCCATAGAACACCAGGATAAAACTTTGTAAAAAGCGGTTTTTGTTTCTACAATCCCAACAAAGTAGTAAATGCTATTATTGATTTCTTTGTCAAAATAACTTGCATCACATTCGATAAAACTGATCTCTCCTTTTTTTGTCGATTTTGGTTTTGATACATTTCTTTTTTCTTCATCTTTTAGAAAGTCTTTAATGAAATCCTCGTAAAATTCGTTAGTAGAGGTGTAGTTCATTTCAAGAAGTTTCAACTCTTCTTTAGTATCAAAAATGACAACTCCATAAATATCTTTTACTACGTTTTTATATTGTATGGCAGCAGAGCTGTTTAAATCAGCAGTTTTGCTCATATAATCGGGTAAACTGATATCAAAAGTGTGTCCTGCTTTATACTCTTTAAAAGTGCTTTGAGAGAAAATAGCTGTACTCATAAAAAGTGTAGTTATTAAAAATAAAGATGTTACTGTAGTTTTCATTTGGAATATTTCTTGGTGGTTTTGGTTATGAATGATTAGTAGAGACGCACCGCAGTGCTTCTTTGATTATATAATACCTTTTTCAATCATCTCAAGCATTACTGGAGATGTATTTTTAAAAGTCGGAGCTTGTTCGATAATGCTTCCTACATTCTTTTTATTTACTTTAAAAGTAATATCAGCATCGGTTGTAAACAATAAAGCCGTTAAAAAAGGATTCTTGATGTATGGAGTCAGAACAATAAAAGCTTCATCAAGAGTATGGAAACTTTCTATTTCTTCTGTTTTATAACGTGCTGTAAGAGAAACACCGTAAGTGTTGTCTTCGTTGATGACAAGACGGAAATAGATGTTCTTTATTTCGGTGTCACCAATGGTTTTAGCCAATGTAAGTTTAGCAAAAGTTCCGCTCTGGATACTTTCTTTTACTTTTTGCCAAAACTCTTTTAATATAGGTTCGTAAGACATGATGTTGTTTTAATATTATTTATTGTTTTAACAGTTTAATGACTTAACCGCAAAGGGCGCAATCCCGAAGCTTCGGGATACGCAAAGAACGCTAGGGATAAAATCACACAAAGCTTTGCGAACTTTGCGTAAAACCTTAGCGTTCTTTGCGGTAAAAAAAATTACTTCCCTGTAAATTCAGCTTTTCTTTTTTCTAAGAATGCTGTAGTTCCTTCGATGAAATCTTTAGTTCCAAAGCATTTACCAAAAGATTTTATTTCAGTTTCAAAACCATTTTTGCCATCTTTATAATTAGCATTTATAGCTTTAATCGCTTTAGAAATAGCGTATGGAGCATTCTTGATAATCTTTTCTGCAATACTGTTGCAATAAGCAATAAGTTCCGCTTGAGGTACTACGTGATTTACTAATCCGTATTGTTTAGCTTCTTGAGCGTTAAGCATTCCTGCAGTCATAATCATTTCCATAGCACGACCTTTACCAATAAGTTGAGGTAAACGTTGTGTTCCTCCATAGCCAGGAATAAGTCCTAAAGAAACTTCTGGTAATCCCATTTTTGCATTATCAGATGCAATTCGGAAATGACAAGCCATTGCCAATTCTAATCCGCCACCAAGAGCAAAACCATTTACGGCTGCAATAACTGGTTTCTTTAAGTTTTCGATAAAATCAAATAATTTCTCCTGACCTTCTGCTGCCAAAGCAGTTCCTTCTTCGATAGAATAATTAGCAAATTCTGAAATATCAGCTCCGGCTACAAATGCTTTTTCTCCGCTTCCAGTTAATACAATCACACGAATGTCATTGTTTTTTGCCAATAATTTAAATGCTTTTTGCAAATCATTAATCGTTGTTTTATTCAAAGCATTAAGCTTCGTAGGACGATTAATTGTAACGGTTGCAATTTTCTCTTCGATTGAGACTAGTATATTTTCGTAGTTCATGATACTGTTATTTATGAGTTTGTAATTGGTAATGTAACCGTAAATGTGGTTCCTTTTCCGTATTCTGTTTCAAAGGTAATTGTTCCTTTATAATTTTCGATAATGTTTTTTATAATTCCGAGACCAAGACCCATTCCGCTATTCTTTGTGGTAAACTTTGGTTCAAAAACGCGGTCAACATCTTGTTTTTGTATTCCTATTCCGTTGTCTGTTACAGTAATTTCAACATTGTCGCCTTGTCTTTTTACAGTAACCAAAATCGATTTATAATGTTGGATTTCTGGAATGGCTTGTGTGGCATTTTTAACCAGATTGGTAATAATTCGGATAAGTTGTGTTCTATCCATTTTCGAAATAATCTCTTCCTCTTCACTTTGGAAAACAATATATTCTTCGTTAAAGATATCTAGCGAAAGCTCTACCACTTCCACCACATTTAATGTTTCGTTTTGTTGTGCAGGCATCGAAGCAAAATTTGAAAATGCTGAAGCCACAGCTGTCATGGTATCTATTTGCTGAATTAATGTTTCGGAGTAATCATTCAGTTTTTGCTTAACATCAGGAGCCGTTGGGTCAAATTTTCTTTGGAAACTTTGTACTGTCAAACGCATTGGCGTAAGCGGATTTTTAATTTCATGTGCTACTTGTTTCGCCATTTCGCGCCAAGCTTCCTCACGTTCGCTTTGAGCTAGTTTTATGGCACTTTTCTCGAGTTTTTCCACCATTCCGTTGTAAGACTTGATTAGGAAGTTAATCTCTTTACTGCTGGCCTCTAAAACAATCATTTCGTTTTTCTGGTTCAGGTTGGTCTCACTCAACTTATCCGAAATGGTTTTTAATGATTTGGTGATGTAGGTTGATAGGAAATAAGCCAGTGCAAATGCTACAATAAGCATAAACGAATAAACCTGACCCAAACGGATAAGGAAAGTATTAAGCTCATTTTCATAATACCCATCATCTTCAATATATGGTAAGTTCAAAATCCCGAGTGGTTTGAATTTCTCGTCTTTTATTAAACTATACGAAGAACGGTTTTTTACACCATCTTGAGTTTTTATATCAACAAAGCGCTTTTCTATAGAAGAACGCACTAGTTTTAAAATGTATTCAGGGATTGGCGGCGAAACTTTATCAACAGCAAATGATTCTTTGGATGATTTTAAAAGTTGGCCTTTAAGACTATAAATGTTGATTTCTATATTATGAATTTGTGCTAATTCATGGATTTTATCTTTAAAAATCAAATCCAAATTGGCAGTTTTTAAAGGATAAGTTGTAGTTGCCAAAACATAATTGATATGTTCTTTTACCGCATTTTCTTTTCGCTCTAAACGCTCTTGATGATATTCTTTGGCCTCATTCTTAAATTGAATAATCGAAATCGAAGCCAATAAAACAGAAGCAACAACAATCAATACAATCATCGAAAGGAATATCCTTACACGCAACGAAAGCATCGACATTTTGAAGTTCTTGAACATTTTTTTAGTATTTAGTTTTGAGTTCCAGTCGCAGTTTTAAGTCTCAGTGCAAAACTGGAAACTGCGACTAGTACTGAAGACTATTTATTTCTCTCTCGTATTCTTTTATAAAATTGAAATCCCAGCATGATTAAAACCGAGAATAATATAATTCCGATTACACCATAAATCCAGTTTACAGCATTTTTTAAAACAACCAAAAACACTACAGAGAACAAGATTATCGTTGCTCCTTCATTCCACAAACGCATGAAATTGTTGGTATGTTTTACTTCGTCATTTTGCAATTGCTTAAATATCTGATGGCATTTTCCGTGATATAAATATAATAAAAATACAAAGCAAAGTTTTACGTGCATCCAGGGCATTTGTAACCATGATTTACCTAAATCGGTAAAAAACAACATCCAGAAAGCAAAAATGCTTGCTAAAACTGCCGATGGCCAGGTAATAATATACCATAAACGATACGTCATTATCTTGTATTGCTTTTGCAAAATCTCTTTTTCTGGTGATGGTTTATCATTGGCTTCGATTTGGTAAACAAATAATCGAACAATATAAAACAATCCAGCAAACCAAGTGATTACAAAGATGAGGTGTAATGACTTTAAGTAGTTATAGTATTCCATTATATATTTATAATTTTGGCCACAACTTGCGTCCAGTATAAAATCTTTTTTCTTTACTCTTTGTTCTATTTTCTATTTAGCCCAATCTTTAATCCAGTTGCTTACCGTTACACACCACTCATCATCATCATTTAAACATGGAATAGCAAGGAATTCTTCTCCGCCATTTTCTTGAAAATCTTCTTTGGCGCGCATGGCAATTTCTTCCAAAGTTTCTAAACAATCAGAAACAAAAGCAGGAGTTACGACAGCTAAATTTTTGATTCCTTTAGCTGGCATTTTATTAATTTCAACATCAGTGTAAGGCTCTAACCATTTGTCTCCAGCCAATCTTGATTGGAAAGTTAAACTGTATTTATCTGCAGGAAGTCCTAATAACTTCACGACCTGTCTTGTGGTTTCATAACATTGATGACGGTAGCAAAAATCATGTGCTGGTGATGGTGTGTTACAACATGAACCATCGATTTTGCAATGTGATTTTGTTACATCAGTTTTGCGAATATGACGTTCTGGGATTCCGTGGTAAGAAAATAATAAATGGTCATATTCAAAACCAACTAGATTTCTTTTAATAGAATCGGCAAGGTTTTTAATATAATCTGGTTTATTGTAAAAGGCAGGAACATCGGTAAAAGTCATCTGTGGAAACTTCTTTTTACGAATTTCTTCAGCTTTAACCAATATTGTCAAAGTCGATGCCATTGCATATTGAGGATATAAAGGAAAAAGTAATACTTCGGTAACTCCTTTTTCATGTAATTCCTGAAGTCCTTTTTCAATTGTCATGCTTCCATAACGCATTGCCAATGCAACAGGGATATCAACTAATGGTTGTATTTTCTTTTGCATTCTTTCAGAAAGAACAACAAGAGGAGAACCTTCATCCCACCAAATCTTTTCGTAAGCATGTGCTGATTCTTCGGGTCTTTTTCTTAAAATGATTCCACGAACTAATAATGCTCTCAATAAATACGGAACGTCGATTACGTATTTATCCATTAAAAATTCATCTAAATACGGTTTTACATCTTTTGGAGTTGGACTTTCGGGTGAACCTAGATTTACTAATAATACGCCTTTCATTATGATTTTCTTGCTTTAGGCTTTAAGCTTTAGGCTTTAAGCATTTGTTTGTTTAAATTTTCGTCAAAAGTATGTAATACAACTTTTGAGAAATATGATAAATATTATTTTTTATTTATGTTTTGATATATAAAATTGATGTTGATTTTAAATATTAGTATTTATCGACATCAGATATTTTTTTGGAGTTGTTGCAAATTTCTTTTTAAAAGCTGCAATAAAATGACTTCCAGTACTATATCCTATTTTTAAACCTACTTCGTTTACATTATAAGAACCACTGTCGAGTAATTTTCGGGCATAATCCATTTTATAGTCGAATAGAAACCCATAAACAGTATCGCCATAAATTTGTTTGAAACCCATTTTTAGTTTCTTCAGGTTCAAACCAATTTCATCGGCTAGTTCCTGTAAACCTGGTGGTTCAGCCATATTGGCGATAATAATTTCTTTGGCTTTTCGAATTTTTAAAACATTGTCTTCATCTATTAAAAACGGACATTGTTCTGCATTTGGATCTTCGGTTCTGTTAAAATATAAACTCAATAACTCGTATCCTTTGCCTTTGTAATACAGGTTTTTTATTGATGGATGTAGATTATAATGAAATAGCTGACTCAGAACAATAGCCATCGATGGACTAATATTTCCTTCGTTATAATATTTCTTATCTTTATTATCGGCACTTAAAAAAGTGATGTAATCGGCTTCGGTTGAGAATAATGCATGAAATTTCTTAATCGAAATGATTACCGAAATAACCCATGAATTTGGCGAAAGTTCTAAATGGAGAGGTAATTCTTTTTGAGGATTGTATAAAAGTAGCGATTTTTCTTCTTTCAATTCCAATGCATAGCTGCCTTGATTGAATAGGAATTTTGCTTTTCCTTTTATACCAAAGTGAAACTGTATCAGCCCACTACCAATCTCCCGCTGGGCATTAAATAACTCCGAACTGTCATTCTGAAAACGAATAAGCGTAAAGTCGTCTTCAATTTTTATAATTTCTTGAGAACTCATAGCGATATTTTTTTTTGCTAAAAATGAAAGTTAATCTCAAATCTTATTTAGAATAACTCTAAATAAAACAATTCTAATGACTTGATTTTGCTGCAAAAATAACGTTTTTTGCATAATAACAACCAATTAGAATTAAAAAAACACATAGCGACACAAAAAGTACTTTGAGCGTTACTTTTATAAATACTATAATGATAATTTTGTTGCACTTTTATGACAAGGGCATTTATGGAAAATAATAACGTATCGAAACATCAGTATTTTTATTCAGTTGGACTGAGCTATAAAAAGGCCGATGCTGCGATTAGGGGTAAGTTTAGTTTAGACGCTGATGGAAAAACGCGCCTGCTGGAACAAGCCAAGAATGAAGGAATTGAAAGTTTAATAGTTACATCTACATGCAACCGTACAGAAATATATGGTTTTGCAGAACATCCTTTTCAACTTATAAAATTGATTTGCGAAAACAGTAATGGTTCTATCGAAGAATTTCAGAAAGTTGGTTTCGTATATAAAAATCAAGAAGCAATTAATCATCTTTTTAGAGTAGGAACTGGTTTAGACAGTCAGATTTTAGGAGATTTTGAGATTATTGCTCAAATTAAAACTAGCTTCACACAATCAAAAGCATTTGGTTTAGCCAATACTTTTATCGAAAGATTAGTAAACGCAGTGATTCAGGCTAGCAAAAAAATCAAAAATGAAACCGAAATAAGTTCAGGTGCAACTTCAGTATCTTTTGCTTCGGTTCAGTATATTATAAAAAACGTTGAAGATATCGGGAACAAGAACATCTTGTTATTTGGTACTGGAAAAATTGGTAGAAATACTTGTGAGAATTTAGTAAAACATACTAAAAACGAACATATCACTCTGATAAACCGTACTAAAGATAAAGCCGAAAAACTTGCTGGAAAATTAAATCTTATTGTAAAAGATTATTCAGAGTTACATCTTGAACTACAAAAGGCTGATGTTGTTGTTGTGGCAACGGGAGCACAAAACCCTACAGTTGATAAAGCAATCCTAAATCTTAAAAAACCTTTATTGATCCTAGATTTATCGATTCCTAAGAATGTAAATGAAAATGTAGAAGAACTGGAAGGAGTTACTTTAATCCACATGGATTATTTGTCGCAACTTACAGACGAAACTTTAGAGAATCGTAAAAAACATATTCCTGCTGCCGAAGCTATCATTGAAGAAATTAAGGAAGAATTTGTAACCTGGACTAAAGGAAGAAAATTTGCTCCGACTATCAATGCTTTGAAAGAAAAACTGAATGCGATAAAAAATTCAGAGTTGGATTTCCAAAGTAAAAAAATAGCTGATTTTAACGAGGAACAAGCCGAAATTATCAGTGCAAGAATCATCCAGAAAATTACAACTCATTTTGCCAATCACCTTAAAGATGATAATACAATGGTAGATGAAAGTATCGAATGGATTGAAAAAGTATTTAAAATAGGAGTGAGCGCAAAATAAAATTTCGCATTACGCAAAATAAGATTTTACCATTAAGAGATTAAGAAAATTAAACTCTGTGTTATAAATACAATCCTTAATGAACCTTAATTTCTTAATGATGAAAATTAGGATAGCGAACTATTTTTTAAGGTAAGAGATTATCTTTATTAACTTAAAAGAATACTCACCAAGCTTAATGAACCTTAATTTCTTAATGGTAAAAAACAAGAAACCTTGGTTTTAATAAACAGAAATGGCAGATAAAATTATAAGAATAGGAACTCGCGATAGCGAATTAGCCCTTTGGCAAGCGCATACGGTCGAGAAAAAACTAAACGATTTAGGATATAAAACCCAAATTATTGCGGTTAAATCGCAAGGTGATATATTACTTGACAAACCACTTTACGAACTCGGAATCACAGGTATCTTTACTAAAACACTAGATATTGCCATGATTAATGGTGAAATAGATATTGCAGTGCATTCTATGAAAGATGTTCCAACGGCTTTGCCAAAAGGAATTGTTCAGGCAGCTGTTCTGGAAAGAGCCAATTCATTAGATATTTTGGTTCATAAAGGCAATCTGGATTTCTTAAATGAGTCTGCTACTATTGCAACCGGAAGTTTACGTCGCCAGGCGCAATGGTTAAACAAATACCCAAATCATAAAGTTGTTGATTTACGTGGAAACGTAAATACACGCATGCAAAAATTAAACGATAACGATTGGAGCGGAGCCGTTTTTGCAGCAGCAGGACTAGAGAGAATCAATTTAAAACCAGAAAATTATATTAATCTGGATTGGATGATTCCAGCACCAGCTCAAGGTGCAATGGTTGTTGTGGCTATGGAAAATGACAATTTTGCATTGGACGCTCTAACTCAACTTAATGATATAGAAACAGAAATTGTTACTTATATCGAACGCCAGTTTTTAAGAACTCTTGAGGGTGGTTGTACCGCACCAATAGGCTCTTTAGTCAAATATAATGATGAAGAAGATACACTTCATTTTCAAGGGGTTTTATTTTCTTTGGATGGAAAAATAAAAATCGAAATTGATAAGATTGTTCCAATTGAAGAATGGAAAAAACTAGGTTTTAATATGGCACAAGAAATTCTTATGAATGGTGGGGCTGAATTAATGAAATCGATTAAAGAATCTCTAAAAAAATAATGGCTAAAACAATTCAAATATTATCTACAAAAATACTTTCGAGTATTCAGAAACAAGAATTGCAAAAAGCAAATATTGATTTAGTAGAAGCAAATTTCATTGAAACTCAAAATAAACCTTTTAAGATTCAGGATATCAACGAAAATCTGATTTTCACGAGTCAGAATGCAGTTCATAGCGTTTTATCTGATCCAAAATCAGAAGAATTGAAAAGTAAAAATGTCTTTTGCGTTGGTTTAAAAACAAAGATTCTATTATCTGAAAGCGGATTTAATGTTGTAGCTTATACTGGTTATGCAGCTGATCTTGCCGAAATAATTACTTTGATTTATGGCAATGAAAGTTATACCTTTTTCAGTGGAAACCTTAGAAGAGAAACATTGCCAAAAGCACTAAAAGATGCTGGAGTAAAATTGAATGAGATTAATGTGTATGAAACTACTTTAACTCCTCAAAAAATCAATTCAGCTGTAGATGGAATCTTGTTTTATAGCCCATCTGGAATTGAAAGTTATCTGAAAGAGAATACTATTAAAAATGAAAAATGCTTTTGTATTGGAGAAACCACGGCAGAGGCTTTAGAAAAAATTACTAAAAACATCATCATCGCTGATCAACCAACTGTTGAAGATGTGCTTGAAGACGTAATTACTGAATATTGCAATAAGCTTTAGGCATTAAGCTGAAAGCAAAAAATTATAGACAAACAAATGCTTAAAGCCTAAAGCTTAAAGCCTAAAGCAAATAAAAACCATGTTAAAAAACGACCTATTTTTAAAAGCACTTAAAGGAGAAACAGTTCAACGTCCGCCAGTTTGGATGATGCGTCAGGCAGGAAGATATTTGCCAGAATTTATCGCTTTGCGTGATAAATATGATTTTTTCACTCGTTGTCAGACTCCAGAATTAGCTGCAGAAATTACTGTACAGCCTATTCGTCGTATTGCTCCAGATGCTGCAATTTTATTCTCGGATATTTTAGTAGTTCCTCAAGCAATGGGAATTGAAGTATTGATGAAAGAGAATTTTGGTCCGTTTTTACCAAATCCTATCCGTACGATGCAAGATGTTCAGAGAGTTTATATTCCGGACATTCAGGAAAGCCTTGGTTACGTAATGGATGCAATTAAGCTAACAAAGGAAATGCTGAATGATGAGGTGCCTTTAATTGGTTTTGCAGGTTCTCCTTGGACAATTTTCTGCTATGCTGTAGAAGGTAAAGGTTCTAAAAGTTTTGATACTGCTAAAGGATTTTGTTTTTCAAACCCAGCAGCTGCACATACATTATTACAAAAAATTACAGATACAACTATTTTATACCTAAAAGAAAAAGTAAAAGCAGGAGTTGACGCTGTTCAGATTTTTGATTCTTGGGGTGGAATGCTTTCACCTGTAGATTATCAAGAGTTTTCATGGAAATACATGAATCAGATTGTTGAAGCTTTGGCTGACCACGCTCCGGTAATTGTTTTCGGAAAAGGATGTTGGTTTGCTTTAGGCGAAATGGGTCAGAGTCGTGCTTCGGCATTAGGAGTTGACTGGACTTGTTCGGCAAGAAATGCTCGTTACCTATCTGGAGGAAATATAACATTACAAGGAAATTTTGATCCATCAAGATTATTTTCTCCAATTCCAACCATCAAAAAAATGGTACACCAAATGATTGATGAATTCGGAAAAGACAAATATATCGTAAATTTAGGTCACGGAATTTTACCAAATGTTCCTGTAGACCACGCCAAAGCGTTTATTGACGCGGTTAAGGAATACGGGAATTAGTATATAGTTTACAGTATTCAGTCGCAGTTTTCAGTTCTCAATATTGTGGCTGAAAACTGCGATTGGAACTGAAACTTTAAACTGCGACTGAAAACTAAGAAAACATGCTAAACAAGGGATTAAGAGACGAAGAAAGTATACGAATAGACAATACGCTTAAGGTATTGATGTCTATTGTGTTTTTACCTAAGTTTTGGAATGTAGAGGATACTAGCCTTATAGATAATGATCTTAAAAACTTTGGCTTAAGTGTAGAAACTTTGGTTAGCCTTAATGAAGAAGATCTAATTACACTCTTGCTTCGATGTCATTTAGATTGGGATCAATTAGAGTTATTTGGAGATTTTTTAGTTAAATTCTCTATTGTAGAAAATTATAATTTTTCAGGAAAAGCAATTGCTATTTACGAATATATTCAGCGAGAAAGCAAGACTTTTTCGTTTGGGATTATTAGTAAAATAGCTTCCGCAAGAAAATAAAACAAAACTTATGGATCTTATTAATTGGAAAATAGAAAGAATTGAAAATATTCTTCCCGAAGAATTTTATAAACTAATTGATAAGAATAAAAAGCATATTGAAAAAACCTTTCCGGTAACTTTATCTCATTGCTTAGATTTAGAAAGTACGCAAAAATTTATTGCCTTTAGCTTAGATAAAGAAAAGAACAAAGAAGGGTATCACTTTTATGCCCGAAACATTGAAACTGGTGATTTAATTGGATATTTATGTGTAAAAAGTATTAATAACCGAACTTTAAAGTGCGAATTGGGATACTTCATTGATGAAAATTTTCAGGGAAAAGGAATAATTTCAGGACTCGTTTCGTATACACTTGATTTTTGCTTTAATGAACTCTTGATGAATAAAGTTTTTATATGTACTTCAGAAGTTAATTTGGCTAGTCAGCGCATTGCGTTAAAGCACAATTTTCAACAAGAAGGAATTTTACGAGACGAATTTATAGACGGAAATGGCATATTTGAAAATGTCGTTTACTTTGGCTTACTCAAATCAGATTACAATTTGCATAAAGGAACAATTTCATAAATACATACAAATGTAAAAAATGACTTCTTTTGAAAAAATCCTGACAAACGTACTTGACTTTAATCTAGAAAAGATTAATCCACTTTACAAAGGATTTCTTCTTGTGTCTTTTTTTGTTGTTTTTGTGTGTATTTCAATATATTCATCTAATGAAGCCCGAATAAGTAGAGAGCGGTATAAAGAGATGTTGAAAGACGAATTTTCTGGGATTGTGGCTAGAAAATATTTAGATAAAGAGAGTAGAAATAGCCCAGTTTTTAAGTTAAAAGATTCCAGTTGGCATATTGGGTATAATATGCTTTGGGAAAAGATTGAAATAGGAGATTCATTATCAAAAAAAGGAAAATCTCCATTAGTAAAAATTATTAAAAAGGGTACAATAGAGGTTTTTGACGTTTATTACGAGTTTAAAAATGTTGATACCATAAACATAAATAAATAGTGAAAGAACAGTTTTATAAATATATACAAGGCCTTCAGGATACAATAGTTTCAGGATTAGAAGCGGTTGATGGTCAAGCCAAATTCCGTGAAGATATTTGGGAGCGTCCAGAAGGAGGCGGCGGAAGAACACGTGTAATCGAAAACGGAGCTGTTTTTGAAAAAGGCGGCGTTAATATATCGGCAGTTCATGGTAAATTGCCAGAAGCCATGCAAAAAATGTTTAATGTAGGCGAAGCCGATTTTTTTGCTTGCGGACTAAGTTTGGTTTTACACCCAAAAAATCCAATGGTTCCTACTGTCCACGCCAATTGGCGTTATTTTGAAATGTATGATGACAAAGGAAATGTAATTCAGCAATGGTTTGGTGGAGGTCAGGATTTAACGCCTTATTATTTGTTCGAAAAAGATGCGAAACATTTTCATCAGACATGTAAAATAGCTTGTGACAAACACAATCCAGAGTTTTATCCGAAATATAAAAAACAATGTGATGCCTACTTTTGGAACGCGCACCGTAACGAGGCCCGCGGAATAGGAGGATTGTTCTTTGATTATTGCAAAGCTACAGACGAAATGAGCATGCAGGATTGGTATAATTTTGTTACTGAAGTAGGAAATAGTTTCTTAGAAGCTTATGTTCCAATTGTCGAAAGAAGAAAAATTCTATTATATACCGAAGAACAAAGAACATGGCAAGAAATTCGTCGTGGTCGTTATGTCGAGTTTAATCTGGTTCACGATAAAGGAACTTTATTTGGTTTAAAAACCAATGGTAGAATCGAGAGTATCTTAATGAGTTTGCCACCTCATGTACAATGGGTTTACGATCATCAGCCAGAAGTAGGAAGCGATGAGGAAAAACTAATACAAACGCTTGAAAATCCTAGAGAATGGATGTAAAATTGATTTATATTATGTTTTTTGCAGGAGTTTTTGGGTGTTTTGCTCAAAAAGATTCTCTTCAAAATCCCTATTTTAAATCATATGATGATAAGGTTACCGCAAGTATTTATTATCTGGATACATCCAATAATTTTCAGTTTGTTTACCCTGTTCCTGGAGAAGGGACAAAAATTCTTAATTTGATTCCTAATCGAAAAGAACAATTAGGAGCTTCACTTTCGTTTAAGTTTGTTGATTTGTCATTTGGTTTCTCGCCAAAATTTTTAAATGCCAATAAAGATAATTCTGGTTCTAAGCTTTTAAGTCTTAATACAAGATTGTATCATAAGCAATGGATGCAGAGCTTTACTTATTTTTATCAAAAAGGGTTTTATGTAAGTCAAGATGGTATAGATGCGGCTTTCCCAGGATTTAAATCGATTAAAATAGGAGGAGCTACATCTTATATTTTTAATAAAAAGTTTTCTTATAAAGCGATCGCAAGTCAGAATGAGTGGCAAACAAAGAGTGCAGGAAGTTTTATTCCTAATTTTTCTGCTTATTACACCAATATAAAATATAATGGAGATGGAGATAAAATAAATGGGAAAACATATCTGTTCTCATTGGCGCCATCCTATTTTTATAATCTGGTTTTAGGAAAACATGTTTTGGTTTCTGCAGGATTATCTTTGGGTGCAGGTGTTTATTTTACAGAGGGTCATTCTAAAGTGGTTTCTGAATTGGATATGAGTTTGAAAACGGGTTACAATTCCGATTCGTTTTTTGTATTCATGAATATTAATTATCTCAATTTTGTTGAGGGTGAAACAAGTGATATAGGTTTAAATGATAATATATCGACTATAAAAATTACGGCGGGTTATCGATTTAATGCTCCCAAAAAAGTGACTGAGATTTATGATAAAATAAATCAGAAAACGGGATTATAACATAAAAAGAGAGAGGCACCAACGGTGCCTCTCTCTTTTTATCTACTAAAATCTAGATTATTTGCTAAGTTCCTGAACAAAATCTAACGTTTGCAGAATGATGTTCTTATCCGATTTTAACGAATTTAATCGTAATTCAAATTTTAGTTTATTATCAATCAGTTTTTTCGAAGATTGAAGTGTTATATCACTAAACTGTGTTGCAAATTGATCGATTTTTTTAATATCAGCAGTTTTTGTTTCAGCAGTATGACTATATGCATTAGAAATCTCAGGAATATTAAGCTTCGCTAAAAAGTAATTTTGCTTCAAGTCTTTCTTTACTTCCTTTACAAATGATCCGTTATTGGTGTTGAAGTAGTCACGAGAATTTGCAATTACTACTACATCCTTATCCTTAAGGATAAACAAATCCCCGTATTTACCGTTGGTTCCGACGATTTCGTAATAATTTCCTTTTTGTACCAATAATTTTTTACGAACACCTAACTGTATCAGCTTGTCGCCAAATGTTGGATGCGTTGAGGTAAAAACCATTGAAAAAAGCGGAATTGATTTCTTCTCTTTTTTCTCAACTTCTATTTCTTCATAATTATCGTCGTATTCGTAAGATTTTGACGTTACCTCAATTTCCTTAACATCGAGTAAGAACATGCTTAAATCACCGTCAAAAAGAGTTGCAGTGGCTTCCTCATCAACAATAGTCGAGATTAAATCCGTTACAATACCCATATCATCCTTTGTTAATGCAGCACTATTTAAAACTTCGGTCATTAAATTCGGAAAGTTTTTTAATGTTTCTTTGGTGTTAATATGATAGCTCATATAACCCAAAGGCTTTTTGTCAGGAAAATAATTAAAAATGTTTTTATTAATTTTTCTATTGGCCATTTTGTCCACAATATCAGCCATTGGTTTAGAGTATTCAATAATCTCTTCTACACGAGCATTATCATTATCAAAATAAAAATCCAAATTGATTCCCTTTACAAGATTTCCCCAGTTTTTTTGAGAAGGCAAGAATTTATTATAAGTGGTAAATTGAGATAGAGTAGCGTAAGACTCGTAAAAAGAAGACATAGCTGCGCTGTAATTAATCCAAGATGAGATGTCTGCAGTAGCGTTTATCTTATCAGAAGATGGAGCAGTAAAACCTTTTTCGAAAAGAGATTTAATAAAATCATTTCGTTGTATCGATTGTAAACTATCAAAAGCAGCACGTCCAAGATCATATTCAGCGTAATAGTTATCGGTAGAAACAGCTGTAGAGTCTATAGGTTCCTCTATTGTATATGGAGTGTTAATGTCAATAGGAGATTCTCCTATAGGTTCTCCTTCATCTGGAGCTACATCTACAGTGATTTCTTCCTGGATTTCTGGAATATCGTATAGATTAGAGCTATACTTTTTTGTAAAACCTACAATCACAAGATAATTATCGTTCCATGCCATAGAACTTCCTTTATTTACAGAAGTTAATAGAGAGTATAGAGGAAAATCTTCGATTGTAGCTGTTGGGATAGAATCTGCATTTTTTTCTACATGCAGTTTTTGCATGAATTGTTTAATGTCATTTCTATTCTTAATAGGAATTGTGACTTGGTAATACGGAATACTATCTGTGAAATTTCCGTTTACGCTTATTTTTTGGTCTAATTTAAAAAGGTTTGCATATTGGTTGATATCATAATCGGGCTTGCCTTCAGTATATTTATTAATCAAAGAATGATTTAATACATCAAGAATATTTACTTTCTTAGAAAGTTGGTCGCCATTAAATTGTACAAAATAGTCGTATGGTTTAGTATTGGTCTGACTATTGGCAAATAAGGTTGTTAATAGAATAAAATAGGTAAAAAAATGCTTCATATACTAGGGAATTAATTGGATTGTATTATTCATTAAAGACGATTTTTTAAGTACGCTGTACATATTTTGTTTTAAAAAAACGGTCTTTTTGTTTTTAGAGATTTTACTGTTAGGGTTATCAGTGTTGGCAATATCACGGTCAAAGGTGTAAATCGATATAATGTTGGCTTGTTCCAAATCTTGTTTTTTCTTTGGGTCTTTTACCAGGTTTTCAGGAACAGGGTAAGAGGCAATCCTTTCAAAACTCTTAGCATTACTGCTAAAATGAATTTGGTCACTCTGATTATTAATACTATTTACAATGGCATTGAGTGCTTTTAAATTGGCATAGTTGAGTTTAATAATGAAAACATAATTTTCAAAATCAGTTTTAGTACTTACATTTGAAATTCCGTCAATTTTTAAAGCTTTTGCTTTAAAATCGGCTAGTTTCTTGGTGATTTCCTGTTCATTCGGGATTTTCACACCATCAACTTCTTCCAGCCAAATGGCCGATTTGGTCTTAAACCATGATTTCGAAAAGTCAACCATAAGGGTGTATTCACCACTTTGATCGTCATGGTGTTTGATTCGTTCCGTTATCTCAAAACATCCTGTTAAGAGCAAACAGCAGCATAAAGCGAGAATTTTCTTCATCAGGCAAATTTAAATTTAAATATTTTAAAAACCATGATATAAGAAGATTCTTAAATGGGAAATATAAAACAGTAAATTTTAGATAATATTAACGCATTCTAAACAATGCTAAAAGCCTTATTCTGTTGATTTTTCTTTAACTTTGCGACACAATTTTAATTTCAACTTTAAAACGGATGTTAAGGCTTTTTTAGCATTAGCATACTTCTTAAAAATTTATAAAAAACACTTATGTTCCCACTACAAAGAAACCGCCGTTTAAGAACTAATGAATCTATTCGCTCTTTAGTTCGTGAAACTACACTAAGTCCAAATGATTTTATGCTTCCAATGTTTATTGCCGAAGGAAAAGATGTAAAAGTCGCTATTCCGTCAATGCCAGGAATATATCGTCATTCATTGGATAACACGATAAAAGAAGTAAAAGAAGCTTGGGCATTAGGGATAAAAGCAGTGAATCTTTATGTAAAAGTGAGCGAAAACCTTAAAGACAATAAAGGGGTAGAAGCATGGAACAAAGATGGATTAATGCAACAAGCTATTCGTGCTATAAAAGATGCAGTTCCAGAAATGATTGTAATGCCAGATGTAGCACTAGACCCATTTTCTATTTATGGACATGACGGAATTATAGAAAACGGACAAGTTATAAACGATGCAACGGTAGATGCATTAACTCGTATGAGTTTAAGTCATGCCGATGCAGGAGCCGATTTTGTAGCGCCAAGCGACATGATGGACGGTCGCGTTCTTGCAATCCGTAAAGCATTAGAAGAAAACGGACACCACAATGTGGGAATCATGAGTTATAGTGCCAAATATGCTTCGGCATTTTACGGACCGTTTCGTGATGCATTAGATTCTGCACCAGTTGATTCTTTAGATATTCCAAAAGATAAAAAAACATACCAAATGGATTATGCTAATCGTATCGAAGGACTTCGTGAAGCATTGCTAGATGTAGAAGAAGGAGCAGATATCGTTATGGTAAAACCAGGAATTGCTTATCTGGATATCGTTCGCGAGATAAAAGATGCAGCTCACGTGCCAGTTGCAGTATATCAGGTTTCGGGAGAATACGCTATGGTAAAGGCCGCAGCCGAAAGAGGTTGGTTAGATCACGACAAAATCATGATAGAGCAACTATATTGCATTAAGAGAGCAGGAGCCAGTATTATCTCGACATACTTTGCCAAAGAAGCTGCTGTGATTTTAAATAAGTAAAAGATTGAAATACATAAGCATGAAAAAAATAATACTTGCATTTGCAATAATTGCATTCGTTTCTTGTAAAAAAGAAGAGAAAACAACAATCGATAATTCAGGAATGCCAATCGAAGAGTCGGCTACTTTAGAAGCTAAAACGCCCGAAGAATTAGGGAAAGCAATTTTCGAAGGACAAGGAAACTGTTTTGCCTGCCATCAGGTAGACCAAAAAGTTATCGGTCCAAGCATAAAAGAAATTGCCAAAATATACAAAG
Source organism: Flavobacterium sp. PL02 (assembly GCF_035013205.1). Classification (NCBI taxonomy): domain Bacteria; kingdom Pseudomonadati; phylum Bacteroidota; class Flavobacteriia; order Flavobacteriales; family Flavobacteriaceae; genus Flavobacterium; species Flavobacterium sp. PL02. The sequence continues at coordinate 240,201 of NZ_JAYGJP010000003.1, forward strand.
AGAAAAATGGAGACATGGTTACGTTTCTTAAAGGAAAAGGCGATCCAATAGTCGACCCAAGTCAGTTTGAAGTCATGAAAACCAATTTTCCTGTAACACAAGCCATGTCCGACGAAGAACTAAAAGCAATCGAAGCCTATTTTTATAGCTTTTTAAAGTAGGAGTTATCCCGATAGCTATCGGGATCGCCGCTATATCTTTATGTTTTTAAAGAAAAAACATAAAGGATGCCGCTTCTATCGGGGCTAAAAAAAACTAAAACCATTCGTATTTACGAGTGGTTTTTTTATACCTGCAAGGTTTTTAACTACAATCTTGTCATTGTGAACGCAGCCGAAGAATCTCCGTAATAAATAGGGAAAATCAAGATTGTACAAAATCTATTCAAATCTGTTTAATCTGCGTGACATTTACCGTAATCGTGTCATAATAAATACATGTTATAAACATTGCCAACGGTTTCAACCGTTGGAACGCAATATTATCGCAATCTGCTTCACACGGTTGAAACCGTGAGCTATAATCAAAATATAATAGAATTTAAGATTGGTCGAGAGAAATCACAAATCATTACTATTATTTTTTTTACTTTTATAACATGGAAACAGCATACATTAATTCGCCTTTAGGAATCACCAAAATTGTTGGTGACGAAAACGGAATCTCAGAGATTACCGTAGCTAACGCTGGTGATAATGCGGTTTCGGATACAATTGCAACCGAGTTGCAAGAAGCTGTTTCGCAATTAAATGATTACTTTTTAGGCAAAAGAACCGATTTCGATTTTAAGCTAAACCCCAAAGGAACAGAATTCCAACAAAGAGTTTGGAAAGGATTACTTGAGATTCCTTTTGGTAAAACCATGAGTTATTTAGAACTATCTAAAAAACTTGGAGATGTCAAAGCTATTCGTGCAGTAGCATCGGCAAATGGTAAAAATCCACTTTGGATAGTTGTTCCATGTCACCGAGTAATAGGAACCGATGGTTCATTAACAGGATATGCTGGCGGATTATGGCGTAAAAAATGGTTGCTAGATCATGAAAACCCTCTTAAGCAGCAAAGTTTGTTTTAATTTTCTGAGCACAAATGGACAAGAATTTTAAAAGTATCAAAATTTAAGTACATTTATACAGGCGATGAATTAGTGATAATTTGTGTTTAAAGGTTTTTAAGCAAAGTCTAAAAATCCAAGTAGTCTAACATTCTAAGAATGTCTAAGTCATCTAACTAATTTAAGTTCAATAATCTAAGAAGTCTAAGTAAGTCTAAAAATCTAAGCTGTCTAAATAATGATTGAAAAAATAAACCTAAACAACATCCTTTTTCTAGATATAGAAACCGTTCCCGAAACAGCCGATTTTGGAGAACTAGATGATGAGATGAAAGAACTTTGGGAGCACAAAACGCAATATCAGCGTAAAGAAGACTTTACAGCTGAAGAATTTTATGATCGAGCTGGAATTTGGGCAGAGTTTGGTAAAATCGTTTGTATTTCTGTTGGGTATTTTACCATCAAAGGTGATATCCGAAATTTTAGAGTGACCTCATTTTTTGGAGATGAGGTAAAAATCCTGAAAGATTTCAATAATCTATTAAACAACCATTACAATAAACCGTACCACGTTTTATGCGGACATAATGCAAAGGAATTTGACATTCCGTTTATCGCCAGACGTATGATTATCAACCAAATTGCAATTCCAGACATGCTGAATTTATTTGGAAAAAAACCTTGGGAAATTCCGCATCTAGATACGTTGGAGCTTTGGAAATTCGGTGATTACAAGCATTTTACTTCGCTGAAATTATTGACTAAAATCTTAGGAGTTCCTTCTCCAAAAGGAGATATCGATGGAAGTCAGGTAGGACATGTTTATTATGTAGAGAAAGACATTGACCGAATCGTAACCTATTGCGAGAAAGATACTATTGCTGTGGCTCAGATTTTTCTGCGTTTACGACGTGAAGATTTGTTGATTGATGATGAAATTATTCATGTATAGTTTTTAAAGGTACAAAGGTACAAAGGAACAGAGGTTCAAAGTTTAAGTGGACTTACATAATTTATAAGATTTTAATGTTTTACAATGGTACATCAGGAAATTTCACATCATCGATTAGTTTCTCAAAAACTATATAAAAAAGCACCAAGTTCTCCACAAGACATTGTGCATCATTTGGGTGCAATGCAGGCTCAGGATTATGCAATGGCAAAATGGGCGATTGGTTCTCGTTGTGATGCTACTGAAAAAGCTATAGAAGAAGCAATAAATTCAGCAGAAATTATCCGAACGCACATTCTGCGACCAACCTGGCATTTTGTTGCTGCAGAAGATATTCATTGGATGTTGGATGTTTCTGGACCTCAAGTCAAGAGAATAGTAGCTTCTTATGTCAAAAAATATGGATTTGATGATGAAAAATTTGAAAAAATTAATGCATCTATCGAAAAAATATTGGCTGGTAATAATCATCTAACTCGGGATGAGATCATGCAGGAACTCAACATCAATAAAATTTGTAGTGATGATTCTTTGAGCGGACCTATCATGATGTATGCTGAGTCGGTAGGTTTAGTTTGTAATGGAAGAATGAAAGGCAAGCAGATAACGTATGCTTTGCTGGATGAAAGAGTTACAAAGCCAAAAACGAAACTGTCTAAAGACGAGGGTTTGGCTAAATTAACCAAACGTTATTTTGAAAGTCATGGCCCTGCCACGTTATTAGATTTTTCCTGGTGGTCTGGTTTTTCACCTACAACTTGCAAACAGGTTATTAGCTCGATTGAATCAGAACTAAACTCGATAGAAATCGAGAATCAAAAATATTGGTTTGGAACCAATTTTACCGATGAGGATAACTTTCGCGAAAGCGTACATTTTCTTCCTGCATTCGATGAGATTTTAATTTCGTATAAAACACGTGAAGCATCTATTTTACAAGAACATCAATCAAAGGCGTTTACTAATAACGGTATTTTTAGACCAATTATTCTAGAAAACGGAAAAGTCATTGGAACTTGGAAAAGAACCATTAAAAAAGACCATGCGAAAATAGAAACGCAATTTTTTCATGAAATTGAGAATGATAAAAAAGTAGCTCTGTTTGATGGTATTAGCTCTTTTGAAAATTATCTGGAAACTAAAATTGTTATCGAATAGCTTTTAGATACAGATTTTTTATGTCGCTCTTACAGAGCTATTGATATCAATATTGTAACATTTTCTATAAATATGACGCCCTGCTAGGGCTGTTCAAACCATGTTATGATTTGTTCTTGCTAAAACATTAGTGCAATTTTATTGCATTAGGTTTGAGTCAAGTATTTGCAAGGGTTTCAGAATAAATATTTGATGGTTTCTATTAGGTCATGCTTCACGAAAGCTATAAAAACTCCGTTAGGAGTGGGCTATTTATAGCAATAATTAGAGCTCGTAGTGTTGAACCCCATCGGGGTGACATATTAAATTGGATAATGATTTTCGATCTATAACAAATACTTCGAGTTTCATCAGTAAAATGGTTGTGCATTTTATTGCTAAATAATTACATTTACAAAAAATATATAATTATGGTGTTAAGTAGATTTTGGCTAGCGATATTTATTTCGTCAATTGCTTTTATTGTAATCAGTTTGTTTACTGGTAATACGTATACTATTGATTATGTTTTGAATGGTAAGAAAGACGAGCCTATTTTAATCTCTGAAAAATATATTGAGCAAATTCCTGCTTTTATCAGAGATAGTATTAAAAAAGCGCCAGACAATACTATTATCATCAATCGTGATGAGGCAAATGCCGATACGACCTATGTTTATAAAAACAAAACCATAAAGATTTTTAGCGGTGTTCAAAAATCTGATGGTTTATTGCCAACTTGTAAGAGTACTTTGGTAGATTTAATTCTTCCACTTATTGCTTATTTGGCTTTTTTCTGCGGATTAATGGAGCTTTTAATCATTTCTGGAGCTTCAGGAAAATTAGCTAAAGGCTTGAGTCCGGTGTTTGTAAAAGTGTTTCCAAGTATCCCAAAAAATCACCCATCGATTTCATATATGACCTTAAACTTTGCGGCTAACTTTTTAGGATTAGATTCTGCGGCGACTCCGTTTGGTCTTAAAGCCATGGAGAGTTTACAAGAAATAAACCCCGATAAGGACAAAGCCAGTGATGCACAGATTATGTTTATGTGTCTGCATGCATCGGGACTTACGTTAATTGCAACTTCTATTATTGGGTATCGTGCTGCCGCTGGGGCAACAAACCCAGCCGATGTAATGTTGCCTTGTATTATTACCTCTTTTATCGGGACAATTGCTGCTTTTTTAATTGTTGGAATTAAACAAAAAATTAATTTTAAAAGTGCTTCTTTGGTTGTAGGCTTGATGGTTATGATTGCTGCCATTGTTGGACTTTTATTCTATGTAAATAGCTTAGACTTAATTGGTAAAAACTTCTTTACATCAAATCTTTCAGGATTAATATTGTTTGCGATCATTGGGTTTACCTTGGTTTTTTCGTTAAGACATGAGAAAAAATTTATTGAAGCAGAAACTACTGTTTTTGATGCATTTGTAGTAGGTGCAAATAATGGTGTTAAAACAGGGGTTACTATTTTTCCTTACGTTTTAGGGATGTTAGTGGCTATTTCTTTATTTAGAAATAGTGGTTTATTTGAAATCATAAGCCATTGGATTGCATTTATTTTCTCGAATATGGGTGTGAGTAAAGAAATCACCGATGCGTTGCCAGTTGCTATGCTTCGTCCTTTTAGTTCTGCGGGTTCACGTGGATTCTTGATTGACTCGATGAATACTTTTGGAGCAGATTCTATGACTGGAAGATTGAGTAGTATTTTTCAATGTAGCGCCGAAAGTACTTTTTACGTAATTGCGGTTTACTTTGGTTCAGTTAATATAAAAAATACCCGTTACGCTTTAGGAACTATGCTTTTGGTTGATGTAATTTGTGTGATTACAGCTATATTTGTGGCGAGTTGGTTTTTTTAGTAAATAGCATTTAAATTAAAAATTATATAAATATAAAACAGTATGAGAATGAGTAAATACACAAAATACATTGCAATTGCACTAATGTTGCTTTTTTTAATTACGAGTCTATTAGCTTAAAAGTTAGTTGGTTAATATGAATAGAATTTACATTACGTTGTTTTTGTTGGCTGTGGTAAGTTGTAAAAAAGAACCAGCAACAGTAGGTCCAAAGTGGACTAAAGAAGACAAAAAAGAAATGACGGCAAAGCCAGCATTTAATACTATTACCCCAAAAATCGATACGATATATATTTCTGGAAATGAAGAAATAGGCGTGAGTAACTATGTTTTAGCTTCTCTTTTGGATAAGAAAATTGATAAAGACAGTCTAATAACTGTTCAATACAGACTTGATTTCTTTACTAATAAAACAAAAGTAGGATCAGATAAGGTTACCATTGTTCCATTTACAGAAGGTTCGGGTTGGGGCGCGACATATGGTTTATCAGATGAAGATAATGCTGAGGTATCACCTTTTATCCATGTCAGTTTTGGTTATGAAGCTTGTGGATATAATCGCCAACACTTTTTGTATTATCTAAAAAATAATAAGGTACAGCTTGTGCACGACTGGGACTCTATGAGTGACGGTGGTTGGGGAAGTTGGTTAGAATTTGGAGGAATAGATCCTAAAAATGAACCAGTTTCTTTTTATAGCAAAAGAGTTTCTTACGGTGGTAAAGAAGATGTTAATGATGAAGATATGGGAACCGTAGAACATTCTGATTCTATCGTGTTTCATCTAAAAAACAATAAATGGGAAAAACGATTGTTAACCCCAAAGGAAAAGGTGTACTGGAAAAAAGACATTACTTTTAATGAATTTTATCCTCAATTTGCAGAATAAAAAAAGCCTCGCACATTGCGAGGCTTTTCCGTTTTTAGTAAGCAACAATTTATTTCTTAACGAATTTCTTAACGATTCTTTTTCCGCCGTTATTTAATTCTATGATGTAAATACCAGTATTTAATCTGCTTACATCTATAGACGATCCGTTTAATTGTCCTGAATTTACTTGTTGTCCAAGATTATTCGTAATCCTGAAAGTTGCTCCGTCGCTTTTTGCTAATGAAACATTCAACTCATTATCAACAGGATTTGGATATAAAGCAAAACTTGCATTATCATTAGTTTCTACTAATCCCGCAGTTACTTCTGGAGATACAATTGGACCAGCAGCTGTAATGTTTACAGTATAATCCTCTACTTGACCATAAGAGAAAGCTTCACAAGAAGTTGGGATTCCGTTGTATTTCATAGCAACTCTCAATCGTGTACTTCCTAGAGTAGCAGATGCTGGAATAGTGATTGTTCCTGTTACAGGAGTAGTTTTTGATACTGCTTTTGTCCAAACAGTTTCACCTGAATCTGCAAAATCACCATCTTGATTATAATCTATAAAAACGGCATAACCTTCATTGTAGGTTGTAGAAGTCCAAACAGGAGTAATTGTAATTGTGTAAGCAGTTCCTGCGGCAGCATTTGTTGAAATTGCCGTATAGTTTTCGTAACCAGCTGTTCCTGTTGAGGTATTGCTGATTGTACCAAATACTACCTTACTGATTTTTTCGTCAGCAGTATTGCTTCCTTGTGATGCACAATAGCTAATTGTATTGGCAAGCGTTGTTACATTTACAGTGTTGCTTGCTGGAGAAACATTTCCTGCAGCATCTTTAGCTTTTACATTAAAGCTATAAGCTGTTAAAGCTGTTAATCCAGTTACAGTATAGCTTGTAGTTGTAGATGAACCTTTAAGAGTTGTTCCTTCGTAAATATCATATCCAGTTACGGCTACGTTATCTGTTGCCGCAGTCCATGTTAAATTGGTAGTTGATCCAGTTGTTCCAGAAGCTGCAAGAGCAGTTGGAGCAGTTGGCGCAATTGTATCTGTAGAACCTGAATAAGCAGCTCCAACACCTACAGCATAAAATGCATTAGTTGTTGCGATTACCTCTGCAGAACCAGCACCGTATAAATCGATAGCCGATTGTATTCCTGATGTTCTTGCATTTGCAAAAGTAGAATTTGCAGTTAAATATACACTCTCTAAACGATAAGCGATTTTTGCAGCTTTATCAATTGTAATTCCTGTTACACTATAAGAACTTCCTATATCGTTTGTTCCTGTCTTACCTACAGACAAGATATAAAACCAATGGTTTAGTACACCAGAATTTGTATGAACACCACAATAATCATTGGATTGAGTAGGAGTTCCACAATTAATAACTTTCCAGTTTGTGCCGCCATAAGTATCAGGCTGACCTTCGGATTTAGGATTACTCATGGAACGTAAAGCAAGATGACCCGATCTTCTTTCGATATCTTCACCAACTAACCAAGTTGATTTTGTAGGCGCTGCGGCATATTCGATACAAGCACCCCAAATATCTGAGAAACCTTCATTCATAGCTCCAGATTCTTTTTGGTAAGCTAAGTTTGCTGTATAAGTACAAACGGCATGACCAATTTCGTGTCCTGCAACATCAATAGCAGTTAAGATGTCAAAATTAGTTCCGCTTCCGTCACCATAAGTCATAACACTACCGTCCCAGTACGCATTATCGTATGCATTACTGTAATGTACATAGCTTTTTATGATGGCACCTGCGTTATTAAAACTATTTCTACCATGTACAGTTGACCAATAGTCATATGTTTTTTCAGCTCCCCAATGAGCATCAAGTGCACCATTGTCTTTATTAGTATTTGCATACTCAGCAGCTGTCCAGTTATTATCTGCATCTGTAAAATTTACAGCAGCAGTATAACTAGTTCCTTTTTTCATATTATACGTGTTTATACCTAAACCTCTTGTTGCATCTGCCAGGATATAAGAAGACCCACTTAAAGTAGTTTGAATTACTTGCGTTCCACTATAACGTGTAGCTGCGTTTGCTGCAACAAAAGCCATTTTAAAACTAGCATCATCTTTTAGGTTCTTTGCATCGGCATTAGCAGATTTTGATTTACGTCCATGACTGTATTCTCCGAGATGCTTTATAGTTGCATTATAGAACAATATTTGACCGTTTTCTGCATCGATGTACAAATCCCCTCTACTTACCGGATTTGTCGCGTAAATGTCAAATTTATAGGCTAAACGAACCTTGTCTGTAGTTCTGTTAGTACCTTGATCTTCCATTGCGGGTAAAAATACCAGTTCGCCTTTTGGTTTTTCATAACCAATCGCTTTGGCATCTTGCGGATTTTCCCAAAGGTATTGTTGGGCACCAGTATAGCTAATTGCTCTATTAAGAGCATCTTGAGCGGATAGTTTTGGTGTAGTTTTTACTTTTTCGATGTTGTAATACTCACCATTCATAGAGACAAGTTTTCCGTCTTTAGAATGTAAGGTATAGTTGGCAAATTCTACTTTAATACCTTGTTCGTACAATTGAAATTTTTCATGTGTGTAACCTTGTGGATCAGACTCAGTTTTGACCCTTGCAAAAGATTGATTTTCTTTCAATCCCAATTGATCTTTAAAGACTTTTTGAGAATCAGTACCTCTATAGGTCGATTGGTCACTAAAAGTGATTAAACTAGGTTGTCCATTTTCGGATACATTTTTTTGGCTTACACGTTTATCCGTTATTTGTGCAAATGCCGATAAGGAGAATGTGAGCACAACAGCGGTTGTTGTGGCAATTTTGGGTAATGTACTTTTCATAATCGATTTGGGGTTTAATGTTAATTTAATTATTAGTTTGTATAGCAATTAAAGCGTGTAGGTAAATACTTTAATTTGTTATAAAAATATAAACATTTTGTTAAATAAATTAACATAAATTCAAATAATCGATAAAATGCAACAATTGTTGTTAAATAATTATTAAATATTAACAAATTAAAAACAATCATCAGAAAAAACCTGTTTTTATTATTATATTATTGATTTTGAGTGTTTTGTTTTCTTCTTAACTCGCTGATGTTGATTTAGTTGTGAAATATATGTAACCACTAGGTAGAATAAGCTGTAACAGAAAAAAGGCTAACATTTTTTAAGTGTTAGCCTTTTGTGTGAATTATTTAAAAAGAGGCGTTAATCGATAATCATCTCCGGAATATCACCTTCAATTATCAAATTTGCTTCAGTTGAAGCAATAATATGTTCTACAGAAACTCCAGGTGCGCGTTCTAAAAGTTTAAAACCTTTTGGAGTTATTTCTAAAACAGCCAATTCGGTTACAACTTTCTTTACACAACCAACACCAGTTAGTGGTAAGCTGCATTTTTTTAATATTTTAGATTCGCCAGCTTTGTTTACGTGCATCATGGCAACAATAATATTTTCGGCTGAAGCCACTAAATCCATTGCTCCACCCATTCCTTTTACCATTTTACCTGGGATTTTCCAGTTGGCAATATCTCCGTTTTCAGAAACTTCCATTGCACCAAGTATAGTTAAATCAACTTTTTGGCTACGAATCATTCCAAAACTAAGAGCCGAATCAAAGAAACTAGCTCCAGGAAGAGTTGTAATAGTTTGTTTTCCTGCATTAATAATATCAGCGTCTTCTTCTCCTTCAAAAGGAAAAGGTCCCATTCCCAGAACGCCGTTTTCGCTTTGAAATTCAACGTCAATTCCTTTTGGGATATAGTTTGCTACCAATGTTGGTATTCCGATACCTAAATTCACGAAATAACGGTCTTTAAGCTCTTGTGCAATTCGTTTTGCAATATCTTCTTTTGTTAACATATCTTTTTAATGTGTCAATTTTTTTAATGTGCCAATTAGTCAATTTGATAATTAGAAAATTTAAAACATTCTGTAGAGAATTATCTAATTGTCTTATTATCTCAATTAGCTAATTCTTCACTCTAACAGTTCGTTGCTCAATCCTCTTTTCAAATTTTTCTCCTTGAAAGATACGTTGTACCATGATTCCGGGAATATGAATTTGATTTGGATCTAATGTACCAACTGGAACGAGTTCTTCTACTTCGGCAATTGTTATTTTTGCTGCACCAGCCATACAAGAATTGAAGTTTCTGGCAGTTCCTTTAAAGATAAGATTACCAGCTTCGTCGCCTTTCCATGCTTTTACAATAGCGAAGTCAGCTTTGAAGGCATGTTCCATAATATGCATTTTTCCGTTGAACTCACGAATTTCTTTACCTTCGGCAACTTCGGTTCCGTAACCTGCAGGCGTGAAAAAAGCTGGTATTCCGGCTTGTGCTGCACGACAACGTTCGGCTAATGTTCCTTGCGGAATAAGTTCTACATCTAATTCTCCTGAAAGCATCTGACGTTCGAATTCGGCATTCTCACCTACATAAGAAGAAATCATTTTCTTGATTTGCTTTTTTTGCAATAATAATCCCAAACCAAAATCATCGACACCTGCATTATTAGAGATGCAAGTAAGACCTGAGTTTTCTGTTTTTACCAATTCGGCAATAGTGTTTTCTGGAATCCCACATAAACCAAATCCGCCAAACATAATTGTCATGTCGTTTTTGATTCCCTGAATTGCTTCCTGAACTGAGTTGACTTTTTTACTAATCATATTATTTGTCTTGTATTGACGTATATTTTTGATAAAAATACCAATTTTAGATTAAATTATAACGATTTCGTAAAAAATAAATCTACAAGTAATTTGTCTGATATAATTTAACAACGATTGTGATTAACCGCAAAGGACGCTATCCCGACGCGTCGGGAGCAAAGTTTTTAAATCCTTTTAATCTGAGTAATCTGTGGCAAGGAAATTAAGTGCAAAGTTCACAAAGACAAAATCGCAAAGTTATTTTATAGATTAAGCTTTGTGCCCTTTGCGGTAAATCTTTTATTTCTTGGATTAATCTACAATCAATTTGTTCCAAAAAAAAATCCTTTTGCATCTTCCGAAAATTCAGAAGTTACAAAAGGATATTAGTTATTTTAAAAGTGAAACTAAACTACAGTTCGAATTCGTCTGTGTTTTGTTCAGTGTCTGTTGTGTCTTTTACTTTCGGTGCAGAATAACAATCTACTTTTATTTGGAGATTTGCAGGTCTTTCGAAATCAGATTTAGATACTTGTAAAGCAGGGTCAGCGTAACAAAGTTTCATGAAATAACCCCAAACAGGTAGGGCAGCAGTTGCACCTTGTCCGTAAGTAATACTTTTGAAACGTGCCGAACGATCTTCGCAACCTACCCAAACACCAGTAACTAAGTTCGGAACCATTCCCATAAACCAACCATCAGATTGGTTTTGTGTTGTTCCTGTTTTACCAGCAATTGGATTTCGGAACATATATGGATATCCTGTCCAACGCTTATCACCGCTACCACCACCTTCAGTACGTAGTCGTGAACCCGAACCACTTTCGGTAACCCCTTGAAGAAGTTTAATTACAGCAAATGCGATATCTTTATTCAGTACATCGTGAGATTCTGGAATTGGCTCGTAAATTACTTCGCCACTTTTATTTTCAATTCGGTTTAAGAACTGTGGTTTTACATAAACACCTTGGTTTGCAAATGTGCTATAAGCAGCAACCATATCTTCAACAGTAATTTCAACAGCACCTAATGCGATTGAAGGTTGTACCGGAATTTGAGATTTTACTCCCAATTTATGTGCTAGTTCAACTACCGCTTCTGGACCAACACGGTCAATTAATTTAGCCGAAACCGTATTGATAGAGTTTGCCAAACCTTGTTTTAAGGTAACCATTCCGCGGTATCTGTTATCCGAGTTTCTTGGTTCCCAGTCTGCAGTAACGTGATGACGTCCTTTATGAATCATAAATGGACCATCTAATATTGAATCACAAGGAGACATATTTAATTGCTCAATTGCAGCTGCGTAAACAAATGGTTTAAATGTAGAACCTACTTGTCTTGCTCCCTGACCTACGTGATCGTATTGGAAGTATTTGTAATTGATTCCACCAACCCAAGCTTTAATGCTACCTGTTTGAGGTTCCATTGCCATTAAACCAGCTTGTAAAAAGTGCTTGTAATAACGAATAGAATCCAGAGGAGTCATAATCGTATCTCTTTCACCTTTCCAGGTAAACACAGTCATTTTTGTTTTCTCACTAAATGACTTTATGATTTCTTCGTCACTTTTATCGGCAGCTTTCATTACTGTCCAACGGTATGAAGATTTCATCGCTTGGTTTATAATTCGTTGCGTTTCAGCTTCAGAAATATTAACGAAAGGAGCATTTTTATTTGTTTTAGATTGTTGGAAAAACTCTTCTTGTAAGTTTTTCATGTGTGCAGCAACAGCTTCTTCAGCATGTAATTGCATTCTGGAATCGATAGTCGTGTATATTTTTAGACCATCTTTGTAAATGTTATATTCAGTACCGTCTGGTTTTTTATTTTCGGCTACCCATTTTTTCATGTAGTCACGTAAATATTCTCTAAAGTAAGTTGCAGTTCCTTCACGGTGACTTTCTAGTTTGAATTTCAATGAGATAGGAAGAGCTTGTAATTTGTTTTTTTGGTCATTAGTAATCATGCCCGCTTTTTCCATTTGCGAAAGCACAACATTACGACGGTTTTTAACTCCTTGCGGATTTCTTACCGGATTGTATAAACCTGAATTCTTGAACATTCCGACTAATATTGCCGATTCGTCCATCGTTAAGTCTTTTGGTTCTTTAGAGAAATAAGTTTGCGCAGCAGAACTTACCCCAACCGAATAATTACCAAAATCATATACGTTGCAATACATTGCAATAATTTCATTCTTAGTATATTGTCTTTCTAAACGAATAGCGATAATCCATTCTTTTACTTTTTGTACAATTCTAAAAGGTAAAAATTTAGATCCTTCTCCGTGAAATAATTGTTTTGCTAATTGTTGTGTAAGCGTACTTGCACCTCCGCTAGTTCCTAAACTAGCAATAGCTCTTAAAGTTCCACGACCGTCAATTCCTGAATGTTCGTAAAAACGCTCATCTTCGGTTGCTACAAGTGCTTCAACCAAGCTTTTAGGTAAGTCAGAATATTTTAATTGTGATCTGTTTGTCTGGAAATATTTCCCGATAACAACTCCATCAGAAGAGATGATTTCGGTAGCTAAATTAGAATCTGGATTTTCTAAGTCTTCAAATGAAGGCATAGAACCAAAAATTCCCCATGAAGCAAATAAGAAAAAGGTAATAACACCTAATAAACCATAGCCAAAAATTTTCCAAAAGGTCTTTTTGTAATAATTGATGTCTTTATCAGTTTTTGTTGGATTGTTTTTTTTAGCAGCCATATAAATCTATTCTAATCTTTTTTTTCAATTCTAAAACCTACATCAGTTATTCCGTCAAGTTGTTGTACTCCAGGAACTTTCCCTGATTCTCTAACTGCTTGTTTGATATGAACTTTGTATTTTCCTTTAAACTTAACATCCTCTTTATAAAAGAGTTTACTTTCTTTTATATCTGTAAATCCGTTCCCCATTAAAGTTCCGTCTGGATGTGCCATTTGGTATTCAAGAGTATCTACTTTTGTAAATCCGCTTTGGGTTTCGATAGCAACAATTAAAAATATATTGTTGAAGGGAAAATTGTTGTTATCTCTCAAATTTACAAACAAATTGTATCGTTTGGTCGAATCTAATTCGGGTAAGTCGAAGGTTACAATGCTGTCTTTATGCCAAGCATCTCCAACAGATTTGTATTCATCAAATACTCTTTTTTTGTCGCATGAAAAAAGAAGTATAGCCACCAAAAGAAGAATCCCGCTATTTTTTATTCTCATTTTTTGTAATAATTATTGGTTTTCTAGGGCCAGCTGGTTTTTTATCGTTCGCAGCATTATTGTTTGGCTTATTGTTATTATTGTTTCCAGCTGGTTTATTGCCTTTTGGATTTTGATTCTTTGGTGCTTGATTGTTGGGAGTAGTTGCAGGAGCAGCAGCTGCAGCAACATTTTCGCCAATAGTTTTGCGTTTTTTAGCTGGTTTTTTCTTTCTTTTTGGTTGGTCAAAACGAGTTAAGCTTTCTTGACCCATAGCATTATTGAAGTCTTTTTCAGGTTCTTGAGTGATTTCTATTGCAAAATCTTCAAGTGAAGAAACTCTGTTTTTGAGTTTGTTTTCGGCTATGATTTCTTTTACCTGATCAATTTTTAAAACATGCCAGTTTGCGAAGTTATTGGTATAAGCAAACCACATTAATCCTTTAAAAATATCTTGTTTTTGGCAAATTGCATCGCCTTTTTCAGTAACTAATTTGGTATCGTAATCAGGAAAATCCTTAAGAGCATCCATGTAGGTGTCTAGCTCATAGTTTAAACAACATTTCAATTTTCCGCATTGTCCTGCTAGTTTTTGCGGATTCAACGATAATTGTTGGTATCGTGCTGCTGAGGTGTTCACACTTCTAAAATCGGTTAACCAAGTAGAGCAACACAATTCTCTTCCGCAAGAACCAATTCCTCCTAAACGCGCAGCTTCCTGACGGAAACCAACTTGTTTCATTTCGACTCTTGTACTGAATTCTTTAGCAAAATCTTTAATTAAAAGTCTAAAATCGACTCTGTCATTTGCAGTATAATAAAAAGTAGCTTTTGAGCCATCTCCTTGAAATTCAATATCCGAAATTTTCATTTCTAGTTTTTGAGCTATCGCTAATTCACGAGCGCGAACTTTCATCGGCTCTTCTTTTTCGCGGGCTGCCGACCAAATATCGATATCTTTTTGAGAGGCTTTACGGTAAATTTTAGGAACTTCATTGCTAGTAGGACTAACTCCTTTTTTCTTCATTTGAATTTTTACTAATTCGCCTGTAAGAGTTACAATTCCTATGTCATGTCCTGGAGATGCTACTGTTGCAACGATATCTCCAATACTTAAAGTTAATTTATCTGAGTTTCTAAAAAATTCTTTTCTACCGTTCTTAAAACGTACTTCAACACAATCAAAAGGAGCTTCTCCGTTAGGCAAACTCATATTCGAAAGCCAATCAAAAACCGTTAATTTATTGCAGCTATCGGTGCCGCAAGTCCCATTATTTTTACAACCCTTAGGTGCGCCACCATCAGAAGTTGAACAACTTGTACATGCCATAATTTTATATGTAGTGTCGCAATAAATGCAACTTAAGTTCTTAAAAAAGATTAATGTGTAAAGATAGTATTTTTTTTAGTTTGCTTTTTAATGGATTAACACTAATGCTACGTTAAATACAAAATACAGTCGTGTTTAAGAGAAAATTAGTGGTTTTTATGATAGTATGAAACTGGATTTATCAAGAAAATTCGTTTGTTATTTATTTATCTTGCTTAAAAGGACTTATAGTTTGATGGTGGTTTTTTTGAACAAAAAACTATTCTGATTATTCTTAAAAAAAATATTTAAGCTTATATTTGGTTTGTATTTATAGGTTTTATATTAAAAACTTAGCTTTTAGTGTTGGTTAAAAAACAAACAAAATATCCCTCATTGGCACGAATTATTAGTTACTGGAATGCAAATTATTATTTTGCTGTTGAGCTCATTGTCAATATTTTCAAAAATTATCAATCTTTTTATATTATTTAGAACAAAAACCATGAACAAATTATTTTACGTTTTATTCGCAATCCCTTTTTTTATTAGTTGTACGAATAAAAAGCCTTTAGATCAAAAAAACATAAATTCAGTTAAAAAAGACACAACTATTGCTAGCGCTGTAGCTGTGGAAACACAAAAAGTGTCTGATTTAGATATATATAATGTTAATTCAATTTTTGGCGAAAAAGATACTATTGCGCTAATATCCTTGTCTGATAAATATCAATTAAGTGAACATAAGGATTCTCTTGCTATTCCTGATGTTAAAAAATTAGGAGAAAAAGAGGCTCAATATCTAGTGTTGAATTCGACATATAGAAACAGAATGCTATCTAAAATGAAAATTTCAGAAAAAGATAGTGTTTATGTTTACGATTATGCCACCAATATTGTCAATGCATTTTCTGTGAAATCTCTACAAGTAGTCGCTGCTATAAATGTATACGGGGCCGATTGGCCTTATTCACAAGATGATTATATGATTGGATTTGGACTAGATCCCAAATTACTAAAAGGATTCGATTCCTATTATTTGAATACTTTGGTTTGCATTGGTTCAAAGAATCCTTTTGCAATGAAGCAATTGAAAGCTATAAAGTGGAAAGAAACAACAATTGCTAAGGTGCCTGTTGCTGCTATAAATCCGGAATATAATGATTTGATAAAAACGGCAAGTAAAAAAACGGCTTATAGTTATAAATCAAACGGGTTTGAATACTTTTTACAGGATTATATAAATGAAGAAACAGTATTGTTGAGAAGGTTGATTGTTAAAGAAGAAAAAACAAACAAGATCGTTTGTGATAAGTATTACCGTGAGAGCGAAGGTGGTTCGTTTGCACAATTAAACGATAATAGTGAGGATAAAGAAGTCAATCAATGGACTGGTAAACTGTTTAAGAACAAACCAGAGGTAGTTTTTGGTTTTGTATACGTTTCTTTCGGTTGCCCAGGGATCTCATTCTTAGATAATAATGAACCTGATGTTTTTTTAAATTGTGATAACAGACACTAATTTAATCTTATAAAAGAAAGCCCTATTCTATATCAAATAGAATAGGGTTTTCTTTTAGGTTTCCTTTATTATGATGATTTTTATTGGACAATCTACTTGATTTAAAAGGATTTTAATTACTCGAATTATGCTGCTCATTTGATTAAAAGTGAATACTTTTATAGATGAAATTATTTCAAATTACATAAACATTCAATATCATACGGCTTTAATGAAATATTTATTCTTGCTCTTTTTGTTTACTTGTAGCGTTACTTTTTCGCAAACAGAAACAGATTCTATTTCGTACAATCTTATGTTTAAAGTTAATTATCCTCCAGAGTCTCTAAGTATGGAAGATATTGACTTTAGTAAAGAAAAGCCCGAATGCATATTCGAACTTAAAGGAAAAACACCTTTAAAATATTCTTTCCGTTTACAAAATGACTCCATTGCATCCCTTTATCAATTTAAAAATAACAAATTAGAACTTCAGGAAAATGTCCATTATCAGCCATTCTTTTGGCATTTTGATAAGGATATGCTTTTCTCAAATTTTAAAATAGTTGATTTTGATAACGATGGAGACGAAGATTTGCTGTGCTGGGTATTCTCTAATGTAAATGGTAACGAATGGACTATCGTTTTTATTAATGACCAAACGCAACAAAAACTGTTTAGATTATATAATGCTGCTGATGAAACTGATATTTGGGATAAACCTAGATTTGATAAAGAAACAAATACGATACATACGGAACTTTATGGAAGTGCTTTTGGAACTTCTGCGGAAAGTAGTTATAAATTGCAAGATAACGGTACTGTTATTCCATTGAGAAAACATTTTCAAGATAGAACTGGTAAGCATATGTATGATTATGTATATATGGGAAGAAATGGTAAATGGAAATTAAAATCTAAAAATAGAGTAAAGCAATAAAAATGAAACAAATTATAATTCTGACCATTTATTTATTGTGCAATACAGTTGCATTAAAAGCGCAAAGTGCCGATATTAAACAGATTGAGAAGGGTATAAAACTCCAAGCGATGGGAGGACAATATCAAAAAAAATCGGTAGACCTGAATAATGATGGGCAAACTGATATTATATATACTTACCAATGTGGAGAACCTAAATGTGTAGAAGTGTATGTAAATATAGGTGGCACATATAAAAAAGTGATAAGCGAACCATTCGGAAATAGCAAGTTGGATGAAACCACAAGCAAAAAACAATTGCAAATGATATTATATCATTGCTGCGGTGAAAGTCCCTATGAGTCCAGACGTTTATTTGGTTTTGGTAAAAATGGGGCGTTACTAGAAGAGAACTATGTATTAACAAATGATGAATATGTAGAAGAAAAGAATGCCATGTTGCTTCCGATTGTTTATTTAGCGACACCACGTTTTGTAAGCAATACTATAGATAATTATAACGTACGTTATTCTCCAACAATAAAAGAAACAGGCAAAAAAGGGGTTGACGATTTTGTTTTTACCTGTGAGGAAGGCACAAATATTATAGCAAAATTAAAACAAAAGTCAACTATTAAAGTACTTGCAGAGAAAGTCGAAGCGGTGCGTACCTGGCTTTTTGTAGAAATAGAAAAGAGTGCCATTGCTGGGGAATGTAATCCTGTTAATTTTGACTTTAAAGACCAAAAATTGCGAGGATGGATAAGTGGTAAATTTACTGAGAACATTGCCAAGAAATAAATTGCAATTTTATTAATGCATAAAATAAGGAACTTTATCTGCATTGGTAAATACTAAGTTTTTAAACCTTTTTAAAGAATAATAGACCAAATACAATCAAAATAAATACTAAGCAACAGAAAAACAATGATAATGAGTGAACTAAAAAAAGAAAATGAAATTTGGGGGCAATGGATCACAATTGACAATTACCGAAACTATCCTGCATTAGTAAATATGTTGGCTGATTTTGTTGGTGACAATATTTTGGGATTTGTTTATATTGACCATGTGGCAGGAACAACATTAGAGGTCGTAAAGCTATTTAACAATGTTGATGGCAAAATTGTATTTACTGACTCCCCGTATGATAAGGAAATTAGAGTTATCATACGACACGCTCAATTTTCAGAAACTCTTTATCAAGTAATACAAGACAATTTTTTAGGAGATTATGAATTCGTTAAACCATTGTACATCGAAAGTTACGATAGAGATGATTTAACTGAATTTCGAAGAGATGTAAATCTTGATCCTTTTAGGGCTGAAGGTTTTCCTGACGATATAAAAATATTATTATTATCAAAAGATAATGATACAACACCCGAATTGGTTTGGGGTCGTATTGTAAAATATAATCATTTAAATAAAAACGGATTATGCCAGCTAATGGTTCAGCCAAATCAAGATTTTGGAATAAACAAGAATGAAGGACTAGGTTTTGTAATGACAGAAGTTGAGGATGAAGTATGGATTGTTGGTATAATAATCGATAAAAAAGTAAAAGTTGAAAGTAAACCATGGTGGAAGATTTGGTAAGACATTCCTAAGAATTATTTACAAAATCAGTACTAAAACAATGTAAGATTAGCTGCTTTCATAAAAAAACAAAAGAGCCACAATTTGTGGCTCTTTAAATTTATAATAAGTAAATATCTCTATGTTTCTTTTACAGTAATAATCTTTACAGGACAAGCTTTCGCTGCTAGTTCGCAACTTTCAACAATCGCATGATTAGGTGATTTTAGAGTAAAAAAACCTTTTGCATTCTGCGAATGAAGCAATACTGATTTTCCGTCTTTTTTTGACATCTGAAAATGTACTGGATCCATTTCGACGCAATAATTACAGCCAATGCATTTGTCTCTTTGTAAAGTAATAATAACCATTACGCCTCTACAATTTTATATAACTTATCAGACATTCTGATTCTGAAAGGTAATTTGAAGGTACAATCATCTCCTTTTGTAGCTTTATCGGCTACAATGTCGTTTACATACATTTCTTCTATTACCATTTCCTGAGCTCCGGTACTTGGACCAGTTACAAGAATTCTGTCTCCAACCTTAATATCGTAAGCTTCTATTTTAAACTGTCCAACGTCAACTTTAGGGAAGTAATGTGTTCCTTTACCCACATACACTTTCTTTTGGGTTGCTGCAGATCCAGGAATATCACTCCATTCTCCTAATTCTTGCCCAAGATAATATCCTGACCAAAAACCACGATTGTAAACGGTGTTCAACGCTTCCATCCAAACAGCGATTTTTTCTTTAGAGAAAGTTTTATCGTAGTAAGAATCTATGGCTTCACGATAGGTTTTTATTACCGTTGCCACATATTCGGGAGCACGACCACGGCCTTCTATTTTAAGAACCTGAATTCCAGAATCGATTACCTGATCAAGAAAATCTAGCGTACACAAATCTTTTGGGGACATAAGATATTCATTATCAACTTCGATTTCAAAACCTGTTTCCTGATCTATAACAGTATATTTTTTACGACAGTTTTGCTTGCAAGCACCACGATTTGCCGATGAGTTATGAGAATGTAAACTCAAATAGCATTTTCCAGAAACAGCCATACATAAAGCACCATGTCCGAAAATTTCGATTTCGACTAAATTTCCGTTTGGTCCTTTTATTTGCTCTTTCTCAATCTGTTCTGTGATACTTTTTACTTGGCGTAAGCTTAATTCACGACTTAAAACCATTGTATCTGCAAACAAGCTGTAGAATTTTATGGTTTCGATATTAGTTACATTCAATTGAGTTGAAATATGTACTTCCATACCAATTGTTCTTGCCATTGCAATTACGGCTTGGTCAGATGCGATTACGGCTGTGATATTGGCTTCTTTGGCTTTGTTAAGCAATGTTTTTACAACCGATAAATCGTGGTCGTAAATAATCGTGTTCAAAGTAAGATAGCTTCGTACATTTTTGGTAGCACAACGATTGGCAATTTCTTGCAAATCATCCATAGTGAAATTCACGGTTGAGCGTGCTCTCATGTTGAGTTGTTCTACACCAAAATAAATAGAATCGGCACCATTATCTAGTGCAGCCTGAAGTGACTCAAAGCTCCCTGCAGGAGCCATAAGTTCAATTTTATTATTTGTTGTCATGATGTTAGTCTAAAATTTTATAGATTTTATCCGACAACCTAATTCTGAATGGAACTTCAAAAGTAACTCTATCGCCAATTTTAGCGGTAGTAGCGGCTATTTCGTTAACAATCATTTTTTCTAAAACCAATTCCTGATTTCCTGTAGTTGGTCCAGAGATTAAGATTGTATCACCAGCATTCAACTCTTGATTTTCGATAGTAAAAAGACCAACTTGAGCTTTTACATAATAATGCTCTGCTTTACCAAGAAGTACTTTTTTTACTTTTATTTTTTGGCGAATATCTGCTTGCTTTTGCTTTGCCAATTCGCTAACGCTCGAGTCAACTGTACCTAAAGCGGCATTTGGTAGTTCTCCGGAATGTTTGAATTTCAAACTATCCGATTTTCCTTTTCTAAAAACCTTATTTCCAACTTGTTTTCCAGTTCTTAATCGCACCTGATCAACTAGTGGCATGTGTATAATGTCTAGACATTCTGTAGAGCAACAGTTTTCCATTGCAGTTTTACAATCATCACACTGAATAAACAATAAATGACATCCGTCATTCTCGCAATTGGTGTGATTGTCGCAAGGTTTCCCACATTGGTGGCATTGCGAAATGATATCTTCGGTGATTCTTTCGCCTAGACGATTATCAAATACAAAGTTTTTTCCAATGAATTTACTTTCTAAACCCTCAGCTTCAATTTGTTTGGCGTAATTAATAATTCCACCTTCTAATTGATACACATTTTTAAAACCTTGATGCTTAAAATAAGCACTGGCTTTCTCACAACGAATTCCACCTGTACAATACATTACCAGGTTTTTATCCTCTTTATGATTCTTAAGTTGATCGTTAATTATTGGTAAACTCTCTCTAAAAGTTTCTACATCAGGAGTAATTGCTCCTTTAAAATGTCCCACTTCACTTTCGTAGTGATTTCTAAAATCAACAACAATAGTATTTGGGTCATCAAGGATTTCATTGAATGCTGCGGCTTTCAGGTGAACGCCTATATCAGTTACATCAAAAGTTTCGTCGTTTAAACCGTCAGCGACAATTTTGTGACGAACTTTAATGGTAAGTTTTAAAAAGGAATGGTCATCATGTTCTACAGCTTCATTCAATCGTATGCCTTTCATGAAATCATAGACTTCAAGAGTTTCTCTAAAAGCCTCCAAATTTTCGGCAGGAATACTCATCTGAGCATTTATACCTTCGTTGGCAACGTAAATTCGGCCTAAAGCATCAAGCTTATTCCAGGCTACAAATAAATCATCGCGAAATTTTTTAGGATCTTGAATTTTGGCATACGCATAGAAAGACAACGTTAGTCGTTGTTTACCGGCATCATCAATCATGATGGCTCTTTCTTCTGCGCTCAAAGTGTTATACAGTTGCATGCTATAAACAGTTTTAAGTTAAGAAATTATTTTTTTGAAAGTGCAAAAGTAAGGAAAAAGGTTCAAAGTTGCAAAGGCTTGAAGTAACAAAGGTTCTGAGATACTAAGTTACCAAGGTTTTAAGTTTTTAAACGGGACTTAACAAAAACAAAAAAGCACTAAATTAATAGTGCTTTTTAAATCTTTGTACCTCTGTACCTTAATACTTCTTTGAACCTAATTAACAGAACTCATTAAAAGCATCTTGTAAATTCTCAGCAATTAATTCAGCTGGGCGACCTTCGATATGGTGACGCTCTAACATGTGAACTAATTCTCCGTTTTTAAACAAAGCCATACTTGGCGATGATGGAGGGAAAGGGAACATATGTTGTCTTGCTGCATCTACAGCTTCTTTATCAACACCTGCAAAAACAGTAATTAAGTGGTCTGGTTTTTTAGCACCATCTAAACTCATTTTTGCTCCTGGACGTGCGTTTCTTGCTGCACAACCACATACAGAGTTTACAACTACTAATGTTGTTCCTTCTGATTTGATTGCGTTATCAACTTCTGCTGCACTATGTAAATCTTGAAAACCTGCTGATGTTAATTCAGCTTGCATTGGTTTTACCATTTCTTCTGGATACATATTTTTTATTTTTTAGTTTAACTTTAAGAATTGCAAAGTTACAAAGTTTAAAAACAAGAACTTTAATTCCGGTATAAAGTTTTGTTATAGTTTAGTGTTTGTTTTTAAATCAAATCATATAGTATAACATTATTCGGAATTTCCCTTATTTTGTGGGTTTACAGATAGATAAGATAAAGTTGCGATTTTATTTTTTATCAGGAAATTGATAATTGTATTGTTTCAACCGACCATTTGTACTTTCTGTTTTATGTTTAGTTGTTAAAATGGTTGACTTATTTTTCTCGGGAACTTCAAAGGTTGAAAGATAACTGCTTAGATATTTTTTGAGCATTTGTATGCTGTCAATTTCAACCGAGTAAACTATTCTTTTCCCTTCATTTTTTATCATTACAAGATTTGCTTTCTTTAACTCTAATAAATGTTTAGATATTGTTGATTGTGCCAACGGAATTAATTCGACGATTTCACCGCAAGTTCTATTGTTTTTTTTCCAGAGCAGGGTCATAATCTGAATTCGCGTAGGATGTCCAAGTGCTTTGCAAATTTCTCCTACTACTTTTGTCTCGATATCAAAGTTTAAGTGTTTAGTAACTCCCATAAATTTGCCAATTAATTTACTATCGTTATTGTACGATTACATTAAATGTACATTAGTCTTAATTGTAAAGTTACAAAGTTTAAAAGTAAGAATTTTAATTCCTGAATAAAGTTTTTGTAATAGTTTAAAGTTTGTTTTTAAACCAAACACAATACTATATTTTCTTCTACTTTGTGGCTTTTCAATGGGAGAAATCAAGGATATCTACATTGCCTGTTTTATTATTTTATCAGGAAATTGATAGTTGTATTGTTTGAAATGGCTATTTCTACCTCTTGGTTTACGTTTAGTTGTTAAAACGGTAGCCTTGTTTTGTTCGGAAAGTTCGATGGTCGAAAGATAACTAGTCAAATACATTTTAAGCATTTGAATGTTTTCAACTTCAATAGAATAAATTGTTTTCTTTCCTTCGTTTGTTACAATTACAAGATTAGCTTTTTTTAATTCTAATAAATGTTTGGATATAGTTGATTGTGCCAGCGGAATTAATTCAACAATTTCACCACAAGTCCTGTTGTTTCTTTTCCATAACAAGGTCATAATTTGTATTCGCGTAGGATGTCCCAGTGCTTTACAAATTTTCCCTATTGCTTTAGTTTCTATATCAAAATTTAAGTGTTTAGTAACTCCCATAATTTCCCAATTTATTCATTATCGTGAATGAACGATTACATTAGATCTACATTATTATAGTAGATTTTCTTACTCCTTTTTTTCTCTTTACTTTGGTTTGTTCACTATTGCTAGAGGTCAAGCCTTAGTTTTCTTCAATAATGAATTGAACATTATTTAGAATTTGCAAAGCTAAATCCGAACAAGTCTTTCTAACCGCCTCAATAAAACCTTATAACAAAAGAATAAGACATATTTTAGCTGTAGAATAAACCTCAGTTCTCAAGGCATCCACTACTTTTTTCGATAAAATGATATTTTTGTAATTTCTATAGGAAAGTAGTCAGAGTATCAACTCAACAGATAAATCGAGAATTATTTTTGAGTCGTATTGGGGAAAAAAAATCTGCAAAGTAGAGACTTTGCAGATAGTAGAGTTTTGTTGGTTAACGATTATTTGGTAAACTTTACCTGATAGGGATAGGTTTCGTAAATAGTATTGTCCTCATTAAGCGTAAATCCTTTAGCAGCATCTTCTCTTGCCGAAGCTGCTAAGGTTGTGATTTCTTCTTTTGACTTACCTAATTTAAACAAACAAATTGCTTTGTAATATTTTGCATCCGAAAACTGTGGGTAAATCTTCAGAGCTTTATCAAAAATAGCAATTGCTTCATCCCATTTTTTGAGTTCATATTTGGCTATTCCTTGGTAAAAATAAGCGGTGGGATGTTCTAGCTGTTGTCTGTTTTTATAGATATCATTTACATAATCGTCAAAAAGTTTTTCTGCTTTATCATATTCGTTTAATTGTAAATAACAAAGTCCGATATAAAAACTATAAGGATGATCCATTCTATATCCGTTTCCATAAAGTTTAATAGATTCTTCTAAATCCTGAATCGCTTCTTTGTAGTTTTTTACGAAAATACATTTCATAAAACCTCTATATGGTAACCATTCTTGCTTATCATATAAAACAGCTTTGTCTAGAAATGGCATTCCAACTTCATATTTTTTACATTTAAAATAAGGCATTGCTTTTTGTTGCCACAAATAGGCTATTGTATTGTCTTTTTTTAAGCCTTCATCAATACAATTTTGCCACTCCGACATTTGAAAAGTGTAATTGTATTTGTAAGCACAACTATCTAGAGATTGTTTAACGATAGCTTCCTGATCCTTATTTTTGGGCATTTGACCAAAGGAAAGAATTGTAGTAAAAAAACAGCAACCTAAAATAATGTTTCTCAAAAGGTAAGATTTAAAGTTAGAATTTATTTGAAAGAAAAATCACTCTAAATAACGCTTTTATAAATGGCAGTTTTGGGCACTTTAAAATAACTTTAACATCTTCGATTAAGTTAGTTTCTTCGTCTAAAAACTTAAAAATCAATGCAGAATTTCCTTTCTGAAACATATCCGAAAAAATAGAGCTTCCCAGTTCATTGTTTCTGTCAAGGATATCCAATAAAAGCAAATCATAAATCCAGAATTTACTTTTTTTATGAAATTTCCGAAAATCAGTTTGAGTTTTAAGAAATGATACTAATTGTGTTGACTTTTTATCAGACTTTTTAAAAGTGTATCCTGTACTTGCTTTGGTCCAACCACCAGCCGTACCGATATTCAGTACTCGATTGGTGTTTCTTTTCCAGAAAGGATAACAAGTCATCGGGATGCTTCCTTGTTCCTTTTCGATTATTTCATAATCCTGAATACCTAGGTTTTGGATATAGTTTTTAATCTCCGATTCGTATTCTTGCTTTTCTAAAAGGGAATGCGAAAACAAAGTATATTCAATCAAAGCTTCGGTTGAAGATGTTGGTAAAACATACATAAACCGCGTGTTTCCTTTTTGAGCAACCGAAAAATCCATGAAGGTAACTTGTTCCGAATTAAAAACAGCTTGGTTACTTTTGATAAACCATCCGATAAAATGCTGTTGTAAAACGGGATATTTTTGTTGACTTTCGACCAACGCTTTGTTGTAAATACTATTTAAAAGCTGGTTACAGGTGAAAGTATTTGTAGAAGTTGCGACAAAAACATGAGTTTCAAGTTCGTTAATGTCGGTTACTTTGTCGTTTAGGAAAGTGATGTTTTCTTGTTTTTCAATTAGTTTAAAAACAGAATTGTAAAAATCTAAACTACGGATTTGATTGTATTGGTAAGGCTTTAACTCTAAATCGCGTTTAAAGTTTTCATTGGCAAATAATGCCAAATCCCATTTTTTTGAAACAGCGCTTTCCCAAATTGATTCCTCTTTCTCCCAAAAACACCAAGTTCGATCATTGGTTTTCTTAGTGTCTTCATCAATTAGCAAAATAGATTTTCCGGTAAACTTCCCAGATAGGACCATTTTATAAACCGTCATCATTGCTGATAAACCAGTTCCTGTAAAAATGTAATCGTAATGCTTCATGTTGTGGGAAATCTATTTTTATCAAAAATAGGTAATTTTAGTTCGTTGGGTTTAATCGATGAAATAATTTAAAAACATGTAAGTGATTTAAGTAAATATAAGTTTTGCTTAAATGGACTTATATAGCTTATATGGTTAATCTTTTATTCCTTCAGCTTCTCCAAAATCACTTCAAAGTCTTTTGCATTGCGATAACTTGTATCTTGAAATATGATTTCATTTTCGGGATTTAGGACACAAACAATAGGATAAGTTATTTGATTGTTTACTGTACCTAACTGAATCGCCAATTCATTAACTCCACTTGAATTTCCGTTTGGCTTATAGTTGAAGGTTTGATTATTAAAACGGATTGTTCTTTTTTCTTCGGCATTAAAATCAACAAAATAGAATTCGTCGTTGAGTTGCGTTACTATTGTTTTGTTCTTGAAAGTCGAATTCTTCATCGCCTGACAATATTTACACCAATCGGTATGGATAAAAACAATGACTTTCCGTTTTTGGATTTGCTGTAAACTATCTATTTGCTCAAACGAATAGGAACTTAGTTGAGCAAAACCTGTTGAGGTAATTGATAAGAAGAAAAGAAATAGAATGAGCTTTTTCATTTGTTTTTTGCTAGTGATAAAGGGAACGCGGATAAAACGGATTCGCTCAGGCGAAAACGCGGATAAAAACGGATTTTTTTTATTGTTTTGAAATCCGTTTTTATCCGCGTCTTTACTTTTGTAAATCCGCGTCATCAGCGTTCCTTTTTAGATTATTCTATCAACCTTATTTATCTCAAGTTATATCGTAACCCAAAGAAACCTCGTATTCCTTGGTTTGGTCCGTAAACATAAGTCGTGTCAAATGTTAAACCGTATGGATTGCTTGGCGTTACAAGTACAGTTCCGTTTGGTGCGTATTCTACGTTTTTGTCAAATGGATCATTGGTTCTCGATATCAAAAACAGATTATTTCGCTTTGGTGTAAAGTTAAGTAGGTTTTTAATTCCTGCGTACAATTCAAAATTTCTCCAACCTGTATACGTAAACTGGATGTTTTGTAAGCTATACCAAGGCGAGTTTGGACTTCTTGGGTCGGTATCGCTTAATAATGGTAATTTCATCGGACTGTAAAGGTTTCCAGTATAGTCTATCGCTAAATCAATCGGATCAATTTTATACGAAATACTCCAAGTTGCAGTAAATTTCTCAGTTAGATATGGTCTTTGTCGAGTTCCATCTTCTACATTAGAAACATCCATAATCGTTGCGCCAGTTATTATTTTTAATCCATTAGTAAAGTTTACATCAATGTTTGTGCTAATTCCCTGGCTTATCGCATAACCATTAATATTGTCATAAATGATTTTGTTCGGATCTGTTACATAATCTGAAACGATCTTATTACTAAATCGGGTATAAAAGGCTGTAGTTTCTATTCCTACGAATGTTCCGCTCGGGAAGTATATTTTTTTGATGTAGTTTAAATTGGCATTAACCGATTTTTCGGGATTCAGATTGTTTGCAATAACAACTTCTCGCGAACCTGTTAAAGCGGCGTGATCTTCTGTAAATAAATTCACAACTCTATAACCCGTTCCGGCATTAAAGCGGAGGATATTATTGTCGTTGAATTTTAGTTTATAGGCAAATCTTGGAGTGATGATATTCCCGTGAATAGAGTTGTAATCGTATCGAAGCCCTAATAGGATTTTGTTTTTTTCGTTGAGCGTTATTTCGTCTTGCAAGAAAATACCAGGCAGCCATGTTTTCTCTGGGTTATTCTGTCCTTGCAATGATGTCGAAGTTGTATTGTCGTCGTAATAAGTGTAGCGAGAAGCAATCCCGGCAAGCAAATCGTTGCTTCCAATTTTCTTGTCCCAAGTAAGTTGAGCAAAACCTATTTTTTGGTTCGCAATATACGATGTAGTTCCGTAGCGGCTGTCTTGATAATGTACATTACCAGAAAAAGAGAATACCAGTTTTTCTTCAGTAGGTAACTGGTAACTTCCTATAAGTTCCCCACGTTTGGTGTAAATACTCTCACCGTAAATTTCGTCGCCACCACGATATTTTTTCTCCCAGCGTACATCACCTCCCCAACGGTCTTCGTACATTCCGCGTGCGGCAATAGTAAAAAGTCTATTTTCTTTTCTGTTAAAAGTCCATTTTTGAAATACTGAAATACGATCTTGTAAGGTAACATCGGTAAAACCATCATTGTCATTATCGATTCTCTGATTGTAGTTAAAATAGTTAACGCCTAATAATGCGGTTGCTTTTTTACCCACGTCAAATTTTACTCCCAAATCTACATTTGTTTCTAACCAACTTGTAGTAAAAACATCGGCAGAGAAAGTCGGTGCGTTGGCTGCGCTTTTGGTAATAATATTTATTAAACCACCCACAGCTTCACTTCCGTATAAAGAGGAGGCTGGACCTTTTACAATTTCGATTCTTTCGACCAGTGAATTCGGAATTCCAGACAAACCATAAACAGTCGATAAACTACTCACGATTGGCATTCCATCTATCATTACTGCTGTGTAAGGACCTTCTAGACCATTTATATGAATATCTCCTGTGTTACAAACGCCACAATTAAGTTGAGGTCGAACACCGTTTACGTTTTGCAAAGCTTCATAAATATTGGCGGTAGGATTTTTTTTGAAGAAAACCGGCGAATAAACTTCTACAGGAACGGCACTTTCTAATCTTTTTACTGCCTTTAAAGTTCCAGAAATGACTACTTCGTTTAGTTCATTTTCATCATTAGATAATTCAAAATCTAAAATTAGTGGTTGATTTTCTTTAACCGAAATGCTTTTGATTATAGTTTGCAAGCCAAGTGATGAAATCTGAATCTTATAATTTCCCGGCGGAATACTTTCTAATTTGTAATTTCCTAAACTATCGGTTTGGGTTTTATAATTTGTTTTTAATAATTGAATATTAGCTTGTGGGTTTTCTTGATTTTCAATTGATACTTTTCCTGAAATTGAACTAGTATTTTGTGAAAATGAAACCTGAAGTATTGAAAACAGTAGTATTGTAAATAAATATTTCATTTTATGTAAATTATATTTTAGACAAATCTAAAAATTATATTTGATAAACAAAATTCTAACGCTTAAAAATATATTTTTGCATTAAAAAAAGCGGTTCATTATTAAGAATGAACCGCTTACTATTCCAACCGCAAACCAAAACAATTGGAATTTACTACAACCCAAAATTATTAAAATGTAGTTTTTTGATTGTATCTATACAAAATCTTCCTCGATAAGTTCCTTGTTTATTAGCGCACCAGCTACAGATCCCGAAGAAACTGCCAAAGCTAGCGAACGACCAAATGTGCTATTGTCGCCTGCTGCATAAATGCCCGCAATAGTTGTTTTTTGGAAAGTATCGACCTTTATTAAGCCTTGTTCTGTTATTTCGCAACCTAATTCTTGTGGTAAAAGCGAATGTTGTTCAAAAGGAGGTTTGGCATAAAGCGCTTTTATAGCAGTTTTAGTTCCATCTTTAAAAACGATGCTCATTAACTTGCCTTCATTGTGTAGGAAATAATCAATCTCATTTTCTACAACAGCTACATTGTTTTTTTTAAGAATAGCAGTTTGCTCTTCCGTTAAGGTTGTTTTGCCATTTGTAAAAACGGTTAAGTCTTTTGTCCAGTTGGAAATCATTTTGGTAAATTCATATCCGATAGCTCCATTTGCAATAATGCCGGTTTTTTCATTTTTAACCTCATATCCGTGGCAATATGGGCAATGTAATATTGAAATTCCCCAGCATTCTGCAAATCCATTTATCTCTGGAAATATATCTTTTAGTCCTGTAGTGAAAAGTAATTTTCGGGAAGTAAATACATCTCCCTTTTCAGTTGCTATATCAAAACCATTTTTTGTCTTTAAAGCTTTAGTTGCTTTTGCGTTTAGAAAGGTTACCGTTGGATATTTTAATACTTGTTTTTTTGCTTTAGCATTAATATCCGAAGGTTTCTTGCCATCGTGCGTTATAAAATTATGTGAATACGGAGTTTGATGGTTGCAAGGTTTACCACTATCGATAATTAATACTTTTCGCAAGGAACGACCTAAAGCCATTGCTGCAGAAAAGCCTGCGTAGCTACCGCCTATAATTATAACATCATATTTATTATTGTCTATCATAGTTTTATATTTTGTGTTTATGAAGAAATTCGAGGTATAGGGAATGAATCTTTGTTTGAGAACGTGCCTTTTTGATAATCAATAATTTCATTTGGAGTGCAGAGGCATTTTTTAAGCGCTTTCAGTATTTTTTCTTCATTTATTTCTTGACCAATAAAAACAATCTCATTAAGTCTGTCACCGAAATCAGAAGTCCAGCGTTCTTCGATTATATCTTGAAATTCCACAAAATTATCAAACGTCATGCGCTCGACAAGTGGCATACTTGACCACCAAACACCAGCTCCTTCTGCTTTCATGGATCCACCAGCTTGACTCCAGTTAATGGCTTGGTCTGGGCGTGATGCTAGCCAAAATAATCCCTTACTGCGAATTATGTTAGGAGGAAAGTCAGATTTAATGAAATTCCAAAATCGGTGAGGATGAAAAGGTTTCTGGTCACGAAAGACAAAAGAATTTATTCCAAATTCTTCCGTTTCGGGTGTGTGTATTCCTTCTAACTCTCTAATCCATCCTGCAGATGATTCGGCTTCTTCAAAATTGAATAGCCCTGTGTTTATAATTTCGCTTGGGTTTACTTTTCCTAAAATAGATGTAAGTATTTTGGCAACGGGATTTAATTTCTTAATGGAAGCTTTCAGGAATTGCAGTGATTCAGGACTTATTAAATCTGTTTTGTTTAGAATAATAACATTGGCAAATTCTACTTGGTCAATCAAAAGATTTACTATAGTTCGGTTGTCATTTTCAATATCGGAAGCCTTTCGTTCTTGTAACGTTTCGGCTGAACCAAAATCTTTGAAGAAATTTAAACTATCTACCACTGTAACCATTGTATCGACATAGCTAAATCGTGACAGATCGATGTTTTTATCTTCATCCACAAAGGAGAACGTTTGTGCAACAGGAATGGGTTCGCTAATTCCGGTACTTTCGATAAGTAAATAATCAAAGCGATTTTCTCTTGCAAGTTTTTCGACTTCAATCATTAAATCTTCTCTCAAGGTACAGCAAATACAGCCATTGCTCATCTCTACCAGTTTTTCTTCTGTACGGGATAATGTATGTTCGTTTTTTACAAGTTGCGCATCAATATTCACCTCGCTCATGTCATTAACAATCACAGCTACCTTTAACCCTTCTTTGTTATGGAGAATATGGTTAAGCAAAGTTGTTTTGCCAGCTCCAAGAAATCCGCTTAATACTGTAACAGGGAGTTTTCTCATTGTTGTTATTTTTTATGACTTCTGTAATTTAAAAAATGTCCGATTATCATTCCGATTCCACCAATAAAAATCAAATAAGAATGTACGTCTAGTACTATTTCTATGAGAATACTTATAAAAATGAGGGTTAACGACAGAATAAGAATACTACTTACCAAAAGATTGGATTTCTTTATTATTTTTACAACAGCAAAGAATCCTATTGAAACAAATAATAAATCGATTAAGGGATTGTGACTAAGTCCTAAAGGAAGGATTGTAATGACAGGGAAAATTAAGCAATGTATCAGGCAAATAGATGCGCTCGAAATTCCTAATAAGTCCCAATTAAAGGTTGTTTTTGTTTTCATTATCTTGTATATTTGCTTAATGCAATAATGTTGCAAATATAGAAAATTATTTTAAATGCAACTATGTTGCGTTAATATTTTACATATGAAAGTTACCCGTAATACCGCGGCTAAGGGAGCCATTTTAGAATTAATTACTAATTCAGATTCGGCTTTGTCCCATTCAGAGATTCATAAACTTACTCAGGATTTATGTGATCGAGTTACTATTTATAGAATTTTAGACCGATTGGTGAATGAAGATGTTATTCATAAAATCGTGAATCTTGATGGCACTATTAAGTATGCCAAATGTCATCATGCAAACCATGTGCATATTCATAATCATGTACATTTTAGTTGTGAAAAATGCTTAAAGGTTACTTGTATGGAAAACGTACAGCCAAGCTATATAATCCCTCGTAATTACAAGGTCAATGATGTAAACTTTACTCTTTCGGGATTGTGTCCGAATTGTTTATAAAACTATTTAACATTTAGACAAGGCTAAAAAAAATATTTGAGCAATACTATTTTTGTATATATTTGCTTTAATAATTTTTATGAAATGTCTAAATCTCTCGAAGAAGTTAACCAATCGGTTCATACGCAAAATAAATCCTCTGTTTTTAGAAAAATATTAGCATTTTTTGGCCCGGCTTATTTGGTGAGTGTGGGTTATATGGACCCAGGAAACTGGGCGACTGATATTGCAGGAGGAAGTCAGTTTGGGTATGCTTTACTTTGGGTTTTGTTAATGAGTAATTTAATGGCTTTGTTATTGCAAAGTCTTAGTGCCCGATTAGGAATCGTAACCCAACGCGATTTGGCACAGGCTTCGCGAGAAACTTATTCTAAATTTATCAATTATATATTATATATTCTTGCCGAAGTAGCTATTGCAGCCTGCGATCTTGCTGAGGTTTTAGGAATGGCAATTGGTATTAATTTATTATTTGACATTCCGCTTATCGAAGGAGTTTTAATAACTGTTCTTGATACTTTCTTATTGCTATTTCTTATCAATAAAGGAATCCGAAAAATGGAAGCTTTTATCATTGTACTTGTTGCAATAATTGGTTTTTCTTTTGTTTTCGAAATGATTTTTGCTGAGCCTGAACTAGATAAAGTATTATACGGATTGATTCCATCTTTACCAAATTCTGCGGCACTATACATTGCCATCGGAATTATCGGAGCTACGGTAATGCCACACAATTTATACCTGCATTCCTCATTGGTGCAAACCAGAAAGTTTGACCGAAGTCCAGCAGGAATCAAGCAAGCATTAAAATATAATTTTATCGATTCTACAATTGCGCTTAATCTCGCGTTTTTTGTTAATGCAGCTATTTTGATTTT
The DNA here is from genome assembly GCF_035013205.1 of Flavobacterium sp. PL02. Classification (NCBI taxonomy): domain Bacteria; kingdom Pseudomonadati; phylum Bacteroidota; class Flavobacteriia; order Flavobacteriales; family Flavobacteriaceae; genus Flavobacterium; species Flavobacterium sp. PL02. The sequence continues at coordinate 273,595 of NZ_JAYGJP010000003.1, forward strand.
AGCCGCAGCAACTTTTCATCGTAACGGAATGTTTGAGGTAGCCGAGATTCAGGATGCACATAAGTTTTTAGAACCACTTTTAGGAACCAAGTGGGCGCCAATACTCTTTGCAGTTGCCTTAATTGCAGCAGGGCAAAGTTCTACAATAACTGGAACTCTAGCAGGGCAGATTGTTATGGAAGGGTATTTGAATCTTCGTATTCAGCCTTGGGTACGACGCATCATAACACGTTTAATAGCGATTGTTCCGGCTGTAATCGTAATCTTGATTTATGGCGAGAGCGTCACGGGCAAATTATTGATTCTAAGTCAGGTAATCCTGAGTTTGCAATTGGGGTTTGCTATTATTCCGTTAATTCATTTTGTGAGTGATAAAACCAAGATGAAGGGATTTCATATTAGCCGATTAACTCAGGTTACGGCATGGATAATTGCCTCAATCATTGTTTCGTTAAATGGGAAATTAGTTTTTGATGAAATAAGCGGTTGGTTAGCAGCTTCGGACAATCCTATTGTGCTTTGGATTACCGTTGTTCCTCTGGCAATTGCTTTTCTGGTCTTGTTACTTTACATCGTTGTGAAACCTTTTGTAGCCAAAGCAAAATCTAATATTCAGAATCATTCGCCTCATAATCTTAGCTTGCATTTTTCTGTAAAAGAAACCTATAGCAAAAAGAATATTGCGATTACGGTAGATTTCTCGAATGCCGATGAAGCTGCAATTAATAGCGCTTTTGAGTTGGGAGGAATAGATGCAAATTATACTTTAATTCACGTGGTCGAAACTGTTGGTGCACATATGTACGGTCAGAATGTAGATGATCATGAAACTACAATCGATGAAAAACTTTTGCTAGAATATAAAGAGATGCTCATGGCAAAAGGATTTAAGATTCATACCGAACTTGGATTTGGTAAACCAAACAATATCATTCCAATCATTGTAAACAAAGGGAATTTTGATATTCTTGTAATGGGAACTCATGGACATACCGGGTTTAAAGATTTGATTTTTGGTACGACAGTCGACAAATTGCGTCACAAAATTTCGATACCTTTGTTTATTGTTAAAAAAAGTAAGTAAGGTGCTGAGTTGCTAAGATTCTAAGGTTTTCTTTAGATTCTTGTAAAAACTCAGAACCTCATATTCTTAGAACCTTAGAACCTCAAAAAAATGACCTTCTCAGAAGAAAACTATCTTAAAGCTATTTATCATCTAACTACTTCTTCCGAAGCTGAGGTTAGTACGAATGCTATTGCCGAAATGATGGAAACAAAAGCCTCATCGGTAACAGATATGCTTAAAAAACTATCCGAAAAGGATTTAATAAATTATAAAAAATACCAAGGTGTTTCATTAACCGATAACGGGAAACTAGCGGCAAAGATGATTGTTCGTAAACACCGATTGTGGGAAGTGTTTTTGGTAGATAAACTTGATTTCTCTTGGGATGAAGTGCATGATATAGCCGAACAATTAGAGCATATTAAATCGGAACAATTAATCAATAAATTGGATGATTTTCTGGGTAATCCAACCGAAGATCCACATGGAGATCCAATTCCAGATGCGCACGGTCGAATCATCAAAGTCGAAAAGCAATTACTTTCAGAACTTGTAGAAAAACAGGTTGGTATTTGCGTAGGCGTAAAAGATACTTCATCGGAATTCTTGCAATATTTAGACAAACAAGAAATTGCTTTGGGTTCAAAAATCGAATGTGTATCGAAAGAAAGCTTCGATCAATCATTGAAAATCAAAGTAAACGATAAGGAATTGACGATTTCTAATAAAATTGCTTCGAATCTGTTTGTGAAGTTGGTTTAGGAGAGGTTCAAAGGAGCAGAGGGACAAAGGCGCAAAGGTTCTTTGAGAAAGGTACAGAGGTGCAGAGGTTCAAAGACGCAAAGGTTTTCTGTAGAGACGCACCGCAGTGCGTCTACGTAATATAGGTTTCCCATAATGTGATTGTATGTCAGGCAGAGTCGAAGCCCAATACGTCTTTCCCAAAAGTTATTGAGTATATATACTATTCCATAAAATAAAGCAACGCTAATGTTGTTATTCTAGTCTAGAACTGTATGTAGCTCGATTACAAAGATTTCAATTTAAATAAAAATTCAAAAGGTTCAAAGATTGTCGAGTTTATACATAAACCGAGCAACCTTTGAACCTTTGTTTCTTAGTACCTCAGAACCTTAGAGCTCTAGTGACATCCACAATCACTTCCTCCACAGTCATTTTTCTTTTTAGAAGATTTCCAGAAAAACTTACGAATTAAAAATGCTATAGAGATGAATAAAATTCCAAATGCTATTATTTCCTGTATCATGATACATTATTTTAGTAGTTGAAAAGCCAATAAGGCAGTTATGTATGCAAAGCCGGTCATTAATACAAGTTGGACCATTGGCCATTTCCATGAGTTTGTTTCTTTTTTGGTAATTGCAAGTGTACTTGCGCACTGTAATGCAAAGGCGTAAAAGAGTAATAATGAGATTCCTGATGCAAAATTAAAGATTTTTTCACCCGTTTGAGGATTGATTTCTTCTTTCATTTTACTTTTTATAGTCGCTTCATTATCGGTTCCACCCACACTGTAAATAGTTGCAAGTGTACCTACAAACACTTCTCGGGCTGCAAATGAACTTATGATTGCAATACCAATTTTCCAATCGTATCCTAATGGTGATATTATTGGTTCGATGGTTTTACCCATTAAACCGATATAAGAGTTTTCTATTTTTTGAGAGGCAACTGCTTCTTCATATTCAAAGTCATCTAGAGGCTTCTCTTTGTGTCTTTCGGTTACGATGGCTTCTGCATCGTTAAAGTTCTTTCCTGGTCCGTATGAGGCTAAAAACCATAAAATAACAGATATCGCCAAGATTATCTTTCCTGCTCCAAAAACGAATGCTTTAGTTTTTTCCACAACGTTAATGGCAACGTTCTTGAATAATGGCATTTTGTAGTTAGGCATTTCGACTACAAAATACGTTTTGGATTTTATTTTTAGTATTTTATTTAAGATGTAAGAAGAAAAAATTGCCATTCCGAAACCTAGAAGATACAATAACATCAATGTTAATCCTTGCATGTTAAGGAATCCAAAAATACGCTCGTCTGGAATTACCAATGAAATGATAATTGCATAAACAGGTAATCTAGCCGAACAGGTTGTAAATGGTGTTACTAAAATGGTGATTAATCGTTCTTTCCAGTTTTCGATATTACGAGTAGCCATAATTGCCGGAATTGCACAAGCAGTTCCTGAAATTAAAGGCACAACACTTTTTCCTGATAGTCCAAATTTGCGCATGATTTTATCCATAAGGAAAACCACTCGGCTCATATAACCACTTTCTTCAAGTATGGAAATAAAGAGGAATAAGAAGGCAATTTGCGGGATGAATATTAAGATTCCTCCAATTCCGGGGATAATTCCTTGAGATAATAAATCGGTTAAGATTCCGCTTGGTAATCTTTCAGCAGCTAGTGCGCTTAATGATGCAAACGTACTATCGATAAAGTCCATTGGTATGGTTGACCATTGGAATATTGATTGAAAGATGATAAACAAGATGGCAAAAAAGATGGCATAACCCCAAACTTTATGAGTTAATATACGGTCTAGTTTTGCACGGAAATCCTTAGCTACAGTATGGTCAACTTTTAAACCTTCTTTTAAAACATCATTTATAAATTGATATCTCTTGATGGTTTCTTTTTGTTGTAAACGTTTTAATTCAGAATGTGATTTGGTAAAGGTGCTTCTGATTTCGTTTCTGTCCAGATTCAAAAAGTTTACGTCTTGTGTAATTACCAACCACAGTTTGTATAACAACTGGTTTGGGAAAGCGTGTTGTAAACTCTTAAAATACTCTGGGTCAATAACCGATGCGTTTAAGCACGGTTCGTTCGGAATAGTTTTATAAGAAACAATCAAGTTTTTAAGCTCTTCGATTCCGTGACCTTTACGAGAACTTATTAAAGCAATTTTTGTTTTTAAATGTTCTTCAAGATATGGGATATCTAGAGTAATCCCTTTAGATTCCATTCTATCAGCCATATTAATAACTAATATTGTCGGAATTTCAAGATCTTTTATCTGAGTATAAAGAAGTAAATTTCTTTTTAAATTTTCAACATCTGTAACAACAAGTACTACATCTGGATATAATTTGTCGTTTTTGTTTAATAAAAGTTCAATTACCACATTCTCATCAATAGAGCTGGCATTTAAACTGTATGTTCCCGGTAAATCGAGAATATTGGCTTTAATGTTATTTGGTAATTTGCAAAATCCCATCTTTTTCTCAACAGTAATTCCCGGATAGTTTCCTACTTGTTGATTAAGACCTGTTAATTGATTAAAAACTGAAGTTTTTCCTGTATTTGGATTACCGATTAAGGCAACATTTATATTTTGAATACTCATTGCAAATTCTATTTGATTATTTCTACTTCTATTACACGTGCCGTTTCTATTCGAATAGCCACATGCGAACCATTAATATTCAAATATAAAGGATCTCCGAACGGAGCAATTTGAAGCAATTCGACCATGTTACCTGGCAAGCAACCCATTTCTAATAATTTCAACGGAACTAAATCAATATCAAATTCTTTGATAATGGCTTTTTCGCCTTTTTTCAGGGTGTGGATAGAATGTTTCAAGTTTATTTAGATTGAATTAATATTGCAATATTAATCATTTAATATTGATTTAAGGCGGTTTTCCCCTATGGTTTCAATGTTTTAAGATATAATTCACATATAGGATTGGCTCTGCTAAAAGTTAAATGAAAACCATTTATTCAGAGATTTAACGATTTTGAAAGAAAATTTAAAATCGAAAAGTTATTCGGTACACAAAAAGTTAATATCTTCTATAAGTTTTTGAATATCTTCTTTTTTGGTTCCGTCATAAAAACCACGTACGCGTCTTTTTTGATCTACCAAAACAAAGTTCTCTGTATGCACCATATCGTACAATTGATCAGGTCTTCCTAGTTTTACAGCCAAATATGATTTACGAGCCATGGTGTAAATTTCTTTTTTGTCACCAGTAACCAGGTTCCATTTACTATCTACAACACCGTTTTTTACAGCATATGCTTTTAGAACAGGAATACTATCGGTTTCTGGAAATACAGTATGCGAAAGCAACATTACTTTAGGATTATCTAAAACTGCTTTTTGAACGTCGGCAAGATTTGCTGTCATTTTAGGGCAGATAGAACCACAAGTAGTGAAAAAGAAATCGGCTACATATATTTTTCCATCATAATCTTTTTGTGTAATTGTATCACCATTTTGATTTACAAAGGAGAAATCGGCAATTGTATGGTACTTGCTTTTGTATTGCATGGTGCTATCAACCAGTTCTGGATTTACATCGGCTGGATTAAAAATAGGCAATGTTTTCTTCGGTTTTAATGCTGAATAAAACAACGAAATTGTAACGGCTGAAAATACGAATAGGACCAAGAAAAATTTCCTGTACTTGTAGAGTAAAGATTTCATAAACAAAATTTGGTGCAAAAGTACAAAAACCTCTTTTTAAATACGGTAACATTGTTTTTTTTAACCAAATTATAGGATGTGATTTCTGCCAAGAAGATAAGAATGTATTGTAATATTTATTGATTTGTTATGAAACAACTAAAGATTTCCGGTTTTTGAAACTAAAAATCGTACAATCGTTAACATTTTATTCAAAATAATAACGATATGTTTGTGAATACTAAACTTAAAAACAAATATGAAAAAACAAGTTAATAGACATTTGTTGTTTGCAATTCCTGCAATGTTAGGATTTGCAATGTGTCAAGCTCAAAGCATGGCGCCAAAAACATCAGGCATTGATGTTTCTTTAATGGATAAAAATGTTAAACCAAGTCAGGATTTCTTTAGATATGTTAATGGAACCTGGCTGGATAAAACCGAGATACCTAGTGATAGAAATGCTTGGGGAAGTTTTAATGAACTACGTCAGAAAACAGACAATGATGCTTTGGCAATTTTGAAAGAAGCTTCAAAAAGTCAAAAATATAAATCGAATACAGATCAAGGAAAAGCAATCGCTCTTTTTAATACAATCTTAGATACAGTTGGAAGAAATAAGAGAGGAATTACACCGCTGCAACCTTACTTAAAGAAAATTGATGCGATTAAAAATGTAGCCGATTTACAGAATTTCTTGGCAGAAATGGAATCTCAGGGAGGTGTTGGTTTCTTTGGATTTTATATAAGTGCTGATAAAAAGAACAGTAATGTAAATGCTATTAGTTTAAGTGTAGGTCGATTAGGACTGTCGGATAAAGATTATTATGTATCTGAAGATAAGGATTCTAAAGAGAAGCGTGCTAAGTATGAACTCCATATTGCAAGAATGTTGCAATTAATAGGAGAGACTCCGCAAAAGGCTAAAGAAAATGCTACTCAAGTCTTAGCTTTAGAAATAGCTATGTCTGCACCAAGATTAGACCGTGTGGAACGTAGAGACGGAAGATTGCAATATAATCCTACGGCTGTTGCAGATCTTAAAAAGATGACTCCTGCAATACAGTGGGATAAATACCTTACAGGTATAGGAATGGCAAAAGTAGATACGATTATTGTAACGCAACCTCGTTACATGAAAGCATTACAAACCATTTTTACCGAAAATAAAGTAGGTGCTTGGAAAGAATATTTAAAATGGAGTATTTTAAATAAAACATCTTCGCAGTTAACTACTCAAATAGAAGATGCTAGTTTTGATTTTTACGGAAAAACATTAACAGGAGCTATAAAGCAACGTCCTGCAGAAGAAAGAGCACTTCAGGTAATAAACCAAGTGGTTGGAGAATCTTTAGGTAAACTATATGTTGAAAAAATGTTTCCAGCTGAAGCTAAAGTAAAAGCTGAAAAAATGATTCAGAATGTAGTTTTGGCGTACCAAAACCGTATTACTGATTTGCCATGGATGTCAGCAGAAACTAAAACTAAAGCAATTGAAAAACTGAATAAAATTGCCATAAAAATTGGTTATCCTGACAAATGGAAAGATTACAGCGAGTTGGTTATTAAAGATGTGTCCGAGGGAGGAAGTTATTTTGATAATAGCATCAACCTGGCTAAATGGAACTATAATCAAGATATTGCTAAATACAAAAAGCCAGTTGATAAAACAGTATGGGGAATGTCTCCGCAAACTGTAAATGCGTATTACAACCCATCGTATAACGAAATTGTATTTCCGGCAGCTATCTTACAACCTCCATTTTACAATTATCAAGCAGATGAAGCTGTGAATTATGGCGGAATCGGTGCAGTAATTGGTCATGAAATTTCTCATGGTTTTGATGATTCGGGTGCGCGTTATAATGCAAACGGTAATCTAGTTGACTGGTGGACAGCAGATGATTTAAAACAATTTACAGCTTTAGGAACTGCATTGGCAAACCAATATAGTGCATTAGAACCTTTACCTGGAATTCACGTAGACGGAAAGTTTACCTTGGGTGAAAACATAGGCGATTTAGGTGGTATTAATGCTGCTTATGATGGATTGCAATTGTATCTAAAAGCCAATGGAAACCCTGGATTAATAGATGGTTTTACACCAGAACAACGTTTCTTTATATCTTGGGCAACAGTTTGGAGAACTAAGAGTCGTGATGAAGCAATAAAAAGTCAGGTTAAAACAGATCCACACGCTCCAGGAATGTACCGAGCTTATGTGCCGTTACAAAATGTAGATGCTTTTTATAATGCATTCTCTATAAAACAAGGAGATGGTATGTATATAGAACCATCAAAACGAGTTAAGATTTGGTAAAATAAAAATACAAAAACGGCTGTCTTTAATAAGGCAGCCGTTTTTTATTTAAGTATTAAGTATTAAGTGCTTAAAATCTATTTTTCTTAAATATGAATATTAGGAAAAGGCTTTCGATACTAAAGGTAAAATCTAAGAAGTCTAAGAATCTAAGATAGTCTAAGAATCTAAGATAGTCTAACAAATCTAACAATCTAAGAAGTCTAAACAGTCTATTTCTTTATCTTCCTAATAGAAGAGTTTACTAAATACAAACCAATTAAAGTAACCAAAACTCCTATGACAATGGCGAGAGTAAGCGTTTCGTCAAAAAGGATGAAACCCAATAAAATGGCAACAATAGGATTAATGTAGGCATAAATACTACTAACTTCTTTTGGTAAATGCTGCAATGTATAGATAAAAGCAATAAAGGTTAAAACCGACCCGATAATTACCAGATACCCAATAGACCACCAAGAGGAAGCAGGGATTTGATTTAGAGGAATATTAGTTCCAGTTGTTTCGGTTATACCAAAAAGAATACAGCTCGAAATAAGCATTTGTAATCCTAAACTAAAATAAGGATTAAAACTAGCTGCTTTTTTCATGGTATGTAAAATCCCGAAAGCCCAAGTTATAGTTGAAGCAACGGATAAGAAGATTCCGAATTGGAATTGAGGGTTTAAGAAATCCGAGAGGTGGTCTATAAAAATGATACAAACCCCTACAAAACAAATTAAGATTCCCGCAACGGCAAGTCGGGCAATGCGTTCCCCTTTAAAAAAACAAATAACCACAATCCATATTGGGAAAATAGCACCAATAATGGCACCCAAACCACTGCTAATATATTTTACGCCCCAAGTGCTTAAACCATTACTGCAAACAAAATTTAAGATACTTAAAACCAGGATAGTTTGCCATTGTTTTCCTTTTGGCCAAGGTGCTTTCTTGAGTATAAAATAACCAACATATAAAATTCCGCCCATAAACTGTCGGATAGTTGCGAGTTGCAACGCCGGCATATGTTTTACGCCTTCTTTGGACGCCAGCCATGTTGTTCCCCAAAAAAAACTAACCCAGCATAAAGCAAGTATTGGTAAACCAATAGATTCTACTTTGTTAGAAAATGCCTGCTGAATTTTAGCTCTCACGTACTGATCGTTTTATGATGTAAATATTCAGAAATAATTTTGAATTAATATCATAAAATTGCTTTTTTGCTTACATTTTTTAATCTAAATATGTAACAAAATTCCAAAAGACAGACCAATCGATTACAAACTTAAATCTAACAAAAATTAACATTTTATTCAAAATAATAACAATAAGTTTGTGAGTAACTATAAAACCTTATTTAAAAATGAAAAAGAACAATAGTAAGAATTTGCTATTTGCAATACCGGCAGTGTTAGGTTTTGCAATGTGTCAGGCTCAAAGTCAGGCGCCTTCGGCATCTGGAATTGATGTATCCTTAATGGATAAAAAAGTTAAGCCAAGCGAAGATTTCTTCCGTTATGTAAATGGAACTTGGTTAGACAAAACTGAAATTCCTAAAGACAGAACTACATGGGGAAGTTTTAATGAATTGCTGAAGAAAACAGATGCAAATTCGTTAGCTATTTTAAAAGAAGCATCGAAAGATCCAAAATACAAATCGAATACGGATCAAGGAAAAGCAATAAATCTTTTTAACGCAATCCTGGATACAGTTGGAAGAAACAAACAAGGAATCACGCCTTTAAAACCATATCTTAAAAAAATCGACGCAATAAAGAATGTTGCGGATTTAGAGAAGTTTTTAATTGAGACTGAACCTATTGGCGGAATTGGATTTTTTGGAGTATACGTAGGAGCTGATGAAAAAAATAGTACTAAAAACTCTGTAAGTCTTGGTTTAGGTAGATTAGGTTTACCGGATAAAGATTATTACACATCTGAAGAAAAAGATTCTAAAGAAAAACGTGAAAAATATGTACTTCACGTAGCTAGAATGTTGCAATTTATAGGAGAAACTCCTGCAGCTGCAAAACAAAATGCTGAGAAAATATTAGCATTAGAAATCGAAATGTCTAAACCAAGATTAGATAGAGTAGAACGCAGAGATAGCAGATTACAGTACAATCCAACTTCGATTGCTGATTTGCAAAAAATGACACCAGCTATTAACTGGAAAAATTACCTTACAGGAATTGGAATGGCTAAAGTGGATACTGTTATTGTTCTGCAACCAAGATATATGAAAGCTATGGAAACTATTTTCAAAGAAAACAATATAGCAGCTTGGAAAGAATACATGAAATGGTCTTTATTAAGTGCATCATCATCACAATTATCTACTGATATTGAAAGTGCAAACTTTGATTTCTACGGAAAAACTTTAACTGGAGCGATTAAGCAACGTCCACGTGAAGAAAGAGCGCTTCAGGTTGTAAACCAAACTATTGGTGAAGCTTTAGGTAAATTATATGTAGAGAAATTATTTCCAGCTGAAGCTAAAGCAAAAGCAGAGAAAATGATTCAGAATGTAATTTTAGCTTACCAAAACAGAATAAACAATTTAACTTGGATGTCTGCTGAAACTAAAGTTAAAGCGATTGAGAAATTAAACAAGATTACTATAAAAATTGGATATCCTGATAAATGGATAGACTACTCAGCTTTAGAAGTTAAAAGTCTTGCTGAAGGCGGAAGCTATTTTGAAGACATGAAAAACTATTCTAAATGGAGTTTCAATAAAGGACTTTCTGATTTACCTAAACCTGTTGATAAAACAGAATGGGGAATGTCTCCACAAACGGTAAATGCATATTACAACCCATCGTATAACGAAATTGTATTCCCTGCAGCTATTTTACAACCTCCTTTTTATAACTACGAAGCAGACGAAGCTGTAAATTATGGTGGAATCGGTGCTGTAATCGGTCATGAAATTTCTCATGGTTTTGATGATGCTGGTGCTCGTTATAATGCAGAAGGAAACCTTGTTGATTGGTGGACAGAAAATGATTTGAAAGAATTTACAAAATTAGGAACTGCTCTTGCAGATCAATATAGTGCATTAGAGCCACTTCCGGGAGTTCACGTAGATGGTAAATTTACTTTAGGTGAAAACATTGGAGATTTAGGTGGAGTAAACGCTGCTTACGATGGTTTACAATTGTACTTAAAAGCAAATGGTAATCCAGGTTTAATCGACGGATTAACTCCAGAGCAACGTTTCTTTATTTCTTGGGCTACGGTTTGGAGAACTAAAAGCCGTGATGAAGCTTTGAAAAATCAAGTAAAAGTAGATCCGCACTCTCCAGGAATGTACCGTGCGTATGTGCCTATCCAGAATATGGATTCTTTCTATGAAGCATTCTCTATTAAAAAAGGAGATAAAATGTACATAGAACCAGAGAAAAGAGTTAAAATCTGGTAATATCAAGTTTATAAAAAAAAGGGGCTGCTTTATTAAAGTAGCCCCCTTTTTTTTTGAGGTTCTAAGGTTCTAAGGTTCTAAGGTTCTAAGTGACAAAGGTTCAAAGGTTTTGTTTGCGCATAAAGTTACCACAAACTTGTCATTCCTAGGAACGAGGAATCTCCGTTAGTTGCTACATAATCTTTGTCGAGTTACTCGTAGAGATTCTTCCTTCGTCAGAAAGACAAGTTTGAGGTTGTTTTGTGAGTAATTAATAACACATTACAAACATTGCCAACGGTTTCAACCGTTGGAGCGCAATGTATTATTTGGAATGCATTATCTCATAATCGGTAGCCCATGGTTGAAACCTTGGGTTATGGTTATGTAGACAATCTTGTCATCCCGAAGAATTGAGGGATCTCCGTTAGTTGCTCCACAATCTAAGGAATAAGATGTATTAGTTACTTGCAGGGCTCCGCCTCACATACGTTCACATTATGGAAAACCTATATTACGTAGACGCACTGCGGTGCGTCTCTACAGAAAACCTTTGCGTCTTTGAACCTTTGTTTCTTAGCACCTCAGAGCCTTTGCACCTTTTCAAAACAATAATCGAGTACCGTTTCTATTTTAGCACTCGAAATAACCTTTTTAAAGCTTTCTTTTTCATGATTGAACTTAGGAGGAGTTAATTCTTTTTCGATTGCTTTTTGGGTGTAATATTCCTCACGGGAAGGATGAAAAGGGGCAACGCCATTAAAAGTTTCATTCCATGAGTCGGATTCTATAATTTTTAGGATGATACCAATACAATCATCCTGATGAATAAAGTTGATAGGTGCATCGGGGTTTTCGACATTCTCTTTTCCAGATAGAAATTTAATAGGGTTTCGGTCTTCGCCAATTAAACCTCCAAAACGAAGAATTGTAGTTTTAAAATTGGTATTGCTCTGCAAAAGGCCTTCGGCAAGTATTAGTTGTTTACCACTTTCGGTATCGGCATCCGGTTTTGTTTCTTCGGTTATTAATAAATTACTTTCCCCATAAACAGATGTCGAACTTATAAAAAGTACTTTCTCGATGGTTGATTTTTCGATAAACGGAATCAGGAAAGCGATTTTATCTACAAAGCTTTCTGCGTTTTCGCCACGTAACTTGGGCGGAATATCGATAATAAGAATTGTGCTTTCATTTAAAAAAGCTTCAACTTGTCCTGATGTACTTTTGCCGAAAGGCGGATTCTCTTCGTTATGATTGATATTTATTAAAAAAGGATTAATCCCGGATTCTTTTAATATCGATATTTTTTCTGTTGAGGTTGTAGATCCGTTTACCAGAAAACCTTTTGTAATCATGGCTTTCGCCAAAGGAAATCCCAACCATCCACAACCTAAAATACTAATTTTTGTCATTTTGTTTTCTTGTAATCAGTGTGTGATTTTATTCTTTAAGTTGGTTTTGCCTTTATACTATCCTTAAATTGTCTCGCAAAGCCGCAAAGTTTTATGTCGATTAGCTACACTTATATTTACTTATATCACTTATATGGTTAACTTTTTTCGGATTCTAGCTATATGTTACAAAATTAAAGAAAAACGAACTTTATCTTTTCCGTTTGCACCAATACGGTTATAAAATTTTATTGCTCTGGTGTTAAATGTCGGCGTTTGCCATTGTATGTTGATGCAGTTTTTCTCAATCGCAATTTGCTTAAGCTTTTCTATGATGGCTTCGCCAATTCCAAATCCACGGGTAGAATCCTCAAGAAACAAACAATCCATGTACATAAAATCGGCTGCATCCCATGTAGAATAATCGAAAGTGTACGTTGCATAGCCAATAATCGCTGCATTTAATTCGATAATTAAGCAATATAATTTTGGATTGTCGGCAAACAAAGCGAGTTTTAATTTGTCTTCTTTCCCTTCAGAGGTAAAAGCTGCTTTCTCGTATTCGGCATGTTTCTGGCACAAGTCGATTAGTTTTGTTAAGTCGTTTGTGTTGCAATCTCGTATTATAAATTCCATTGATGGTGAATTTCGGTTTGTAAAAATTCTATAAAATGATTAAAATAGTCTGGATATTCTTTACTTTCTCTAATAGCAATGAAATGTTTTCTTTTTAAGCCATTTTTACCAATTTTTACCGCTTTTAACGGGCTGTTTTTTAAATAAGGCAACAATGCCCATTTTGCCATCGACATAACGCCCATATCAGCTTTAATCATTTCGATAGAAGCTTCGGTAAGAGGCAATGGAGTTATTTTTCGGGGAGTTACTTTGGCAGGAACCAAAAGCATTTGATGAATTGTAACACTTTCTATCGGTAGCGAATGAATGATTAAATGTTCATTGATAAAATCTTCGGCTACAACATATTTTTTATTTGCCCAGGAATGATTTTCAGATACAACCATTACCATTTCATCCTGAAAAAGTTCCAGGTATTTTATTCTGTCATCTTTTATAATGTCACTTACAATACCAATGTCTATTACATTATCAAGCAATTTCTGAACGGGTTGTTGCGTGGCTTCGGTTACAATTTTGAGTTCAATATTTGGATATACAAAGTGAAATTGCTTTAAAACGGAAGGCAACCAATGATAGCTGGAAAAACATTCGGTACTAATACGGATTTCTCCATACTCGCCAAAAACCATTTGTTTGATTTCTTGCTCAGTTTCTGATATTTTGTCCAGAATCTCATTAGAAATTCCATATAGTTTTTCACCAGCTTTAGTTAAAACCAGTTTTTTGTTTGCTCTCAGGAATATCTTGGTTCCTAGTTGATATTCTGCCTCCTTCAGTTGGTGGCTTAATGCCGATTGAGTGAGATGTAGTTTATCAATAGCCTTGGTAATACTTCCTTCTTCGACAATTGCTTTTATCAATCGTAAATGTCTTATTTCCATTTTTGAGCGTTGTTTACACAAAGGAACAAAAATTTATACTTGCATTTGCATGAAAAAAAGTAATGCAATACATGAATTCTTTTCGTTTTTATTACAGTTGTTGTTGCTCTAATTTTGGATTGTTAAATAACTAATAACGATACTATAATGGAAGATCAAATTAAACATTATGAAAACAAACTAGCATTTGAAATGGATCCATCAGATTTATTCGATGCTTTAAACGTTGGTGATAAAGTTGTTGCACTAGATGCCCGAAAAGCTTTTGGATTTGAAGCCGAGCATATACCGGGATCAATTAATATTCCGCATCGCGAGATGACAATCGAAAACACGAAACATCTGGATAAAGAAATTTTATATGTAACCTACTGCGATGGCATTGGTTGCAATGCATCGACAAAAGGCGCTCTTGCCATGACCCGATTGGGATTTAAGGTAAAAGAATTAATGGGAGGAATCGAATGGTGGAAATTTGATGGTTATGCTACCGAAGGCACAAATGGAAAACAAACAGGATTGAAAATTGAATGTGCTTGTTAAGAATAGCCCTTCTGTTTTAGTCTTCTGGCACAAAAATAAGAAAGACACTATAATGCTTTGGCAAATAAATCTCTCGCAAAGACGCAAAGCCACAAAGCCAAAAAGAAACCAAATGCAAGCTTTGCGACTTTGCGACTTTGCGAGAAAATGATTCTCATAATTAATAAAAAACACATTTAATCATAATGGAAAAAAGTCCAGATTATAAATTATTCCTCTGTTTAGCGACAGTTGGGATTGTATGGGGAACAACCTTTTTAGGAATCAGGGTTGCGGTGGAAACGATTCCGCCTTGGTTTGTAACCTCTATTAGGCAGGGATTGGCAGGATTAATAGTAATGGTTATTTTACTATTTAAAAAAGAATTAAAATGGATTGGCTGGACAAATTTCAGGCATCAGTTAATTCCATCTTTATTAATGATTGTTATTGCAAATGGGTTTACAACAATTGCCGAACAAACTTTACCAAGCGGACTCGCATCGATAATGAGCGCGCTTTCTCCCATACTTATTTTTGTTGGTAGTGTTTTCGTTGGATTGCAAAAAGCGAGTTTAAAAGGTTTTGTAGGTGTTATAATAGGATTTTCGGGAGTCGTTTTTATATTTAAAGACGGACTTGGGGCTTTTTTAGATTCTAATTACCAACACGGACTTATATTTATAAGCATGGCAATTTTTGGTTGGGCATCGGGAACGGTTTATACCAAAGCCCAAGCGCATAAATCGAATACGATTGCACTCAATTTGTTTTACCAATTTGCAATTGCGACTTTGGTTCAGCTTGTTTTGGCTTTTATCTTTTCTCCTAATCCAGATATAAGTTCATGGAGTTTAAGAAGCTTTTCTGCAGCTTTATATTTGTCAGTTTTTGGTTCCGTACTCGCATTCTTCTCTTACCATTATGCGATAAAGCGAGTAACGGCGGTTCAAATTTCTATTTTGTCTTATATCAATACTATAATCGCAGTTTTCTTGGGTTGGTTGTTACTAGACGAAGTAATTACGGTTGATTTTATCATTGCTACAGCATTGATTATTTTGGGAGTTTTTATCATCAATTATAAAAAGAAAGAAAAACCAATAACAATACATGAAGAATGTTTACTTGTAGTAAACAAAAATCCCAAACTATCAGTTTGATAATTTGGGATTTGTTTTTTGTGTAAACCTTGTATTATTGCGGTGTGATTGCAGTTGGTCTTAAGCTATCTTTTACAACTTTTGAACTGTCTTGAGCAACAGTTGTTGTTTCGGGAGTGTCTAAAACTACTTTCGAAGGTTTTATTTTTTCTTTAATTACAACAGCATCGTTTAATACAAAAGGAGTTGGCATCATCCAGGAAGCTCTTTTCTCGACCTTAAGTAATGGATTAGTCAATAAATCAAACGAACTTTCTATTAAAGTCATATCGAAAACAGTTTTTGCATCAATACTAAATTGCATTACAAGCGGTTCATTGTTCACTACATAATAACTTAAAACTTTAGCGCCTTTTCGTTCCAGTTGGCTTCCTTTTTGTCCAAGAGGTGCCGTACCGTTAGCTTTAAAATTATTGAAAGCCATTTTTGGATCTCCAAAAATATCATAACGATTTACGTTTCTGTTAGGCGTAATTTTAATTTTTAAGAACCGTGTATTTCCTCTCACGCTATCTTGTAGAAAAGCGATTGTAGGTTTTGCCAATGCTATTTTTGGAGCATCTGCACTATAAGTAAACCCAGAGCTGTATTTGCTAAATAGCGGAAGGTTATTTAAGGCAATAGCATCTTTTGGGTCTTGCCCTAAATATTTTTGAGTCCATTCGTCTAGATTAACATCATAAGTTGTCCATTTAGACTTGTCTGTATCTGCATTATATACATACAACAAACTATTCGATTTTGCCTTGCCATTTTCATATCCAGAAGTATAACCGCCCCAGGCAAAACAGCCAATCGAAGCGATAAGAAAGAACAATGCCCAAATTCCTTTTCTTATAAATGTACCAAAAATAGGAAGTAATAACCCGAAAGTTAGTGCAGTAAGAATTGCACTTCCAAAAAGTACTTTTAATCCTAAACCTATTGGGAACATTTGGATAAAAGGCGCAATAATCAACAAAGCAGGAATGCTGAATAATAGACTAACGAATAAATTTACTCTTTGAGTAATTATATAAGCTGCAAATAAGATTAACCCAAAGTAAACAGGAATGATTAAAAATCCTGCACCTTTTAAACTATTTGCCAGTAAACCATTAATAACAATCCATAAAAATAAAGGAGCTACATAATGACTAATTGTAACTTTTGTATCAGAGAAACTATTGTAAAATGAAAAACAAATAGCGATTGTCAATAAGACAAAGGCAGAAATGTAAGCATGACCGTTATACGTAAAACCGTTTAGCAAGTCGTTATACTGCGGATAAATTTGTAATATTAACTTCCAGCCCAAAAAAGTAACAAGTCCGGCAACAATTATTGCTCCAAGCAAAGGGATAAAACCTCTAAACATGTCACTAAATGTGATAATCCTTTTTGCTTTTCCTATAAAAATCAAGAATATAAAAAGACCCAATGCAATAAGAGTCATTGGTAAAACCCATGAAAAAGGATAATTTATAAACGTAAACGGAATGGTGAAATAAACAAAATCCTCAGTAGTTGGAGCATGATTTAAGTCGCTGTTAGAGAAGTATTTTAGTAAAGGCATTAAGTAACTACCCTGGTGTGTTAGGCTAGTTTTGTTTAAATGAGCAAGGTCATCTTGTTGCGTATGATAATTAAAATGATCATCTATAAAAGCAAAATTAAAACCTTGAATATTGCCTTGTTCTCTAAAAACAGTTAAATCAGTATCATTAGGTAACATCTTATAAATGCTGTACATAAGTGAGTTCGATACAGGATAAGTAGTTTCAGCTTCGGCAAATTCTTTAACCATTTCAGCATTTCCGCTGTTAGTTTCCATTAGCATATAACTTGGTCCAGACGTACCACGAGCTTCAAAGTTTATAACCAAACCTACATCTTTAGCCCATTTATGTTGTGTTACAAAAAGAGCAGCACCGTTTAAACCTAATTCTTCGGCATCGGTAAAAAGGATAATAATATCATTTTTATGTTTTTCTTTACTGTACAAAAAGGCGCGAACACCTTCTAGAATCGTTGCAACACCTGATGCATCGTCGCTTGCACCATGCGAAAAAGAATGCGGAGCACTATCATAATGAGATAATAATAACAACGCTTTGCTATTGTTAGACCCTTTTATGCGGGCCATAATATTTTTAGATTTTACCAGATTTCCCCAGTCACTCATTGTAAAACCTTCCTGAACAGAAGTTTCAAGACCTAGTTCTTTAAGTTCAGATTCGATATATTGTGCTACTATTTCATGATTTGCCGAACCAACATAATGTGGTTCCTGAGCAATTTCTTTAACGTGAGCCAAAGCTCTATCGGTCGAAAATTCGGCAAGAGCTTCTTCACCCTTAGAAACCCATTGCGGTTTAAGAGTGACATAAACAAAAGCTAGTACGGCAAGTATGCCTAGAATAGATAAGATGGAGGGAATGGTTTTTTTCATGTGGTATTTTTGGGGGGCTAGAGTTCTTTTTTAACAAGCAAATAATAATCGTTTTCCAAAGAACGGTATCCTTGGTCATATAAAAAATAGTAGGTATTTCCGGTTTTAGTGTCCATAATATTGGTAAAAAAATCAAAATCAAAACCCTTACTAAGCATTTTATCTCTAGTAGCTTTTGATTTTCCGTCGGGATTTAACTCCAATAATATGCGATAGTTTTTGCGTAATTTATTATTTACGTTACGCATAAAATTAGTACTATCCTTGTTTATTTTATTATTATAGGCATTCCGACAACTGTCTGAGCAGAATTTTTTATCCTCTCGACCTACAATTTTTTCAGAGCATTCCAAGCATGTTTTCATGGATTCACTTTTTTATATTAAACAGCTCAATTACTTTGTTATTATGAGCGAGTCAATAGCTTTTATTTGTTAACATCGTTCCTGCTTTCGCCTTTATCTCTCCACTACGTTACGAGGATATCGGCTCTATCAGGGCTAATGGGGATAATTGTTTTTCTTACCAATCCCGATATTCTTATGGATTTAATTTCTTAATTTCATATAAATCATGTCGGCGGTCTTTTAAAATTCGCACGCTACCATGCTCATGAATATCTTTTAGCAAATCCAGATCCACATCTACAATCAATGTCATTTCCGTATTAGGAGTTGCCTCAGCCTTAATTCCGTTACTAGGAAAAGCAAAATCCGAAGGCGTAAAAACAGCCGCCTGCGCATATTGTATATCCATATTATTCACCTTTGGCAAATTACCCACACAACCCGCAATAGCAACATAACATTCGTTTTCTATCGCTCTGGCTTGTGCACAATGTTTTACCCTAACATACGCATTTTGTGTATCGGTTAAAAAAGGAACAAACAAGATATTCATACCCTCGTCAGACATAATTCTTGAAACCTCAGGAAACTCAACATCATAACAAATCAGGATTCCTATTTTGCCACAATCAGTATCAAAGGTTTTAATCTCCGAGCCACCTTTCATTCCCCAATGTTGTACTTCGTTGGGAGTTATGTGTATTTTGCTATACATTTCGGATGTTCCGTCACGTTTGCACAAAAAACCAACATTATATAAATTACCGTTTTCCATATACGGCATACTACCAGTAATAATATTGATGTTATAAGAAATAGCAAATTCCTGGAAACGCTTACGAATCGGGTCCGAATGTCTGGCTAATTCGCGTATAGCTTCGGCTTCAGATAAATGATTATAATCCGCCATAAGAGGCGCAATAAAGAGTTCAGGGAACAAAGCAAAATCACTTCCATAACCCGAAACTACATCTATAAAAAATTCCGATTGTTCAAAAAGAGCTTCTATATTATTAAGTTGGCGCATTTGCCATTGAATCAATCCAAGTCGGATAATGCTTTTGTCGAGATTAATTAATTTCGGACTTTCATCATAATAAACATTATTCCATTCCAGAAGCACAGCAAATTCCATCGAAGCTTCGTCGCCTTCCAAATAATTTTTCATGATTCGGATAACGTGGAAATCATTACTTAACTGAAACGAAAGTACAGGGTCGTGTAGTTCTTTATGTTTTACTTTATCAATATAATTTTTCGGACTTAATTTCTTGGCGTGTTGTGCGTAATTCGGAATTCGACCAGCAAAAACAATTGCTTTTAAGTTAAGTTGCTCGCATAATTCTTTTCTGGCATCATATAAACGTCTTCCTAAACGTAAACCACGATAATTAGGATGAATAAAGACATCAATCCCGTATAAGATTTCTCCGTTTTTATTATGGGTCGAAAACGTATAGTTTCCTACTACCTGGAGATAATTATGTTTTTTATCAACTAATTTTTCATCGACAATCAGCGATAATGCTGACCCAACCACTTTTCCATCAACAAGAATCACTAATTGACCTTCAGGAAAAATTTCGAGTAATTTCTCAATATGCTCTACCCTCCAGTAAGAATCGGCCATGGCAGGATAGGATTCTACCATAGAGTTTTTCAACTGTTTGTAGTCCTCAAATTCTAAATTTCGTAATTCTACTTTATTGATTTTGGCCTGCATAATGTGAGATTTTCCTCAAATATAATGAATTATTCCCATTTACAAACGCTTACAAGTAGTTACAACCGAAAGTAAATAGTTACCAACCGATTAACGATACCTACTTGTCGCAACTTTGCCTTGTTGATTTGAGAGACATATCAATATAAAATATTTAAAACATACACGCCATGAGTACATTAAGAAACAAAGTACAGTTAGTAGGAAACGTAGGAAACGATCCAGAAATTAAAAACCTTGAAGGAGGTAAAAAGTTAGCCAATTTAGTAATTGCTACAAATGAAAGATACACTAACGACAAAGGAGAAAAAGTAGAGCAAACCGAATGGCATCGTCTTATTGCCTGGGGTAAGACTGCCGAGATTATCGAGAAATATGTTGTTAAGGGAAAAGAAATTGCTATTGAAGGAAAATTAACCCACAGAAGCTACGATGATAAAAATGGAGAGAAACGTTTTATAACCGAAGTCGTTATAAACGAACTACTTTTATTAGGAAACAAATAGATTACCCATTTATTACTTTAAAGTCCCATGAAACGATTTTCATGGGACTTTTTTTAGCTCTAAATTCTGTTTATCATTTCAGAAAACTTTTTAAACAAAATACTACATCAAATACTACATCTATGACTTTTTTAGAGACAAATTTTAATCATTTCTTTCCATTTACCTGAAAAAAGAGAAAACCACTAATCTGGGATAAATCGTACATATAAAATAAGGATTATAGTTTACATAGCGATTAATTCGCTTTTATTAAGGTTTCATATTTAAAAATGAAACGAAAAAAGCAATTTTTTTGACGTTCCATTTTATAAAATGAAACGAAGGATAGCTCATCTTAGACATGTTGCTCTTTTTTAATATTTAATTTTGATTGCCTTATGATAATTTTAAGAAAATTCTTGTTTCAGATTTTTCAATGAATTGCAAACTAGTAATGTATGTTTTTGGTTTTATTATTTAGGTATCTAACGATAGATGTAATAGTAAACAGGATTTTACAAAAGCTTAAATGCGATGAATGAGAAATCAAAATCAAGAATTAATAATCAAAATAGTAGTAGGCCTTATTTAAGCATATACAAGTTTATTTATATACGCTTTTATGTAACCAATTTTTACTAAGGTTACAAAACGATGATATTAAAGAAGTAAAATAAATGTTGAACATATTTATCCCTTAAGTGACTTGTTAAATAGGGCTTAGGTTCACATTTTTAGTATTTATAAAGCAACAAGGATTATTAACAAATTTTATTATTATGAAACAATTATTTAACAAGTGTGGATTAAAAGGCGCAATATTAGTTTTTGCGGCAGGATGTCTTGCAGTTCCCCAGCTGGAAGCCCAAAACAGTAAAAAACCGAATATCCTCGTTATTTGGGGAGACGATATTGGTATTAGCAACATCAGTGCGTATAGCAACGGGTTAATGGGATATAGAACTCCTAATATTGATCGTATTGCAAAAGAAGGAGAACTTTTTCTTCAATATTATGGAGAACAAAGTTGTACTGCCGGTCGTGCAGCATTCTTAACGGGACAACATGGTATTCGTACCGGATTAACCAAAGTAGGTTATCCAGGAGCACCAATGGGTATGAGTCAACTTGATCCATCTATTGGAGGAATCATGAAAAATTTAGGATATGCTACAGGGCA
Organism: Flavobacterium sp. PL02; assembly: GCF_035013205.1. Taxonomy (NCBI): domain Bacteria; kingdom Pseudomonadati; phylum Bacteroidota; class Flavobacteriia; order Flavobacteriales; family Flavobacteriaceae; genus Flavobacterium; species Flavobacterium sp. PL02. The sequence continues at coordinate 295,577 of NZ_JAYGJP010000003.1, forward strand.
ATTTGGTAAAAACCACGTTGGGGATCGTAATGAGAACCTACCAACAGTAAATGGTTTTGATGAATTTTTTGGAAATCTGTATCACTTAAATGCTGAAGAAGAACCAGAATTGCCGGATTATCCTAAAGACCCTGCCTATTTGGCAAAATTTGGACCTAGAGGTGTTTTAAAATGTACAGCTACAAATTCCGATGATGGCACTGTTGATCCACGTTTTGGAAAAATTGGAAAACAAAGAATCGAAGACACAGGACCACTTACTAAAAAAAGAATGGAAACTGTAGATGACGAAACATCTGCTGCTGCAATTGATTTTATAAAAAGACAAAATGCAGCGGGCAAGCCATTTTTTGTTTGGTGGAATGGTACACGTATGCATTTACGTACACACGTAAGACCAGAACATAGAGGTAAATATACGCATGGAGATAGTGAGTATAATGATGGTATGATCGAACATGACATGACTGTTGGAGAACTTTTAAAAGCGTTGGATGATTTAGGAATTGCCGATAATACAATTGTGATGTACTCTACAGATAATGGACCTCACATGAATTCATGGCCAGATGCAGCAATGACACCATTTCGTTCTGAGAAAAATACCAACTGGGAAGGGGCTTTTAGAGTTCCATGTATGATACGTTGGCCAGGCGTTATCAAGCCAGGGACTGTAAGTAATGAAATTGTATCTCATAATGACTGGATGCCAACATTTGCTTCAATTGCAGGTGAGCCAGATTTAACAAAAAAAGCTTTAACTGGATATAGTGCCAATGGTAAAAACTATAAAGTGCATTTAGATGGATTTGATCAATCCGCTTATTTGAGAGGAACTACACCTAAAAGTGCCAGAGACAAATTCTTTTACTCTGATGATGACGGATTATTGGTAGGACTGCGTCAGGGGGATTATAAGTTTGTTTATGCTGAGCAACGTATGATAGGAACAATGGGGGTGTGGGCAGAACCATTTACCAAATTGCGTTTGCAAAAAATATTCAATTTATATCAAGATCCATATGAAAGAGCCGATTTCACTTCTAACACCTATTGGGACTGGATTTTGAATCATGTTCAATTGGCATATGGAAATATTGCAGAAGTTGTAACATTTGCTGAAACTTTTGAGCAATTCCCTCCTCGTTCTATACCACCAAGTTTCTCTGCGGCAACTATTATGGAAGAAGTATTACAGGATATCAAATTGAAAAAATCGATACAAAAAGACACGCAAGCTGCAAAGAAAAAATAGTATAAAGAGAGATTGGGTCTATAATGACCCAATCTTTTATAAACGTAATACCCCAGATTATGTATAAAAAAATATATGTATTACCCTTATTCTTATTCCTACTAGTTTCTTGTAAGAACAAAACAGAAGATGCAACTGCGGTTGGGACTTCGGATAAAACAGAAGCAGTTGCAACAAGTGGTGATCCGTTACCAAGTTGGAATGATGGAAAACTAAAAAAAGACATCATAGCTTATGTTGAGAAAGTAACTAAGGAAGGAAGTCCCGACTTTATTCCAGTTGAAAGCAGAATTGCAACTTTTGATAATGATGGAACACTTTGGGCTGAAAAGCCATATGTTCAGGAATTGTTTGCTTTTTACCGTGTTAAAAAAATGGTAGAGGCAAAACCAGAATTGGCTAAAGTGCAACCTTTTAAAGCTGTTGTTGAAAAAGACAAAGATTTTTTTGCCAAAGGAGGAGATAAAGCACTTATAGAACTGGTTGCTGCAACCCATACGGGTATGACCGAAGACCAATTTGAGAGTTCTGTTAAGGAATTTTTTGCTGGAGCAACCTATCCAGGAAAAAATGTTCCGTTGAAACAAATACGCTATCAACCACAATTGGAGTTATTGAACTACTTACGCGCTAATGGTTTCAAAACATTTATTGTTACAGGTGGAACTATAGAATTGGTTCGTGCAATCTCAGCCGATTTTTACGGGATCCCTAAAGAACAAGTTGTTGGTACTTCTTTCAAATACAAATTTGATGGTGCAACGGGTAATATTACCCGTGAACCTGCTCTTGATTTATTGAATGATAAAGAAGGTAAGCCAGTTGGAATCCAATTGCATATCGGGCAACGACCTGTATTTGCTTGTGGTAACGAAGGTGGTGCTGGAGATATCGCAATGCTGAAATATACCCAAGGTAACAAATACCCATCTTTTCAATTATTAGTAAATCACAATGATTCGATAAGAGAATATAGTTATCAGGAAAAAGATAATGCATCATTGAATGCTGCTGCAAAAAATAACTGGCATGTGATAAACATGAAAGAAGACTGGAAGAAAGTTTTTGCAGACAAATAAGTATTGGTTTTGGTTAGGTTTTAAAGCGATACAGCTTTTTTGTTTGTTTAAAAGCTGTATCCTTTAATAAGTACAATTAAGGACATTTTAAAATCGTATATATGAAACGTTTTACCCCATTTCTAAAACTTAAATCAGCATTTATTGTAGTTGTTATTTCCTTAACTCATTTTACAGCAAATGCACAGGAAGAAAAAGCAGGAGCAAGTGCACAGGAACTTGCAGATAAATTGGCTAATCCAGTTGCGAGTCTTATAAGTGTTCCATTGCAAAATAATCTTAATTATGGTATTGGTCCTTATAATGGATCTAAATATACAGTTAACGTACAACCGGTAATTCCTTTTAAATTAAGTGATAATCTAAACTTAATTACCCGTTATATAGTTCCAATTGTAGATCAAAGAGATATTACAGGAGAAAATACCCATCAATTTGGGTTAAGTGATGCAACCGTAACCGCTTTTTTTGCACCCAAAAGTGAGAAGATTATATGGGGAGTTGGTCCAGCCTTTTTAGTTCCAACCGCAACAGATAAGTTTTTAGGAACGGAGAAATTCGGGATAGGACCAAGTCTATTAATAATGCATCAAGGAAAAGGACTTTCGGTAGGTTTTCTTGCCAACCAAATATGGTCGGTAGCAGGAAATGAAGACCGTGCCGATTTTAATGAATTCTACATACAAGCTTTCCTTTCTCATAGTTTTAAAAGTGGTGCCAGTTTAGGCGCAAATGTAGAAGTAACCCAAAACTGGGAAGGAAAAACAACAATGATATCTTTCAATCCTTCGATAGGAGCGGTAACAAAATTAGGAAGTCAAGTCGTTCAATTTGCTTTAATGCCATTAATCCCAATAGATGGCCCGTCAGAATCTAAACCAGATTGGGGACTAAGAGCAGTATTGGCTTTTGTTTTTCCAGGATCATAAAATCATTTTAATTTTTTACTTGAAAGATAATATCAGAGAAAAAAGAATTCAACTGGTTGCCTACTCCGGCAGATGCATTCTATTATTTAATCCGAATTTATGGTCCAGACGAATCGATATTAAACGGTACATGGAAAGCTCCGCAGCCAGAACTTGTGAAATAAAACGAAGATAGATTAAGTGTTTTTTTAAATTATTGAAAACTAATTGAGTAGTTGTATGAACATAGCCAATTTTTTGAAAACCATAAGTTTTATAATCGTATTTACTTTTTTGGGTAGTGTAAAAACAAATGCTCAAAAAATGGAGCAGAATGTTGCAGCATGGGTTGGTTACGAAATGTATTTACCATTTAAAGAAGATGGAAGATGGGGATTGCTGTTGGAAGGATATTCAAAAGGAAATCAATTTGTATCCGAACTTCAGGGATCTTTTTACAGAGCAGGAGCCAATTATTATCTTAAAAACGGAAACCGATTAGGAGCTGGTATTGCCTATCAATGGGATTTACCTTATGACGAGATTTCATTACCATACAATAATCCAGATTATAGAATATACGAGCAATTTATTTGGCGTATAGTAAAGAAAGAAGGAAAAGAAGTCTGGTCACAACGTTTTAGGATGGAACAACGATGGTTAGGTAGAAAAGACGATCCAAATAGCACAAGCGACCATTTTGATTATTACAAATTCGAAAATACGTTACGATACCAAGTACGGTATCAATTATGGTTTAAAGAACGATGGGCAGCAGTCGTTTATGATGAGGTTCATATAAGAACCAATGCAGCAAGTAGCGATGAGAATTACTTAGATCAAAACCGATTGTATTTAGGAACTGCTTACAGTCTTGACAAACGGAGAGAAATACGATTGGAAGTAGGATATATGAATCAGATTTTCTGGAAATCGTCCGATACCGAAAGTGGGCTTAGCAGAATGAATCATACTATTAGGATTACGCTTACAACTGATTTGCCTTTTAAACGAAAATAAAAATTAGAAGCTATGATTGATGAATCCAAAGAAACCAACGAAAACATATTTGATTCTGGAATATCAAAAGCAGAGCGATTTGCCGAGGGAAAAGCAATTCGTAAAACTACACCGCGCTCCATTCATAGCGAGTGGAAACCCGCCAAAGATAGAGAAGATCCTGTTGCTATATTAATTAATACAAGTGTAGGAAGAGTCGAAAGTCTATTACCTATTAGATATAGTAGGATGATGGAATCTCCATTTTCCTTTTATAGAGGTGCAGCAGCAATTATGGCAGCCGATTTAAAACAGTCCCGCACAACAGGAATAGAACTTCAGCTTTGCGGAGATTGTCATTTAATGAATTTTGGAGGATTTGCAACTCCCGAGCGTCAGTTAGTTTTTGATATTAATGACTTTGATGAAACACTTCCTGGTCCATGGGAATGGGATTTAAAACGACTTGCAACCAGCTTTACAATTGCAGCAAGATGGAAGAATTTTTCTCCAAAAATAAGCAAAGAAGTAGCTCGACTTGTTGCCGAGAGTTACAAAAAACACATGCTTGAATATAGCAAATTATCAGCACTACAAATATGGTATGCTCATATTGATTTAGCCGACTTGATAGAATTAGGAAGTGATGATGAAATAAAGCAGTTCCAGAAAAAAAGACTAAAAAAAGCGGCTGAATATACTGCCCATGAAAAAGAGTTTGCCAAACTCACGTATCAAGAAGGAAAACGGGCTCGTATTAAAGATGAACCACCACTTATTTATCACCTAACGGGCGAAGAAGGCGAAAATATGCTGAGACAAGCAGAGGCAGTTCATAAAAAGTATATAAAATCATTATCTGAAGATAAACGAATACTCCTAAACCGATATTCAGTACATGATATTGCCATAAAAGTAGTAGGCGTAGGAAGTGTAGGAACGCTTTGCGGAATTAGTCTGTTAATGTCGGGAACTGGCGAACCGATTTTTTTACAATTTAAAGAAGCTAGGCAAAGTGTATTAGAACCTAATTTAAAAACCAAAAGTATTTATAAACATCAAGGAGAACGTATCGTAATGGGACAGAAGTTAATGCAGTCAGCATCGGATATGTTTTTGGGATGGACGGATGGAGAAAGTGGGAAGTTTTTTTACATACGACAACTCCGTGATGCCAAGGTTAAACCAGTTCTTGAGGTTATGAAAGCCAAAAATCTTATGGATTATGCCAAAGCATGCGGATGGGTATTAGCAAGAGCACATGCACGTTCGGGAGATGCTTCGGTTTTATCTGGTTATATGGGTAAAAACAAAGAATTTGCCAATGCGATTGCCAATTTTTCGGTTTCCTATGCCAATCAAAATGAAGCAGATTATAAGAAAATGTTAGAAGCTGTTAAAAGCGGAAGATTACCGATACCAATGGAAAGTTAATTTAATAAACAAATAAGAAACAAACGTATGAAATGAGCATGACCTTAAATTGGTCGCAAACACCAATGAAGATATGCGAATTACATATGACCGATAAAAATCAATTAATATCTACATATGAATAGAAAGTTTTTATTTTTAATAGGCTTCTTGATGATGGTTATCTCAACAAATGCCCAAACACAGCGTATAGATTCTACGGCTGTTTATCTCTTGAGCCGAACTACCGAAACCATGCAGGATATAAAGTCTTGTAGTTTTACTGCGGTAACGACTTATGATATCTTAACGAATAATTTAGGACTTGTAAAGCATGCTATTATTGATAAAGTTGCCATTAAGTTTCCAGAAAAAATGAAAGTTACTTCTACAGGAGATAAAGGCAATCGGGCATTGTTGTATAATGGACAAAGTTTAAATTATTATTCCTACGATAATAATACTTATGCTACCACCACCGCGCCAAATTCTGTGATTGAAACAATAGATGATGTTAGCAAAAAGTACGGAATTGAGTTTTCGGCTGCCGATTTTTTCTATCCTTCTTTTGCTAGCGATATTCAGTCTTCTAGTGAAGATTTGGTCTTTTTGGGAAAAACAACTATTGATGGAAAGGAATGTTTTCATATTGCAGGACGAGATAAAACCAAAAGTTTTCAGTTTTGGATAGCAAATGATGATTTGTTTTTACCTCTTAAGATGGTAATAATTTATACAGATCAAAAAGAGAGTCCACAATTTGAAGCAGTTTATAAAGACTGGGTAATAAACGCCGACTTGCCAGACACTTTGTTTGAGTTTAAAGCTCCCCCTAAGGCTACCAAAACAAAATTTGCTCCTAGAGAAAAAACTAAGTAATCACATAAATAGATTCCTATGAAATCATATAAATCAAATAGAATTTCGATATTTATTATGGTATTGTTTGCAATGCTATTAATGATTCCAGAAACAGTTACAGCGCAACGTTTTGGTCATTTCCCACCGCCTCGTCCGATGCCTCGACCAATGCCTCGTCCGGAGCCGATTAGACCTATGCCACGTCCTGAACCGATTAGGCCGATACCGCCAAGACCGTTGCCGCCACCTCCACACCCGTATCCAAGACCATATCCGGTACCATTTCATCCTTACCCAGTACCATTTCCATATGCGTATCATCCGTTTGTACCTTATGTTTGGGGACCAACATGGTATCCTGTAGGTTTCTTTTTGGCAACATTAACCACCGCAGCAATAATTGTATCTGTAGAGAATACAAACTATAATTATGACGATGGAGTGTATTATGTAAAAGAATCTAGTGGGTATAAAGTTGTACCAGCACCAATAGGCGCAACAATATCTGATTTACCCAAAGGATATGTAACGATAACTGTCTCGGGTGCCGAGTATTACTATTATGGAGGAACTTATTATAGTAAAACTTCAGGCAAGTATAAAGTTGTAACAGCACCAGTTGGAGCAGTTGTAACACATCTTCCAGAAGGAGCAGAAGAAAAAACAATCGACGGTCAAAAATACTTGCTTTATAACAATGTGTATTATCAGCCAATTTCTAAAGATGGTCAGGATAGTTACGTTGTCGTACAAGGTAAATAATTGACAGAATGTATTTGTAAAAGCTTCCATTGTAAGGCTAAACATGTGTAATTCAGTTTATAATGGAGGATATTTAATCAAATTTGTTTGGGGTAATTAATAAAATAATTTACCTTTAGGGAAAATACCACTTAATTTTAAGAATGTTTTAACTTAAAAAAACAATATTCTTAATAGGAATTTCCGCTCATTCAAAATTTGATCATTTATTTAATAGTTTAAATAGCTTACTAATTTTTTAATAATCACTTTAAAATTTAATAAAATGAACACGAGAAGAAGAACCTTATTCATAATCCCAGTTATACTATTGGGTTTGATTTACAGCTGTGCTCCAAGCGTAAAAGTTACAAACGATTACGACCATTCAGCTAATTTTTCAGAATATAAAACATTTGCAGTTTATGACTTAAAAGCGCAAGAGGGTCAGGTAAGCCAGTTGAATGTAGATAGAATTGCAAATGCAATTCGTACAGAAATGGCTAGTAAAGGATTTAAAGAAACAGCAAACAATCCTGATCTGAAAGTTAATGCGGTTACCATTTTAAAAGACAAAAAACAGGTTACAGCAAATTCTAATTTCTATGGATATGGCGGTATGTATCGTCCGTATGGATATTGGGGTGCTGGTGGTGGTATGCTAAGTGGTACTACAACTTATGATACCTACGATTATGTTGATGGATCTTTGGTAATTGATATTGTATCTACAAAAACACAAAAACTAATTTGGCAAGGAATCGGTAATACCGAATTAGATAAAAGACCAGATAATCCAGATGAATTTATTAGTTCTTCTGTAAAGAAAATTTTAGCAGGATTCCCTCCTGGCTTAGTTGTAAAAAAATAAGTTCTACAACGAGTATATTACAACTCGATTAAACTTATCTCCCTACTAGATAAGTTTAATCGTTTTATAATGCAGGCAACTACAATGTCTTTGATAATGTTGATTTTATAAGTGAAATCATTTCTAGAATAAAAATGTTAAATCTTTCCCCCATGATTTATATATTACTATCTCTCTTTTTCTTTATCGCATCAATAGCAGGTTTTACTGTTTCTTTGATGATTATTTTTACCAAAAAAAATCTTAATCAGAATTTCTTTTTGAGTCTTTGCTTGTTTAGCCTTGCTATAGGAAGTATTTATAGTTTTTACTTGTCTGCAAGTGTATTAAAAGGGTTTTCAAATTTCTTTATAATCACCCGTTCTTTTATTTTCTTGGTAGCACCATGTTCTTTTTTATATATAAGAAATGTTTTGTTGCCTGGAAAAATGATTAGAAAATACGATTGGATACATTTTACTCCCTTTATAGTATGTTTCATTTATATTTTATTTTCATTTTCAGACCGTTATCTTAATTATTTAGGAGGTTTGTTTAATGACGATATAATACAAAGAACAGACTATTTATCTGTTAAAGTAAATGCTGCATTTCCGTTAATCATAATATTATCTTGGTTAGGATATGCTTTTGTGCAAACCATAATGATTTTAAAATTTGATTTAAAAAACACACATAAACTTAAACGATATAATGATAAGGTTATTAATTGGTTGAGGATTTTTAATATTATGATTATAGTACTTTTTTCGACACTTTTTGTGCATCGATTCTTGAGTAGCTCCGTAATTAATATTGATTTTCTGTACAACGCAATGGTATCTTTTATCCTTCTTTTTACAGTGAGTTGGTTGTATTTTAAACCTCAGGTTTTGTACGGTTTACGAGAGCCGCTTATTACTTTGCGTAATTTTAGCAACGATAATTTTAGTAAAACTATCAAGACAGAAGAAGTAAAAGACGCTTTGCCTATATTAAGCTTGCTTACAGATGAAAAGAAAATAACTTATTTAATAACACTTGAAAAAGCCTTTCTTAGTAAAAAACTCTTCTTAAAGAAAAATCTTGTCATTCGCGATTTGTCCGAAGAAACAGGAATACCAGTTCACCATCTTTCAAGTCTGATAAATAGTGAATATAATCTTCATTTTCAGGATTATGTAAATCTTAAAAGAATCGAATACTTTAAAGATAAAGTAAACGATATCGATTGGAAACACTTATCTCTGGAAGGAATGGCATGGGGCTCGGGATTTAAATCCAGAACAACTTGTTTTAGAGCATTTGTTAAACACACAGGTAAGTCTCCATCAGAGTATTTCAAATTTATTCGAGTAACTTCTGAAGGAAGAAATGAATTCTCGATAAAATAATTTCATTACCAGAACAAGATAAAACTTGTGTTGAGGGATTCTTTTATTGATTAAGTATTCTAAAATTATTTAATGAATTATTATAAAGTAAAATCATGAAAACAGTATTTAATAAAAACATACAATCTATAAAAACAGTTGTTACAACACTGGTTTTATTAATTCCTTTTTTTAGTAATGCACAACTTAAAGGGGGACATTTTCTGGGAGCTATGGGATTACAATCGGGTACCCAAACACCCGAAAATACCCTTTCTGTATTTGTACCCGTTTATTTTTATAACACGACTTCTTTACGAAATAATGATGGCGATGTTGCAGTCGCAGACCCAAACTTAAATATGTTCCTTACAGCTGTGGGTGTAAGTTGGGTAAGCGATTTTAAGATTTTAGGAGGAAATTATGGAGCATCAGCATTATTACCATTTGCCTCCAATGCAATTCAGGGGAATTATGTAAGCTCAAAAAGCCCTTTTGCGTATTCAGATACTTATATCATACCATTACAATTGGGTTGGCATAATAAAAAAGCCGATTTCATTTTTACTTACGCCATGTATTTACCTACCGGTAAGTTTGAAAACGGAGCTAGTGATAACAGTGGTTTAGGAATGTTTATAAATGAGTTTTCGGCAGGAACAACACTTTTTTTTAATGATAAAAAAACATTGCATTTATCAGCATTAGCTTCTTATGAAATAAATGGAAAGAAAAAAGATACCGATATTAAAACAGGAGATCTTTTTAGCCTTGAAGGAGGATTCGGAAAAACATATTATGTAATGGGAGGCACTACAGATGCACCAGCTCCGAAATCTATAATTAATGCAGGTTTAGTTTACTACATGCAGTTTAAAGCAACAAGCGATGAAATACCTATTGGGAACTCCGTTTTTTCAGGTAACAAAGATCGTGTTATGGCTTTAGGTGCCGAAGTAAATTATTTTCATATTAGCTCAAGTACTTCAGCAGGATTACGCTGGTTTGGAGAAGTAGAATCTATTAACAGATTTAAAGGGAATACTTTTTTTATAACGCTGGCTCATGTTTTTAGTACGAAGAAATAAATAGCCAATTATAAGAAATTGGTATAAGGGTTCCAATTGATAAAGGTGTGAAATCTCTCAACAAGTAATTAAATATACCTGCGTATGAAATTAAAAGGATTATTAGTACTGATATTTATTATCATTAATCAGAATATAGTATTTGCCCAAAAAGAAGATTTACGCCAAGCTTACGCTGATAGTATAAAAACATCTACATGGGCTTATAGATTACCCGCTTGGGGACAACGTATTACCAAAAGAGGAGTCGATTTGCCATATCCGATTGGGATTATGATAAATTATTTTTCAGGAAGTCAAAAGGTTGTTATCAGTGATCTGGAAGTAGGGATAAACAATAGCCCGTTGGTTCCTCTTGATTTTGTGAAATTTGGAGAAACCAAAGCCACACTTAATTCCGTAACCTCGCGTATAGATGTTTGGGCATTGCCTTTTGTAGACATTTATGCAGTTGTAGGTAAAACTTGGGCGAGTACAAGTGTAAACGTTGTCGAGCCAATGAATTTTAGTAACAAAGTCGATTTTGAAGGAGGGACTTTTGGAGTCGGAATGACTTTAGGAGGCGCTTACAAACATGTATTCGGAACCTTAGATTATAACAATACATGGACAAAATTTGATCAAATCGAAGGATCTATTCATTCTCAAATGTTGGCACCAAGATTTGGATATGTTTTTCAGTCCCGAAGAAAACCGAATAGAAATTTTGCTCCATGGATTGGAGTTCAGGGACTTTTTGTAAACAGAGTGACCAAAGGAACTATTAACCTTTCGGATTTAGGAGTCAGCGGAAATTCGGCAGATTTTGATGTCGAAGATAAGGCTTGGTACCAAAATTTACCTGCGGCAGATAAGGTTATTATTAAACAAATAGCCGATAAAATAAGAGACAAATTAGATAAGTTAGATCCAGAAGATGCTTCAATTTCGTATTCACTTAAAAAGAAAGCACTTTCTCCTTGGAGTATGTCTGTGGGTGGACAGTTTCAATTAGATCACCATTGGCAGTTTCGAACAGAAGCAGGCTTTTTTGGTGGACGTTCCTCAATTTTAGCTTCAGTAAATTATCGATTTGGATTTTAATATGAAAAAAACAAACCAACTCCGAAAAGTATTCCTGTTTCTTATTGTTTTCATGACGATAACGATGGCAGGGCAGGACAAAGAACATAAACACATAAGTATGAAAGATTCCCTAGATGGGGCTTTTGATTTAAGTGATTACATAATTTATGCACATGGTTTTATAGTTGTACCTACACTTATTACCGAGCCTGCTTTAGGAGGAATCGGGGGAGCGGTGTTACCTCTTTATCTTAAAAAACACGATCCTATTATTGATGCAAATGGAAAGAAAAGATTTATAGATCCTGATATAACAGGAGCCATGGGAATGTATACTGGTAACAAAAGTTGGGCAGTGGGAGCATTTCGTGCAGGAAGTTTTATAAAATCAAGAATATTGTATCGTGTAGGAGGAGGCTATGGAGATGTAAATATGTCATTTTATGAAAATTTACCCAATGGTAAAGACAAAGAAATTGACCTTAATTTTAAATCATTTGCATTCTATGCTCGGGTTATGAAACAGTTTAGAAACGGAAAATGGAGTGCAGGTCCACAGTATCTTTTGTTAGATTCTAAAGTTAATTTCCCAGATTTAAATGATCTTCCTTCGTTTGCTAAATTAAGCGATGTAAAAAGTGTAGTAAGCCAATTAGGTGGAGCCATTCAGTTTGATGGGCGCGACAATATCTTTACGCCAGATAAAGGAATGCGGTTTCAGTTTGACTTTTTCTGGTCAGATAACACAATTGGTAGCGATTATGATGCATGGCGGTTAAATTTGTCTGCAATAGGGTATTATCCTATCGCCAAAAAATTAATTGGCGGACTTAGACTAGAAGGAGAACAGGCACTTGGTAATGCTCCTTTTTATCTTAGACCAGGAATTAATTTAAGAGGAATTCCTTCAGCCAGATATCAGGGTAAAGCCAGTGTTGTAACTGAGGCTGAACTAAGATGGGATTTGTACAGAAGATGGAGTCTTATGGGCTATGGCGGTCTGGCAAGTGCTTTTAACGATTGGGATAAAGCTTTTGCTAAACCAGTTGTTTATAGTTATGGAACAGGTTTTCGATATTTAATTGCTAGAAAATTTAAACTAAGAATGGGGGTCGATGTAGCGAGAGGTCCGGAAGACTGGGCATATTATGTGGTTTTTGGAAGTAATTGGCTTCGTTAATTTACCTTAAAAAAATATCTGTTAGTTAGTTAATTCAATAATTGTCTAAAACCTGATAGCAATTGCTATCAGGTTTTTTTATTTCTAAACAGTTTTCTTAAAATGAATATCCAAGCGTAAGTAACCAGTTTCTTGGAGCTCCGGGAAATAAACGGATGTAATCATATCCACCAACCCAATACGTTTTATTGGTTAGATTATTTGCGTTCAATTGTATTTTAAATTTGTTAATGGTGTAATACAAAGCAGCATTCATTAGCGTATAACTAGGTATTGTTTGTGTTGCACTAATACTTAAGTTACGAGTTGTTACAAAGTTTGTTCCCATAGCAAGCCCAAAATCTTTTAGAGCGCCATCTACAAAATTATAACGTGTCCAGATGTTTCCTTGTTGTATTGGAGTGTTTGGTTTTTGTCTTCCTATTTCGTCAGCTATTGGACTTTCGGTAATATGTGCTTCGTTATAAGAGTAAGCTGCAGAAATACTCCATTGGCGAGTTATACTACCGTTTACATCAATTTCAATTCCTTTAGATTCTTCTGTACCTACCTGTCTCATTAAGTCAATATTAGACGGGTCATTGGCATTATACAACGTGTTTTTTTGCTGAATCTTAAACAAGGCTAGCGTAACAAATAATTTTTCTTTAAACCATGACGATTTACCTCCAAATTCTATCATATTACTTTCTAAAGGATCAAAAGGCCCACCAGCATTTGGATTAGATAATGATGATGTGGTTTGTGGGTTATATCCTTTTACGTAGGTACCATAAACATTAATGTTTGAGTTTACAGTGTAAGTTAGACCTATACGTGGTAAGAATGAATGTTGTTTTACTTTCTTCTCATTGTCTTTTGTGTAATTTTCACGATCGGTATATTCGTCATATCGAACTCCAATTAAGGCTTGCAGACGACCCCATTTTATATGATCCTGCAAATAGATACCATACAAAGAATAATAGCTAGGGTCGAATGGACGTGCAGTATAAAAATATTTGCTAACATCTTTTAATTGTTGAGATCCTGATGGATTTGTTAAGTCAAAATGAGCAACATTAGGAACAGGATTTCCTTTGGAATCTAATAAATAAGCACTGCTATTTTTTGGATTATAAGTATTAATCGCTCCATTATTTGCTGCATTTCTGTATCCTTTTGCCTCAAGCTGAGAACCTCCAGATGGTACTTGTTCCTGAGCGTAGTCATATCCTAAGATTAAATTATGATCTAAATCGCCTGTTTTTGTTTTGTACACAAAAAAGGTCGAAATATTATCGATATAGCGTTTACGTTTACGCATAAAAACCTGCATTTCTATCGCAGACGGAATAGTACTGCCATCTGCTGCAGACGCATATTTGTTGGCACCACGATGTTCTAGTAAGTCTTCATTATAACCAGTTCGGATATACGAAGCAGAGAATGACAACTTATCGGTAAATTGATGGTTTAATGAGGTTGTAACAATATAAGTTTCTTCGTTAAGATAATCATTAGGAGAGTTTAATGATTGTTTCGTTTTAGTAGAATACAAGTTGTTCTCGTAAGTAGACTGACCACGATCAAGCATCCCTTTTGAACTTGTATAAATTAAATCAAAGTTTACTCGGGTTTTATCATTTGGTAAAAATGATAGAGAAGGAGCAATAACAATGTTCTTATCAAATTGTAAATCTCTAAAAGAATTGGCATTCTCGTAACCAATATTTAAGCGGTATAAAAGTGATTTATCTTCGGTAAGCGGTCCTGTAAAATCGGCTAATGCTCTAAGAGTATTAAAACTTCCTGTAGAAAAACTGATACTATTTGCTGGTTGATCCAATGGTTTTTTGGTTACCCTATTTATAACTCCACCAGGCGATGCATTACCAAATAATGCTGATGATGGACCTTTTAATACTTCTACACGTTCCAGATAATTTGCCAAAGGCTGTTTCCAGAAACCTGTCGAAGTTCTTAAACCATTTAGTAATTGCGTATTGCTTCCTCCATTTATTCTAAAACCTCTAATCGATACATCATCATAAAAAGTGAACTGACTTACGCCACTAAAATTCTTTATAACCTCTCCGATACGTATTGCGCCTTGGTCGGCAATTAGTTCTTTAGTAGCATAAGAAACCGCTTGTGGTAAATCCTTAAGAGCAATTTCTGTTTTTGCACCAATAAAAGATTTTGTGTTTTTGTATGATTTCTCTTTTCTACCTGTAATCTCTACGGTTTGCAGCGTATTAATATTTTCTTTTAGCGTAATGGTTGGTAAGTTTAGTTTTTCATCCTCATGTAATTCGATCGTTTTTTCCTGAGAAGATAGACCTAAACTAGAAAAAAGAAGAGTATAGGTTCCTGGTTTAAGATTATTGATCTGGAAATTTCCCTTTTCGTCGGCAGAGATATTCTTTTTTAGTTCCTTAATTAAAACAGCTGCATAAGAAGCCTCTTCATTGTTTTCGGTAACTATTTTTCCTGTAATTTGGGTAGTTTGAGCTTGCCCAATATTAAAAAATGCTATAAGTAGCACTATATAAATTAGTTTCATTGTATGGTATTTGGATTTTTACGGTGCAAATATATATTTATTTAGACTTGATAAAAATAATAATTTAAGAAAACTTTATATAAAAAAAGAGAACACGCGTGAGTGTTAGATTATTCAGGACTTTTTATTTAGAAGCAACAGCATAATTTTACTTTATTGCTAAAAAAAGATTACCTGTTTTGAGTATTTTGTAAGTTTTTATAGATTAATAAAAACATTGTATAAAAATTAACTGCATTAGGTTAGTTTTTTTATTTAATATTTAATTGTTTTGTAACAAAAATAAAATCAAGGCTACTAATTAGTCAACTATTTAAATCATTGATTATGTATAAAATTACGATGAAATCGGTATTCGCAGCATCTGCCTTTATGGTAGGAGTGAGTGGTTGTTTCGCACAAGACATTTTAGTTAATTCTTTAAAGTTAAATGCAAGCGAAAAAAGTAAAGAGAATTTTAAATTTACGGAGCAAATTAACCTAGGAACAACATCGGTAAAATCTCAAGGTTCTTCAGGAACATGTTGGAGCTATGCAACAAACTCTTTCTTAGAGTCAGAAATGATTAGACTTGGGAAACAACCAGTTGAGTTGTCTCAAATTTTCTCTGCAAGAAATGTGTATGTTGAAAAAGGTAAAAACTACGTGCGTATGCATGGAGCAGTAACATTAGGCGACGGAGGTTCATTGCATGATGTAATCAATATGTATAGAAAATACGGAGCAGTTCCAAGAGAAGTATATACAGGATTAAACTACGGAACAGATAAAAATAAATTTGCCGAAATGGCAGCTATAAACGAAGGTGTTTTAACAGCAGTAGTAAAAAATCCAAACGGAGAACTTACTCCAAACTGGGAAAAAGCCTATGCAGCAGTTATTGATTCTTACTTAGGAAAAGTGCCAGAAAACTTTACTTACAAAGGAAAAAATTACACACCACAATCATTTGCAAAAGAGATAGTAGGTGTTAATCCAGATGAATATGTTGAAATGTCATCATTTACAACAGCGCCATATTACCAAAAAACATTATTGGCAGTGCCAGACAACTGGTCATTTGATCAGGTTTACAATGTAAAAGTTAATGACATGACCGATGTTATTGATAATGCATTAAAAAAAGGATATACAGTGGCTTGGGCTACAGATGTAAGTGAGAAAAGCTTTAGCTGGAAAAACGGTGTAGCATATGTACCAACAAAGAAATTTGATGATATGACTGCAGATGAAAAAGCAGATATGTTTAACGGACCAAAAGCAGAACCAGAAATTACTGCCGAAATGCGTCAGGCAGCTTTTGATAACTATCAAACTACAGATGACCACGGAATGCACATTATTGGTTTAGCCAAAGATCAAACGGGGAAAGAATATTACATCGTAAAAAATTCTTGGGGAGAAACAAATGACTACAAAGGTTTCTTGTTTGTAACTAAAAACTTCGTGAAGTATAAAACTACTGCTCTTATGGTAAACAAAGGCGGATTACCTGCTGATATTGCTAAGAAGTTAGGGGTTTAATCTTTTATACTTATATTTTAGAAAAAGCGCTGCAATTATATTGTGGCGCTTTTTTTTGTGCACATTTCACACAAACTTGTCACCCTGAGGAACGAAGGGTCTCCACGAGAAACTAACATATAATATTTCTATATTGTTGGGCTACTAATTGGGACTCAACTGTTGGTGGATGTGTGTTTTGTTTTTGAGTTTAATGTTAAAAAATGGGCTATTCAAATAATTATATAGTAGCCATTTCTTTTTTATCATGATTATTGTCAGTCTTTATAATTTCGTGTATTGCATGTAGTAATTTAATTCTTTTTTCTACATTAATTTGCTCTGATGCAGAATTTGAAATTTTTTGTAATTCATAAATTGGCTTTAGTTCATTTCTAATATTACTATAGGTATTGTCTTTTAAGGAGCCATAGTTTATCGATGCAGATTTAATACTACCATTTAAATCTTCATCAATATTAAATATTTTGTTTGTCTGTGGACTCTTGCTGTATGGCTCATCAACGAAATATATTATGAACTCATCTCCTTGTTTTTTAAAGGATTTCATAATTGGTATTTCATCATTGCTTAATGCTACTCTATAGCTATTATTGTCGATGTTAATTTTAAAAACTTTTTTAAATTCGTTTTTAATAAGTTCCCTAAATTTCTGTATTATAAGATTATCTGCTTCCATAAATTATTAATTTGGGTTGTTAAATATAACGCTATTATGTTTTAAAACGTCTTCGATTATTCTAAAATTTGTATTGTTGAAATCAATATCCATTGTAGAATCTACAACAATTACACCAAATAAATCTTGAGAGTTAAAATATTTTATTGGACAACTTACAAAGCTTCGTGATTTACTGGTTACTTTCTTTGCTTTGAAATTTGGAATATTAAATTTAGTTAATTGTTCCTGATAATACAAGCTTGGATTTGTGCTATTAAATTCACATGTATTGTCGAAAAAATATGTTCCTAATGTATAACATATTCCTATACAACCTTCATTAGGTAAAAATTTTATTTTACTGAGTTTCTTTTCTTGTCTAGTTTGATACCTTCCTACATTTGATAGAAATGTTGTTTGCCTAAACCACCATTTTTGGCGTAAAAATATTAATCCTTCTTTCTTCATGAATAAAGACACTCTAAATTCATGATTCTGAAAATTAGGTTCTGATGAAATAAACTCTTCAAATATAATTTGACAAATATTATTATATAGTTTTTCATCTTTTTTCTTCTCATTATTTCTATGTGAAAGATAATAAAATAATAAATTTAATAATCCTAAAAAACTTAAAACTATAAAATAATGTTTAATTAAAGAATTTCTTAATTCATTATCAAGAATTCCTTCTGTAAAAATAAGACTCTTATCGCTAATTGATTGAAGATATAAGGCGATAATGAAAGAGATGAGCAGTTGTATTGCGCCATATATAAAAGTTTTTTTAATCATATCAAAAGTGTATATCTTACAATATTAATGATTTAATAGTGTATTTCGCGTTAAGCAGTTTGTTAAATTGTTCAGCAGTTTATTTTTCAGTTGAATTTTCTAATTATTTTACTCAATTTTTATGTCTTGAAAAATTTTATAACCGATGAAAATATTTCAATTTCGTATAAAATTTTAAAATAAAAGCACTTACAATTAGTTGTGTTATAGTTTGCAACTTATTCTAGTTCGAAATTTTTACTTATATCCTTATTTTCATTTTCTGCAATTTTTATTTTTTTAATGTATATTTTCCCATCAAGTTCTAAAATGTCTAATCTGTTGGTTCTGTTTTTTGATTTAATATAAATATAATATACTCCGGGGTTTATATTTAAATTATAATGGCCTGTTCCATCTACAGTCCTTTTAGGTAAATCATCATCAAGCTTAAGTAGTTGCATATACAAATCGGTAGAATTTTTTGCAGATTTTTCAGGAGTTTCATGGTTATATAAAGCTATTTGCTTCATTTGGTTTTCCATGTCTTTTTTTGCATCTTCCATGCCTTTTCTAAATGTTTCGTTATCTTCCAAATATTTTTTCTTGCCTTCGGTTTTTTTAAATGCCGCTAAATATTTTTCATACCTCAGTTGAGAACTAAAATAGATGTTTTGATAAGATTTACCATAATGGTAATTTTCGTATAATTTATAATCAAAACTCTTTGTCTTAGTACTATCAATAATTATAACTGAGGCGCCAACATCAGGTTTGTTTCCTTGATATTGATTAAAATAATAAGTAACAACACCACTAATGGATGTTTGGGAAAAACTAAAAAGAGAAATATTTAAAAGTAAAATTGTAAAAAGTAGTTTTTTCATCTTTATTAATTGTTTTGTTATATACAGAATGTGTGGATTTTTTAATGTTAAGATGTAAAGATAAAATATTGATTTGTCGGGGTTTTACGGTTTTCCATAAGTAATTAAGCAAATTTTTAAAGCGAGGATTTGATTTAAAGAAAACCCAAAGAAGATATATGATGCAAGTAATAAATATTATTGTAAATCAAAAAAGAGGCTCTCACGAGGCCTCTTTCTTATTATTAACGATATATTTCTATAATAGATTTACTTCCCTTTCAACAACTTTTCCAAATACTCCACTTTTTCTTTTTCAGCCAAAACCAAACGCTCATAAAGCTCTACAACTTTATCAAGAGGATTGAATGTTGGTTGATATTGAATATTTGCATTCATTGATGCATTATCATGATTGTTAACTGTGTTGCCAATAATATTGAAAATTGCTTCTTCTGAGAAATTTTTAATTGCTTCAACAGATACGCCAAGAGCTTTTGCTATTTCTGCAAGTTTTTCATCTTCTATTGTTTCGCTGTTTTCAATAGCCGAAACAGCTTGTTGGTTTGTTCCTAAAGCTTGCGCCAAAGCTTCTTGCTTCATATCTCGAAGTTCACGAATACGGCTTATTTTTCGCCCTATATGATTTGGTTTTGTAAGTGTGCTCATAATTCAAAGATAATAATTAAGTGTAATAACAGCCAATATGTAAAAAACATATTTAGCTAAGTACGGTACGGCTAAAAATGATACAGTACAGTTGAATAGATTGCTTAATTGCGATGTGTTGTAAAAATACAACTTTTCGCACAGGTAGAGATTGAAAACAAAAAAATATAGTAATGCAAAAAGAAAATCATATTCCATTGCATCATGATGAGGTAATGCAATCGGTAGCGAGATTCCTTTCGGCTCTTTGGGTGGAAGGAGAGTTTAGGTATCAACCTGATTATTTAGTTGAAATTTTTGAGAATATTCTTAAAACAGAAATCGGTAATGACCAGGATTTACGAACTAAAATGATAAGTTGTATTAAAACGAGTAAAATGCTGAAAAAAGCATTAGAGCGATTCTCCGATCAAGAAATAGAAAAAGCCTGCAATGGGATTGTAAAAGCTTAATAATGCCTTTATGCTTCTAATTTTGTGTGTAAAACAGTCGTAATGTAATAACGCTCAATTTAACCGCAAAGAGCGCAAAGAGAAAAAGACGCAGAGGTTCGCTAAGTTATTGATTAAGCTTTGCGAATCTTTGTGTAACCTTTGTGTTCTTTGCGGTAAAGTCTTTTTATTTAATGCTCAACTTTTGTAATCGAGTTACTAGCGGAGACCCTTCGTTCCTCAGGGTGACAAGATTGGGTGATAATAAAATAAGGGAAACCGTGTTATCGAGCAAAAAGGTTATCAAAGCTATTGATTAAGCTTTGCGAACCTTTGTGTAAATCCTTTGCGCTCTTTGCGGTAAAAGCCCACAAACAATGGATCCGCGTTATCGTTGTTTGAAAAGCTATTGATTAAGCTTTGCGAATCTTTGTGTGTCCCGAAGCTTCGGGATTGCGCTCTTTGCGGTAAAATTTTTACTTAATCCCCAGCTTTTGCACCTGATCCTAAACAAAGTGCATAAGGAACAGATTGGATGTAATGTGCAAAAAAAATACCACTTACATTTGTAAGTGGTATTTTAAGCTCCCTCTCTTGGGCTCGAACCAAGGACCCTCTGATTAACAGTCAGATGCTCTAACCAACTGAGCTAAGAAGGAATCACCTTAAAGGTAAATATGTTTGCTAAAAAAAAGTTGCTCCCCCTCTTGGGCTCGAACCAAGGACCCTCTGATTAACAGTCAGATGCTCTAACCAACTGAGCTAAGGAGGAAGTTGTTGTTCTTTTTAGCGAGTGCAAATATAGAAGGTTTTTTCCTTTCTAAAAAATTTTTTAGCACTTTTTATTAATAAATTTTACTTGCCTACGATTGCTTTATAAATATCGTTACCGTTAGCAAATAAAAGCAATGTTATAAGTAAAACGAAGCCAACCATTTGCGCGTTTTCTAGGAATTTATCGCTTGGTTTTTTACCGCTAATGATTTCGTATAATAAAAACATCACATGACCACCATCAAGAGCAGGAATCGGTAATAAATTCATTACTCCAAGCATAATTGATAAAAGTGCAGTGATAGACCAGAACACTTCCCAACTCCAAGTACTAGGAAAAATATTATAAATAGCCGCAAAACCACCTACTTGTTTGTAAGCTTTGGTTTCTGGGTTAAAAATCATTTTAAGCTGTTTTCCGTAACTTACCAATTGATCTTTTCCTTTTTCAATCCCTACAGGAATCGATTCAAAGAATCCAAACTCTTTAGTACTTATTTTATAGTAGCCTAATTTCTCTAATGATTCCATTCCTAGAGTACCAACATTTACACCAAGTTTACCTTCTTTAGTAACAATAGCATTAACTGGAGTCTCTTTTTGGTTTCTCAAAACAACGGCAGGAATAGTTTTTCCTTTGTTATTTTCTAGTATTGTTTTTACCTCGTCATAATATTTTACTTTTTGTCCGTTAAGAGAAGTAACCAAATCTTTTGGTTGCAATTCTTTATTTGGAGATTCAGCAGCAATATTTCCAATTACAAAAGGCATTCTTATAGAAGCAAGAGGGCTTTTTTCATGTTTTGATAATTGGTCAACAAGGTCATTTGGCATCTGGATAGTTTGCTCAACACCGTTTCTTTCAATAAGAACTTGTTTAGACATTACTAAGTCCATGTTTATTTGATTGTCGAAACTCTCTACTTTTTTGCCATCGATAGCAAGAATCTTATCACCAGTTTTAAAACCAGCTTTAATCATAACAGGATTTTCAATAGAAAGACCGTCTTTTATGTCAGCATTAGCAACATAAGTTTCGCCATAAGCAAATGCCATTCCTATATATATAATAAACGCAAGAATAAAGTTTACCGTAACACCACCCAACATAATGATTAAACGTTGCCAAGCTGGTTTAGAACGGAATTCCCAAGGTTGTGGAGGTAAAGCCATTTGTTCCTTGTCCATACTTTCGTCAATCATTCCAGAGATTTTTACATAACCACCCAGAGGTAACCAACCGATACCGTATTCAGTATCGCCAATTTTCTTTTTTAGAAGTGAAAATTTGACATCAAAAAATAAATAGAATTTTTCGACTCTTGTTTTAAATAATTTTGCGGGGATAAAATGCCCTAATTCGTGAAGAATAATAAGTAATGATAAACTCAATAAAAATTGAGAAAGCTTGATAACTATATCCATTGTTTAATTTTAGTTCTTAAATAACGCACAAAAGTAACGTTTTCTATTTTAATTCATAGTGCAATATAAGTCATAAGGTTTTAAATGTTTGTTAATTAATAAACATTTAGATTTCTACTTTTAACAAGATGCAGTAACTTTACTTTTTAAACACTATTTTAAATATTAGTAGTGTTAATCCGCTAAAAGTTACATTATATGGCTTCATTATTATTTTCTCCGCTTTCGATAAAAAAAATCACCTTAAAAAATAGAATCGTTATTTCACCAATGTGTCAATATTCAGCTATTGATGGTTTTGCTAATGATTGGCATTTGGTACATTTAGGAGCTCGTGCAACGGGAGGTTCAGCATTGATAATTCAGGAAGCGACAGCAGTTTCGCCCGAAGCAAGAATATCACCTGAAGATTTAGGACTGTGGAAAGACGAACAAATAGAAAAATTAAAAACAATCAATACATTTATTGTTTCTCAAAATGCCATTCCAGGAATCCAGATTGCACATGCCGGACGCAAAGCGAGTGTTTCTGCTCCTTGGGAAGGAAATAAAAAGTTAGATTTCGCTCAAGGCGGATGGCAAACCGTTGCGCCAAGTGCCATTGGTTATCATGATAATGAAGCTGCTCCAATAGCTTTGGATCAAGAAGGAATTCAGAAAGTAATTGCCGATTTTAAGTCAACTACCAAAAGAGCCGTTGCTGCAGGATATCAGGTTTTAGAAATTCATGGAGCGCATGGGTATTTGTTACACCAGTTTATGTCGCCATTGTCTAATTTAAGAACTGATGAATATGGTGGAAGTTTCGAAAACAGAATTCGTTTAACTCTCGAAATCGTTGATGCAGTACAATCAGAATGGCCAACAGATTTACCGTTGTTTGTTCGAATCTCGGCAACCGATTGGGCAGAAGGAGGTTGGAATCTTGAAGAATCGGTACAGCTTTCGGAAATTTTAAAATCTAAAGGAGTAGATGTTGTAGATGTTTCTTCGGGAGGATTGGTTTCTCATCAAAAAATTGCACTAGGACCAAATTACCAAGTTCCTTTTGCCGAAAGGATAAAAAAAGACACAGGAGTTTTAACAGGGGCAGTAGGTTTAATCACCGAAGCTACTCAAGCCGAAGCAATCTTAACTTCAGGTCAAGCCGATTTAATCTTGTTTGCCAGAGAATCGCTTCGTGACCCAAACTTGGCTTTGCATTTTGCATCCCAGTTAAACTCCGATATACAATGGCCAAAACAATACGAACGAGCTAAGATTTGATGAAACATTAATGTTTTTTTTATTTAAACCATTAAGAGATAAAACATAAGTTTCTAACTGAACCATTAAGAGATTAAGTTATATTAAGCTTTGAACTTAGTTTTTTTCAATCTGTTAATGGTTAGAAGAAATAAAACATAATTTTTTTAATTGAACCATTAAGAGATTAAGTTATATTAAGCTTTGAACTTAGTTTTTTTTTCAATCTGTTAATGGATAGAAGAAATAAAACATAAGTTTTTTAATTGAACCATTAAGAGATTAAGTTATATTAAGCATTGAACTTAATTTTTTTCAATCTGTTAATGGTTAGAAGAAATAAAACATAATTTTTTTAATTGAACCATTAAGAGATTAAGTTATATTAAGCTTTGAACTTAGTTTTTTTTCAATCTGTTAATGGTTAGAAGAAATAAAACATAATTTTTTTAATTGAACCATTAAGAGATTAAGTTATATTAAGCGTTAAACTTAATTTTTCTTTATTTCTTAATGGTAAAAAAACTTTATTTCATCCGTGGCAAAAAAATAAACATTAACTGAGTTTCATTGAAAAGAGAAAACTTAATTTTCTTCATTTCTTAATGGTGGAAAATCCTTTATCCCGATAGCTATCGGGAGTGGCAAAAAAATAAACTTAATTTTCTTCATCTCTTAATGGTGAAGAAAAAAAAAAAAATCAAATGCAAAAAATAAAAACAGCACTATTATCATACGGAATGTCGGGGAAAGTTTTTCACGCACCATTTATAAACATTCACCCGGGATTTGAACTTATTGGTTCTTGGGAAAGAAGCAAGAAACTAATACAAGAAGATTATCCAACAGTAAGAAGTTACCCAACTATCGAAGATGTTCTTGCAGACGATATCGATTTGGTAATTGTAAATACGCCAGTTGAAACACATTATGAATATGCCAAAAAAGTTCTAGAAGCTGGTAAACACGCTATAGTCGAAAAAGCATTTACAACCAATGTTGCTCAGGCACAAGAATTGGCTGATTTAGCTAAAGCAAAAGGATTAAAATTGGCCGTTTTCCAGAACAGAAGATGGGATAGTGATTTTAAAACCGTTCAAAAAGTTGTTAAAGACGGTTTGTTAGGAGATTTGGTCGAAGGCGAATTTCATTTTGACCGTTATAATCCTTTATTAAGTATCAAAGCACATAAAGAAACTGCCAACTCAGGCGCAGGAATCCTAAAAGATTTAGGACCACATTTAATAGATCAGGCATTGTATTTGTTCGGATTTCCAAAATCGGTCTTTGCAGACATCCGAATAACACGCGAAAATTCATTGGTCGATGATTATATCGATTTACTATTATATTACGATGATTTTAGAGTTCGACTAAAAGCTAGTTTCTTTGTTAGAGAAGCCAACCCTGCTTATGTAGTTCATGGAAAAAAAGGTTCGTTCTTAAAACCTCGTGGAGATGTTCAGGAAGATGATTTAAAATTGAGCAAAAAACCAGATACTGTAACTTGGGGAACAGAAGCAGAAGGTTTAAACGGAATTTTACACACAGAAATTGATGGAAAGGTTATCAAAGAGAAAATTCCAACTTTACAAGGGAATTATTATGAGTTCTTTGATGGAGTTTACAAGTCGATTACAACAAATGCTATAGAACCAGTTACAGCCGAAGATGGTGTTAAAACCATGAAAATCATCGAAGCAGCTATTGCAAGTAATGCACAACACAAAGTGATTAATTTGTAGGCGTTTAACTCTTTGCGAAAGTAACGCGATCCCGAAGCGTCGGGACGGATTTACTAAAGTAAAGACGCGGAAAAATATGGATTTTTAAAAATAATTAATCCCTAAGCTTTTGATAATGTTATTAAGTTAAGCTTTTTTGATTTAATTATGATTAATTTTTTTCGCGCAAAGACGCATAAGCGCAAAGGTTTTAGGTGTAAACTTGGCGGCTTGGCGACTTTGCGTGAGATTTATTCGGCGCTATTATTCTTAACTTAATGACATTCAGCTTTTGGATGGTAGAAAATCCGTGTTTTTCCGTGTTTTCGCGTTGGCGAATCCTCTTCATCCGTGTTCCATTCGCGTTCCACTTAATTTATAAACAATAACGTTATAATTAATCCTAACTAGTAGGGTTGAATTAATGTTAAGGATGATTTTCGTAATTTTGCCCAATCAAACTTTAAATAACTCATTTTGATAGATTTAAACTTCCTAGGCAGATTCAGAAGTAAGGCAAAATTTAAGAAAACCTACAAAAATGCTAAAGCTTCGTACTTAAACCGAATCCGTTTTGCTGTCGGAATGTTTTATTTTGCAATGGGTTTATGTTTTGCTACCTGGGCAAGCCGAATTCCGAGTATTAAAGCTGCATTAGATTTAAGCGAAGGGCAATTAGGTTCTATTTTGTTTGCGTTACCATTAGGGCAATTACTAATTATGCCTTTCTCGGGTAAAGTTGTCACTCGTTTTGGTAGCCACAGAATCTTAATTTTTTCGTTGCTATTTTATGCTTTTAGCTTGACTAATTTAGGTTTGGCAACTACATCTTGGCAGTTATCTATAGGTTTATTCCTTTTCGGAGTATTCGGAAACCTAGCCAATATTGCAGTAAATACACAAGGAGTTTACACCGAAGTACTTTTCAAGAAAACTATAATGTCTTCCTTTCATGGCATGTGGAGTTTTGCTGGGTTTACAGGAGCTTTAGTTGGTTTAGGAATGTTAGCATTAAAATTATCACCATATTATCATTTTGTAATTGTGGCTGGAATTGTACTTATTATGATTGCTTTCAATTATAAATTTTTGGTCAAAGCCAAAGAAAAAATCAAAGTACAGGAGAAGAAAAAGAAACTTTTTGCTAAACCAGACAGTTCATTAATCTGGCTTGGAGTGATTGGGTTTTGTTGTATGGCGAGCGAAGGAGTAATGTTCGATTGGAGCGGTGTCTATTTTAAAGATGTAGTAAAAGCTCCTGGGGCATTAGAGATCTTAGGGTATACATCATTCATGATTATGATGGCAAGCGGACGTTTTCTGGGTGATGGACTAATTCTTAAATTCGGAAGGAAAAAAGTATTACAAATAAGCGGATTGGTTATTTCGCTTGGACTTTTTACCTCGGTTCTTTTCCCTTATATAATTCCTTGTACAATTGCTTTTATGTTTGTTGGTTTAGGAGTTTCAACTGTTGTACCAACTTTGTACAGTGTTGCGGGTAAAAACCCATCGGTTCCTGCTGGTGAAGCTTTAACAATCGTTTCGAGCGTTAGCTTTCTTGGATTTTTAATGGGACCACCTGTTATCGGTCATATTGCCGAAGCTTTCGGTCTTCGTTTCTCTTTTGCCTTTATTGGTATCTTCGGATTTTTTATTGCCTTTATGGTAACTAGAATAAAAGCGATAGAATAATCATATCACATTACTTTAAAATTGTGGAAAGAAGTTAAACATATAAGTTATGTAAGCTCATTTAAGTTTTTATGCTGATAGTCACGCTTATATTTACTTTCATTACTTACATGGTTCAAACTAAAGTGTTAGTTTAGAACTTTAAGTATGAAAGTGAATGATGTAATACGTTAATTTTCTCAGCTCTTCATAATGTAATTTTCTGCGTTTTGTATTTTTATTTAACAGGAAAAATAAAGTTAAATATAAATTAGTTATATTTGAAATTAAATTAAAGAAAAAAC
Source organism: Flavobacterium sp. PL02 (assembly GCF_035013205.1). Lineage (NCBI taxonomy): Bacteria > Pseudomonadati > Bacteroidota > Flavobacteriia > Flavobacteriales > Flavobacteriaceae > Flavobacterium > Flavobacterium sp. PL02. The sequence continues at coordinate 323,006 of NZ_JAYGJP010000003.1, forward strand.
GTACATTTTTTTAATAGGGAATTTCAAAATACCACATGTTTTTATTAAAGCACTATTCCAAAAATAGATTTTTTTCTTGATTGCTCTATAACTTGAAAGTTCATTCTTTCGAGTTGTAGTGCTTTCAGAAATTCTTTCTTCAACGCCATTTTTCGATAATATATTTTAAAATCTTAAAAATAATATGTTTATGAAAAGTTGGATGGCGGTATTCTTATTTATCTCACAAGTAGCGATTTCTTTCGCGCAAAGCGAAACTGGTTTTTTAGGAAAAATTATCGATTCCAGAACACAGAAGCCGTTGCAATATGTTGTGGTTAGTATTCAAAATTCTTCAACCATGCAATTAACAGATAGCGATGGTACATTTAAATTAGTTTTATTATCCGAAGGAGATCAATTATTATTACTGCACAGTCAAGGATATAAAGATTTGCTTTTTCCTGTAAAGGTCGTTTCTGGACAAATGACAGATTTAGGAGTTTTGATTTTAGATGAAGATAATCAAATTGGTTCACAAGCTATTTTGATTTCTTTATCCGAGAGTGATTTGACAGATGATAATAGCACATCCGAGAATACTTCGGGACTTTTGCAATCATCACGTGATGCATTCTTACAGACATCGGCTTTTAATTGGGGACAAGCACGTTTTAGAATGCGAGGATTAGATAGTGAGCATGCTAAGATGACGATTAATGGTGTCGAAATGAACAAAATGTATGATGGCAGACCACAATGGGGAAATTGGGGTGGGCTGAATGATGCTACCAGAAATCAAGAGTTTTCTGTCGGGACGGCAACATCAGATTATACATTTGGAGGAATTTTAGGCACGCAACAAATTAATACCCGAGCTTCGATATACCGACCAACTTCCCGAATTACATTTTCGGGTAGTAATACCAATTATAGTTTGCGAGCAATGGCAACTTACGCTACAGGATTAATGCCTTCTGGATGGGCTTTTGTAGTTTCAGCAGGGAAACGCTGGGCAAACGAAGGTTATTTTGAAGGAACAAATTACGATGCTGATTCTTTTTTTATGAGTGTCGAAAAGAAATTAAGTGATAGTCATTCGCTCAATTTCACTGGATTTTATACGCCAAATTCAAGAGGGAAAAATTCACCAAATACAAACGAAGTAACACAACTTACCAGCGAACAATATAATTCTTATTGGGGTTGGCAAGACGGTAAGAAAAGAAATGCACGACTAAAAACTATTGAAGAACCCGTTTTAATGCTGAATCATTTTTTTAAGATAGATGATAAAACAACTTTAAACTCCAGTATAACATATCAGTTCGGGAAAATCAGCAATAGTAATATCGATTATCAAAATGCCGATAGTCCTGATCCTACATATTATCGTAAGTTACCAAGTTATTATAGTTCGCTTTATGCAAAAGACCGAGGAGAATACCCAGGCGATTTTACTCCCGATTATGAAAATGCAGAGATAAACAGAACTCATTTCTTAGCAAATCCTCAAATAAATTGGGATGAATTATATCGATCAAATCGAACTATTACAACCGACTCAAAAGGAATTGTAAATGGTTATGTACCCGCTCAGAGTCATTACGTTTTGTATGAAGACAGAACTGATGATAAAACAATATCTTTTAACTCTACTATAAACTCTCAATTAACGGAGAATATAATTTTAAATGGCGGAATTGCCTTTAGAAATTTAAAATCACATAATTATCAATTTCTCACGGATTTATTGGGAGGATCGTATTTTGTAGATATTGATTTGTTTTATAAAGGCGATCAATCGCAATCGGATTTACAGCATCCAAATCGTCAAGTAGGAGTAGGAGATACGTATGGATATAACTATAATTATCTGGCAAATACAGTTGACGTTTTTACGCAGTTTAAATTCTCTTATCGCAAAGTCGATTTTTATCTTGCTCAGGCTTTCTCAAGTGCTACTTATCGAAGAGATGGTTTATATCAAAACGGAATCTATGCTACAAATTCTTTTGGCAAAAGTGAGAAAGTGAATTTTGAGAATTTTGCTTTTAAGGGAGGATTAACATATAAAATATCAGGAAAACAATGGTTGTTTTTTAATGGAGCGCATTTAACCAAAGCACCTACAATAAGAAATACATTTCCCAACGCTCGACTTAATAATGGTATAGTCGACGGAATAGAAAGTATGAACATTAGTAGTCTTGAAGGAAACTACATATATCATTCGCCTAAACTAAAAACTCGACTTACAGGCTATTATAGTTTGATAAAGAATGCAACGCAAACTTCCTTTTTCTATGCCGAAGGAATTTTTGATGATGGTGCCGGATATGATAATACAAATGCATTTGTGAGCCAGACTTTAACACATTTAAACAAAAAGAATATTGGTGCTGAGTTAAGTTTTGAATATCAAATCCTGCCTACTTTTAAAACCACTTTGTCTGCAGCATACGGGCAATATACGTATGATAGTAACCCGAATGTAACAATTACAAATGATGCTCAAGCGTCTTTAACAAATAGTAATCCTGTTTATAATTTTGGAACTGCGGCACTAAAAAATTACAAACAACCAGGAATGCCACAACAAGCCTATTCATTTGGAATTGAATATCGTAATCCTAGATATTGGTGGCTTGGCGCGAATATAAATTACCTCACAAATTCTTATATAGACGTATCTCCAATTTCCAGAACAGCGCAGTTTTATATTAACCCTAAGAGCGGTTTTCCTTTTCCCGAAGCCTCAGCAGAAAGAGCTAGGGTATTATTGAAGCAAGAAAAGTTTAATCCGATTTCATTATTAAATATCACAGGAGGAAAATCATGGCGTATTCGCAGAAAGAATATTTCTCTTTTTGCAAGTGTAAATAATGTGCTGAATACGATCTATAAAACGGGTGGTTTTGAACAAGCAAGGAATGCAAATTTCCGCCGATTAGATCAGCAAGCTTCGAGCGGAACGCCATCATTTGCGCCAAAGTATTTTTATGGATACGGAAGAACCTATTTCGGAAACCTGGCAATTAATTTATAAATATATAAACGTATTTAATATGAAGAATAAATATAACCCTTCGGTTTTTTTAGTAATTGTGATACTTACTTTTTTTGGTTGTGCAGGAGAAGAAACGGCAATTCCGGAACTTACATGTAACCAGCCTAATTTAAAAGTAAACAAAACAGTGTCTGATGTTTATAATGCTGCCAATCCTGTTGCGGCTAAATATTTATATGATGATATTATAGAAGGATATGTCGTTTCTAGTGATGAATCGGGTAATTTTTTTAAAACAATATCTTTTCAAACCATACCTACAAATGGCGTTGCACAAGGATTTAGTATAGGGTTTGACGCGACAAACTCCTATATCGATTATAGAGTAGGAAGCAAGGTATTCATAAAATTAAAGAACCAATTTACCGATGTTAATTATGGCGGAATGAGAATTGGAAGTTTGTATGTTAATGCCTATGGAGAAGCAACAGTTGGAAGAATTGCACAAAATGAGTATAAAAATGTATTGAATACTTCTTGCGTTGTAATTGATGAAAGCAAGTTAGTTCGTTCACTTTCGATGGCCGAATTATTAAATGATAATAACATAAATACATTAGTGCAATTATCTGATGTTCAATTTGCCGATGCAGCATTAGGTCGTCATTATTTTGAAGAAGCAAATAATGTAGGAGGTGCTACCAACTGGAATTTGCGTGATAAAGCCGGTAATCAGGTTATTTTTAGAACTAGTAGTTATGCCGATTTCGCAACCAGTTTAGTGCCTAAAGGAAGCGGAACAGTACGAGGAATATTGACAAAATTCGGCACAGATTATCAAATAATGGTACGTTCAGAAAAAGATGTAGTAATGGAGGGGAAGAGAACTATTCCGTTTTTCTCAGAAGATTTTCAATCAGTTAAACATAATGTGAATTTTAGTCTGCCGGGTTGGAGTAATATTGTTGAAAAAGCAACCAAATTATGGAAAAGTATTGTTTACGCAGGTAATGGTTACGCTGAGTTCAATACGACAAGTACAACAGCAGCCGAAAACGTTGCTTGGTTAGTTTCTCCTAAAATCAATACAACAGATTATAAAAACGCGGTACTGTCTTTTAGAAGTGCACAACATGATTTAAAAGTGGATTCTCCGTTGAATGCTTTAGAAGTTTATGTGTCAACTAATTTTGATGGTTCGAATATCGCTAAGGCTAAATGGACAAAATTAACTGCAAAAGTTGCCTCGTTATCAACCCCTACGCGACAGTTTATAAGCTCAGGAGGAATAGATTTATCTGTTTATTCAGGAAATATTCATATTGCATTTAAGTATATTGGGTCAGGTAAAGACAAAACACTTAACGGAGCTTTTATGGTAGACGATGTTGTAATTGTAGGAGATAAGTAAGTAGAGATGTTATGTAAGAAAGAATAGTTATTTAAAGACCAATTATGTATTTAAGTATTTTCTTTCTTTTATTTTTTTAAATAACAAGAAAAAACATATATTTGATATTTAATACAAGTTTCTAATGTATATATCAGATAATCAAGAGTTTTCTTATAACAAGAGCTTTCTCACTTATAAAATTAAAAAGGGCGACACCCTGCAAAGCGTAGCTTTAGAACTAGAAGTTGAGCCAAGAACTCTTAGAGCTTACCATAATATGCATTGCAGAATTCCTGATTTAATTGAGGCAGATTTTAAATACCATCTTGAATATTTAATTTTAGCTCCAGAAAAAAAAGAACTTCCTGAAGAAGAAAGAATTCAAAATGAGGTAGTTTTTAATGATGGAGCCTCTACTATTTCATTAAACTACGCACACATAAACAATACTTATGGAGTGCTTTATACTATAGAAAGCGGAGAAAAAATACATACCCTAAAACAAGAAATAAATGTAAAGTGGAAGGCTAAAAGCGACAATGGTTTTTATTTTTTTGAAGTAACCCGTATCGGTAATATTTATATAAACGATGCTGAAGCAGGTTCTATGGCTCAAGTAATTGCCGAAAAAGCTTCCGCAGCTTTATATCCTTTATTAGTTGTTGTTGATGGAGACGGAAAATGGGTTTACATCAATAATTTTAATCAAATTAAAGAACGCTGGGAAGAAATAAAAACTCAAATTATAAAAGAGTTTAGAGGTGATAGTATTGAAAAATATTTTTCGATTTACGACACAAATTTAGAAAGTAGCGATTCGCTATTCTTATCACTTTCGCAAGATTGGTTTCTTAATGCCTTTTTTAACGGAATTCATACTCATTATACCTCAAGTTTAGTTATTAATAAACAACTTGATTTTCCTTTTATAGCAACAGCCAAAAATATTAACTATCAAGTAGAGCAAAGATTAAATAAACATCTTGATAGGGATAACTTTATAGTAATCGAGATTATAGGTAAACTCGATGATGAACGAACCAAAACAGATTTTGAACAAGAATTAGGTTTAGTTTCAAAAGAATTTTCAGAGCAAAAACCAACGGGTAATTATAAAGCAAAATACTTTTTGAATCCAAATAGTTATATAGTTGAAGCACTTAATTTGACTTGCGACATTGCATTGGATGTTCCTCAAAAATATGAAATTACGATTTCTAATTTAGATGATAAAGACGAACAAGTGATTGCTTCAAGACAAAAAATATTTGTTGAAGAAATTAAACCCAAAAAAAAGTGGTGGTCTTTTTAAAAAATAAGAATTATGAGTGAGAAACATATTGTAGTACAAGGGGCTACTGTAAAATGTAAGTTTAGTGTAGAACCTAAATTGGACAAATTAAAAGTAAAAACACAAAAAAAACATTATGCAAACGATAAAGAGGGTGCCGAAAAACTAATTGCTACAACCAAAGAAATTGGGCAAACACTAGAAAAAAACACCTTTGGTAAATGTAAAAAACAACCTACGGGGAGTGATTATTTACCATGTAAGGCTGTAATTACTAAGTGGAGTGGTTTTTATGACAAAGTAACTCTAAGTAATCAAGGCAAAATTTTAACAGAAGATAGCAAAGCTACTTGCCCAATGGGAGCGCCCGATTGTATTGAAATTGCAAATCACGGACAAATTGCAGAACCATCTGAGCAAAATTTTAAAAACGTAGATCCAATGTTGCACAATCAAATAAATCCAATGGTAGATGTTAGACAGATGTACAAAGTAGAAGCTAAACACAAGGGAATAAATTTTAACGATTAATTTGTTGATACAATGGCTAAAGGTGTAAAAAAAATTAAATGGACAGGGGTTGGTAAGGTAATAAGCAGTTTTTCCAGACCCAATGAAAAATTGGCAATAGCCCCAGATCAGGAAGTTTCTTTTGAGGTATCGGAGTGGTATGATGGCACACCAGAAGCAGATAAAAGAAAAAACATCACTTGGATCTTACAAGATAGAAAAGCAAGAAAGATAATTGCACAAAAAACAGCAGCTGTAAATACGCCTAAAAAAATTAGCATTCCTAAAGCCTTATGTGGTCCATTTGAATATTATGTAGAAGCAAGTCTTTACGGAAGTGTAGATTTACTAAATGAAACGGGGTTATATGTAAGAGGATACTGTACTCCCAAAATCGTAAGTAGTAAATGGTGCAAAGCCAATAACGGAACAGATGTACGAAAAGAATATTTTTTTGGTTATGGCGAAATAATCTATCTGAACTTAGTGACCGAAGGACTTAATGGGAACTTAAATTTAGGCATAGACATTTATAGACGTATTAAGGGTGAAGACCAGTTTATAAAAAGATATTCAAGTGTAGATGTTATAGATGGAGAGATAAATTATAAAATAAATGATAGTTTTTTGTGGTATGGAGCGGTTAAAAAACGAAAAGAACTCGAAGAGTTTTATGTAAAAGTCTTTGATCCCGCCGATAGACTTTATATTACCGATAGTAACAACGATACCGAGCATGCTCGTTTCTTGCGAGTTAAGGATAAGATAGCCTCGAGAGTAGTAAAGCCCTCTACAAGTTTATCGCCTTTAAAAATTGGGGAGCCAGACAAAAATTTTATGAGTTATCATTATTGCAAGTATACTTCGATAAAGATGAATGATAAACTGCTTTTTGATGAATCAAAATTAATAAAAGGGCAGAATATAAGTAAAGAAATTAGAGTACATTTATTTGCTGGAGGAAACGATAAATATAAAAAGATAAAGATAGAATTGGGCGAAAAGCTACCCGGAAAATGTGATAACCACCGAGGACAGGTGTTTGATATTACCGATTTGCAAAAGGCAGGATTTGAAAATGCTAAAAAGATTTCAAATAACGCTTTTTCATTTGATAATACTTTTAAGTACAAATTTCAAAATGATTATAAAGAGTTTTTTAAGGAATATTTTTTACCGAAAGTAGTTATCAAGACAAAGATTCCTCTGGCGACTTGTGGGTATCAGCATGTTTTAGATATTAATATAAATCCCGATGTGGCTTGGGCATACCATTTCCAGTACGATAAACCCAATGGAGGTTTCTTTAAGGACATAAAAGTTGTAATACAAAGTGGATTAGAGCGTGAACTTGAGTATTTAACTCCTTATGTAGACCAAATGATTAAGAATAATTATTTTTATTTACCAGATTTCATGACGGATTTGATAAGAACGATGGTGATAGATTATTTTAAAAATACGGCTAACAATTTTGGTTTTGGTATCCATGCCTATCATAGTTTTGATGAAAGCCAGAATAAACCTGCTGTAATTATGGATTATACGGCAAAATACCCTTGGATTGCCCAAACATTAATTATTGCCTGTGTTATTGTATCAGTAGTAATCGATATCATAATACTATACCTAACTCGAGGGAAAGGAGCAGTAGCCACAAAAGCAGGAAAAGTTGCTGAAAATATTCATAAATATGGTAGGTCAGCAGCTATTGCCATGGAAAGAAAAGGTTTTGAAACGATAAGCCCAAAAATTACCTCTTTTAGAGCACAGTATTTTGAGAGACAAGCAGATGATAGAATTGCTCTGATACAAACCGAAAAAGTATCGGCATTGCCTTTATTTGGTTTACAGTATGAAGACAAACATACGCTGGGGAGCATCACCACCAATTTAACTGGTATTTCGACTGTATTTGATTATGCCCGTAAAGCAATGGCTATTTTTGGACGAATTACCTTGCTTAAAAAAATTAGTGATAAATTAAACAAAGTACCAACAGATCCTAATAAACTACCGGGTGTAGTTAACCGGAACGATGTTAATAGCAGTATAGATTATGTGCAAGAAGCCATAGAAAATAGTATCGACGGATTGGCTGAAAAATTGGGACATAAACTCGAGTTTATCCTAACCATAAAAGGCGAATATCAAGCCAACTATCAGGTATTTATAAATCATTTGGTAGGTGCAGTAAGTGTCGAGGATCAATTAGAAAATTATGTAAATAATAGCAAAGGCATTATAGGGCGAAAAAAAGGAATAGATGCCGTAGCTTCCTGCCAGCTTAAAACAGGTTATACTATAAAAACCGACTGGATAATGCGTTATGCCCCCGATTTTATAAAAGGAGTAGTGCCAGTAATAGACCATGAAGCCAAAGCCGAGGGACAAGCCGAAATACATGGCAGTTTGTTTTTTGAGCGTAAATACACTTTCGAGAACCCCAAAGCCTATTATGTAGATAATGTTATTTTTTCGGGTATAGCAGGGACTTTGTCAGGGAGTGCAGAAATTAAAAAGGATGATGAAGGAGAAAAGATTAAAAGAACTGCAATTACTGAAACGCAATTTATTTTAATGGAGCCTTATGTGGTAAAAGGAGAAAAAGTATTTTTGTTTGATGACAATATAATTAATGAACCCAAATAACAATGAAAAAAATAGTAACTACCTTAATGCTAGCTACCTTGCTTGTAGCCTGTGGACAAGAAAAACAACCGATTAATACCAAAATAATGAACATACAATATCCTGAGATAAACGCCAATAATTTTGAACAAAAATTAGCTGCAAGTGTAAAACATTACGAAAAAGAACCCATGTATTATATGCGGATTAATAAGAGTAATTGTGTGGTCGAGGTATTGGTAAATGATTATAGAATGCATAGGGATTATGAATTGTCTAATTATGCTACACCATTAGAAATAAATGATGCTATATTAAAAAGTGGGGAACAAACAGTCACGTATCGTTTATACCCAGTGGGAGATTTAATAAAAGAAGAATATGGCGAGGGAGGTACTGTAACCAAGTTAACCGATAATACAGCAATATCGATTTCTATTATAAAAATGGATAATGGCAGTGAGAAAACACTCGAAGATGAAGAAGTAATAATGAAACATGTAAGTTTAACCGATGCGAAAGGACGTTTTATAGCTTCTGGAAAACCGTATTATGAGTTTACATTTTCATTTAATGCGCAAGTACCTTATGTAAACGAAGGCTGGAGCAAAGGGCAGGATCTATCAAAACTAGATCAGAAATTACTAGAAGCAAAAGCAGTAGAGTTTTACAAAGAATATGGAAAGATATTTGAAAATAAAGATGCTGATTTATTAGCGAAGTTAAATTTTGGAGAAGAAAAAAGAAATTCAATTGCCCTTTACAAAAAAATATCAAATATAGATACTTTATGGAAAGAATATCTAGGTGGTTTTGATAAAAATAGCATGAAAATTCAACCAATAGAGAATTATAGAATGGTATTTTTTGGTAATGACAAGATTGTGTTTTTGCAACTCAATTCTTTAGAGTACCCATATAGAGGTAGTGGCGCTTTACGAATAGATTACGTTAACAAAAGGAATAACGAAGCAGTATTTATGCCGGGTATTTATCTTTATTTGCCAGAGGGTGAAAAACTTGAAGATGGTTTGTATACTATAAATTAAGAGATGAGAAAGCTTCTAGTTTTATTTGGAATTTTGACAGTTGTTTTTGCCTGCGGACAAGAAAAAAAACAAATAAATGCCAAAATCATGAACATACAATACCCAGAAATAAACGCCAACAATTTTGAGCAAAAATTAGCAGCAAGTGTAAAACATTACGAAAAAGAACCACTGTACTATATGCGCATCAATAAGAGTAATTGTGTGGTCGAAGTTTTGGTAAATGATTACCCAGTACATAAAGATTACGAATTGTCTAATTATGCTACTCCTTTAGCCATAAACCGAGCAATACTAAAAAGTGGGGAACAAACACTTACCTATCGCTTGTATCCAGTAGGCAATTTAATAAAAGAAGAATATGGGGAAGGAGGTACGGTAACCACGTTAACCGATAATACTGCTATTGCTATATCTATTATAAAAATGGATAACAACAGTGAGAAAACACTTGAGGACGAAGAAGTAATAATAAAACATATAAGCTTAAGCGATGCCAAAGGACGTTTTATAGCTTCTGGAAAACCGTATTATGAGTTTACGTTTACGTTTAATGCGCAAGTGCCTTATGTAAACGAGGGCTGGAGCAAAGGGCAGGATTTATCAAAATTAGATCAGAAGTTACTAGAAGCAAAAGCAGTAGAGTTTTACAAAGAATATGGCAAAATCTATGAAATGAAAGATGCTGATTTATTAGCAAAAGTAAGTTATGGATTAGAAAAAAGAAATAGTATTGCGAGTTATAAAAAATTATATGACATCAATGGTTTGTGGAAAGAATATTTAGCAGATTTTGATGAGAAAAATATAAAAGTACTACCTATTGAAAATTTCAGGATGGTCTCTTTTGGAGATGATAAAGTAGTATTCTTACTGTTAAACTCTTTAAGCTATACTTATAGAGGAGGAGGGGCATTAAGAATAGAATATATTGATAAAGACGGTGATGAATCTACTTTAATGCCAGGGATTTACCTTTATCTTCCAGAAGGTAAAAAGCTAGAAGATGGTTTGTACATGATAAATTAAGAGATGAGAAAGCTTCTAGTTTTATTTGGGATTTTAACAGTTGTTTTTGCCTGCGGACAAGAAAAGAAACAACCAATAAACGCCAAAATCATGAACATACAATACCCAGAGATAAACGCCAACAATTTTGAACAAAAATTAGTAGAGAGCGTGAAACGTTATGTAAAAGAACCCATGTATTATATGCGCATCAATAAGAGTAATTGTGTGGTCGAGGTATTAGTGAATGATTATCCAGTACATAGAGATTATGAGCTTTCGAATTATGCAACTCCATTAGAAATAAATCACGTAATATTGAAAAGTGGGGAACAAACATTTACGTACCGCTTGTATCCAGTAGGGAATTTAATAAAAGAAGAATATGGCGAGGGAGGTACTGTAACCACGTTAACTGATAATACAGCAATATCGATTTCTATTATAAAAATGGATAATGGTAGTGAGAAAACACTAGAGGATGAGGAAGTGGTGATGAAACATACGAGCTTAACCGATGCGAAAGGACGTTTTATAGCTTCTGGAAAACCGTATTATGAGTTTACGTTTACGTTTAATGCCCAAGTACCGTATGTAAACGAGGGCTGGAGTAAAGGGCAAGATTTAACGAAATTAGATCAAAAATTACTTGAACAAAAAGCAGTAGAGTTTTATAAAGAATATGGTAAAATATACGAAACAAAAGATGCTGATTTACAGGCAAAATTAAATTTCGGAAAGGAAAAAAGAACCGCGATTGCACTATATAGAAAATTATCTGATATCGACGAGTTGTGGAAAGAATACTTAAGTGATCTTAACGAGAGTAACATAAAAGTATTACCTGTTGAAAATTATAAAATAGTGTTTTTTGGAGATAAGCGAATTATATTTTTATTATCTAATTCTTTAAAATTAGGAAGTCGAGGATATAGTGCGTTGACTATAGACAGTGATGAATCAACTTTAATGCCTGGTATTTATCTTTATCTTCCAGAAGGTAAAAAGTTAGAAGATGGTTTGTACATGATAAATTAAGAGATGAGAAAGTTTTTGGTTTTCGATCTTTTATGGTAGACGATGTTGTAATTGTAGGAGATAAGTAAGGATTTATATTTTGAGTATTATTTAGAAAGTAATATAAATCACTGGTATTCAATTGATAAATAAAAACCTGTTTTAAGGATTTGTTATATGACTTAGTTTTTTAGAAGTAAAAACAGTATTTTTTCGATGATTTTTGTATTTTGGTCATCCCAAATCGATATAAATACCATGATGAAAAACTACTTCATTGCCATTTTTATGATGGCTTTTCCATGTTTGATCCACAGTCAAGATCAAGAAAATCAAGTTAAGTTAAAACAAATTAATGTCGTAAAGACTAATTACCGCGATTTAAAAAGTGGTGAAATTGAAAACAAAACGGTGCTGTTTAAGGATGGTAAACTTTTGTCAATTAAGACATCCGACGTTGTGCAAAGTTTTTTTTATAATCCAAAAGGATTGCTAGACATGACTGTAAAAGAAAGAATAGGTAGCAACTGGAAAGAGGTTGTAAATTATAGTTATGACAAAGAAGACAGAATCACCAAATTCTTAAAAAAATATGATGAAAACGGTGAGACGGTAACCAAGACAGTAACGATGACTTACGAAGGTGCCAGAATAAAAGCTATTACCAAAAAAAGCAATATTCATACTGTAATTGAGGATATTGAATATGTGGTAGAAAATGGACTTATCATCAGACGTTCTTCCAGAGACAGAAATCAGCAAATTTTTAATAAGATCGAATATGTGTATTCTAATGATAATGTGATAAGACACAAAGGAGTACTTGGAGAAAAAATGTTTAATAATTTTACTTTCGATGACAAAAAATCGGTTGATTTATTAATCGTGCAGAATTTATTTGGTCCAAACTATAAAGTAATTGTACCATTAATCTCTTTTCATGAAGAAGAGTTTGACTTTGAATCTATTTCATATAATAATGAATTAGCATTTATTCCATCATCTACAAATTACACTGGAGTTACCGGAAAATATAAGTATAATGCTTCGAATTATCCAATATCATCTTCATTTTTAGAGCAAAATGGTATTGTTAAAATTGATAAAACTTACATTTACGAGTAAGAATAATTACTGAATAGCAATTGAAGTCTTTGGTTTTGTATTATAAAAAAAGACTTCAATTGGCTTTAGTACCTTGCAAATCACTAAATTTGTAGCTTATTTAAAGTTATGTTAGAAAAAGAAGTACTAAATTTTGAAAAAACAGCCATTGTTGGGATTGTAACTCAAAATCAAAGTGAAGAAAAGTTAAATGAATATCTGGACGAGTTAGAGTTTTTGACTTTTACTGCAGGCGGAGAAGTTATAAAACGCTTTACGCAAAAAATGGAACGTCCAAATCCTAAAACTTTTGTTGGAACAGGTAAAATAGACGAAATCAATCTTTTTGTAAAAGAACATGGTATTTCGACTCTAGTATTTGATGATGAATTATCACCATCGCAACAAAAGAATATATCCAAAATTATAGATTGTAAAATCCTTGATAGAACGCATCTTATCCTGGATATTTTTGCTCAAAGAGCCGAAACATCTTATGCGAGAACACAAGTAGAACTTGCACAATGCCAGTATTTATTGCCTAGACTTTCGGGTATGTGGACACACTTGGAACGCCAAAAAGGTGGTATCGGAATGCGTGGACCTGGAGAAACGGAAATCGAGACAGACAGACGTATCGTTCGCGACCGAATTGCATTATTGAAAGAGAAAATAAAAACTATCGATAAGCAAATGGGTGTGCAACGTAGTAATCGCGGTGCAATGGTTCGTGTGGCTTTGGTAGGATATACCAATGTTGGAAAATCGACATTGATGAACGCAGTTGGTAAAAGTGATGTTTTTGTAGAAAACAAATTGTTTGCTACTTTGGACACAACAGTTCGTAAAGTAGTTATCAAAAACTTACCTTTTTTACTTTCGGACACGGTAGGGTTTATTCGTAAATTACCAACTCAATTAGTAGATTCTTTTAAGAGTACACTAGATGAGGTTCGCGAAGCCGATTTGTTATTGCATATTGTAGATATTTCTCATGCTGATTTTGAAGATCATATAGAATCGGTAAATCAAACCTTGTTGGATATTAAAGCTAATGACAAGCCAGTTATTATGGTTTTTAATAAGATAGATGCTTACAAACATTTAACAATCGATGAAGATGATTTAATTACCGAAAAAACACCAAGACATTATACGCTTGAAGAGTGGAAAACTACTTGGATGCACCGTTTAGGAGAGCAAAATGCTTTGTTTATTTCGGCTACCAATAAAGAAAACTTCGAAGAGTTTAGAGAGCGAGTTTATGAAGCTGTTAGACAAATTCATATTACCCGATTTCCATACAATAAGTTTTTGTATCCGGATTATAAGGATGCAATCGAGAAAGAAGAAGATGAAGATTAAAAAAAAAGCGCTTACAATTTGTAAGCGCTTTTTTTATGTTTTAAAATAAGTAGTTGATTCCTAAACCAAATACTTCTCTGGTTTGAAATCCTTGAAAAGCATTGTCGTCATAAATCGCTTGAAAGGATAAATTGGTCGACAGGAATTTATTAATTTTCATTACAATGTTTAATGAATAATCGATGTCTACATTCTGAGGGTCCTCTAAGTAATTAGAATATAAGTTTAAAATGTTTTCGGCAGAAACATTTGTCATAATATTAAGTTTATAATACGCCGAAGCATAGAAACCTAACTCGTAACGCATCGTTTTGTTCGCTTTAACGCCAAAATAAGATTCATCTACATATCCAACTTCAGAAGTATATAACTTGTCTACAAAAGTCATTTTTGAGGTTACAGGAGCGAAGTTTAATTTTAGATTGTCATCTTTCTTCCAGAAAATACCTGGACCAAAAGTAAGATAACCCGGAGACATGAAATTAGTGTTCTCAGTTCTTATTTCAGCACCATTTGCATCTTGTCCGTAAACATATCCTTTGGTAAACTGAGTTCTGAAATTACCAAAAAAGGAGTAATACCAATTTCCGAATGCCCTTTTTCCGTAAATAGAATTAATCTCTAAACGGTCATCTGTTTTTTTCTCAAAATCAGAATTCTCGGTTTGTAATATACCATAAGAAGCCAGGATTTTATTGTCCCAACTGATGTCATCTTTCTTGTAGTTGATGTTGTAATTAAGCCCTAAGTTTCCTGATACATTATTTTCACCACCAGCAATCCAGTTATTAAAATTAGATTGGTTAAAAAGGAATGAGATATTCCCTGTGCTTTTCCATCCATTTCCTGTTGTATCGGATATGAATTTTACCGCTTTTTCTGTGTTTTTTACTAATTCTTTTTCAGTGTTCTGTGCCTCAACAAACGTTAAGCTTGTTAGGAAGATAAAAAGGAGTTGAAGAAGATTTTTCATATGATCCTGTTTAAAAGTTGATTTAAACAAATATACTAAAAACCTTGAAGTTGTTAAAACTTACTCAATTTTATTTGTAATTTATTTCTTATTTTCTTTATATAAAGGCACGGCAGAGCACGCTTCGCCATACATGATACTTCTGGCAAAAGGTTGTAAATAGTGTGCCGCCAAGATGTAAGCACGTGTAGGGACAGGTTTTTTAGAACATCCTTTTATAATAACAGGTTTGCTTTTATATGCAGTATAATCCAGCTCGCGCAAGATTTCTTCGTACAAACTAGCATCAAGATCTTCTAATGTGCCATCAACAATTTTTTTAGCAAATGGAGCTAATTGCACAGCAACCAAAATTGAAGCCCAAGCAGGAACTATCGCATCTGTGCTGCAATTAATTGCTACATAAGCATCTTGGTATTGTGACCAATTGTGGTTTTTAAGGTGTTCGCGAAAGTCTTTTTCTTTTAATAGAAAACCTTCCAGAAGCCATTGCGAAATATCAATTTGCGCACGTAATCCTTTTGGATAATAATCCTCTAGGTCAAAAACTTCCAAAGCACTATTGGCAACTTTATTGATTATTTCTTCCATTTCTTTTAGTTTTCAGTTTCAGTCTTCAGTCACAGTTAAATACTGTAAACTGAGACTGAAAACCGTTTACTTTTTAAAGCATTCCTAATTCTAATTTAGCTTCTTCGCTCATTAACTCTTTGCTCCAAGGCGGATCAAAAGTAATCTCTACTTCAGCATCTTTTACATTGTCGATAGATTTTACTTTCTCTTCAACTTCTCTTGGTAAACTTTCGGCTACTGGACAGTTTGGAGATGTAAGTGTCATTAAGATTTTTACTTCGTAATCAGTATTTACCATTACATCATAAATTAATCCTAACTCATATATATCTACAGGAATCTCAGGGTCGTATATTGTTTTTAAGATTTTTACGATTGATTCTCCTAATTCGTTAGTGTCTATTTCGTGTTCCATTTTTTCTGTTTTTGTTTTTTACTATTTAAGTCAATCAAGGGTATTGAATTAAAACTTATATAGTCTATGTGTTTTATTTTTTTGACCATGTAAGTTATTTAAGAAAATATAAGTATTGCTTAAATGATTACAAATTTTATTAGTCGTTAAGGTATCTGTATAATTCATTAACATATGTTTTTTGTCCCTCGTGATAAATATTAGTCACATTAAAGTTTATCATCAATCCGATTGGAGCTTTTAAAAGTTTCATATAAGTCATCAATTTGGCAACATGAACGGGTAAAGTTTTATCTGTTGCTTTCAATTCTAAAATTAAACAGTTTTCAATGAATAAATCACATCTTAAATCTGATTCTAATTTTAAACCTTTGTATTCAATTGGAATTGTTAGTTCAGATTTAAAATTTATATTTCTCAATGATAATTCTTTAATCATGCATTTATGATATATACTTTCTAATAATCCCGGACCTATATTTTTATGAACTTCTATCGCCGCTCCGTTAACTTGATAGATTAAATCTGTTAAATATTTCTTCGTTAGCATTTTTTAGCAATAATAAGAAATATTAAAGTAAGATTAAACCTGTTTTTTTATTTATCTAAGCATATAAGTAAAACTTAAATGAACTTATATAACTTATATGGTTTAGAAAGTTTTTATTTCTTGACCTCTATGCCAAAAGTAAGACTAAGACTTAAATGAGCTTATATAGTATAAGATATTTAATTTTTGTTTTTCGAGTCGAATGCCAAAGCGTACATTTTGATGTTTTTAATCATCGAAACCAAACCGTTTGCACGTGTTGCAGATAAATGCTCTTTTAGTCCAATTGCATCAATAAAATCAACATCTGCTTTTAAGATATCTTCTGCTTTCTGATTTGAGAAAGCTCTAATTAAGATTGCAATGATTCCTTTGGTTAAAATAGCGTCACTATCAGCAGTAAAAACAATTTTATCATCATTCTGTTCGCCTTGTAACCAAACTTTCGATTGGCAGCCTTTAATTAGATTTTCGTCTGTTTTATATTCTTCTTTTATTAACGGAAGATTTTTGCCTAGTTCGATAATGTATTCATAACGTTGCATCCAATCGTCGAACATGGAGAACTCGTCGACTATTTCGTCTTGTATTTCTTTTATTGTCATGTTATTCTTGCGTAAAAGCAACTAATAAAGTTACTAATTTTTCTATTTCTGTTGGCGGAAAACCATCGTCAAATCCTTTAGTTTCATAGGTCTTTCCGTTTTGTGTTATTTTTAAATTTGCAATGGCAGCTCCATCATGAAAACGTTTTTCGGTAGGTGCTTTTAAATTTGGAATTGCCTCTAAATTTATTTTTTTAAATTCAGAAGTAATTTTTGCCCATTGCATTCCATTGATTTTGTTGGTAGCAGATTCTTCACCTCTGCTTTTTGTGATAGTAACCATTTGGTCTTTTACCACAACCTTCAGATAATAACCTCGCGACATAGCCGAATATTCTATCTGTGTTGTACTCATATCTGTATTCTTTTGGCTAGTACAGCTGTTTCCTATAAAAATTGTCAGAAGTAAAAAAGATAGTATTTTCATATGTCGTGTTGTTAAGATAGCATTGTTTTAGCTTTTTTCACTGCTTCGACCATTAAATCAATTTCTTCTTTTGTATTATAAAAAGAGAAAGATGCTCTAACAGTTCCCGGAATTTCAAAGTAATTCATAATCGGTTGAGTACAATGATGTCCTGTTCGTACTGCAATTCCTAATTTATCAATTATCGAACCAATATCATATGGGTGAATTCCGTCGATATTAAATGAGATAACCGAAGCTTTTTCTTTACCAGTACCATAAATTCTTAAACCTTCAATTTCAAGTAACTGTTTTGTAGCATGAGCTAATAATTTATTTTCTTGTTGTTGAATATTCTCAAAACCTACGCTATTCATGTAATCTACCGCAGTTCCTAAAACAATTCCGCCAGCAATATTTGGTGTTCCGGCTTCAAATTTATGAGGAAGATCAGCATAAGTAGTTTTTTCGAAAGTAACTTCTTTAATCATTTCACCACCACCTTGATAAGGAGGTAATTTATTTAGCCAACTTTCTTTTCCGTATAAAATTCCAGTTCCGGTTGGTCCACACATTTTATGTCCTGAAAAAGCATAAAAGTCACAATCTAAATCCTGAACATCAGGTTTTAAATGTGGAACGGCTTGTGCACCATCTATTAGAACTGCTGCGCCAACTGCATGAGCTTTCTCAATCATATGTTTTATCGGATTGATTGTTCCCAATGCATTCGAAATATGATTTACAGTTACAATCTTGGTTTTATCTGATAATAAAGATTCGTATGCAGTGATGTTAAGTTCTCCAGACTGAGTCATCGGAATCACTTTAAGAATAGCACCAGTTTTCTCACACAACATTTGCCAAGGCACAATATTACTGTGATGCTCTAACGCCGAAACCAGTACTTCATCTCCAGGTTTTAATATAGAAGCAAAACCATTTGCGACTAAATTAATTCCGTGAGTTGTTCCCGAAGTAAATAGTACTTCGTGCAAAAGTTTGGCATTAATATGATGTTGGATTTTTACTCTTGAAATTTCGTAAGCATCGGTTGCTAACTGGCTCAAAGTATGTACTCCACGGTGTATGTTTGCATTAATTTCTTGGTAATATTTTGAAATTGCATCAATCACAACTTGTGGTTTTTGTGATGTTGCTCCGTTATCAAAGTATACCAAAGGTTTCCCGTTTACTTTTTGTGAAAGTATCGGAAACTCAGCTCTTATTTTATGAATATCTAGCATATCTTATTTAGAAAAATTCTACATACAAAAGTACTAAAACAAAATTGTTTTAAGTAGCAATTGCTAAATTTCCTTTTCTGGTTTTAGATAATCACATTAAATACAATGTTGTCTTGCTAATTTGATATTTTTTAGAGGTTTGTATTTGATTTTGAATGGATTCAAAGTTAATTTGTGAAGAAATTATAATTATATTGCAGTGTAAATTAACCTGTACAATTATGAAAAAAATCTTAAAACTACTTGTTCTTCTTCTGGTTATCATTGTTATTTATTTCAGATTTACTACTTATCCCAAACTCGATTTGATTTCTGGCTTTACTTCAAAAAGTATTGCATCATGTCATTTTATCGATAATCGTTCGCTGGAATCTATAGAAAAAGGAGATAATGATATTCCTTTACTCGACTTGGCTACAAGTAAAATTAATGAAGAAGGGAAATTTGCTACATCAAATGTTTACGGATTAAAAGAGCGAAAAGCTATTTACCGTGAAGGTATCGGTGCTACATTAATTAATGATAATTTTGATGAATCTAAACCATATGAAGTTCCTAAAAGGACGAAGTTGGTGAATAATTTACCATTCCCTTATGGGAATAATGAACCGAAAGATACCTTGTTTTCTAATATAGATTATGCAAAATTAAATAAAGCTGTCGCAAACGCTTTTGATGCTTCAGGAGGAAAAACGAAAAGAACACGATCGGTTTTGGTTTTGTATAAAGATAAATTGATTACTGAAAAATACGAGTCAGGTTTTACCAAAAACAGTAAATTACTTGGTTGGTCTATGACTAAAAGTATTACTGGAACTATGTTTGGAGTTCTGCAAAAGCAAAAAAAGTTTGATATTTATAAACCAGCTCCAATAGCCGAATGGCAAAATGATGGGCGTAAAGTTATTACAACCAACGATTTGCTTCATATGAACTCGGGCTTAGAATGGGTAGAGAATTACAATACAATTTGTGATGCTACTATTATGCTTTTTGAATCTGAAGATATGGCAAAAGTGCAGTTAGAAAAACCAGCTTTGTTTAAGCCTAATACACACTGGAATTATTCTTCGGGAACTAGCAATTTGCTATCGGCTATTTTGAGAAAACAATTTAAGACACATCAGGAATATCTGGATTTTTGGTATTCGGCTTTAATAGATAAAATCGGAATGAACTCTGCAGTTATCGAAACGGATATGGTTGGGAATTATGTAGGTTCGTCATATGCTTGGGCTACAACAAGAGATTGGTCGAAATTAGGTTTGTTATATTTGCATAAAGGAAACTGGAATGGAGAGCAAATTCTTGACGAAAGTTGGGTGAAATATGTATCTACACCGACCAATACATCAAATGGTGATTACGGAGCTCAATTTTGGTTAAATGCCGGTGGAAAGTATAAAGATGCGCCACGAGATATGTTTTATTGTAGCGGTTTTCAAGGTCAGAAAGTATTTATTATTCCATCTTTGGATTTAGTAATAGTAAGAATGGGCTTGACAGATGATCTTGAATTTGATTTTAATGTATTTTTGAAGGAGGTAGTTTCTTCCATTAAATAAAAAATTAACCGCAAAGTTCGCAAAGTAAAAGAAATCGCAAAGGGCGCAGAGTTTAATTACTAAACTTAGCGCCCTTTGCGTAAACCTTTGTGAACTTTGCGGTTAAATTTCACAAAAAAAAGACCGCAAAGCATATAAACTTTGCGGTCTTTGTGTAAACCTTTGCGAACTTTGCGGTTAAATCATTTGCAGAGCTTGCAGTTAAATTCTATTATAAATCAAATCCCATTTTTACACCTAGTTTGCTAGCTATAATCGTAGTGATTCGTTTTTTTAATTCTGGTATTTTGATGCTTTCGATAACGGCATTCGAGAATGCATACATTAACAATGCTTTGGCTTCTTTTTGAGGGATTCCACGAGATTGCATGTAGAACATAGCTGTTTCGTCTAGTTGTCCAACTGTACAACCATGAGAGCATTTTACATCATCGGCAAAAATCTCTAATTGTGGTTTTGCATTTATAGTTGCTTTATCACTCAATAAGATATTGTTGCTTTTTTGGAACGCATTTGTTTTTTGCGCTTCTTTTTCAACCAATACTTTTCCGTTGAAAACACCTATTGAACGGTCTGTAAAGATTCCTTTGTAATCCTGGAAACTTTCGCAATTTGGAGTAGAGTGTTTTACTAAAGTATAATGATCGACGTGTTGTTTCTCGCCAATAATTGTTATTCCGTTTAACGTACTTGTTAACCTTTCTCCAAAGTGATAGAAATTCAGATTGTTTCGGGTTAAGTTTCCGCCAAAAGAAAATGTGTGAACCGATGCATGACTTTCTTGTTGTTGTGAAACATAAGTATTGTCAATCAAATTGGCTTCGCTATTATCATTTTGAATCTTGTAATAATCAATAATGGCACGTTTTTCAGTAAAAATCTCTGTAACAGCATTGGTTAAAACAGGATTCTCATTTAAACTTTGGTGGCGTTCAATAATTTGTACATGTGAATTTTCACCCACAATTACCAAGTTTCTTGGTTGAACCATAAGTGCAGCTTCATTCCCTGTTGAGAAATACATGATTTCAATAGGTTTAGCAGCTACTTTCTTTTTAGGGATATTGATATAAGCTCCTTCAATTGCAAATGCAGTGTTTAAAGAAGTTAAACTGTCTTCTTTATTAGCGATTTGATTAAAGTACTTATCAATAACCATTTTATATTTAGGTTTGGTTAATGCCGAAGACATCAAACAAACATCAATTCCATCATGTGTGGTAGAAGATAAATGCGAGCTAAAAACACCATCAATAAAAACTACTTTATAAGTGTCTATTTCATGTAAGAAGTATTTCTTTACATGATTAAATTCGATTGCATTTTCTTGTTTCGGAAATACTGTAAAGTCATTTTTTAGGATGGCATTTAACGATGTATATTTCCAAGCTTCTTCTTTTTTAGTTGGGAAACCTTTATTTTCGAAGTTTTTTATCGCTTGTGTTCTGATTTCGTGAAGATCTGAATTGACATCAACACTTTCTTCAAAAGCCATAAAAGACGATACTAATTTTTCTTTTAAATCCATTTTTGTTAGTTGTAAGTTATGAGTTATAAGTTATGAGTTTTGCAAACTGTAAACTGTAACTGCAAACTAATTTTCTGCTTTAATCCAGTCGTATCCTTTTTCTTCAAGCTCGTAAGCCAATTCTTTTCCTCCAGATTTTACAATTTTTCCGTTGTAAAGTACGTGAACGAAATCAGGAACGATATAGTCTAGTAGACGTTGGTAGTGTGTGATAACAATAATTGCATTTTTGTCGCTTTTTAGTTTGTTAACACCATTAGCAACGATTCTTAACGCATCGATATCTAAACCTGAATCTGTTTCGTCAAGGATTGCTAGTTTTGGCTCCAACATTGCCATTTGAAAAATTTCATTACGTTTTTTCTCTCCACCAGAAAAACCTTCGTTAAGAGAACGTGATAAAAACTTACGGTCAATTTCTAATAATTCAGATTTCTCGCGAATTACTTTCAACATTTCGTTAGCTGGCATTTCCTCTTGTCCGTTTGCTTTGCGAGTCTCATTGATTGCAGTTCTCATAAAGTTAGTTACACTAACTCCTGGGATTTCTACAGGATATTGAAAAGAAAGGAAAACACCTTTGTGTGCTCTTTCTTCTGGTGCTAAATCGGCTAAATCTTCTCCGTCAAGAAAAACCTCACCTTGTGTTACTTCGTAGTTTTCGTTTCCGGCAATTACTGCCGAAAGGGTACTTTTTCCAGAACCGTTTGGTCCCATGATGGCATGTACTTCGCCAGCTTTAACTTCTATGTTTATTCCTTTAAGAATTTCTTTATCGCCAATTGAGGCGTGAAGGTTTTTTATTGATAACATGTTTTCTTTGTTTAAGGTTTAAAGTTTAAAGTTCCCGTGTTTACTGAAACTTTGTTCCTTTAAAATCTTTCTTGTTTAAATATGATATAAAATTGTTTATTCTTCCAATTAGATTTTCAAAATCTTTTTTCAGGATTTCAAATTTATCTACGTTAATATAATTATAATCAAAAGCTCGGTATAATTGAGATCTCGTTTCTCCGGCAGAACCTTTTGCAATCGATAAAAATTGTCTAAATTCTAAATTACCGTTTCTTTCAAATCCTTCAGCAATGTTATCCATTATTGAACCTGATGATGCTTTTATTTGATCTCTAAATCTAAAATCATTTTTCAATTCGGTTTCAGTAGCAATAATCTGAATTTCTTTGGCTAATCTTCGAGCTTCTTGCCAAATGTCTAAATCTTCAAATCTTGTTATTGTTGCCATTTATATTTTGTTTAAAGTTATATTCGAAGTTTAAAGCAGTTTTAAAACTTTAAACTTTAAACTTTAAACAATTTCTATCCTACAGAACCTTCCAAAGAAATTTCTAATAATTTTTGTGCCTCTACAGCAAATTCCATTGGAAGTTTATTTAAAACGTCTTTACTAAAACCATTTACGATTAATGCAATTGCTTTTTCAGTTGGAATTCCACGTTGGTTACAGTAAAATACTTGGTCTTCACCAATTTTACTTGTTGTAGCTTCGTGTTCTATTTTTGCAGAAGGATTTTTACTTTCGATATAAGGAAAAGTGTGTGCACCGCAATTGTTACCCATTAAAAGGGAGTCACATTGAGAAAAGTTTCTAGCATTATCTGCTCGAGCACTTATTTGCACTAATCCGCGGTAGCTGTTTTGTGATTTTCCAGCCGAAATACCTTTTGAAATGATAGTCGATTTAGTATTTTTTCCTAAATGAATCATTTTTGTTCCAGTATCCGCTTGTTGGTGATTATTGGTAACGGCAATCGAATAAAATTCACCTACCGAATTGTCGCCTTTTAAAACACAAGAAGGATATTTCCAAGTAACGGCAGAACCAGTTTCAACCTGAGTCCATGAAATTTTTGCGTTAGTTTCGCATAAACCTCTTTTGGTTACAAAATTAAAAACCCCACCTTTTCCTTCTTTATTTCCTGGATACCAGTTTTGAACAGTCGAGTATTTAATTTCAGCATCATCAAGAGCGATTAATTCTACTACAGCAGCGTGTAATTGATTTTCGTCACGGCTTGGTGCTGTACAACCTTCCAGGTATGATACATAGCTTCCTTCGTCAGCAATAACCAATGTTCTTTCGAATTGTCCTGTTCCTGCTTGATTGATTCGAAAATAAGTTGAAAGTTCCATTGGGCAACGAACGCCTTTTGGAATATAACAGAATGAACCATCTGAGAATACTGCAGAATTTAATGCAGCATAAAAATTGTCTTTTTGTGGTACAACTGTTCCTAAATATTTACGAACTAATTCTGGATGCTCTTTAATTGCTTCTGAAATTGGGCAAAAAATAATACCTTTTTCTCCCAATGTTTTTTTGAAAGTAGTTGCAACAGAAACAGAATCGACAACAATATCCATAGCGACATTGTTCATCATTTTTTGTTCATCGACAGAGATTCCTAACTTTTTGTACATTTCTAAAAGTTCCGGATCAACATCGTCTAATGTTTTATTTGGATCTACTTGTTTAGGAGCAGAATAATATGAAATAGCCTGGAAATCGGGTTTTTGATAATGTACATTAGCCCATTCTGGTTCAATCATTTCTTCCCATGCACGAAAAGCTTCAATACGCCAATCGGTCATCCATTGAGGTTCTTCTTTTTTTAGAGAAATGGCACGAACTATGTCTTCGTTTAGCCCAATAGGAAACGTATCCGATTCTATATTTGTATAAAATCCGTATTCGTATTCTTTAGTTTCGAGTTCGATTTTTAAATCGTCTTCTGTGTATTTGCTCATTGTTTTTTTATTGAAAGATTTAAAAATTGAAGGATTTAAATATCAAAATCACTTACGCAATTTTTAAATCTTTAAATTTTGCAATCATTTAATTATTTATAGAGAAAAAGATTCTCCACAACCACAAGTTCTGCTTGCGTTTGGATTATTAAATACAAATCCTTTTCCGTTTAATCCACCTGAGAACTCTAATATTGTTCCAGCTAAATACAGAAATGATTTTTTCTCGACAGCAATAGTTATATCATTGTCTACGAATATTTTATCGTCGTCTCCTTTGGTTTTATCAAATTTTAGATCATATGATAAACCGGAGCAACCACCACTTTTCACGCCTACTCTCACGTAGTCATGTGCGGCATCAAAACCATCGTCTTGCATCAAGTCGATAATTTTCTTTTTGGCAGTATCTGAAACCTTTATCATTGTTATATAGATTATTGTCTAAATTATGGGCAAAGATACTATATAAAAACCTTTTTCCATAACGCTTAACATTTTTATAATTAATGTTAAAATAGATAAAGTCTATTTGATTTCATTTAATGCAAAAGGATTTTGTTAAATTGCAGGATTATTTAAAAAGTTTGAGGTTTTGATAATTTAAGACGCTATTTGATAGTTTTTTTGAATATATCGTGATTTTGCTTTTTTGATGTTTAATTTTATAATAAAAAATATAATGAAGTTATATCCTATAGAAACTGGAAATTTTAAATTAGATGGAGGTGCAATGTTTGGTGTTGTGCCTAAAACTATTTGGAATAAAACTAACCCAGCTGATGCTAACAATTTAATAGATATCGCCGCAAGATGTTTGCTTATTGAAGATGGTAATCGACTTATTCTGATAGATACTGGAATGGGTGATAAACAAACTGAAAAGTTTTTTGGGTATTATTCGCTTTGGGGCTCACACTCTATAGATAAATCATTGGCTCAATATGGGTTTCATCGAGATGATATTACTGATGTTTTTATGACGCATTTGCATTTTGATCATTGTGGAGGAAGTGTACAATGGAATGCTGATAAAACAGGGTATGAACCAGCGTTTAAAAATGCAAAATTCTGGAGTAACGAAAATCATTGGGAATGGGCAACGAAACCTAATGCTCGTGAGAAAGCTTCTTTCTTATCTGAGAATATTTTGCCAATGCAAGAAAGCGGTCAATTAAATTTTGTAAAAAGACCGGAAGCAGATTTTCTTCCAGCATCTGAACTTGGCTTTGGTATTTTCTTTGCCGATGGTCATACCGAAAAACAAATGATCCCGCATATTCAGTATCAAGATAAAACGATTGTTTTTTGTGCTGATTTATTGGCTACAGCCGGACATATTCCGTTGCCGTATGTTATGGGATATGATACTCGACCTTTGTTAACGCTACCTGAAAAAGCAAAATTCCTAAACGCTGCCGCAGATAATAATTACTATTTGTTTTTGGAACATGATGCACACAATCAAATTATAACTGTAGAATATACTGAAAAAGGTGTTCGCCTTAAAGATGTTTTTACTTGTGAAGAGATTCTTTAAAAGAAAACTTAAAACATAAAAAATCCCATTTTCATTATATCGAAAACGGGATTTTTTTAGTTAACTAATTGAGATTATTCTACGATAACTTTTTTAGCAGTATTTGCGCCTTCGCTTTCTAGATATACATAATAAGTACCTTTTGGTAAACCAGCCAAATGAATTACGTTGTCATTATTACCAGTGCTGAAAGTCGTTGTTTTTATCAATTTACCTAATGAATCATAAACAGTTGCTTTGTTAAGCAAAATGTTATTAATGTGTAATTCTCCTTTTGTTGGGTTTGGATAAATTACAACTTTATCGAATATTGATTCTTCGAGGCCTAATGTAGAAGAACAGCTTGTCGAATAGGTTGCTGTAGCATCTTTTTTTGTGGGCCATTTTAAGTTTGAATATGCAACATCATCTACTTGAATACAAGTTAGGTTTGGATTGTTGACAAAGTTAGAATATGTTAGGTCTAGATTAATATTGTTTCCGTTTTTTAAATTCAAATAAGTTAATTGGTTATTCTCGCAAGCCAATTCGGTTATTTTAGGATTTTTAGAGATGTCAATACTTGTAATCTGGTTGTCTAAACAATCGAGCATCTCTAATTCGGGGTTGTTTGAAGCGTCAATGGCTGTAAGGTTATTAAAATGACACATTAACCATACAAGAAGTTTGTTATTAGAAACATTTAAACTTGTTATTTGGTTGGTATTACAAACCAAAATAGTTAAAAGTGTATTGTTTGATACATTTAGGCTAGTTAATAGGTTGTTTCCACAGTCTAGTTCTGTTAATAAAGTATTGTTATTGATGTTTAAGGAGGTTAATTTATTTGAATAACTTACTAGGTTGTCTAAAACTAAATTGTTTGTTAAGTCGAGTGAACTTAATTGGTTAAACATAACATTTAAATATGTCAATTTAATGTTTTGGGAAACGTTTAAATCTGTTAGCATGTTTCTTTGGCAATCTAATCTAGTAAGTAAAGTATTTGCTTTAATATCTAAATCTGTTAATTCATTTTCGGCAACATTTAAATCAATTAGATTGATGTTTTTAGATAAATTAATTGTTGTCAATAGGTTTTTTCGACCATATAATTTGGTTAAAGAGGTGAAATCCTCAATGCCAGTTAAGTCTGAAATAGAAGAGTCGTATAGATTTAAATTAGTAATTCCAGAAATACTTGAAGTTAATACTTTCCCATCTGGCACTCCTGAATCTATATCCAAGTCGATTAATTTGTTTTCAAAATTAATATCAGGAATTTGGGTGTATTGTTGGGCATAAATAGAAAAATTAGCTAATAAAAGCGTAAAAAGTAGTTTTGTTTTCATAAAATGGTTTAAAAGTTAATGTTGCAATAATACAAATTACAAATGATTTTCTGTTAAGTTTTTTTGTACTAAAACAGCTGAGTTTTTTGATTCAAGAATATCAATTTTAGAGTTTTAAAAATGGCCTTAAAAACAGAAATCCCATTCTCGATATATATCGAGAATGGGATTTTTTAGTTTTTAACTAAAGTTGGTTACTCTACGATAACTTTTTTAGCAGTATTTGAACCTTCGCTTTCTAGATACACATAATAAATGCCTTTTGGTAAACCAGCCAAATGAATTACGTTGTCATTATTACCAGTGCTGAAAGTCGTTGTTTTTATCAATTTACCTAATGAATCATAAACAGTTGCTTTGTTAAGCAAAATGTTATTAATGTGTAATTCTCCTTTTGTTGGGTTTGGATAAATTACAACTTTATCGAATATGGATTCTTCAACGCCCAAAGTTTTACAAGTGTTTGAATAAATCGTGGTTGGTTCTTTTATATTTGACCAATTAGCGTTTGAGTATTCCTCATCATCTACCTGAATACAACCAAGCTTATTAAGACCTAGAAAGCTTGTGCTAATAGCAGTTTTTTTTCCAGCTTTTGATGGTACGATAAGTTTTGTATTATTTCCATTTCGTATGTTTAATGATACTAGCGGATTGTTTGCAATATATATGATTTTAAGATTGGTGTTTTTTGATAAATCCAATGTAGTAATTTGGTTAGAGGACGCATTAAGTGTTTCTAAAAGTAGATTTTGATTCAGGTTTAGAGTCGTTAATTGATTATTACTACAATCTAAATCCGTTAACGATGTGAAATTTTCAATACCTGCTAAATCTGAAATATTACTATTTGAAAGATTCAGAGAGGTGATCGTGCTTATATTTGAATTGGAAATTTTTCCGTTTAAGCCATCTGTATCAATTCCTAAATCAATTAATTTTTGTTCAAATTTATTGTCAGGTAGTAGTATGTATTTTGGAGAACAATCGGTACTAAAAGTTGCTTTAGCATCTTTTTTGCTTGACCAATTTGCATCAGAATATGCTACATCATCTACTTGAATACAGGTTAATTGTGGATTATAAATGAATCCCAAATTTGAACTTTTTAAAAGCATATTTTTTCCGTTTTTTAAATTAAGACTTGCTAATAATAGGTTTTCACTACAGTCGAAATTTGTTAAAGCAATATTTTTTGAAAGATCTAAATTAGTTAATTGGTTTACGCCGCAATATAATTCTGTTAAGTTAACATTCTTAGAAAGATTTAAATTTGTTAATTGATTGACCGCTACATATAAAATATTTAGAGAGACGTTCTTTTCAACATCCAGATTAGTTATTTTATTGTCACTACAATTTAAATTTGTTAAAGCAGTATTATTGGAAACATTCAAAGATGTCAACTTATTAGCATTACATTTTAAATATGTTAAAGCAGTATTTTTAGAAACATTCAAATTTGTTAGTGTGTTATTGGAGCTACAATATAAAGTTGTTAAAGCAATGTTGCTAGAGGCATCTAAACTGGTTAATTGATTGTTATCACAGCTTAAAGTTTTTAAATTTGTGTTATTAGAAATATCCAAATTTGTTAATCGATTACTGCTACAGTTTAAATATGTCAGAGCATTATTTTTGGATATGTTTAAATTTGTTAAGTAATTAGCTCTGCAATTAAGGACTTGTAAAGCGGCAAAGCTTTCAATTCCAGTTAAATCGGATATCTGGCTGGCAGATACGTCTAAGGAAGTTATAGATGAAATATTTGCGGTCATGACTTTTCCATTAATAGGACCAGAATCAAGTCCTAACGCAATTAACTTTTTCTCAAAGTTTGCGTCGGGGATTAATGTGTAAAAACTGCTTGTGTCACCAGACTCATATAAAGCGTTGATTTCTGTTGGAGTTAAAACACGATTCCAAATTCCAATATCATCTATTTTACCTTTGAAGCTTTCATCGGTAGTATCTCCAGGAATTCTTTGTCCTATCTTAAAAGTATTGCCTGTAGTGTTTAAGCTTATAAGGTTTTCAGATACAAATTCGCCATTGATAAATAATGAAGCTTTAGTTCCATCGTATGTAAGTGTGTAGAAATACCAGTCATTGTTTGAATAATCAAAGTTGTTTACATAAAAAGAGCCGTCAGAAAAAACAGGGCCATTTACTACATTGAGGTATCCCTTTGAGTAAACAGAAAGAGAAAGTCTTTGTGTTTTTGCTAAAATACCATAGTTAAAAATACAAATTTCATATTTGTCTGGGGCTGTAAAGGCATCATTTGTCTTGAACCATCCCGAAATTGTTCTTGGAGAATTGTTTTGAGGAATATTAGTTATTAGAGCATTAATATTACTGCTGATGCCATTAAAAGAGTAGGCTGTATTGGCAACTCCAAAACGATCGGTAGTTAGAGTAACATCTGTAGGATTTCCGTTGCTTCCACTTCCGCTTGCATCATTTGCATTACCATTAAAAGGGAAATAAGCAAGTAATCCGTCCTTCGGTACGTATGTTGGGACAGTAGAAGTTTGAGCATAAGTTGAGGAAAATGCCAAGAAAACAATAAAGAGTAGTTTTTTAATCATAATTTTAACTATTTGAATTAGAATATGCAATGATACAAATTACAAATGATTTCGTGTTAAAATTTTATTTATCAGATTGTAATTAGATTCAGTATTTTCATTTCTTAAAGAATGTTTATATTTGAGCCGTTTCATTTTGTCAAGAAAAGATTAAATCAGATTCCTAACAGATTGTTAATCTGTCTTTTTTTTGTAACAAAAATCATAATTTAGGCCCATATTTTAACTTTTATTAAATTTACATAAATGAATAGTATTAAACCTATTTACATATCTGCTTGGGTATTACTTGCTTTAGCTAGTAGTGCAACTGTACAGGCACAAGTTTCAACTTCTAAAGAAACTATTACTGCACCTTTAGTTATTGTAAAAAAAGCCCCACTTTCTGAAAATGATTTAAAAAGATGGAGTCATCTGGATTTAGTAAAAGATACTATCCCGGGAATGAGTGTTGATAAAGCGTACGCCGAATTACTAAAAGACAAAAAAGGAGTAAAGGTAATCGTAGGAATTGTTGATTCGGGTGTAGATATAGAACACGAAGATTTACAAGGAAACATCTGGACGAATACAAAAGAAATTCCTGGTAACGGAATCGATGATGATAAGAATGGTTTTATAGATGATGTTCATGGATGGAACTTTCTTGGTGATGCTGTAAACGAGAATACAGAAATGACTCGTATCGTAAAGAAAGGTGACGATGGCTCTGCTGAATATAAAAACGCCTTGGCACAATACAATGAAAAATACGAGAAAGCTTTAAAAGATAAAGAACAAGTAGATTTTTTACTAGAAGTACACAAGACTGTGAAAACAGCTCTGAATAAAGAAAACTACAATCTTGAAGATTTAAGTACAATTAGCTCTACAGATTCAAAAGTACTTAGAGCTAAAATGATAATGACCCAAATTTTTGGTAATGCAGGTCCAACTTTTAATCCTGAAGCAGATTTTGAAGAATATAGAGCTCAGGTTTATGATCAGTTAAATTACAATTTGAATAAAGAATTTGATGGTCGTAAAATTGTAGGTGATAATCCAGAGGATATTAAAAATACTCGTTATGGTAATAACAATGTTACAGGGCCAGATAAAGAAAAAGCATTACACGGAACTCACGTAGCAGGTATTGTAGCCCAGGTTCGTCATAACAATTTAGGTGGAGACGGAGTTGCTAATAATGTCGAAATTATGACTGTAAGAGCTGTTCCAGATGGAGATGAGTATGATAAAGACATTGCATTGGCAATACGTTATGCAGTAGATAATGGAGCAAAAGTAATTAACGGAAGTTTCGGGAAAAGCTTTTCTCCACATAAAAAATGGGTTTATGATGCCATAAAATATGCTGCTAAAAAAGATGTGCTAATTGTACACGCAGCTGGAAATGATGGATACAATATAGATATTGAGAAAAACATCAATTATCCAAATGATTCTGAAGACAACATAAAAGAGTTTGCAGATAATTTAATTACAATTGGAGCAATTAATAAAGTATACGGAGAAAATGTAATTGCTAGTTTCTCTAATTTTGGAAAAATAAATGTTGATGTTTATGCTCCAGGAGAAGAAATCTATGCAACAGTTCCAAATAACAAATATAAATATTTGCAAGGAACATCGATGGCTGCTCCAAATGCAGCGGGAGTTGCAGCTTTAATTCGTTCGTACTATCCAAAATTAAAAGCTTCACAAGTAAAACATATATTGATGGATTCTGGTGTTTTGCTTCCGTCGATGGTAGTTTTGGGTGAAAATCCAAATCCAGCTGAAAAACCAGTAGCTGTTTCATCGTCAGAGTCGTCAAAAACGGCTAAAATGGTAAATGCTTATGATGCGTTATTGATGGCAGAAAAAATGTCAAAAAAATAAATTGTAAAGAATATTAATCCGATGGAAGGGTGGCAACCCTTCCATTTTTATTATATAGCCCATGCGAAAAATTATATTACTTTCTTTTTTGAGCCTTAGTTTTGGCTCACTAGTTGCTCAAAATGCACCTTATTGGCAACAACATGTAGATTATAAAATGGATGTATCGATGGATGTAAAAGACTATCTGTACAAAGGCAAGCAAGAATTGGTTTATACTAATAACTCGCCAGATACTTTGAGAAAAGTATTTTACCATTTGTTTTTTAATGCATTTCAGCCAGGAAGTGAGATGGATGCAAGAATCCAGACTATAAAAGATCCTGATGGAAGAATGATAAATAAGGTAAAAGTTGATGGCAAAGATGTTAAAGAAAGCCGCATGAAAACTTTAAAACCTAATGAAATAGGTTTTCTTAATATTACCAATTTCAAGCAAGATGGTGTAGCTGCTACAACAAGAGTTTCAGGAACTGTTATGGAAGTTACTTTGGCTAAGCCAATTTTACCAAACTCAAAAACTACTTTTACATTAGACTTTGACGGACAAGTTCCAGTACAAATTCGCCGTGCAGGAAGAAATAACTCAGAAGGTGTTGCTTTGTCAATGTCTCAATGGTATCCTAAATTGGCCGAATTTGATTTTGAAGGTTGGCATGCAGATCCATATATTGCAAGAGAATTTCATGGAGTTTGGGGAAATTTTGACGTAAAAATTACAATCGACAAAGACTACACAATCGGAGGTTCTGGATATTTGCAAAACAAAAATGAAATTGGTCATGGATATGAAGATGCTGGTGTTACAGTAGTTTATCCTAAAAAAACAAAAACACTTACCTGGCATTTTGTAGCACCAATGGTACATGATTTTACTTGGGCAGCCGATAAAGAATATACTCATGATGTGGTAAAAGGACCAAATGATGTTGATTTACATTTCTTATACAAAAACAATCCAAAAACTACAGAAAACTGGAAGAAACTAGAGCCATTAATGGTGAAAGTAATGGATTTTTATGATCATAAAGTAGGACCATATCCGTACAAACAATATTCATTTATTCAAGGTGGAGATGGCGGAATGGAATATGCAATGTGTACTCTAATGTTAGGAAACGGAACTCTTGAGGGGATTTTAGGAACGGCAACGCATGAGTTAGGACACTCTTGGTTCCAGCATGTTTTGGCTTCAAATGAATCTAAGCACCCATGGATGGATGAAGGTTTTACAACTTACATAGAAGATTTAGCTTTGAATGAATTAGCTGGAGATAAAAAAGTAGAAAATCCATTTAAAGGAAATTATGCAGCGTATTATAAATTGGTAGAATCTGGTAAAGAACAACCACAAACTACACATGGTGATCGTTATGATGAAAACA
The DNA here is from genome assembly GCF_035013205.1 of Flavobacterium sp. PL02. NCBI lineage: Bacteria > Pseudomonadati > Bacteroidota > Flavobacteriia > Flavobacteriales > Flavobacteriaceae > Flavobacterium > Flavobacterium sp. PL02. The sequence continues at coordinate 356,716 of NZ_JAYGJP010000003.1, forward strand.
GACCGTATAGTATTTCTTCTTATGTAAAAGGAAGTATCTTTTTGTCTCAATTAGGATATTTGATAGGAGAAAACAATCTAGATAAAACGCTAAAAAAATATTATAGTGATTTTAAATTCAAGCACCCATCACCAAACGATATTAAGAGAACTGCTGAGCGTGTTTCTGGAGCAGAGTTAGATTGGTATTTAATCGATTGGACAGGAACTACTAATACTATTGATTACGGTATTAAAGACGTAGCTGATAGTGGAGATAAAACAGTTGTAACTTTAGAAAGAATTGGAAGAATGCCAATGCCTATTGATTTAACTGTAGAATATACAGATGGAACTAAAGAGAGTTTTTACATTCCGTTACGAATGATGAATTTCATAAAAGAAAATCCTAATCCTTCTATGAAAAGAACGGTTTCAAATGACTGGGCTTGGGCAATGCCAACTTATAATTTGACAATCTCAAAAAGCAAAAGCACAATTAAGAAAATCACTATTGATCCAAGCGGATTAATGGCAGATATTAAAGCTGCTAATAATGTTTATGAAGTGAAGTAAATCTTTGCTCTTATTCAATAAAAAAGCCCTTAAAGACATATTGTTCTTTAAGGGCTTTTTATTTAAAAAATGGTTTTCTTAAAAAATGATTATTTTACTACTTCCGTATTAGTTTCAGAAATAACAATGTTCTGTTTTTGTTTTTTAAATGGAAATAATTGCCTGTAACTCGCGACTCTCCATAACCATTCGACAGGACCATAGTTATACCTAGAAAGCCACCATTTGCTTATAAAAAGCTGAACTATGAATAATGCTACCGCAAGAAAAAAGTAAAACCAATAAGGTAATGTATTGTAGATTTTTAAGCCAATACCCGAAAAAATAAAGGTAGCCAGAATGTTTTGAACCATATAATTGGTCAATGTCATTTTCCCACTCACGTTAAAATAGCTAAAAACTGTTTTTAGTTTACCATTTGTGTAAAGCAAGCATATTCCCGATGCAATAAATAGCATCGTATTTATTATTAACCAGAATATTGGATGGAAATATTTAAGGAAAGGTACTTTATAATTTATTGCCGTTATTAAAAGAAAACCGAATACTAGCGCAATAATAAAAGTTGTTATAATGGTTCTTTTTAATAATTTTTTGAATTCAGGTAAACGATTAAAGAAGTTAATTTTTTGAGCATAAAAACCTAAAAGCATACAAGCAAACATTACTACATGTACCGTAACGGCATATACGAGATTAATCATTTCGCTATAATAAGTACCTAGCAAATTAAACTGGAAGAGATCAAGCCAATTGCCCGAGTAAAATAGTTTTAAATAACCAGCATTCGATTGTACATCGGGTAAATTCTGTTTAATTGAATTGATATAGGCCGTAAGAAACGGAATAGTCAAAAAGAGTATTGCGCAGGTTATAAGTATTGTTTTTTTAGAACTTTTGTAAAACAATAAAAGGAATAGACCCAAAAAGGCATAATCTTTTAAGATGTCGCCAAACCAAAATGCAGAGTTAATAAAAGCAAGTATAAAAAGAATAACCATTCTCCAGCAAAAAAATAAAACTGGATTTTTGCCTTTACTTGCCACATTATTAATAAGTACTGCAAAACCATAACCAAACAAAACGCTTAGTAAAGTCCATGATTTGGCAGCAAAAAAATATTGATTAATTGCAGCGATTACTTCAGAAAAAGGGCCTTTTTTAAGAACAGCGCTTTCTAATCCTACATAACGATAATCGACATAGTTACCTATTACAACCCCTAATAATGCCCATCCTCTTAAAATATCTACGATGGCAGTTCTTTTGTTTTCCTGAACTGGTTGAAATGAATTTGTCATATAATTAACTGAATTTGTAGTTTTTATAAATGGTTTTTTTATTGAGATGATTATTCTGCTGCTTCTGCATTAGTTTCAGAAATAAAGGTGTTCTGTTTTTGTTTTTTAAACGGAAATAATTCTCTATAACTTGCACATCTCCATAGCCACTCAATTGGTCCATAATTGTATTTAGAAAGCCACCATTTGCTAATAAATAATTGAATTATAAAAACAGAAACAGCTAGTAAAAAGTAAAACCAATACGGAAAGGAATTCTCAATATTTAAACCAATTCCGGAGAAAATAAAGGCAACGAGTATATTTTGAGATATATAATTTGTCAAAGTCATTTTTCCGCCAGCACTAAAATATTTGAAGATCGTTTTTAGTTTACCATTTTCATATAGTAAGCATATTCCCGTTGCAATAAAAACCATTGTACTTAAAATAAGCCAGTAATAGGGGTGGAAGAATTTGAGGAAGCCAGCTTTGTTTTCAATAGCAAAGAAAAAAACAATACCAATTATAACGGCAATAATCAGACTGATTATAAGTACATATTTTAAAAGTTTTTTCTTTTCGTTTAAACGATTAAAAAAATCTAATTTTTGAAGCAGAACCCCAAAAAGCATACAAGCCAGCATTACAATATGTGCTATAATGGCATAACCAGGAGAAACGATTTGTTGGTAATAAGAAGCCAATAGATTAAACTTAAAAAAGTCCAGCCAGTTTCCGGAATGGTATAATTTTAAATATTCAGGATTGGAGATGATATCTATTCTTTCGAAGTTAAAACCTTTGATATAGGCCATTAAAAAAGGAATGATAAGAATAAGAACTGTACAGATTATACTTAATGTCTTTGCAGAACATTTGTAAAAAAACAATAATACAAGTCCTAGAAAAGCATAATCTTTTAAGATGTCGCCAAACCAAAAAATACAATTAATAAAAGCCAAACCAAAAAGCAATATCATTCGCCAGCTAAAAAAAGTAACTGGATTTTTGCCTTTCGCAGCGACATTATTAATTAAAATTGCAAAGCCATAACCAAACAAGATTGTTAATAAAGTCCAGGATTTTCCAGAGAAAAAAAACTGATCAAAATTAGATAGTATTTCAGATAACATACTATTCTTAGTTTCTTGTGGTAGATTAATGTGTGGTAAACCGGAATAATTGCCAATTGCAACGCCTAATATGGCCCAGCCCCGAAGAATGTCGACAATAGCAGTTCTTTTGCTTTGTTCGACAGGATGATAAGAATTTGTCATTTGATTAACGTTTTTATTGTGATTTGATTGATGATTTTATATGAATTATTGAGTTATTCATAGCTAAATCAAAAATAAGAAAAATATAAAGCAATCAAATTTTAAATGACAAATAATGTTTGTAATTAAAAGGAAAGGATCTGTTTGGTAAAAAAAGAAAAGTCCATTTTTAAAAGGAATTCCTTTTAAAAATGGACTTTTATCGTATAAAGGCGATGTTTATTTTTTGTTACCTAAATGCTCCAGCATATCTTTAGTCATTGACTCAAGGTCGAAAGTATGATTCCAATCCCAATCTTCTCTAGCTGAACTATCGTCGATGCTAGCAGGCCAGCTATCAGCAATTTTTTGACGGAAGTCTGGATTGTATGAAATCGTAAATTCAGGAATATGTTTTTTAATTTCTGCTGCAATTTCAGTAGGAGTAAAACTCATTGCAGCTAAATTGTAAGAGGAGTGAATTTTGATCTTTTCAGCAGGGGCTTTCATGATATTTATAGTTGCTTCTATAGCATCATCCATATACATCATTGGCATTTTAGTTTCAGATGATAAGAAACATTCGTATTTTTTATCGGCAATAGCTTTATAAAAAATATCAACAGCATAATCTGTAGTTCCACCACCTGGAGGTGTAGACCAGCTAATTAAACCAGGGTAACGGATACTTCTTACGTCGACACCATATATGTTATGGTAGTATTCGCACCATCTTTCACCAGCTTGTTTACTGATTCCGTATACAGTCGATGGTTCCATGACAGTATATTGTGGAGTGTTTTCTTTTGGAGTTGTTGGTCCAAAAACAGCAATACTAGATGGCCAGAAAATCTTTTTTATTTTATTTGCTTTGGCTAAGTTTAAAACGTGAAACAAAGAGTTCATGTTTAAATCCCAGGCAAAAGCTGGATTCTTTTCGGCAGTAGCCGATAATAAAGCAGCCATTAAATAAATATCAGTTATTTTATGAACCTCTACAAGGTGCTCGATTTGATTGAAATCTAAGGCATTTACTACTTCAAAAGGACCAGAATTAACAACGTCAGTATTTAATTTACGAATGTCAGATGCAATTACATTTTCTGTTCCGTATAATTTGCGTAGTTTTTGGGTAAGCTCCGTTCCGATTTGACCGCAAGCACCAATGATTAATATTTTTGGATTCATTATGTGTTGTTTTTAGTAACGCAAATATAACGTTTTCGCAAATAATTTTACTTTTCGGAATAACAAATTATAAATTTAATAAGGATGAAGATTGATTTTTGGATTATTCTCCGTTGAGGTGTTTAATTATCTTTACCGCAAAGCACGCAAAGATTTTTATCCTGCACTAAGTTTATATGTAGATTATTTTTACCGCAAAAGCACGCAAAGTTTTTTAATTAAGCATTTTTATAAAAACACAAAGTTCGCAAAGCTAGATCAATACATCCCGAAGCTTCGGGATTGCGAACTTTGTGTTTTCTAACCTTAACACAAAATAAAAATCTTTGCGTGCTTTTGCGGTTAAATTTTTCAAAATGATGGTTTAAAAACTAGAAAAAATCTGTGTCAATCTGTTTAATCCGCTAAATCTGTGGGCCAAAAAATCAACCATGATTTATAGAATCTTTAGCAAAAAACAGAATTCGTAATTGTAAAATTACTTTGTAACTTTGTAGCTTAATGTTTGAACCGATGAAATATAGAATATCTCTTTTCCTGCTTTTTGTTTTTCTTTTAAATTCATGTCAGAATAACGACGAAAAGCGACTTGCCGAAAATAAAAAGGAAGCCAAAAAGAAAGAATTGATTTTTAATAATATTAGAAATAGTTGGGTTTTTTACGATAGTTCTATTAATGAGGCTTCTGAACAAATTGAAAACCAATGGAATGAATGGCACCTGTTTTTAAAAGTATTAAAAGGAACGCCTCAAAAAACCATTGGAGCATTTCAAAAAAAATCTACTGAAATTACTAAAAGTGCTGAGGCTTTAAATAATAATATTCCTGCCCAACTTAATGTACCTCAAGTTAAAACTAGAATCGCTATCATAATTACGAAAATAAAAATGATGGATTTATATATTCATTTGGATAGAATTCCCGACGAAAAGGTCAGTATTTTAATCAGAGAAATAAATAATGAACTAATGGCTTTACAAAGACAAATGGATAAGATTCTTGTAAAGAGTAAGATTCCTGTCGAAGATGGTGAGACAGAATTAATGAAAATGATAAAGGATACTGCAAGAGCAATTCCTAATGAAAAAGTGACCCCAAATATTCCTAGAGTTGAGTAAAAGTGCTTTATATACTACGTACGATAATTTGCCCAAAACACAGCAAATTGCCAATCAGTTAATAGAAAACAATGAAGTGAAATTGCATCTTAACGGATTGTTAGGATCGTCGGTTTCATTTGTAATTCGTTCTTTGTTTAAGAAAGTCGAATTGCCTTTTCTTGTTATTTTGGATAATAAAGAAGAAGCAGCGTATTATCTGAACGATTTAGAACAAATGATCGGGGAGCAAGATGTATTGTTTTATCCCGGATCTTACCGAAGACCGTATCAGATAGAAGACACTGATAATGCCAATGTTTTGCTTCGTGCGGAAGTATTAAACCGAATTAATTCGCGTAAAAAACCTGCTGTAATTGTAACTTATCCCGAAGCATTATTTGAAAAAGTAGTGACTCGAAAAGAGTTGGATAAGAATACGTTGAAAGTATCAGTTGGCGATAAAATTTCAATTGATTTTATTAATGAAGTTTTATTCGAATATGAATTCAAAAGAGTAGATTTTATTACCGAGCCTGGAGAGTTTTCTGTTCGAGGAGGAATTGTCGATGTGTTTTCTTTTTCAAATGATAATCCATATCGAATTGAGTTTTTTGGAAACGAAGTCGATAGTATTCGAAGCTTTGATGTTGGAACACAATTATCTATAGAAACACATAAAAAAATCACGATAATACCAAATGTCGAGAACAAAGTGTTTCAGGAAAATAGAGAAAGTTTCTTAGATTATATTTCTGAAAAAACAGTTCTTTTTATTCAAGATACAGATGGATTTCTGAGTCAGTTAGACAAACAATTTGCAAGAGCCGAAGAAGCTTACGAGAAATTATCGCAAGAAATTAAGCGCGCAACGCCAGATCAGTTATTCCTAAACCAAAAGTCATTTATAAAAAAAGCACTAGATTTTTCGATTGTAGAATTGGCCAGTAAACCAATTTTTAAAACAATCAAGAAATACGATTTCCATATTCAGCCACAACCCTCATTTAATAAACAGTTTGATTTATTGCTTAATAATTTAAGTGATAATCATTTTAACGGATACAAGAATTATTTGTTCTGTTCAAATGATGCGCAGGCAAAACGTTTTCATGATATTTTTGAAACCTTGGACGAAGCCAATTCTGAGAATATTCGCAAGCAATATCATACGATAGTTTTACCATTGTATCAAGGTTTTATCGATGACGAAAATCAGATTACGTGTTATACCGATCATCAGATTTTTGAGCGTTACCATAAATTCAATATTAAAAACGGCTATTCTAAAAAACAGAATATCACGCTTAAAGAATTAACCACATTATCGGTTGGGGATTATGTAACGCATATCGATCACGGAATCGGGCGATTTGGTGGTTTACAAAAAATTCAGGTAGAAGGAAAAACGCAAGAAGCCATTAAGTTGGTTTATGCTGATAATGATATTGTGTATGTGAGTATTCACTCGCTTCATAAAATTTCTAAATACAACGGAAAAGACGGAACGCCACCCAAAATTTATAAGTTAGGATCGAATGCTTGGAAGATTTTAAAACAAAAAACCAAAGCACGAGTTAAACATATTGCCTTCAATCTTATTCAGTTGTATGCTAAAAGAAGGTTGGAAAAAGGATTCCAATTTGCGCCAGATAGTTACTTACAAAACGAATTAGAAAGTTCCTTTATTTACGAAGATACACCAGATCAAACTAAATCAACTCAGGAAGTAAAAGCCGATATGGAAAGCGACCGACCAATGGATCGTTTGGTTTGTGGTGATGTAGGATTCGGAAAAACAGAAGTTGCAATTCGTGCCGCTTTTAAAGCGGTAGATAATAGCAAGCAAGTTGCAGTTTTAGTACCAACCACAATTCTTGCCTACCAACATTACCGTACTTTTTCGGAACGATTAAAAGAAATGCCTGTTTCTGTTGGGTATTTAAACCGTTTTAGAACCGCAAAACAAAAAGCGCAAACGCTTAAAGATTTAGCCGAAGGAAAACTAGATATCGTAATTGGAACACACCAATTAGTAAATAAAAATGTAGTCTTTAAAGATTTAGGATTGCTAATTGTCGACGAAGAACAAAAGTTTGGAGTAAACGTAAAAGATAAATTGAAGACAATTGCTGCTAATGTGGATACGTTGACATTAACAGCAACGCCAATTCCGAGAACATTACAATTCTCCTTAATGGCAGCGCGAGATTTATCTGTAATTACAACACCACCGCCTAATCGTTACCCAATCGAGACTAATGTAGTTGGGTTTAATGAAGAATTGATTCGTGATGCGATTTCGTATGAAATTCAGCGTAACGGACAGGTTTTCTTTATTAATAACCGAATCGAAAATATAAAAGAAGTTGCCGGAATGATTCAGCGTTTAGTTCCAAATGCCAGAGTAGGAATCGGACACGGACAAATGGAAGGCGCTAAGCTGGAAGAATTAATGCTAGCGTTCATGAACGGAGATTTTGATGTTCTGGTAGCTACAACAATTATCGAGAGTGGACTTGATGTACCAAATGCCAATACTATTTTTATCAATAATGCTAATAACTTCGGATTGTCGGATTTACATCAAATGCGTGGTCGAGTAGGGCGAAGTAACAAGAAAGCATTCTGTTATTTCATCTGTCCGCCATATTCATCCATGACCGAAGATGCTCGTAAACGAATCCAGGCTTTAGAACAATTTAGCGAGTTAGGAAGTGGTTTTAATATCGCGATGAAAGATCTTGAAATTCGTGGCGCAGGAGATTTATTAGGTGGTGAACAAAGCGGTTTCATTAATGAAATCGGGTTTGATACTTACCAGAAAATCATGAATGAAGCTATCGAAGAATTAAAAGAAAACGAATTCAAAGATTTATATCCAGCAGAGAATGATATTGAAACGAAGGAATACGTAAAAGACTTGCAAATCGATACCGATTTTGAGTTATTGTTTTCTGATGAATATATTAATAATGTCACAGAGCGTTTAAGTTTGTACAACGAGTTGGGTTCTGTGAAAAATGAAGAAGAACTGGTTCTCTTCCAAAACAAATTAATTGACCGTTTCGGACCAATGCCTCCGCGTGCCAATGCGTTGATGAATAGTATCCGTATTAAATGGATTGCGACTAAAATAGGAATTGAGAAACTGGTAATGAAAAAAGGTAAAATGATTGGTTATTTTGTTTCTGATCAACAGTCTGATTATTACCAATCGAAACGTTTTCATAAAGTGATAAATTTTGTGCAAACACATAGTAATATTTGCAAAATGAAAGAAAAAGAAACTCCAAATGGTTTACGTCTTTTATTGACTTTCGAGAATGTAAAATCTACCAAAAGAGCTTTGGAGTTGATGGAAATGTTGGGGGAGTAATATTGGATCAGAACTAATAGGTTTTTAAAACCTGTTAGTTCTGTATTAAAAACCACTATAGTAAATCTTGTTTTTTATTATTCAACAGGATTTCGGTCATATTCTTATAATTATTTAAGAAACCTTTGGTGATTAAATAATGTTCCGTTTCCTCATAATCGACTTGTCTTATTCCGTTTTCATCCAATTGATATATTATTGCATTCGGATATGCCAGAAGAATAGGAGAATGCGTTGCAATTATAAATTGCGAATTATTTTTTACGTGTTCATCTATTGCCGCAAACAGTGTAAGTTGCCTCATGGGAGATAAAGCAGCTTCGGGCTCATCAAAAACATAAAGACCATTTCCGCCTAATCGTTCAGTAATGATTTTCATGAAAGATTCCCCATGAGAACATTCATGCAAGGAATGACCCGTTCCCTGAAGGTTGTCTGTTTCCTCCATATAAGTTGCCAGATTATAAAAACTTTCAGCACGAAGAAAGTAATAATCTTCTGGGAGACTATGACTTTTTGCAATTTTCAAATAATTAAAAAGGCCAGATGTATTCTGATGGGTACTAAAACAAGCATGTTTACTTCCTCCTTCTTGACTTAATCCCATACTTAAAGCAATTGCTTCTATTAGCGTAGATTTTCCTGAGCCATTTTCTCCTACGATAAAAGTAACATCAGAGTGAAATTCAATTTTATCCAATCCTTTTATAGATGGTATCGTAAAGGGATATTCCTCATAACTTGTAATTGATTCTCTTTTGAGTGAGATTTCTTTTAAATAAGGTTTATTTGTTATCACTTACAAGTTGGTTTTAATTGAATAGATCAAGAGGGTTCAAAAATAAAACATTTTAGCTGATGAGCTTCTTAAAATTTATTAGAGCATAAAAACGGATGAGTTTCCTGAAAAAAAATAAGGGCCTATGAAATTTTCATACGCCCTTATTAATTCATCGGGATAGAAACTATATCCGATTATTGTAATTAACTATTTGACAATTAATTTATTTAAACATGAACTTCTTTTAATATCTCTTCAAGGTATTGTACCATTTCATCTGCATTTTGTTTGTTGAATGGCATTGGTGGTTTTATTTTTAAAACATTGTGCAAGGGTCCGTCAGTACTTAGTAAGTATCCTTTTTCTTTCATTTTTTCGACAATAATGTCAATTTCTGGAATTGCGGGTTCCATGGTTGTTCTGTCTTTTACCATTTCGGCACCAATGAATAAACCATGTCCACGAACATCACTGATGATTGGGAATTTATCCATTAATCCTTTTAGTAAGTCCATTAGATAATTACCTACTTCTAGGGCGTGTTGTTGCATTTCTTCGTCCTGAATTACTTCCAGAACAGCTAGTCCAGCTGACATTGATACAGGATTACCTCCAAAAGTGTTGAAGTATTCCATTCCGTTATTAAAAGCATCGGCAATTTCGTTTGTTACGATTACTGCTGCAAGCGGATGACCGTTTCCTATAGGTTTTCCTAGTACAACAATATCCGGAACGACATCTTGTAATTCGAAACCCCAGAATTTATCGCCAACTCTTCCAAATCCTACCTGAACTTCATCGGCAATACAAACTCCACCCGAAGCTCTTACATAGTCATAGACAGTTTTTAGATAGTTTTCTGGTAACGGAATCTGACCTCCAACTCCCAATAAGGTTTCGCAGATAAATACTGCTGGTGCTTTGTCTTCTTTTTTTAAATCTTCAATTATTCGTTGTACATCAGCAGCATATTTTTCACCTGCTTTTGCATCGCCATATTTATAAGGGCCTCGATATAAATCGGGATTAATTGCTTTGTGAATCCATGGCATTTTTCCAAAACCTCCTTTACTGTCAAATTTATAAGGACTCATTTCCATAGCTACGGTTGAGGTTCCGTGATAAGCATGATCTAATACGATAATGTCTTTTTGCTTTGTAAAATGGCGGCTCATTCTTATAGCAAGGTCATTTGCCTCACTACCAGAGTTTACGAAATAACAAACGCTTAATGACGATGGTAATGTTGCAGTAAGTTTTTCAGCATATTCTAATATAGTATCGTTAAGATATCTTGTATTAGTGTTTAAAGTTGCAATTTGTTTTTGCATCTTCTTTACCACTACAGGATGACAATGTCCAACGTGTGATGGGTTGTTTACACAATCGACAAAGGTTCTTCCTTTATCATCATATAAGTATTGTAATGCCCCTTTTACGATTTTTAGTTTTTGGTTGTAACCAATGCTTAGATTTCTACCTACATTTTTTTGACGAGCTTGTAGTAAATCAGAATAGTCGGAATTATTTATCACGCCATCAAATCCGCAAGCTTTTCTAAAAGTGTCCTGAGCTTTTATAGGATTTATTTTGATGAGTTTGTATAATAACTCCCAAGCTGGCTTCTCTGTTATGAAATGATGGGCATTATCGCTATTTAGCGATGCGTTATAAGCCGACTGTGTTACGCTAATACATAGCCTTCCAGCGATTAAATAATATAGTAAATCTAGTTCTTGTGTTGTAAGCGAATATGCTTCATGATATCCTTTTGCGATGAATGAAGCAGCTGTTAATGGGTCATCACTTTCAAGGATTGCATACGTACAAGCTATTGCAAGATTATTGATTAAAGCGGAATAAACCATATCACCAAAATCTATCAAACCAGTAGTTTTTTCTCCTTGCGCCATTACATTACAATCATTGGCATCATTATGAATGTATGCGTGTCGTAATGTGTGTATTTGCGGAAGCACTTCGGTATCAAACTGCAAAAGGAAATACCCAGCAATTCGTCTACGTTCGTGATTAGTAATGTACTTCAGTTTTTCATTGGCATCACCCGCTCTGCTAATGTCCCACGTATAATGGCGATGCATTGCAGGGTGAGAAAAGTCTTGTAATGCTTTATCCATATTCCCCATAAATGCACCTAAATTATAAAGAGCAGTACTTGATTTTTTTTGTTCCTCGTACCAAAAAGTGCCTTCAAGAAAACTAAGAATTCGTATGTAATACGTTTTGTTATCTCTGATTATTTGGGTTAAAGCTTCTCCGTTTTTATTGATAGAAAACTGCTGAAAATTGTCTGCTAAAGGGCTTTTGCTTAAATGCTGAATGATTTTAACCTGCGCATCCAGAAAAGGATACGGCTGATTTTCATCAGAAAGCTTTAATATATACTTTTGATTTTTCTCATCGGTTAAGATAAAATTCAATTCATCATAACCGTCTAACGCTTTTACGGTAGCGGATAATCCATAATGTTCTATCGTTAATTGCTGAATGTCTGTTTCTGAAAAAATCATTGGTATTGTTTATTAAGTTGTTTTGTCTGTTTTCTCGTTTTCCTACAAGGTATTTTTTTGATCATGTAGTGAAAAGTTTTTCACCACAAATTTCACAAATTATCGCTAATTTTTTAAATAAAAGCATTCTTATATTTGTGCTAATTGCTTCGCCAGTTCGCTCTTTCAGGCTCGGGTTGTGGCTGTTTTTTTTATTTCCAAATAATGGCTTGAGCTGGTTGTAAAGGGTTTTGTCCCACAAGAATTTTACTTCCTTGAGGTATTGGTAAGTTTATAGGTTCGTTTGTATAGTTTACACCTACGTAAAAACCATCCCTCCATTCTACAAATACTCCTTTTGGTAAATCTTCGATGGCTACTTTTGCACGTTCGTAAATAGTACGTACAACTTGTCTTTCTAAAGTTCCGTCTTTACTTTCTGCACCGATATAAGTAACAGTCCCTTTGCCTAATTTTCTTGTAATAGCAGCTGCTTTGCCTTTGTAAAATTGATCGGCATAAGTTGCTAATACTTCCGTTCCTTGTTTTGGGTTTAAGACATCTGCCCAAGTATTCCATTTATGGGTATTGTTTCCTGAGCTTATTGTTCCGTTTACATTAGCAACAAGCATATCAAAAAAATCTACATCGGCACCAATTAATGGTACGATTGGCGCACTCCAATTAGCTTCAAAGAAATGTCCGTTTCTATCCTTTTGACCTGTACGGCAAGAAAGGATTAAGTTTCCTCCGTTTTCAACATATTTTGTCCATTTATCGACCAATTTCTGATCTATAAGTTGATAAGCAGGAGCAACGATAAACGGATAAGCAGAGAAATCTTCGTCTTCTGTAATAAAATCCATTGGTGCACCAGTCGATTTTACTGCAGTTGTATATATGTTTCTATGTCTCCAGGTACTCCAGAATTCAGTTTGTTTTTGGTTTTCTAAATCCCAAAGGTTTTCATGACTCCATAAAAAACCTGTTTTTCTTTTTGCAATTTCCTGTGGAATTACCGCTTTAGGATTGTACTCTTTGCGAAGTAATTTCATGTCTTCGATAGATTGTACAAATTCTTTTCCGCCTGTTGTAAGTGTTACACCATCGGTTCCTACGATTCCGTCATGGTACATTTCACTACTTCCTAGCGGGTGTCTGTATCTATACGTACAAGTAAATGAGCAACCACCACCAAAAGCTTGAGATATCCACATATGAACTGTTCCTGGTTGTAATTGCGGGTTAATTCCAGCCCAGTTTACTTGTCCAGGTTGTAATTCCATAATACCGGTAACACCGCTTATAGATCTGTAATAATCGTTTGCTTCAGAGATTTTGTTAGGATGCCCCATTCTAAAACTATCTCCTCCTAAAGGATTCTGTCCACTTACAGGATACATAGTATACGTAATGAAATCCATTTTGTTAGCACTTCTAGGATCGGCATCATAAATTACATTGGTAAAGTTGGTTGTTATCCATTGTTTTGGATCAACATACTTTCTAAGTATTTCGGCTTGTCTATTTAAATATTCACCCTGTGCATCCGAGGTAAATCTTTTAAAATCTAAAATGGCATGAGGACTTAGCTTATCTTCAAAATAAATTTCGGCATTAGGTAAAACTATTTGTTCAAAGTTATTATAACGCGTACTCCAAAAATTCCCAACCCATTCTGTATTCAGTTTTTCGATAGTTCCGTATTTGGCTTTAAGCCAAATTTGAAATGCTTTGCGAGCAGAAGGACTGAAATCGGCAGTACCTAAAGGTTCATTGTCGATTTGCCAACCCATAATATTTTTGTTCTTACCGTATCTTTTTCCAAGTTCGGCAACTATTTGATCTGTAAATTCTCGGTATTTTTCATTTGTTATAGATACATTAGCTCTATTACCGTGTTCTCTGCGACGTCCGCTTGCATCTACTAAATAAATTTCAGGATATTTGTCTCCCATCCAGGCTGGTGGAGTTGGAGTTGGAGTACAAAGTATCACTTTTAATCCATTTTTTTCGGCTATGGCAAGTGCATCATCAAGCCATTTAAAATCATATTTACCTTCTTCGGGTTCCATATACGTCCAGGCAAATTCGGCAAAATGCGTAAACTCAAATCCTAGTTTTTTTATGTTTTTTAAATCACGTTCCCATTGTTCTTTTGGCCATTGTTCAGGATAATAGTAAACACCAATTTGCATTAAATCGGGTTTTGAAAAAAAACGTTGTGCGTCTTTGTTCTCCGTAGAAGTGGTTTTTTTGCTTTGAGAAAAAACGGGATTCGAATTACAATTTGCGATAAGTAATCCTGCTAATACTATTTTTTTTAGTGATATATTTTGGTTGAACATACTTTGTAATATTGTTGTGTTAATCAAATTTAGATAGTTATTCTTAACTCATTGTGCGTAATTTATAAAACTTTAATCAAACATGTAGAATCATGGTTTTAAATTTTTTTCACGCAGATTTAGCTGATTGGGCAGATTTTATACTTTTATTATTCAGATTTCAATCCTCTAATTCGTTTTCAATGTCTTGAATTGACTCCTGCTTTAGCTGGAGTAAATAGGATGAAAATACAGATTGGCTTTAGCCGAAAGCTTCATTATTTTGGCTAAAGCCACAACACATATCATCAATCTTTAACCTCCAGCTAAAGCACAATGTCATTAAGTTAAGAAAAACAGCTGCAATACTATACCGAATAAATCTCTCGCAAAGTCGCAAAACCGCCAAGTGTACACCTAAAACCTTTGAGCTTTTGCGTCTTTGCGCGAAAAGAATTAATCATTATTAGATCAAAAGAGCTTAACTTAATGACATTGAGCTAAAGCAGGAGGCAATTTATGAGAGTGCAAAATCTATGTGTTAAAAATAATTACAATCAGTTGTTTAATTATTTATCTTCTAAAAGAAGCATTAAATAATGTGATGCCGACCAGCTAAAGTTAAAAGCTTCCATTCCTTTTCCTGTAAGCGGTTGGTAATTTTCTCTTATAGATGTGCCTTTGTCCAGAACTCCTTCTGCGTTATGAATGAGTTTATGTGCTAATTGGTTTGCTTCGGTTGTGTAACCATACTTTTCCAATCCATTTATTCCAAAATAACTTTGGTCAAGCCAAATAGGTCCTCTCCAATATCCGCGTTCTGGTTTAAATTTTGGGTGGTTTGCTGCCAATGTTGGTAAAGGAACAAAAGTGTTGAAAATAGTTGGATCCATCATGTTTTCTTTCATCGCTTTGGTTTGTTCAGCAGTAGCAACCTCAGCCCAAATAGGCAAATATCCTTCGCATCCCATTGCTTTTATCAATGTTTTACCGTCGATTGTTGTATCGTAATACCAACCTGTTGCTGGGTCCCAAAATTGAGTTTGGATTTTAGCTTTTAAAACCACACTTTCTTCTTGCCATTTTTTAGCTTCTTCATTCAATTTTAAAACTTGTGCCATTTTGTTTAAATAGTTCTTTTCGGCATATAAAAACGAATTCAAGTCAACACTTTCTTGGTCTAATGAATAGGCTTTATCTCCGTTTTTTAGGATTTTACTATCATCAAAACGAACGGCATTGTCCATTCCGCTTTCCCATTTAGCGGCAACCAATGTACCATCTGTAGAACCAAACTCGCATATTCCGTCTTGGTCATGGTCACGTTCTTTGTACCACCAATTGTGATATGATTTTAATTTTGGATAAAACTCTTTTATAAAATATGCATCTTTAGTTTTTTCATAAATTTTCCAGATTGCCCATGCTGCAAGTGGAGATTTTGTGTTACGGTAATTGTTTTCTTCTATTAGATTATTTCTGTAAATACAATCCGGAATAAATCCGTTTGGTTCCTGATAATCAAATAGAGCACGCATTTGGTCTTTTGCTAGTTCAGAATCATAATTGGCAACTGCAACTGCATGTTTCCAACTATCCCATGCCCAAAAGCCATGAAACCACTCATAATTGTAACTCGGGAAAAGTCCACCGTGTTTTAAACCTTCGGCAGCAATTCGGGTATTGTTTTGTAATGTAAGTACCAGTTTAGCTACTAAATCAGAATAAGTATTGTCTTTGTAAATCGCTTTTTTCTTGGCAATTAATTGTGCCAATTGAGTTTCTTTTTCTTTTTGTGTGTTTTTAAGTAGGGTATTGAATGTTGTTTTTGCTATAACTTCATTTTCATTTTTCCATGAGTATTGTGGGAAAATAAAGGATTGAGAAACAACTATTTCTTTAGTTTCATTTGGTTTTAATGTTAGTTTTTCAGTTTGAGTTTTATAACCTTGTTTTGTGATTTCAATTTGTGGTGTTGTATTAAAAAACTGAATGTAACCTACAGAAGTACTTTTCGTGGAAACGATTTTTAATGTTTTCCCTTCTTTAGATAACTGTAAATCATCTATAAAAAGAGTAGAACCATAAGATGGATAAAGGGTTATTGCTTTTCCAGATTTATTAGTAATACTTGTTTTTTGTAATGCCGAATGTCCTGATAAAAAAATAAGTTGTTGTTTTATCTCTAATTTCTCGTTTTTAAATTGTTGTTCGAGGTGGCTATTGTAGCTGTTTTGACTTACTAAAGCCTTTTTCCAGTTTATAGCTTCTTGTTTGTTCTCGTCATTAAGTTGTAAGGAAACAAATGAGGGACTTAACCAAACTCCGTTTTGTTCTGTCATTAAAAATGGACCAGAAAAACCACCTTGAACTTCAGAAGGTTCTAGAAATCCGAATCCGAACCAAGCGCCTTTATCCGAGAAAACTAATGATTCTCTATCGGTTGCATTTGCTGGGTTTCCTTTGTAGTTTATGCTGTTTTTTGAAGATTCTAAAATCGGAAAGTCTTTTTGTGCCCAACTGGATTGTAATATAAAAAAGAATGAAAGAATAAAAAGTGTTTGCCTTTTGCCCATGTTATTTCGTTTTTTATTGAATTTTTTTTGGTTTTGAGATATATTTCTTTTTTTTAAGTAGTGATTAATAGAGAAATACGAAATCAGTAGATAAAAAGAATAGCCCAAGAAATATAGGGCTATTCTTTTAAAAATTAAAATGATTCAATGGATTAATTTGTTTGTAATTCTGTTAATGGTATTGGATAAAAATTGTTTTTTGATGCATCAAAACCTGTACGGCCTACAGCATCAAGTGCCGCTTTTGTTTTTCCCCAACGACGTAAGTCATAAAAGCGATAGTTCTCTAGTGGGAATTCTAGTATTCTTTCGTGTTCAATCTGTGCTTTTACCTCACTACCTGTTGTACCAGTCATTGCAGGCATATCGGCTCTGTCACGAACTTTGTTAATATATGGGATTGCTTCGGGTGTACGACCTAACTCGTTTAATGCCTCTGCTTGCATTAATAATACATTTGAATAACGCATAAGCGGAATGTTGATTGCAGTAAATTCCTGATCCATTTTTTCCTGAGTACTTGGTATGAATTTTCGGAATACAGGTTTGTCGGCATCGCCAAATCTTTCATCGTAAGTAGTTCCTAATACTCTTGGGTTATCTGGGTCATTAAAATAAGGATCTTTAAAGAAAAGCGTGCTATAAATACGAGAATCATAATTTCCTGTAGTGGCTATTTTTCCTTCTTTTTTAAATTCATTTACAAGCATTGTACTCGGAAGAATTTCGTCCCATCCACCAAGTTCTGCAGCACCCATCCAATAATGTAGTGCATTGCGATAGAATGCTCCATTGGCAGTTGTTTCTGAGAATTGAAGTTCGAATATAGATTCTTTGGTGTTCTTATTAGTTCCGTCAAACATAGATACATAATCTTTAACCAAATCATATCCTTGTACTTTGTTTAATGCAGCAAGAGATTCGTTTAAGTAGGTTTGTTTTTGAGCCGTTTCTTCATAAGCTCTGGTTAAATAAGCAAACCCTAAATAACTATTGGCAGCTCCGCTGGTAGCACGACCTGTTTTATCCTGAGATTGTTTAGGAGGCAATATTGCAGCTACAGCTTTAAACTCGCTTGTAATAAAATCCCAAGCTTCGGCACGTGTAGATAATGGTATGTTTAAATCACTTTCTTTAGTAACATACTTACTTCTAACATAAATTTGTTCCCAGTTAAGAAGCAATTTCATGTGGTAATACGCACGCAAAAAACGAGCTTCGGCTTCTATTTGCGCTCTGTCAGCATCGGTAATAGTCGATGCTGGAACTTGTGGCAACTTATCAATAACCTGATTGGCATTACTAATTCCTCTATAATTGATTCTCCAATATTCAGTAAACTGGCTATTACCATTTGTGTAGGTAAATGTTGAAAGTTCTACCCAGTTTGGGTAATTTAATGCATCACTTCCTAAATCACAAATGTCTTCACGATATGCCTCAACGGGCCATTTTACTTCGGCAAAATACCATTCACTTGTAGCAGCTTCAAGTTGAGAATATGTTGCAGCCAGAGCAGATTCAGCATCAGATTTGTTCCTCCAGAAATTCTCTGAGGTAAGTTGGTCGGGCGATTGTTGGTCTAAATAGTCACTGCAACCAGTGATTGTGAATAAACCTATAACGGATAATATAAAAAATATCTTGTTCATGATTATGTTTTTATAATAGTATTAAAATATATATTGAACACCAGATACAAATGATCTTGTAAATGGGTACACAAAGCGATCTACTCCTGTATTAAGAACTGTGTCGCGTGAGAATTCTGGGTCAATACCAGAGTAATTTGTGATAGTAAATAGGTTCTCGACACTTACGTAAAATCTAAGCTTATCTATTTTTGCACCACCTAACATTTTATTAGGTATTGTATATCCTATTTGTAATTGACGCATTCTTATAAAATCACCACTTTCTAAGAAACGATCAGATTCACGACTGTTTCCGTTAGGATCTTGTAGTACAGCACGAGGAGTATTACTAGGATTTTCTGGTGTCCATGAGTTAAGTGTTGTAGCCAACATGTTGGTTCCTGAATTCATAGATTCGTAAAAATACCTGTTTCCGTTATATAATTTGTTACCCCAACCACTTCCTATCAAAGCAGAGAAATCGAATCCTTTATAACTAGCACCTAAACTAAGGTTAGCTTCCATTTTTGGTAACCCTGTTCCTGCGTATGATTTGTCATTTTCGTCTATAACACCATCCCCGTTTAAATCCTTGAAGCGAATATCTCCTGGTTGTGCATTTGGTTGTAATAAAACACCATTTTTGCTATGCGCATTTACTTCATCAGTAGATTGGAAAATACCATCGGTTCTGTATAAGTAGAACGCACTAATTGGGCTTCCTACACGTGCTTGAGTAGGGAAATGTTCTGTGCCAAATTTTAATCCTTGACCATAAATGGTTTGCCCTTCGTTTGCAAGAGATTCTACGTTGTTTTTAAGCGTTGTAAAGTTAAAGCCTACGTTGTATTTAAACTCATCGATTTGATCACGATAATTAACTTCAAGTTCAAATCCTTTATTGCTAATTTTACCTACGTTAAGTGTTGGATCATCTACTCCAGCAGATGGAGCCAGTTTTTTTGTAATCAATAAATTATCGGTTACATTATGGTAGTAGTTCATAGAACCGCTAATTTTTCCGTTTTTAAGTGTAAAATCGATACCAATATTCTTAGAGTCTGTTGTTTCCCATTGTAAGTTTCTGTTCTCTAATGCTGTTGCAATACTTCCTGGCCATGGGTTACTTCCGCTTCCTTGTACATAACCTGAGCCTAAAGTGTTTCCTGTTTTAATTAATGTATTTGCAGAGTAATATCCTAAGGCAGCTTCGTTACCTAATTGTCCCCAGCTAGCACGTAATTTTAACGTTGATATAATGAAATCTTTAGGGAAGAAATCTTCTTTTTCTATCTTCCATCCTAATGCTATAGATGGGAAAGTTCCCCAACGGCTGTCTTCGCCAAATTTAGAAGAACCATCTTTTCTAACTGTCATTTGAAGTAAATAACGATCATTAAATGAGTAGTTTAATCGGCTAAAGAAAGAAACACGGTTGTATTGATATTTTGAACCATCCGCAGAAAATGTTCCTCCTTTACCAGCTCCGATAGTTGCAAAACCTGGATCTAAAAACCCAGACGGACGATCAATCGATACTAATTGTCCATTCTCTACAGAATAATCAGTTGTTTTACCTTCTACAGTTACTCGATTCCAGTTAGACGAAACACCGTTTATAGTATTACCAAGCATTAAACCAAAGGAGTGTTTTCCAAAAGTTTTATCAATTGTAATAATGTTGTCTAATATTTGTTCATCCCAATGTGTTCTTAATTCTTCTTGTGAAGCATATTGATGTATTTCTTTAGGATTGGCAATGTATGGTGGGAAATGATAGGTTTCCTGATTGTTTTTTACACGGTAAGAGTACGCTATTTTATATTTTAACCAAGAGGTAATGTTTGCAGTTATGGCAATATTTGCAGTTAAATCTTGTCCTTTGTTCATTCTATCTCTAAAATGTTCTTCGGCAACTGGGTTTGTACCAGCTGGTAAACCATTTTTGTTTGATAATCCATAGCCATAAGGTTCGTCAGCGTCATAAACAGGCACTAATGGTGACATGGTGTATACTTCTTTTAACTGAAAAGTTGGCTGTGCATTTTGTGTTCCTATAAATGCCATTTTTCCATCTACATCAAAGATTGATTTTTTGAAACTAACTCTTGCGCTGGCAGTTTGTTGACCAAAATCATTATCGATTACAATTCCTTTTTGTTTTACATAGTTACCGTATAAGGCAAACTTAATATCGCCTTGTCTTCCTTGGATACCTAAACCGTAATTTTGAGTAAGTCCAGAACGGAAAACCTCATCTTGCCAATCAGTATCGGTTGTAGATGGTGCGCTTATATATGCAGGCAGTGGTTTAGGAGAAGTAGCATATTTATTATATTCATCGTACATTCTTTTGTGTACGGTTTTATATTCATCTGCATTTAATAAATCCAATGTTTTTGATGGATTAGTGATGCTTAAAAACGAACTAAAGTCTACTTTTATTCCTTCTTTCTGACCGTTTTTGGTTGTAACAATAATTACACCATTGGCAGCAACAGATCCATAAATTGCAGCAGCTGCGCCATCCTTAAGAACCTCAATAGATTCTATATTTGTTGGGTTAACTGTGTTGATGTTTCCTTGAAAACCATCAATAATATAAAGCGGTTCAGTAGCTCCAAACGTATTTACTCCACGTATTTTTACGCTCACATCAGCACCTGCAACACCACCACTTTTTTGCACATTTACTCCAGATACCAAACCTTGTAAAGCTTCAGCTGGATTTGTTGTAGCTCGTGTTTCAAGACTTTCTTTCTTTACAGATGAGATAGCTCCGGTAACATTACCTTTCTTTTGAGTACCATAACCAATCACGATTACCTCGTTAAGTTTATTGGTTTCTTCTTGCATGGATACATTAATCTCACTGCGATTATCAAGAGGTTCAGTTTTCTCTATAAAACCTACATATGAAAAAACAATAGTTTGATTTGTGCCACTAGGAGTATACGTTAAGGAGTACGACCCATCAAAATCGGTTGCAGCGTTGTATTTGGTTCCTTTTATAGATATACTAACACCTGGTAAGGTGTTGTTCTTATCATCTGTAACTTTTCCAGAGATAGTTTTTTTTGCCTGACTTTCCTGCGCAAGCAGGGTATTAGGCAGCCAAAAAAGGAGAATGATCGGCATTAGAAAAGGCTTCCTAAGTAAGTTTTTTAATTGTTTCATTGGTGTTAGTTTTTGGTTTCTGGTTGTGGTTAAGCTTTTTTATTCTATTTGGGTGGTTTTGTCTGTCGTGGTTATTAATTTTTTGTCATTCTGAATGGGTTTTGCTTTTAAAAAAGTGATATTTATTTTTTTGAATGCTTTTTACTAAGAATAATGAAATTCAAATTTAGAAGATTGTATATATAAAATACACCAGTACCTACCAGTTTGTTTTTGATGCTTAGAAAAAAGTGTGCCAAGTGTGCCATTTTATCAAGTGATAAAATCAGTAGATTGTTGAGGTTATAAAATCAAAAAAGAGGAATGATTTTAAATACTCATAAATTAGTAAAGAGGAAACTAAAATGGAGTAAAATTGGATTGAATGACGAAAAAACATAAGGTTTTTCGTTGTAATATTAAGTGAAATGTGTTAGGGTGAATATTTTAAAGTAATCTCTTAATTGTATTTTTTCTGTTTAAATGCTATTTTTTTGAAATTATTCTGTAGTCGAAGTAAATTTTTAAGTATGAGTTTTAGTACAATTAATAGTTAGAATCTATTCTTTTTTAATACTAAAAGTTTTAGCGGGAGAACTGTTTATTCTTTTCGGATTGATTCAAAAATAACCCTACCAGTACAAATCAGTTTGATTTTTTGATGGCAATGTTTAAAGGGGCTTTTCTTTTCCTCGTTTTATATGTTACAAGTATTGAGAAGTATACATAAAAAATCCCTTTTTCAACTTTTAAATTGGAAAAGGGATTTCGGTATATTTATTAAGAATCTAGTTCTTCAGGTCTTTAATTACTTTAAAAGCGATATCTACTTGATCTTCGCTTACTAAAATGGTAAATTCATTTGAAGTCGAAATTACTTCGTTGATTATAATTCCTTCCCAAGCCAAGCGTTGGAAAATGAAATAGTAAATTCCAGGAACGACAATGTTTTCTTTTGGTAGTTTTACAGTAATTGAAGCTAAGTTGCTCAATTTCTGAATTAATTTTTCGCGAGCAAAATGTTTTTCAACTAATTGATTTATACTGCTGCTAACTACAATGTTAGTTTCGTTTACACCACGAGATGAGGTATAAAATATATCTGATAATGTATTAATGTCCGAAATTAAATCAGCTTGTTTGTTTAAGACAGTTTCTGATGCTGCAAAAGTGTAATCTGTAAGTTCTGAGCGAACTGTAATCTCACCGATATTCTTGATTACTTTATTGATTTTGTGGTTTAATTTAAAATCTAATTCTTCCGTTAAACGCTTTAAAGACATTACTACAGCACCTTGTTTTACTTCTTTGCCAAACTCGCTTTCTAATTCTGTCATTATATTTCTAGACAATGAGGTCAGATTAATAATGCCGAGTGATAATGCATTTAATAAAAAAGGCTTCGTTTTGATGTAATTTTCTACGATGGAGGAAACAGTTTTCATAATTTTCTGGTTTTTTACTAATTTAGTGTGGTTGGTTTAGTTAGTTGTTGTGTTATATTTTTTTACAAATATAAATTAAAAAACAATTTGTTACAATTATAACAATAAAAAATTATGTTAAAAATGATAAAAAGCATCTATAAGATGTTCAACCACAAATGATTCCTTATTTTTATGGATTCCGATGATATCAAAACGAACTTCAAAATCTATTTCCCTATCGTTTATGTAGGCATTTACTGCTTTTACAAGAAGTTGGATTTTTTTTGCATCGACAAAATCTTGTGGCGAGCCAAAATCTAAACTCGATCTGGTTTTTACTTCTACAATTGCCAAGATATTTTCTTTGGTAGCAATAATATCAATTTCGGCTTTTTGGAAAGTCCAATTTCTATCTAAAATTTTATAGCCGTTTTGTTGGAGATATTCCACAGCAAGATCTTCTCCTTTTTTTCCGAGCTCATTGTGTTCAGCCATTTTTTTTAGTTATGGGTTTTGAAAAATTGTAAAACTTTAATTTGAAGTTTATAATTTTTTTCTTTGTAATTGTAATGGTTGAATAGCAAGAATTTTATTTTCGTTATTGAACAATACTTTTATAATAGATGTTGGGACTTCACTTGGATCATTATCATATTTGTATTGTATCATCAAACAACTTTCGCCTGTAGCAGTAAATTCAATTCCTGTAAGAAATCGAACTAGCTTATTGTCAAAATTGATGGATCCTCGTAGTTTTATAAATTTATCATCCGTTGTGGTTTGCAAAATTTCTTCAGATAAAAATGATTTAGCTTCGGTAAATTGGTTTTCTTTAAGTTTTGCTATAAAGTTTTCAAAGTTTTGATTTGAAATAATAATATTTTCATCATCTAACACAGGTTCAACATCTTCCTCAGTGTCTTCTTTAATGTTTTTTATATAAAGCCTTATTCTGTGAGTAGGATTTATTGTTGCAATACCTTCTTTCTTGTAATAATTAGAAATAGATGTATACATAATGATTTCTAAGCTTTTATTTGGTTCCCAAATGTCTTTTCTCTTTAATCCTTCAGGGGAATCTATTTTTTTTACATTATTTAGATTTCCTTGCACTTCACTTTTCCCGTATTTGTTTGTGAAAATCTGTAAAAGTGAGTTGTATTTTTCAATCAAGGCTTTACTGAATTTTTCAGGTTTGACATTATTATCGCTTTTGTCGAAATTATAAACGTCCCATTCATATAAAATTTTTTTAACAATAGAGTCTTTTTTGCTAAAAGTATAATAGACTAGTAAGTCGGGAATATTTTTCTCTTTTCTTCTGTAAATTATTGGTTGAGCAGAATCATCAAATGAAATGAAATTTGTATCAGTAGTAAATAATTTGCTTTTTAAATTTTTCTCAATATTTATAAAATAATCAACTTTCTTCCCTTGAATTTCAGTGAATAATTCTTGAGAAAAAATCAGATTTACAGAAGAAAAGAGAAAAACAGATAATAATACTTTTTTCATAGTGATGTTTTTTTATTATTTCAACCCTTACTTATAACTTTATTTAAAAACAAGTGTGCTTCCAGAAGCATTAACTTCTATTGTTACGTTGCTTCCCATTACCAATGCTCTATTGTCTTGAATATGACCTGCAGGGAAATTAAAGATTACGGGAATATTGTATTTCTTGGTAACATCATCAATGATTTCTAAGGCATTTTTTCCCCACGGAATATCGTTGTCTTTCATTTTGGTCATTGCTCCAATCACTATTCCTTTTAGGTTTTCGATACAACCGTTACGTTTTAAGTTCATCATCATTCGATCGATATGATATAGGTATTCATCTAAATCTTCTATAAAAAGTATTTTATCCTGACAATCGATAGCCGATTTTGACCCTAATAAACTATATAGTATAGATAAATTACCTCCAACTAATTCTCCGGTTGCTTTACCAAATCGGTTCATAGGATCTGGCGAAACAGCATAAGATATTGGATTCCCAAATAAAGCCATTTGCATAGTTGCAATTGCATCTGGAGTGGCACGCGGGATACTTACTGGCATAATACCATGAATCGATTTATACCCCATCGTGTTTAGATGATTGTGTAAAACGGTAACATCACTAAAACCAATAACCCATTTAGGATGTTGTTTGAATTTTGTGAAATCAAGTAAATCTATCATTCGAACGGTTCCGTAACCACCGCGAACACACCAAATAGCTTTAATATTTGGATTGTCCATTTGATGTTGGAAATCGGCTGCACGTTGTTCATCGGTTCCAGCAAG
Organism: Flavobacterium sp. PL02; assembly: GCF_035013205.1. Classification (NCBI taxonomy): domain Bacteria; kingdom Pseudomonadati; phylum Bacteroidota; class Flavobacteriia; order Flavobacteriales; family Flavobacteriaceae; genus Flavobacterium; species Flavobacterium sp. PL02. Next base: position 382,177 of record NZ_JAYGJP010000003.1, read on the forward strand.
CTGATTGGTGTCTAAACCTATTGTGCTTCCTATTACAGCTTCTATCCCCCAGCTTTTAAGTAAGTCTATAGTAGGTTTTAAATTATCATCGATGTTTTTTCTAGCTGTTGCTACAAGTGCTACAGTATCGCCTTTTTGTAAGTAAGGTGGTGTTATCATGTTTTGTTGAGATTGACAGGTGAATGATTGTAATGCTATAATAAGAAATGCGAATTTACAAAAAGCAAAATGTTTCTTGATGTATCGGAATTGGTTTGTGTTCATGTTTTTTATCTTTAGTTTACAACAACATTGTCTAGTTGTGTTGTAGTTATATCCGTTAGTTTGCCTTTTTTGGTTGTACTGTTTCCAATCCAGTTATATGTTTTTTCGCCAGTATTTATTGTGATTCCGATAGAATCGTTGTTGTCATATATAGTATAAACAACATCTTTATTTTTAAATGTAACGGTATTGTTCTTTTTGTCAAGAGTAAAATCGGGGTTCTGATAAACTGTATTTATAGGATAAGAAAACTCAACTTCATCATTTTTATCAATTAAAGCATAATTAAGCGTGCGGTCGTTGATATTAAACAAAACAACTCGCTTCTGTTTTTTATCGACTGTAAAGGATAGTATGGTTTTTATACCATCTTCATCAAGATTAATCGTCCTTTTTGATGTTAGTACCATTTTCTTGCCATCCCAATTTTCTTCGCTATAATTATTATAAGGATATTCCATTTGGTCTTCTTCGACTATCTTGACTACTTTCGGTTTGTTATTCTCGACAATAAATTCCGAGAACTGATGCCAGCAACATCCGCTTTTTGTCATTACGCTTATTTTCTTAGTCTTATAGTCTACCTGAAACATTCCGCAATAATTTTGAGCAAGTGCTGTAAATTCGGGACTGAATTTAAAACCATTTTTAGTTGCTAAATATATTTTAAAAGAAGGGCCGTGGTAGCAACTGTTTTGTCCGTCTTCGATAGCAAAATCTTTAATTCCGTCAAAATTGTAATCCTCATACATTATTGAACTTTGTTCGCCATAAGGCAACTGTTTTATGTTTGCAAGTGCTTTTCCGTCATGTAAACTCAGGGCCAGTTCTTCAGCGGTTACTTTTATAATTTGTTTTTGGGATTTAGTATCATAAATCGCAACCCAGCCTTTAGAAAAAACTTCGGATGTATCTGCGATAAATATCTTTCCGTAATAATCCTTCGAAAAGTTATTTACTTTAAAAGTGACTTGTGCAAAAGTAAAGTTGAATAAAAGGACGAGTAAAGTTGTCGCTAAAAGTTTCATTCTATATTAATATTATAAATGTCAATCCCTTGTATTTATGGGATAAATTAGATTTTGTAAAACAAAGATAGCCATTATCAAAAGTAATTTAAAATATCTTAATTAAATGAATTAGATTTATAATTGAAAGAAATTTCTTTAATTTAAAGGTTTTTCTTTTTTAATATGAATTGCTATGAGAACAATTACCTTTTCTATCTTTATATTTTTCAATTTATTGATGACACAATTACACGGACAAACAAAAAAGTATACGATTCATACAGTGGCTTTTTATAACCTCGAAAACCTTTTTGATACAATAAAGAATCCGCATATTCTGGATGACGAATGGACACCAAATGGCACACGACATTGGACATCTAAAAAATATTATAAGAAATTAGACAATCTTGCCAGAGTGTTATCCGAAATTGGAACGCCAGAAAATCCTAATTCACCAACTTTTATTGGCTGTGCCGAAATAGAAAATAGGGGAGTTCTGGAGGATTTAATAAAACAACCTAAATTAATAGATAAAGAATACGGAATCATTCATTTTGATTCGCCCGATCAGCGAGGTATCGATGTGGCTTTACTATATCAAAAGAAGCATTTTAAACCAGTTTCGTTTTCGAATATTCCGCTTGTTATTTATAAAAAACTAATAGATAATAGTATAGATTCTATACAGAATAAAAAGAATCGGGTGTTTACAAGAGATCAATTACTTGTAACAGGATTTCTGGATGGGGAGGAAATTAATATAATTGTAAATCACTGGCCGTCACGTTCTGGAGGAGAACAAAAATCGAGTCCGTATCGTGAAGCTGCTGGGGCTTTGAACCGGAAAATAATTGATTCCTTGCAGCAAATAAATCGCAATGCCAAAGTTATTACAATGGGCGATTTAAACGATGGACCTTATAACAAAAGTGTAAAAGTTGCGCTTGGCGCGAAAGCCAATAAAGCCGATGTTCCAGAGTTTGGTGTTTACAATCCCTTTGAAGATATGGCAAAGAAAGGAATGGGAACTATCGCATATAGAGATTCATGGGATGTTTTTGACCAAATCATGGTTACGGAATCTTTAATTAAGTCCGATTTTAGTTCTTATCGATTTTGGAAAGCTGGAATCTTCAATAAATCGTATTTGATACAAACTTCTGGCCAATACAAAGGATATCCGCTTCGACATGCCACAACCGAAGTTGGTTATAGTGACCATTTTCCAGTTTATGTTTATCTGATAAAAGAAAAGAGTTTCTAGTTTTTAGTTGCAGTTACAATACCAGTTTACAACTGAAAACTGCGAACTGATACTGAAAACTGCGACTGAACACCGAGACTGAACACTGGTACTAAAAACTGTGACTGAACATCGAGACAGCGTACTTTTTATTAACTTAGCAGCTTAGTAACTTAGCATCTAAAAAATATGGCTATAGCAAAACCATTCAATCTTACTAAATGGATTGATGAAAACCGTCACTTACTTAAACCACCAGTAGCAAATAAAAATTTATATACCGAATCTGGTGATTATATTGTAATGGTTGTTGCGGGACCTAATGCCCGAAAAGACTATCATTATAATGAAACCGAAGAGTTGTTTTACCAACTAGAGGGAAGCATAAAAGTTATTATTCAGGAAGATGGTGAGCGAAAGGAAATGGAATTACATGCGGGTGATATGTATCTTCATCCTGCTCGTATACCACATTCTCCAGTACGCTCAGAAGGTTCTATAGGTTTGGTAATTGAGAGAAAACGTGCCGGGAAAGGATATAAAGACGGATTGCTTTGGCATTGTGATAATTGCAATCATAAATTATACGAAGTGTTTTTTGAGCTCCATAATATCGAGAAAGATTTCTTGCCACACTTTGAACATTTTTATAATTCTAAAGATTTGAGAACCTGTACAAAATGTGGAACTGTAATGGAATCTGATCCAAGATTTATAGCCAAAAAATAATTCTGAGTTTTCTATTTAAAAGGTATACTTTTGCAAAAAAAAAATAAATTATCCACATGGACGATTATTATTCGAGGAAGAAGAAAGATAAACAGAAATAGTTGTTGCATAATGCATGCGCTATTTCTATAATAACGTTTTGCATTATGATTACCTTTTACAAAAACAACAACGGATTATTCCCTACAGAAAACCGTGAAAACAACAAATGGATCAATGTAGTTTGCCCGACTCAGGAAGAAACTAAATTTTTGCTCCAGGAGTTACAAATTCCAGAAGCTTTTTATAACGATATTGAAGATATCGACGAAAGACCTCGTATAGAAATCGAAAACGGTTGGTTTCTTATCATCTTGCGAATTCCTTTTAAGAGCAATGATGCAAAATTACCTTTTAATACTGCGCCTTTGGGATTGATGTTTAAAGACGATGTTTTTGTATCGCTTAGTTTTCATCAAACCGAGATTTTACCCGATTTTGTTTTATACACCCAACGTAAAAAATCGGATATCAGTAATCATTTCGATTTGGTTTTAAAGTTGCTTCTGTCTTCAAGTATTTGGTTCTTAAAATACTTAAAGCAAATCAATCAGCGTATTCGATTGGCTGAGGATAATCTTGAAAAATCAATCAAAAATGAAGAATTACAAGCATTGCTTCAAATAGAAAAATGTTTGGTTTTCTTTATTACTTCCCTTAAAGGCAACGATATGTTGTTTCACAGAATTAAGAATCTTAAAAATCACAGAGATGATTTTGATCCTGTTTTAGTCGAAGATGTCGAGATTGAGTTACGTCAAGCGGAAGAAACGACAAATATCTACAGCAATATCTTAACCGGAATGATGGATGCTTATGCATCTGTAATCTCCAATAACTTAAATGTTATCATGAAAAGGTTAACTTCTATTTCGATAATATTGATGATTCCAACATTGGTGGCGAGTTTATATGGGATGAACGTTCCTAATAACCTTCAGGAAAACAATCACGGTTTCTTTATCATCTTGTTGATTTCATTATTAATATCTATTTGTGGCGTTTTCTTGTTCAAGAAAAAGAATATGTTTTAAACCGGTTATGTAATTTTACAATAAAAGGTATAGATATTCTTTCACGCAGATTTCACAAGATTTAAGCTGATATATGCAGATTCATTTACTAATAAATCTTATGAGTTATATGGTTAACTTTTGTGCTTGAAGTACTCATTTGATTATCTTTAGAGCTTAAATTTGTAATAGTTTATCTTAACCATATAAGTAGTTTAAGCTAATATAAGTGTAAAGCTTAAATGTACTTACATTACTTATATGGTTGGCTTTCTTGTTATATTCTTAACTCGAAAGGTTTAATCTTAATTAAAAACGTAGCAGCATAATGACTAGAAATATCTCCGAAAAATCCTTTGAATCATTTCATTGGCTTGACATAAAAGGACCAACCGAAGCACAATTAGAAGATATTGCTAAAAAGTATAATCTAGAGGTTTTTCCTGTAAAGGATTCTCTGGAACATGGGCATTTACCTAAAATTGAAAAGATTAAAAATTATGATTTTATCATTTTAAGAGCTTATACAGCAAATGAATTTGATAATAATTCTACGGTAGAAGAACTGTCGAACAAAGTTGCCTTTTTCTATAATGAAAATCAGTTAATTACGATTCACAGAACGCCGTTTTTATTCTTAGAAGATATTTTTAAATCTGATTTAAAATGTAAATCAGTTTATGAGTTGATCATTTACATTTTTAAAGAAATCGTTAAAACGTACGATGCACCTTCGCAATGGCAAACGGATCAGGTCGATGAAGTTGAGAAAACAATCTTCCTGAAAAAGGAAAACAAAATTTCGCTGGAAGATTTGTATTTCCAGAAAGCCGAAACAAGGATTAGTAAGAAGTTATTGGTGCTTACGCAAAATGTAATTAATAAGATTCATGTTCCAGACGAAAATTTATCGGCACTTGAGGATGTAAAAGATAATCTCGTTAAGCTCATCTTAGCTTATGAGGAAGCGATGGAGGATGCGATAAATTTAATGAACACTTTCTTGTCTGTAACGGCGCAGAAAAATAATGATGTGGTTAAACTATTAACAGTTTTCTCTGCTTTTTTCTTGCCTTTAACCTTTTTAGTTGGGGTTTATGGCATGAATTTTAAATTTATGCCAGAATTGGAGTGGAAATATGGTTATTTGTACGCAATTATTTTTATGTTTGTCATGTGTGTTTTTATTTATATCTGGTTTAAAAAGAAAAACATTATGTAACCACACGTAATAAAATTTTAATAGATAGATAAATTCAAATATATTTACATAAAAAAATATAACAATTTCTAACCAAAAAGTTACAATGATAACAATAGCAGAGCAATTCGGAATGAAAGACGCATTGGCGCAATTGGGTATAAAAGCCATAAACGAAGGAACATCAACCGGAATAAATAATTTTTCTTCAGGTGATATTCTTGAAAGCTTTTCGCCAGTAGACGGAAAATTAATAGCATCGGTAAAAACATCTACAGCTGCCGATTACGAAAAAGTAATGCAAACAGCGACTGAAGCATTTAAGACATTTAGACTTATGCCAGCGCCACAACGTGGAGAAATCGTACGTCAGTTTGGAGAAAAATTACGTCAAAATAAAGAAGCTTTAGGTAAATTGGTTTCTTACGAAATGGGGAAATCATTACAAGAAGGATATGGTGAAGTTCAGGAGATGATTGATATTTGTGATTTTGCAGTAGGATTATCACGTCAGCTTCACGGATTTACAATGCATTCAGAGCGTCCAGGACACCGTATGTATGAGCAATACCACCCAATGGGAATTGTTGGAATTATTTCGGCATTTAATTTCCCAGTGGCAGTTTGGTCATGGAACACGGCTTTGGCTTGGATTTGTGGAGATGTTTGCGTTTGGAAACCATCAGAGAAAACACCTCTTTGTGGTATAGCTTGCCAGAATATAATTGCACAGGTAATTAAAGAGAACAATCTTCCAGAAGGGATTTCTTGTTTAATTAATGGTGATTATAAAGTAGGAGAGTTAATGACTGCAGATAAACGTATTCCTTTAGTATCAGCTACAGGTTCTACTCGTATGGGTAAAATTGTTGCGCAAACTGTTGCTGGACGTTTAGGTAAATCATTATTAGAGTTAGGAGGAAATAATGCAATCATTGTTACTCCAGATGCAGATATTAAAATGACTGTGATTGGTGCTGTTTTTGGAGCAGTAGGAACGGCAGGACAACGTTGTACATCTACACGTCGTTTAATTATTCACGAAAGTATTTATGACAAAGTAAAAGATGCGATTGTTTCGGCTTACAAACAATTACGTATCGGAAATCCTTTGGACGAAAATAATCATGTTGGTCCGCTAATCGATACTCAGGCGGTAGCGATGTATGCAAATGCTTTAACTAAAGTTGTTGCCGAAGGAGGTAAAATCCTTGTAGAAGGTGGTGTACTTTCTGGAGAAGGTTACGAAAGTGGATGTTATGTAAAACCAGCTATTGCTGAAGCTGAAAATTCATTTGAAATTGTACAACACGAGACATTTGCTCCAGTTTTATATTTGATTAAATATAGTGGAACTGTAGAAAATGCTGTTGATATACAAAATGGAGTTGCTCAAGGGTTATCTTCTGCAATTATGACTAATAATTTGCGTGAAGCAGAGTATTTCTTATCTGTAGTAGGATCTGATTGCGGAATTGCAAACGTAAACATCGGAACTTCTGGTGCTGAAATCGGTGGAGCCTTTGGTGGTGAAAAAGAAACTGGTGGAGGTCGTGAATCAGGCTCTGATGCATGGAAAATATATATGCGTCGCCAAACCAATACGATCAATTATACTACAAGTTTGCCATTGGCACAAGGAATCAAATTTGATTTGTAAGATTAGAATCATTAATATAAAAACCGCTTTTTTCCATATTATTTGGAAGAAGCGGTTTTTTTTATTGCATAATTTATAGTGTTTTATTTAAATTCGCATTTAAGTATGAAATTTTTTGTTATTTCTGACGCTATTTTGGGTAAATAGTAGCAGAAATAATAATAGAGTAACCAAATAATATTTTGAAAAATTATTAAAATGAGTTTGATTTTTTTAGCAGGGCTTACTCCTTATGGATATGGGTTTTTAGGAATATTGGCACTGTCTTTTTTAATTGCTTATGTGTGGCTTAAATCATCGGGTAAAAAAGAAAAGATGGGATGTCTCTCCGTCGGGTTAACAGCTCTTGTTATTTGGTTTGCTTTAATGTTTCCTGCTTCTATATCTTTTTCGATTATAGAGAATGGGGCAAAAATTGCACAGATAGGAGTGGCTGTTTTTTGGTCAGTACTTTTAGTTTTGGCAGCATTCATTGTATTCAGCAAGAATAGAACGAGAGTTAAAAAAGTGCTTCTTACGATTTTTAAATACGTTTTGTTTTTAATAGTGCTCGGATTGTTTTTAACGATGGTTGGCGGCTTAGCTTATTTTGTTTATTTAAGGCTTTTTACTCATGAAAAAGATGATTCTCCTATTTGGGTTGCTTTTTTATGTATCTTTTTCTTGGCATCACTTATTTTGGCTGCTATTGGCCTTGTAATTCAAACTAAAGAAGGTAAGAAAAAAGAAAAGACCACTTTTTATAAATTAGAAGAAGCAAAGCTAAAACCCGATATGGTAGTGGAGTTAAATTTAGCTAATGCCAAAATAGATGAATTTCCCGTAGCGATTTTACAATTTAAAAATATTAAGTTTCTGACTTTAAGTAATAATAATATTAGTGAAATCCCCAATGAAGTAAATAAATTGCAGCAATTAATAGGTTTGGATCTAAGTGGTAATCCTATTTCTGATGTAGAAAGAAATAAGATTCGAAAGTTGCTTGCTAATCAGGTCGAGATAGTGTTTTAATAACTTCTAAATATTGATAACCCTTTTTTAAATTCTAATAATGAACGAATTCTTTGCCTTTTTTGAACAGAATAAACTAGATGGAGGAATGGTAGTATTCCTGATGTTCTTCAGTCTTGGTATTGCTTTGTTTCAAACTATAATTCTCTCTGGGTTATATAATTTAAAGTTCCCAAGTTGGTTGTTTTTTGTTTTATGTCCATTGTTTATTGGCTTGAGCTTTCTGGTAGATTCCAAATATGCTCTTATGGTTTTCTTCTTCTTATTTGCATCTGTTTTCATACTTGGTATTATAGGTATGTTTTATTCAGGAATTCGAGATAGTAAAATTGAAAAAGCAGAAAGAGAAAAATTCAATAGAAAACATAACATCCAGAAAACTCCTTTCGGCAAGAAACTCCTTGGCTTGCTTATGATGGCTGGAGTCATTGGAGGATTTTTTGGCTTGCTTTATATAGAGAAATTACATTTTCTTTTCTTTATTATTCCGGGACTTATTTTTATAAAACTCATTTTTTTTCCAAGTAACAAAAGTAAGTTTCTTAAGCTTCAGGCAGTTTTGCCAACCTCAAAGATGAATGCAATTGCTATGGGATTGGTAGAAGTAGAGGGAGATTTAGAAGAAATTGAGACTATTATTTCGCCTTATTTCAGTAAACCCTGCATAGGATATTATTATACCATCGAAGAAGAAGGTCCGGCAGATGACGATGGCAAAAGATCGTATAGCACTATTTTTACAGAACTAAAAGTAGGTGATTTTAAGATAAAAGACGAAACCGGAAGTGTTACTGTAAATGGGGAAGGATTAGAATTCTATTTTGATAGAATCGATAAGCAAGAGGGAGGAAGAAAGAGATATTCCGAAACCTATTTAAAACACAATGATTATATGTTACTCATTGGTTATGCCGATTCAAATCAAGGTAATACCGTTCTAAGAAAAGGAGATTCTAATGGCATTTTTGGCGTTGCAATACCTCAAAGTATCTCTTTTAGGAATAAATACCAACCTTTGCTAGTCTCATTTTTAACAACGCTATTTTTTATCACACTTATACTTATCTATATCATTTTAAACTAAATAAATTATGTCAGCACAAAATATTGCTTTAATCGTGGGGTTAATTCTGGTAATTATACTACTTAACTTTTTTATCGGTACCTATAATAAGTTGGTTATGCTTAAGAATAACTTCGAAAAAGCTTTCAGGAATATTGATGTTATCTTGATGCAAAGAGCAGATGAAGTACCAGAATTGGTTAAAGTTGCCTCTAAGTTTATGGAACACGAAACGGCTATGCTAACTAATTTGACTAAGCTACGTACAGATTTCTTAAATTCTAAAACAGTTGATGAGAAGATTGAAAACGCCAATGAGTTCTCTAAATCCTTGAAAACGTTGTTTGCTGTTTCAGAGAATTATCCAACATTAGCATCAAATTCAAATTTTCTTGAACTACAAAGACGAGTTTCTCAAATGGAAGACAAAATCGCCGATAGAAGAGAGTTCTTTAACGATAGTGTAAATCTTTATAATATCGGAATTCAGGAATTCCCTAATCTTATTTTGGCAAAAATGTTAGGATATCATACACAAACGTTATTTGAAGTTTCAACAGAAGAAAAAGCATATAATGGGATTCAATTTTAATACATTCTTCGGTTATGAAACCGAAATCAATAAAGCAACAGATTCGGTTTTAGTCTACGGATTTGCTGTTTTAATATTTGGTATGTTAGGATTAGTACTAATTGCAGCTGTATTCAGGAAGATTGGTTTTACCGCTATTATTAGTTATTTTATATCACCACTATTATTATGTTTAGGACTTACATTGTTGTTGGCGATATTGCCAACTATTGTTTTTTGTGTAGTGGCTTCAGATATTTCAGGGGTACAACTTATTTATAGCTGGATAACGATCTTTTTGGGGATGTTATTCTTTGTAATGTTTAATCTCAGTACAATTAAAAAGTTTGTTAGAGAGTTTGGTAAAATGTCAGAACAACAGGAATTTAGAAACAGAAACAGATAATGCAACTTAATTGCATTTTGGAGAAATAAGTAATTAAATTAAGAAATGAATTTGTATCAAAAGACAAAATTCGCTTTGAAAATATATTTTGCAATATAGTTGCAATAACAAAAAAGGCTCCCGATTTTAGGAGCCTTTTCGTTGATTAGTAATTTGTTATGAATTAATTTTTAATTATTATTTGGTTTAATGTGCCTTCTCCTGTTTGTAATTTTACTAAATAATTCCCTGGAGATAGATGGCTCATATCAATTGTTTCTATGTTTTTTCCAGTAGTTTTTACTATTGAACCGTTCATGTTGTAAATCGTTACTTTTTCTACATTTTGATTTGGGTTTGATATGCGTAAATAATCAGTTACCGGATTAGGGTACAACATTAATTTTGTTGGCATGATTTCTTCCTCAATACGTAATGTCGTTTTGTATTCAGTACTTATATAGAATAAGTTTGTGGTATCGCCTTTGGTAATAGTATTGTTACCTGCCGGTACCGAGATGGTAACAATTCCTGCTACTGCGGTATAATTTAAACCGTTTACTTTTACCTTTCCAGCAAATGTATTGTCGAACACTAAGGTTAATGTCGATTCACTTGTTGTGGTATAAGTGATAGATGTACTCGATTCCATTTTTAAACGTGCTGTTAGTGATAAACCAGAATAGGTTACAGATCCTGCTGTTGAGTTCATATTTCCAGTAATCGTATAGAAAGTATTTGTTTTTGCATCCGTAGTAAAATTATGTGTTTTATCTGCAGGACCGCTGCCATTGGTAGAAACTGTTATTGTTCCTGAGCCAGTGACAGATGTTCCTACAGCACCAGTAGTAGTAATAGAATAGGATAACGTAGCACTTGGTGTACCAGTTATTGTAATTGTTTTGGCAATTAAGTTTTTTGTATACGTAATTCCAGATGCAGGTAATCCTGTTACAGTTGCATCTGTAGCATCTCCACCCCAAGTAAACACAATTGTGTTAATTGCTGATCCAGTAGCAACAGTTTGATCATTGTTTCCAGTTGAAGTTAGTGTATGAGAAGTTATTGGTGTGTTGTTTTCTCCTTGTACTGCTACTAAACTTGTTTTGTAAGCTACCAGAGCAGCTTTTAATGGTGCATTTACCAAAGATTCAGCATCATCTACAGCATTGTTAAAAGTCCATTTAAAATCACCTCCAGAAATACGCCCTGCATATTGCATAACATTAGTTTTGGCAACTTCGGGACTATCTGGTGTATAAGGATACATTACAGCTGTATCAGTATCGAAGTTATTGTATGTTTTAGCACCTTTTTTAGAAACAATAGTATTGCTCACTAATTCATTTCTTGTAGTTGCTACATAAGCATCAAATTCTACAGGGTAATTGGTTGCATCATACGCAACAAAGCGTGTTTCGCCACTCATGGTATTGTTATAGGCTTTTATTGTTCCCCCATCTTCTTTAGAGAAAGTTCCTAAAGCACCATTATATACATCTGTACCTTGCATTGAGGTAAGCATTGGGTATTTGCAATTACGGAAAAAGTTGTTTTCAACAAATACAGAAGAGCTCATAGTCGATCCTACACCATATTTTGCATTGCCATCATAATAGTTATTATATACATGAGCTGAATAAAAACGCACACGTGGATGACGTGAATCGGAGTGATCATACCAGTTGTGATGATACGTGATGTATAATCCTGTTGTAGTATTCTCGCTTAAACCCAAAAGATTAGATTTTCCTGAATCCCAAAAGTGATTATAAGAGAATGTGATATAAGTTGACTTCTTGCAATCCAGAGCACCATCACCTTTTATCTGATCCGCATCACCACCAGCATTTCCATAAAAGAAATCACAATTATGTACCCAAACATAGTCATTGTCTTGTTGCAAGCCTATATTGTCACCTTCACCACTGTCGCAGTTCATTGTGGCTATATTGCGAATTTCGATATTTGAGGCGCTTTTTACGCGAATCCCCCAGCCATCTGCTACTGAATCATCACCAATTCCTTCAAGAGTTATATAGCTTGAAGCATTATTATTGTTCTCGATTACAATATCGCCAGCCAGCATATAGGCAGGGTCTGTTATTTGCCCAATTATACGAACAATTAAAGGTCGTAGATCTTTCCCTTTTTTATAACCATCCAAGATGGTTTGTAAACCTACAGAAGGACTCGGAGTTGTACCAGTTACTGCTAGTGAAACTGTATTTTTAGTATTCTCAGTTATATATACTATTACGGCTCCATTTTTTGGTGTGCCATCTGCATTATATGCTCCGGGAATACGACCGTTTGAAAAAGCAAATCCTGCACGGTCATGCGCTTTTACAGTTACAGCACTTGTTGTAGAGCCTGTGCCTTCTATGCCAGATATGACTGGTTTAATTTTTATGGTGTATGAACCAGCTTTAATTCCTGGTATGTCGGCGCGGTAATATGTTCCGTAACTTCGGATGAGTTGTCCGTCTATTTTTTGGTCGGTTACGCCCATCCCCGAATAGTATACATTATAACTTTGGGCATTAGTAACTGGTTGCCATTTTACGTAAGCAGATTCTAGCCAGCCTGAAGCTTCATTAATTGTGACTTGTTGTGCCCAAACTTGGGCAGAGACAAGTGTAATTGTCAATAAAAGTAGAAATTTTTTCATAATCATGGTTTTTAATAATGGTTTGGTAATTAATTGGTTGCAATAGGTTTGTTGTTTTAATTTAAAATGTAATCGATTACACGAAAGTAAATAAAATTTCTGTATTATTAATTATTTTGTCAAAAAAATACGCATTGCATAAAAAAAATGGTGTTTGAATATTGATTGTGTATGTGTATTCTGTTTTTGTTAATTATTTTCTATTGGTGTAGAATTAGTTGTCCTTTCTTCTGTGTTCAGTAGTTTTTTTGATGGTAGGTCATAAAAAAAGCAACTCAATAGGAGTTGCTTTTTATTATAAATGAATGCGGTTACTTTGTTTCTATTTTAATAGTTTTCTTTAAATTATTTTGACTTTGTGACTTTCAATGAAAATAATAATTTACCTTTTTTAAATGATGGTTTCTCATCTGGTTTTGTTAATAGAACAACATCGTATAGTTCTATTTTGTTTTTTAGAAACTCTATTCCCATTTTTTTGTAGGTTCCATCTGTAGTTGTAAAATTTATGGATGTTATGCCTTGTGTATTGGCATCATCGCCATTAATACTAATGTAATAGTTTTTAAAATTCGCTAATCCGCTTACTTTGCCATCTTCAGTAAACTTAATTTCGGTTGTAGAAGATTTATTAGAATAGGTATTTCCTGAAAGTAATTTGTTTATTAAAATACGTACTACCGATACATTTGCTTCTTTTGCTTTCTTTACCAAAGTACTGTCAGCCTTTACGTATTCCTGTGCCTCATAGCGTTCGTCAAGAGGTAATAATACTAAATTTCCATTTTGTAAAAATGCTTTTTGAGTTTTGGTTTCGTATAAATGATTGACTAAAGTGTCGTTTTTAATTGTAGCAGTATATTTACCTCTTTCTAAATCTTCATTTAGGAAAGTAATACTGTCTTTCAGTGTTTCTGGAATAATTATTTCTGTAACCCCATTATCAACGGTTTCAATTCCATTGTCTTCGATTATATTATCAATGAAGTCTTTAGCAACCCATGTACCTGCAAATGGATTTGATTGTTCAGATCCAGAAGATTTATTAGAGTCTTTACAGGATAGTGTGCTAAGAGTTAAAACTCCTATTGCTGCAAAACAGAACGAATTTAGAATTAGTTTTTTCATAATTAAGATGTAAATAATTTATTACAAATGTATTTAATAATTAATAGACATATTGAAGTTTAGTCATAAAAAAAGACCATTTGAAATTTCAAATGGTCTTTCTTGTAAGTTTCTACAGTAATTATGTGTAAAAGCTTTATCTTTTGTTCTTTTACAAATTAAAAGAAGCTCCTAAGCTAAATGTGAATTGATTATTCAGGTTGTAAAATACTCTGTCATCATTTCCGTATTTTGCAATAGGAAAACCAAGTTCAGTAAATACTCCAAATCCATCAGTAAAGAAATAACGACCACCAACGTGACCACCAAAATTTCTTAAACCTAAGCTTAATCCTGGGTAAACATCTAATTTTTTATCTACATTAATAACGCTTCCTAGGTTAGCATTAACTCTAACTTTAGCATCAAAACGATCTTGAAAATCTGGTTTAGTTCCATAATACTGAGTTGTACCATAAAAACCTGAATATTCGTTAACTCCTAATAAGTAATTTGAAACAAATCCGATAGAGAAATTTTCTCCAAGACCAAAATCTACAGAAGCTTGAATTCCTGATCCACCATCTTGAATGTTTGCACCGATATTTACTTTAGTGTCACCTTTACCACTAAATGCTTGTTGTGCTTGAGTTAAACCAAATGCCAATAAAAACGCAAGTGTAATAATCTTTTTCATAAAATTTATTGATTTAATTTTTTTGCAAAACTAGTATTTTTATATCTTAATTCCTACCTTTTTCGTCAAAATAGAGTTCGTTTAGGGGTTCGCTTTGCCAAAACTCCTTAGTGTCAACGTCCATAATTGTTAATTTCCCTGTAAATGCAGCTCCAGTGTCTACATTCCAAACATTGGCTTTTTGCACAGGAACAGTTTCATGTATTCTAGTTACAGGAGTATGGCCAATATAAATCTCTTTATAGTGTTTTAATCTCTTTGGGTAAAACAAAGAATCAGTTTTCATATTCGGGTCAAGGGCAAGAGCCATTTCCCAAAGAGTTCTGTCCCAATAAAAGGCTTCACTAGAATATTCATAGGTTACTCCATTCATATTGGTAAAACCAGCATGAACAAATAATCTGTTTTGGGAGTCTAAATAATAATTCTGTAATGATTCAAAAAAGGCAACATGTATTTCTTTATGGCTGTTACTTATTGCTTCGTATGCAAGTACAGTTGCTTCGCCTCCGTGATGGTGCCATAATTCATTGTCTATACCATCTCTCATCCATTGTTGTAGTAAATCATCATGATTGCCACGAATACAAATGCAGTTTTGTTTTTGTCTCAGGTCAATTAAAAAATCAATTACTTGTGGCGACTGGCTCCAACCGTCTACATAATCACCCAAGAAAATCAAGGTATCTTTGTCTGTTACAGCGGCTCTTTCCATGACTTGTTGCAAAGCCCTCAAGCCACCATGTATATCGCCAATAACGAATGTTCTCATTTTAATATTTTGTAATGTACTTACAAAAATAGCAGAAATTGATTTGGTATTTACTTATTCACTTGTTAATGTTTGTTATTATTACAAAAATCTTAGTTTATTTAATTAGCCTATTTATTACGTTTCTCAGGATTGTTTTGGTTTACCTGACTATAGATAAAATTTAACGTATTTATCGAATTTTTTTGGTGTCATTTGAATCTGTTATAACAGTTTCCTGTCTAAATTTGTAGCATGTCTGAACTGCCTACATATCGAAAAATTATCCATATAGATATGGATGCATTTTATGCTTCGGTAGAGCAAATGGATAACCCTTTTTTAAGAGGGAAACCCCTTGCCGTTGGTGGCTCAGAGAATCGAGGTGTAGTATCGGCAGCAAGTTACGAAGCTCGTAAATTTGGTGTTCGTAGCGCAATTAGCGGAGTTCTTGCCAAGAAATATTGTCCAGAGCTTATTTTTGTACCTCCGCGTTTTGATCGATACAAAGAGATATCAATAAAAATCCATAAAATCTTTCATGAATATACTGACTTAGTTGAGCCACTTTCGCTTGACGAGGCTTATCTTGATGTTACGGTTAACAAAAAAGGAAATCCGAGTGCTAGTTTATTGGCTCAGGAAATAAGACAGCGAATTTTTAATGAAGTCGGAATAACAGCTTCGGCAGGAATTTCGATAAATAAATTTGTAGCAAAAGTTGCTAGTGATTATAATAAACCAAATGGTCAGAAAACGGTTAATCCAGATGAGGTTGTTCCTTTTCTGGAAGAATTACCCATTAGGAAGTTTTATGGAGTAGGGAAGGTAACCACCGAAAAAATGTACCAACTCGGTATTTTTACCGGTACAGATTTAAAAAGTAAAAGCTTAGAGTTTCTGGAAAAGCATTTCGGAAAATCGGGTACTTTCTATTATCATGTTGTACGTGGGGTTCATAATAGCGAAGTTAAAGCAGATAGAATAACAAAGTCGGTGGCAGCGGAACATACTTTTGATGTCAATCTTTCTTCGGAGATTTTTATGCTAGAACAACTAGAAAGAATTGCAACTTCATTAGAAAGACGTTTAAAAAAGTATAAAGTTTCTGGTAAAACAGTTACACTTAAGATTAAGTATAGTGATTTTACTCAGCAAACCAGAAGTAAAACATTGCCCTATTTTATTGCTGATAAAAGTTTGATTATGGAAACCGTAAAAGAGTTATTGTATCAGGAACGAATGAAAGATTCGGTTCGATTACTCGGAATTTCATTAAGCAATCTAAATACCGAAGAAAAGAAGGCTATTGTTGTACAGCTTAAATTTGACTTTTAAATTGATTAAACAAGCGTTAAATGCGTAATATCGCTATGATAGATGTTGTTTTCAATATACCTTTGATTAAAATTTTTGTTTATGTTTAATTTAGATGCTTATGATACCGCAATTGCAAAATATCATCGAGAGATGAATTGCAATGGCATTCCTGTGATTTCATGGGATTTTCATCATGGTTTTTTAAATGATTTAAAAGCTAATTATTCAGATTGGCAAAGAGTAAACAATATCTCCAATCAATTTAATTGGGATGAATCCGAATTTGATATTTTAGAACGATTGAAGGAGGAAGTTGTTGTAATTACCGATCTAGAGCTGAAGATCGTTTTTGCTTCGAGCCGAATCGTAAACATGACAGGATATACAGAAGTTGAGGTTCTGGGTAAAACACCTAAAATGTTTCAAGGACCCGAAACTTGTTCAGAAACCACAAATGAAATTAGAGTAGCTATCGATTCTGAAGAAACTTTTGAAAAGACTATTCTTAATTATAAAAAGAACGGAGAAACATACTTTTGTACTATAAATGCTTTCCCTGTTTTTAATGTAAAGGGAAAACTATCCCATTTTATCGCTTTTGAGAAAGCGGCATAAAAAAAGCCTTTTTGAAAATCAAAAAGGCTTTTTTGTATAAGTATAGAAAGGATTAGTTTCTGTTATTTAATTTAGATAACAATCTTAGGAATTCGATATACAACCAAACAAGGGTAATCATCAATCCCATTGCGCCGTACCATTCCATGAATTTTGGCATTTTTTGTTGAACACCTTCTTCGATTCTGTCAAAATCTAAAAATAGGTTTAAAGCAGCAATAACGATTACAAAAACACTAATACCAATACTCATCATAGAGTTACCGTGATGAACAGGAGTAAAGCTTGTAAACATCGAAACTATCCAAGAAATTAAATAGTAAGTTGCAATTGCCAGTGTAGCTGCCATAACAACCGATTTGAATTGCTCAGTTACTTTTACGATTTTGAATTTATATAAACCAAGACAAACCATAAATGTTACAAATGTAGCACCAACAGCCTGAATTACGATACCAGGATACATTGCTTCAAAAATTGCAGATATTCCACCAATGAATAAACCTTCAAACAAGGCATAACCTGGAGCTAAGTATGGAGAAAGTTGCGGTTTGAATGCAGCGACTACTACTAAAATTAATCCAACGATAGCTCCACCAATAGTAGGAAGCATAGGGTTGATTCCGTTAAAAGACATCCACCAAGTAATCATTGCTGTAGCAGTAAGCAATAAAAATAAGATAAGAGTTTTGTTGATAGTACCAGACAATGTCATTTCGTTACCATAATCGATAATTTTTGCTTGGTGAACATTGTCACTTTTTGCAGCAACCGATGTTGGAGAAAAACGTTTGTTACTTAAAAACGGATTGTTTGAGTTGAAAGCCATAATATATTTTGATTTTAAAACGTACCAAATATAACGCATATTTTCATAATTGCTCCAATCCCTATATATATTTTAACAATTGGATTATGCCTTTTTTATACTAACAAGAGATTTATTTAGCGCATTTTATTTATGAATTGCCTCCTGCTTTAGTTCAATGCTATCAAGTAGAACTTTTCCCTATAAAGGCAGAATTAGTAGTTTTCACGCCAAGTCGCAAAGCCGCCAAGCGATTAGATGTAAACTTTGCGCCTTGGCGTCTTTGCGAGAGAGTTTACTGAATGCAATTCATTCTATATAGTCATAAAAAATCTACGGTATTAATAGAAACTATAAAAAATGAAACCATGTAAGTCATATAAGTCCATTTAAGAGGAATAGCTGAAACTTATATTTCCTTACATCGCTTATATGGTTTAAATAAAAAAGCCACCAAGTTTTAAACTTGATGGCTTGTATTTTTATGTAAGTCTATTTAGTTCAAAAGGTCTAAAACCAAAGAAGGGAACAAACCGATAACAATGTTTAATAGTATAGAAACTACTGCAACAGCGTATATAAGGAAAGGTCTTCCAGTACGAGTTTCATTTGGTTCTTTAGTGTACATCGCTAAGATTAATTTGAAATAGTAACCAACACTAATAATAGAGTTAACCACTGCAACAATTACTAATGCAATATATCCTGCTTGTATTGCTTGATTAAACAAGAATAACTTAGCAAAGAAACCTGCAAAAATCGGAATACCTGCCATAGATAAAAGCGAAGCCGTAAGGATTGCTGCTAATAAAGGATTCGTTTTTCCTAAACCATGAAAATTGGTAATATCCTCGTTATCTTGATTTTTGCAAACATATAAGATTACACTAAAAGCTGCGATTCCAGCCAATGCATAAGCAGTTGTGTAATATAAAAGAGTTCCTGCAGAAGTAGCCAAAGTTAATAAAGTCATTAACATGAAACCTGCATGCGAAATACCAGAATAAGCAAGCATACGTTTTACGTTTACTTGACGCAATGCCATAATGTTACCAACAGTCATAGATAACATAGAAACAATCACGATTACGATTACATAACTTTCAGAAAGTTCAGCATTTAATATCGTTAATAGTTTGTATAAAGTAGCAATAGCAACAACTTTAGCCAAAGTACTCATTAAAGCAGTTGTTAAAGCAGGAGAACCTTCGTAAACATCTGGAGCCCAAAAGTGGAAAGGAACAGCAGCAACTTTAAACAACATACCAACAGTTAATAAAACAATCCCGATAGGAAACCAAATTGGCAATTCAGCAGATTGAGATAAATCGCTAATTTCAATTACATCAAAACTTCCCATAGCTCCGTAAATCAAACAGATTCCGAATAAGATAATTCCAGAAGCAAAAGAACCCATTAGGAAATATTTCATTCCAGCCTCATTACTTTTTATTTTCGTTCTATCGCTTGCAGCCAGTACATATAAAGCAATAGATAATACTTCGATACCTAAGAAGAACATAGCTAAGTTTCCGAAAGAAACCATTGCAACAGCTCCTGCCAATAAGAATATTTTTATAGCTACATAATCAGAAATTTTAGTTTGGTGATCTTCGTAGAAATTGTAACTCAAAGCCACTAAAAAAATCGTTAAAACAATAAACAAAGATGAAAACGCCGTAGAGTATTTACTCACCGCAATCATGTTATTGTAATAACTCTCGGTTAAACCGAACTCTGAATAGTTTATTGCCAAAACGCCTAATAAACCAATTATAGTTACTGGAATAATGGCTTTTCTTAAATTAAGAATTTCAAACAGTAGGCAAAAAACACCCAATCCTATTATAGCTATTAATGTATTCATTTTTGTTTTTTTGATTTAGGAATCTAAAACTAATGATGCCCTAATTTATTTTTATTTAAAATATGTTATTTATTCTTTACCAGCTTAGTTTCTGTGTATAACTTTTAAAATTACATCTAAACTTGGAGAAATTAAATCTGTAATTGGTTTTGGATACAATCCAAAAAAGAATAATACAGCAATAATTGCAACAAGCGAAATACCTTCAGAGATAGATACATCTGCAAAAGGCTTCGTATTTGTTTCTCCTAACATTACATGTTGGAACATTTTAAGCATATAGTAAGCACCAAGAATAATAGTAGTTCCACCTAAAACGGCAAACCAAATATTAATTTGAGAAAGGCTATATAATACTGTGAACTCTCCAACAAAGTTAAAAGTAGATGGTAATGCAACCGATGCCAATACTAAAATTAAGAACATCGAAGTGAACTTAGGCGATTGGTAACGAATTCCACCCATTTCAGAGATAACTCTGGTTTCGTATCTTCTAAAGATGATTTCGGCAGCAAGGAATAAACCAACTACTACAAAACCGTGAGCAATCATTTGTAAAACCGATCCGCTTAAACCATCAGCAGTTAGAGTATAAGTACCTGCAGCGATTAACCCAACGTGAGCTAATGAAGAATAAGCAAGTAATTTTTTTAAGTCTTTTTGTCTTAATGCAACAATAGAACCATAAATTACACCAGCAATCCCTAATGCAATAAATACAGTCATGTATTCTTTTGCAGGAAGTGGAGCAATTGGCAATTGCCAACGAATGATACTGTACAGTCCCATTTTAAGCATGATACCAGATAAAAGCATAGTTCCTGCAGTAGGTGCTTTTTGGTACACACTTGCTTGCCAAGTATGAAAAGGAATAAGAGGAATCTTAATAGCATAAGCTAAGAAGAAAGCCAGGAATATCCAAAGTTGCTCCGTTGCAGATAAATCCAATTCGTATAAATCAGTCAATAAGAAGCTACCCGCTTTTGTGTATAAGTAAACAAATGCTACAAGCATAAATAATGAACCAGCAAGAGTGTAGATAAAGAATTTAACTACCGCTTTTTTGCGTTCTTCAGTATCGCCATTACCCCAAATTAAGGCAATGAAATAAATAGGGATTAATGATAATTCCCAGAAAACATAGTATAACAAACCATCTGCGGCAAGGAAAGTCCCAACCATTGCAAATGCCATGAATAAAATTAAAGCATAGAATCCTTTTGCATTTGGGTAAGAATTCCCAAAAGAAGAAAGTATGATTATAGGAGTTAATGCCGTTGTAAGCAACAACATTGCAATACCCAATCCATCTGCATTTAATACAAATGAAATTTTAGGCTGAATAATCCATTGGCTAATATAGCTAATGCTTTCACCAAGATTATAATGATTTAACAATACAACCGAACAACCTAAAGCGGCCAAACTAAAGAACAAAGCTACTTTTGAAGCTAGTTTATCACCAACAAAATAAGTGACAAATGCACCAATTAAAAGTATAATTAATATAAGAGAAACGTTCATAGTTATTAAATTATTGAGCTAAAAATATATAAGAAACAATGGCACAAAGACCCAAAACAAAAGCAAACAAATATAGTCCGATACTTCCGCTTTGTAATTTTCTACCTTGATAACTTATCTCATTGGTTACTTTTCCTAATCCGAAAACAAGAGCTGATATACTTGTTTCTACATAATCTCTAAAGAATTTAGATATTCCATTAATAGAGCGTACAAATACATAATCGTAAGCTTCATCAACATAATACTTGTTGTATAATACTTTTGTTACCCCAGTAATAGATTCATCTTCACCAGGAACATTATTTTGTTTGATGTATTTTAAGTAGGCAATAAAAATCCCAACTAAACCACCAATTACTGCAACACCCATTAAGGTATATTCAGTAGTTCCTAAGTGATGAGCTTCGCCAGCTACTTTTGTAAAAAGTGGAGCTAAATAAGTATTCAACCAGCTATTTCCAGGTAAGCTAATCAATCCGCCAAAAGTAGCCAGGATTGCTAAAACGATTAATGGAAAAGTGATTAAAGCAGGACTTTCGTGTAAGTGACTTTTTTGGTGTTCAGTTCCTCTAAAATCTTTAAAGAAAGTTAAGAACATTAATCTAAACATATAAAAAGCAGTCATGATAGATGCAACCGATGCAACAACATAAAGCGGAATGTTATGATGAAAAGCAGTCAATAAAATTTCGTCTTTCGAGAAGAAACCAGAGAATAATGGAACTCCCGATATTGCTAATGAAGAAACAAGCATCGTGATAAATGTAACTGGCATAGCTTTACGTAATCCACCCATTTTACGCATATCTTGTTCACCATGCAAAGCGTGAATTACAGAACCAGAACCCAAGAATAAACAAGCTTTAAAGAAAGCGTGAGTTATTACGTGGAAAACAGCTACTTCGTAAGCACCTAATCCTAATGCTAAAAACATTAAACCTAATTGCGAAACAGTAGAGTAAGCCAATACTTTTTTAATATCATTCTGAACCAGACCAATTGTAGCAGCAACAAGAGAAGTTATTGCCCCGATAATAGCAATTAAGCTTTGAACATCTGGAGTTAAATCAAAAACAAAGTTTAATCTGGTAATCATAAAGATACCAGCAGTAACCATCGTAGCAGCGTGAATTAATGCAGAAACCGGAGTTGGTCCAGCCATCGCATCAGGCAACCATGTGTATAATGGGATTTGAGCCGATTTACCACAAGCACCAATAAATAAGCAAAAAGCAGCTAAAGAAAGTAACGGAACATTTAAGTCAGTTGCACTAGCAATTGCAGTTTTTATAGTTGCGTAATCTAGAGAAGAGAACATAGAACCGATGATAAAAATACCAACTAATAATCCTAAATCCCCAATTCTGTTGATGATAAAAGCTTTTTTAGCCGCATCATTATATTCTTGGTTTTTATACCAGAAACCGATTAGTAAGTAAGAACAAAGTCCTACACCTTCCCAACCAATGAATAATACTAATAAGTTACTTCCAACAACTAATGTAATCATGAAAAACACAAACAGATTTAAGTAAGCAAAAAACTGGTGCATTTTCTCATCATCATGCATATAGCTGATAGAGTATAAGTGAATCAAAGAACCAATACCAGTTACAAAAAGCAACCAAAGCAATGATAATTGATCTAATAAGAAACCTAAATCAACTTTGAAATTACTTATCTGAATCCATTCAAATAAAGAAATGCTGATAGGTTGTTGAGTTTGATTTATTTGAAGGAAAAAATAAATAGTTACAGCAAATGAAACAACTACAGAAAGAGTTCCTATAGCGCCAGAAACTGTCTTTCCTAGACTTTTCCCAAAGAAAACATTGATTAAAAATCCTAAAAAAGGAGCTAATACTAAAACTAAAGCTAAATTGGTATCCATTGCCATTTATCCTTTTAAATTTTTTAAATTATCGATACTAATTGAATGTATGTTTCTAAATATCGATACTAAAATTGCCAATCCAACCGCTACTTCAGCAGCAGCAACTGCCATCGAGAAAAATACGAATACTTGTCCTTGTGCATCTTGGTGATAAGTAGAGAAAGCAACAAATAATAAGTTTACTGCATTAAGCATGATTTCGATTGACATAAAAACGATAATCGCATTACGTCTGTATAAAACACCAAATATGCCTACGCAAAAAAGGACTACACTTAAAAATATGTAGTTTTCAATACCTATTTGATTTAAAATATTATTCATTATTTTTTCGATTTTTCTTTTTTAGACAATAACACAGTTCCAATCATGGCAACCAAAAGTAAAATAGAAGCAAATTCAAACGGAACCATATATTCGTTCAGTAATATTTTACCTAATACTTTTATCGATTGAAAATCTTCACCAGTCGAGTCGTATTCACCAACAATTGGTTTAGAGTTAATAAATATTGCAATTAATACAATACAAATCAAACAGAAAGAAACAATAGCGCCCAAACGAGTAATTCGGGGTTTATGTACTTCGTGTTTTTCGTTCAGGTTCATCAACATAATGGTAAATAAAAACAAAATCATTATGGCTCCCGAATATACTATGATGTGAACAATCGCTAGAAACTGAGCATTTAATAGTAAATAATGACCCGCAATCGAGAAAAAGCAAATCACTAAATAAATAGCACTATGAATAGGGTTACGACTAAAAATCGTTAAGAAAGCAGTTATCACTGTTATGAAAGCTAATATACAAAAAGTAATTTGTATTGCATTTGCATTTGCAAAATCAGGTATATGTATCATTAATTAGCGTTTTTAAGTTGAGCGTTTTTCATAGCCACATCTAATGGCATCACTAATTTATCTTTTCCAAAAATAAAATCTTCTCTTTCATAACTAGAAGGAACTAATACTTTTGACGTAGTCAGGTAAATTGCATCTTTAGGACAAGCCTCTTCACACAATCCACAAAAAATACAACGCAACATATTAATCTCATATATCGAAGCATATTTTTCTTCTCTGTACAAATGTTTCTCATTTGGTTTACGCTCTTCAGCTTTCATCGTGATTGCCTCAGCAGGACATGACAAAGCACATAATCCACATGCAGTACAGTTCTCACGACCTTGTTCATCACGTTTCAACTGGTGTTGACCACGATAAACATCGCTTCGTACACGAACTTGTTCTGGGTAGTGAATTGTTTTCTTACGTCTAAAAAAGTGTTTGATTGTAATAACCAAGCCCTTGAAAATTGCAACAAGGTACAATCGCTCAAGAAAAGTCATCTCTTTATTTGAGACTACCTTTTTTCTACCCGATAATGATATAGTTTCTATCGACATTTTAATTTATCATTTGCGATTTTGATTCCAAAACCAAATTCAAAAATTTATTTCTTTTATTTTTATCTGAAGCTAATCCTGCTATCCGTTACAATCTTTATTGTTTTAAAGGAAAACAATAAAGGATTTCCACTTCTATCAGGGCTAGGTATTTCGTTTATTAAAACCCTAAATAAGCTGCAATTTCACCTCTTAACATTACAACACCAGTAATCATGATATTGATGATAGAAAGCGGAATTAATATTTTCCAACCCAAATGCATCAATTGGTCATATCTGAATCTTGGAATAGTCCAACGAACCCACATATAGAAAAATATGAAAAAGCATATTTTGGCAAATAAAACAACCATTCCTAAAACGTTAGCCGGATTTACACCCGCATTCTCCACCATCCATTGCATACCAGGATAGTTATATCCACCAAAGAACAATACAGAGATAATAGTAGCCGAGATAAACATATTTGCATATTCAGCAAATAAATAGAATCCCATTTTCATCGAAGAATACTCTGTGTGATATCCACCAACTAATTCCGTTTCACATTCTGCTAAGTCAAAAGGAGTTCTGTTTGTTTCAGCAAATGCGCAAATAAGGAAAATCAAGAAAGATAAAGGTTGGTAAAATACATTCCAGTTCATTTCAGCTTGTTGCATAGAGATTTCTCTTAAGCTTAAACTACCAGTCATCATCAATAAAGCAATCATCGACAATCCCATTGCGATTTCATACGAAACCATTTGCGAAGCAGCACGAACCGCTCCCATCAATGAGAATTTACTGTTAGATGCCCATCCACCAATCATAATACCATAAACCCCAACAGAAACAACTCCGAAGAAATATAATAATCCAATATTGATATCTGTAGCTTGTAGTAAAATATCTCTGCCAAATAAATGTAATTTATCTCCCCAAGGAATTACGGCACTTGTCATTAAAGCAGTACTCATAGCAATTGCAGGACCTACAACAAATAAAAATTTATTTGGAGTATTAGGTATAAACTCCTCTTTCGAGAATAACTTCATACCATCTGCAAGAGGTTGTAATAATCCACCCCAACCAGCACGGTTAGGTCCAACACGGTCTTGTAAGAAAGCTGCAACTTTACGTTCAGCCCAAGTAGAATACATCGCCATAATCATAGTCACGGCAAAAACCACTAAGATTACAACACTTTTTTCTATAATAAATGTACTATCCATTACTAAGAGATTTTGTCGTTATTGGTTAATGGAATTTGTGCCATACTAATTTTTTTACGGTCTTCATCTCTACCTAAAAGGATATTCTTCTCCGTATCGATTTCTACTTTTTCTAACTTACGAGTATAGTTATTTTGGTTGATAACCGAATCTTTTTCAAATTCTCTTGGTCCTTCAATAGTCCAGTCAGCAACATTTTTGTGGTCAAAACGACAACTGTTACAAATAAACTCTTCTACTTCATGGTAAATGTCTTTACGACCAGTTACACGTTGTATTTCGCCACCAAACATCCAAACAGTAGTTTTACCACAACATCCAGGAGTAGTACACTCTCTGTGTGCATTATAAGGCTTATTAAACCAAACTCTTGATTTAAAACGGAAAGTTTTATCAGTCAAAGCTCCAACAGGACATACATCAATCATATTTCCAGAGAACTCATTATCGATTGCTTTAGAGATACCAGTCGAAATATTAGCGTGATCACCACGATCTAATACCCCGTGAACTCTATTGTCTGTCAATTGATCTGCAACTTGTACACATCTCTGACATAAGATACAACGGTTCATGTGCAATTGAATATGCGGACCTATATCTTCTGGCTCAAAAGTTCTTTTTTCTTCAATGAAACGTGATTTCGGATTTCCGTGCTCAAAACTTAAATTTTGAAGATCACATTCACCAGCCTGATCACAAACAGGGCAATCCAAAGGGTGATTAATCAATAAAAATTCTGTTACAGATTTACGTGCTTCCGTTACTCTGTCAGAAGATTTGCTGTTTACTTCCATACCATCCATACATCCTGTTACACAAGATGCCATCAATTTTGGCATTGGTCTTGGATCAGCTTCACTTCCTTTCGATACTTCAACTAAACAACAACGGCATTTTCCTCCGCTACCTTTTAATTTTGAGTAATAGCACATGGCTGGCGGAACTAAATCTCCACCAATCATACGTGCAGCCTGTAGGATTGTTGTTCCTGGCTCTACGTCTATACTTTGACCGTCTATGGTTACTTTCATCTCTATATTTTGTTATTTTAGTTTAAGGTTTAAAGTTTCAAGTTGTTGAACTTAAAGCTAAAAAGCTTCAAACTAATTTAAACTGTTTGTTTTGTTACTAAATGTTTTACTTGCGAAAAAGGCTCAGCAACAAAATGTTCTCTGTTTTTTATTTTTTCTGGGAAACGAACGTGATATTCAAATTCATCTCTAAAATGACGAATAGCTGCTGCTACTGGCCAAGATGCTGCATCTCCAAGTGGGCAAATCGTATTTCCTTCGATTTTACTTTGAATGCTCCATAATAATTCGATATCTTCTTCACGACCTTGACCGTTTTCGATTCTCCATAATATTTTTTCTAACCATCCTGTACCTTCACGACAAGGAGTACATTGTCCACAAGATTCGTGGTGGTAAAAACGTGCAAAATTCCATGTATTTCTTACGATACAGGCAGTGTCGTTGTACACAATAAATCCTCCAGAACCTAACATAGATCCAGTAGCAAAACCACCATCACTTAAAGATTCGTAAGTCATTAAACGATCTTCACCATTTGCAGTTTTAAAAATTAATTCAGCTGGTAAAATTGGCACAGAAGAACCTCCAGGAACAAACGCTTTTAAAGGTCTGCTAGAAGACATTCCGCCTAAGTATTCATCAGAATTCATGAATTCATCAACACTTAAACCTAATTCAATTTCGTAAACCCCAGGATTTTTAACGTGTCCAGAAGCAGAGATTAATTTAGTTCCAGTAGAACGACCTACACCAATTTTGGCATAATCATCACCAGAGTTATTGATAATCCATGGCACAGTGGCAATAGTTTCAACATTGTTTACCACGGTAGGGTTAGCCCAAAGTCCAGAAACAGCAGGGAACGGTGGTTTAATACGCGGATTTCCTCTTTTTCCTTCCAATGACTCAATAAGTGCAGTTTCTTCACCACAAATATAAGCACCAGCCCCACAGTGAACGTATAGTTCCAGATCATATCCTGATCCTAATATGTTTTTTCCCAAAAATCCAGCAGCTTTCGCTTCGGCAATGGCTCTTTCTAATATTTTGAAAACCCACATATATTCTCCACGTATGTAGATATATGATAAGTTAGCGCCTAAGGCAAAACTTGAAGTAATCATACCTTCAATCAATAAGTGAGGAATGTATTCCATCAAATAACGATCTTTAAAAGTACCTGGCTCAGATTCGTCGGCGTTGCATACTAAATGTCTTGGTTTTCCTGATTTTTTATCAATAAAACTCCATTTCATACCTGCAGGGAAACCTGCACCACCACGACCACGAAGACCTGATTTTTTTACTTCTTCAACAACTTCGTCTGGTGTAAGCGTTTTTAAAGCTTTTTCTACAGATGCATAACCACCATTTTTGCGGTACACTTCGTAGGTTTTAATACCAGGAATATTGATTTTATCTAATAATATTTTCTGTGACATATTATTTATCGTGTAATATTATTTTATTATCCTTACAATCAGTGATTAGCTGATCAATTTTTTCTTCTGTAAGTTTTTCTTTGTAGAAATCGCCTAACTGCATCATTGGAGCGTATCCGCAAGCCCCTAAACACTCAACGCCAGCAATGCTGAACATTCCGTCAGGAGTTGTTTCACCCATTTTAATGCCTAATTTCTCAGATGTATAATCCATTAAATTTTCGGCACCATTTAAACAACAACAAGAAGTCTGACAAAATTCAAACATGTATTTACCCATTGGTTTTTGGTTGTACATGGTATAAAAAGTTACCACTTCGTAAACCTCAATCGGTTTTATATGTAAAATTTCGGCAACCTTGTCCTGTAGCTCAATACTTAGCCAGTTTTCATGGGCATCTTGTACTTCGTGTAAAACAGGCAATAAAGCCGATTTTCTTTTGTCTTCAGGATAATGACTGATTAACTCATTGATGCGGTTCATCAATGCCTCAGTCATATTTATTTCTTGTTTGTAATGTTTACGTTCCATTTTTATTTTAGATTTTAGATTTTAGATTTCAGTTTTTTCTGTTGTCTATAATCTATATTCTGCAATCATTGTTTAAGTTTTAGATTCTTCAATCTGAATTCTTTATGCGTCTAACTCTCCAGCGATAACATTTAAACTTGATAATATTACAATGGCATCGGATAACATAGCTCCTTTAATCATTTCAGGATAAGCTTGATAATATATAAAGCAAGGTCTTCTAAAATGTAATCTGTATGGAGTTCTGCTTCCGTCGGTTACCAGGTAAAATCCTAATTCACCATTTCCGCCTTCAACCGCGTGGTATATTTCGGCAACTGGAACAGGAACTTCTCCCATAACAATCTTAAAGTGATATATTAACGATTCCATGTTAGTGTATACATCTTCTTTTGGAGGAAGATAGTAATCTGGAACTTCAGCATGGAAAACATTTCCTTCTGGCATTTTATCTAATGCTTGACGAATAATGCTTAAACTTTCCCAAACTTCGGCATTACGAACACAGAAACGGTCGTAAGTATCTCCCGATTTACCAACTGGAACGATAAAGTCAAAATCTTCGTAAGATGAATACGGTTGAGCAACACGTATGTCATAATCAACACCACTAGCACGTAAGTTTGGTCCTGTGAAACCGTAAGCCATAGCTCTTTCGGCACTTATTGGTCCAACATTAACCGTTCTGTCAATGAAAATTCTGTTTCTTTCGAATAAGCTTTCGAATTCTTTCCAGGCAACTGGAAATTCTTCTAAGAAAATTTCAATTTTTTTGAAAGCGGCCTCAGACCAATCTCTTTCAAATCCACCGATTCTTCCCATATTTGTAGTTAAACGAGCTCCACAAATTTCTTCGTAGATTTCGTATATTTTTTCTCTAAATTGAAAAACGTAAAGGAAACCTGTATAAGCACCTGTATCTACCCCAAGAATTGAATTACAGATAATATGATCGGTAATTCTTGACAGTTCCATTATGATAACTCTTAAGTATTGAACACGTTTAGGTATTTCAATTTCTAAAAGTTTTTCTAGAGTCATCCACCATCCCATATTATTGATAGGAGAGGAGCAATAGTTCATTCGGTCTGTAAGAGGAGTGATTTGATAAAAAGGACGATTTTCGGCAATTTTTTCGAATGCTCTGTGGATGTAACCAATAGTTGTTTCAGCCTCAAGAATTCTCTCACCGTCCATTAACAGTACGTTTTGAAAAATACCGTGTGTAGCTGGGTGTGTTGGTCCTAAGTTCAGAACAGAAAGTTCGCTTCCTTCGTCGTTTAGTTTCTGTTCGATTATTTTAGCATAGCGATGCTCTGGTGGTAATAATAGTTCTGACATTTATTTAATGTGAAAAATTATATGATTTTGTCTTAGCAATTTGTTGTTGTTCTTCCAAAGAACCTGTCGTCTTTATCAGTTCTTCCACTGTCTTCCAATGGGAACTCTTTACGCATCGGAAATGAAATCATTTCATCCATATTCAAAATACGTTTCAATTGTGGATGACCGATGAAATTTACCCCATAAAAATCATATGTTTCTCTTTCCATCCAGTTTGAACACAAGAAAATGTTTGATATGGTTTTTATTTCTGGTTTTTCACCATTGATAAAGGCTTTTATTTTAATTCTTTTGTTTTCATACCAGTTATGCAAATGATATACTATTGCAAATTGGCGGTCAACTTCATTATCAGGGTAGTGAATACCACATAAATCGGTTAGGAAATGAAAACGTAATATTGGGTCATTTTTCAAAAAAAGAATTACAGCTGTAATTTTATCAGAATCAACTTCTAATGAAAAAATGTCTCTTTCTTGATTGAAATTGAAAACACTTTCTCCAAATGTTTCAATTAATTTATCTTGAATTTCTATTGTCTCTAATGCCATTTTGTTATTGAATGTTATATGAAGCCAATAATTCTTGGTACTCAGGTGAGCTACGTCTTCTTACAGACTCGCTTTTTACTAATTCTTGTAATTTCATCACACCATCAAGAATTTGTTCTGGTCTTGGCGGACAACCCGGAACATAAACATCTACAGGTATTATTTTGTCAATTCCCTGAAGAACTGAATAAGTATCAAAAATACCTCCGGATGATGCACAAGCACCTACGGCAATAACCCAACGAGGTTCGGCCATTTGCTCATAAACCTGACGTAAAACTGGTCCCATTTTTTTAGAAATAGTTCCCATTACCATTAACATATCAGCCTGACGAGGAGAAAAACTCACACGCTCAGAACCAAATCGTGCTATATCGTAATGCGAAGCCATTGTAGCCATGAATTCGATACCACAACAAGAAGTTGCAAATGGTAAAGGCCATAACGAATTGGCTCTTGCTAAACCTACAACATCGTTAAGTTTTGTAGCGAAGAAACCCTCTCCTGTAACTCCTTCTGGCGGGGCAACCATATTTATATTTGAATCGCTCATTTTTATTTTAGATTTCTGATTTCTGATTTTAGATTTCGAGAAATCGTAAAAACTGAAATCAATTTTTTTAAATCAATTGTATTATTTTGAGGAGTTCAAATCTTAAATTGTAAATAACTTAGTCAAGAATCTATTCTTAAATCTAAAATCACCAATCTAAAATCTAAAATCTCTTTTTTATTCCCACTCTAAGGCTTTCTTTTTGATAATGTAGAAGAAGCCTACTAAAAGAAGTGACATGAATACTAACATTTTTAGCATTCCTTCCATACCTAGTTCTTTAAAGTTTGCAGCCCATGGGTAAAGGAAAATTACCTCTACGTCGAACAATACAAATAATATAGCTACTAAGAAATATTTTACTGAGAATGGTACACGAGCATTACCAATAGATTCTACACCACACTCAAAGTTTTTGTCTTTGCTTGCGGAAGCTCTTTTTGGGCCTAATTTTCCAGAAATGATAATGGTTCCTACTACAAAACCAACAGCTAAAATAAGCTGCATTAAAATTGGAATATAATTTACTTGATCTGAATGCATAATTTAAGGATTTTTTGCTTAAAAATAAGTCACAAAGATAGCCCTCAAGTATGTAAATCACAAGCTAAAAAATGATTTAAGTAGGTTTTGAAATGTAGTAATAGTGTAATTTTTATTGATTATAAATAAGATTTCGAATTTTATGATTTTTTTAAGAATTAGGCGTAAAAAAAAAGCGTTTCGAAATTAATCGAAACGCTTTTAAGCATTCGGTGGCAAAAAAAATAAATTGCTATATTTTTATGCTTAGATTACTGCAACTTTAGCAGCAACTTTACCTTTTCTTCCTTCTTCTTCTTCGTAGCTTACTCTGTCACCTTCGCGTAATTCTTCCGCGTTGATTCCTGATGCATGAACGAAAATGTCTTTTCCTGTTTCTTCGTCTGTAATGAACCCGTAACCTTTAGACTCATTGAAAAATTTAACTGTACCTGTACGCATTGTAATAGTAATAATAATTTATAATGAGGCAAATGTAAGATATAAAATAATACAAAAGACAACAAACTGTTAATTTTTTAGAAAAAATATTGATTTACAGTGTATTCACTTATTATTTTGCTTCAATTTGGATGTGTAATTCTTTTAATTGTAAAGCATCTATTGCTGCAGGAGCATCAATCATTACATCACGACCCGAATTATTTTTTGGGAACGCGATAAAATCTCTAATTGTCTCTTGTCCACCTAATATAGCTACTAATCTGTCTAGTCCAAAAGCTAATCCTCCGTGTGGTGGAGCCCCAAATTGGAACGCATCCATTAAGAATCCGAATTGTGCTTTGGCCTCATCCTCAGTAAAACCAAGGTATTTGAACATTAATTGTTGTGTTGCCTTGTCGTGAATACGAATAGAACCTCCTCCAATTTCATTTCCGTTAAGAACCATGTCATATGCATTGGCGCGAACTTTTCCAGGTTCAGTTTCCAATAATTGCATATCTTCTGGTTTAGGAGATGTAAATGGGTGGTGCATTGCGTGGTAACGACCAGTTTCTTCGTCTAATTCTAACAATGGGAAATCAACTACCCATAGTGGCGCAAACTCTTCTGGTTTACGTAATCCTAAACGTGTAGCTAATTCCATACGTAAAGCACTTAATTGAGCACGTGTTTTATTAGCTGGGCCAGAAAGTACAAAAATCATATCGCCTGGTTTTGCTCCTGTAACTTTTGCCCAATTGGTTAAATCGTCTTGGTCATAAAATTTATCTACAGATGATTTGTAAGTTCCATCGTCATTACATTTAGCATACACCATTCCGGATGCGCCAACTTGTGGACGTTTAACCCAGTCAATTAATCCGTCAATTTCTTTACGAGTATAATTTCCTGCGCCAGGAACTGCAATTCCAACTACTAATTCGGCAGCATTAAATACTGGGAACTCTTTATGCTGTGCAAATTCGTTTAATTCTCCAAATTCCATTCCGAAACGAATGTCCGGTTTGTCATTTCCATATGTTTTCATAGCATAGTCGTAAGTAATTCTTGGGAATTTATCTACTTCTACACCTTTTATTTCTTTTAGTAAGTGTCTTGTCAGTCCTTCAAAAACATTTAAAATGTCTTCTTGTTCTACAAATGCCATTTCGCAATCGATTTGTGTAAACTCAGGCTGACGGTCTGCACGTAAATCTTCGTCACGGAAACATTTTACAATCTGGAAGTATTTATCCATTCCACCAACCATCAATAATTGTTTGAAAGTTTGTGGAGATTGTGGTAATGCATAAAATTGTCCTTCGTTCATACGACTTGGTACAACGAAATCTCTCGCTCCTTCTGGAGTCGATTTTATTAAGTAAGGAGTCTCTACTTCGCAGAAATCCAAATCAGATAAATATTTACGAACTTCCATTGCCACTTTATGACGGAATAGTAAACTATTTTTTACTGGATTACGACGAATATCAAGGTAACGATATTTCATTCGGATATCTTCTCCACCATCAGTTTCATCTTCTATTGTGAAAGGAGGTGTTAATGCAGCATTAAGAACAGTTAGTTCAGTGACTAAAATTTCTATGTCACCAGTAACCATGTTTTTATTTTTGTTTTTGTCCTCACGTTCAATCACAGTTCCTTTAACTTGGATAACAAATTCTCTTCCTAGCGTTTTTGCTGCTTCAAAAACTGCTTTGTCGCTACGACTTTCGTCGAAAATAAGTTGTGTGATTCCATAACGGTCACGTAAATCGACCCAATTCATAAATCCCTTATCACGCGATTTCTGAACCCAGCCCGCTAGTGTAACTTCTGTATTAATGTGTGAGGCGTTTAATTCGCCACAATTATGACTTCTATACATGATCCAAATTTTAGATTGCAAAAGTAAACACAAAAATTAAATAAGTCCAGTTTTCTATTGTTTAATGCTATTCATCTTGATTATTTTTTTATTTCGGTTGTTGGGATAGATAATTTTAGCACTATCGAGACCAAAATCTATGCAATTGTATTAATTGTGATTCAAATAATTCTCCCTATGCATCCATACGAATCCTTTCATGAGGCCATAACAACCAAATATCAAATATTCAAAAAATCACAACATCATTAATAAATTCTTTTTGACCAGAATAATTCCTCATACCACACAAAATGACACGTTTGGGCGCGGGGAACGAGGATAATGTTTATTTTTTTAACAAAGCTAACCATTCATCTATTTCCTTAAGATTATTAATATTTAAGATTTCTATTTCTCCCGATTTTAGTTTTCTAGGATGACAAATGAAAATTATTTTTTCCTGATCTTTATGTAATTCATTTAATTCTCTATAAATCTCTTCAATAGACTCATATGAGAGCCCATATGTCCCAATAAATATTACATTTTTTTCTTTTAAAAAAGCAAAAATAGTCGCCAAAAACTCATGTGGAAATTCAGAATGCGAAGAGATTGAACTCGGAACACATCTTAATTTATTCTTTTTAAAAAACTCTTTTACTTTAATTGCTTTTTCTACATTAAGATTAATTACTGCAGAATTTTTAAAATTTGTAGCTAAATGCCCTATTTGGACATCTAAATCAAAAAGTACCAAATTTAATTTCATTATATAATTATCTAAGTTCATCTAATATTATTTATATGTGGGAAACGAGTATACTTTTTACTTGACCACTTGGCTCGTACCAAATTCCTGAGTTTAAATTACTCATTCACAATTGCCCACCTGAATGATTAACAGCATTCATATTCACATAAGTACTCCTATTAGGTGGTGGTCCTGAATCACGGTTTTTGCCCCAAAATTTATTCCAACTTCTGCCCCAGCTGTTAAAGTTTAGATTTTTCTTTGTAAAATCTTTAATCCCCCAATCATCCCAGTTGTCCTTTATAGTCTTGATTCCATTTCCTATACCTGTTTGTTCGGTAGGAGTGAGCTCACAATCTACACAATCTTTCCCGTTTCCAGAGGCTTTATTCCCGCTAGGATCGGTGTATTTTAATGGGTTGTTTAGGGCATATTCCTAATTAACCCAGCTCCCGCACGAATTATTTCGTGCGGGAGCGGAGGGACTATTTTAACGATATTGGCTCCAATCTATCTGGCTCATTAAATAAAATGAGTATATTAAATTACTTACTATTATCAAGATTATTCCAAATACAATCCAACCTCCAATTCGATTCTTTCTCTTAGAATAATTTGCAAATTCTGCATTAAATTGTCTCCAATTATCTTTATAGTCTAATGTGAAATAATTAAACGCATAAATTATGATGGCAGGTATATAGATAATAGGCATTGAAATCAAAAGTTGTATGCTTATTTTTGTGTAAATTTTGTAATATGCTAATAATGAAAAGAATATCCATGCTTCTAAAGCAAGCATAACAAGGCCTGTTTTATAGAATGTAAGAAATTTACCTCCAGATAATTTTGAAGTATATTCTATAGAACGGTATATTTTATAGAAAAAATAATAATAACTTTTTTTGATAAATTTCATAACAACTATTGTTTCAATGCCCCTGGAAAGGCTTGATAATTTGGATTTATTGCTTTATTTTCTCGGTATAATCTTTCTTGATCTATTCCTAATCCTATCCAACCTCCTCCTGATTTTGTGTAAAAAAGATCTATGCCGAAATAAAGTGTGGAAGGGATGGCCATCAAAGTACCTCCATAGGTTCCCATAGCTCCCATAGTCGTATTTAATCCTGCTTTTGCTGGATGAACAGCATTTAGAGAATTTGGATCGTTCATGTAATTCCTTACACCAATACCATCCATAAGAAGCCCGAGATGAAAAGAGTTTCTACCTAACCAACCTGCCCATTGTCCAAGTTTTGATATAGGAATTGTAGATTCTGCGATTCAGTCATAATTCCAACATGATGCAGTTTCTTTACAAATTAAAACGATTAGAATTTCTAATAATTTTTTCAAACGAGTTTAATTTTAATTCTAATAAATTTAGTTCTTCATCTATAACGACTAAATTATTTGATTTATAAAAATCTAATAAGCGTATTAAAATAATTTCATAATTGGATGTTACATCAATTCTAAAACTAACAGATAATATTGTTCCATTTTCATTAAATAAGACTTCTAATCGATTAGAAGTCTCATCTCCGAACAATATTATATTTTTTGACCATGAAATATTCAGCGGCAGTATATCATTTATTGAATTGAACATGGAATAGTGCTTTTTATACTTATTCCAAATTAATTCATCATCAAAAAAAACTTCTCCATCTAATTCAGAATCAACATGTGTTATTGTATTATCTAAGTAATATTCTGGTAGTACAAAGAAATTTACTTGGTTTAAAGACATAATAAATTATTTATTAGGATTAAAATATTTCCACCAACCTGGTTGTTTTCCTTCCAAAATTAAACTATTATTATTTTGATAACCTCTAAAGGGAAGTTGAACTTCAATAGCTGGAATGTTTTTGATTCCTAGGCTTTTAGCAGCATAATAACGATGATGTCCGTCTACAATATTATATAATCCATTTGCTTTAGTAAATGAAATAGGTTCTTGAATTCCATTTATTTTAATATCATCGACTAAATTCATCATTTGTGTTTTAGATTTTGTTATAAAGTGAGTAGGTGATAAATCGGATGTTGACATTTGGGTAGTATTTCCCATCCCAGTTGGCTCAGCCTGACTTCTAACCGATTTATCATAAGCTATTTGAGCTTCTTTGGTCGCAGCATTAATATTCCCTGCAATAACAGTAGTAGGTGGTTTTGCTGCTGTGCCAAACCAAATACATGAACCACTGGCTCTGGCTGCAGAAAAACCTGCGTATCCACCACCTAAAGCTCCCATAGTGGCATTAAAACCTATATTGTCATCCCAGTCCTTACCTGTCATTATATTGGCTAATGCTCCAAGTGTTGTAGAGGTAGCTCCTCCTGAGAGCATTCCTGGTATAATACCTACAGCTCCTATAACACCACTCATATATGCACCAGCGACTGCAAAAGTTGCGCCCATGGCTCCACCAAGAACTCCAGCGGTTAAGGATTCTCCTAGACTTTCTCCATTTAGTGCAGTGGCCAATGATTCACTTACAAAGCCTGCACCAGCTCTTGCCCATGCTGCTACGACTAAAGGCGTTGCTGTACCCATCGAGGCTACAATTACGGCGGCGGTAGCTGCTGCTGCTGTAACTACTGATTTCCAATTTTTATCCAACCAGTTTTCTCCACTAGGATCGGTGTACCTTAAAGGGTTATTAAGTACGTATGCATAGCGGTTAAAATTTTGAGTATTACTA
This sequence comes from Flavobacterium sp. PL02, assembly GCF_035013205.1. NCBI lineage: Bacteria > Pseudomonadati > Bacteroidota > Flavobacteriia > Flavobacteriales > Flavobacteriaceae > Flavobacterium > Flavobacterium sp. PL02. Next base: position 420,007 of record NZ_JAYGJP010000003.1, read on the forward strand.
GGGTCCTGTACATAGTTATCGCGTTGTAAGAAACGGTGCAACTTAGCATCGTATAAACGCCCATTCATGTTTACAAGTCCTACATTTTGTAAGTGCTCATGACCTGTATAGCCTCGATCTAGTAGTGTTAAACCAGTTAATGCTGCGCTTGATCCAGTCTGGACTTTTATAATAGCTCCCCAGGCATCAAAAAGACGCTTTTCTTGTATGGCTCCAGCCTGATTGGTTATGGCAAGTATCGATCCTTGATAAAATCCCTGTGTAAATAATCTTACTCCTGTACGTTAAATTTAAAAGCATCTTTAGGTATTTTGTTCTGAAATAATTTTTTATATTTTTCTAGGTCATCACTGTTTTTTATAGGATAATTTAAAAAAATAAAACTATTTTCAGGGTCTGTTTTTTCATAAATGACTAAATATGTAATGTTTAAATCAGGGATTTTATCAGGGATTTCTACATAATTATTAAAATCATATCCGTTTTTAAAACACTTTTTATTCACATAATAGTTATATTTTATAGAATTGGTACTAGATGAAATACCTCTGGATGGCAATCCTCCTTTTAAATTTGGAACAAAGTATTGATTTATTTTGCCTTCGGTAAGAGAAAAATTATTTAATAAAAGACTAAAGTTATTGTTCTCTTTAAAGCTGTTATATATACCAAAGACAAACCCCATAATTAATAAGATTACAATTATCTTAAGTTGTAATTCCATAGTTTTATTATTTTTTATCAAATAATAAAAGGCATAAATTAGTGCTAATAGAAGTGCTAGAATGAAAAGCTTTGTATTGTTTTGTAAATTAAAAAAATCTTTCATTTTTTTGTTTTTCTGTTATTATCTATTTTTTTATTTTGGTATTACCTTTGGAGTATAGAATGATGGAGGTACAACTGTTCTTGGTGGCAATGGGATGTTAGGAATTACAATTGATGGATTTGGGATATAATATGGCATAATACGAAGTTCTAAATTATTTTTCAAAATTGGCGGGGAATAGGGTATATCACCACTTTGAGTTTTATATCCTAATGCTCCTGTTAATCCACCTCCAACTGCAGACATTCCTAATGAAATGGGATCTAAAGCAGTTTTTAAACTATAATCAAAATCTCCTTTTGTATTCCAATAATTACTAGAAAAAGTGCCTACAAAATTAGATGCTATTTCTCTAGTGGTTGCTGTGATTGCTGAATTATAAATATTATTTCCTCCAATTAAGCCATTAGTAAAGGTAGAATCAAAATTTAATCCTATTCCATAAGATGCAATTCCACCTATTAATCCTCCAACAGTATTCCGGGCCATTGTTCCAAGGTCTTCGCCACGTGTTGCTGAATTCAAATAGCTTTGAGCTCCACCTGCCCAAACAACTCCATAGGGTCCTCCATATGCAGTTAAAGCTCCAGAAATAGCTCCTGATGCTGTATATCCTGCGAATTTTCCCCATTTTATATCAGAAAACTTACCAGTTCCTCCTGTAATATCTGACCAATTATTATAGACATTTATAGTTGCTGACACCACAATAATTGCAACTCCAACCACTAATGGTATAATTTCCCCACTAGGGTCAGTATATTTTAATGGATTATTCCAGCAATACCCATAACGGTTAAAATTTTGAGTATTACTCGGGTCCTGTACATAATTATCGGGTTGCAAGAAACGGTGTAATTTAGCATCGTATAAACGTCCATTCATGTTTACCAGTCCTACACTTTGTAAGTGCTCATGGCCTGTATACCCTCGGTCCAGCAGTGTCAAACCTTTTAATATTATGCCTGATCCATTCTCGACTTTAACAATATTGCCCCAAGCATCAAAAAGACGTTTTTCTAGTACTGTCGCAGTCTGATCGGTTATGAGAAGTATTGATCCTTGATAATCCCTATGTAAATATAAATAATTTTGAGTTGTGCCGTTGCTTTTAAGGGCTAGGGGAGCACTGTAGCCATCGCCACCGATATAACTAACAAAATCAAGAATGCCTGTTACTGTATTTTGTTTTATCTCCATGCTGCCATCAGCAGAATAGTATTTTCGTAATGGCCTTTGTAGTTTATCGACTTGCAGGCCTCCATAATACATAACACTCCTGTCGTTACTATCATTATAAACAAAACTGAGTTTGTCTACGCCAATCTCTTCGATTTGCACAGGGCTTTTAAAGGTATTGTAGCTAATATTAAGTTCCTTTTTATTAATCGTAGCACTCCCTTTTTTAGTTATTTGAACGTCATCAAACCATATATCTCCTTGACCATTGTGATCTAAACGAATATTTAGTTTTCTGATGTTGGCAGGTATTAAAACTGTTTTGGTTATCTGTACCCATTTGTTATAGGATGCAGAGGTTGTTACTATGTTTTCAGTACGAGTGGCGTAGGTTGTTTCGGCCTCCTTTTTCATAATTAATAACACCTCACCTTGAGAAGTTTTTGTAAAAACCCAAGCTGAAAAAGTATATTCTGTTGCAACTGCATTATTTATATCAATCCATTTATCAGAGTTTACATATTGTTTGATGGTGGAGGTATTGGTATTGGTTAATTTTAATGATTTTTGTCCTCCATGAGCCCCTCCCACACTATAACTGTAAAAATTAGTATTAGGATGTTTTACCGCTCCCCATCCAGTTCCTGCCTCCATATCATCATTATAAACTACCTCATTGCTTTCGCTGACTCCTCCTCCTTCTCCTCTATTAGAGTAGTAATTTAATGCATCTGCGGTAACAGTAATTGAGGTATTTTGATATGGTTTATCGGTTTTGGCATAATCATAAGTCCCTAAATTGTTTTTTGTAATCCTACCTCTATCATCATAGGTTTGAGTTTCTTGTTTTCCTTGTGAGTTTGTAAATTCAATTAAACGGTCTAAACTATCGTATTTAAAACTTTCGCTCCAAGCTAATGAACTATTAGTACGACGGGTTAAATTACCTCTTTTAGGATCGAATACCGTATAGAGCGTCATTATGGTCCAGGGACTTGAATTTATTCTATCATACTTAATTTGCGTAGCATAACCATAAATATCGTAAGCGTTGGTAATGCCAATAATGCCACTATTCATGTTAGCAGTGAGGAGTTGTCCTCTTGCATTTACGGTATTGGTTTGCCATAACACGGTTGCGTTATCAAGCATTTGCCAATGCAATCCATTTTTATAGGTGTTTTTTATAGTTTTGGCACTTGTTTTTCCTAAAAGCGCTGCGGTTGACGTTTCATTTTCGAGCCTGCCAAATGCATCATAAGTTACATTTTTTGTAAAAACTGGACCAAGGCTATTTGTCTCGACTGTTTTATTAATTCTTTTGTAATTATCATAGGTATAGGCAGTTGTAATAGTGTTTTTTCCGTTAACTAAATCTTCAAATTTATTAATAACCAATAGTTTGGTTGTAGGGTCGTAGGTGTAGGTTGTTTTTGAATTTGTATTGGTTCCTACAATCGTCTTTTGAGTTAGTTTACCATTATTATCAAGTGTATAGGTTGTCGTTCCGTTTGGGGTGGTTTCTTGGGTTATTTCTCCCAGATCATTATATTGATAGGTATATACCCCAGCTGAAGGATCGGTTATTTTTTCTTTTCTTCCAAAGCGATCTAGTGAAATAGTAGTTTTTACTCCATCGTAGTTGGATTCTTTTAACTGCCCATTAGTAAAGTATTCATAACTAATGGTTCCACCAGGAGTTTCTTTTACCGAGGTTACATGTCCTATGGCATTTTTTGTGGTGGTTTTTGTTTTGGTACCATCATTTACTGTAGTGCTAAGTCCTGAATAGGAAATATTTGTTGTTTTTCCTGTAAACGAGTTATTCTGGATTACTCTGCCATAATTGTCATATTGGCTCGAGTTCCACTGTGTAGGGCTCGTTCCTATATAAGGCTCGCTCGTTTTGTAGTTTCGGTTATAGATGTCATATAGATAATCAACATTTGTGAACGTTCCCATTATGTTTTTAACACTCACTCTCTCTTTCCTGCCTAAATCGTCAAATGTTTCTACAGTACTACTACCATCATCTCCTGTAGTGGTAACAATTGTTTTTTCGCCACTACGACTATATATGTATTTATTACTCTTACCAAGATAATCGGTTGTTTTTATTTTCTTAAACCACGAATCATATTCATAAGAGGTTGTTAACCCATAAGGATTGGTCTCAGATTTTAATGTACCATTCGAGTTATATGTGTATGTTGTAGCTAATCCCTCAACATCTGTGCTCTCAATTAAAAACCTACCAGTAGGGTCATAGGAATAATTTGTTTGTCTAGAAAATGCATTGGCTTTTATCTGTTTTCTTATAATATTTCCAGAAGAATCATATATATTTTCTTCAACAATAGTATTGGGATAGGAATAATTAAGTTTTTTAGTGATTTTTGTTAAGAGATTATTGGTGTACGTATATGTTTCGTCATTTTGAAATGGATTAACTCCAGTTTCAATCTTCTTAATCGGTCTTCCTATATAATAATTGGAACCAGATCCTGTAGGACTATTTTCGTATGTAATCTCAGTATTAATGTTGCCAATTCGAGTACTTCCTTCATAATGATGAACTGTGGTTGCGATAAGATTCTCATAGCCTTCAAAACTATATGTTTTTTGAGTTTCTACCCTCGAATTATCTAAACCACTATATTCAATTATACTGGTGTTATTAAGTGTAAAAACTTTATTGCTTGATATATAGTTACCATAACCCAAAACCGATTTTGTAATATAGGTTGTTGGTGTTGCATCGGTTGATACATAGCCTAATACTGAATAATTTTCGATATTGGCTCCTCTTAGGCTTATGTCGTTCTTAGAAAGATAAGATATCAAGGCTGTTTTGTCGTCATGCCAATTGGTTCTCATTGTAGCTCTAAATCCCATAAACCCTAGTCCCTGAACATTAAGAACAATTCCGTAATAATTAAATAATTGCTTTTTATAGGTTGTTGCACTTTTCTTTTCCAGTTTTGTAACTATTTTAAAGTGCGGAGCTGTAACTATATCTATATTAGGATACGTTTCTGTAAATTCTTTAGGTGTGTAAAAAGGCTCATAAGGATCTTGCTGCAAAGGGCTATAGGTAATAGATTCCTTAACTCCATTGCCTGTCGTAATTGCACTTACAAGGGTTTCTTTGCTATAATCTTTCTGTAAATTAAAGCTATAAATTGAATTGTCAGAAATTGCAGCAACTTCTAAGTATTGATTATTTTTGTTGGGAGATAAAAAGATAGGAATAGGATAGCTTCTTATGTTTTTTGAAATATTGGTGTCAAATTCTTTAGTAAGACTAAAGCCTGATGTACCTTTGTTGCGGTAGGTTGTTATTGTAATTCTGCCTCCATCATAGACATTACCATAAGCGGATCTAAAGTGTACCATGTCGGTTTTTCCATCCCCATTAAAATCTAACGGAATTAAATTACTAATATTAACACCCCCTTGGCTTCCTGGTGTAATATTGATTCCTGAATTGCGGAATGGATACATTTGGCTGCTTTTAACAAAGCCAGTACCTGTAGATAGGAATTTGGCATAGTTATCTGCATCGGGATATAAGCTCACTGCTTTTGGAATAATAAAATCCATTTTGCCATCTCCATTGTAATCACCTGGAAGTATTGATAGATTTGTAGCAATATCTGCATCTACTGTTTTCCATAAAAGAATTAGTTGCTTATTTTTATCTAATGCATAAACGGTTACACTTCCTTTTTTAAAATGAAGAATTTCTGTTTTTCCGTCTCCATTTACATCAAAAGCTTCTAGCTTGTCTTCGGCTTTAAAATCTATTATTGTCCCTGCTTCATTCCAAAATCCATAGCGTATTCTTCTATCTAAGTCAATAAAATAGGCTTTACCAACGGATGATTGGCCACATGAATTCCAAATAGGTGTATCTATAGTGATAACATCTGTTAAACCATCTCCATTAAAATCACCGCTTAGGTATTTTTTAGCTTTAACTGTTGTTAGGTCGCTACATTTTTCTCGTGCAGGAAAATCAACTTGTTTGCTATAATCAATACCTACACCATAAACACTATTTCTGTATACATTAAAGTTTACTATTGGTGAATACCCTGACGCCTTTTGCACTAGTGTTATTCCTTGAGCAGGCATCATTTTTTTAGAATCACTTAAATAAGTAGCAGCAAAAATCTCTTCAAACTCTCCTGATTCTACAGTACTAGGAGAATTAAAGGAGCCGCTTTTAAGATTTGTAAACAGCCAGAATTTCTTTTTTGTAGTAAGTCCGGTTGGATATAATGCAAAGTCCATTTTTCCGTCTCCATCAAAATCTCCTGAAATGATAGCCGAAGTTTGATAATTGATCCCTTCGAGACCTAAAGTAGAAGTGGTTGAACTGGAGGTTATAGGATCTGATGTTATGTTTTTATCTTCATAGTCAAACCTCGTGGGATTGTAACTTTTACTATTATCCCCACTTTTTTCGGTTATACTAGTCAATCGATCATAATCTAATGAGGTACTATCATGTTCTAATTTATAATTTCTAAAACCGACACCGTTATTAGTTGTTACTTTTATCTCACTAAGTATTTTATCATTAATAAAGATTTTTCCTCCTACATAGCTTTGCTCTGGTCTCTGTCTTGTCTTATAAATAAACTGTATCTGATTTATTGCATTCCTATCTCCATATTGAATTGATGCTATATTTAAGAGATTATTGGAAAATGTGTAGGTATAGTTTATTCTTAATCCCTGAGGACTAATTTTGAACTCTAAGCCCCATTCTGTTAAAGAGCTAGAATTTGAGTAAATTCCATAATATGCGCTCGAGCCATCTGGATAATCCACAATAAAATATGCTGGACCGTACTTGGCTCCATTGGGATTGGTGCCTTTAGATGTAATTTTTAGATTTGAGGAGTTCTCAGTTTCATAAACAGTTCCATCTGCTCCATAAACACCAGAAGTTCCACTTTTTATCAATAGGCGTTGCCCATCGAGTGCAAAACGATCTGTGGGAGTTAGGTCAACAGCACCAGCTGCAGAGTCATGGAACAGTGTTGCTGGAATTCTTGTTATAGAAGATACTCCCGAGACATTCCAGCCATAACCAGCCATTCCGTTTCCTGCTTGACTATTATAAACTAAGCTTATTTGTGGTACAACACCATTGATTCCAGGCGGGACTGCAATAGGAATTGCATAAGTAGCCCCTCCAGATAATGAAACTGCTAATTCACCTTCAGTTATTCCAACTTCGGTAGAATTACCTGTAGGGGTTTGTGCTACTGTAAACAGAGTAAATCCGAGAAACGCAAGAGTAAAGTATAATTTCTTCATAGCTACTATTGTTTAATTATCTTAATTGTTTTTTGTTCTCCACTGGTATAAATCAATGCCACCATATATACTCCGGCAGGGTAATCCTGGAATGCTATATTTTGAGTGTTTATATTTTCTGTCTTGAAAAAGGTTTTTAGGAGTTGTCCGTTCATAGCATAAACCTGAATTGACGAAACGGTATTGTCATTTGCGAGCTCCCATTTGAGATATAATTCTTCTTTCACTGGATTAGGGTAGTAGGAAATAAAGTCTTCTGAAGAGAATTTTAATAAATCATCTTCGACCAAGGCTTCAATTTCTTTTATTTCATTAGAAGGTTTAGATTGGCAATTAATGCACAATACACGACTTATTTGATTACCAGCATTATCATAACTAAATGTGAGTTTTTGTTGTGCCTTTGCTGTTATCGAAACACCTAAAATTATAATAATAATGAATTTTCTCATATTTATTTTATTAAATTATAATTAATAACTTACAATTGTCTAATTTATAAAATATTATGTAAGAATATTATTATTTTGTTAAATAAATAAAATAAGCGCTATTTTATATTCATTCTATTTAAGGGGAGGCGATTTTGCTATAATAATAAGAATGCTGTTATAGTAAAAGTGCTGAATTATATAAGTGCATTTTTTTGCCAAACGTTTTGACCATGGTAATTTGAATTATAGAAATGATTATTTTTACCTGAACTTATTAATTATATTATGAAAAAAATGACCTTTTTGTTGCTGTTTTCTGTTGGGGTAACCTTTGCACAGAACAGTGAAAGCAAGATAAAATTTACAGCAAAAATCTCTAACAGAAACAGCGATACGCTTGTTATTAGAGGAAAAAATAACTTTAAGCAAGTTATACCGATAGATAAGAAAGAAGTTTTTGCAGCAACATTTGATGCTCCTAAAGGATTTTATCAATTTAGCGATGGAACTGAGGCATCAAGTCTTTATTTAAAACCGGGTTCGGATATTAACTTGATAATGGATGCTAAATTATTTGACGAAACGATTGTTTATAAAGGTAAAGGAACAAACGAAAGCAACTTTTTGGCTCAATCGGCATTGGCAGATGAGAAATTTCAGGAAGAAGCTTTCGCAAAAGAAGCTTTAGAGTTTGCAAATCTTTTGGAAGCAAAGAAGAAAGCTGATTTAGCAAATATTGAGAAAGGCGATTTTGATCCTGAATTTAAAGAAGCGGTAAAAAAATCATTAGAAAAATCACATGCTTATGCACAGGAAGCTTATGAAAATGCTGCTAAGACTAAAAAACTGAATGGAAAACCTTCTCCTCTTTTTGATTATGAAAATTATAAAGGTGGTAAAACAAAGCTTTCTGATTTAAAAGGAAAATATGTTTATATCGATCTTTGGGCAACTTGGTGCGGACCTTGTAGAGCAGAAATTCCTTTCTTGCAAAAAGCAGAAGAAAAATATCATGGTAAGAATATTGAATTCGTAAGTATTTCTATTGATAAGGTTAAAGATCACGAAAAATGGAAAAAGTTTGTAAATGATAAAAAATTAGGAGGGATACAATTATTTGCAGATAAAGATTGGGAATCTGAATTTGTGGTAAATTATGGTGTAAATGGAATTCCTAGATTTATCTTGCTTGATCCAAAAGGAAATGTTATAAATGCTGATGCGCAAAGGCCTTCTTCGCCTGATCTTTATGTTGAGCTAGATAAATTATTGAATTAAAAATCTTATTAATTTGTAATGTGCTGATACATTGATAAGTATTGCTTTTAGACACACTTTTAATTTCCAATGTTAAGTTTTTACTCAATGTTACCAAATTGTTAAGTAAAAGTTTTTTTAATGTAAAGTATTAGTTATATTTGTTTATAGATTTTAAAACATTAATAACTAAAGATATGAAAAAGTGTGTGATTTTAGTTGCAATATTGTTCTCTGGAATTTTAGTTGCACAAGAAACTAAGCCAGTATTAGAAGCTGTTGGACAAAAAGTAAAAGCTACTTATTACTATGAGAATGGTAAAGTTCAACAAGAAGGTTTTTTTAAAGACGGTAAATTAGATGGTGTCTGGGTTGCATTTGATGAAAATGGAAATAAAAAATCTACAGGATTGTACGCGAACGGTGAAAAAACAGGTAAATGGTTTTTCTGGAATGGATCTAATCTTAGTGAAGTAGATTATTCTGATAGTCGTGTAGCATCAGTTAAAAACTGGAAACAAGACGCACTTGCAAACAGAAACTAAGACTAATTATAAAACCAAGAAAGGTTGTTCAAATTTTGAACAACCTTTTTTTTGTGCTTATTTTTTTGATGATTTACTTTTCTTATTCCTTCCGTACCAGATGATAAATCCTGTTACGGGTAATGATGCTGCTATTAAACTAGCGATAAAAGCGATTATTTTTCCTGGTAAATCCAGAATCTGTCCTGTATGGATACCATAATTCATTTCGACCACTTGCAAACCTAAACTCTTTTTCTCAAAAGGGTCGCTCTGTATCAATTCGCCATCATAAGGATGGAAGTAATAATTGCTTTGATGGTCATATCGTAAAGAATGAGGATAGGCACCAGTATTTATAACATCTCCCTTTTGTTGTGGAATCATTACATAAAACATTTCTGCTTCTGGGTTTTTTATCATAGTCTGTACTAAAGCACGATCTATGGCTGCAGATGTATTATAATCAAACTTTGTGGTGTCGACAACTGGAGCTTTAGTTTCTAAAGCTTTATCGCCACCAAAGTTGAAAGTTTTATAAATTCCATCGCCAACCCATTCGTAAGTAAAGGTTAAACCTGTTATTGCAATTATTGCAATGATTATAGAAATGTAAAAACCAGACGTATTATGCCAGTCATAATTCACACGGCGCCATTTGGCAGACCATTTTACACTTAAGCTACGTTTGATGTCGCTTTTTCGTTTAGGCCACCATTGGATTATTCCTGTAATTAATAGGAGTATAAAAATAATAGTCGCACCGCCAATGATATGTTTTCCTATATAATCGGGTAGGAGTAAGTACAAATGAATGTATTCGACGATGATGAAAAAGTCAGTTTCGGGATTTTCTGTTTTTAGGTATTCTCCTGTATATGGATTAAAATAAAGGTATAAGTTCTCGGTGTCGGAATAGGTGTAAACAATCGCTGAGCGGTCTTTTCCGTAAAAGGAAACCATGCTCGATTTATAGTTAGGAAGTATCTCTTTGGCTTTTTCCTGTAAAACCGAAGGTAAAATGAACGGTTTGTTTTGTGGCTCAACCATACGCCATTCTTTACGAGTAATATCTTTTATCTCATCGTGAAAACAAAAGATACAACCTGTAATGCTTACAATAAAAACAATAAGTCCAGAAGTTAATCCGAGCCATTTGTGTATAAAGCGTATTTTTTTCTTAAAACCCATATTTCAATTTGCGAAAAGACAGCATTGTATCTTTTATTTAGAATTGTTAGCAATAGGCAAAAGTAGATTCTAAATGTATAACCCACAAATTATATCGATTTATTTTGGATGCCTGTCCTTGTTTTGTCCTGAAATAAGCATTGTCTAAAAAAATGGAACGCGGATTAAACGGATTCGCTTACGCGAAAACGCGGATAAAAACGGATTTTTTGTATTGCTTTAAAAAATCCGTTTTTATCCGCGTCTTTACTTTAGTAAATCTGTATTATCCGCGTACTTTGTAAGCAATCTGCCTAATTGTTTTCTTTTTTGTTTAAACGAAATGAAATATAAAGTGTAATCGAAGCAAGAACTATCCAGAACACATCGATAAAGAATATCTGAATTTCATTTTGAGCAAATGTTTTCCAGAACCAATTTCCAGTACAAATTCCGTTTGCAACAGGAATAAGGAATCCTAAAATGCTTCCAGATAATAAGGAGAACTTATTTGTAAATGCATTGTTCTTTTTTAGAATGAAAAAGATGGCTAATAACAACCAGCCTATAAAATAGATACTATAAATGTTTGATTGACCCAAAGGGTAAAAAACTTTGGTTGCTATAAAAGCTAAAGCTGTAATAGGATACATGCTTAGGCATATTGCTAAATAGATTCGTACAACACCTTCGTTAAAACGACGTTTCTTCTCGGGCATGTTTTTCTTATCTCTTGCAACAAGCCAAATCATAACACCAGATATAATTACAAAGCAAGTAATAATACCAAGAACAAAACTTATTATTTTGAGTGCATATCCTCCATAATCACCAAAGTGAATTCTGTATAAAACATTCTTCACAACATCGAGATAGCTTGTTTGGGTAATTGGATCTTTTTTGGCAACGACTTTACCATCGGCAACCTTATAGACTACTTTCCCGATTCCGGTGAATTTTTTGTCATACTTCATTTCGCCTTCTACCAAAACATGCATATTGGCATCGCCATAATTTTGGATATAAACACGAGTTATTTCAAAGTCATTCCAGTTACTTTTAGTTTTAGTCACCAATTCATCAATACTAAATGGGGTTGCCAATTTTTTATTGTCAAATTTATATTCTGGATCTGTGTATTCTAGATCTTTATATAGTTTGTCCTGATCTCCTTTATAAAGCGCCATTACACTTGGGGCAACGATTAATAATTTAATCATGAAGAATGCACCAGTAACTGCATATACAAATTGAAAGGGCAGACCTAGCATTCCTAACGATGTGTGTGCATCGGTCCATAATGTTTTTAGTTTTTCCTTTGGTCTAAATATATAAAAGTTAGAAATGATTTTATTCCAATGCAGTAAAACACCGGTTACGATTGCAAATAGAAAAAATAATGCTACAAATCCCGATAGATAATATCCTATTGGGTAACGAACTTGCGCAAGAAAATGAAGTCGGTATAAAAACTCACCTAATGAATAGGAGTCTTCGTAAGTATGGGTTTTGAAGTTTTTGGTATCTAAATAAAAAAATGAGCTTTCTTTTAATTTGGCTGCAGCCAAAGTGTCTTTAGTGCCTTCAAGATATATATTTACTCTTCTTTCGGCACTGTTTTTAGAAATAGATATGTTTCTTCCGTGTAAGGTATATTCTTTATCTAAGTTCTTTAACGCTTTATCGTAGTCTAATTGAATTTCCTTTGTAATTGCTACAGATTCACTTCGTTCCCAATTGATGATTTCATCTCTAAAAAACGAAAAAGATCCAGCAAAGAAAATAACAAATAACACGACACTTATTACGATGCCACTTACTGTATGTGTATGGAAATAGATATTATAGTTCCTGTTATTCATAAATTATCTAGTGATAGGGTTATAGGTTTGTCCGAGGTATATAATACCGCAAAAAATTAAGGTTAGTAAAAGATAAATACCCCAGATTTTCCAGCCGTTTTTTGCTAAAAAAGCAACAACCATTAAAACAACCCAAAGTATGAATCCGCTAAAAGCCATTGTCATGATAACATTAACATGACTAACCCATGAAGCTAGTGCAAGATGAAAACTTACCGAAACGAAATAACCACCAAGTATTGCTGCTGTTATTTTGGCAAAACGTTGCCATCCGGATTGGGTTAAATATTTAGGGTTTGCAGGCATATTTTTAAGATAAGCAAATGGTTGATTTAGTAATAGTAAAATTCTAATAGTCCAGCGGTAGCAAATAGAATTATGATTCCGATGTTATTAATAACTTTTAAGGGAGTTAATATGATAACCAAACTACCAATAGTCATTAATTGTATAAAAAAGAATAAAGTTGCCGAACCCAATGCAGCGGTTAATAGCCATAATGAATAGGCTACGAGAAGTAAACATAATCCCGTAATTTTGGTTTGTTTTGGATTTTTCTGCATCCATTTTTGATAACCAAAATTATAAGATAGTACGGCTCTTTTTGATGTGTAGTATAAAGTATAAAAAGAGATAAAAACGAAAAGACTGGCTATTGTTATCATGATTTTATATTTAAAAAAGCATCTTCCTAAGTAAATTTCAGGAAGATGCTTTTGGTGAGTTTTTAGAATTTATAAGTGAAACTTGCTGCAAAAGTCCTTGGGTCTTTTGGATGAATTGTAGACCAACCATCGTAAATTTCTTCGTTTGTGATGTTATTTAATTTTAGTGTTACGCTGAATTTCTCCGTAGTATAAAATATAGATGAGTTGATTACTGTGTATTCAGGAATTGTAAATGTTCCTGCAGTAGCTCTGTTCATGATTTTGTTATCTCCAACGTAATTCCCTCCAAAACCTACTCCGAGACCTCTTAAGAATCCCTGAGAAAATTTATAAGTAGCCCAAAGGTTTGCTAAGTTTTGGGGTCCTGCACTTTCTGGTCTAAACCCTACAAAATCAGGATCACCTGCGGTTAAAACAGCATCATTGTAGCTATAGCCTAAAAGAATGTTTAAACCTGTAATTGGGTTAGCAATAAGTTCTGCTTCAAAACCTTTATTACGTTGCCCACCGTCTTGATGTGAAACTTGATTATTAGGTATTACAGCAGTTGGGTCGGTTGGGTCAACATATGGAGTTTCTATTACATAAGCTTTATCTGTAACTTTTATGTCATAGTAGCTAAAAGTAGCGTATAGTTTATCTCTAAAAAGATTTAATTTAGTTCCTACTTCAAATTGATTAGCATGTTCTGGATTGAATGTTAAAGGAGTAACAACACCAGCATTACGATTTTGTCCTGGTGCTACATTAGAAAATCCATCCATATAATTAGCAAAAACAGAAACTTTGTCTATAATTGGCTGGTAAACGATACCAAATTTAGGAGAAAAAGCAGTTTGATTGTAGTTATCATCTTTAGTAGTAACATCACCACCATTTATAAAACGGTCTGCTCGTAAACTAATCATTGCTGATAAAGCAGGTGTGAAATTAATTACATCAGAGAAATAAGCACTATAAACTTCTTGTCTTGTTTTGTTATCATTTCTTGGAGTATTTGCTATAATAGCATCAGATCCGGCTTTTGTTAAGTCACCAGTATCTCCATTTGTAGGGCGACCAATAACATTATTGAAAGATTGTAAGTCATCTCCAATATATACTAAACCATTACCGAACCAACCTGAGTTATGATCTGTGGCAGTTCTGTTGAAATAATCAAAACCTACTACAAGTCTGTTTCTTAATTTTCCAATTTTAAAGTCACCAATAAAGTTTTGTTGAATATCTGTAGAGACATCTCTGGCATCTTGATCAGTAAAAGATCTGGCAAGAACAATTCCTTCTTTGATTGATTCAAAAGCTTTTCTGCTCGTTGATTCATACAAATAAGTATAGTTTCCTATTGATTTCGCTGAACTCGTTGAAAAAACAGTCTGTGATGTCCATTGATTAGAAATTTTATAATTCATTTGACCTTGTAAGTTATACGAAGGTGTTTTCATTGTAAGTTCATTACTTGTATAGGAACGGTTGTTGTCATATTTTAATTCAGCAATGTTATGAACTCTTAATGGACTTGTTCTATCTAAAAATAGCATAGTAGGATTAGTACTTTCATTAGTCATAAACTCAGTGTTTACTAAAAACGACAATCTATCGTTTACCTCATATGATAATGAAGGTGCAATAAAAAACGATTCTCTAAATCCAGCATCTTGAAAACTATTTTGTTTGTTATAAGCTGAATTGATTCTAAAGTTTAGTGTTTTTTTGTCATTTAATGGCGTGTTAAGATCTACAGTAGCACGATTTAGACCATAACTGCCAACGGTATAATTTACTTCACCACCAAAAGTCCTGTAAGGTTTCTTTGTAGTTGTGTTGATTAATCCACCGTATGAAATTAAACTGCTTCCGAATAATGTTCCTGAAGGTCCTTTGATTATTTCGATTCTATCAATATTTGCTGGATCCAAGCTTCCGTTTGTTAAACCAGGTAATCCGTTAACCATTGTTGGCTGAACTGCAAATCCTCTCAAAGAATAATAACCAGCTCCGTCTCCCGCACGACCTGTTGAAGCCCACAATTGTGTGATTCCAGAAGCATTTTTTAAGGCGTCATCAAAAGTAGTTATGACTTGTTCTTTTAGAACTTCACCAGTAATAGTTGTATATACTTGCGGATTTTCAAGATTTTTCAGTGGCAATCTTGATACTTGTTGGTTTTCTTTACGAGCGTAATGATTTTTTTTCCTAGTATTGATAAGTACTTCGCTTAGCTCTTCGGAACTTGAACTAATGGTAAAGTTTTCCATTAATTCGTCACCACTGTTAACGGTTATTTTCTTTTCTTTTGTAGTTTGACCTATTACTGATACTTTTATAATATAGGTTCCAGGTTTAATGTTCTTTAGGATATATTTCCCTTCAGCATCTGTTACTGTTCCTACTCTGGTTCCTTTTAAAACTACCGAAATATTGTCGGCTGTATCGTTATTTGTTAAAATAACCTGACCTTTAATAGTAGCTTTTTGTTGTGCCCAAGTCGTGGTACTCAGTAGCATCGCAAAACAGAAACTTAAAAAAGATATTGTAAGTTTGGATTTCATAATTATTTAGAATTGTTTTTGATAGGGCAAATTTAGTTGTTGAATGCAAACAAACCAAATTATTTTTATCTATTCTAAATAAAGCAAAAAACGTACTTTCAATTTATTCCTTCTGCAGTTTTTTAACAAAAAACGATTGCATTTGTTAAAAAGATATAAAAAAACCTGTTCAAATGAATGAACAGGTTTTTTTAAATATAATATTGTTATATGTCTTAATGTGTGTGTTTTGGGTTAAAACCGTCTTCACTAACTTCTGTTGGTGTATAATCTGCAAACATTTCAGTTTCGTAATCGATTTTTTCTCCTTTAGATAATCTTCTAACGATACCTTCCATTATTTGGTAGATTACAGGAACCACAATCAAGGTCAGGAATAAAGACGAAATTAATCCTCCGATAATTACCCAAGCCAAACCGTTTTTCCATTCTGCTCCAGCTCCAGATGCCAATGCAATTGGGAACATACCAAATACCATCGCAATTGTTGTCATTAAGATAGGACGTAAACGTGCGTGATTTGCCTGAATTAATGCCGCTCTGATAGATTCTCCGGCAGCTCTTCGCTGGTTGGTATAATCGACAAGCATGATCGCGTTCTTACACACCAGACCAATTAACATGATAATACCCAGAATCGTAAAGATGTTTAAGGAGTTATTTGTTAATGCTAATGCTAATAAAGCTCCGATAAACGAAAGTGGAATAGCAAATAATACTACAAATGGGTGAACGAAACTGTCATACAAACTCACCATTACAAGGTAAACTAAGATAATAGCGGCTAATAAAGCAATTCCTAAAGTACCAAATCCTTCAGATTGATTCTCCATGTCACCACCCCAAATATAATTTACTCCAGTTGGTTTTTTAAGTTTATCTAATTTTTCCTGCCATATTCCAACAATTGTTCCTGAAGGAACCCCAACGTTTTGTCCTTTTACTGTTACCGAAGCCGATTTGTCTCTACGCTCTAACTGGCTAGGTCCGGAACCTTCTGTAATATCTGCAAATTGAGACAATTTTATTTGTTGTCCAGCTGAGTTAATGAAAATCAGGTTACTTACGTCAGTAATACTTTTTCTGTCGAATGCGTTGTATCTAATATTGATATCGTACTCATATTCTCCAGCTCTGTATTTACCATCTGTGTTTCCGCTAAAAGCAGTTTGCATGGTTAAACCAACAGTTTGAAGTGTCAATCCTAATGCAGCCATTTTATCACGATCTACCTTAACATTAACCTCAGGGTTTCCGTCTTCAACCGTTAATTTAATCTCAGTTGTTCCAGGAATAGTACGTAATTCTGCTTCAGCTAATTTAGCAAATGCCATAGCACTTTCTGTAGATGGTCCAGTTACGATTAATCCTAATGTAGCATCTTCAGCAGTTCCTAAAATACCAACCGGAACAGTTTTAACTTTTGCTCCAACTAATACTTTCTCTAATTTACGTTTGATTTTTGCAGCATAAACAGATGCATCATCTTTACGGTCTTTTTGTTCGATCATTTTTACATCAATCTCCGCTTTATAAGCAGTAGCTTGTGATGCTCCAAAACCTTCACTGGTTTGTCCTACAGTTGTAATCTGGCTATGAACATATTCTTCATTTTTTAAGAAAGCTTCAGCTCTTTGAGTCATAAAGTTAGTTTGTTCTAGCGAAGCGTCTTTTGGCATTTCGATTTGAACTAAGAACTCACCACTATCTGATGCTGCGAAAAACTCACCACCAATAAAAGGTTTTAAACCAAATATTGACCCAAAGAACAATATCAATACAAGAATAACAGTCTTACCATAGTTATCCAAACACCAGGTTAACAAATGAGAAACCCAATCCGTAAAACGTGTTAGGTAACTTTCGAAACCAAGAATGATTCTTCCAAATAGGTTCTTTCCTTCTATGTGTTCTAATTTTCCATAACGAGATGATAACCATGGAATAATCGTGAAAGATGCTAAAAGTGAGAATAATGTCGAAATAATTACAGTTACACAAAATTGAGTAATGATATTAGATACCAATCCAGAACTCATTGCGATAGGCAAGAACACCACCACGATTACTAATGTGATTGATGTTACGGTTCCACCAATTTCTGCAGTTCCATCATACGAAGCACGGATTCGGCTTTTACCCATTTCCATGTGTCGGTAAATATTTTCTAATACCACAATGGCATCATCCACAAGAATACCTACAACAAGAGATAATCCTAATAAACTCATTAAGTTTAATGTGTATCCCATAAAGTAAATACCAATAAACGTAGCAATTAACGATGCAGGAATCGAAACCATTACAATCAATGAGTTTCTAATACTATGCAAGAAGAACAACATTACAAATGCAACCAGAACTACTGCAATCAATAAATCGTGAACTACAGAGTCAGCAGCTTCTAATGTAAAGACAGTACTGTCTTTTGCTACTTCTAGTTTTAACTGATTTGCTTTATAGTCGTTTTCAAGAACAGTAATTGTTTTTAATAATTGCTCACTTACTGCAACCGCATTTGCATCTGATTGTTTTACGATTTGTAAAATAATCGCACTTTTTTGGTCTACACGTGATATTTTCTCAGCTATTTTTTGAGTATCCTGAACATCGGCAATATCACTTAATCGTACTTGAATTCCGTTTTGAGAAGAAACTACTAAGTTTCTTAACTCATCAACACTTTTATATTTACCCGCTAAACGAATTAATATTTTTTGATCACGAGTTTGAATGTTTCCTGTAGGGAAATCTAAGTTTGAAGTCAGGATGTTTTGTTGTACCTGAGGAATAGAAAGTCCGTAACCCTGCATTTTTAATGCATCAAGATTTACCTGGATTTCACGTTCAGAGCCACCAATAATATTTACCTGAGCCACACCTTGTACACGAGATAATATAGGAGCAACTTTTTTATCAATTAAGTCATAAAATGCTGCTTCGTCCATTTTTCCGTTGGCACCAAGCGTCATAATAGGTAAATCACTCAGCGAGAATTTGGTTAAAGCTGGTGTTTTAACATCATCAGGCAAATCACTAATGATAGCGTTAATTTTACGCTGTGCATCATTTAAAGAGAAATCGACTTTTGCGTTTGATGTTAATGTAATCGAAACGATAGATAAACTTTCATACGACTTAGAGTCAATTTTCTTAACATTCTCTAAGGATGCAATCGCATCTTCAATTTTCTTTGTCACCGTATTTTCTACCTCACTAGGAGAAGCTCCTGGATAAACGGTAGATATAGTAATAACGTTTTGTTCAAATTTAGGGATCAGCTCATAACCTAACTGGCTGTAGCTGAACAATCCACCAAGTGTTAGAATTGTAAACAATACAATTACTAACGACGGACGTTTTATGGATATTTCGGCTAATTTCATATATTTTTTTTTATGCCTTAGGCTGTAAGCTGTAGGCTTTACGCTTTTAAAAATTGCGCTTAAAGCCTATTGCTTACGGCTTATAGCCTACAATTATTTAATAATTTCTACAGTATTACCGTCTTGTAAGTTAATTTGACCTGTAGTAATTACAGTTTCCCCATCAGACAATCCATTAATGATTTCTACTTGATCTCCTAAAATTCTTCCAGCAGTTACTTTTTTTAGTTTTGCAATTCCGTTTTGAACCACAAATATTTCATTACTACTTACACTTCCTACGAAAGCATTTCTAGGTACAACCATCAAGTTTTGTTTTTGTTGGCTTGACGCAAAATGTGCAGTTCCGTACATACCAGCTTTTAGGTCGTTGTTTGGGTTATTTGTGATTTCAATCTCCACAGGGAAGTTTAAAGATTCGTCAGCTTTTGCAGCAATAAAAGTGATTTTTCCAGTGAAAGTTTTATCAGGATAAACACTAGCAGTTACGTTAATTGTGTTTCCTAGTTTTAAGCTTGCAACTTGGTTTTCATTTACAGTTACAACTAGTTTTAGTTTAGAAACATTTACAATATCAAACAAAGCAGTTGCTGGCATTCCAGCTAAGATTGATCCTGGCTCGATATATTTTTTATTAATAAATCCGCTTATTGGCGCTTTTACTTTAGTATCTCCAACATTAATGTTTGCTTGTTTTAGGTTAGCTTCAGCATTAGTCAATGCTAATCTTGCCTGATCTAATTGTTGTTTAGTAACACCATCGGTTTTAAAAGCATTTTCGTATCTAATGTAATCAGATTTTGCATTTTGGTATGCAGCTTGTGCAGCCTGAGCATTTACATTAATAACGTCACCTCTTACTGTTAATAGTGTTTGACCAACTTTTACATAATCACCTTCTTTAGCTAAAACACTAATTACTTTTCCTGATTTTTCTGCAGAGAAAGTCAATTCCTGAATCGGTTGAAAGTTTCCGTTTGCAACGAAATCTAATGAAACCTCTTCTGTTTTTACAGAAGAAACTTTAACTGAAACCGCAGCATTTTTTTCTGCAACAATATCTGTTTTGGCTTTATTCTCAGTCTCGTTCTTCGTTAATATGAAACCAATTAGTGCTAATGCACCAATTATGACTACTATTGTTATTATTATTTTTTTCATTTGTTTTTAGTTATTTATAAGTGATTTTAGTTGGCCTTTTGATTTGATTACTTGAATTTCTGCTATTTTATATCCTAGTATTGCCGAAGAGTAATTGTTTTCCGCTTCGATATACGCATTTTCAACATCTAATAAATCGTTTAATGAAGCCAAACCTTGTAGATAATTGTTTTTGGTATTTTGCAATACTTGTTGAGCAAGCTCTCTGTTTTCCTTTTGGTTTTTAATCGTTACAAGACTGTTTTCCATTTGAATCGTTGCATTGCTGTAAGCAATATCAAGCGAAAGTTTTGTGTCTTTTATGTCTTCTTGTAAAGAGCGAATAGCAACATCAGCCTGACGAACTTTGGCACGTGTACCAAAACCAGTAAAGATTGGCACTCTTAAGTTTAAACCAATAGCCGAGAAATCTGACCAGTACACACCAGAAGATGGTTTATTAAACCAAGGCACTTCTGGACCCTGACCGATATAATTGTATCCTGCACTTAAAGAAAGAGTTGGGTAAAACTCAGCTTGAACCGCTTTCTTTTGGAAAACCAATAATTGCTCTTGTTTTTTCAAAAGTAAATATTGACTTAAATTCTCAACATTTGGAGCTTCAGATAATGGTTGAAGCGTGATTTCAAATTCAGTATTAGGAATTACAATTTGAGTTTCTACAGGCATTCCCATGTAAAATTTTAATGCGTTTTCCTGCAATGCTACTCTATTAATAACTTGTTGGCGTTGCGTACTAATGTTTGATAGTTTTACAAGAACTCGATTAAGGTCAATTTTTTTAGCTAAACCATTGTCAAATTGTCCTTGAATAATGTTTTTTACCTTCTCTGTATTTACATAATTACTATCTAAAACGGTTAAGTTTAAACGTTGTACATATACTTCGTAGTAATTATTTGCAACCTTTTCGATTACATCCTCTTCCGTTAGTTGCTCATTGATTTGATAAAATTCGCGAGTGCTTTTTGCGGCTCTTAAACCTGTAAATACAGCTTGATCAAATATGTTTTGAGTTAAAGAAATACCAGCAGTCGAAGTCCATTTTTGACCAAAAGCCGCTTGAATAGAAGTCCCTGGCTGCCCAAAACCGGCACCATCAATAACTGTAGTTTGTATTACAGGATTGTAAGTTAAATTTCCGTTAGCCGAAATTTGCGGTAATGCTCTAGATCTTACTTCTTGTATTTTGTATTCACTATTTTCTACTTGTAACTTAGCTTTCTTTGCATCAGCTTTATTTTGTAGCGCATAAGAAATAGCATCTTTTAAGGTCAAGGTCTGTCCGCCTTGCTTAGCCAGATTGCTATTATTTTTGTCTTGCGCGTTTGCGGTTATTGCAAAAGCCAAGACGAAGAGAATCATTATTCTTTTCATGGATTATAGATTATGGATTGATGATTAGTGGGTTATTCTTTGTAATTGTTTTTCTAACTCTATAATTCCTGCGAGAGTGGCCATGGCTCTCGTGTGGTATTCTAAAGCTTGTAATTCTGCATACTGCGCTTCTTTCTCAGAACTTGTAGTTTCGTTTATATGAAAAATTAAAGTGTAATAAAACTTCACATAAATGTCTACATTAATATCCTCACGATATAATTTCTGTTCGATTCCCTTAGTGATATTATCTCTAAAATACTGACTGCATTGATCTATCTCATATCTCATCAAATTGGTGTAGATTTCGGGATAGTGTTTTTTTAGTTGATATATAGGAGAAGTATCAATAGAAGACTGAAACATGTTTTTAAACATTTCTCTTATTTCAAAATTCTCCTGAATGGCATTATGGTTTTTAACAACAATAGAATCTATGATTTCATGAACTTTCTGGTGAACAGATGAAGTACTTTCTTTAATCAATACCTCCTTATTGCAAAAATATTTATAAATTGTTTTTTTAGAAATACACATTTCGCCTGCGATATCATCCATAGTGACACTTTTAAAACCTAATTTTAAGAATAAGTCACTCGCTTTTGATATAATTTTATCTCTCATTTTGTTTCTTCTAATCTGTAATTTTTAAAAACTTCTATTTTGATGTAAGTCTTAGATGGTAAATTCTAAATTGGCTACAAGTTTAATGTCCTGTCCAGTTGCTAAGCCGCTGCTTTGATTGAATGAATTATAAGCTAATCCAAAATCTTTACGGTTTATATCGCCAGTAAGTTCAAAAGAAACTTTTTTGTTGCCATCGTAATAGTCAGTTTCCACTAGTTCTACATCAAGCTCTACTGTTTTTGTAACATCTTTTATTGTTAAATCACCTTTAAGAAAATTGATGTTTTTGTTTACTTTCTGAAAAGAAGTCGATTTAAAACTTATTGTAGGGTACTTATTTACATCAAAAAAATCATTAAGTTTTAAGTACGTATTTATTTGCTCTAGTTTAGCTTCCCTATTATTTACATCCAAAGAAAATTCTATAGTTGCATCTTCTATCTCATCATTCTTCAGGTCTACATGACCTTGAAACTGATTAATAGAGCCGCCTAAGTAAGCCAGAATTGAATGTCTCATTTTGATTAAAACATCAGATTGGCTAGAATCAATTGTCCAGTGTGTTCTCATAATGTTAAATATTGTTTTATTAATAATTAGTATCTAACAGGATTACGCGGAAATTGATCATTGTAATTATTGTTAAATTTCGATGCAAATGTATATTGGAAACTCTAAACACCAAAATAGTTTCCAAAGTATTTTTGATTATTTAACATTTCATTAAGAAATGGAGTTTGCATTGCAGGCTTAATGCCGTAAATTAGCCGAAAATTACTTTTATGCATGCCATATATCAATACCAGGAATTCTTTGTCGATTATCTGGAGAAACAAACCATAAGCAAAGAGCCTAAAAACCTATACGAGCCAATTGAATATATTGTTAGTCTTGGAGGAAAAAGAATGCGTCCAGTATTGACTTTAATGACTGCCGAAGTTTTTGATGTTTCTTACAATGAAGCGCTTCCGGCTGCTATGGCAGTTGAGATTTTTCATAATTTTTCATTAGTACATGACGATATCATGGATGATGCTCCTTTACGAAGAGGGCAAGAAACTGTTCATGAAAAATGGGATCTTAATACGGGAATCCTTTCTGGAGATGCTATGCTTATTTTGGCATATCAGTACTTTGAAAGATATGAACCGAATACTTTTAGAGAACTAGCGAAGCTTTTTAGTAAAACAGCTTTAGAAGTTTGCGAAGGGCAACAATGGGATGTTGATTTTGAACAAAGAAACGACGTTACAATTCCCGAGTATCTAAAAATGATCGAGTATAAAACAGCAGTTTTAGTTGCAGCAGCTATGAAAATGGGAGCAATTGTAGCAAAAACTTCTGATGAAAATGCTAATTTAATATATGACTTCGGATTACAATTAGGTTTGGCTTTCCAGTTACAAGATGATTATTTAGATGCATTTGGAGATCCGGAAACTTTTGGAAAACAAGTGGGAGGAGATATTATCGAAAACAAGAAAACCTATTTATATCTAAAAGCATTGGCTCATTCAGATGATGAAAAAGCAAAACAGCTAAAAGATTTATTTACTACACAACCTGAAGATAGTACAGATAAAATAGAAATAGTAAAGGATATATTTAACAATTCTGGTGCTTCAAAAGAAACGCAAGATGCAATCGAAATGTACACACTCGAAGCTTTTAAGACATTAGATAAAATGGATATTAGCGACGAAAAGAAATTGTCATTACGCACTTTTGGCGAAAACTTAATGGGAAGAAAGGTTTAGTATTCTGTAATCAGTTGCAGTGTACAGTAACCAGTTTTAGTTTTTAGTAATCAGGTTTTTTATTTTAATTCAGATTCTGGTTTAGATTTTTGAATTTTTCAATCATTAAATCTTTCAATTCTGAAATCACTAATCATAAATCAACAATCCTAAATCAAATGTTTGTAGCCCCACAAAATGCAGATTTACTACTTCAGGAAGCAGAGAAAGAAGCTTTGTATCTTAATTTAATCGAACAAATTAATAAAGATTTCAATTTAGCAAATGAAGGAATTGATTTTCCTCTGAGTATTTCTCCCGATGAGCTTAAAATTCAATTGCACGAAAAAATATACCGAATGATTCAGTATAAGTTTGCCGAGTATTTGAACCTACTTTATATAATTGATGTTTCTGAAGCTGAAATAAAAAAACTAGATGGATCAGATTTAGTAATTCTTGCCGAACAAGTTTCTTTTCTAATCTTAAAAAGAGAATGGCAGAAGGTCTGGTTTAGGAATTTTTATAAATAGATTTCTAGCTATAACAAGTTTGATTTCTTGTATAGTAAAAGATAAAAAAAGAGCGTAATCAAATTATGATTACGCTCTTTTTTATATATTGAGATGAATTTATTTTACCGCTATTTTAACTGATTTTTCACCCTCAGACGTTTTTACTTTTGCAATATAGATGCCTGAATCTAATGCAAAAGAAGTATTAGTTTCTGTTTTTAATGATTTAATCAAAGCGCCTGTTATACTATAAATGTCAACTTTTGTGCTTGATGTTACATTAGATATAAAAACTTCTTTTCCGTCAGAATAAATATTTGTAGATGAGTTTGCTTCAAAATCATTTATTCCAAGAGAACTCATTAATTGTGTCGTACCAGTTGTACCAGTAATTTCAATTTTGTAGATATTAACACCCGTGCCTGTACCAGTATAAATATAAATATTTCCACTTGTCTGAGTGTACTGAGCTTCGAGTATTGAAGGAGTTGTTGAGTTGGCTGAACTTGCGCTGCTTATTTCAGTAGTACCATCAGTAACCTTAATAGTACGGTTACCACCACCACCGCTCGCAAACCATATTTTTATAGTTCCTGCACCAGTAGTAGCAAAATATAAATAACGTTCTGTTGGTCGATTATTAGAAAAAACCGATGCCTGACCCATTCTAAAGTAACGTAATCCGCTAAATCCATCTGTAAAAGTCAAATTCGAAGGAATAATTCCGCCTATTGGTGTTGCTGTAATAGTGACTCCTGGATATATTCCTAAATTATCCTTGATCGTGTTTGTCGTGTAGCCTGCTGTGCTAGTTGGCCAAATTGGCGTAACATTAGTGAAATCCCAAACTTTTTGGGCATTAACATAAGTTACTGAGTATAATGTAGTAACCATTAAAAAGAGTAATTTTTTTTTCATAATAAGAAATGTTGCGTTAAAAATATTTTTGTGTAAATAATCGTTTTTTATACAATCATTATGCACAAACATAAATTTTAATCCTAATTTGCCCTTTCAGATTTACATTTTTTACTTTCGATTTTGGGTATTTAGTAAAAAAGAATAAAAGGTATTTTGCAACGCATGAAAAAAGTGAATTTGCTGCCATTGCGTAAACAATGCAGTAGTTTTATTAAGGTTTAAAAAAGGGTAAGGGGAAGGTTCAAAGGAATAGAGGAACAGAGGTTCAAAGCGACAAAGGTTCAAAGGGAAAAGTAACGAAGAAACAAAGTTTGTTATTCCTTTCGTTTTTTAATTCTATTTTATTTTAACCGTGTGGTACTTTGTGAAATTTCGAAAGAAAGTTCCTTGCAGTCTTGGATAAAACCTTTGCAACTCTGAGCCTTTGCTCCTTCTTCTAAAAGTAAACTCTCACAAATGGCATAAAAGCTTCTCCGTAAATGCTCTTGTTGTCGTCATGCAATACATCATAACGTATTCCTATGGTTACGTTTCCAGTTCGGTAACCAGCACCAAGAAATAGGGCAGTGTTCCAGAAGTTATCACTAAAACTTGGCCCGCCAATATATTTATAATCAGTATTTACATTAATTTGCTCTAGTTCTGCCGAAAGTTGTATTTCGGGAATTGGATTTATTAATCCGATAAGGCTTCCACCATAAAGAAAAGAAGAATATTCATTTTTAGAAGCCACATAACCAAATTGTAGACCTACACCAACTGATACAATTGGATTAACATTGTAAATCATACTCGGTAATAACGAAATGTCGGTATATCCAGATCCAAAACTTAATCCGACTCCACCTCCAAATTGTACATTGCTCCAAAAATCATTTTGCTTTTGCGGAATATAATATTTCTGCTGCGCCATCATGCCACTTGAAAATATTAGGGCCAAAATCATAAAAAATGATTTGAAAACGATTGAAAAATGATTTTTCTTCATAGTTAAGCGGATTTTAACAAATTTTTACGTAAAAGTACGTAAAAAAAAGATTTAAATAAATTCGATTATTGTACTTTTGCCATTCTATTTAACAAAAAGTATATTCACAAATATTATGGATAGGTTTTCATTTTTAAATGCTGCGCATACAGAGTTTTTCGCACAATTGTACGACCAATATACACAAAACCCAGATAGCGTAGAGCCAAGCTGGAGAAGTTTTTTCCAAGGTTTCGATTTTGGAATGACAACTTACAACGACGAGGCACCAGTTCAGCAAATTGTTGAATTCGCAGCTAACAACACCGATTGTAGTTTGGTATCTGAAAAATTACAAAAAGAATTCAACGTATTAAAATTGATTGACGGATACCGTTCTCGTGGTCATTTGTTTACTAAAACAAACCCAGTAAGAGATCGTAGAACATCATCACCAACTTTAGACATCGAAAATTTTGGACTTACATCAGCAGATCTTTCGACTGTTTTTGATGCTGCCAAAGTAATTGGTGTTCCACCTTGCTCATTGCAAGATATTGTGAAACGTCTTCAGGCAATTTATTGTCAGCATATTGGGGTAGAGTATATGTATATTCGTAACCCAAATGTTGTAAAATGGATTCAGGACAAACTTGGAGTAAATGACAACCAGCCTAATTTCTCTACAGATGAGAAAAAGGTAATCTTAAATAAATTAAACCAAGCAGTTTCTTTCGAGAACTTCTTGCATACCAAATATGTTGGACAAAAAAGATTCTCACTAGAAGGAGGAGAATCAATCATCCCGGCTCTAGATGCTTTGATCGAAAAAGCAGCCGAAAAAGGTGTAGAGCAATTTGTAATGGGTATGGCTCACCGTGGACGTCTTAATGTTTTGGCAAATATCTTTGGCAAATCAACACAAGACATCTTCGGAGAATTTGATGGTAAAGATTACGATCAAGAATACTTTGATGGTGACGTAAAATACCACTTAGGACTTACTGCCGACAAAAAAACAAGAACTGGAAAAAACATCAATATCAACCTAGCGCCAAACCCATCTCACTTAGAGACTGTTGGAGCAGTTATTGAAGGAATTACCAGAGCAAAACAAGATAAATATTACGCTGACGATTTCTCAAAAGTATTACCTATCGCCGTTCACGGTGATGCTGCAATTGCAGGACAAGGTATCTTGTACGAGATTATACAAATGGCACAATTAGACGGTTACAAAACTGGGGGAACAATACATATCGTAATTAACAACCAAGTTGGTTTTACAACAAATTACCTTGATGCACGTTCATCTACTTATTGTACAGATGTTGCCAAAGTTACACTTTCGCCAGTATTACACGTAAATGCAGACGATGCAGAAGCTGTAGTTCATGCCGTTTCATTTGCATTAGATTACAGAATGGAATTTGGTCGTGATGTATTTATCGATTTATTAGGATACAGAAAATACGGTCATAACGAAGGTGACGAACCTCGTTTTACACAACCAGTTTTATATAAAATCATTGCTAAGCATGAAAATCCAAGAGATATTTATGCGCAAAAATTATTGTCAGAAGGTATTATCGATGCTACTTATGTAAATGGGTTAGAGAAAGAATACAAATCGACAATGGAGGTAAACCTTGAAGCATCTCGTAAAAAAGATTTGACAATCATTACACCATTTATGCAAAATGAATGGAAAGGATTCGAGCAAGTTACAGATGTTGTGATGTTGAATAAATTTGATACCTCTTTTGCTAAAGCAGGATTAGATTCTATCATAAAAACAATCTCAACTTTACCATCAGACAAAAAGTTCATCAACAAGATAACTAAAATTGTTACTGATAGAAAAACAGGTTACGACAACAATACGATTGATTGGGGAACAGCAGAAGCATTAGCTTATGGTTCACTTTTAACAGAAGGATTTGATGTTCGTATTTCTGGGCAAGACGTAGAGCGTGGTACATTCTCACACCGTCACGCAGTAGTAAAAGTAGAAGATTCAGAAGAAGAAGTAATTCTATTGAATGCTATCGAGAACAAAAAAGGAAAATTCGGAGTTTTCAATTCCCTATTATCAGAATACGGAGTTTTAGGATTTGATTACGGATATGCTTTGGCTAATCCTAATGCATTGACTATTTGGGAAGCACAATTTGGAGATTTCTCAAATGGAGCACAAATCATGATTGACCAGTATATCTCATGTGGAGAAGATAAATGGAACAACCAAAATGGTATCGTTTTATTATTACCACACGGATACGAAGGACAAGGAGCAGAGCACTCTTCAGCAAGAATGGAGCGTTACCTGCAACTTTGTGCAAGACAAAATATGTATGTTGCCGATTGTACAACGCCAGCTAACTTCTTCCACTTATTGAGAAGACAAATGAAAACAACATTCCGTAAACCTTTGGTAGTTTTCTCTCCAAAAAGTTTATTGCGTGACCCAAGATGTGTATCGACTGTTGAAGATCTAGCAAGCGGAAGTTTCCAAGAAACAATAGATGATAATACAGTAAACAAAAAAGAAGTAAAAACATTAGTTTTTGTTACAGGTAAATTCTACTATGATATAGTTGCCGAAAGAGAAAATAACGGACGCAATGATGTTGCAGTAGTAAGAATCGAACAATTGTTCCCGTTCCCGGTAGAGCAAATAAAAGCGATTATTGCACAATATCCTAACGCCGATGATTATGTTTGGGCACAAGAAGAGCCTAAAAACATGGGAGCTTATAGCTTTATGTTAATGAACTTTGACCTTGTAAAATGGAGATTAGCATCATTAAAAGCATACGCTGCACCAGCATCAGGAAGTTACACACGTGCAAAACGTCGTCATGCAGATGCAATCAGAATGGTTTTCGATAAAAATCTATTCAGATAATAAGGAGTAAACTTTATGAAAAAAATATTTCTGTTTGTAGTTCTTTTATTTTCGGTAGTTAATTATTCACAAGAGCTTAAAAAACCAAGTGAAGGAAAAGCTTTGGTTTATTTCGTAAGATCATCTTCTGTTGGGTTTTTAATTAATTTTAAATATTTTGACGGAGATAAGTTTTTGGGTAAGTTTAATCATGGAAGTTATTTAATATATGAGTGTGATCCAGGAAAGCATGTATTTTGGGCAAGGTCAGAAAATACAAGTTTTATTGAAGCAGAACTTGAATCAGGTAAAGTATATATAGTTGATTCAGAACCGAAAATGGGGGCAATTAAAGCAGCTGTCAGACTGGTTCCTTTTGATACAAATCCGGAGCATTATAAAACTCCTAAGAAATTTGAAAGAAAGAAAAAAAATATACTTGAATCGATACTGAAAAATAAAGAATATACTATCAGTAATGAAGATTTGGAAGAGGCCAAAAAAGAGTATGAAAGTATAATTAAGAAATCGACAGAAAAATACAATAAGTTAAAAGTAAAAGGGGAAGAGTTTGTTCAAGTGCTTCCAGAAATGTACTACAATAATTAGTTAATATATAAAATTATAAAAAGATGATTTTAGAAATGAAAGTCCCATCACCAGGGGAATCAATAAAAGAAGTTGAAATTGCAACTTGGTTAGTAAAAGACGGAGATTATGTAGAAAAAGATCAAGCTATTGCTGAAGTTGATTCTGATAAAGCAACTCTTGAATTACCGGCAGAAGCTAGTGGAACAATCACACTAAAAGCAGAAGAAGGAGACGCAGTAGCAGTAGGAGCAGTAGTTTGCTTAATTGATACTAGCGCAGCAAAACCATCTGGAGCAGCTCCAGCAGCAGCTGAAGCTCCAAAGGCAGAAGCACCGAAAGCTGAAGTTAAAGCAGAAGCGCCAAAAGCAGCTCCGGCACCAACTGCATCTTATGCATCTGGAACACCATCTCCAGCAGCAAGAAAAATATTAGACGAAAAAAACATAACACCATCTACAGTTTCAGGAACAGGTAAAGATGGAAGAATCACCAAAGAAGATGCTTTAAATGCAGTACCTTCTATGGGAACTCCAACAGGAGGAAACCGTGGTTCAGAGCGTACAAAACTTTCAATGTTACGTCGTAAAGTAGCAGAAAGATTAGTAGCAGCTAAAAACGAAACAGCTATGTTAACTACATTCAATGAAGTTAATATGACACCAATAAACAACTTACGTAATGAATACAAAGATGCATTCAAAGCTAAACACGCAGGTGTAGGTTTAGGATACATGTCATTCTTTACAAAAGCAGTAACAAGAGCTTTAGCATTATATCCAGACGTAAACTCTATGATGGATGGTGACTATAAAGTAGCTTATGATTTCTGTGATATCTCAATTGCAGTATCTGGACCAAAAGGATTAATGGTTCCTGTGGTTCGTAACGCAGAGAATTTGACTTTCCGTGGTGTAGAAGCAGAAATCAAAAGATTGGCTATTAAAGCGCGTGACGGACAGATTACAGTTGATGATATGACAGGTGGTACATTTACAATTACAAACGGAGGAGTTTTCGGAAGTATGTTAAGTACACCAATCATCAATCCACCACAATCAGGAATCTTAGGAATGCACAACATTATTGAGCGTCCGATTGCTGTAAATGGTAAAGTAGAAATTCACCCAATGATGTACGTGGCACTTTCTTATGACCACAGAATCATCGATGGTCGTGAGTCAGTAGGATTCCTAGTTGCTATTAAAGAAGCATTAGAAAACCCACTTGAATTATTGATGGATAACAATCCTAAGAAAGCATTAGAGTTATAGTTTATAATAATTTTCAATTGAAAAGCCGTCATTTTTTATTAAATGACGGCTTTTTTTATGCTCATTGATATCTTTTATTCTTTTACAATCTTTATCGTTTTTTCGCGACCTTCAGACTTCACTTTAAGGAAATAAATTCCTGTTGCTACATTTGATAAATCAAGATTTGAGTGTAAATTATTTATTTTTTTATCCAAGATGATGATTCCACCAACAGAAAAAAGAGTTACTTCGTCAATTACCGAAGAGTTTTCGATGCTTAATACGTTCTTTACAGGATTAGGATGATACTTAAAATTGCCAAGTACAAAGTCAGGATTTGATAACGTATTTAGTTTTACAGTTACCGCTAGTCTTTCTTTACTTTCAATACCATTAATAGTTTGAGAAGCATAATAAGTAGTGTTATCTACTAATACAGTTGATAACGGTAAAAAAGCTTCGTTTAACTTTTTAGTCTTTCCTGATGGCGAAGTTGCATTACTATACCATTTAATACCGCTACCAGAAACATTAATATCAGCAAGAGTTTGTCCAGCAGTAAGATTTAAGGTAATTACTTTTTTGCCCTCAAATAGAGGTGCAGGTGGGTTAATTGTAGAGACAAAGCTAAAAGTACAATTATAAGAATCTCTTACAAGTATTTCGTAAGTGCCAGGCTCCAGGTTTGTAAAGGTATTATTTTCTGTGAATTTATATAAAGTAGGTGAGATGGCATACGTGTATTGATTAACTCCGCCAGTTGCATTAACCGTTATTGTTTGGTCAGTAATTACAGCAGTAGCCCTAAGTGCTTTAGGTTCCTGAATTTCTATATGCTTTATTACAGCACATCTCATAGCATCTTCAATAACTACCCTGTACATGCCTGCAGGCATATTATGAATAGTGTACCGGTTTTCATTTACTGTCACAAAAGTATCTGATTTCTCTTCAACAAAACATTTATATGGAGGAGTTCCTCCAGATACAATTGATATTATTTCTGCGTTGCTATCACCATTACATCTAATCATGGTACTTACTGTCATCGCCTCCAAAGGGGGAATAGTTATATCTTGTACAGTTACAGTCGATGAAGCGGTGCAGTTATAAGAGTCTTTGGTATATATTGTATGAGTTCCTGGTTTTTTATTGTAAAAAAAGTTCTCTTTTTGGTAATTAGTTCCGTCCATTGAATATTGAAATGGAGGTACACCTCCTGTAGCATTTATAAGGACTATTGGCGTGTAACATCCCGAATACCTAATCGTAGCATCTACGGCTAGAGGGGGGCTAACATTTAAACGGAAAAATTTTAAAGTAATATTTCCTTTATTATTAATTCGGGCATAAATACTATAAGATTGTACTGTACTCACAAACGAAGTCGGATTTGGAATTGCATTAATGTCGTTTGTAGCATCGTCTTTACTAAGATGGTAGCTTATTGTAGTTTCGGCAGAATTGAAGTCTCCAAGTAATTCATCTTTTTTAATAGTTAAATCAAAGAATGAATCTCCATTACAGCGCACAATAGGACTAACTACACTTTGGGCATAGAAATTAAACGATGTAAGTAAAAAGAATAGATAGAGTAAAGTTTTTTTCATACGTATCGGTTTGTTAAAATTACCAACAAATATACTTAAAAAACTGAAATTTAATAAAATATGTATTTATAATGATGTGATTTGTGAAAAGCAATGAGCTTACTTTGTTAAAGGATAGCTTTTTTTATATGTTGATTTTCTATAGCCGAGTGTATCCTTGTAGATAGTTCATTATAATCGGGATTGTAGTTATCCCATATTTTCCAAACGTCCTCCCTTTTTTTTATAAAATAAGTCTGCCTGTTTACCTTATTAAGAACAATCGATATGGCATCGTTTTCGTCTTTCCACTCTAAATTCCAAAACTCTTTTACGGTTAGAATGGCAATATCTTCAGTAATACTAGAGACTTTAAAATCGAAAATTTCAAAATTAGATCGATTATCTATACAGTTTAAATGATAATTTAATCTCGAATAATTTTCGAAAAGATCCTTAATTCTTTTTGCGAAAGGGCTTTCTGCAAAGACGTAATTTGATAAGTTCGAAATATTAATTTCGGGTAATTCTTTCAAACAATTAAATTCTTCCTGACAATAATTAGCAATCAATGATTCAAAAAAAGAGATAGGTTCGTTTTTGTTTTCAGGTTCCGATGATTTATTATACTCTGTAGCTTCACAATTTAGAAAACTATTTAAAGAAGGATGGCCAATAAAAATAGCCAGTTTATCTAAACTTTTTAAGAAACGCAAATCAGATTTTTTAGTTTGTGATGAGTCGTTTGTGAAAATTCTTTGCAATGTGGCACTCGAGATAGAGCATCCAAGTTCATTTCTCTTAGAGCCTTGCATGAATTCAGATTTTTCTAAGCAATCAGATATTATTTCCGATAGAATAATATAATGAGCCCTTTTCCATTCTTTAACGCCAGATAAAGTACTGTTTTGTATAATAGGATGGGATTTTATGCCTTCTACTAATTTGTCTATTATGATTTCCATATGCGAATGTTGTTTAATAATTGACATTTTTTCTTCGATAATTAAATTCAATTCATGTTAGTAGGAATACTCAAGGTATAGTTATGCGTAAGATAAGTTGGAGTTATGAGTCTGTTAATGTTAATGTTGTGCTAAAAATACTGATAAATTCGTAAATAATTGCTGTACGAAATAATTAATAACTAAAACAACAAAACCATGAAAAAACCACTTATTAAATTTTCGATTAAAAAAATGGCTCTTTTGTCTTTTGCCTTGCTAGCTTTTTATTCTTGCGAAAAAGGTAATGATCAAGTAGAGAGCGACGTTCAGGAAAAATTAATGGACGGAGATGTCAATCTTCTTGATAAAGGAAGATACGGACTTGCTCCAATGCCTGATGAATATTTAAAGAATATTCAGTTTTTAACACCAAACGATTATCGTTTAAAAATTGCTCAGTTACGACCAGATTTAGTTTCAGAAACTCAAAAATCGACTTTAACGGCTAAAATTGCTGCTAGCAAAAATTTACCAACTCCACCAGTTGGAGATCAGGGGAGTGAAGGATCTTGCGTAGGTTGGGGTGTAGGTTATGCAGCACATAGTATTGCAAGATATCTTAATAACACCGTGCATCAGAGTAATTGGTATAACGCATCTAGAAGTGCAGCTTATGTTTATAACCAAATAAAATTGGGTAATTGTGGCGCAGGTTCTTATCCTAATGATGCAATGAATTTAATAAAAAACCAAGGAGAATGTGCCGAGTTTCAGATGCCTTATGTTGCGGGAGGTTGTTATACAGTGCCATCAACCCAACAAAGAAATTGGGCATCGGCGAGAAAATCAGGCGGATGGTTTAATGTAAACCCGAGAAGTGCTGCAGATATTAAATATTATCTTAATCAGAATTATGCCGTTGCAGTATGTTTTGATGTAAATCAGAGTTTTTATGATATCCGTAATAACAACCACGTTTGGTCTAATCTTTACGGAAGCAGACAAGGTGGACACTGCGTATGTATTGTAGGATATGATGATGCTACCCAACTTTTTAAAGTACAAAATTCCTGGGGTGCAGGCTGGGGACGCAGCGGTTTCTTTTATGTAACTTATAATAATATTGCCAATGGAGCCTTTAATTGGGCAGGATGTATTATTCCTAATCCAGCAGCAAATTCTTAGGCTTTAATACTACTGTTTTATAAATAATCTTGAACACGAATTTCACGAATTTACACAAATCTTAAATGGTTAACTTAGTTTGTGAAATTAATTTCACGAACAAATTAGTGACAATTAGTGAAATTCGTGTTCGTTTTTTTATTGCAGATATACATAATGATTGTAATAGTCGATAATCGCTTTGCCCTGAAGCAAAACATCGGCTCCAATAATACCATGCACAGGTCTTGCTTTGTATTGTCGTAAAGCTTCGTTTACGTGCGAAAGATCAAAAATTACCAAAGCAAAATCCGAATCTTTCCAAGAACCAATTTGTAATATATTGTTAGACGCAGTTTGGGTAAGCATTCCTGTAGCTCCAGCTCCGGCAGCTTTAGTTTTTGAAGCTTCGGCACCCAATGCAAAACGTTCTATGCTCTCAAAACCTACACAAGTATTAGAAGCTCCAGTATCTAATATAAAATTCCCAGAAATACCATTGATTTTGGCTTTTATTAAAAGGTGTTGTGTTTTGGTAACTTTGAATTTTATTTTTTTGTATTTCTCTTTTTTGAGAACTTCGTGAAGGTTTTCCATTTTTGGTAGTGATTGAATATCAAAAATAAACCAATTACAGCCAATAAACTAATGATGTAAAGTATATAATTCGTTGATTTTTCTTCGGGAGAAATTGAACCATAATATACAAAAGAACTCCAGTAATAAGGAGATTTCTTGGCATTAGGAATAGATTTGTTATTTAAAAAATCAAGTTTGGCATTGGTATTGGCTTCAAAATACGGAATGTTATTTTTGATGTTTTTATAAAAGTCAGCCATGAAAACTGATGTGGTATAATCATTTACTTTCCATAACGAAAACAACAAGTTTTGTGCGCCCGCAAACTGAAAACCTCTTGCGATGCTCATGGCACCTTCGCCTTTATATAATTTTCCAATTCCTGTTTCGCAGGCACTTAAAACTACTAAATCAGGATTTAGGGTAAGATTATACAATTCGGAATACAAGATTTCCTGATCGTAGAATTTGATACTTGCAGGAGTTTCGACATCACCCGAAGAAGCGTGTGTACTTAAATGCAAAATAGAGTATTGGGAAGCATTGTTTTTAAAGTTGGCAAAAGTAGCATCAGCATTCTCAAGAAACTTCCCTTGAAAATTACTTTGTATTGATTGTAACTCTTTCTTGGAATAACTTAATTCATACACTGTTTTTTCGAAAACAGGGAAAACTCCTAAAACTGTTTTTGCTGAATTTGAAATAGGTTTTGCATTGATATAAAAATTAGCCGAAGTAGTATAGGCAATCTTAAAATCATTTAGCAAATAGTGCATTTTGGCAAAATTGGTTGTATTCGATTTCTGAGTAATCAAGGCTTCAAAAGGTAGGAAATTCAAGATTCCGTCGGGAACAATAATGAGGTTTTTATAGATTACATTTGAAGGTAATTTCAATAAATTATAAACTTTTTCCCCATAATAATTATATCCCGAAATGTCATTTGTAATGGCTTCAGCAGTGTTGAAATAATTGACAAATTTTACAATTTCAAGCATAGCTTTATGTGCGGTATAAATATGACTAAAACTGATTCTCTTGTTTTGTAAAGTGAAATAAAACAAATTTTCATTTCCTGTAAAATAATAAACCATTACAGTTTTGTCTTTCTCTAATTTTGAAAGCAACTCTTTTAAATCACAATTTTCAGGAATATAATGTGGGTTTTCAGATTGTATTTTTTTTAGCGAAAGCATCAGTTCATTTTGTTCTTTTATAAGCTGATTTATTTTTGAAATATTAGCTAAATCTCCTTTTTGCTGCTCTTTTATAATAGTGTTATTTGCATTTTGAAATTGTTGTATGATTTGTTTTTCTTTCGCAGAAGCGCTTTCAATATTCGAACGATAATTTTTTAAAATTCCAGACTTGGTTTTTTCAGCCAATTGAAAAGCTTCGTTTAAATACTGTATTTTGCTTTCTTCTTTATACAATCGATCATAAATCAAAAGACATTTTTCGGTACGATTTCGGGCTCTGATTTGGGTAATAATCTTCGAATTTTCATAAATCAGGCCATTCATTAATAAATCTTCGATATGAGAAGAAAGCCGGAATGCTTCAAGTGCTTCTTTAGGATGGTTTTGTTTAAGAAATAGTTCCGCCTGCAAATCTAAAACATCGATTAAAACTGTTTCGGCATACAATTGATTTTGTTTTGGAAGAGTATTTTTTGAATTGTAATTAGGAATTAAGATTTTGAAAATTGCCAAAATCTGTTTTGAATTTTCATCATATCTTCCTTCGTCAAAAAGCAATAAAGCTTTTTCATAATAGAGTTTTGCTACTTTTCGTGGCTGTTGATTTGGAGTTTTAAAAAACAGCTTTTCAGCCTTTTCTAAATAGGAATCCGCAACTCCAAATTGGTATCTTTGACGATTGAGCGTTGCCAGATTTCGATAAGAATTGGATAAAGTTTCTGATTGACCTTTCTCATTTTTGAGATAATTTTCAACCAATTTAAAAGCATTTTCGGCCTTATCATAAATTTCAGGTCGCATCAAATTCCCTACTGAACTCAATAAATAACTATTCCCTAGATTATTGTATAAAATTCCTTTTTGAGTATTAGATAATTTCTCGGTCTTTAAGGTACTTTCGAGTAAATCTATTGCCGATGCACTTTTGCCAGAACTGAGGTAAACATTGGATAAATTAAGAATTGCTGCAAACTTTTGTTTCTGTGCTTCGGGATAATTCTTGGATGTATTTACAATAAAAAAGTATTGTTTTATGATATTTTCGGCACTGTCATAATCGCCCAAAATGGTATATAAATTGCCTAAAGGTTTCAGACAATATTCGATAATGTCATAATCTTTCAGTTTGTTTTTCTCGTAAATCTGCCAAGCTTTTTCGTAACTAGTAATTGCTTTTTCTGATTGTCCGAACTGATTTTCATAATAGGCTTTGTTGCAGTTTAAAACCACGATTGCCAATAATTCGTCTTTGGATTTTGGATTTGGGTTTTTCCAGAATGAAGTTTCTGTACTTGTTAGATTTTGTAATGCTTTCGCAGAAGGATGCGCTATAAAAGAATCAATTGCAAGATATATTTTGTCTTCCTGACGCTGCCCGAAAACATTCAGACCTGTAAAGAAGAAAATTAAAATATATAAGAGAGTTAATTTCATATTAGTTAAGTATTGTAGGCTAGAATTAACCATGTAAGTTATTTAAGGTCATATAACTTTTGTGCATATATTGATTTAGCTTAAATGTACTTATATCACTTATATGGTAGAATAACCGTGCCATTCGTGGTAAACCTTTTTCGCGTATCTCTGCGAAAATTCTCTGTGTAACTTTGCGTAATAGCTAATAATTAAAACCTCCAAATTCCATAAAACTGGAAATAATTAAAATTCTGTTCAAAGTTTATCACATAACGCACACCTAAACTCGGACCAATTCGGGCAAAACCAGCCGTTAGGTCGAATAAAAGACCAGTTTTAAAATCGGCAAATGAGTTTTTAACTGTGTTTGATTCCGTTTTGGTGTCCAATAAGTATTGATCAGTTCCACCCTCAAAAGTTTCTATTTTTATAGTTTGAGTTTGCTCTTGCGAAACATTAATATTGGCTTGTAAACCCGCACCAATCCCAATGTAATTATTGATGTTATAACGAATAAGAACGGGAACTTCCCAGTTGACGTTTTTGTTTTCGATACTTGTTGTCATACGCTGAAATTGTTTTACTCCATTTGGACTTACCCCAGTTCCTTCTCTTGTTGTTAAACCGCTTTCGTATTTGTTTATTGCATTGAGCCATTCGGCTTGCCAGTAAAACCGATAGGATTTAAAAGGCGAAATGGTTGCACCTACAAAGTAACTCGTCGATTTATCTAAATCGGGATATAGATTATAACCTGCTTTTGCGCCAATAGATATTCCGGGCAAGAATCGGGTAGTGGCATAATTGGTAATAATGGGTTCGTTCTTATCGAATATTATGGCAGTTCGACTTCGGGTTTTTACTTTATGAAAGTCATCGCCAAACTTCATAGAATATTTAACAAAACCTTTGGTACTATCTTTTTCTTTTACATTTTTTTGTTCACTTCCGGGTAAATAAATATTCTTGAAAGTAAAGAAGATTTGATTTTTTTTGATAATTGTATCTAAACAGCTTGTGGTTGGGACTTCGTCTTTGGGACAAATCGGGCATTTTGGGTACATATCTTCTATCTGAAATGTTTTTTTGTCGAACATATCAGGAATATCAGTTTCGAGTCGGATCATTCTGGCTGGACCTTCGCCGTTATTTTGGAAACGGGTCTTAAAATTGACTCTCTTAAAACGCACTAATCTGTAATTCATAAAACTTCCGTTAGAGCCCATCTTGTTTGGATCGTGAGAAGTTACGATTTCCATTTCCAGATTTTTTATTTTATGGTTCTTATAGCTTCGGTTAGGAACGAAAATTCCGCGCATGGTTACGGTTGCGCTGGTATCCTTAATCATTTCGGGAGTAGTTTTGAAAGTGTAAAATACATTTCGGGTTTCACTCGGGTTGGCATCGTCAAATTCCAGAACCGAAACATTATGATAGGTTTTATTTGCTTCTAATAATGATGCATCGAGATCTTCTTCAGTGGTTGTATTTCGGTATTTTTTGGTTCTAATGCTGTTTTCGGTCGAAGCCAAATAGGTTTTGGTATCATCAAGATCATTGACGGAAGCTACGGTGTTTTCTTTTACTTCGCGTTCGTTTGCATAAGTTCTAAAATCGACCAGTTGGAAATTATTGTCTTTAAATTGTTTCTCGTTGTAAAAAAGATAGAGTTTTCCGCTGGAAACATAGTTTTCCAGATTTTGATAACTTACTACAACTACCATTTCCTGATCGGGTATTGGGTCACAATTTTTTAGGATTGCAAATCCGTTTTGGTCTGCTATCGAGGCAATGTCTTTGTAGTTAGTATCGGTAATATCATTTATGGCAACTTTTTTAGGTCGTGTTGCGGGTGGTTTTCCGTTATCGTAATTGTTGGTTACCGCAAGTTTTGTGGTATATGTTCCTTTGTTTTTGTAAACGTGTTTGGGTTCGGCAGCTTTAGAGTAATGTCCATCACCAAGTTCCCATAAATAAGAATAGCTAGGCTTTGGTGCTCCGGCAATAGGAATCAATGGTGGGGTTTCGGGTTTGAAACTTACCAGATTTCCGTTTTGAGTGTAACCAATAGTGGCTCTTCGGGTTATAGTATCTTTTACTTTGGTTTGTGAGAAAGAGTATATAGATAAAAGAAGAAAGAAGATAGAGGATAGTGGTTTCATAACTAGAGTTTTTTAGCCCTGATGGGAGCGGCATCCTTTTTCTTGTTTCTTTAACAAGAAAAAGATAGAGTCGGACAGCAGGATTAGCTTCTTGAAATTATCAGAATACGTTTTAAACTGGATTAAATGTAAAAAAAAGTGATGAGCAAATCATCACTTTTTCTTAAAAAGAATTTTGTAAGTTACTGAATAGCATTGATTGCCGCTATCAGTTGAGCTTCGGTGCCGACTGTTGTTTCGGCAATTGTAAAAGTGTAAACATCATTGGCAGCAACTGTAACTGCTTTGATAGCGTAACGCCATTGGCCATTATCTTCGGTAACAAATATTACGTGGCAAGCAAGTCCAATTGGGATTTGTCCGTAGTGTTCGCTGAATAATCCTGCTGGTGTATAAGTGTCTAGTTTTGCGAGTGCATTTGTTCCTTCGCCATCGTATGATAAGTAAACAGCGCTATTGTTGTTATCGTATCCTTGGGGAGCATCGACAAGAAGAGTTGTTTTAGGTCTTGGGTCGTAATAAAAACGGTCTACGTTTGTCCAGCCAAAGCTTCCGAAATGAACATAATAATTATCTCCTTCGGCTTGAACTCCATCTTTGCCTCCATTTCCTCCTGCATCTGGTTTAGGCTGTTCCCATGCTAATTCTCCGTTATCATCGATTACTCCTTTCCACAAAGTCATAGCATTATCTACACCATTGGTTAAGCTTGCAGGAACAATCATGTTCATACTACAAGTTGTTTTAAGCTCGACTCCGCCTTGTGTGGCTTTAATAAAGAATTCACCGCCTGAGATCAGTAAGTTTTTCTTTCCGTCGGGCATAATTCCCATTGTAGGTTTGTTTGAGATAAGCATGTTGCCTTTGTCAAAAAGTTCAACGTATTCGATATCGACTACTCCAGTTACAGGATTTCCGTTTTTGGTAAGGCAATCTCCATTAATGGACAGTTTAACTCCTTTGGCAGATGTTAGGGTTACAACACCTGTTCCTGCTGTGAGGGTAAAATTTTGTGTATTTTTTTTAACTCCTTTTGAGCTTATGCTTTTAAATGCTGCGGCAGATGGTGGGAAAACAAGATTACCGCTGTCGCTGTTGTCATCGCTATTGTCGCAACTTACGAAAGTGATTATTGCTAAGAATAAAAGTCCGATTGTTTTAAAATTTGTGTTCATGATTTCTAGTTTTAATGGTTGTTATAGTTATAGATGTTTTGGGTTAAAAATTTGTTACCCCTGTTTTGGGTTT
The DNA here is from genome assembly GCF_035013205.1 of Flavobacterium sp. PL02. Lineage (NCBI taxonomy): Bacteria > Pseudomonadati > Bacteroidota > Flavobacteriia > Flavobacteriales > Flavobacteriaceae > Flavobacterium > Flavobacterium sp. PL02. The sequence continues at coordinate 461,538 of NZ_JAYGJP010000003.1, forward strand.
ATTTTTAAATTACTTTAAAACCAAGGGCAATATATGGTTGTGCGTAATTAGGAACCGGACCTCCGGCACCATGAAAATTGGAACTTAAGAAAACGACATTACCTTGAGTTATAGGATAGGGCACTGTTGTAAAAGGGTTTTTTCTTAAAATACGTCCTACTGTTTGATTAAGTACTGTGTAACCAGGCAGGATTGTTCTTTTTACGGTAATAATATCACCTGAACTTACTGGTACTGGAGTTATTGATTGATAATCTAATGTGGTTTGAGAAAAAGTATGAATGCCTGTATAGGTAACACTAGTGGTTGTGTTTGTAACTTCCATAGTATAACCACCTGTGTAAGTGGTTGGATTTTGATATCCTACGGTGCAAATTTCTCCATTGGCATTAATCTGAATTGTATATTCGTGTGTTTCCAGATCCATTGATGTAATGTCGTCATATCCGTTTGCGGTTGTAAAAGCTGTTGTAATAAGTGTAGAGACATAGGTTGAGTCGCAAACATTATTTGTTGGGTCATTGTCATTATCACAACTCAAGATTGTAAAAGCAGTGATACATAATATTAATGTTGGTATTGTTTTCATGATTTCTAATTTTTAAAGGTTTTTATAGTAATAGATGTTTTAGAGTGAATAATTGTTACCCTGGTTTTGGGTTTATTTATCAAGACATTTTTCTTCAAATAGATTTCCATCTTCGTCTAAGGCAACAAGAATATTTTTTTTCTTAGAAAGGGTGATGATTAGATAAATCCAAACAATCGACCATAAGCCCAGAGTGGTACAGGTAAAGAATAGATGTAGGGAATGGTTTATTTCTTTTTTTTGTTTGGATAAAACTACATAAGGTAATTTTTCATTATGCTCAACAATTACAAAACCATTTCGGATTTTGGTAGAAAGCATCTTATGAAATTGGTCTAAATTTTTCTCGTTTATAAATTGATAACTTTCCATTTCTCTTAATTTTTTAATTGTTTTAAAAGACTCTTGTTTTGGTATATCAACTTGATTATATAATTGTTACCTCTTTATTTGAGATTTGTTTTCAGATTTTTTTTACATTAGCTAATTAAAAAGTCATTTTATGAGCCAAACTAACATTCATCCTGATCAAATGTATATTGAAGGGCTTGCTGCAAATGATTCGGCGGTTATTCAGTCTATCTATAAAAAGTTTGTTCCTAAAGTGGTTTCATACATAATGAACAATTCTGGCGATAAGGATCAAGCGCAAGATGTGGTTCAGGAAATAATGATTTTGCTTTTTAATCAGGCTAAAGCCAATGCTTTACAATTGACTTGCCCATTTGATGCTTATTTTTTCTTGCTATGCAAAAGGAAGTGGCTTAATGAATTAAAAAAAACATCAAATAAAGGGGTAACAATTAACGAAGATGCAGCATCTATAAATGAATCTGCACACGAATTGGTTGATCAAACCGAAGAATTTGAAGAGAAACAGCAATTGTTTGACGTTATGTTCCAGAAATTAGGAGACAAATGTCAAGAATTACTAAAACTGAGTTTTACAATAAAATCGATGGAAGAAGTGGCCGAGAAACTAAATGTGACTTATGGCTATGTTCGCAAAAAGAAATCGCTTTGTATTGGTCAGTTAACAGTATGGATTCAGGAAAGTAAAAACTTTAAATCTCTAAAAAATAAGTAGTCATGAACGAAGAACGCTATATATTATTCGATCAATATCTTCAGGGAGAAATGACTGTTGAAGAAAAAAATAGTTTTGAAAAACAATTAGCCGAAAATCCAGAATTTGCTTCGGCTTTTGAAACTTTTAAAACAGTAAATCTTCAATTGGAGACTAAATTTGGATATGAAGAAGAAAGAGAAGAGTTCAAAGAAAATCTAACTCGTATTTCTAATACCCATTTTGATAAAAAGAAGAAGAAAAACAAAGCAGTATCTTTAAAACCTTGGTATTATGCAGTTGCAGCTTCTGTGGCGGTTTTAATTGGTTTGTTCTTTTTTAATTATGATTCGAATCCCGTTTTTGAGGATTTTAATCATCCCGATCAAGCTACTTTTACCGAAAGAGGAGATACAAATATTGCTCTAAAACAAGCCGAAGTAGCATTTAATGCCAGGAAATATAAAGATGCGATTCCGCTTTTTGAGGAAACTCTAAAAGAAAATAAAACACCTGAGATTCAATATTTTTATGGTGTTGCATTATTACAAGAAAATGAGTTTGAGAAAGCCGAAGCTGTTTTTAACGAATTAAAAACTGGAACATCTGTATATAAAGACAAAGCATTATGGAATCTTGCTTTGAGCAAATTAAAACAGAAAGATTATAAATCGTGTAAAGATATCCTAGAAACGATTTCTCAAGACTATGAAGGTTATGATGATGTACAAGATCTCTTGAACGAATTGGATTAGAGCGATATTTCGCTAAATACACAAAGAGGTTACACAAAGATTCGCAAAGATTTTCTGTAGAGACGCACCGCAGTGCGTCTACTCAATACAGGTTTATTCATAATGTAATTATATGTTAGGCGGAGCCGAAGTCCAACAAGCTTCATCATAAAAGGTACGCGGATTATACGGATTCGCTAAAGCGAAGACGCGGATAAAAACGGATTTTTCTATTTGCAATCTTGTCTTACGTTCAATCTGATAACTTTGCCTGTAAAGCAATGATAAACAAATTTAAAGCAACATTTCTTGTTGCTTTTTTTTATGATTGTAATCAAATTTAAATTTTAAGTTCTAAATTCGATTTTACAAATACCCTAACCTCAACCTATTTATAATTTTAAACTTATTTACTGAATGCAAAAAATTACCCTATTAATTCTCTTAGTAATTTCACAAATCATATATGCACAGACTAAACTTACCGAAACCGAAAAACTAGTCGGAACTTGTAAAGTTTGGGGATTTTTAAAGTATTACCACCCAAAAGTAGCCAATGGGGATTTTAACTGGGATAATCAACTTTTGGAAGTCTTACCAAAAATTCAACAGGCAGAAACTAAAAAAGAATTTTCATTGGTTTTGGAAAACTGGATTGATAATCTTGGTACCATAAAAGAAATTGCACCGATTACACCTCCAAAAGATGTTGAATATTTTGATAAGAATTTTGATTTGAGCTGGTTTAATAACAAACTGTTTTCTAAAAAGCTTTCGAAGAAATTGAAGTTTATTGAGGATAATAGATTTCAGACCAATGAGGAAATAGGACCAGGATATAATCCTTTTAAAAACGGAAATTATTTTGATCTTAAGTACGATAATAAAAATTCAAAAATTTTATGGATGTGTATGTATTGGAATTTAGTAGAGTATTTTTTTCCTTACAAGTATTTAATGGATCAGAAATGGGATGTGACTTTAGAAAAAACAATTCCGCTTGTTCTTGAATCTAAAAATGAAGATGATTTTTATACAGTAATAAGAAAAATGGCAGTTAAGCTTGATGATAGCCATGTTGAATTTGCAATTTATAAACAGGGTAGGTTTGAAGATGACAAAAGATATTTTCCTGCTAGCTGCAAAATAATTGGTGACAAAATGGTTGTTATGGAAATTTTAGGTGATAGTCTGGCTCAAGCAGATGGCATAAAAATAGGAAGTGTAATTACGAAAGTAAATGATAAAACAATTAAGGAACTTATCACAGAATATAGAGATTTATATTCAGCTTCAAATGAACCAGTACTTTTGGATAAGGTAGTTAGAAAAATTTTATCAGGCTATTCAGATAATGTGAATGTTGAATTTTTTGAAGAAGGAAAATACATAACTAAATCTATGACATGGTTTAATTATCATGATTCTCATAGAAATGAGTTTATGAAGGGAGCAACGAAAAAGAAGGATAAGTTTAAGCTCTTGGATAATAATATTGGTTATGTGAATATGGGAGTTATAAAAGTTAAACATGTTCCGGATATGATAGAAGCATTAAAATCTACCAAAGCTATTATTTTTGATATGAGAAATTATCCAAACGGAACCTATGAAGAAATCGCTAATTTCTTAAATGCTCACGAAGAAAATTTTGCAATTTATACCTATCCTGATTTTAGTTATCCGGGAAGGTTTAAATGGACAGAAGGAACAAATTGTGGGACTGAAAACAAAGATAATTATAAGGGGAAAGTTATTGTATTGCTTAACGAAGATTCTATGAGTCAGGCTGAATGGACAGCGATGTGTTTTCAAACAGCTGGCAACACAACAATTATAGGAAGTCAAACCGCTGGTGCTGATGGAAATGTAACAGAACTTGATTTTAAAGAATTTCATACAAGATATTCTGGAGTTGGAGTTTATTATCCTGATAAACGCGAAACACAAAGAATCGGAATCGTTCCCGATATCGAAGTTAAACCTACGATTGAAGGGATTCAGAAAGGGAAAGATGAGGTTTTAGATAGAGCTTTAGTATTTATAGAAACTGGGAAATAGTATTTAGAGAATAAAAAATCCGTTTTGTCTGTGTCTTCGCTTTAGCGAATCTGTTTCATCCGCGTTCTATTCACCGTAATACTTGAGATTGTAATTGTAGTGGTTATTCGTATTGCAAGACTTCGACTCCGCTCAGTCTGACAAGATTGCGAATAGAAAAATCTGTTTTTGTCCGCGTTTTCGCTTTTGCGAATCCGTTTCATCTGTGTTCCATTCACCACAATACTTGAGGATTGTAATTCCAGTGTTTATTCTTGCTGCGGGACTTCGACTCCGCTCAGTCTGACAAGATTGCTAATAGAAAAATCCGTTTTTGTCTGTGTCTTCGCTTTAGCGAATCTGTTTCATCCGCGTTCTATTCACCGTAATACTTGAGATTGTAATTGTAGTGGTTATTCGTATTGCAAGACTTCGACTCCGCTCAGTCTGACAAGATTACGAATAGAAAAATCCGTTTTTGTCTGTGTCTTCGCTTTAGCGAATCTGTTTTATCCGCGTTCCATTCATCGTAAAATTCGCTTATTGTAATCAAATTGGGAAAGTTTTTAATATTGTCGTAATTTTGGGCTTTTAAAATTATAGAATTGAACCCAACAACAATTATTACCGATACACATACACATTTATATTCAGAAGAATTTGACCAAGATCGAGGTGAGATGATTCAGAGAGCTATTGATGCAGGTGTTTCTCGTTTTTTTATTCCTGCTATCGACGCAGACTGCACACAATCAATGTATGATTTAGAGCAAAAATACCCAGATAATGTATTCTTAATGATGGGTTTGCATCCCACTTACGTGAAAGATAATTATCTCGATGAGCTAAAACATGTAGAAACAGAATTAGAAAAACGAAAATTCTACGCAGTCGGAGAAATCGGAATTGATTTATACTGGGATAAAACCCATTTAAAAGAACAGCAAATTGCTTTTAGAACTCAGATTCAATGGGCAAAACAATATAAATTGCCAATCGTAATTCATTGTCGTGATGCTTTTGATGAAATTTTTGAAATCCTGGAAGAAGAAAAATCAGATGATTTATTCGGTATTTTTCATTGCTTTACTGGCACTCATGAGCAAGCATTACAGGCGATTTCTTATAATATGAAACTTGGAATCGGCGGTGTGGTGACTTTTAAGAACGGAAAAATTGATCAATTCTTAAATCAAATCGATTTAAAACATATTGTTCTCGAAACCGATTCGCCATATTTAGCACCAATTCCTTTTCGCGGAAAGCGAAACGAAAGTAGTTATTTACTGAACGTTGTATCAAAATTAGCCGATATATATGATGTTTCTGAAGAAGAAATAGCAGCGGTAACTACCCAAAATTCAAAAGACGTTTTTGGGATTTAACTTAGAACGTATGATACTTTAATTTTTTTTTTGTTCATTTGTCCACTTAAAAATAGATATTTATAATGCAGAAATTTGATGCGATTCGACCGTTTTATGATTCAGAAGTAAATGAAGCCCTTCATGGTGTAGCAAATCATCCTATGATGAAAGCCATGATGAACTTTTCATTTCCAGAGTTAGACGACGAAGTTTGGAAGGAACAATTGAAGAGAACTCACTCTATCCGTGATTTTCAATGCAATTTTATTTATCAGACAATTCAAAAAGTTCTCGAAAGAAGTTCAGAAGGATTAACAACTTCGGGATTTGAGAAACTAGAAAAAAACACTTCTTATTTATTTGTTTCTAATCATAGAGACATTCTTTTAGATACAACATTATTAAATGTTTGCTTGTTTGAGCATGGTTTGGTAATGACCGCTTCGGCAATTGGAGATAATTTGGTTAAAAAAGCATTCTTGAATATTTTGGCTAAATTAAATCGTAATTTCTTGGTTTTGCGTGGACTTTCGCCTCGTGAAATGTTACAAAGTTCTAAATTGTTAGCAGAGTATATTGGACATTTATTGTTTCGTGAGAACCGTTCGGTTTGGATTGCACAACGTGAAGGAAGAACCAAAGACGGAAATGACGCTACAAATCCTGGTGTTTTAAAAATGTTAGGAATGGGATCTGATGAAGCGAACTTAATGGATTATTTCAAGAAAATGAAAATAGTTCCAGTTTCGATTTCATACGAATATGATCCAACCGATGCTTTAAAAATGCCACAATTAATGGCAGAAGCGAATAACGAGATTTATATTAAAGAAAAAAATGAAGATTTCATGACTATTTTAAGTGGTATCATGGGAACTAAAAAAAGAATACACATTTCGGTAGGAGATGTTCTGGATAAAGAAATTGACCAGATTGCTGCTGAAAATGACAATTCGAATAAACAAATCCAAGCATTGGCACAGGCTATAGACGATTCTGTATTGAAGAATTATAAATTATGGCCAACCAATTTTATTGCCTACGACATTTTAAACAAAACCGATAAGTTTGCTCATTTGTATAAAGAAAATGAGAAATTACTTTTTGAGCGTCGTTTAGAAATGCGTATTGGTAGTGATAATCCAGTTACAAGACAAGGATTTTTATCTATGTATGCTAATCCTGTAGTTAATAAATTAAAATACCAAGATGTCATCTAAAGCCAAAATACTTTTAATCTATACCGGAGGAACTATCGGTATGAGTAAAGATTTTGAGACTGGAGCGCTCAAAGCCTTCAACTTTAGTAAATTATTACAAAAAATTCCTGAGTTGAAACAATTGGATTGCGAAATCGAAACGGTTTCATTTGATACTCCAATTGATTCATCGAATATGAATCCTGAAGAATGGACAAAAATCGCTGTGATTGTCGAAGATAATTACAATTCTTTTGATGGTTTTGTAGTTCTTCATGGATCAGATACCATGTCATATTCGGCATCGGCATTGAGTTTTATGCTGGAGAATTTATCTAAGCCTGTGATTTTTACCGGGTCGCAATTGCCAATTGGGGATTTGCGAACTGATGCCAAAGAAAATCTTATAACAGCGATTCAGATAGCTTCACTTCAGCAAGACGGAAAACCTGTTATCAATGAAGTTTGTTTGTATTTTGAATACAAATTATACCGTGGTAACAGAACTTCTAAAGTAAATGCAGAACATTTCAAAGCTTTTACAGCTCCAAATTATCCTGAATTGGTAGAATCTGGAGTACATTTAAAATTAAATTCACATTTGTTTTTGCCTATAAAAACGTCTTCGAAATTAATCGTTCACAAAAAATTAGACAATCACGTTGCTATAATAAAAATGTTTCCGGGAATGAGCGAACCAGTTTTGGCGGCAATATTGGCAATTCCAGACCTAAAAGGAATTGTTCTGGAAACGTACGGTTCTGGAAATGCGCCAACTGAAGATTGGTTTCTTAATGCTATTAAAAAAGCTATTCAGTCAGGTTTACACATCATAAACGTAACACAATGTTCAGGCGGAAGTGTGAATATGGGACAATATGAGACAAGTACTGTTCTTAAAGAACTTGGCGTAATCTCCGGAAAAGACATCACAACCGAAGCTGCAATTACAAAACTGATGTATTTATTGGGTCACGGAATAGAAGCCGAAAATTTCAAAACTGTTTTTGAAACTGCTTTACGCGGAGAGATTTCGTTGTAAAATTTTACCCAGTTTTTTGTCATTTCTGTAAATGAACAAGATCATGGATAGACAATTGGAATTTGGAATTTTTTATATTGGTTTTTTTTTAATTTTTATAACGAACAGAGCAAGTTTCTAAATCTTCTTCGCTACTACGGTTTTTATAATACACGTACACTATTACCGAAAGAATGCATATTACACCTTGAATGGCGACTGTATTTCTAGTTCCTATAAAATGTGATAGATACCCAATTATCAAACTTCCCACAGGAATCATTCCTTGGTATGCCATAAGATAATAACTAATACTTCTTGATCGCATATGCGTAGTACTTTGAGTTTGGATGTATATGTTTATCGATGAGGTTTGTGCCATCATTCCCACACCGCTTAAAGCCATGCAAATAAGCGCTACAGTTAAGTTACTTGAATAAGCTAAAATAATAATGCTAAAGCCTAATAATAAACTGGCTGCAATCATTATTTTATTCATGTTTTGGGATGTTTTTAAATTAGCCAGATAAATAGCTGATAAGATAGAACCAATTCCGGCAGCACTTTCAAACCAACTAAAGGTTTGCGCGTTTCCGCTAAAAATATCCTTGGCAAAAACAGGCATAAGCGTATTGAAAGAAATTACAAATAAACTACTGCACATTAACATTAAGAGCATTTTTGCCATTTCGCTTTCTTTTTTAACGTAATCCCAACCTTCTATAAAGTCTTCCAGCATTTTAAGTTTGTCGGTGGCTTTAATGTGAGGTGTGATTTTCATCATTAATAAAGAAATTAATACTGGAATATAACTTAGGAAGTTTCCAATAAAACAGATGTCTTCGCCATAATTGTGCAAAATAATTCCAGCCAAAGCAGGGCCAGCAATTCGGGCAAAATTGTTTAGAGTAGAGTTTAGCGCCACAGCATTTGGTAAATCTTCTTTATTGTCGACAATCTCAACCATCATAGTTTGTCTACAAGTCATATCAAATGCGTTTATGATTCCTTGTAATAAACTCAGCCCTAAGATATAGTTGATGTTGTATATTTTTAAATAAATAAGTAAAGCCAATGCTCCGGCCTGTAGCATTGCCAAAGATTGTAATACAATCATACTACGATGTCTGTCGTAACGTCCAATAATACTTCCGGCAAGCGGAGCAAGGAATAAAGACGGAATCATGCTTAAAAACGTCGTTAATCCTAAAAGGAAAACCGAACCTGTAACACTATAAACCATCCAGCTTACGGCAGTTTTTTGTAGCCATGTACCAATTACGGAGACCGATTGTCCGTAAAAGAATAATTTGAAGTTCTTTGATTTTAACGCTTTAAACATGATTGTGAAACTTTTTTACAAAGTTCGGAATTATGTTTTCATTAGAAAAATTAATAATTTTACTGATAATAATTACTTTTTCTAATCGATATGGAAATCTTTCAACTTGAATATTTTATTAAAACTGCCAAAACACTTCACTTTACAAAAGCTGCCGAATTGTGTTTTGTAACGCAATCTGGATTATCGCAACAAATAAAAAAACTAGAAGAAGAACTCGGAATGCCTTTGTTTGTTAGGATTGGAAAAAAAGTACAGCTTACAGAAGCAGGTTCCGTATTTCTGATTCATGCTAAACAAGTTATAGAAAACGTTGAGAGCGGAAAGCAGGCTATTGACGATTTGAACCAAATGATTGGCGGAGAACTCCGAATTGGGGTTACGTATATTTTTGGGCTTTTGGTTTTACCAATTGTCGATTTGTTTGCAAAAACATATCCGCATTTAAAAATTGTTGTCGAATACGGTACAACAGAGCCTTTAGAACAAAAACTTTTGAATAATGAATTAGATTTGGTTTTGGTTATTTCTTCTAACGAAATAAAGCTTCCTTTTCAAAAATTCCCATTGTTTACATCAAAGTTGGTGTTGGCAGTTTCAAAAACGCATTCATTAGCCGTTTTAGACAAAATTCCCTTTAAGGATATAGAAGATCTTCCGCTTATTTTACCCGTAAAAGGATTTAATTCTAGAGAATTTCTTGATGAATTGTTTTTGAAAAATAATATGAAACCTAAAGTTTCTATTGAGTTAAATGCAGTTCAGGCATTATTACGATTGGTGGGCGATGGCTATTGGGCAACAATTGTAACCGAGAAAGCCCTAAAAGGCTGGGACAATATAAAAGCAATTAAAATTACGGGAGTCGTGACTAAACGAGATTCGTTTATGTTAACGATAGAAGGGGCGTACCAAAAAAAGGCAGTAAAATTATTTATAGAAGAATTTAAAAAAAGTATGTAAGGATTACTCGATTTTATTTTATTAACTCGTTTTTTTTCGTGTTATTTGCAAACCTAATTTAGAGAGGTGTCCGAGTGGTTGAAGGAGCTAGCCTGGAAAGCTAGTATATGGGTAACTGTATCGTGGGTTCGAATCCCATCCTCTCTGCAATAAGCCTTGATATTCATCGGTTTAAGGTATTCACACCCAGTTTTACACCCAGAAATGTAAGATTGGGTTTTTTATTTATACTAATGTGGGAGTTAATTTGGGATAATAATGTTTTTTCTGTTGAAATTGATCAAGATAATCCAAATTCTAAAAAAGTAAAAAAACTTTCAAAATCTAAATAGTCTACCGCTAACAGCTACAACGGATTTGGCCAATTGGCTTAGTGGAAAGTTGATTTTATATTTGGGGTGATTTGGTAAATCCGAAAATAGGGCTTAATTTAGTCGAAAACCCGCTGTAGTAGTGGGATTTTAGGCTACATTGTGGCCAGTATCAAATTTGACGCTTGCCACAAGATAAAGATATTTTTTGTATCTTGTAGGGTTGTATAAAACTGAATTTTAGATAAATGAAAATAGAGGATGTTGCTGTAGTAGATTTATTCTGTGGAATTGGAGGACTCACTCACGGATTTATTCTTGAGGGATTTAATGTTGTAGCAGGTATTGATATAGACGAATCTTGCAAATATGCTTTTGAGAAAAATAATAAATCTAAATTTATTTCCAAAAGTGTTACTGAAATTTCGGCATCTGAATTAGATACATTATTTGGAAAATCTAAAATTAAAGTGTTAGTAGGTTGCGCTCCATGTCAGCCATTTTCTTCATATACTTTTAAAGATCCGGAAAAAAAGGATAATGAAAAATGGAAATTATTATATGAATTTCAAAGATTAATATTAGAGACTAAACCTGATATTATTTCTATGGAAAATGTATCTCAATTAATTAATTTTAAGAAAGCTCCAGTTTTTGATGATTTCATAAAAACGTTAAAAAAAGAAGGTTATTTTACACATTTTGAAATAGTTTATTGCCCCGAATACGGTATGCCTCAAAATAGAAAAAGGCTTGTACTATTAGCTTCTAAATTAGGCGAAATTGATTTAATTCCAAAAACGCATAAAAAAGGAAACTTTGTTACCGTAAAAGACGCTATTGGTAAGTTGCCAGCTATTGAAGATGGAGAGTTTCATCCGAAAGATAGACTTCATTTTGCAAGAAAGTTATCTCCCCAAAACAAAGTTAGAATAAAAAACACTCCTTATGGTGGCGGTTGGAAAGATTGGGCAGAAGATTTAATATTAGAATGTCACAAAAAAGATTCGGGAAAGTCTTATTCTAGTGTATATGGTAGAATGAAGTGGGAAGAACCATCTCCCACTATGACCACACATTGTATTGGATTAGGGAATGGAAGATTTGGACATCCAGAACAAGATAGAGGAATTTCATTAAGAGAAGCGTCAATACTTCAATCTTTTCCGAAAAAATATCATTTTTTTAAAAATGGTGAAAATTTTTCATCAGTAATGATTGCAAGACAGATAGGGAACGCAGTACCAGTAAGATTAGGAGAAGTAATAGCGAAAAGCATAAAAAAACATTTATCAATTTAATTATGAGTAAATCACCAGAAGAAATTGAATTAGCTGAAAATCAAATCAAAGATATTCAAGTTGATTATAATTATAGGATTGCAGACTTCTCAATTGGAGAACTACTAAAGAAATTCGTCAAAAAAGGAGAAGAACCTAATTTCGAAGATGAGTCAATATCTGGTTTATTTGTACCAACATATCAAAGAGATTTTATCTGGCAAGAAAACATGCAATCAAGGTTCATTGAATCAATTTTTATGGGGGTTCCAATTCAACCTTTATTTGCATTTGAATTAGATGAAGATGGTAATTTAGAATTATTGGATGGAGTACAAAGGCTATCATCAATTAAATCATTTGCAGATGGCGAATTGATATTAATTGATTTAGATGAATTGGATGCTTTAAATGGATTTATATTTAATGATCTTGGAACGGCTAGAAAAAGAAAATTCTTTAATACTCAATTGAAGCTTTATATTATTAATGAAAATACAGATGAGGGAATTAGGGCAGATATTTTTAGGAGAGTAAATGAAGGAGGTAAGAGATTAGAACCTGCAGAAATTAGAAAAGGAAAATTTATTGGCAATATACTTTATGATTTCATATTAACAATGTCAAATTCTACAGAATTTAATGTTTTATTTAGTTCAACTAAGGAGACAGATAAACTAAGAGGTGAGAAAGAAGAGCTTGTATCAAGATTTTTTGCATTGTCAAATAATTATAAAGAATTCGTTCACTCTGTGAAAGGTTTTATGGATGAGTATATAATTGATTCAAATAAATCATTCGACGCTGGAGCAGAAGAATTATTTAAAAGAGAATTGTTTAGTACTTTAAAATTTGTCCAAGCTAATTTTCCTAATGGCTTTAAAAAATCTAATACCGCTAAATCAATTCCAAGAGTGAGATTTGAGGCAATTGCAGTAGGAACAAATTTGGCACTAAGAGAAACTCCAGATTTAGTGGTTGCTAATGTAAAATGGCTAGAATCTAACGAATTTAAAAAGTATACTACTTCTGATGCTGCCAACAGTAAAAGTAAAGTCGTGGGACGTATAGAATTTGTAAAAGATTGTCTTCTTGGTAATATTGATTCAAATTCATTGGCTTATGACAATTAGAGATGAATACAATAATAGAGTAAATGAAATCGACTCTTTTTATGAAATATTAAAAGTAATTGAGTTAGAAAGTCCAAAAATTTCTGCTTATGATTTGAATGAAAGTATTGAAAAGGTAGTTGTTATTAGTCCATCTAAGATTGATACATTACGTTCAACTGCATATTTACTTTTATATAACCTTATTGAATCAACTATCTACAATTCGATGACTACCATTTTTGACGAAATAAAAGATTGTGAGTTAAAATATTCAGAGGTTATTGATGATGTTCAAAAATATTGGCTTAATAATATTTATAAACACAATGATAATAAAAAAAAGGAAACTATAATTGAAACCATAATTGATATTTCAAATAAAATATCTTCAGAAATTGTTCAACTTTCTTCTAATGAAATCAATTATGGAGGTTCTTTAGATGCTCAAAAAATATTTGCCACAGCAAAGTCCATGAAAATTGATGTAAACAATATCTATGTCATATATGACAAAAATAAACATGGAGTGAGTTTAGTTGATGTAAAGAAAAAGAGAAATTGGTTAGCGCATGGAGAAAAATCTTTTATTGAGGTTGGAAGTACATCTACCTATACTCAGTTAAAAGATTCAAAAAATTATATTTGTGATTTCTTAGATGAGTTTATAACATCTGTAGAAACATACATAACAAATAAACATTTCCAAGTTCCCTTATCAACTTTGTAGAAGAAGTAGCGATGGCTAAACATGGGTTTGGCAAAAGTGATGTTCAGTGCTTCGCAGACAAATTTGTAGCGACAATCGCTACCTTTCCCAAGCCCAAAAACTTTGGTGGTCAATTTGCTCCGGAATTAGGAGGTCATTTTGAACTGGAATCAGGTGCTCACTTTAAATCGGAATGGGGTGATCAATATAATCGGAATTTGCAATAAATCAAAGATATTTAAAAATTTTAGAGAAAATAGATTTTAGTAAAAAACAGGCTAGTTTTTGTAAGATACATTTTTCATTATGTATGCAAAAATACAGTTTTTAAGATGATTAATTAAAACACAATCCATTAATTTTCAAAAGCAGCTTTTATTTTTTGTAAGAAAATATTTACTATTTTTGCATTTTACCAAAACATAAAAAATTATGGAAATCAAAAATCAAGTATTAGATGCTATAAAAAAAATTGGACAGCCTGTAAATGCTGGAAAAGTAGTTGAGTTAACTAAACTAGATCGCAAAGAAGTAGATAAGGCAATGAAAATGTTGAAGGACGAAGGTTTAATAGTTTCTCCTAAACGTTGCTTTTGGGAAGCAAAATAAATCTGAAAAGGTCAATTTTGGTTTAAAATCTGTTTTTGTAATATAAATAAAACCTGCTTTTCCAAGATAGCATTAAAACAAACCTGTTATTCCATTTGAATATCTATTTTTCCATTATATTTGAAAAATTAGGACTAGCAATTCTGTCTAGTCCTAATAAGAATTTATCCTAACTCAATTTTCTCAAAGTTAGGCGTAAAGGCTAGTAAATCTGTAAACAAGAGTTTGTTATCTCTAGTTTCATAACTCCAGTTTATAAATTGTAAATAATGGGAACGATCATTATTGCCTAAAGTACTTCTGTTGTCCAAAAGGTCTTTACAGTTTTTATTGTCTAGCCATTCAAAAATTTCTGTAAACGTTTTACCTTCTTGTCTTATAAACGAAGCCAGTTCTGGAAGAATAGATTTTGTTTCTTCAGAAATATGAATGTTTAATCCATATCTCGATTCAAATTTTGAAATGCTATACTTGTCCAGATCTGTTATGAATTTTGGATTTAGCTTTAATTGTTCCTCAATATTGGTTTTTTCTTCGGCAGATATTGGTTTCAAGAATGTGCTTGAGCAAAAGTCTGTTCCTACTTGTTTTTTGAATTTTGAATTAAAAAGACGTTTGAGTATTACCAAAGGTTCATCTAAAGTTCCAATTTTATCATTTGTTATAGCACCAACAAATGAATGATATTCTTCGAACTCAATAGGAACAAATTTCTCAATTCGATGAATTCCTTTTGCATAGGATTTAACCCATTGCCCAACCTCAAAATCTTTATGTGTATTCATAATCTGAATTGATATAATTTAAAACTATAATTTAATCTCAAACAAGCTAAAAGAACCTTCTTTGTAATGTTCGGGTAATTCGCTAGTCCACTCGATAACGCTAACGCCTTTAAAGTCAAAACCGCAACTCATGTAGTATTTGTTTATTCTTTCGTTTCCGCTATGAGTGTCCAGTCTTATGTATTCTTTACCATTTTCTTTGGCATATACTTTTACCCATTCTATGATTTTTGTAACATAAGAACGACCTCTAAATTTTGGGTTCGTAGCAATACGATGAAGATATACAGCAGGATCTGCACTGGCTTCTTTCCAGATAATTAAATCATTAAAAGTTAGTACAAATGTACAGGCAACTTCCCCTTCATCTTTGATTATAAAATGGCGGTCTTCGGCAATTTCTTTCTCTATTAATGCTTTTTCAAAACCTCTCCAGCTTTTATTATTTACTGTTTTTTGATAAGACGTAGCCTCATTATAGATATCGAAAACGGCATCGATATCTTCATTTGTAGTTTTAAAAAATTCCATTGTAGTGTTTTATTCTGTAGATTAATCAATTTCCCAAAGATAAATCTTTCAATAGTTTTAAACCTGTAAAATTATTAGTTTTTACTTTTTTCGTCGGTGTTTAACCAAACCACATTCTGTTCCGATTTATGTTCTTGCCCAATAATATCTCGGTATAATTCTGGTCTTCTAGCTTTTATGTAACGATTTCCTCCTGCCTGAATACATTTTTCGGGAGTAATTATTGCTGTTGCAAAAGAGTCATCAAATGAACGGCATTCGGCAATTACATCACCAAACGGGTCAATAATCATGGAACAGCCATTTTTTAACTGGTCATCGTCCATACCAATTGGGTTGGAGAAAACAGCATAAATGGCATTATCATACGCTCTTGCCGGCAACCATTTCATTAACCAATCACGACCTTTCATTCCGTCAAATTCTAATCGTAGTGAAGTTGGGTCGGCTTCGCGGTTCTCCCAAAGTTGAGGTGCTACAAAACCAGCGCCAGGTCGGGTAGAAGGAGTACACATCGTTACGTGTGGCATAAAAATAATATCGGCACCCAAAAGAGTTGTTGCACGTACGTTTTCGATTATGTTATTGTCGTAGCAAATTAAGATTCCGCATTTCCATCCCTTAATTTCGAATATGCAATAGCTATCTCCGGGTGTTAAGTAAGGATTTATAAACGGATGTAGTTTTCGGTATTTGGCAACCAAACCATTTTTATCTACACAAACATATGCTTTGAATAAATTATCATTCTCGTCTTTTTCAAAAAGTCCAGCTAATATTGCGATATCATTCTTTTTGGCTATTTCTGTAAGTTTTAAGACGCTTTCTCCGTTTGGGATAACTTCTGCCAGATTCAGCATTTGTTCTTTCGATAAATGCCTTGCAAATGTATATCCGGTTATAGAGCATTCGTGAAACGCAATTACATCACAACCTTCGCTGGATGCTTTTTGCGAAAGCTTATCAATTACAGATAAGTTATAGTTTTTATCGCCGCTTTTATTCTCAAACTGAGCTGTGGCTATTTTTAGATTTTTCATATGGTACGCTATTAATTTTAGACAAAAATAGCGTTGCCGAGAATTTGCAAATTGTATAAAACCGACATTTTAATCTGTGACGAAAAAATTAACCGCAAAGGGCGCAAGGATTTACGCAAAGGACGCAAAGTTTTTCTACAATCTTGTCTTTCTGAGGAACGAAGACACGAGCGATAGCGAACTGGCGAAGCAATCTCCACGAGAAACTCCATAATCTTTGCCGAGTCACTCGCGGAGACCCTTCCTGCGTCAGGGTGACAAGATTGTGGTTTGTAGCAAAAAAAATAATCGCAAAGGGCGCAAAGGTTTACGCAAAGTGGTCTATGAATTTTTTGCAGGAACAGTTTCTATAAAGTTATTCGTTAGTTTTCCTGCATTATATAAATATTCTCTAGGAGTCATTCCGGTATGTTTTTTAAATTCCCGTATAAGATGGGATTGATCCGAGAATCCTGCGTCATAAGAAATCGTGGTGAGATTTGTATCTTCCGATTTATTCTGGAGTAGTTTTAAAAAGCCATGAATTTTTACAATATTGCCAAACTTCTTTGGATTTAATCCAACGCATTCTGTAAATTTTCTTTCGATATGTCTTTCGGTATAACCAGTATAATCAACCAATTGTTTGAGTGAAAACTGCCCTTTGCTTTTAAAAATGAAATCTAATGATGCTGCAGCAATCAATTGGTTAGACATTGGTTTTTTCGCTTCAAGCGTTTTAAAAAAAAGATTTAAGAGGCTTAACTTCTCCTGAATAGTCGATTGTTCGGATAATTTTTCCTGAAGTTCAATTCCTTCCAAACCAAAAATGTCATCGATAGTGATTATAGTATCACGTAATTCGCTACTTGTAATTCCTAATAATTGGTTGATTCCGTTTGGTTGGAAAACGACAATTACAATAGACATTTCGCTACCCGAATAAATGTCTTTAAAACCATTTAGTTGCCCATATATAAATGAGCTTGGTAAGTAGTTTTGCGCTTCATAATTGTTGAAACCTGAAATAAGTTTACTTTTTAAAGAGAACACAACACCAGTATTACCATCAGAAAACAAACGTAGTTTCTGAGTATCATTACCTTTATTTTCTAAAAAAAGATAGTGTTTGATATAAGGTGATAATTCCTTTGGAGGTAAAACTTGCATGGTTTTGTAATTGCAGCATGTTATGAGCCTTAGCCTGATGCAAAATTAACTATAATTTTCGAACTATGGTTTTTCGGCTTCTTTTGCTTTTGGATATTGTAGAAAATGTTAAAAGTAAAATTTATTTGTGTTTTCTGTTTCGGTATCAAAAACGAGTATTCCCTCTTGTGTCTCATTAAGTTGAGCGAGTAATTCCCCTTTAGTGTTCCAAATAGCTGAATTCCCAACGCATTCAAAATCATCGCAAGGGCCGACTGAGTTAGACATTAAAACGGTCATGTTGTATTTTTTTGCAACTTCGGGATAATGTATAGCAGCTTTGTTTACACCATTTTGAGATTTAGCAACGCTTGCAATATAGATGTCTGCACCAAGTCTATTTACTTCTTCGGAATGGCTGGATTGTAATGACTCATAACAAATAGCAGGAGCAATTCGGATTCCGTCAACGGTTATAATAAGTTGATTATTGCCACAGACAAAATAAGGAAGTTCATCTGAATGTAATTGTTGTTTCGAATATATTTGTCTGGATTTATTAGGCTGAAAAACAATCATACTGATCAAAATTCCCTCGTTTGA
The DNA here is from genome assembly GCF_035013205.1 of Flavobacterium sp. PL02. Taxonomy (NCBI): domain Bacteria; kingdom Pseudomonadati; phylum Bacteroidota; class Flavobacteriia; order Flavobacteriales; family Flavobacteriaceae; genus Flavobacterium; species Flavobacterium sp. PL02. The sequence goes on from NZ_JAYGJP010000003.1 coordinate 479,967, forward strand.
TTTTGTTGGAACGCCAATACCAATAGTTATATTATTTGCATTACTTATTTCCTGAAAATTATCAAATCTTTTGTCGTCTAGATTTGTTCCTAAATTTTGCACCAACTCAGGTTCATAGCTTGTTATAGACAGTTCGGGAAAGAATATTGCATCGGCTTTATGAGAAATAGCAAAATCTATTAGCGTTTTGTGGTTTTTAATATTTACCGAAATATCACCTTTAACTGGTTTTGTTTGTGCTACGCAAATTTTCATACAGTTTCTGTTTTTTTAAATCACTATAACTTCTCCAAATTAAACTCGGTCGCTAAAATATCTTTTAGTTTTTCTGGTTCGAAAGTATAACTTTTAGTTTCTCCGTTCACTATAGATTTGAAAGTGTTTCTAAATAGTATTTTCTTGCCCAAAGGATTTTGTAAAACAACAACAAGATTTTGTGTAAAAAAAGAATCCGGATGTGTTGAGTTATAATGATTGGCGGGTTTAAAATCAATCCAGTCTTGATGAGATAAATCAAAGGAATAGAGATTTTTCCATTCATCACGCAATAAAGTTTGCAATAGGTAATCGCCGTTTTCTGCTTTTGCTAAAGCAAATGTTTCTGTGCCTTGTTGTGCAGCTGTAGTATCATTTAGTTTTAGAGGTTCTCTTATTCCGTTGCCACCAAAGCCTAAATCGACCAGATATTCTTCTCCTTCTAGCGTAACAATAATTGCCATATGCGTTTTAGGATTCTCGCCAGGATTTACCAATGGACGAGCAGCAACAAAACGATACGAAATATCCATTTTTTGGAGCACCAGAGCAAACAAACCATTAAGTTCATAACAATACCCACCACGTTTACGATTAATGAGTTTATCGACAATATCGTTTCCTGCCAGAGAAATAGTTTTTCCCGCCTGAACATCTAAGTCCTCAAAAGGAATACTGAATAACTGACATTGCATTAATTTACTTATGCTTTTGATATTTGATTTAACATCGCCAACAAAATGAATTCTGTCCAAATAATCTTGTAAAACAAAATTATCTGAATCTATCGGGTTTGATTTTGCGTGTTTTGTCATCTCGTTATAAGTTTTAATTAATCGTATTTTTTAATTAATTCGTCCAGAGAAAATTCTTTTAGGAGCTTGTCTAGATATTTACCTCTACTACTTGATTCTCGTTGATATGGAGCAAAGGAACTTGCCGTGTTATTAAATTCAGCATTTAGTTCTTCTAGTTTTATCTTTTCTTCAGGAGTTAATAATGGAGATTTATTTTCGATAAAATCGAGAATTCTTTTTACAGCAATCTCTTTTTCGATTATGGCATTTTCGTTATTGTCTATAGTACAAATTCCATAAACACCTTTGCAGTAATAATCCCATTCTTCTTCCAGAGCTTCTTCGGCTTTATTGCTGTCTATTTTTTGATTTACATCAAAAACATTCCCATAAGCAAACATTTTATGGTCGTGGTTTTTTAAATGTGATAATAGGTTTTCCTTGAACTCTGTTTTGAATTCGTCAGCATTTGCTTTTTCAGCATTCTGTTCTATAAGTTTCAAAATATTCTTAGGAAAGTATTTTCTAATGATAGTAGTTTTGTAGCCATCATTTAAAGAAGAACTTATTGTTATTTCTGAATTTATCGTGTACGAAGGTTCAGGTATAAGTTTAGCATCAATAAGCTGATGTAATTTATCTACGGAAAGACGCATTGTTCTTGATATCTCTTCGAGTTCAATATAATTTTCTGAAATGTATTTTAAATTTAAATCTTTCATTTCATTTGGTTTTATAGTTTTATAGCGTTTAAAATTATTCCATGAAAGCTGCGGGATATTTCACTTTTCCGCTTACGCCATCTAATCCGTTTTCGGTTAACGAAATTACCATACAGTTTTCTGCTGGAACATCAAATGGCATTTCGATATTGTATTTGTTTGTTAGTTCATATCCAAATCTTGGGTAATAGTTTTCGTGTCCCAAAAGAATTATCGATTTGTAGCCTAGTTTTTTTGCTATTGCGTGACTTTCCAGAATCAATTTTGCACCAATTCCTTTTCCTTGAAATTCTGGTTTAACCGAAACTGGAGCCAAAGCAAGAGAATCAAATGTTTGATCTTCATTCTCGATTTGTAATTTGGTTAGCAAAATATGACCGACTATTTCATTATCAACTTCGGCAACAAGTGATAATTCAGGAATAAACGCATCCGAGTTTCTTAGTTTTTCGACTAGAAACTGTTCTTTATGGTCGCTGTATTCTTCATTTTTAAATGCTTCCTCAATGATTTTGAAAACCTTTGGGTAGTCATTTTTATTTTCTTGTCGTATTATAATTTCCATAATTGTTTTATTGTTCTATCCAGCATGTTCCTGTAGAATAGGTTTTAGCTTTTCCGCTTATTAAAACTCTATCTCCATTATCGACACAATACAATGTGCCTTCTCTTTCTGATAATTGTTTGGCGTGCATTTCTTTTTTGCCAAGTTGTTCACTCCAATATGGTATTAGCGAACAATGGGCTGAACCTGTAACAGGATCTTCCAAAATAGAAGATTGTGAGGTGAAAAATCGCGAAACAAAATCGCAATGAGTTCCTTTTGCCGTTACTATAACACCACCTGGATCAAGATTTATTTTATCAAAAGTTTGTCTGTCGATTACGATGTCTTTGATTTCTTGTTCGGTTTCATATACTAAGACATAATCTCTGGATTTTAAAATCGCTTTAGGCTGAATGTTTAATGAATCTCTTATAATCTCTGGAAGTTCAGCTGGAACAGGTTTTCTAGACGGAAAATTCAAAGTATATACATCTTTATCAACAGTTACAATTAGTTCACCGCTTAAAGTATCAAATACGATGGTGTTTTCGGGATAATTAAGAATCGATTTTAAAGTGTGTGCAGTTGCCAAAGTTGCATGACCGCATAAATCCATTTCAATTTCGGGAGTAAACCAGCGCAAGTGAACTCTTTTATCGTTAACAACATAAAAAGCAGTTTCGGGAACGGCATTTTCTTGTGCAATTTTTAAAAGGATTTCATCAGGCAACCAACTTTCTAATGGAACAACGCAAGCTGGATTTCCTCCGAAGATTTTATCTGTGAATGCGTCTATTTGATATAAGTTTAATTTCATTGTAAGTTAGTTTTATGTTTTTTATTTAACACATGCTGACATAGAAAGGATTTTCTAAAAAGAGATAAATAAGAAAGCTATGCTTTTTCTCATAGTTACTCTATTGTGTTTTAATGTAAGAGTGAAACGACTTTATAATACATTAAAAAACTATGTTTCTATGTGTTGAAATTATTTTCCAGTAAATATTATTTTGTTACCAAATGGGTCAATAACTTCTACACAGTAGATTTTTTCGTTCCAGAAAGCTTTTTCAATTCCTGGTTTGTTGTATTTATAGTTTTTCTGAATCAGTTTTTGATGATAGTCTTTTAAACCAACAAAACCTTCAATAATTATTTTTGCTCCAGGCGAACAATCTCCGTGATGTTCACTCAAATGAATTTCGATTCCTTCGAGTAAAATGCGAATATACAATGGTGAATTTTCTTCAAAAGTATGTTCGTCAATGATTTCAAAACCGAGCCAATCAACATAAAATTCGACTGCTTTTTTATAATCAAAAATTCTAAAAATAGGTCTTATAATTGCCATGATTGATTTTGTTTTAGGTCTATAACAAATTACTTTCTTCCTTCATTAACAAGAAGTTTTAACGAATTGATATAATCAGTATCAAATTCGATCACTCTTATTTTATTTGGATTAAAACTTAGTTCACCACCAAATTTACCTCTTGTTTCAAGAAAATCGATAACTAGTTCTTCATCATCCAGTTTTATTAACTTACCAAGATAAACGGCTTTCTCCGATTTTTTTGCAATCTGGAAAATTTCATATTTGTTTGTTATAAAGGTAAGAATAGAAGATAAATCTCTTAGTGGAATTATTTCGTCTGAGTTGGTTTTTAAGCCTTTCAGTCTAATTACACTTTCTGTAAATACATTATCGCTATCTCGAGTAATAGATTGTATGTTTTTGTTCTTTAAAATTACATAACCATCAATTATAAAGTCAACGGGATTATTTTTTAATAAAATCCAATCGTCGGTATAATCGATAAGAAAACCAGTAAATATTTCTTTTCTGTCTTCAAATTCGATTGAAATTAATTGTCTTAGGTGATTGTCCATTTTATTGATTGTTACTTAATTGTTTTAAATGTTTTTGTTCTTGAATTTCCCCGTTTCCAAACGACCAGTTCTCACTTCCATTATTCTCCAGTAAAATTATGATAATATCACTTTTTAGAATTTCGGTTGTATTCGAAATTCTAGTTGCAATCTGGGCATATAATTTTGTTTTTTGCTCTTTTGTTCTTCCTTGTCCAGCGGTTATTTGAACATAAATAATGTTTTCAGAATGGGTAATGCCAAGATAACTTTTTGGGAATTTAATTTGGGTAGATTCCAGTTCTTCAATTACATGAAAATAATCATCTTGCGGAATATTGAATTCCTGAATTAAAGATTCATGTATCGAGATTGAAATGTTCTCTTTGGTTTCTTGCGATAATTTTTTGGGTAAACTTATTCTAACAAACGGCATAATTATCCTTTTACTTGTTCAATTAATTCTAGTCTTTTTACGATTGTGTTTTTCTTTAATATCGTTCCGGGCGACAATACGGCATTTGCCCCAATTTTGGAATTATCTCCAACTAATGAACCAAACTTTTCGCTTCCCGTTTCGATAATTTCATCATTGTGTAAAACCGAAATCTTCATTATAACTCTTTCGTTATAATGATTGGCAGCGATAGAACCAGCTTCAAAATTGATATTGCTACCAATAATACTATTCCCGATATAATTAAAATGCGCAACAGCTGTCAACGAGCATATAATGCTATTTTTAATCTCACAACCGGGACCTATTTTTACTGAATTTCCAAGATAAACGCCTTCTCTAAAATAGGCATGGGCACCTACATAACAATTCTCACTAATAATTGCTGGCGATTTTATAGTAACACCATTTTCTATTGTTGCAGTTTTATGAATAGCAACGTTGTCTTTTATGGTGTAATTATCGTCAAGAGTTAGAATTGCTTTTTCAATAATTCCTTTAAGATTATCGGTAATGTTCCAAGGTTGTAAGTTGGTTAGGTTAGAGAAAAGTAAAGAAAAATCGTTTATATAATCATCAATATGTATCATTTCAATCTAATTTATTTTATTTTGATTTCTCCACTTTTATAAAGGCCAATTGCTTTCTCAATTATTGCTTTTATGGTACCAATAGGTAAATCTTCGTTTGGGTCAAATAACATTGTTTTCATCCGTGAGCGTTTTTCGGATATTAACTCGGGATTATCAAAGTGTTTTCCCTCGACGATGCCTAGATAGGGTTTGTTATTTGTTTTATGAACCCACAAATAGCAAAACATCTTTCCTTTGTAACAGAAAAAAGGCATACTATATTTTAATGTATGGGTGATTTCAGAATCTTGCGAAAGAATAATTTGTCGTAATGCAAGTAAACAACCTTTATTGGGCTCTTCTTGTTTTAGGTAGAAATTATCAAGTTCTAAACTCATCTTTTCATTTATTAATAATGTAAATAGTCTATCTACCTCTTTGCGAAAGGAACGCGGATGATACGGATTTACAAAAGTAAAAACGCGGATTAAAAACGGATTTTAAAAAATAATAGATAGAAAATCCGTTTAATCTGTGTTTTCGCCTTAGCGAATCTGTTTAATCCGCGTTCCTCTATAGACAATTTATGGTCAGCTTCATCATTATATCTGTTTGTTCATCATTTCCTAATTTAAAAATGTGTTTGTCAAATTCGATAAAGCCATTTTTTTTATAAAAAGCTAATGCTCTATGGTTTTCTTCCCAAACGCCAAGCCATAAATAACCAACGTTTTTTTCTTTGGCAATTTGTAACGCTTTGTCATATAAAAGTTGCCCGACCTTTTTACCTAAGAACTCTTTTGAAACATAAATGCGTTCTATTTCTAAGGCATTATTATCTCCTAATTCTGTTTGTGCTTTTCCAGAATTCACCTTTAAATATCCAATAACTTCATTATTCAATACTGCAAAGAAGAATTTAGAATCTGGATTTTCAATTTCTTTTTTAAGTTTATCAAAGGCAAAACTACTGGACAAATAATTGTTCATGTTTTCCTCAGTATTAGGCAATGAAAAAGTTTCTAAAAAAGTTTGCCTTCCGATGTTTTGCAGTTTTTCAATATCTGCGATTGTTACTTTTTCGAGTATAATAGATTCCATGGATTGGTAATAAATAAGTTTTTACTAAATTAATTCCTTTTAGAATCAGGTCAAAATAAATAATTGTTAATGTTTATTTAATCGAATTATTGGAGTCGGAAGTAATTTGTACGAGTAATTCCACATACCATTTCAGTTCTTCCTGTATCTGTCTCTTCACCTGTATAACTAATGGATAATAGTCCGGAATCGTCATCTATGGTATAATCCCATATTTCCTTGTTTGAGTATACTACTTCTGTATACATTAAATCGATTCCTGCTTTGTCTAGAAATCTTAGTTTTTCAGTTTTGATTAGAGTCCATTCTTTTGAATTTTTATATAATTCAAGAAATTTAATTTCTTCTGAATCTATAGTCATCATTTTAGCAACTAAGTTATCTTCTCTTATTATCCAATTAGATTCGGAATCTGCCATCTTCCAATTACCAATGAGTTTATCTGTTACCCTTTTTCTTACGATGGGTCTTAATGAGTCTACTTTTTCTAGTGCGCATTGACCTAATTCAATTCTAGGATGAATATCATTTGCAAACTGGTAGAGTCTAATTGCTTTCTGAAGTTCATTCGCTTTTAAATATTCAGTTGCTTTATTATAGATAGTATCTTGGTTTTGTCCCCAAATAGAAACGGAAACAAATAAACAGATAATTAGTATAACCTTTGACATGATTCTCTATTGTTTAGAAGATATACAGCTATGATTAAATTTGATTATAGTTGCAATTCTATTTTTTATTCCGTCAATTGCTTTTTCATTTCAATATTAAAACGGAACTGTTCTTCAACTGGAATTTCTTTACGGCTATTCTTGTTTATGTCTTTGCCTTCTTTACTCCAAAGAAATGGAACGAAATTGAAAACCTTATTTCCGTCTAATTTAGAAACTTCAGTTTTCCAGTTTTCCCATCTTTGATTTCTATAAAATTCATCCAAATCATTATTAAAACAAAACAATAAGAACTCGCTGTATGTTATATCGAGTGCTTCATATTCTAGATTGTCTGGAGCGAAATAATATATATTCCCCAAATCACTTCCTAAATCGCCTCCATTCAAAATAAAGAATCCTCCAAGAGCATCATCTGCAACTAATAACAATCTCGGATTTTCTCCAAACTCTTCTGTGAATTTTCCAACATTCCAATCGGGTAATGAACGATTTAGTTTCTCACTTCCTGAGCCAAGGATTCTAATCCAGCCATTATCAACTAATATTCCACCAGTGCTGAAGATAATAGCGCCCATTGGCGAACGTGTAGAAACCTGAGTTTTATACAATGCTTCTTCTGCTTTTGCACTATCAACGGCTAGGATTTCTATCTTGTTTTTGGCATCATTAATCCATTCCGTTACAATTGGCCAACCTGGATCTTCTTTATTTATTAATTCTTCGACGTTTCTCATTTTACTAATCTTAATACCAATGATTATTAGATAAATTCGGTTCGGCGTAATCTATAATACCATCATTTTGTAACTCATTTAGTTTTTCTCGGATTGGCTCATATTTTACGGTTGATAAAACTTCCATTACAAAATATCCTTCATTGAACTTTTCAGATTCGCATCCTAAATGGTCAAATATCATACGAATATCATCTGTAGAAATAGTTTTATCCAATACAACAACCTGAATAGTCGAATTTCCTGAATGTTCTATTGTTTGTCTGTAGGTTAATTTTTGTTCATTCTCATCAAATTCTGCAAGTACTACATCTTCGCAAGAAACGGGTGCGTAAAACGGAATGTTATCTAGTTTATATAATCCTTTTTCGGCATTGATTACTGTTGCCCATATAGTTTCTACAGCTGATTCGTTAAGGATTTCACTGAAAAATCTAAAAAGTATTTTGACATATTTGTCTTGTTCTTCTGCCATTTTATTTAAATGCTATTGTTTTATTATAATTTATCTCCCCATTCGCTTGGGTCAAAAGGTTCAAATTCTCTTTCGGTAAATGCTTCGGTCAAAATTCCTGAGGAGCACAACCAAGTTATAGTTTCTTCGAGCGTTTTTCCTGCTTTGTATATCATCTCGCTATTTCTTGGCAAAATGTAATATTCACTTTTATACAGGATAATTTCATCTCCATCAAATGTATCACCAATTCTCACGGTCCCGAAGTCTCGGGATAAAACTTCCTCTTTCGTCAGGACATCTTTTCCTTCATCCCAAAACCAATATTCGTTAATTCGACTTTTCCACTCAGCCATAGTCATGACAATTGTTTCGGGAAGATATATCCTTACGTAAGTTCCGCCAAGGATTCCGCTTCCGTACGTTAGAACATATTCTTTATAATCATCATCAAAACTGACGTTTAGTGTTTGTTCGCAAGCTTCAATATCCTCTTCTTCGGCAAGAAACAAGTCGGTTTTGTTTGTGTTATAGTTTGGGATTATTTTATAATTCTCGAAGTTCATGTGTTTTCTATTTATTATAGCTAAGATATGGCTTTTTTATTGTTGAGAATAATGTTTTCTAATAGAAAAAGCCGCAGTCACAAATCGTGATTACGGCTTTCTGTTAAGATATAATTTTAAGTTTTAAACCAGTTTTGCAGCAACAAGATATTCTGCAATCTGGATTGTATTAGTTGCAGCACCTTTTCTTAGGTTATCGGCAACAATCCACATATTTAAAGTATTTGGTTGGCTTTCGTCACGACGAATACGCCCCACAAAAACATCATTTTTACCTTCGGCATAAAGTGGCATTGGGTATGTAAATGTGTCTAGGTTATCCTGAACTACAACACCATCAGTATGATGTAAAATTTCACGTACTTCATTTACATCAAAATCATTTGTAAACTCAACGTTTACCGCTTCGCTATGACCACCAACAACAGGAACACGAACCGCAGTTGCTGTTACAGCGATAGTGTTATCACCTAGAATTTTTTGTGTTTCACGTACCAATTTCATTTCTTCTTTGGTGTATCCGTTTTCCTCAAAGCTATCACAATGTGGAATCGCATTTCTGTGAATAGGATATTTATAAACCATTTCGCCTTTTACACCAGCGTATTCATTCTCTAATTGTTTCACAGCTTTTACACCAGTTCCTGTGATAGATTGGTAAGTAGAAACAACGATTCTTTTAATGTCATATTTTTTGTGCAAAGGAGCCAATGTTAAGACCATTTGTATAGTCGAACAGTTTGGGTTTGCTATAATTTTATCTTCTTTAGTTAAAGTAGAAGCATTGATTTCTGGAACAATCAATTTTTTTGTTGGATCCATTCTCCAAGCCGATGAGTTATCGATAACTGTAGTTCCTGCTGCTGCAAATTTTGGTGCCCATTCTAGTGAAGTTTCTCCACCAGCAGAGAAAATAGCAATATCTGCTTTAAGATCTACAGCAGTTTGTAATCCAACTACCGTATAATTAGTTCCTTTATATTCTATTTGCTTTCCAACTGATTTCTCAGATGCAACCAAAATTAATTCTGTAACAGGGAAATTTCTTTCTGCCAACACTTTTAGCATTACTTCGCCAACCATACCGGTAGCGCCTACAATCGCTATTCTCATTTTTATATTTTTTATTGTGAATGTTTGTTATTTGAAGTGCAAAAATAGGTATAATGAAGTTGAAAACAAGCGGGTTCACAAAAAATAACAAAATGTTACATTTGCAACAAAAAAGAAAAACCGTTCAGATTTTGAACGGTTTAGTTAGACAATAGTGTAGCGGATTATTTTTTTAATAAATCTCTAATTTGTGTAAGTAATTCTTCTTGAGTTGGTCCAGCTGGTGCAGCAGGAGCAACATCTTTTTTCTTTGCTTTTTCAGCAGCTCTTAAAACTATAAAAACAAAAAATGATATAATTACAAAATTAATTATTGCTTGAACCAGATTTCCGTAAGTAATTACAGCAGCACCAGCGGTTTTAGCAGCAGCTAAAGTTGTATATGAATTTCCATCCAGAGTAATAAATTTTTGAGTAAAATCTATCCCACCAGTAAGTAGACCAACAATTGGCATAATAATATCATCTACAGCAGAACCAACAATTTTTCCAAATGCACCACCAATAACTACAGCAGTAGCTAAACTCAGTACATCACCTTTCAATAAAGAAGCTTTAAAATCTGCAAAAAATCCCATACTCGTTCTTTTTTATTTGTTATTAATTTAAGTATTCAAAGATAATAATAATTCTATAAAATAAATAGTACTAATTTACTGACGGAAAAACACACGTTTAACCCGTTGCGAAATACTGGTTAGGATTTCATACGGAATCGTGCGTAATTCTTGTGCCATTTCTATAACAGTTGGGCTTTCGCCAAAGATAATTACATCATCACCTTCCTTACAGTCAATAGCACTTACATCGACCATAAGCATATCCATGCAAATGTTTCCTACTATTCGAGCCTTTTGATTTTTGATAGTTACAAATCCTACTCCGTTACCCCAAAGTCTGGCAATGCCATCAGCATAGCCAATTGGTATTGTTGCGATTCGAGTTTCTTTTTCGGCCATAAAACGACGTCCGTAACCTACGCTGTCATCAGCAGGAATAGTTCTTACTTGCGAAATTATTGATTTTAATGTGCTTACGTTTTCCAGGTATTTTTGTTCTGCGGGATCATTAGAAACTCCATATAAACCAATCCCTAAACGCACCATATTGTATTGTGCTTGCGGAAAATTACTAATTCCGGATGTATTCAGAATATGACGAATTGGGTTAATGTCTAATTCCTTTACTAATTTAGAAGATAGTTTTTCGAATAAATCAATTTGAGAAAGAACAAAACCAAAATGTTTTTGTTCGTCGCTAGTTGCCAAATGCGATAAAACACTTTTTACCTCAACGTTTGTATTTCCTTTTAGAGTAGCGATTAATTCATCGAGGGTATTGTCTTCAAAACCCAATCGATGCATGCCGGTATCTAGTTTTATATGAATCGGAAAATGGTGTAGTTTCTTCTCCTTTGCAATTTTCAAAAAAGCATTCAACCCTTTTAAACTATAAATTTCAGGTTCTAATTGATGCTGAATAATAGCCGAAAAAGTGGTGGTTTCGGGATTAAGCACCATAATTGGTAGTTTGATACCGCCGTTTTTAAGCGAGATTCCTTCATCGGCAAAAGCCACACCCAAATAATCTACCTTATGATGTTCAAGCAATTTGGCTATTTCTAGTCCGCCATTACCATAACTATATGCTTTTACCATCACCATCATTTTGGTGTTTGGATTTATTTTAGATTTAAAGAAATTAAGATTATGACCAATAGCGTTGAGGTTAATTTCAAGAATCGTTTCATGAGTTTTCTCTTCGAGTAATGCGACAATTTCTTCAAACTGAAACGAACGTGCTCCTTTTATAAGAATGGTTTCATTCTCAAAATCCAATGATTCATAATGTGCAATAAATTCGGCTGTATTAGGGAATGTAATACAATTGGTGAATTTATCTTTATAAGCCGAAATGGTCGAGCCAATACCAATAACACGACTTATTTTATTAGACTCGATAAGTTGAGCCACTTTCGAATATAATTCATCATTAGTAAATCCGCTCTGAAGAATATCCGACAAAATCACGGTTTTCTTTTTGAATTTATTTTGACTTTCTAAAAAGTCTAATGCGATTTTTAGTGATTGAAAATCCGAACTATAACTATCATCGATTATGCTACAGTTGTTGATTCCGTTTTTTACTTCCAAACGCATTTCTACGGGATATAATAAATGCATGCGATTCTGGATTGTAGCCGAATCGTATTTTAAATACAACAAAACCATTAGGCAAGAAATAGCATTTTCTATCGAAGCATCATCCTGAAACGGAATGGTAAATTCGTTTAATTCATCCTTGTATTCATATCGAATTCGTGTATTCTCGTCATGAGTTTCTTTTGTAGAAACTAAAACATCGGCATTTTTATCGGTAAAACTCCAAGAAAATAACTTCCTGGAATCCAGTAAATATTCGGCAGCAAATTGAGTTAAACAAGAATGAACAACCTCAGTTTTCTGATAAATAATTACAGGAGTTTCTTTAAACAAAAGTAGTTTCTCATCTATCTTTTGTACAAGATTTAAGAAACCTTCATCATGTGCCGAACCTATATTGGTAAGAAGTCCGATAGTAGGTTTGATGATTTTTTCTAGTTTGTCCATTTCAGAAACCGTTGAAATCCCTGCTTCAAAAATCCCCAGATTGTGTTTCTCATTAATTGCAATAACCGATAGCGGAACGCCAACCTGTGAGTTGTAGCTTTTTGGACTTCTGATAATATTATGATCAGGACTCAACAAGAAATTAAGCCATTCTTTTACTATCGTTTTACCGTTGCTTCCGGTCAATCCGATAATAGGGAAATGGAAAAGACCACGATAATAACCTGCAACTGCTTGCAAAGCCGACAATGAATTTTCGACAACTATATAATTGGCTCTTTGTGTATAGTTTTCGGGAATTTGTGTTACTACAAAATTATGAACGCCTTTCTCTATTAAATCAGGAATGTAATCGTGAGCATTATTGTTAGGTCCGCTTAAAGCGAAAAATAAAGTTTTAGGTCCATTTTGTAAAGAGCGACTATCGATAGAAATATGGTCGATATTGATATCAGAATTTCCTCCAATCCATTTGGCATGGAGTATTTGAATTAGACTTTTAAGATTTACAGGCATTATATTATGAGGTATTTTATGTTGGATGTTTTTGTGTAAAATGTTTTATGCAAAATGTGAAATGGCGATTGTAATGAGTTAGAAAAACATATTGTTGTTTGAAACATTAAAGGTAAAAAAGAGTTTTTAATATTTTCTTAAAATTATAAAAGATTGTCTGGAAAAGGGAACGCGGATGACGCGGATTCGCCAAGGCGAAAACACGGATAAAACGGATTTTTTATTGTAACGATTTTAAAAAATCTGGTTTTATCCGCGTCTTTACTTTAGTAAATCCGCATCATCCGCGTTCCATTTTTAGTTGCTGTTAAAATTTTGAGCATTTTATACAAAGTCATATATTTTTTTATATTTGTTCAAGACAATAAATCCAAGCCGTTGAAAAAGATTCTTCCGATATTTTCTTATGTATTTCATCCATTATTTATTTCGATGTATGCGAGTATGTTCTACCTTTTTTTTAAGGGAGATGCATTTGTAAATGAGGAGAAAATCTTTATTCTTTTTCAGATATTAATTATCACGGTTTTTGTTCCTATGTTGTTTTTCTTGTTGCTTCGTTCTACAGGAAATGTCGATTCGATTATGATTAATGAAACCTCACAGCGTAAGATTCCGTTGGTGCTTCATTGTTTTTTAATCATTTTGTTAGTAAAACGCAGTGTGGTAATTATGCGTTATCCAGAGTTGCATTTCTTTTTTCTAGGCGCATTATTTAGTACAATAATTGCGTTGATTTTATCTTTTTGCAAAATAAAAGCCAGCTTGCACATGATAGCCATAAGTGGATTAACCATTTTTGCAATTGGTTTGTACCGACACCTTCAAGTGCCAAATATGATGTATTGGGTTGCTTTCTTTATTTTAATGAATGGTTTTGTGGCATCATCCCGACTGGAAATGAATGCGCATACCAATAAAGAACTTGTAATAGGATTACTTATTGGGATAATTCCACAATTAATGTTTGCATTTTTCTGGTTATAGAATATAGAAAATTACACCAATATTCATTGTTCGCATATCGATATCTTCCGTAGGAGTTTTTGCTGATTTAAATAAAGAGTTTAAACCATAATAAGCATATATATTCCAAGTATTAAAACCAGATGAAATATAAACTCCGTATTGTATTTTTTCGAAATCTTTATTGTTTTTAATGACTACTTTTTGCTCAGAATCTTTGTAAACAGAGCGATCAAATAAAAGATAACTAAATTTTACACCACCATAAATTCTCCAAAATTTATAACTCTCAAAAGTAGAAGTTCGCCATCTAAACTCAATCGGTAAATCGATTAAATACTGAGTGAATTTGTTTGTATTAACATCAGAGTAATTTACAACATTATAAACAGGAGCGTCATTTGTACCAGTTATGGCAAGATTTTGAAAGTAATTTTTATAGCTAAATCCTAAACCTGTGGCGATAGATACGTTACGATTTTTATTAATAGGCATATCTCTTAAAAAACCGAAATTAAGTCCTGCCGAAAATTTCTTTTGCGACAATCCTTCTGGAGCATTTGCTAATGCATTATAGGTAATTGCAAAATAAAACTGATCTTCTCGATACAGAGAATCAATTTTTACTTTTGGAGTTTCTGTAGCAGGAGCTTTCTCTTCCTGAGAAAAGACATTCAGAAACGATACTAAAAATAAACAACTAAAAAATAATCGCATTTTGGATTTTGGTTTTAATGATTGTTCCTAGAGTATAGGTAGTTTTTGCATTTTGATATTCACTTTACAAATATAAGATATTGAGTGTATCGGTTGTGGTTTGATTGTGGTTAATTTTTTTCCCACTAATTGCACGAATTAACACTAATTTTTTATTGAGAGCAAATATACTATACATGTAGTATTTAAACTCAAAACACAAACAAACCACAATCTTGTCACCCTGACGCAGGAAGGGTCTCCGCGAGTAGCTCGACAAAGAATGTGGAGTTTCTCGCGGAGATTGCTTCGCCAGTTCGCTATCGCTCGTGTCTTCGTTCCTCAGAAAGACAAAATTAAGGAAAAGCTTTGTGACCTTTGCGTAAATCTTTGCGCTCTCTGCGGTTAAATAATCTTTCCGGTTAATTTTCTGTCTTTAATTATAGTTTTTTAATGAAACTCCTGCATATTTCATTTCGCTTATATGTTTTTTATACCTTTGCAGGGCATGAAAAGAAAACAACTCATAATAAGTATTTCTTTGACGATGACGGTATTGTTCTCAATGCTGTTTCAGTCGTTCCATAGTTATGAGCATATTGTACAAGAGTTTTCAAAAAAACAATGTCATCACGAGTATAACGTAACAAATACCGAAATAACGCATCAGCATCATAATTTTGATTATTGCTATGTATGTCATTTTGCGATAAGCAGTTATATAACGCCTGAAAAATTCACTTTTCAGTTACCTGTTTTTCATGATGAAATTCCTTATTTCTTTACCTTTTCGGAAACCGATATTTCATTTTCCGGAAGTCTATACTCACTTCGAGGTCCGCCCATAGTTTAGATTTTTAGTATCCGAATAGCTTCGGAATACAATGTATTACCCTGTTTTGGTTTTCTATAAAATCAAAAACAATCTTTATTTATACAATTCAAATAGTAAAAATGGTTTACTAATTCTGATAGTTATCGGAGTTATTGAGCGTATTTATACGTTGTTTTTTGAATTGATTTTAAAGGAAGAAATAATCTAACTATAGCATCATTTTCAATGAAAAAAATAATAATTGCCCTAATTTTAGGGTTTTCGGGCTTGATTAATGCCCAAAATACAGTTTCTGGAACCGTAACCGATTTGCAAAACCAGCCTGTTCCGGGAGTTTCAGTTTATGCACCCGAATTGCATAAAGGAACTACAACTGACGAAAACGGAAAATATACGTTGAATAATCTTCCTAACGGAGGATTACGTATCGCATTTACGTTTGTAGGTTTTACAACTCAAAATAAGAATATCGAAAAATTATTAAAAGAGAATACACTCGATATTTTACTTTCGCAAGCAGCATTCGAAATGGATGAGGTAATTGTATCTACGGCTTTTAGCAAATTGCAATCGCAAAACGTAATGAAAGTAGAGCATGAAACTATCAAGACATTACAACAAAAAGGAACTTCGACATTAATAGAAGGATTGGCGACGATTCCAGGAGTTTCTCAAATTTCTACAGGAACATCTATCGGTAAACCCGTAATTCGTGGATTAAGCGGAAACCGTGTTTTGGTATATTCGCAAGGAGTTCGATTAGAAAACCAACAATTTGGAGACGAACATGGTTTAGGATTAAACGATGCAGGAGTAGAAAGTGTTGAGGTTATAAAAGGGCCAGCATCTTTATTATATGGATCAGATGCTTTGGGTGGAGTTTTGTATTTTAACCCAGAAAAATTTGCTGATGCAGGAGATTTTAAGGCTAATTTCAGTCAGAAGTATTTTACCAATACACAAGGAAGTAATTCTTCTATCGGATTAAAAACATCTACAGAAAATTGGAAATTCTTGGCACGTGGAAGTTTTAATTCACATTCTGATTACAAAGCAGGAGATAGCGACCGTGTAACAAATACGCGTTATAACGAAACCGATTTTAAAACGGGAATAGGATACAGTAATTCTAGTTTCTCAAGTGTTTTACGATACAACTATAATAAACTAGATTTAGGAATTCCAGAAGAAGGATTTGGAGAACAAACAACAACTAAAAACACAGAGTTTCCTAGACAAGGAGTTTTTAACCATTTGTTGAGTTTAAACAATGTTTTCTTTTTTCAGAATTCAAAACTAGATGTTGATTTAGGATACATCACAAATGACAGAAGTGAGTTTGAGGATAGTAATGAAGCTTCATTGCATATGAAACTGAAAACATTTAATTACAATGCTAAATACCATTTGCCTAAAATGGGTAAAATTGAAACCATTGTTGGAGTTCAGGGAATGCACCAAACCAATACCAATTCGGGAGAAGAATATTTAATTCCAGATGCAACAACAAATGATTTTGGTGTTTTTGGAACGGCAAACTATGAGTGGAAAAGTAATGTATTACAAGCAGGTTTGCGTTTTGATAATCGTAATGTAACTTCCATCGCGCATGGAGTTGAGGGAGAAGAAGGATATTTTCAGGCTTTGGACAGGTCGTTTGATAGTTTTAATGCATCGTTAGGTTACAAAACCAATCTTGCCGATAACTTAACCATGCGATTAAATGTAGCTTCGGGATTTAGAGCGCCAAACTTGGCAGAACTAACATCTAATGGAGTTCATGAAGGAACAAACCGTTACGAAATAGGTAATAGTGCTTTAAAGACAGAACAAAACGTTCAGACGGATTTAAATTTAGAATATAAAAACAGTCATTTTGAGTTCTTTGTAAACGGATTTTACAATCACGTAAACAACTACATTTATACTTCGCCTACGGGAGATGTTCTAGATGATAATGATGTATTTGCTTATGTTCAGGATAATGCCAAATTATATGGTGGAGAAATCGGATTACACTTTCATCCCCATCCTTTAGATTGGTTGCATTTTGAAACAAGTTTTGAAACCGTAACAGGAAAAAAACAAAATGGAGATTACTTGCCATTAATTCCTGCAAACAACTGGAACAATACGATAAGAACAGAATTTAAAATCAATAACTGGTTCCAAGATGGGTTTGCTACTCTTAATGTAAGCTCTACTTTTAATCAGGATAATGTGAGTGGTTTTGAAACAGCTTCAAAAGGATATTCGCTAGTTAACTTAGGATTTGGCGGAACAGTAAAGTTGGGTAAAACGGCTTTTGATGTAAATATAAACGGAAACAACTTATTCGATAAAAAATACATCGCGCATTTATCCCGATTAAAAACAGATGGAATTCCTAACATAGGACGCAACATAGTTTTAGGTGTAAACTTCAATTTGTAGAAGAATCAGTATTAAAAAAAGCTCTAAAAGCGCCAACGATGTAGTTGGCGTTTTTTATAGCAATACCAAGGAAAAAATAACTATTTTTGTTTGAAACAGTAATATTATAACAATGAAAAAAATTAGTATTCTAATGGCTATAACCGCTACAACTGTTGCATTTGGACAAAGTCAAAAATCAAATGCAATAAAGTATCCTGAAACTAAAAAAGGAGAAACAGTTGATACCTATTTTGACGTTAAAGTAAGCGATCCATATCGTTGGCTAGAAGATGATAAATCTGCAGAAACTGCTGCTTGGGTAAAAGAAGAAAACAAAGTTACTTATGCCTATTTAGATCAAATTCCTTTTCGTGAAGATTTGAAAAAACGCATGGAAAAATTATGGAATTATGAAAAAATAAGTGCGCCTTTTGTAAAAGGAAAGTCAACATATTATTCTAAAAACAACGGATTGCAAAACCAATCTGTAATTTATAAAAAAGGAGCAAACGGTAAAGATGAGGTTTTTCTTGATCCAAATACATTCTCAAAAGACGGAACAACATCTTTAGGAGGATTAGATTTTACCAAAGATGGTACAATAGCAGCTTATTCTATTTCTGAAGGAGGAAGCGATTGGAGAAAAGTAATCATCATAGATACAGAAACTCGCAAAGCATTAGAAGATACATTGGTAGATGTAAAATTTAGCGGAATTTCTTGGAAAGGAAAAGAAGGATTTTACTATTCTAGTTATGATAAACCAAAAGGAAGCGAATTATCTGCAAAAACAGATCAGCATAAATTGTATTTCCATAAGTTAGGAACTCCACAAAAAGACGATAAAGTTGTTTTCGGGCTTGACCAAAAAAGAAGATATGTTGGAGGTTCAGTAACCGATGATATGAAGTATTTGGTTATTACAGCAGCAAACTCTACTTACGGAAACGAGTTATACATTAAAGATTTAAGCAAAGAAAACAGCCCGATTGTTACTATCGTAGATAACTTTAATAGTGATAATAGCGTTATCGAAAACGAAGGAACAAAATTGTTTATCGAAACAGACTTAAACGCGCCAAACAAGCGTATCGTAATTGTAGATGTAAGTAATCCAAAACCAGAAAACTGGAAAAATTTTATTGCAGAAACTGAGAATGTACTTTCGCCATCAACAGGAGGAGGATATTTTTTTGCAAATTATATGAAAGATGCTGTTTCTGCAGTAAAACAATACGATTACACAGGAAAATTAGTTCGCGAAATAAAATTGCCAGCGTTAGGAACAGCAGGTGGATTTAGCGGAGAAAAAGCAGATAAAGTAGTGTATTACTCATTTACAAATTACACAACTCCAGGGACTATTTACTCATTTGATGTTAAATCTGGGAAATCAGAAATTTATCAGCAACCTAAAGTTGATTTCAAAAGTGCCGATTACGAATCTAAACAAGTTTTCTATACTTCAAAAGACGGAACAAAAGTACCAATGATGATCACTTATAAAAAAGGATTAAAATTAGACGGTAAAAACCCAACTATTTTATATGGTTACGGAGGATTTAATGCAAGCTTAACACCATCATTTAGTATTGCCAATGCAGTTTGGATGGAAAACGGTGGAGTATTTGCAGTTCCAAATCTTCGTGGAGGAGGAGAGTACGGTAAAAAATGGCATGATGCAGGAACAAAATTGCAAAAACAAAATGTATTTGATGATTTCATTGCAGCAGCCGAATATCTAATTGCTCAAAAATACACCTCTTCAGATTTCTTAGCAATTCGCGGAGGTTCAAACGGAGGATTATTAGTAGGTGCAACAATGACACAACGTCCAGAATTAATGAAAGTGGCGTTACCAGCAGTAGGAGTTATGGATATGTTACGTTACCATACATTTACAGCAGGAGCAGGTTGGGCATACGATTACGGAACAGCACAGGATAGCAAAGAAATGTTCGAATACATCAAAGCATATTCACCAGTTCATAATGTAAAAAAAGGAGTTCATTACCCAGCAACTATGGTAACTACAGGAGATCATGATGATAGAGTAGTGCCAGCACATAGTTTTAAATTTGCAGCCGAATTACAAGAAAAACAAACAGGAGACAATCCAGTTTTAATTCGTATCGATGTAAAAGCAGGACATGGAGCAGGAAAATCTGTAGCAGCAACAATCCAAGAAAATGTCGATATTCAGGCATTTACATTATTCAATATGGGATTTAAAGCATTACCTAAAAAGTAAGACTTAATAATTAAATATTTAAAACAGGCTTTTCTAATTTAGAGAAGCCTGTTTTTTTTGTTGTGCGTAGAGAGTTAACCGCAAAGTTCGGAAGAAAATTAACCGCAGAGTTCGCAAGGATTTACGCAAAGGG
This sequence comes from Flavobacterium sp. PL02, assembly GCF_035013205.1. NCBI lineage: Bacteria > Pseudomonadati > Bacteroidota > Flavobacteriia > Flavobacteriales > Flavobacteriaceae > Flavobacterium > Flavobacterium sp. PL02. Next base: position 500,249 of record NZ_JAYGJP010000003.1, read on the forward strand.
CACAAAGTTTTAAATCCGTGCTAATTCGCAAATTCGTGGCTTATTTTTATTGTTTCACGCAGATTCTACAGATTTAGACAAATCTAAGCCGATTTAATTAGAGAAAAATCTGTGTGCATCTGCTCAAATCTTTTTAGATCTGCGTGAAAAAATAATTAGAGAAATTCGTGGCTTATTTTTATTGTTTCACGCAGATTCATCAGATTTAGGCAAATCTAAGCCGATTTAATTAGAGAAAAATCTGTGTGCATCTACTCAAATCCTTTTAAATCTGCGTAAAAAAAAGCTTTACGAATTCGTAGCTAACTTTTTTAAGCAATTCTTTTCTCTTAAATTTGGAACAACTAAAAAACAAAAAAATGAAAATTGTTAGATGGGGAATTATTGGCTGCGGTAATGTAACCGAAGTTAAAAGTGGACCAGCATTTCAGAAAACAAAAAACTCAGCATTAGTTGCCGTAATGCGTAGAGACGCTGCCTTGGCAGAGGATTATGCCAAACGTCATAATGTACCAAAATGGTATTCTAATGCGATAGATTTAATAAATGACCCCGATATCGATGCCGTATATATTGCAACGCCACCATCATCTCATAAAGAATATGCGGTATTGTGCGCCAAAGCAGGAAAAGCAGTTTATGTCGAAAAACCAATGGCGCTAAACTTCGAAGAATGCAACGAAATGATAAGCGCTTGCAAAGAAAACAATGTGCCATTATTTGTGGCTTATTACAGAAGATGTTTGCCACGTTTCCTAAAAATAAAAGAACTAATCGATAACGGAATTATCGGAACACCAAGACACGTAAATTGTGTTTTATACCATTCGTTTGAAAAAAGATATGACGACGAAATCAACTTACCATGGACCGTTTTACCGCATCTTTCAGGTGGCGGAATATTTGTCGATTTGGCTTGTCATACACTAGATTTTCTAGATTTTGTTTTCGGACCTATTAAATCCGTTCGAGGTCACGCTACTTCCCAACTTATGGCATATCCAGCCGAAGATAGTGTTTCGATGTCATTCTTGTTCGAAAACGGAATTCACGGCACAGGACTGTGGAATTTTGCAAGTCACAAGCGCCATGATATTGTCGAGATAGTAGGCGATAAAGGCAAGATTTCCTTTTCAACCTTTGGCAACGACCCAGTATTACTCGAGGATAAAGACGGAAAAATAGAAAGTTTCCCAATAGATAATCCGTTGCACATTCAACAACCCCTTATCGAAACCATCGTACAAGAATTGCTAGGAACTCCGGCTTGCCCGTCCAGTGGTGTTTCGGCAGCAAGAACCACTTGGGTTATAGATGCCGTTTTAAAAGAATTCAGACAAGCGCATCCCGTTAAATAACAGTGTTTTAGTTTTTAGGAGCTATTTCCTGCTGTCCACTATATCTTTTTATAAGGCAAAAAAAGCCTTATAAAAAGGATGCTGTTCCCATCAGGGCTAGAGTTGTAGAATGTGTAGATAAAATTTCATTAAACACATGGAAACATAGGTTTTCTGTGTGAAAAAAGAACAAAAAAGGAAATACATTTCTTTCACATAGCTAGCTATGTGTGTTATAGATAAGTGAAACGCCTTTTTATAGAGTGCAAAAACTATGTTTCTATGCGTTAAAATAAATAATACCCAATGAGTAATAATAGAATGCCTTTGTAGGACTTGTTTTCTATAAAGGCATTTTTCTGTATAAAAACACTGCTATTTCTTATGATTTTAGATTACCTTTAATATTCCCATCTTAAAATCACTTAGCATGAAACAAATTATTGATAAAATAAAATACTTTGTACAAACAAGTAATTTTAAAAAATATGCCAAACGCATTGGTATTTTCTTCCTAAGTCTTATCGCATTATTACTACTTGCATCAGGAGGATTAGCTTATTATTTTAATCACAACAAAGACAAAATCGTTGTAAAAATAAACGATAAGATAAACGACAACATAAGCGGAACAATCCACATAGGCGATATTCATTATAAATTCCTAACCGGATTTCCCAATCTTACATTAGGATTAAAAGATGTCGAACTAAAAGACAGTTTGTGGGCAATACATAAACGAACATTTCTTACGGCAAAAGAAATAGAAGTGCGGTTAAATATCTGGAGTTTAGTATCCGATAAAATCGACTTTCATAAAATCGAAATCAATGATGCTAAACTCGATTTGTACAAAGGTCCAAACGGAATAACAAACTCAGACATCTTCAGAAAGAAACCTAAGAAAGACAAAAAAGAAAGCGGAAAAACTACATTGGTCGATGAAATAAGTATGACCAATGTGCATTTTATTTCCGAGAACAAACCACGAAATAAACTCTTCGATTTTGAAGTAGCTGCACTAAAAGCCAAAATAGATTACGATGGAAGCGATTGGAGCACCAATCTTTTTGTAGATACCAATGTAAAAAGTATGGCTTTTAATACCGAAAAAGGAAGCTTTGCCAAAGACAAACGAATCAGAGGGATTATTGCTGTTACTTATAATACAGACAAAAATAAAATCACGGCCAATGTTGACGGACTCGAAATAGGAGGAGATAAATTTAATGTTAAATCCTATTTTGATGTAGGCAAAACCAGTTCCAATTTTGGTATCGAAATCAAAACCAGAATCCTCTGGAAAAATGCCACCTATTTGCTAGCCAATAATATTAGTTCCAAACTAAAATGGTATGATTTAAAAGATCCAATAGGAGTAACCTGTACAATCGATGGAGATTTAAATTCCGAAGGCGATCCAAAAATTAATGTAGTAGCCGAAGTTAAGGACAACGAATTACGCATTCCCGACGGATTAATTTCAGATTGCACCTTCAACGGAAAATTCACAAATATATTAAAGGAAGAACTAGGATGTTATGATGCTAATTCGGCAGTAATAATACACGGATTTAAAGGAGCATATAATACAATTCCTTTTGAAATTCAAGATGCAATGATTCATAATTTTGATAAACCCGTTGCAACAGGAATCCTAAACGCTGATTTTGATGTTACAAAACTCAATAATATAATCAATGCCGATTTAATGCGCTTTTCCAATGGTCAGGCCAAAGTCGATTTTAAGTTCGAATGTGATATCGTCGATTTGTACTTTCGAAAACCAAAATTCATAGGAAGCGTTCGAGTTAACAACACCAGTTTAAAATATATTCCCAAAGGACTTACTTTCGAAAAAACGGATATTCAGTTAGACTTTACCGAACAAGCACTTGTAATTAAAAAATTCGCATTCAAGGACCGTCGTAATACCGTTTTTGTAGAAGGAAGGGTCGATAATTTCTTGAACCTCTATTATGATGCACCCGAAAAGATGCTCGTAGATTGGAAAATTTATAGCCCAAGTATTGATATAAAACAATTTCTAGGCGTTATTGCTGCGACCCAAAAAAATAAACAACCTAGCAAAAAACCAGCAAATCATCAGAGTTTTTCAGACCAGCTTCATACCGTAATAAACAAATGTCAAGTAGTCTTGCAACTTAATATGGATAAGCTTGTTTATGCCAAATTAGCAGCAACAAATGCAAAAGCTACTATTAGGCTAACAAACTCTAATGTAACAGTACAAAACGGATTCTTGCAAACCGCCGGAGGAACAATTGATTTCTCGGCAGTATTAAACCCAAATGGTAAAAAGTATAATTTTAAATCAGAAGCTCAAGTTACTAATGTCGATATTACAAAGTTCCTGACCTCATTCAATAATTTTGATATAAAATCATTTGATGCAAAAGATATAAAAGGAAAACTAACATCCAAAGCAAGCGTTGTAGGAATAATGGATTCCGAAGGGGATTTAATAAAAAACTCAGTAACAGGTAATGTCAATTTTAAAGTCAATAATGGAGCTTTAGTCAATTTTGAGCCAATTGTAAAAATCGGAAAATTTGCGTTTCCCTTCCGTGATGTAAAAAATATTACGTTTAGTAATTTATCTGGCGATGTTATCTTGAGAGGGCAGAATATAGATGTGAATAGTTTAAGAGTAAGTTCAAGTGTTCTTAATTTTGATGTAGCCGGAATTTATTCTCTAGGTCATGAAACCAATTTAGCCTTGACAATTCCACTCCGAAACTCTAAAAACGATGTAAAATTAGCTTCCAAAGCCGAGCGAGATGCCGTTCGCAACCGTGGAATCGTTTTGCATTTATTAGCCGTCGATGATGGCGGAAAAATCAAAATTAAATGGAGGAAGAAGGAGGATAAGAATAAGTAGGGTTTAGCTTTAAATATAGTATTGTCATTGTTATAAAATGACTTAAACGCCAATCGAGAGATTGGCGTTTTTTTTGTTTAAAAATTTAAAACTATTAGCGCTAGTTATTTATAAAAAGTGACTCTTATACCGTTGTACAAAAAGCAACATTTGGATAGTTTTGTTTACTTCAATAATACAAATTAATGGATATCTATATTAAAATTGGCGACCGGATACGAGAATTAAGAAAAGAAAAAAAATCTCACAAGAGGCATTTGCTAACCTGGCTGAAGTGGATAGAACTTACATGACAAAAGTAGAAATAGGAAAAAGGAATGATTAATATTATGTTGAAAACTATTATTTAATGAGGTCAATAGTGCGCAAGGCAATTAGTATTTCAAAGCTACATTTGAATTTATCATAGTTAAAAATAATTTTTAGAATAGTAATTAAAACCATTATCAAAAAATGAAATATTTAGCAGAAATAATTTTCGGAAAAGATCAAGTAAGTAAATTTAACAATGATAAACCTTTAGACGATTTTGAAAAAATTATCAACTTAAAAAAGTACACTTTCGAAACTCGAACAGAAAGAAATGCTTTTTACAAAGGAATCGGAGAAGCAATGGGCTGGTTAGATTTTAAAATTATTAAAGAATTCGAAGAGAAAGACCTTAAAGAAGAAAAGGAAGATGAAGATAAATTTGATTATTGGGCATTTATTTATAAATACTACCCAAAATACCATCAATGCAACAGCGTTTTATTAAGTGATATTTTAACTAGAAAACTTGATAGAGAAGAAATTTCTGAAAGTGATGAAGAGTATATTAAAGATTGGGATATTAGAAATGAGTTATTTGAAATAGATAAAGAATTACTTTGTAGGGCTTTTGAAAATTACTTTAATATTATGTATCCTAAAAATCTTAATTTCTAAAAGATAGACACACCAGTTGATTTTTGCTTAATTAAAAAAATGAATAAAATATTCAAAAAACATCAAATTAAAATCTCACGGCATGATGTTTTTTGATTTTTGGTCACAAGAGAAAAAAAATATCAAAATGGATGAAATTAATTTTGATCTATTTAAATGGTTTATAGTTGTTTAAAACTAATACTTAGAAAATAGAAAAAAAATAAAAAATTATATTCTAAAAATGTATTTGATTATGCCATTTTTTCTTTTAAATTTGTAACCATATGTGTAATGTTAATCAACTTGGTTATGAATGAATATCTTTCATTGTCTGAAGCTTCAGAATTAATAGGGAAAAGCAAAGAAACTTTAAGGCGCTGGGATAATGAAGGTAAATTAAGTGCTGTGCGAGAACCTATGAGTAATTATAGGATGTATAAAAAATCTGACATCACTACCTTGTTTTCAAGTTTTATAGATGGCACTATACAAGAAACAGTTTCAAATCATGTAGAGCCCGAAAATACTTATACTGTTCTAGAACTTTTTGCTGGAGCTGGTGGATTGGCTGTTGGAATGGAAAAGGCTGGATTGAAATGTGTTGCTCTAAATGAAATTGACAAATGGGCATGTGAAACATTAAGAACTAACAGGCCTGATTGGAATGTTTTGGAAGGAGATATTAAGAATTTTAATTTTTCAGAATATCACAATAAAGTAGATATTGTAACTGGCGGATTCCCATGCCAAGCATTTAGCTACGCAGGAAAAAAATTAGGTTTAGCTGATGCTAGAGGGACATTGTTTTATGAATTTGCTAGAGCTGTAAAAGAAGTAAATCCACCAATTTGTATTGGAGAGAATGTACGTGGTTTGTTAAGTCATGAGAATGGTAAGACTCTTCAAGGCATGATCTCAATATTAGATGAAATTGGTTATAATGTTGTACCTGTTCAAGTCTTAAAAGCAATTAATTATAACGTTCCTCAGAAAAGAGAAAGACTAATTTTAGTTGGAATTAGAAAAGATATTGATTTGAAATATGAATATCCAAAACCATATAAGAAAATTTATAATCTAAAAGATGCTTTAAAAAAAAGTGATTTGTTTGATTGTGATGTTCCGTATTCAGGAGGTTCAAAATATCCACAAAGTAAAGTTGATGTTTTAAAATTAGTTCCACAAAAGGGGTATTGGAGAGATTTACCTATCGATATTCAAAAAGAATTTATGGGGGGGAGTTTTTATCTTGGTGGAGGAAAAACCGGAATCGCAAGAAGAATTGGCTGGGATGAACCTTGCCTTACATTAACATGTAGTCCAGCACAAAAGCAAACAGAAAGATGTCATCCAGAAGAGACTAGACCATTTACAGTTCGTGAGTATGCAAGGATTCAAACCTTTCCAGATGATTGGCAATTTTCAGGCTCGATTGCGCAGCAATATAAACAGATTGGAAATGCAGTTCCTGTTAATTTAGGAAAGGAAGTTGGGTACTCTATAATAAATTTTTTAAATCAATATTACTCAAATATTAGAAGCTAAATAAATTGGAAGTTCTAATTTCGTAGGCTAATTCTTCGCATCCTTTTGTTATGTATTCTTTAGTATCTAAATTGTTTATTATTTGATGTAAATCAGCTACCAATCCATCATAAAAATTTGGAAATCCTGTAACTCTATGCCAAAAATCGCGACCAATTATTACTGGATGAATTTCGTCAATTTTTCTATAGTGCATACTTAATTGAGCTTGTTCTCCATATAGAACCCCTACAATGAAATCATTATTATTACTTCCAAGTAATGCATCATTAGTTCTAGCTAATCTAATAGTGTTGGTGAATTTTTTAATTAAAGGATTTACATCCTCTGAATTTATAGTATTTGGTCCCGATTTTAATTGACACCATTTTTTTCTACCATCAACTTTATCAAGAAATTCAATATCAATTCCTTTAATTGCTGAACCTTCAGCTAAATTAAGTTTTATAAACATCTTTTGAATATTGGTTCCAAATGAAGTATTTATTGAGGTTCCTAAAACTCTAGGGTAAAACAATGCTTTTGCAACGCCTTCAGGAGTATAGTTGCCTTCTAAAACTTTAGATAAATATTTAACAACTATTGGATTTATATTGTAGTTTTTAATTTTTGAATGTTTCTTTAAAGAAGCGTTAATATGATTTTCAAAAATATTAATTTCGAAATATTTAACTACTTTAAGTAATAATTCTTCTTCTGTTATTTGCTCCATTTTTGCTGCTTTAGATTGCTAAAGTAATAATTTTAATATCTAAAATAGGAAAAGCCACTACAAAGTGGCTTTTTCAATTCTAAATTATTCAGCATTCAAATAAGGATTTAAAGTTTCAGCTAATTCATTCAACCAATAAAAACCATTTTCAAGGCTTATTTTGTCAAATTTCAGTGTTTCGGATTCTCGCATTAGGCTTAAAGCAAGTATATAGTTTACTTGTCTAATTGTTTTTGCCATACTTATTGGGTCGATAGATTTGTTGAAGAAATCGGATAACCGCAATGCTGTTTCTTTTGTAAGGGTGTTTGTACTCATAATCTGAAAGTTTAGGGAATATAAAACCCGAATGGGTTAGCTGTCCTACGCCTTTCAGAGCGTTGCAGTTGTTTCCAATACCGCCAGCGTACCACACGGGCAAAAGTTTAGTCAAGTTCATAATCTGAAAGTTTAGGATTGCAAAGATACCAAAAAACACTTGCGATTAGTACAGTTTCTTTATCAATCTAAAAAGTTATGGATAATTTTGGGTTGCTTATGGTTGCTGGACTTCGACTCCGCTCAGTCAGACAAAAAGCGTAAAAAAATCTCCATTTATTTTCATAATGTTTTATTAACTTATTCGTTTTTTTATTCAATTTTCGATAGCTTTGAGAAACAAACATTAAACATATAGTAAGATGAAAATTCAAATCAACACCGACAAAAACATTGATGGACACGAAAGATTAGAAGCTTATTTCTCTGGAGAATTAGAAAAGTCTTTAGCACGTTTTGATAACAAAATTACTCGTATCGAAGTGCATTTTGGAGATGAAAACGGAGAGAAATTCAGCGTAAACGATAAAAAATGTGTGATTGAAGTTCGTCCAGTAAAACTACAACCTATTACAGTTACAGACCACGCCGATACGCTAGAAAAAGCTTTCCAAGGTGCTTTAGGTAAAATTAAAAAATCACTTACTACTACTTTCGAAAAAATGAAAGAGTATTAATCTAAATACTAATAAATGTAAAAGGCATTATCTCAAAAATAGATAATGCCTTTTTTTATTTTAGTAAAGCAGTCATTTCTTTCCAATGCAATATTTTGATTTTGTCATTGCTGTTATTGACAGCGTTAACCATTGCCTTGGCTATATCACTTGCTTCAATGCCTTTGTATTTACTTAGGTTTCCTATGAATAACGGATTGATTAATTTAAATATTCCTATGAATACTTTTTCCATAGGTCGGCTTTCTTTTCTGTTTCCTAAAATCATCGAAGGTCGGAAGATATAAGTATGGTCGAAATTCAAGCTAATAATATCTTGTTCCATTTCTCCTTTTGTTTTAACGTAAAAAACCGATGAACTAGGGCTTGCTCCAACGGCAGAAACTAAAAAGACAGATTTCGCCCCTTTTTCTTTAGCTAGTTTTGCTGCCAATACAGGATAATCATGGTCTATTTGGTAATAGATTTTTTTGTCAGGCGTTTTCTTTTGTGTAGTTCCTAGGGCAATGTAAACTTCGTCTATGGCGATATCTTTAACGACATTGGGTAAAGATTGAAAATCACCAATAAGAGTTTTTAGTTTTGGATGCTTAATGTCTAACTCTTTCCGAACAACGATTGTTATCTGTTCGTAATTGGTATTGTTCAACAAATTTTCGAGGATATAAGAACCAACTAATCCGCTTGCTCCATAAACAATTGCTTTTTTCATAACATTGAGTGATTTGTTTTGTGTAAGTTAGAAAATATTTAGATTAGACCGTTGAGGGTTATCCATAAAATTTTATTCAACACATAGTAACATAGGTCTTATATGTGAAAAAGAATGCAAAAAAGAAGCACATTTCTTTCACATAGTTAGCGCTGTGTTTATTTTTTTGTTTCACGCAGATTTTGCAGATTAAGCCGATTTTTTTCTAATCTAAAGTTCCAGCGAAGCGACATATGATTTTACCACAATTCGATATGTCAGCCCGATGAGAGTTCTGTTGGTATGTGTTTTTGATTTTCTTCTACATGACTCTTTGTGGAACTCTGCGGATTCTTTGTGAATCTTTGTGAAACTTCAAAAAATAAAATTAAGATAATAATAACGCTTTTCGCTGTTGTAAAAAGTAATTTTGCAGTCCCAAAAAAGAGATTTGTTCTTTATGAAAAGGCAAGTAATTTGATTTGGGTTATCAAATAATAAATCATTTAAAATAAATTCATGAAAAAGCAACTACTCGTATTACTAACCGCAGTTCTTATAGGTTTTGGTGTAAATGCGCAAGTAAAATCATCAGAAACAAATGTTCTGGTTCTTATTCATTCTCAAAATGGAGGAACATATAAAATGGCGAAAGCTATGGCAGAGGGAATTCAGGGATATCCAAATACAAAAGCAACAATAAAACGTGTTGCTTCTATTAATTCGAAAGAAAAATTAAATGCTGAGGTTGAGAAATTACCAATAGCAACTATTGAGGAATTAGCAAATTATGACGGAATCGCATTCGGGAGTCCAGTTCATTTTGCTAATATAAGTGCCGATATGAATTACTTTTTCAGCAAGAGTATTCCGCTTTGGACTTCAAGAGCTTTAGAGGGAAAACCAGCAACAGTTTTTATGTCAGCAGGATCAGGTGCAGGAAAAGAAGCAGCAATATTATCTTTTTGGAATATACTAGCTTCCCACGGAATGGTAATTGTACCTACGGGAATTATGGGTACAGCTACGTTGGATAAATCAGTTCCTCAAGGGAATACTCCTTTTGGATCAACTTCTTTAGCAGGTTCTGTTGGTACACGACCATCTGCCAGTGAATTGAATTTAGCTAAAGAACAAGGAAAAGCTTTGGCAAGAGTGGCTTCGGGTTTAAAAAATACAGAAAGCGGAAAAGAAGTAAAAACAACTTCGGTAGAAAGCAAAGGGAATATTGATGTCAATAAAACATTAAAAGATAATAATATTGTGCTTCCAGAAGCTCCTAAACCAGTTGGGAACTATGTGCCTTATACAATTTCGAACAATAAAGTGTATATTAATCAGGTAGCGTTAAAAGATGGTAAAATATTAAATCCGGGTAAAGTTGGTGCAACGGTTACAGAGGAGCAGGCTAAAGAAGCAACGTATCAAACAATGCTTAACGTTATTGCAGTTTTAAAAGAAGCTTGTGGTGGCGATTTGAACAAAGTAAAGCAATGTGTTCAGTTAACAGGATATTTTAATACAACTCCAGATTATACGCAACACGCAGGGATTATGAACTCAGCTTCAAATTTAACGGCATTGGTTTTTGGAGAAAAAGGAAAACATGCAAGAGCAACAATTGGAGCGGCTTCGTTACCAATAAACTCGGTTGTAGAAATTCAGGCTATTTTTGAAATAGAATAAAGTATCTTTTAAATAAAAAGAAATAAAAAACCCGAATACATATTTAAAGTATTCGGGTTTTGTTTTATGTTAATCGAACGAATTCGTTGGTTTTATGATTTTGGTAATGCTGCACCAACAGCAATATCGCAACGGTGACCTTCTTGTCCGTGTGGTGGATTCATTCCAGGAGCAGTTACAGCATAATTAGTTGAACCTGCTGGTGGAGGAGGTACAGTTACTTGCTGACTAACGGTGCCCGATGCAGGTTGTGCAGTAGTAGTTTGTGTTGTAGTTGTTTTTGCAGCAGCAGAATTTAATGGTGCTCCAACAGCAATATCACAACGATGTCCTGCTTGTCCGTGAGGAGGATTCATTCCTTTAGGAGTTTTAGTAGTTGTTGGCTGTGGTGTAGTATTTGTAACTACGGCAGTTGTAGGTGCGGCTTGCGTTTGTGTTGTAACTTGTTGTACAGGTTGAGAAGAAGGCGAATTTAAAGGCGCTCCTACTGCAACATCACAACGGTGACCAGGTTGTCCGTGTGCAGGATTAACTCCTCCTGTAGCACCCATTACTGTATTTGGATTTGCAGCAGGTGCAGGGGTTTGAACTGTCGAATTTGCTTTGGTCGTATCTTGTGCTAATCCTAATTTTACCAATTCTGAGGCTGGTGTACTTTCCTGAGGTTCTAATTCTTTTTTGCAAGAAATAAAAAGGATTGAGGAAATAACTAACGAACTTATAAGGATTTTCGGATTCATGGTTGCATAATTTTAAAGTTCTCAAATATACTCGTTTTTGATTGATTTTTGTAGTCCATATTTGTTAAAAGGGGTTTTTAGCTTGCCTTTTTACCGCAATGGGACGCGGATGATACGGATTTACAAAAGTAAAGACGCGGATTGAAAACGGATTTTAAAAAAATAATTCAAACCTCAAACCGTCGGAAAGGGAGAAAATCCGTTTTAATCTGCGTTTTCGCCTTAGCGAATCTGTTTAATCCGCGTTCCTTCGGCAAAGAGTTGGAGAAACTTTGCGGTTAAATTATCGCCACAGATTAAAAGGATTAGACAGATTCCAAAACTTTGCGTTCTTTGCGTAGCCCTTTGCACTCTTTGCGGTTAATTTTCAGCCACAGATTAAAAGGATTAGACGGATTCTAAAACTTTGCGGACTTAGCGTAGCTCTTTGTGAACTTTGCGGTAAATTCTCTATATTTCTGCTTTAAAAAACAAATAACCATATACCATGAAAAAATCAATCTTACTGCTATTATTCATTACCTCTTTTGCGCAAGCACAAACATCTGATAAAGATAAAATTAATAAAACGCTTGACGCTTGGCATAAAGCTGCAGCCGATGCTAGTTTTGAACCATATTTCGCCTTAATGGCCGATGACGCTATTTTTATCGGAACAGACGCTACAGAAAATTGGAACAAAGCCGATTTTAAAGTTTGGGCGAAGCCATTTTTTGATAAAGGAAAAGCTTGGAGCTTTACTGCATTAGAACGTCATATCTTTTTTGATGCAACTGGAAAAACAGCTTGGTTTGATGAATTACTTGATACACAAATGAAAATTTGTCGCGGCTCTGGAGTTATGGTAAAAGTAGGAAAAGAATGGAAAGTAAAACATTATGTTTTGTCTATGACTGTTCCAAACGACAATGTTGATGAAGTTGTTAAAATAAAAGCCCCATTAGAGGATGTTATAATTACTAAACTTAAGAAAAAGTAAGTAAAGACTTTGTTTTTAGTCTTTTAAAAGTTGAGGTTTCAATTTCGTTATAATATAATTGGCAAATTCATAACTTAATTGGAACCTCAAAATGGTATACTCTCAAAAAAAAGTATCGAAAAATGCAATATCGATGATAATGCAATGTTAAGTGCTATTTTTTCACCCCTTGAAAATTAAAAGATTCATTTTTTTATAACTTTGACCCCTATAAAAATAGGGTTAAAGTAAAGTATTTTAAAAATGAAAATAGAAAAGCGCTGGATTATATCCTTTATTGTTATAAGTATTGTGTGTATAACGGGTGCATTTTGGCCAGCTGTTAACAGTACAGATTATATTCTTTCGGAATTTGGAACTACAGAACAAATTGTTCCTGCCGATGTTGCCTGGATGCTTACTTCTTGTTGCTTGGTTCTGATTATGACGCCAGGTCTTTCCTTTTTTTATGGCGGAATGGTTGGGAAAAAGAATGTGATTTCGACCATGCTCCAAAGTTTTATCTGCCTTGGTGTAGTAACACTTTTATGGGTTGTACTTGGTTTTAGTCTTGCTTTTGGTGAACCAATAGGAATTCATTCGGGAGGGAATTTTTATAGTTTCGTAGGTAATCCAACTACGTTTGCTTTTATGGATTATGTGGGTGTTTTGCCTCACAAACAATTAGCAAATACAGTTCCGTTTATGTTGTTTGCATTATTCCAGATGAAGTTTGCGGTTATAGCGCCAGCGATAATTACAGGTTCATTTGCCGAACGAGTTCGATTTATTTCCTACCTGCTTTTTATATGTTTGTTCACGATATTTATCTACGCGCCTTTATGTCACGCGGTTTGGTATCCTACAGGAATTTTAGGAACTTATTTTGGCGTTAAGGATTTTGCAGGAGGAACAGTAGTGCATATGAGTGCAGGTTTTGCAGCACTGGCAGGAGTACTAGTTTTAGGAAAAAGAAAAAATAGCCGACATATACCAACCAATATTCCGTTTGTATTATTAGGAACAGGAATGTTATGGTTTGGTTGGTTTGGCTTTAACGCAGGTTCGGCTTTGGCAGCCAATGGTGTTGCGGCGATGGCTTTTGCTACTACAACGACAGCATCTGCGGCAGCGATGTTAACTTGGGTGTTTTATGATAGAATCAACGGACGTAAGGTTTCTGCTTTAGGAGCTTGTATCGGTGCCGTCGTAGGATTGGTTTCGATTACGCCAGCTGCGGGATTTGTGTCTGTACCAGAAAGTATGTTCTTTGGGTTTAGTGCTGCTTTGGTTTCGAACATGGTTGTAAATGCTAATTTCCTAAAGAAAATCGATGATACTTTAGATGTTTTTGCCTGCCATGGAGTTGGCGGAATTATGGGAATGATTCTTACTGCAATATTTGCACATGGCGATAAAGCGAGTTTGCTTCATGGCGGATGGATGGTTTTTGCACACCATATGATGGCTTTGGTTTTGGTTTCGATATTTACTTTTTTCGGAGCTTATCTTTTATTTAAACTTACCAATGTAATTATCCCAATGCGAGTGTCAGAGGAGTCTGAATACATTGGGTTAGATTTATCTCAACATGATGAAACTCTAGAACCTAAGATAAAAACGGCTAATTAAAATTGGCTATAAAAGAAACACGGATTTAACCGCAAAGGGCACGAAGCTTTTAAAATTTGTGTTAATTTGAGTAATTTGTGGTAGAAAGATTAACCGCAAAGGTCGCAAAGGGCACGAAGCTTTTAAAATTTGTGTTAATTTGAGTAATTTGTGGTAGAAAAATTAACCGCAAAGGTCGCAAGGATTTACGCAAAGGACACAAAACTTTAAAATTAGTGTTAATTTGTGTAATCTGTGGCAAAAAAATAATCTATAGGGAGATAAGTTTAGTTCTCTTTTATACAGAAAACCACACTCAATATTTTGGTAGAAAAAAGCTATTAGAGATGGTTTTTTTCATTTTTGAAATCCGATGCCATTCATTCGTATATATTCCTTAATTTTGCCGAAATATTTGTAAAAAAGTGGGAAGTAAAAATAAACTAAAGAGATTCAAGGAAAACGAAACATTTGATAACGTTTTTCAACCAACGAGAGAAGAAGTTGTAGGCGATTTATTTCCGCATAAAGGGAAATGGAACAAAGACTTCTTTAAGAATGATAATCCGTTGGTACTTGAACTAGGTTGTGGAAAAGGAGAGTATTCTGTAGGATTGGCTGAAAGATATCCAAATAAAAACTTTATTGGAATCGATATTAAAGGGGCTCGTTTTTGGCGTGGTGCTAAAACTGCTGTTGAAACAGGTTTACATAATGTTGCTTTTATTCGTACTCAAATCGAATTAATCAACCATATTTTTGCTGAGAATGAAGTAGATGAAATCTGGATTACTTTTCCAGATCCGCAAATAAAATACAAACGTACTAAACACCGTATGACCAATTCGGAATTTTTACAATTGTATAAAAAAATCCTTAAGAAAGATGGTGTTGTAAACTTAAAGACTGATAGCGAATTTATGCACGGTTATACACTAGGATTGTTGCACGGAGAAGGGCATGAGGTTTTATATGCTAATCATAATGTGTATGTAAATGAAGGAAGCCCAGAAGAGGTTACTGCTTTTCAGACATTTTACGAGAAACAATATTTAGAAATTAATAAGGCAATTACGTATATTCGTTTTAAAATTAAAGCGTAGTTTTTCTCTTTAATTCCAGTTTCCCCATTCTTTAATACATGATTCGCAGCGCATGACATTTATTATTCCTTTGCTTTTAGGCTTTATTACGGCTTTTATTGGTATTATTCCGCCAGGATTAATCAACATGACGGCAGCCAAAGTGAACTTAAAAGAAGGGAAAAAGAATGCGTTATGGTTTGTTGCCGGAGCAGTACTTATTATATTCTGTCAGGTATATTTGGCGATTTTATCGGCAAGGATTATTGATCAGCGACCAGATGTTGTGATTTTATTGCGAGAAATTGGCTTTGGAATTTTTGCAGTCTTAACGGTTTACTTTCTGTGGATTGCAAAAGAACCTAAAAAGAAGAAAAATAAAATCAAAAATCAGAGTAAGAAAAGCCGTTTCTTTTTAGGAATGCTACTTTCTGCACTTAATTTTTTTCCAATCCCATATTACGTTTTTGTCAGTGTTACGCTGGCTTCTTATAAATTATTTTTATTCGAAAACCATTTTATATCCGTGTTTGTAACAGGATCAGTTTTGGGATCGTTTACAGTTTTTTACTGTTATATCGCTTTTTTTCAGAAGATAGAACAGAAAACAGATTACATACTCAAGAACATGAATATCATTATCGGAAGTATTACAGGAGTAATTTCGATAATCACACTTTTTAATATCATACGATATTATTTCGCTTAATTTTTACTTGAAAATAAAGCCATGGCAGAAGATAATTTTTTCGAAAGGGTTTATGTGATTGCAAGACAGATTCCGTACGGGAAAGTTACCTCGTATGGCGCTATTGCAAAAGCATTGGGTACGGCACGTTCAGCAAGAATGGTTGGTTGGGCAATGAATGCGTGCCATAATATGGATGATGTTCCTGCGCATCGTGTGGTAAATAGAAAAGGTTTACTTAGTGGTAAGCACCATTTTGACGGTACAAACCTAATGCAACAATTACTTGAAAACGAAGGAATAGAAGTTAAAGACAATCAGATTGTAGATTTCGAAAAGCATTTTTGGCAACCAGAAATTGAGTTTTAGATTCTGAAAAAAAAAGTTAACCATATAAGTAATATTAGTTCATTTAAGTTTTAATGTTATATGCCCTTATATAGCTTACCTATTTCAAAAAAAGATTACCATTTAAGTAATGTAAGTTCATTTAAGCGTTAAGTTATATGTGCTTATATAACTTATATGTTTTAAGATTTTTAAATCAGGCAAATAACAAAATTAGTTCTGTTTTCATCGGTTTGGTAGCTTAAATAACCTCCGTGAGCCTCGATAATATTCTTAGAAAGCGTAAGCCCGATTCCCGCACCTTCTTTTCGGGTTGTGAAAAAAGGAAGGAATATTTTATCTCTTATTTCAGGTTCAATTCCTTTTCCTGTATCAGAAATTGTGATAAAAAAACGATTGTTTTCGGTCAGAGTCGATAAGTATATTCTCTTTTCCAGTTTTTCTTTCAATGCAAAAATACTATTGGTAATCAAGTTGATGATAACCTGTTCTATTTGGCTTTTATCAATTAGGATAGAACGCGAACTATTAATGTTGTTTATTAGTTCAATACCTTGTTCTTTTAAGATTGGTGTCATAATCTTTAAGCAATCTTCAAAAAGAGCATTAATTGATACAGGTTTTTTATCTGGAGTAGGAAGCATGGCTAGTTTTCGGTAGTTTTCTACAAAAATTTGCAAATGGTCGCTTCGGTTTATAATAGTCGAAATGCTACTTTTTATATCATCAAAATCATCTTCTTCTAATTTTTCCTGATCTATTATCTGAAGTAAATTTTGCGAAAGCGAACGAATTGGCGTCAACGAATTCATCAGCTCATGCGAAATTATTTTCATTAAAGTAATCCAGGCTTCTTTTTCTTTTTTATCAATTACACGCTGAATACTATCTAATAAAATGATGAAATATTCTTTGTTTAATGATTTTGTTAATGAAGTCTGAAGCATGAAAGTTTGTAAATCCTGTTGCTCGATTTTGACATCAATAGCCGTTTTTAATTCGCTAAATTGGGTGTTCTCGATTTCTTTGCAAAGTGACGGAAGGTAATTTTTAAGATAATTCCAATGGCTTACTTTAGGAACCGCAAATGTGCTAGAGAAACAATTGTTCATTAGGAATATATTCCAATTGTCATTGTCTTTTTCCAGAATTAAAATAGCAGTGTCGATATTGTTTAAAATAGAGCGATAAATTAACTCTTTGGATGTTTGTTCTTGTTGCTTTTCTTTTAATGTATCATACAAAAGCGAGAGATTTTTAAAACTGCCTTTTCTTTGTTCTTCAGGAAAGTTGGTTGAGTAATCATTTTGAAGAATAGAAAGAATGGTTTTGTCGTAAAAACTCATTTTACTTTTGAAGAAAAAATACATTTCAGCCAAAGCAATAATAACTACAGCAGCTACTAAAATGCTATTATAGTATAATCCCTTTTGCGCAAGATATAATGAAGAAAAAAGAATTAGTATGACAATAAAAACACGTAAAAATAAGGCGTTATAAAATTTCCAGTTTTTCATTATTCGATATTTTTTAAACCGTATTTTTCAATTCTTCTGTATAAAGAAGCTCTTGATAATCCTAATTCTTCGGCTGTTTTGCTGATGTTTCCGTTGTTTTTAAGTAAAGATTTCTCTACGGCGCTCTTTTCTATCTCTGATAATGGATTTTCGTCATTAACCTGAAAATCTTCAAAATCTAGGATATCAAGATCAGTTACTGTAATGGTGTTGTTTTCGGATAGAATTAAAGCTCTTTCGATTTTGTTTTCCATTTCACGAACGTTACCATTCCAAGGATATTTCTCTAGATGTTTGGCAACATTACTATCAAAAATTAAATCGGTTTGATTGTATTTTTCTCCAATTTCGTTAAGGAGAAACTCAGCCATTGGTACAATATCGTCTTTTCGTTCTCGTAAAGATGGCAAAGTAATTTCCATAGTATTGATTCGGTATAGCAAATCTTCTCGGAATGTCTTGTTTTTTACTTCGGCTTTTATATCGCTATTTGTTGCCGCAATTATTCTTACGTTCAGAGGTCTTGCTTTGCTTTCGCCTAAGCGTGTTACCGATTTTGTTTGCAAAACATGTAATAGTTTTGCTTGTAAATGCAACGGAATATTTCCGATTTCATCTAGAAAAATAGTTCCGTTAGCAGCGGCTTCAAATCGTCCGGGAGTATCCGTTTTAGCATCGGTAAATGCACCTTTGGCATAGCCAAATAATTCACTTTCGAATAAATTATCGCTCAAAGAACCTAAATCTACATGTACAAAAGGTTTGTCTTTTCGTTGCGAATTTTGATGTATGTGTTGTGCGAAAACAAATTTACCGGTTCCGTTTTCTCCCAAAATAAGTACGTTGGCATCAGTTTTAGCAACTTTATCGGCAATAGAATAAGCTTGTTTTATTTTGGCAGATGTTCCTGTAAAATATTTCTTTTCTTCGGGTTTTGTTATTACTTTTTTAGATTTTTTTCTGCTTTCTTCAACTGCATTGTCTATTGTAGCAAGTAGTTTTTCGTTGTTCCAAGGTTTTAAAACATAATCAAAAGCACCAATTTTTATACCTTCTACAGCAGTTTCTATTTTGCCAAAAGCAGTCATCAAAATAACTATCGTTTGTGGAGATAATGTTTTGATTTCTTTGAGCCAATGAATCCCTTCGCGTCCATCTTCAAAACCAATGCGATAATTCATGTCCAATAAAACAACATCAATCGGACTTTCGGATAAAAGTGAGATGATTTTTTTTGGGTCGTTTGTGGTAAAAATGGATTCGAAATGCTTTTTCAGAATCATTTTTACCGAAAAAAGAATTTCTTCCTGATCGTCGACAACTAGTATATTGGCTTGTTTTTTTCGCATGAGATGTTTTTTTGTTCGATTGTGAACGGTCAACTGTTCATTATCGAACACTACTTTTTTTTGGTGGTTTTGAAACTGCTATATAAATCAATGCTTTACGAATTATAATTCTTTTGGCACAATATTTACCTATTGGTAATCAGTAAATTATTAGAACTCATGGATAAAGTAATTCCTCGTAAAAGTAAAAAAATTAGGTATCTGACAATAGGAATCGTGGCTTTTTTAGCTTTGGCAATTGTAGTATTTTTTTCTTTCAATAAAAAAAGAAGTCTGAATGTAAAGGGAGACGAATTAATCGTTAAGAAAGTCGAGATGGCTTTTTTTGAAGATTTTATGGTTTTTCAGGCCAAAGTAGAACCTTTGAATGTGATGTTAGTAAACGTGACCGAAGGAGGTTCGGTTAAAGAGATTTTTGTTGAGAACGGAGCTACAGTTGTTAAAGGTCAACCTTTGGCAAGATTATATAATCCAAATACGGAACTTAATTACCTTACACAGGAAACGGCTATTATCGAGCAAATAAATAACCTAAATACAGGTAAACTAAATATTAGAAATCAGGAGTTGAACCTAACTAAAGATTTAGTTTTAATAGAGCATGATTATAATGACGCAAAGCGTTTGTATGATATGAACTCGAAATTATATGAGAAAGATGTAATCTCTAAGAATGATTGGAATACATTTAAAGAAGGATTACGTTTTCAGGACGAACGAAGAAAAACCATTCAGCAAAGTATTCAAAAGGAAAAGCAAACTAATCAATTGCAGATTTCGCAAATTAATCGTTCGATTCAGACTATGGAAATGAGTTTGGATATTTTGAGAAACAACAAGAAAAACTTTTTGATTACTGCGCCAGAATCTGGAAGACTTACTTCTTTTCAACCGGTTTTAGGAAAGAATTTTCAGGCTGGAGAAAGCATAGGAAGAATAGATTCTAAACAAGGTTATAAATTAATGGCCGAGGTAGATGAGTTTTATTTGGAGAAAATGCGTGAAGGTTTAAAAGGAGAAATCGAATATCAAGGTAAAATACTTGAGGTAGTTGTAACCAAAGTAATTCCTGAAGTTAAGGGAGGGCGTTTTTCTATCGAATTGAATTTTGATCCAAAAGAAAAAATAGTCTTGCAAGACGGATTAAGTTTTGGTGTGAAATTAATTTTATCCGAGAGAAATAAAATTCTTGTTTTATCTAAAGGAGCCTTTAATCAGGAAACAGCAGGAAAATGGATTTTTGTTGTAAACGGAAATAAAGCCGAGAAAAGAGTAATTAAACTGGGAAGAGAAAATCCTGCATATTATGAGGTTCTTGGAGGATTAAAAGAAGGAGAATCGGTAATAACATCCTCTTATTTAGATTATAAAGATGTAGAGGAATTGTCGATTAGCAGTAAGTAATAGTGTTCAGTAACAGTAATAGTAACAGTTTTTAGTTTACGTTTTACAATTCACATTTCACAAAAGAATAATGTTTCAATCATCAATCAAAAAATCATCAATCAAAAAATCACAATCAACAACACAATTAATATTTAAAAATATGATAACAATACAAGATTTAACTAGAGTTTTTAGAACAGAAGAAGTAGAAACTGCAGCATTAAGTGGTATTAATTTGAAAATAAAAAAAGGAGATTTTTTAACTATAATGGGGCCTTCTGGTTGTGGTAAATCTACTTTGCTTAATATAATCGGACTTTTAGATAGCGCCAGTGGTGGGAGTTATAAATTACTGGATAACGAAATGATTGGTCTTAAGGAAAAAGGCAGAGCGAATGTTCGTAAAGAAAATATCGGTTTTATTTTTCAAAATTTCAATCTTATCGATGAGCTTTCTGTTTATGATAATATAGAGTTGCCATTAATTTATAATAATGTAAAAGCATCTGATAGAAAGCAGAAAGTGGAGGCAATTGCCGAAAAGCTTAACATTTCTCATCGATTAAAACATTTTCCGCAACAGCTTTCTGGAGGACAACAACAACGTGTTGCCGTAGCAAGAGCGTTGGTTAATGATCCAAAAATTATTTTGGCCGATGAGCCAACTGGAAATTTAGATAGTAAAAACGGAAATGAGGTTATGGAACTTTTAACCGATTTGCATGCCAAAGGTGCAACGATACTTATGGTAACGCATTCGGATTACGACGCTTCTTTTTCGCAAAGAACAATCCATATGAAAGATGGGGTAATTTTTTCGGAAAGATTAAATCAAAGAAATGTAGATGTTTTTAAAGTATAGGAATCATGATAAATTTGATAACAATAGTAATTATAGAGATAGTAGAGTTTTGTAAAACACTGTTTTTATAAAGTAAAGTACAAACTAACCAAACCAAATTATAATTAAAAAATTAAGATAATGATACTTAACTGGATAAAAATATTTATTTACCATTTAAAGCAAAACAAACTGTTTTCGTTTTTAAATGTTTTAGGATTAAGCATAGGAATTGCAGGTGTTATTTTTGCGATTTTATATTGGAACAATGAGAACTCTTATGATCAGTGGAATCCCGAAAAAGAGAATGTATATCAGGTTCTTAATAAAATAGGTGCAACAGGAGATATCTGGGCTTCGAGTTCTATTCCTTTTGCAAAGACATGTAAAGCTACAATTCCTGAAATAGAATCTATCTGTTATATTGATAGTTGGTATTATGATGATGTAATTAAGTCTGATGGTCAAAAATGGATTGGTAAAAAAATATTAGTTGCCGATGGTGATTTTTTTGAATCCTTTCCATTTCCAATTATTAAAGGAGCTAAAAAAGATATTCTGAAAGAGAAAAATAGTGCAGCCATATCTGAAGATGAAGCTAAAAAGATTTTTAAAAATGAAGATCCTATTGGTAAAACCATTACAAATGATGATAAATCGTATATCATTAAAGCGGTTTATAAAGTTATCAAGCCATCGTCTATTGAGCCTAATTATGTGTTTGGCGGACTTTTAAAGGAAAATGATGAGGGTAGTTGGGGGAACTTTAATTATGGATTGTTTGTAAAACTAAAAAAAGGAGCAGACGCAGCAAGTGTTTTAAAGAAAATGCAAAATGTGAATTTTGTAAATAGAACGCTGAAAGATGCTAAAGGAAGTGGGCAAACTGTTGAAGAGTACATTAAAGAAAATGGAGAAACGGAAGTTATCTTAGATCAGTTAAAATTAGGGCGACTTCATGGTACAAAATCCACCGCAGGAAGTAGTTATCCTGAAGGAAAAGGAAATTTACAGTTGTTGTACATTATGGTAGGATTATCTATTCTTATTCTTGCTTTGTCTTTGGTGAACTACATTAATCTGGCAACAGCATCGGCAATTAAGAGAGCTAAAGAAGTTGGTGTGCGTAAGATTGTAGGTGCCAATAAATCGCAAATTGTGTCTCAGTTTATATTAGAAACGGCAATAATTGTTATTCTGGCTATTCTTTTTGCATTGGCAATCGTAGAGCTTTCTTTGCCTTTTTATAATGAGTTTTTAGATAAAAACTTAACTATGAATGGGACTGAGTTTTACCTACAAATCATTATTATTTTTGTTATTGTAATTGTTCTTGCCGGAATATTTCCTGCAGTTTATATCGCCAATTTTGAAACGCTGAAGGTTTTAAAGGGGAATTTTTCGCGAAGTAAAAGCGGAATCTGGATACGAAATTCGATGTTGATTTTTCAGTTCACCATTGCAGCATTCTTTATCATTGGTGCGTTGATTGTGTATTCTCAGGTGAATTACATGATGAATAAAGACTTAGGTTTTAGCGGAGATCAGGTTCTTAAGATTTCTTTTAATCATAAAAATCGTGAAAAAAGATTAGAAAAGTATTTTACAACAAAACAAGAATTACTAAAAATAGAAGGCGTTCAGAATGTTTCGACTTTTGCGGGGTCTTTTGGTAACGGGACTAATTCTAGTTCAGGCTTTACACACAAAGGAGTTTTTGTACAGCCTCGTAATGTTGATATGGATTTTGGTTTTCTTGAAATGATGAAAATTAAAATTGTTCAAGGGCGTGATTTATCGCCTAAATATGCATCGGATACGGTAAGTAACTGGTTGATAAATGAAACTTGTGCTAAGATGTTAAATCTTAAAAATCCAATAAATACGATAATCAGTTCAGGTTGGGGGAATGAAAACGGGAATATGAAATTTAAAATTGTAGGTGTAGTAAAAGATTTTCATATTACAGGATTACAAAACAAGGTTCCACCAATGATTTTTATTAGTATTAAAACATTGAAATGGAATAATTTTAATAATGTATTTGTAAAGGTTAATCCTAAAGATCTTGCCACAACCATTCCGAAGTTAGAAGCATATTGGAAAAAGAACATCAATGCTGATTTTCCTTTTTCTTATGAATTTGTAGATAAAAGTTTTGCAAAAACATATAGCGAACAGGTAAAACAGAAGAATTTGTTTTTTGTACTTAATATTGTTGTGATTGTAATTGCTATTTTTGGATTGTTTGCATTAGCATCATTTTCGATGGAAAGAAGATTAAAAGAAATTGCTATTAGAAAAACACTTGGTGCAGAAACAGACGCTTTACTTAAAGAATTGTCGAAACAATATGTTGGATTTTGTTTGCTAGGCTTTGTAATCGGAATATTTCCAGCTTATATTTTGCTTAACAAATGGCTGGAGAATTTTGCCTTTAGGATAGATGTACCAGTCTTGCCATTTATTGTTGCATTGTTTGTGTTGCTTTTCTTAACTTTGGTAATTGTTTTGGCAAAAGCATATCAAGTAACAAAAATCGATATTCTTAAATATCTTAAATACGAATAATTAATCTGAGCAATTAATTAAAATTGAGTTTTGGTTCCAGACCCGACAAGCGATTAGCTAGTCGGGTCTTTTTTATATAGAACCTTTTTTTATTGCTCAGCGATAGCATCTGAATAAAGTAATTTATCTAGTTTTTGATCTCTGTCATATACATCTGGATAAAAACCAATCTCTCCATCTTCGTTTACCCAAGCGGTAAAATAGCCAATATAGATTGGGATTTTGGTTTTTAATTTACAAGGCGTTTCTTTTTCACCACTCATTGCTTTGTCTATTTTGTCAACTGGCCAGTCAGGGTCATCTTTTAAAATTGCAAGTGCCAGCCCTTTAGCTTCTTTTACGTTTATACAGCCGTGACTAAAAGTACGTTTTTCAAATTCAAACAAACTTTTGGCTGGAGTATCGTGCAAATAGATATCATTGGGGTTTGGGAACATAAACTTAACTAATCCTAGAGAGTTTTGAGGTCCGGGTTTTTGTCTTACATTGCCTCCGTTCCATTCCATATTATGATCAGCCAAATAGTTTTTATCCCTGGCTATTTCAGATTTTAATTCGTTTTTAATGATGCTCTGCGGAACATACCAGTATGGGCTAAATACAATTCTGTCCATATTACCACTAAAAATTACTGTTTCGGTCATACGTGTTCCCACAAAAACATCTGATACTAATTCGTATTTACCATTTTTAACATAAACTAGTTTGAAAGATGGGATATTCACCATTATGTATTCACTTGCCTGTACTAAATCTGTAGGGATCCATCGACAACGTTCCATGTTTAGCATTATGGTTTTGATTCTTTTAGCAATAGGCTCATTCATTTGATTGATATGCTCTAGAGTCAAAGCATAGTTTAATTTAAGACCATATCTTTTTTTATACTTTAAAACGGCGTCCATCATCTCTTGATCATAGACTTCTCTATTAGAATTTTGCGCTAAATCTCCAACTACAAATAAGCGCTCTCTGATCTGTTTTATAACAGTACCACTATCAAGCGGTCTTATATCTTTGAAATTGGCACTATCAATATCTATTTTTTTCCATAAATTGTTTTTTTCGATTGTTCGGTATTTTTTTAAAACCACCTTAAGCTTGTAATATTGTGCAAATAAAAGGTTCTCGTCTTTGTTTAATCGGCCAGGATCAACCATTAGAGAATCTAGTATTTTTGTGTACGAAACACTTTTGGCTGGTAGGAACCAACCTATCTTTTTTAAAGTTGCAGGGTCAACACCAGAATACACATTGCTTGCATAAAACACATACATATTAGATAATAAAAGTTCAGTGTCTATCTGAGGTAGTTTATTGGATACATTTTCATTAAAAACATCATTTACCAAATCCATATAAGGCATTGTAGCTTTGATGCCATCACGGTCATTTAATAATTGTACTTTATGATACAATAAAAATCCAAATTCTGTAATGTTCTTGTCATCATACCAAATTGAGTTATATTCTTTCTTTTTATAAAGATCTAAAACATCATTTTGGTATTTTTTTAATTTTGGATATTTTTTGTAAAACTCATTAATTAACTCAGGAGCAATAGAGGTTTCGGATACAAAAACGCTCTCTAAAGCGATTGTTTTGTTTTTTGCATCGATTTCTTTAGATGAAGATTTAAAAGAAACCAATAAAAAACTAACAACAATGATTACAGATGATAAAGTAAAATTCCGCATATTTTTAGATTTAGATTTAAAAATAGAATTCGATTCAAAAACATATAAAAAATATTTATAATTTTCTTAAAACCAAGTTTTTAAGTTCTATTTGCGTAGGAGGAAGTATAAGTTTGAGGTACTCAAATATAGTTAGTATTATTGATACTTATAGTGTATTATCCTAAAAAAAACATCTCAAAACTCGTATATTTTAATTGAAAAAGTATTTTAAGATTGTAATCGGGACAAAAATATTGTTTGTGTTTTTGTGTCTAAAAAGCGAATGTTAACAGTTAGAATCATTTTGAGTAATCTCAATATCAATAAATACAATTTAAAAGAGTTTGAATCTTAACTTAATCAGTTATCTTTGTAATCTAAAATCGGTTTAAATTAATATAGTTTTTGAAGCGATTATTGTCAATAGAAAATAGTAAAGTTAAAATGAAATTAGACAGAAAAGAAATCCTTAAAGCTTTAGAAACGATTACTATAGCTGGTGAAGGTAAGAATATGGTTGAAAGTGGAGCAGTAGCAAACGTTATTACTTTTGGTGATGAAGTTGTTGTAGATTTAGTTTTACATACTCCTGCAATGCACATAAAAAAACGTGCTGAAGACGATATTAAAAAAACAATACTTGAGTTAGTTTCTCCTGAAGCTAAAATTAAAGTAAACATTAAAGTTGAAACTCCGGAGAAAAACGAAATTAAAGGTCGTGCAATTCCAGGAATTAAAAATATTATTGCTGTAGCTTCTGGAAAAGGAGGAGTTGGTAAATCGACTGTTACAGCAAACTTAGCCGTAACATTAGCTAAAATGGGTTTTGCAGTTGGAGTTTTAGATGCCGATATTTATGGGCCATCTATGCCAATTATGTTTGATGTAGAAGCAGAAAAGCCTGTTTCGATATTAGTTGACGGAAAGTCAAAAATGAAACCTATTGAAAGTTATGAAGTTAAAATACTTTCTATAGGATTTTTTACAGCGCCAAGTCAGGCAGTAATCTGGAGAGGACCAATGGCTTCTAAAGCTTTGAATCAAATGATTTTTGATGCTGATTGGGGAGAATTAGATTTTATGTTAATTGATTTACCTCCAGGAACAGGAGATATTCATCTTTCAATCATGCAGTCACTTCCTATTACTGGAGCAGTTGTAGTAAGTACTCCACAAGCAGTAGCTTTAGCTGATGCTAAAAAAGGGGTTTCGATGTTTATGCAAGATAACATCAATGTACCAGTTTTAGGAATTATAGAAAATATGGCGTACTTTACACCTGAAGAATTGCCTGATAATAAATATTATATCTTTG
The DNA here is from genome assembly GCF_035013205.1 of Flavobacterium sp. PL02. Lineage (NCBI taxonomy): Bacteria > Pseudomonadati > Bacteroidota > Flavobacteriia > Flavobacteriales > Flavobacteriaceae > Flavobacterium > Flavobacterium sp. PL02. The sequence goes on from NZ_JAYGJP010000003.1 coordinate 527,111, forward strand.
GAAAAGAAGGTGCTAAGAACTTAGCTGAAGATTTAGGAGTTCCGTTTTTAGGAGAAGTTCCAATTGTACAGTCTATTCGTGAAGCAGGAGATTATGGTCGTCCGGCAGCTTTGCAAACAGCATCGGCAATCGAAACTGTTTTTGAAGAAATCACTAGAAACGTAGTACAGGAAGTAGTAAGTCGTAACGAAAGTTTGCCTGCTACCGAAGCAATAAAAATTACAACAATGGCAGGATGTTCTGCAGTAAAGAAAAAATAAATTAGATAATTGAGATAATGATTCAAATTAGATAATTAGGAAATTAGATAATTAGATAATTGTAGTTTGTGTAAAAACGAAGCATTTATGCTTCAATCTGTACAGTCTTTAATTATCTAATTATTTAATTGACACATTCTCTAATCGACACATTCTCTAATTGAATATAAAAATTATGACAACAGAAGAATTAACAAGCAATGTTTTAAAAGCGCTAGATGAAATCAGACCGTTTCTGAATTCAGACGGAGGTGATATAACATTAGTTTCTATAGAAGATGATAAACACGTTAAGGTTCGCCTTGAAGGAGCGTGTACAAGTTGTAGTGTAAATCAAATGACGCTTAAAGCAGGAGTTGAAACTACAATTAAAAAGTTTGCACCGCAGATCGAAACTGTGGTTAATATTATGTAATTATAGCGATTTGCTATGGTGAAAAATATTTGTTTTTTGTGAATTAAACGAAATTATTACTAATGCTAATTAAAATTTTTTAGTATTTGTTTAGATAATTTAGATGCTGAATGTTGTATTGTTAAAAATGCGCTTGTTTTGTTTTTGAATTTAAATTTATTAATAAGAAAATAGTGTTAAAATTAGCAAATATTCAGAAAAATAACTTAATAAAGTAATTTTGACAAAAAAAAGTGTTAAGAATTAGGGGTTTTGCAATGGTATTTAATATAAATTTAACTTAAATTTGCCATATAACCTCAAACCTTACATTTATGAATAATTTTTACAAGCTAATTGTTTTGCTGCTTTTTACTTCTGCCACCTATGGTCAGCAGGCTACAGATAATCTATATGTTGATAAAGCATGGGTGAATGAATTCGAAGAATGGTCAGATTTTAAATTTACAGGTCAGATTATTATTTCACCGACACCTGAAGAGGGAAGTCTGAGAATTGCAAATTATGATTTTTTGTATGATTTTTCAGAAGGAAGAGCCAAATTTTCAAACAGACAAAGTTACGCAACTGCTGAGTTTTCCCATCCAAGAAAAATTAAAACTACTACAGATAAGCAAGGTATTGTGAATTCAACTTATGAAGGAACATTAATCTTTCAGAATGGGAATGATTATTATTCAGTTATTGCAGTAGTTACTATATTAGATAAAGGAAATATTATAGGCTTAAAAATGCACTTAAAGGATAATTTAAAAGAATATGCATTTAGTTTTAAACCTAGCAATTAGTATTTTGTAAAAGATAATGTATTTTTGCTATCTGAAAATGCGTTAATAATCAAAATTCCGATAAGTTAAAAATGGATGTATTAATAAAGATTAAAGATAGAGAGGGAGTTGTTCATGAACTACAAGCTCCAACTGATATGGCAATGAATGTAATGGAGTTGTGTAAAGCTTATGAGCTTCCTGTAGAAGGAACTTGTGGCGGAATGGCAATGTGTGCTTCTTGTCAGTGTTACGTGCTAAATGATGTTGAGTTACCAGAAATGGGAGACGAAGAAGAAGCAATGCTTTCGGAGGCGTTTTATGTTAAGTCTAATAGTCGTTTAGGATGTCAGATTCCTATCACAGAAGGTTTAGAAGGTTTGGAACTGGAATTAGCTCCAGAATATTAATATAAAGTATAAAGCGAGAAATTTTTCTCGCTTTTTTTTATTCTTGAAACTTCACTTTTGGTAAAATACGCTGTACAAATAAAGAATATGCTGATTCTGACGGATGTAATCCGTCTTGTGCAACCAAACTCGGATTCGATAATCCTTGTCGTGTGATATCGGTTATTGTAATAAATTCGATATTATTTGCTTTGCAATAGTTTTCTGCAAAAGCATTGTATTTATCTATCTCTGATGAAATTGTTTTGCTATTGTATACGGCCGATTGACCAAAAGGAGTATAAGCATAGTCTGGTATGGAAACTACAATAACATTTGATTTTTTTCCTTTTGCTAAAGAAATTGCATTGTTTACCAATTGCGGGAATTCATTTTCGTATAAGGTGAAAGATGCGTTCTGAAATTGATTATTGACTCCTATTAGCAATGTCACTAAGTCATAATTAGAATCTGGATTTTCGGCTTTTATCGCTGACAATAGGTTAGATGTTGTCCAGCCTGTTTTTGCGATGATTTTTAGCGAAAATGAGGTTGCAGGATAGGTGCTAGATAAGTTGCGTCTTAATTGCTCTGGAAAACGGCAAGTTTCACATACGCTTTGTCCAATAGTGTAACTATCGCCAAGAGCTAGGTAGTTTATCGTTTTTGCAGTAAGAGGAGGAGTAATTGTAACTGGGGGAACAATAGTTTTAGTTGGTGCATTTGTTTCGTTTTCCGAACTACAACTAATCGTAGAAATTGCGAATAAAAATGTAAGTATTATTTTGAATTTACGTTTCATAATATATAATTAAGGCATTAGTAATCTCCCTAATAATACTTACGTTAAAAATAGAATATTGGTTTTTATGCCATTTCTATTTTTATGCTGATTTCTTCTTCGATAGCATCCCATAATCCAATTCTTTTTTCTAAAGCCAGAATGGAAATTTCTTGAACATCAGACCATTTTTGTGCGTCGTCTTCGCATAAATCGGTAATCATTTTCATTGCCATAGGACCATGCTCATCTGCATCTAGTTCTATATGACGTTCAAAATAATATATAAGTTTGCTTAAATCTGTATCAGGTAAGTTTTCTTGAAAATTTTTCAATATCGCAGTAAACATATTCGGAATCAAATCTTCTCTTCCAAAAGTAAAAGCTGCTGCAATTTCATGTGGTTTTCCTTCTTCGATTACTCTAAAAGTAAAATCCAGAAAAGCTTTAATGTTTGGGTGTAATTGGCTTTGTTTTATTGCAACAAAAATGTTTTGTAAAGAGTTTACTTCGTTTAAAAAACCTTGAATGTTTTTTGTGCTTGCTCCACAATCTTCCATTGCCTCAAGATACATTTCGTAATGGCTTTGGCGACGACCATCAATACTTAAGTCCGTTTCTTCGGCTAGTACAATTTCGTTAATTAAATATCTAGTCTCTGGGTTTTTACTAGCAAACCACGGTGTAGTTGTACAGGTAAGTTTTGCTTGTAAAGCTTTTAGTAAAGACATAAAATCCCAAACGGCGTAAACATGGCTTTCCAGGAAGCAATGTAAATCATCGATGTTTTGGATTTTTTTATATAGGGGGTGTTGTAATAAAAGATCTTTCTGAGGTTGAATGCTATTGTTTATAGTTTCAATATTCATGGTGGTATTTTTTTTGCAAATATAAAAAAGCTTCTTGGTAACAAGAAGCTTTTAAATCGTTTTTATAAATATTTTAATAGATGATTTCTATTTAAAAGCTGGAATTCCAGTAATATCCATTCCTGTAATTAGTAAATGAATATCGTGAGTTCCTTCGTAAGTGATTACACTTTCAAGGTTCATCATGTGGCGCATGATAGAGTATTCACCAGTAATTCCCATTCCGCCTAATATTTGTCTGGCTTCACGAGCAATGTTGATTGCCATATCGACATTGTTTCTTTTTGCCATCGAAATTTGAGCAGTTGTTGCTCTTCCTTCGTTTCTTAAAACTCCTAAACGCCAAGTTAATAATTGTGCTTTGGTGATTTCGGTAATCATTTCGGCCAATTTTTTTTGTTGTAATTGAGTTCCTGCAATAGGTTTGTCAAACTGAATTCTCTCTTTTGCATATCTTAAAGCTGTATCGTAACAATCCATTGCAGCGCCAATTGCGCCCCAAGCGATTCCGTAACGAGCAGAATCTAAACAACCAAGTGGTGCTCCTAATCCAGATTTGTTAGGTAATAAATTTTCTTTAGGAATTTTTACATTATCAAAAATCAATTCTCCTGTAGATGATGCACGAAGCGACCATTTATTATGAGTTTCTGGAGTTGTAAAGCCTTCCATACCGCGCTCTACGATTAAACCGTGTATTCTTCCTTCTTCATTTTTAGCCCAAACTACTGCAATGTCAGCAAATGGCGCATTCGAAATCCACATTTTTGCTCCATTCAATAAGTAATGATCTCCCATGTCTTTAAAGTTGGTAATCATACTACCTGGGTCAGAACCATGATTTGGTTCCGTTAAACCGAAACATCCGATAAATTCACCAGTAGCAAGTTTAGGTAAATATTTCATTCTTTGCTCTTCATTTCCGTATTTCCATATTGGGTACATTACTAATGAAGATTGAACAGATGATGTAGAGCGAACTCCTGAATCTCCACGTTCGATTTCTTGCATGATTAAACCGTAAGAAATTTGATCTAATCCAGCTCCGCCGTATTCAACAGGTATATAAGGGCCAAAACCACCTATTTCTCCTAAGCCTTTTATGATTTGTTTTGGGAATTCTGCTTTTTGAGCATACTCTTCAATAATAGGAGAAACTTCTCTTTTTACCCATGCTCGGGCAGAATCTCTAACGAGTTTGTGCTCGTCGCTTAATAAGTCGTCTAGGTTATAATAATCTGGTGCTTGAAATAGGTCTGGTTTCATAATTTATGTTTTTTTTCTAGAACAAATTTACACAATATAGATATAACAAAACAAAAGTAAATTGTTATAATTTTTATTGATTTAAAAATAATAATCAGAATTAAATTGTGATAATGTTAAGATTTCTATTGCAAATTATTGTTTGCTTATTGGTATTAATGAACTAAATTTGGGATAATTCAAAACTATATCGTTAATGAAATTTGTTAAATGCCTCCTATTTTTTTTTATTGCAAGTACTGTTTTCTCTCAGAAAAATTCGCAATTAAGCGATAAAGAGTATGTTCTATTACAAGATAAAATAAGAGTGTGTACAAATTCTAATGTAGATAGCGCTTTTATTTTTGTAAACAAAATGGAGCAATCGAGAGATTATTTGCATAAGACGTTTGCTTGCGGTGCAAAAGCATATTTATATCAGCTTAAAGATGATAGTATTAAAGCAAAAATGTTTTATGATCAGGCTTTTAGTTTTTTAGAGAAAGTAAAAAATTCAAAAGAAAAAAGAATACTACATGCAGATCTGTTAAATTATGGTGGACTTATCGATTGGAGAAAAAATAATCTAACTGCAGCTTTCGATAAATTCGAAAAAGGATTAACCATTGTTAAGAAGGAGAATGACCAGATTAGAATGGTGAAATTCTATATGAATATTTCTTTAATTAATATAGAAGTAGGTAATTATAAATCAGCAATTTTATCTCTGCAAGAGTCAAATAAAATAACGGATAGAATAAAATACTCGTTTTCTGAAGAGAAATTTACCAATTATAAGAGTAATATTAATTTTAATTTAGGAAGAGCTTTTGAGAAAGCTTACGGGAAAAACTATTCTAATCCTAAACTTTTAGATTCTGCAAAACACTACTATACAAAAGCAATTTTATATTCTAATAATTATTTAAATACAAAACTAAACTCTAAAATGAGTCTAGGGAATATTTATTATATGAAGAATGATTTGGCTAATGCCGAAAAAATATATTATGATGTTTTGTTGTTTAGTGAAGAAAATAAATTGCTTCCCGAGTTATTTTCTGCTAGTTATAATTTGGGAAGTTTGTTCTTTAAAACGAAAGAATATGATAAGTCATTGTATTTTTTTAAAAAAGTAGATTCTATATATAACATTACCAAGGTTGATGATCTGTATTATATTAACTCTAATTATTATTTAGCCAAGATTTATACCATCAAAAATGAACCTCAAGAGGCATTAAAATATTCTGAGAAATACTTTGATAAGTTCGAGACAATTCAGTCAAAAATTGATAATGAAGCTTTAGAAGTTAATTTTCGATTGGGTAATGTGAATGTCAAAAAAGAGATGGAAGACCTTCAGTCTAAAAATCAGAATAAAATTAGATTTTGGAATTTGATGATTTTTATTCTTGTTGGGCTGGTTGTGGTTTTGGTTGTTTTGTATGTAAAAAGCATTAAGAAAAAAAGAGAAACGGATAAGAAAGTGAATACTTTAATTGAAGAGTATAAACAAAGATTAGCGTTAAACAATGCAATTCCAGAAACAGTAAATGAAGAAGTGGTTGTAGTAGACAGTGTGCCTAAAATGGCTGTTAAAATGAATTTAGATTTAGAGAAGGAAGAAGAAATATTCGAAAAATTAAAGCAATTAGAAAAGAAGCATTACTATCTAAATTCAGATTTCACTCAACAATCTGTAGCTAAGAAAATTAAAACAAATACCAGTTATTTATCTTATGTTGTAAATAAGAGATTTGGTAAAACTTTTAGCGAATACTCTAATGAATTAAAGATTAATTACGTGATTAACGAATTAATAACGAATTCAAAATATCGTAAGTACTCAACTCAGGCACTTGCCGAGAGTGTGGGTTTTAAAAATGCTGTTTCTTTTACAAAATCCTTTAGCAAAAGAACAGGAGTAACTCCAACTCAGTTTACTAAAAAATTAGAAACTACAGAATTCTGAGGGTAAAGCTGTAGTTTCTAATTTTATTTCTCTACTAAGTCTGACCAGGTGGCCTCACTGTTCCTGGCGGGATAATATTTGCTATAATTTTAGGATCTGTATTAGGATCTATTATTGGTTCATCTCCTCCCATGATCATTTTGTATTGTTTTTTCGGGAGCTCATTTTTTTTAAAATCTTCGAGCGTTAACGAGGTCTTTTTCATAAGTTGTATTTGTTAGAATGCCAAAATTATAGAAAAGGAATACCGATAATTTGGATTGTGATTTTGAAATATATTTTTACTGGTTGTTTTTTTTAATCAGTTGATAAATAATGCTTTGCAATATAAAAAAGAGCTAAACTATTTATAAATTATATATTCATTTTTTTTAAAAATCCAAAAAATTAACTTTTTTTATGTGAAAGATTGTCAATATTTGTGATAATCCTTTCCATAATAATTAAGATTGTCCCTATGATTAAATTAGTTAACAAGTACCTTGACTTAAACAATTATTTAAATGCTAAAAAGGAGTTCGAAGAGTTATTCCTTTCTCATCCTAATTATCCAAGTCTATTTGCTATTACAGATTCATTGAATACATTATCAATAGAGAATATTGTAATAAAAGTCCCAAAAGAACAATTGGCTGAATTGCCTGAATCTTTCCTGGCAATTTATAATCAGGATTTAGTTTTGGTTCAAAAAACAGAATCTTCAATTACAATTGAGACTGAAAAAAGTAAAAAGGTTACTTTATCAGTTGATGATTTCTCCAAAGACTGGAGTGGGGTTGTACTTGCAATAGAGCCTAATGAAGCTCAGGAAGAAGAAGTTTTGAGTGAAAATCCAAAATGGCTTAAGTATGGTATTTTGTTTTTGGCGCTAATTGTCTTATCTAGTTTTTATAACGATTATAAGATATTCGATTATGCTTTTTTAGTCACCTCTTTATTGGGATTAATAGTAAGTGTTTTCATAATTCAGGAAAAGTTAGGTATAGATAACCAAATGGTGTCTAAGTTTTGTAATATCAATCCAAATACTTCATGCGAATCAGTTATTAAATCAGATAATGTAGATGTTAATAAGTGGTTTGGTTTTTCGGATTTACCATTAATCTTCTTTGTTACAGCAGTTCTGGCAATGTTAATAGGACCAGCAAATTCTAATCTTGTAGGATTGCTTAGTCTGGCAGCTATACCAATCATTGCCTATTCTATCTGGGTTCAGAAATTCCAGATAAAAAAATGGTGTGTATTGTGTTTGGTTATTTCTTTTTTAATGATAGTTCAAGGAATAGGTTGGGCTTTTGAATCTGAATTAAAGTTAAGCATTACGTTGGCTAGCCTTTTTCAGTATTTATTCTCTTTGATTCTTATTTCTTCGTTATGGTTTACTATAAAACCAGTTATTGAGGATAAATTAAAAGCAGAAAGTTCTGTGAAGAACTTAACCAAGTTCAGAAGAAACTATACTCTTTTTGAATTCTTATCTAAGGATGTTACTGCACAAGAAGGGTTTGATAAATTGGCAGGATTGCATTTTGGAAATACTGCTGCTGCTGTCAAGCTTTCTATTATCATAAGCCCAAGTTGTGGACATTGTCATAAAGCATTTGAGGAAGCATTTGAGTTAGTTTGGAAATTTCCCGAAAAAATATCTTTGAATGTATTGTTCAATATCAATCCAGATAACAATCAAAACCCTTATAAAATTGTCGTAGAAAGAATGTTGATGATTAATGATACTAATCCTGAAAACATTGTAGAAGCAATATCTGACTGGCATATTAAAAAAATGACATTAGAAGTATGGCAGGAAAAATGGAAAGTTGATTCTATTTCTATGAAAGTTAATTTACAAATTCAGCAGCAATATGATTGGTGCTCACAAAACGGATTTAATTACACACCAGTTAAAATTGTTAACAATAAGCTGTATCCTACCGAGTACGAATTAAGCGAACTAAAATATTTTATTAATGATATTTTAGAAAGCAACGAAACGTTAGAGAGGGATTCTCTTGTCTATATGTAAAGTATTTATAAAATTCTTGCAAGAGTAGACATAAGCTTCAAGTGTCTTAAAATGATTGGAGTAATAACCAATTTAAAATTCCCCAATTATGTTAAAGAAAATTTTAAAGCTTGAAGGTGCTCAGGAATTAACAAGAAGCGAGCAAAAAACTATTGATGGAGGAATTAATATTGAATGTAGTCCTACTGGCGTATGTTCAGGTAGCACTAAATGTGTGTTCGATTGTAAGCCAGTAGGCGTGTGTAGACCGAATAGTTACGTTGAGAAGCTTTGCTAATATATTAATTTGAGAATAGTAAGATTTTGTTGTCTTTAAATCTATAGACATAAGCTTCAAGTGTCTTAAAATGATTGGAGTAATAACCAAATTAAAATTTCCCAATTATGTTAAAGAAAATTTTAAAGCTAGAAGGTGCTCAGGAATTAACAAGAAGTGAGCAAAAAACTATCCAAGGTGGAAGAGCTTGTGATCAAGGTGGATGGTGTCCAACAGGAAGTAAATGTGTATCTGATTGTAGGTTTGATGAGATTTGTAGGCCAAACAGTTACATTGAGTGTTAGTTTACTAATAGCTCAATTTAAGATTAATAAAACCAAAAAACCATATTATGTTAAGTAAAATTTTAAAATTAGAAGGTGCTCAAGTGTTAACGCAAAAAGAGCAAAAAAGTATTAATGGTGGTGTTACCGAAGTTTGTGCTAAAGCATTGGCTGCTGGATACGCAATATTAAAAGGATCGGCTCCGTGCCCTCCACAATATCCTTTAGCCGGAGGTGGTTGTTGTTTTGCAGATTAAAACAAAACCGTAAACTCATTTAGGACTTTACCTAATTAATAAAATAAAAGTATATAAAAATCGAAGCTCAAGTTTAAAATCGATTTTTAGTATGAATAGACATAAGCTTCAAGTGTCTTAAAATGATTGAAGTATTAACAAATTCAAAAAACCGTATTATGTTAAAAAGCATTTTAAGCCTAAAAGGCGCAGAAGAGTTGACAAAAAAACAGCAAAAAGAAATTAAAGGATCTTGGATTCCACCTGAAGGTAGATTTTGCCCGAATGGAACATGTCAATATTATGAAGGTGGACCTTGCAGAAAAGTATCTGATCAATGTATTTAATTCTGTTAAGTAATTAGACATAAAACTTCGAGTGTCTTAAAATGATTGAAGTATTAACAAAATTTAAAATTCCCCAATTATGTTAAAGAATATTTTAAAACTTGAAGGTGCTCAGCAATTAACCAGAAGTGAGCAAAAAATCATTAAAGGCGGGTTAGCCTGTGGTGTCGATGGATATTGTCCAGGGACTAGTATATGTGTGACAGATTGTAGGTTTTCAGGTATCTGTAGACCATCTAGTTATGTAGAGTGCTAATGTGTTAATGGCTTAATAGGATTAAGAAGTAGAAATGCTCTAAAATATAGACACAAACTTCAAGTGTCTTAAAAATTTTGAAGTAGTAACAAAATCAAAAAACCATATTATGTTAAAGAATATTTTAAAATTAGAAGGCGCTCAGCAACTTACAAATAAAGAACAAAAATCTATTAACGGATCAGGGATAGTATGTAATGGTATTGATATCCTTATTTGCTGCCCTGATGGTATATGTGCATGTGCTCCAGCAGGGACACCATGTATGCTGACTTAGATAATAGTTTGGACATAAAACTTCGAGTGTCTTAAAATGATTGAAGTAGTAACAAATTCAAAAAACCATATTATGTTAAAGAAGATTTTAAACCTGGAAGGTGCTCAAGAATTGTCTAAAAATGAGCAAAAAGTTGTTAAGGGAGGATTACGTTGTAGTGCAGATGGGTATTGTCCTCGTAATACAGTATGCGTTGGTAGAGATGTTGCAAGTGGTAATGATGGAGATTGCAGACCAGTATAATTAAAATTTTGGACTGATATCCAATGTAATAATTAAATTTTAAAAATATCAATTATGTTAAAAAATATTTTAAAATTAGAAGGTGCTCAAGAATTGACAAATAATGAGCAAAAAAGTATTAATGGAGGTATTACTGAAGAGTGTGCTAATGCTATCGCCAGTGGAGAAGCCATATTTAAAGGTGGTAAGCCATGTCCTGTATTGTATCCTATTTCTTCAGGAGGTTGTTGCTATCAAGGTTAATTCCTTATTAAAATTAGATACAAAATTGTCTTAAGCTGTTTTGTTTTTTAATCAAGATTGTATGTAGATACTCTTCATGTATGTTGCATAAGAAGAATTCTTAGCTCAAGTTTTATAATACAATTTCATGGTTTAGACATAAATCCCAAGTGTCTTTAAATGATTGGGGTATTAACAAATTCAAAAAACCATATTATGTTAAAATCAATTTTAAAATTAGAAGGAGCTCAAAAATTAACTAATAGCGAGCAAAAAAGTATTAATGGTGGTGCATGTGTTATCCTTTGTTGTCCAGATACAGGATGTTCATGTGTTCCTAAAGGAACAGCTTGTATGCTATAGTTAATTGATTTCTATCAATTAATAATATTAACAAATTCAAAAAACCAAATTATGTTAAAGAACATTTTAAAATTAGAAGGTGCTCAAAAACTAACTAATAGCGAGCAAAAAAGTATTAATGGAGGAGGCGACTGTGTTATTCTTTGTTGTCCAGAAGTAGGATGTATATGTGTTTTTAAAGCAAATATTCCGCTTCAATGTTATAGTAGTTAATTGATTTTGCTCAATTGACAAATTAGTAGTATTGAGCCCCGAGAATCATAAGATGACTGGGGTATTTTTTAATTTTTAATCCATATATCATGTTAAAAAACATTTTAAATCTAGAAGGTGCTCAGAAAATTGAAAAAAATGAGCAAAAAAAGATTAGTGCTGGTAGTGCTCCATATTGTGAAGCAGGTTTTTGTGCAAGACGTTCATTGGAAGATGGAAAATGGGTATGGGATTGTTTACCATGCTAATTAAATTTATTTAATCATTTTAATTTAAAATATAATATCATGTTAAAAAACATTTTAAACTTGGAAGGTGCTCAGAAAATAACTAAAAATGAGCAAAAATCAATTACAGGAGGTGGTGCACCACTTTGTGACGAAGGTTTCTGTGCGGAACGTTTATTAGAAAATGGAAAATGGGTATGGCGTTGTATGCCTTGCTAATTAAATTTATTTAATCACTTTAATTTAAAATAGTATGTTGAAAAATATTTCGAAAATAGATGGAGCTCAGGAATTAACAGAAAATGAGCAAAAAGTAATTAAAGGAAACGGACCTGGCGATTTTATCGTTTGTTGTCCTGAAGATAATAATATTGCCTATCCAGATTGCAGATTTATTGAGTGTTCTAGATAATTTTTATACTAGGGTTTATGAGTTTTAGGCATAAACCCTAGTTCTTAAAAAAGTGAAGTATTAACGAATTAATAAAAACTAATTATGTTAAAAAATATTTTAAACTTAGAAGGGGCTCATCAATTAACCAAAAATGAGCAAAAGAGTATTCATGGAGGTATAGCCTGTACTAAAGGAAGAATATGTCCAACAGGAACATATTGTGTTGTCTCAGGCGAATTTGAGGGACTTTGTAGAAAAAATTAGTAAATATTTATTCAACATTAAAAAAACGATACTTATGTTAAAGAATATTTTAAAATTAGAAGGAGTTCAAGAACTGAACATAACAGAGCAGAAAATAATCAAAGGTGGTACAGAGAAACCTAAAGAGGGATGTGCTGTAGATTTTTGTTTAAATATTTTCGGTGTTTGTGTTCGTTGTGAGCCTTAATGAAAATTAATTTTTTAAAAACAATACTTATGTTAAAGAATATATTAAATATTGAAGGTGCACAAAATTTAAGCAAAAGCGAACAAAAAATGCTTGTTGGAGGAGGTAAAATCCCGCCAGGAAACTGTAAATGTTTTTGCTATAATGGCGGTACTACAAAAATAAGTTCTTCTTGCTTTTCTTATTGTGCTGATGGTACAATACCAGGATTAGAAGAAGGAAGTACTGGGAATTGTACATTTCCTGGAGGTGGAGCTTAATTAATTAATTTTTAAAACTTTATATCATGTTAAAAAACATTTCAAATTTAGAAGGGGCTCAAAAATTAACTAAAAATGAGCAAAAAAGTATTAAAGGAGGTTTAAGAGATTGTATTGATCCTAACACAAATCAATGTAAGTATTATAGCTTATCATGTGCTAGTCCATGTCGTCCAGGGATAGAGCCTTAATAATGTAATATTAATTAAGTTTTTGTTAGTCCGTAAAACGACTAACAAGAATTTAATGTTTTAATTGTTTTTTGTGTAACTAATAAAACTAAATATCATGTTAAAAAAGATTTTAAATTTAGAAGGTGCTGAACAATTAACAAAAAGCCAACAAAAAAGCATCAAAGGTGGTTTGGAGTATTGTCGTGATTGGAATACGGGTCTCTGTAAGTACTATAAGATAACCTGCGCTAGTCCATGTAATGTACAGCCGTAGGTTTTAAATAAAATTATAATTTGTTAAGTGTTAGTAAGGTTGTTCATTAAGATGATAAAGAGGAGGTGGTTCCTCTTTATTATTTTATATTCGAATATGAAATAATTAGAGTATATTGTCCTTGTAAAACAAGATTTAAAATTGAAAAAATTCCCCAATTATAAACAAGCAGATTTTAAGGACTGCGGTCCTACCTGCTTAAAGATTATTGCAAAGCATTATGGTAAGTCCATAAATATTCAAGAACTACGTGATTACAGTGAGACCACACGGGAAGGAAGTAATTTGTTGTTCTTAAGTGATGCTGCAGAAAAAATTGGTTTTCGAACCTTAGGAGTTAAACTTAATGTACAGAGTCTGGAAGAAGCTCCTTTGCCTTGTGTCTTACATTGGAATAAAGAACACTATGTTGTACTTTATAAAATTAAGAGAGGTATCTATTATATTTCTGATCCAGCTTTTGGATTGATAGAATATAATCAGAAAGACTTTATTAAGTTTTGGATAGGAAATAATGCCGATGATTCTACTCAGGAAGGAATTGCATTATTGTTAGAAGCCACTCCAAGATTTTTTCAGTCCGAGTTTGATAAAGAAGATAAAAAAGGCTTAGGATTTGGACTATTATCGCAATATGTCTTGCGATATAAATCATTCCTAATCCAGTTAAGTATAAGTTTACTGGCGAGTAGTTTACTACAGCTTATTTTTCCTTTTCTTACCCAGAGTATTGTCGATGTAGGGATACAAAATCAAAACATTCATTTTATTTATTTAATTCTGTTTGCGCAATTATTTCTTTTTGCAGGAAGAACAGGGTTAGAACTTATCAGGAGTTGGATATTATTGCATTTATCTACCAGAATAAATATCTCTTTAATTTCAGATTTCTTCATCAAATTAATGAATTTACCAATTTCATTTTTTGATGTCAGAATGACTGGAGATATTATGCAACGTATAAACGACCATCGTCGTATAGAGAGAATCCTTACCACATCATCATTAAATGTATTGTTTTCGGTCATTAATATGATAATTATGGGAGGTGTTCTAGCCTATTATAATCTTCAGATATTCTTAGTGTTTTTTGCAGGAAGCATTCTGTACTTTGGATGGATAACCTTATTCTTAAAACGAAGAGAAGAACTCGATTATAAGCGATTCTCAGAAGTTAGTCAGGAGCAAAGCAAGGTTATGGAGCTTATAAACGGAATGCAGGAAATAAAACTGCATAATGCCGAAAAGCAAAAAAGATGGGGTTGGGAGTATGTACAAGCAAGATTATTTAGAGTTTCTATAAAAGGACTTGTTCTGGAACAAACTCAAACAATAGGTTCATCTGTAATTAATGAGTTAAAGAATATTTTTATAATTTTCCTTTCGGCAAAATTGGTAATCGATGGTCAGATCACACTTGGGATGATGCTTGCTATAAGTTCTATCGTTGGGAGTTTAAATGGACCAATTACACAACTTATAGAGTTTGTAAGAGAAGTACAAGATGCCAAAATATCGTTGGCAAGACTATCCGAAATTCATGATAAAGAAGATGAGGTACAGCAAGAAGTACATCAAACCCAAGATATTCCTCAGGATAGCGATATAATCATCAAAGATTTATCGTATCGTTATTTAGGTTCGGATATTCCTGTTTTAGATGATTTAAATTTGATAATTCCTGCACACAAAGTAACTGCCATTGTAGGCGTTAGCGGAAGCGGAAAAACCACTTTAATGAAGTTATTACTAAAATTCTATGAGCCAAATAATGGAGAAATTAATTTAGGAAATACACAACTTAAAAACATTTCGCAAAAAGCATGGCGTAATAACATCGGAGCAGTTATGCAAGAAGGATTTATTTTTAGTGATACAATTGCTAATAATATAGCTATTGGGGTCGATAAAATAGATAAAGAACGATTGGTTTACGCTGCAGATGTGGCCAACATAAAAGAATATATCTCTAGTTTACCTCTTGGTTATAATACCAAGATAGGATCAGAAGGTGTTGGTATGAGTACAGGACAAAAACAACGATTATTAATTGCGAGAGCAGTTTATAAAAATCCCGAAATGTTATTTTTTGATGAAGCAACTTCAGCATTAGATGCAAATAATGAAAAATCAATTATGGGGAAATTAGATATCTTCTTTAAGGATAAAACAGTTGTAGTAATTGCGCACCGATTAAGTACGGTGATGAACGCAGATCAAATAGTTGTTTTAGACAAAGGAAAGATTATCGAAATAGGAAGTCACTCAGCATTAGTAGAACAAAAAGGGAATTATTTTGAATTGGTTCGTAATCAATTGCAATTAGGAAATTAAAACATGGCAGAAGACAATACAAAATTTGAATTAAGAAGCGAAGAAGTACAAGATATCCTTACAAGAGTGCCACATTGGATGATACGATGGGGAACCGTTTTAATCTTTGCAATAATATGCATGCTGTTTTTTGTTTCCTGGTTTCTTAAATATCCAGATGTTGTGAGTACAGAAATAAGTATTACAACGTCTATTCCTCCTGAGAAATTAGTAGCAAAAACTACTGGAAGAATTGAAGCAATTTTGGTAAAAGATAAAGCAAAAGTGTCAAAAAATACACCGCTTGCAATTATCGAAAATTCAGCTAATTATAAAGATGTTTTTGTTCTAAAAAACACAGTAGACAATTTTAATATAAATGACAGAAATAAAGAATTTCCATTTGCGTCTCTAAACAATATGCAGTTTGGAGAGATGGAAAATGCTTATGGAGTATTTCAAAAGGACTATGCAGCATGGAAACTTAATGAAAACCTACAACCTTTTCAAGTAGAAAATAATGCTCAAAAATCAGAACATACTCAAATTAAAGAGCGATTGGCTATTTTGCAGCAGCAAAAAAGCATCAACGAAAGCGAATTACAACTTCAAAAAAATGATGTTAATCGTTTCGAAGCTTTATATGCAAAAGGAGTTATCTCTACGCAAGACTTAGAAAATAAAAAGTTGAGTTATCTTCAGGCAGATAAGAATTATAAAGGATTGCTTTCATCAATATCGCAGTTAAAATCATCCCTTATAGAAAACTCCAGATCTAGTCAAGGTACTAAAATAAGCGGAACGAAAGAAGAAGTGAATTTAGAGCGTAACTTAATGCAATCTTTTTATCAGTTAAAAAAAGGGATTAAAGATTGGGAATTAGCTTATACATTAAGATCCTCAATTCCGGGTATAGTTACTTTTTTGCAAGTATGGACAGAGAGCCAAACAATTACCTCGGGCGAAAATGTCTTTTCGATTATTCCAGATACTGAAAAAGGATATATTGGCAAAGCCAAAGCAAAGGCTCAGAATTCAGGAAAAATTAAACTAGGACAACAAGTTAATATTCGATTGTTTAATTTCCCAGACAGAGAGTTTGGTGTAATTAGAGGCAAGGTCGAAAATATTTCGCTTATTCCAGATAAAGATGGGAATCTATTGCTAGATATATCGCTACCTAAAGGATTGGAAACATCGTATAAAAAGAAAATTCCTTTTCAACAAGAGATGAAAGGTAGTGCAGAAATTGTTACCGAAGATCTACGATTACTCGAAAGAATACTATATCAGTTTAAGAGCCTTTTTAGACAGAATTAAGATTTGATGTCTTACAATCGTTGTGTCTTCTCGCTATATTTTTGAATCAGTCAAATCCTAGGTTATAAATTTAACAAAATTGATCTTTAATGTTTGTTGTTTTGGCTTATGTGATTGTTTTTTAATTTGTTATCTAGCTATCTTTAAGATTATGTTTAAAATACGACTATGTAGTTTTAAACTATTTTACCTAAGCTGATTTTCTATTGAACGACTAAGTATTTGCTGAGTTTTATAATAGATTTAAAATATTCTTGCGCGAGATTAGACAGAAAGCTCAAATGTCTTTAAACGATTGGGTTATTAACGAAACTATAAAATTTTAAATTATGTTAAAAAATATTTTAAACTTAGAGGGTGCCAATAAATTAACCAAAAATGAGCAAAAATCAATTACTGGAGGGGAGGCAAAATTTGCTCCAGAAACAGGATGGTGTGTTAGTAATAATAGTTCTTGCGGAGGTATTTATCCGAAAAACTATGGCGGTGGTTGGTGTTGTGAAAGATAGTTTTTAAAACATATTAGAGAGAAAGCGAACTTCCTCTCTGTGTTATTTAAATAAAAAATCTTCGTTAATTTCATGTATCAAGGAGTTTAAATTTAGTTTTTTTGAATATTTTAACTCAATATTTTATCCTATTTAAGGCAAATAATTTGTTTGAGCTTGAAATAGGTTTAAAATATTTTTGCGCGAGATTAGACATAAGACTCAAATGTCTTTAAACGATTGGGTTATTAACGAAACTATAAAATTTTAAATTATGTTAAAAAACATTTTAAACTTGGGAGGTGCCAAAAAATTAACCAAAAACGAACAAAAATCAATTAACGGAGGAGGGGCTAAATTTAGTCCGGAAACAGGATGGTGTTTTAGTAATTATAGTTCTTGTGAAGATACTTATCCGAAAAGCTATGCCGGTGGTTGGTGTTGTGAAAGATAGTTTTTAAAATATATTAGAGAGGAAGTTCGCTTTCTCTCTGTGTTATTTTACAATTAAGATAATTCTTTTCTACACTTTTTAACATAACAATCTTTCGTTAGCTCGATATATTCGAGAATAAAAAGGTGTAGTTACTTCCTATAATTTATTCCTCAATAGAGATACCATTAGCTTTAAATTTGAATTAAAAGCCAATGGTATTTACTTCAAATATATTATGTTTCTCCCTCTTATAAACCAGTTAAGTTTCTGGTTATAAATTTAACAAAATAGACGCTCAATGTTTATTGTTTTTTATTATCTATCTGTATTTTAATTGGTTATATTTTATCTTTAATGTTCTGCTTAAAAATTACTAAGTGGTTTTTAAACTATTTCATCAAATGTGATTTTCTATTAAAAAAACAAAGGCATCAGCTGGTTTTGTAATAGAATTAAAATATTCTTACGCGAGATTAGACAGAAAGTTCAACTGTCTTTAAACGATTGAGCTATTAACAAAACCATAAAAAACAAATCATGTTAAAGAACATTTTAAATTTAGAGGGTGCCAGAAAACTAACCAAAAGCGAACAAAAATTAATTAGTGCAGGAGAATGGAGATATTCTGAAGCAACGGGTTATTGTGTTTATCCACTTCCTGTTTGTAGCGGTGCGCTTTATTCAAAACAATATCCGGGTAACTGGTGTTGCGAAAAATAATTTTTAAAACATACCAGAGAGAAAGTCCGCTTTCTCTCTGTGTATTTTTATAATTGAGTTACTTCTTTTAGCCGGTTTTAAAGTTTATATTTTTTAGATAGAGATCTTTCATCAACTCGATATATCCGATGACGAGACCTCATAATTACTTCTTTTAATTACTTCTTCAATAACGATTATTCATTTTTAACTAGATTCAAATCGATGACATTTCTTTTAAAAGGACTGTTGAAATTTTCATGCGTTTTTGTTTCTATTGTGTCAGTTTAATCTTGGGTTATAAATGTAACAAAATAGGTTCTCAATGTTTGTTGTTTTTATGTATATATCTATTGTTTAATTAGTTGAGTTCTTATCTTTAATATTGTGCTTAAAAATTCACATGTAGTTTTTAAGCTATTTTATCAACGACAAATTTCTATTAAAATACGAGTTATATGCTAGATTCTTTAATAGACTTAAAAATATTCTTGCGTGAGATTAGACAGAAAGTTCAAATGTCTTTAAAAGATTGAGCTATTAACGAAACCATAAAAAAAAAACAAATCATGTTAAAAAACATTTTAAACGTAGAAGGTGCTCAAAAATTAACAAAAAGCGAACAAAAACTAATTAGCGGTGGTGCAGTAGGAGATTGGACATATTCCGAACAAACAGGTTATTGCGTTTATTCTGTAGAAGCTTGCGGCTTTGGTGTTTATCCAAAAAGATATCCTGGAAACTGGTGTTGCCAAAAATAATATCTTAAAACAAGTTAGAGAGAAAGTTCGCTTTCTCTCTTTGTAAGTTTTTTAAAGCTTACATTTTCAAATAGAAATCCTTGGTCAATTCGATATATTCGGGAGTATAAACATGTCTTTCAGTTTCGATAATTAATTCATCGATAGAAATGTCTGTGTTTTCAGTGCGATTAAAGGCTAATAAACTGCGTTTAATATCGCTTACAGGTGTTCCTTTTACTCGAGTAATTTTAAAAGGATATAATTCAAATTCTTTGGCTAGAGTAATAAATTTCTCTTCTTCTTTAAATGGAATAATTACTGAGAAGATTCCGTTTTCCGAAAGCAATAAATCAGCCGCTTCAACTAAATCTTCAAAAGGCATTGCGTCTTGAAAACGTGCTAAATCTCTTTGATCGTTATCAGTTTTGTAATCTTCGCTGTAAAAAGGAGGGTTTGATACAATGATGTCATATTCGTCTTCTGGTTCTTCCATGAACTCGTCTAATCCTGCATGATAACAAAATAGGCGGTCATTCCAAGGAGCGTTTTCAAAATTATCTACAGCTTGTTCATATGCAGCTTCATCTATCTCTAAAGCGTCGATTTGTTCTGCTGAGGTTCTTTGTGCTAGCATCAAGGCAATAAGACCAGTTCCGGCTCCAACATCTAAAATGCTAAAAGGATTATTGGTTATAGGAGTCCATGCGCCTAATAAAACACCATCAGTACCAACTTTCATAGCAGTTTTATCTTGTAGAATAGAGAATTGTTTGAATTTAAACATAAAAAAGAAATTCCAATTTTTTTAAATTCCAATTTTCAATTAGAAAGGAGGGAATTCTAAAAAAAGAAATTCCAAATTTCAATTGCAAAAAGGAGTAAAACTATACGAGTTTTAAGTTGCAAAAGTAAGATTAAAATCTCAATAATTATTTTGAAGTTTTGGTGATTATTGCTGATAAAATTTTTCGTAATTCTTCTACTTCGAATAATAAAGAATTTGAAAGTGTTCTTTGATCGGGATTTGATTCATGTAATAAGCGTAACCAGAATTTAGATTCTTTAGCTTCTTTTCGAGAGATTTTAAGTCTAAATATTAAATCTTTATCCCCAAGTTTTTCATTTGCTTCAATATAATTTGCTCCTACAGAACCAGAAGATCTAACTAATTGTTTTCCGTCTTCTATGTTTGATGTTGTTTTAGGTAAAGTTCTAATATATGTTCTACATTCATTTGCAAACAAAAAAGTTCGTTCTTCTAAATCGTAAGGTTTGTTAATCATAATACTCCAATTTTTAAATTCTAATAAAGATGGCACAATTATTTTATAAAAATAAGTTTTTTCTTTCAAATTTAAAATTTAGAAAAAATATTCTTTAAAAGGTGGGATTTGGAATTTCAGATTTGGGATTTTCCTTTCCAGTATTGGAATTTGAGATTTGAAAAATTGGAATTTTCCTTCCTAGTTTGGAATTTGGAATTTCAGATTTGGAATTTTCCTTTTCAGTATTGGAATTTCTAATCTAAAGGTACATTTCAACCAAGCCTTCAGGTAAATTCATGATAACTTTTTTGTTATCACGGTCAATTTTTACTAAGAAATGGTCAATCATAGGGATTAACATTTCTACTTCGCCATTAATAACTTCAAAAAGAGGTTGGGCAGTAGAGTCATTTACAGAAACTATTTTCCCGAAAACGCCTAAGCGTTGGTCTTCTATTTCGAAACCGATAACTTCGTGGAAATAAAATTTGTTACCAGTAAGTTTAGGTAACATGCTTAAAGGAAGATAAATGGCGTTACCCATAATGGCATCGGCATCTTCCTCAGTAGTCATATCTTCAAAACGAATTCTTAAGAAATCGTTTTTGTGTATTGAGCTACTTTCAATAAAAAAAGGAACCAAGTGTTTGTCGCATTCGACAAACACTGATTCCAAGTTTTCGTATAACTCAGGTTCGTCCGTGTCTAAATAAGCCAGAACTTCACCTTTGAAACTAAATTTTTTCGCGATTTTACCTAAATAAAAACATTCTTCTTTACGCATTCTCGCTTAATATAATTATGCTTCAGTTGTTTCGTTATTTTCTTCAGCAGCAGGAGCTTCTTCAGTTGATGCTTCAACTTCAGCAACTTCTTCTACAGCAGGAGTAGCAGCAGCGATAGCGTCAGCTTCAGCTTTTGCAGCAGCAGCTAAACGTTTTGCGTTTACTTCTTGTTCAGCTTTAAAAGCTTTAGATTTAGCATCAGCTTGCGCTTTAGTTAAACCATCTTTCTTAGCGTCAACTTTTCCAGCTTTTGCTTCTAACCAAGCAGCTAATTTTGCATCAGCTTGTTCTTGAGTTAAAGCACCTTTGCGAATACCACCTTCAAGGTGATGTTTCAACAAAGCTCCTTTGTAAGAAAGAATTGCTTTAGCAGTATCAGTTGGTTGTGCACCATTGTGTAACCATTTAACTGCACTATCAAGGTTTAAGTCGATAGTTGCTGGGTTTGTGTTTGGATTGTAAGTACCGATTTTCTCTAAGTATTTACCATCTCTTTTTGAGCGTGCATCTGCAGCTACAACCCAGTAAAAAGGTTTTCCTTTTTTACCGTGTCTTTGTAATCTAATTTTTACTGACATAATCGTTTGATTAAATTTTGAGGTACTCGACCTCTATTAATTAAGGGTGCAAAGATATAATTTTATTCTGAATTACAATTTCTATTTTTCAATTTAATGTTTAAGCCCTTATTTGCTAGTTTTTTATGGTTCTTTTAAGAGATAGATCTAATTATTTTGTTTTTTAATTGATAATTTTGCCAAAATTTAATTTGAATATGAAAAAGTGGTTTTTTCTATTGCCTCTACTTTTATTGTTTATTGCCTGTGATAAGGAAGAAGTGGTGTCGAGTAGTCCTGCCTTTCAGTTCTTGAAAAACGATGTTTTTTGGAGAACTACAACTTATAGTGCTACTATTGATAAGAACGGAGTACTTATAATAACTGGAGGTTTGAATGATGAAAAAGTCGTTTTACAAACAGTTTCGGTAAATGTTAAAACATATATTTTGGGAGTCGATGATGTTTCTACTGCTACATATATAAATTCATTGCCAAAGCAAGAAACTTTGTATAAAACAGGTAAAGGAATAGGAAGTGGTCAGATTATTATCACGGAGTATAATAAGGATACAAATACAGTTTCGGGTACATTTGCATTTATTGCTCCAGATAATGAAGATGTTGCGTCGGTCGAAAAAGCTGTCCGCTTTAAAGAAGGAGTTTTTTATAAAGTGCCAATTACGTTGGTTAACACATCGGAATAGAAAATTTTAAAGAAAGAAAAAAAAATCTATTTGCGACTCTTCTTACTTTTTTTATTGATAATAAAAACATAAATAAGCTAATTTATAGTAGATTAGAAAAAAATAAGATTACATTTGTTGCATATTATAAATAAGTACATATGAATATTTTTGTTGGAAGCCTTCCATTCAGTATTGAGGAAGCAGATTTAAGAGAGTCTTTCGAGGCTTACGGAGCAGTTGATTCAGTTAAAATCATTACTGATAAATTTACTGGAAGAAGTAAAGGTTTCGGTTTTGTTGAAATGACAAATGATGATGAGGCTCAAAAAGCGATTGACGAATTGAACGGAGCTACTGTTCAAGGACGTGCAATTGTTGTAAACAAATCTGAGCCAAAACCAGAAGGCGAAAGAAGAAGTTTTAATAACAACCGTGGAGGAAATGATTCTCGTGGTGGTTATGGTGGTGGAAACAGCCGTGGTGGAGACAACCGTGGAGGTGGAAACAGAGGAGGATATTAATATTTTTTTCTACAATATAAAAAAAGGTGTCAATTTATTGACACCTTTTTTGTTTGTATATGTTTTGTTGTGGAGACGCATATTGTAGAGACGCACCGCAGTGCGTCTAATATTTTTTATAAATTAGCAACTAACCAATCACCAACTTCGCTGGTTTTGTATGCTTTGGTTCCTTTTGGAGCTAAATCTTCAGTGACAATTCCTTGTTCTAATGATTTATTTACAACAGCTCTAATTGCTTCGGCTTCCTCTTTTAGTCCAAAAGCATCTTCAAACATCATTGCAGCGGATAAAATAGTTGCTAGTGGATTTGCAATATTTAATCCTGTTGCTTGTGGATAAGACCCGTGAATAGGTTCATATAATGAAGTGTGTTCTCCAACAGATGCAGAAGGCATTAATCCCATTGAACCGGAAATTACCGAAGCTTCATCGGTTAAGATATCTCCAAATAGATTTTCAGTGATTAATACATCGTAAGAGTTTGGCCATTGTACCAATCTCATTGCAACAGCATCTACAAATTCATAAGAAACAGTTACTTCAGGATAATCTTTTTCCATTGCCTGAACCGTTTCTCTCCATAAACGTGAAGTTTCCAAAACGTTTGCTTTATCAACGCAACATAATTTTTTGCTACGCGTCATGGCAAGTTCAAAACCTTTTTTAGCTAAACGTTGTACTTCAGCTCTTGTGTAAACACAATTGTCAAAAGCAGTTTCTCCATTGTCTCTTCTTCCTTTTTCTCCAAAATAGATTCCTCCAGTTAATTCTCTTAAGAAAACTAAATCAGTTCCTTCGATTCTTTCTCTTTTTAAAGGAGAATTATCTATTAATGAAGGGAAAGTAAACGTTGGTCGAACATTAGCAAATAACCCTAATTTTTTACGCATTAATAATAAACCTTGTTCAGGTCGAACAGGCGCACTTGGATCATTATCATATTTTGGATGACCGATTGCGCCAAATAAAACGGCATCGGCAGCCATACAAATTTCATGAGTTTCATCAGGATAAGGAACTCCAACTGCATCAATAGCGCAAGCTCCTGTAAGAGCAGGTGTCCAGTTAATTTCGTGATTAAATTTTTTTGCAATAGCATCAGATACTTTTACGGCTTCATTAATTACCTCAGGACCAATTCCGTCTCCTGCTAAAAGGGCGATGTTAAATTTCATTTCTTTTTGAGTTTCTAAGTTTCTAAGTTTCTAAGTTTTTTTCCTTAGTAAGTCAGAATTTTTATTTATAATTGTTTTTAGGTTTAAAGCGGCAAAGGTTCAAAGGCTCAAAGTTTAAAGCAACAAAGAAAAAACTTTTGCACCTTTGTTACTCTGAGCCTTTGTACCTATATTAAGGAATCACATTCAACATTTTTTGTGTGGCAATAATTGCGGCAACTGTCTGATCAGAATCTAGACCTCTTGTTTTAAATTCTTTTCCGTTATTAATCCAGGTAATAATAGTCTCGCATAAAGCGTCAGAACTACTTCCTGGAGGGATTCGAACCGCATAATCAATTAACTTTGGTAAAGTCATTTTTTTGCTTTTGTAGATTTTGGTCAATGCATTCATAAAAGCATCAAACTGACCATCTCCTTGTGCATGTTCTTCTATGATTTCTCCGTCAAGATTTAAGCTTAATGTTGATGATGGACGTGTCCCTTTTGAATGCATTAATACGTAAGACTGTATTGTAATTTTATCTTGATACGTATGACTGTTTAAAACGTCAGAAATGATGTATGGTAAATCTTCTTTGGTAACGGTTTCTTTTTTGTCGCCTAATTCGATAATACGTTGAGTAACCAATTTTAAATCTTCTTGATTTAGTTTTAATCCTAATTCCTGAAGATTCTTTTCAATGTTGGCTTTTCCAGAGGTTTTCCCGAGAGCGTATTTGCGTTTTCTTCCAAAACGTTCTGGAAGTAAATCACTAAAATATAAGTTGTTTTTATTGTCACCATCGGCATGGATTCCTGCAGTTTGGGTGAAAACATTATCTCCAACAATTGGCTTGTTGGCAGGAATTCTGTAGCCAGTAAAGGTTTCTACCAATTTACTCACCGAGTATAAAGAAGTTTCTTTGATATTAATGCTTACTTCTGGTAAATAATCATTGATTACGGCAACAGTACTCTCAAGAGGTGCATTTCCTGCACGTTCCCCCATTCCGTTTACAGTAACATGAAGTCCTTTAATACCTGCTTTTACTGCTTCCATAACATTTGCAATACTTAAATCGTAATCATTATGTGCATGAAAATCAAAATGAATATCTGGATATTTTGCAGTAATTTTTGAAATAAATTCGAAAGTTTGAGCAGGAATCAATACACCTAAAGTGTCAGGAAGCAAAATTCTTTTGATGGGTTGTGTTGCTAAAAAAGCCAGAAAATCAAAAACATATTCGGGAGAATTTCGCATTCCGTTGCTCCAATCTTCCAAATATACATTTGTTTCGATGTCGTTTTCTTTTGCTAAAGCAATACTTGTTGCAATTTCGGCAAAATGTTGTTCTGGTGTTTTTTTTAACTGATGTATAAGGTGGTTCATCGAACCTTTGGTTAATAAGTTCTGAACTTTAGCTCCAGCTTTTTTCATCCATTCGATAGAAACGCCACCATCTACAAAAGATAATACTTCAATTCTTTTAATGTAACCTCTTTCTTCTGCCCAAGATGTTATACTTTTTACTGCCTGAAATTCTCCTTCGCTTACGCGAGCAGAGGCAATTTCTATTCGATCAATATTTAATTCTTCTAATAGTAATTGTGCAATGGTTAGTTTTTCTGCTGCAGAAAAAGATACTCCCGATGTTTGTTCGCCATCACGGAGCGTCGTGTCCATTATTTCAATTTTTCTTTTTTCCATATTGATTTCTGTATTTCTTTTAAAGTGAAATTATAGTTGTTGTTATAATTTTCCTCTCACTTCATTTAACTTCATTGTCATTGAAATAGCTGAATTTTCGATCCAGTTATTGTATTCTTCGATTGTTTTTAATCTTAATTCGTTATCTAAATAATCTTCCTCAACCATTTGACTGGAATCTGCAACTTTAGACCAAATCCCTATTTTTGATTTAAAATCAGAATCTTCATTATGATAAGCTTCGTCTGAATTTATTTTCTCGATAGAATGAAAACCTGCTTCTTTTAATAATTGAGGTAGATCTTCGCCTATCTTATTATTCATTCCGGCATCTGCTCGCCATTTCAAAAAAGTTTTATAAAATTCCTGCATGCTTTCCGGTGGTAATGGATTCCAGATTAAATTAGTGTGATCATAATCCAGAATTGATATTTGACCGTTTGGCTTTAATAATGATTTCATTTTTATTAAAGCTTCTTTAGGATTGCTTAACCATTGTAATGTTCTGGCAGAAACGATTAAATCAAATTTTGTGTCTGGATTGTATTCAAATAAATCAACCGCAATTAATTCTAGATTAGAGACTGATTGATAAGATTCTTTGCCGCTTTTTATGAAAATTTCTGTATTGTCAATTGCAATAACCTTTCCGTTAGGGCCAATAGTATTTGCAATATCTTTTGAAATTGAACCTGTTCCGCACCCAATATCTAAAATCGTCATTCCGGGTTTTAAAATCTGAATCAGATTTCGATAATCTTTTGATAAACTTCTATCGTCAAATATTTTTGTCGCGTTTTCGTCCCTTTTAATATGTTTATTGCCTTTCATTTACAATAGGATTATTTTTTGAAATATTTTTTCGGTCGATTTAATTTAGAAAGACCCGACAGGTTTCGAAAACCTGTCGGGTCTAGTAGATCGAACGAGATTTTATTAATAAGGAAGTTTATCGGCAAAAGCCACAATATCTTCTTTGATGTTTTGTAAATAATCAATGTCATCAAAGCCATTAATCATATTATTCTTTTTGTATCCATTAATCGCAAAAGATTCTGATTGACCAGTTACTAATAATGTAATAGTTTGATTTGGTAAGTTGATTTCTAATTCCGTTTTTGGATCAGCTTCAATTGCTTTAAAAATTGTATCAGCAAATTCAGGACTAACTTGTACAGGAAGAACTCCAATATTTAAGCAGTTTCCCTTAAAGATATCTGCAAAGAAACTAGATACTACAGCTCTAAATCCGTAATCGTAAACTGCCCAAGCAGCATGCTCTCTAGAAGATCCTGAACCAAAGTTTTTTCCTCCAACTAAGATTTTTCCGCTATAAGTAGAATCGTTTAAAACGAAATCAGCTTTTGGAGAATCATCGCCATTATATCTCCAATCTCTAAAAAGATTGTCTCCAAAACCTTCACGTTTTGTAGCTTTTAGGAAACGAGCCGGGATGATTTGATCGGTATCTACGTTTTCTATCGGTAGCGGCACTGCACTACTAGTAAGTATATTAAATTTATCGTATGCCATTTTTTCTTTTTGCTTTAGGCTTTAATGCAATCGGCTTTGAGCTTTGGGCTTTGGCCTTGTATTGTATTTAGCTGTTAGTTTAATTTTTGTCTTAATGTGTAAATTTGTTTTCTTATTTGAATCACTTTACTTTCTAAAATCTGATGAATCTCAGGTTTTAAATATTTCAAGTCAGAAGTAAGTAATAGTAAATATTCAACTTCTGAACATGAAGCAATTGCAATGTTCAAGTATCTTGCAAACTCTTTTTCGGAATTAGAACCACATCCTTCTGCGAAATTTGTTGGAATAGAAGATGATGCTCTTCTCAATTGACTTGTTAATCCAAATAATTCTTCTTTTGGAAAATCTTTCGTTGCTTGATAAACTTCAAGTGTAAACAGATGACTTTCTTGCCAGGCATTGTATTTTCTAAAATCTCTCATTTATTTAGGCTTTGAGCGATGAGCTTTCGGCAAACCGCTGATAGCCGATTGCCCGAAGCCCAAGGCTTTTCTAAAAAAGCTCTCTTGGATCTGTTAGTTTTCCTGTCACGGCTGCTGCTGCTGCCATAATCGGACTAGCCAAAAGTGTTCTTGAGCCAGGACCTTGACGACCTTCAAAGTTTCTATTAGATGTACTTACTGCATATTTTCCAGCAGGAACTTTATCATCGTTCATAGCTAAACAAGCAGAACAACCAGGCTGACGTAATACAAAACCTGCTTCGGTTAAGATTTCTAAAAGACCTTCTTCTTTAATTTGTGCTTCAACAACATGAGATCCTGGAACTAACCAAGCAGTTACATTATCAGCTTTTTTGCGTCCTTTTACAATTTCTGTAAAAGCTCTAAAATCTTCAATACGTCCATTAGTACAACTTCCTAAGAATACAAAGTCGATTGGTTTTCCAATCATTACATCATTTTCTTGAAAGCCCATGTAAGCCAAAGATTTTTTATAAGTTTCCTCGCCGCCTTCAACTTGGTTGGCGTTCGGAATATTTTTAGAGATACCAATTCCCATTCCTGGATTAGTACCGTAAGTAATCATCGGTTCGATATCTGCTGCATTAATGTTTAATTCAGCATCAAAAACTGCATCAGCATCGGTTTTTAAAGTTTTCCAATAAGCAACCGCTTTATCCCAAGCTTCACCTTTTGGCGCATATAATCTTCCTTCAAGGAAATCGAATGTTTTTTGGTCTGGAGCAATCATTCCTCCACGAGCACCCATTTCGATACTTAAATTACAAACAGTCATACGACCTTCCATGGTCATGTTTTCAAAAACATTTCCTGCATATTCAACAAAATATCCAGTACCTCCAGAAGTAGTTAATTGAGCAATAATATAAAGAGCAACATCTTTTGGTCCTACACCTTTACTTAATTCGCCATTTACGTTGATACGCATTTTCTTTGGCTTTGGTTGCATGATACATTGAGTAGATAAAACCATTTCAACCTCAGAAGTTCCAATACCAAATGCAATCGCTCCAAAAGCACCGTGAGTAGAAGTATGTGAATCTCCACAAACAATAGTTGCACCAGGAAGTGTGATTCCATTTTCAGGACCTACAACGTGAACGATTCCGTTTTTTTTGTGACCTAAACCCCAGTGAGAAATTCCGTATTCGGCTGCGTTATCTTCTAATGCTTTTAGCTGATTAGCAGATAAAGCATCTTCAACAGGTAAATGCTGATTTATAGTTGGTGTGTTGTGATCGGCAGTTGCAAAAGTGCGTTCTGGGTATAAAACCGAAATGCCTCTGGATTTTAATCCTAAAAAAGCAACAGGACTTGTAACTTCATGAATAAAGTGACGGTCAATGAAAAACACATCGGGTCCATCTTCAATTTTACGCACAACGTGCGAATCCCATACTTTGTCGAATAATGTAGTACTCATTTTTAACTATTTTTTAATTGTAATTTCCATGTAATCATAAGAGGATAACAAAATTAGAAAAAGAATCAAAAGTGAAAATTGGCATATTCGATTATATACGATACCCAAACTTAAATACAAATTATAAACTCGTTCGCTTTGTTTGATATTCGTTAAGGTGTTAAATTTTTCTTTGCTTTTCTCTTTCTCTTTTTAATTAGGTTGCTTTTGATTGTTGTAGAGGTTGCTAATTTGTGGATTTATTGCTATTTAGCTGTGTTTAAAGCGGTTTTAGAATAAATAATATAACAAAATGTGGAAAAATAATAGTAAATAATAATTCTTTCTTTTGATTAAAGCAGTTTAAAAATGAAGTAATTGGATGTTTTATTCGGTTAAAACTATTCTATATAAAGCTGTTTTTTTAATTGCATTTTACGACATCCAAGAAATGTATTTTTTGTTTTTTAGAATGAAGTTAAAATCAATTTGAGTGATTATGACGGGTAGCTGACAATTACTTTTTAAAAGGATTACTAATATTGAAAATTCTAATTTTAAAAAAATAATGTCATGAATTTAAATCAAATTGCTTACAGAATTGGAGTTATTGGAACCGTAATTATTTTAGTTTGGGTTGGACTTTTTAAGTTTACAGCTGCCGAAGCTGGAGCAATAAAAGGCTTAGTCGAAAATCATTTTGCAATGAGTTGGATGTACAGAGTAATGTCGGTGCAAGTTGTTTCTAATGTTATTGGAGTTTTTGAAGTCTTTACTGGGGTTGGACTATTGTTTTCTTTATTTTATAGAAAAATCGGAATCTACGCAGGAGCAGCTTCGGCTGTTATATTTATTACAACTTTAAGTTTCCTAATTACAACTCCAGGTGTTTTTAGAAGTGTGGAGGGGTTTCTTGTAACAGACTTTTTTATTTTGAAAGATATTCCTTATTTGGCAATTTCTTTGATGGTGTATGCGAAAAACAAGGAGTAAATAAAAGAAATTTTACCCATTCAATATAAAAGAAAATAATCAATCCAAATTATCAAAAACATAACGAGTTTTAATAATTTGGATTGATTATTATAGCTACTAATCCTTACAATCGATGTGGGCTTTTATCAAAGCGATCATTTATTGAAAAATGATATTGCAGACCCAATTCTAACCCAATTCGTAAATTATGTGTAGTTTTTTTAGAATCATTCCAATCAGGTGTGTCTGAATAGTAAGGGAAATTATCTGCAGAAGTGAAATCATATTCATATCTTAAATTTGTAGAATAGGAAATTTTATCTGACAGAAAACCTTTTAAACCAATTGAACCAATTATACCAAATAAAGTTTTTTTGTGCATTTTTCCTTTGTCACTATAATATTGATTTCTTTCTGGATGTTGATAAGAAATATATTCACCATAATCTGAAGTATGTGTTCTTATTTCATATTCATCTTCTGCAATTGTTTTATAATATTTCAGAAAAGAAAACTGTATTCCTTGATTAAATGTTAAAAATAATTTCTCTTTTAAGTGATAATAATATTGAACAGTTATGGGAGTTTTATAATACTCAAAACTTGATTTTATACTTGTATTGTCTCCAACGACATCAAAAAAGTATTTTTCGTTTTGTTTCGAATATTCAAACCCAGTTTTTACACCCCAACTGTCATTCCAGTTTTTTTCAATTGTGAGTCCAAAACCAAAACCATTTGGCAAATCTTGTTTGTCTTTATTATAAAGGAAGTTTGAATTTATTCTAGTGAAAAAGAAAGGATTCAAATTTATTCCAACTTGCCAATCAGTTATATCTTGAGCATTTCCCGCAAAGGAAATACTCAAGATCATGGCAATTACTAAGTTTTTCATGTTTAATTGTTTAAAATTATTTTGCCCGTTATGACATTCTTTTCAGTTATTACTTTTAAAATATAAATCCCTCCTTTTAGTTTGCTTGAAAGCTCAATTTGCAATTCATCTTGATTGTAGAATTTAGATTCTTGAACTAATTTCTGATTTTGATTAAAAATCTGATAATTGCTAGAAAGTATTTCTGGAAGTTTTATTGTAATATTTCCGTTTGTAGGATTTGGTGAAATTATAATTTCTGAAATCTCACTTTCTGGAGCTAATCTTGCTTGAAAACAAGGAGTTGGTGTGTCTAAGGAGTATATTTCACTAGCTATAGCTCCAGTATAGGAGTTAGCATAAGTGACAGTAACATTAACGTTTCTTGACACGGTAGGATGCGCCATTATAGGCGTAGTAACTCTTATGCTTCCATAAAACATAAAACTAAAGTTTTTTCATATAAATTAATTTCTTTTAGAGTTTAAAGGCTTCAAAAGTAACTTGTGCTACATTCTTTTTGTTGTATTTTCTTACTCTACTTCAATACTATATTATCTGTTTTGGACAGAAAAATCTGTTTTGGTTGCGATGTATATTTTTATTTTTAAGTTGTCATTTTGCTCTCCCTTGTTGATAACTTCCTTTTTTAATAGCTCAAAAAAAGACTAAATTTGTAGTTCCTCCATTTTCCATCCAGCGATTTTATTTAGTTCTTGTTATCAGGGATTTAGAATAGAGATAATTGGAATTTGGAATTTTAATTTTGTCTTTTTAAGCTTATGTATTTAATATTCGATACCGAAACTACTGGATTACCAAAACGTTGGGATGCTCCAATAACCGATTCTGATAACTGGCCTCGCTGTATTCAGATCGCTTGGCAGCTTCATGACGAAATGGGGCAATTAATCGAACATCAGGATTACTTGGTAAAACCTGAAGGATTTAATATTCCGTATGATGCCGAGCGTATTCACGGAATTTCTACAGAGTTGGCTGAAGCCGATGGAATCACATTGGCAGAAGTTCTGGAGAAATTTAATATTGCATTAAGCAAGACTAAATTTATTGTAGGTCAGAATTTAGGTTTTGACGTTAATATTATGGGAGCCGAGTTTCATAGAATGGGCGTGGAATCTCCAATGAGTTCTATGCCAGTTTTGGATACATGTACTGAGGTTACTGCTTCATTATTAAAGCTTCCGGGAGGTCGTGGTGGAAGATTTAAGTTGCCAACGTTAACAGAATTACATAGTTATCTTTTTGAAAAACCTTTCGCAGAAGCACACAACGCAACTGCCGATGTTGAGGCAACCACGCGTTGTTTTTTGGAGTTAATAAGAAGAGAGGTTTTTACCAAAGAAGAATTGGATGTTCCGAAGGATTATTTCAAGGAATTTCAGAATAGAAATCCTCAGGAATTTCCGTTAATTGGTTTAAAACACATCAATTTAAAAGCAGCTTCTGATAAAATCAGAGAGCAATTAAAAGCTCTGGAATCTGTTGGTAATGAAACTACAGTTTCACATTCTGACAGAGAAGATTTTAAAGCGGCAAAATATTCGCATTTACACAACCATACGCAGTTTTCGGTTTTGCAATCGACTATTGGGATTGGTAATATTGTTTCGGCTACAGCCAAAAACGGAATGCCAGCCGTTGCTATGACCGATACAGGAAACATGATGGGGGCTTTTCATTTTGTGAGCGCCGTTATGAATCATAATAAAGCTGCTTCTGGAAAAAATAAAGCTTTGGTTGAGGCTGGTGAAGAACCAACAGAAACTGAGATAAAACCAATCGTGGGTTGTGAGTTTAATGTTTGTGATAACCACTTAGATAAAACCAAGAAAGACAACGGAAATCAGGTCGTATTATTAGCCAAAAATAAAAAAGGGTATCACAATTTGGCAAAAATGTCATCGATTGCCTTTACGAATGGGTTTTATTATGTTCCCAGAATTGACCGTGCTATTGTTGAAAAATACAAAGAAGATATCATGGTTTTATCTGGGAATTTATACGGAGAGATCCAAAGTAAAATTCTGAATGTTGGTGAAAACCAAGCTGAAGAAGCTTTGATTTGGTGGAAAGAACAATTTGGAGATGACTTTTATCTTGAAGTCATGCGCCACAATCAGGAAGATGAAAATCGTGTGAATAAAACGCTGATTGAGTTTTCTAAAAAACACAATGTCAAATTAATTGCGACAAATAATACTTATTATTTAAATAAAGAAGATGCCAATGCACACGATATTTTATTGTGTGTAAAAGATGGTGAAAAACAAGCTACGCCAATTGGTCGTGGTCGTGGATATCGTTACGGATTACCAAATCAGGAGTACTATTATAAGTCGCCTGAAGAGATGAAAAAACTCTTTGCAGATTTACCAGAAGCGATTATCAATATTCAGGAAATTGTAGATAAGGTTGAGATTTATTCGCTTTATCGTGATGTATTGCTTCCTAAATTTGATATTCCGGAGGAGTTTGTAGTTGTCGAGGATGAAGCTGATGGTGGAGTTAGAGGTGAAAATAAATATTTGCGTCACCTTACTATGGTTGGTGCAAAAAAGAGATATGGAGAAATTACAGAATCTATTCAGGAACGTTTAGACTTTGAGTTATTAACGATTTCGAATTCTGGTTATCCGGGTTATTTCTTGATTGTTCAGGATTTTATCGCCGAAGCCAGAAATATGGACGTTTCGGTAGGACCTGGTCGTGGATCGGCTGCTGGATCTGCAGTAGCATATTGTTTAGGAATTACGAATATTGACCCGATTAAGTATGATTTGCTTTTTGAGCGTTTCCTTAATCCGGATCGTGTATCCATGCCCGATATTGATATCGATTTTGATGATGAGGGTCGTGGTCGTGTTATGGATTATGTAATTAATAAATACGGGCAGAATCAGGTTGCGCAAATTATTACGTATGGTAAAATGGCAACGAAATCGGCGATTCGTGATACGGCTCGTGTACTGGATTTGCCATTGTTTGAAGCTGATAGAATTGCAAAACTGATTCCGGGAATGATGCCGTCTAAATGGAATTTAGCGCGTTTTATTTCTGAAAGTGAGGAGGAAGTTAAAAAAGCGCTTCGTTCAGACGAATTTGAGAATGTAAAAGAGTTAATTGCTATTGCCAATGAAGATGATTTGGCTGGTGAAACAATTCAACAAGCAAAAATCCTTGAAGGATCGATGCGAAATACCGGAATTCATGCCTGTGGTGTAATTATTACGCCATCGGATATTACGAATTTCGTTCCCGTTACTACAGCAAAAGATTCTGATTTATATGTAACACAGTTTGATAACTCGGTTGCAGAAAGTGCAGGATTGCTGAAGATGGACTTCTTGGGTCTGAAGACCCTTACCTTGATAAAAGATACTGTTAAACTAGTAAAATATAGAAACGGAATTGATTTAGATCCGGATACTTTTCCGATTGATGATGTTGAGACGTATGCTCTTTTCCAGAGAGGAGAAACAGTTGGGATTTTCCAATATGAGTCACCCGGAATGCAGAAATACATGAAGGATCTGAAGCCTACAGTTTTTGGAGATTTAATTGCCATGAATGCCTTGTATCGTCCGGGACCATTAGAGTATATTCCATCTTTCGTAAGAAGAAAAAATGGCGAAGAAGAAATCAAATACGATTTAGATGCCTGTGAGGAATATTTGGGAGAAACCTACGGAATTACGGTTTACCAAGAGCAGGTAATGCTTTTGTCGCAATCGCTGGCTGACTTTACAAAAGGTGAGGCTGACGTTTTGCGTAAGGCGATGGGTAAGAAACAAAAAGATGTACTGGATAAAATGAAGCCTAAGTTCGTAGAACAAGCGGCTAAGAAAGGTCATGATGCAAAAGTTCTGGAGAAAATTTGGAAAGACTGGGAAGCATTTGCGAGTTACGCCTTTAATAAATCGCACTCGACTTGTTATGCCTGGATTGCTTACCAAACAGCATACTTAAAAGCGCATTATCCTGCTGAATATATGGCTGCGGTACTTTCTAATAATATGAACGATATTAAGCAGGTTTCGTTTTTTATGGAAGAATGTAAACGAATGGGATTACAGGTTTTAGGACCAGATGTAAACGAGTCGTTTTATAAGTTTACTGTAAATGATGAATATGCTGTGCGTTTTGGAATGGGAGCTATCAAAGGAGTAGGTTCTGGAGCAGTGGCAACAATTGTAGAAAGTAGAAAAGACGGTAGGTATAAATCGATTTTTGATTTAGCTAAACGAATAGATTTGCGTGCTGCGAATAAAAAAGCAATCGAAAATCTGGCTTTGGCTGGTGGTTTTGATTCGTTTGAGGGAACTACAAGAGCACAATATTTTCATGATGATGGAGATGGAATTACTTTTTATGAAAAGGCAATTCGTTATGGATCCAAGTTTCAGGAAAATGAAAATTCATCGCAAGTGAGTTTGTTTGGAGAAACAAGTGAAGTGCAAATTGCCGAGCCTGTTGTACCTCCGTGTGAAGACTGGAGTACGATGGAAAAACTGGCTAAGGAGAAAGAAGTTGTTGGGATTTATATCTCTGGACACCCTCTGGACGATTTTAGATTTGAGATGAAATACTTTTGTAATGCGAGATTAGAATCGCTGAAAAGTATGAATGAATATGTGGGTAAAAATCTAAATTTTGCAGGAATTATAAATAACGTGCAACACCGCGTGGCAAAAAACGGAAAAGGCTGGGCGGTATTTAATTTAGAAGGATATGATGAAAGTTATGAGTTTAAGATTTTTGGTGAAGAATACCTGAAATTTCGCCATTTCCTGATTCAGAATAATTTTGCTTTCCTGAAAATATTAATTAAGGACGGATGGGTAAATCATGATACAGGTAAAAAATCTGACCCGAGAATGCAATTTGTCGAAATAAGACAATTGCAGGATATTCTGGAAGCTTTTGCTAAAAAGTTGATTTTATTATTGAACATAAAAGATTTACATGAAGACTTTATT
Organism: Flavobacterium sp. PL02; assembly: GCF_035013205.1. Taxonomy (NCBI): domain Bacteria; kingdom Pseudomonadati; phylum Bacteroidota; class Flavobacteriia; order Flavobacteriales; family Flavobacteriaceae; genus Flavobacterium; species Flavobacterium sp. PL02. The sequence goes on from NZ_JAYGJP010000003.1 coordinate 563,249, forward strand.
CATAGGTTGAGTCATTTGTTTAGTGAGAATAAAGGCGATAATCAGGTAACTTTTGAAATCATGGAATTAGAAAAAGTAAAGCGCTTGGTTCAGGTTGAAACAAATAATGAGTTTGAAGAAACTGAAGATGCTGTTTTTGTTGATGAAAACGATGAAAATGATGCTGATGAAGTCGCTGCTACAAAAACACCTGAGGTTACTGAGGTGGAAGAAATAAGTGTGGTTACTAAGCTGACTATGCCGAGTAGAAGGTTGAAAATTAAGATTTCGACTGAGTTATTGCAAGAATTAGAGAAAATGCAGATAAATTTTAAGCTGAATTAAATTTTAACAGTTAAATTTTTGAATAATGTGTTTTTTTAACGTTAAAATTATGCATGCATACTATTTTTTTAGTATCATTGTGTTGAATTACAACGATTGCGCTCCTATTGCCCCAATGCATAAAGAGAACATTCTGTTAAATTATTTTATGTTTGTATAAATTATTTAAGAAAAAAATTATGAAAAAGAACCTTTTTTTATTAGGATTAATGGTTTGTTCTATGACTATGGTAGCTCAAACTGAAACACAAAAACCAGAAAGCTGGTATTTTAAATTAGGCGGGTCATATTTCTTGCAAACTGCCGCAACTGAGTTTCCTACAGTAGGAGGAAATCTTCCTTTGGATAGAACTTACGTTGGGGGTAAGTTAGTTTCTGAAGAAAGTGTTACAGGTTCTTTTGGTGAAGGTTTTAGAACTGGTGTAACTGCTGGTTATAGATTTAATGCTCGTTTAGGGGTTGAGTTAGGGGTTAATTATTACACTAGTAATGATAAAACAATGGCGCAAACCAGATCAGATGTGCCTATTACGCCAGCTGGAGTGTATAGTTTTAAATCAGTAGGTCAAATTACTGCTTTTGATTTAGCACCAGCATTAGTGTTATTTTTAGGTGAGCACAAAGGTTTTGAGCCGTATACTAAAGTTGGAGTTTTAGTTCCTATTCATGGAGATTTAGAAATCACTACTGATGCATACGCACCGATCGCTTTTGCACCAACGGGAGCTCCAATTGCTTTTGGAGATGTTCGTAGCGTTGATAAAGTAAAACCAAATCCTACTATTGGGTTTGTTGCTGCTTTAGGAACATCATATAAATTAGGAAAAAACATTTCGGTTTTTGCTGAATTAGAATACCGTAACTTTACTGTACACGGAAAAACTAAAGAAACTACTGAATTTACGGTTAATGGAAAAGATGCTTTAGCAACTAGAACAACTGCTCAAATACATACAAATTACAGAAGTAAATTAGATGTTAATTCTAATAATCCTTTGTTTAATCCTAATACAGCTACACCAGACACAAAAGATACAACTAGACCTAATGATGCAATGGATGAATTAAGCTCTTACGTTGGTATTTCAGGTTTAGGTCTTACTTTAGGTCTTAAATATAGTTTGTAATATAATTACTTTAATAGTTTTAGAAAAGAGGATGTTCGAAAGAATATCCTCTTTTTTGTTTTAATTCTGATTAGGAATCTATTGTGTTTTAGCTTTTTGGTGTTGAGTTAAAGTGTGATAAAGTAGAAAAGGCTCTTGTGGATTGCTAGGGTGCTAGCCCTGATAGAAGCGGTATCCTTTTAAGGCTTTCTTTAAGCCGTAAAAGATAGAGCTGATAGCAGGATTAAGCTCCTGAAATTGCTTAAATAACAATAGAAGTATAGAAATTTGTAATGCGTTTATAATGAAAACTAATTTGTAAATTGAGGTGAATTGATTTTAAATTTCTAAATTTGTACTCGAGTTTGAAACTCATTAAAAATTGTCCCCCGAAGCGAAGTCTGAGGGTTAAACTTTAAACAAAAAAGAAAATGGCATTAGCAATAACAGACGCTACTTTTGATGAAGTAGTTTTGAAATCAGATAAACCAGTTATGGTTGACTTTTGGGCAGCATGGTGTGGGCCTTGTAGAATGGTTGGACCAATCATTGACGAATTAAGCACTGAATATGCTGGAAAAGTAGTAGTAGGAAAAGTAGACGTAGATGCAAATCAAGAATTTGCTGCAAAATACGGTGTACGTAATATTCCAACTGTTTTGGTTTTTCATAACGGTGAAGTAGTAGGTAAACAAGTAGGGGTTGCTCCGAAACAAACTTACGCAGATAGTTTAGACGCATTGTTGTAATCGAATCCGATTATAATTTATATAGAAAGGTTTGGCGAAAGTCAAACCTTTTTTTATTTTTAACGAATATCAATACCTATTCCTAAAATGAAAATTATTTACTGCTTCCTTGGTTTCTTTGTTCTAACTAGTATTTGTTGGTCTCAATCTGTAAAAAAGAAAGAGTTTATATTGGAAAAAGGAGTTTCTGAGGAATTGGCGATTTTCCGAAAACAGCAAATCTCGGATGTAACGTATGAATTATCGTTTGCAATTCCTGATAAAAAAGACCAGCAGATTGTTTCAGGTCTTGCTGTAGAGTTTAAATTGTTGGATTTAAGTCGCCCTTTGTATTTGGATTTTAACGAAAAATCGCAGAACCTAAAATCGATTCTTGTAAACGGCAAAAATGTTGCTATCGTGCATGAGAAAGAACATATCGTTATTTCTGAAAAGAGCTTAGTGAAAGGTAATAATAAAGTCGAAATTTCATTTATAGCTGGAGATTTATCGTTGAACAGGAATGATGATTTTCTTTATACGCTGTTAGTTCCTGATAGGGCTAGTACGTTGTTTCCTTGTTTTGACCAGCCAGATATTAAAGCAACTTATGTGCTTAGTCTTACTGTGCCAAAAGATTGGGCTGTTCTTGCTGGTGCGAGTGTAGAAGAGAAGTTTGATAAGGGAGAAACGGTTACTTATAAGTTTGGGAAATCAGACAAAATGAGTACTTATTTGTTTTCGTTTGTAGCTGGTCAATTTAAAAAAGTTACCGAAAACCCTGGTGGTAATAGGGCGATGACAATGTTGTACAGGGAAAATAATCCCGATAAAATAAAAGCAAGTACAGATACTATTTTTAATTTGCATCAGCAATCATTAGGTTTCTTGGAGCAATATACACAATATCCGTTTCCTTTTCAGAAGTTGGATTTTGCCTCGATTCCTGTATTTCAATATGGAGGAATGGAGCATGTGGGAGCTATTCAGTATAAGGAGTCTTCTTTGTTTTTGGATAACAGCGCTACTGATAGCGAGAAATTGAATAGAGCTAAGCTTATTGCTCACGAAACAGCTCATATGTGGTTTGGTGATTTGGTGACTATGAAATGGTTTGATGATGTATGGATGAAAGAGGTTTTTGCAAATTTTATGGCAGATAAAATCATGAATCCAATTTTTCCGAAGGTAAATCATGGTTTACAGTTTTTAACAGCTCATTATCCTAGTGCGTATGACGAAGATAGGTCTGCAGGAACACATCCGATTAAGCAAAAATTAGCAAATCTTAAAAACGCAGGATCGCTTTACGGAAGTATCATTTATAATAAAGCGCCAATTATGATGCGTCAATTAGAAGCTTCGATGGGAGAAGAGGCTTTTAAGAAAGGTATTCAGAAGTATATTGAGAAATATGCTAATGATAATGCTAATTGGGAGAATTTAGTTGAAATTCTGGATGCTGAATCTCCATTGGACATTAAGAAATGGAGTGATGTTTGGGTTAATAAATCCGGAAGACCTATTCTTACGGCACATATTGAGTATGATTCTGGAAATCGTATACAACGTTTTGAAATTAATCAACAGGCAGAGGATAAATCGAATAATCTTTGGCCGCAGCTTTTTGATATAGGATTGGTTTATCCTGATGGTGTTAAGGTAGTTAAAGTAGCTGTAAAGGATAAAATAACAAAGGTAGATGGTATTTTAGGTTTGGCTAAGCCAATGACAATTATATATAATTATAATGGGCTGGGTTATGGTGTTTTTCCTGTAGATGTAAATAATCTGGATTATACAACAATAAAAGATGAGGTAGCAAGAGCATATAGTTATATTAACCTTTATGAAAATATGCTAGCGGGTACGGTTGCTCCTGCAAAGACATTTGATGCTTGTTTGGAAGGAATTAAAGTGGAGCAAAATGAATTGGTTATTAAGATATTATCAAGTCAATTAAATACTATTTTTTGGAAATTTCTTGGGGATAAGCAACAAATTGTGAATCAGCAAAAACTTGAGGAAGTTGTTTATAGTCGTTTACAAACGGATTTGCCAAAAAATATAAAAAAGACGTTGTTTGGATTGTTTAGTTCTATTGCTTATTCTGATTCGGGAAAGGAAAAATTATACCGAATATGGAGTAAAGAAGAGGTAATTGCTAATTTAAAATTAAATGAAGATGATTATACAAGTATGGCTATGAATTTGGCTATATTTAAACATCAAAAGGCGGATGAGATTTTAAGTAAAACAAGAGCGGAGATTAGTAATCCAGATAAGCAAAAGCGATTTGATTTCTTGCTTCCTTCATTATCAAAAGAGGATTCTGTTAGAGGAGCTTTTATGATGTCTTTAAAAGACGAGAAAAACAGAGAGAAGGAATCTTGGGTTTCGGTTGCTTTGGCAAATGTGCATCATCCGTTACGACAGGAAAGTGCTCAGAAATATATTAGATTTTCATTGGATTTAGTGAGTGAGATTCAGCGAACAGGAGATATTTTCTTTCCAAAAGACTGGTTGAATAATACTATTGGGAAATATTCGTCGAAATATGCTTTTGATGAAGTGCAGCGATTTTTAAAAGAAAATCCTAATTTTAGTCCAATATTAAAGAGAAAGTTGCTGCAATCGACAGATGGTTTGTATCGAGCGCAAAAAATAAAATAAGAAATCGAATGAAGATTGAATCGCAAATAGAGAAAATTTCTAGTTTTCAGCATCTTGAGATGTTGGCTAATCAGGTTGTGGAAGGTTTTATTTCGGGAATGCATAAAAGTCCGTTTCACGGTTTCTCGGCAGAATTTGCTGAGCATAAAGTGTATAATGTTGGCGAAAGCACAAAACATATCGACTGGAAATTGTATGCCAAGACAGACCGTTTGTATGCAAAGCGATTTGAAGAAGAAACAAACTTGCGTTGTCATTTAATAATAGATAACTCGGCATCGATGCATTATCCTGATTTAAAAGCAAATCAATCTTTTTATGAGAATAAAATAGGATTCTCGGTTTTGGCATCGGCAGTTTTAATGAATATTTTAAAGAAACAACGTGATGCAGTAGGCTTGAGTGTGTTTTCGGATAGTTATGAGTATTATGCACCCGAAAAGGGAAGTGACCGTCATCATAGAATGTTGCTTAATAAACTGGAAGAGCTTCTGGAAAAACCTAAGACGAGTAAAAAAACAGATACGGTTACGTATTTGCATCAAATTGCGGAGAAAATCCACAGACGTTCGATGATTGTCCTGTTTACAGATATGTTTCAGTCCAGTGGCGATGCGTCGGGAGAGGAATTATTGTTTAATGCATTGCAACATCTTAAACATAATAAGCATAAAGTGGTTTTGTTTCATGTAATAGATAAGGAAACAGAAGTGAAATTTAACTTTGATAATGCGCCACGTAAATTTATTGACCTGGAAACTGGTGAAGAAGTGGCTGTTTTTGCTGATAATGTGAAAATAGAATATGAAAAAGAGGTTGAAAGTTATTTTAAGAGACTGGCTTTAACTTGTGCTCAGAACAGAATTAAGTATGTTCCGGTCGCAGTGGGTGATAATTTTGAAAAAATATTAACTACTTACTTGGTTGAAAAACAAAACTTTGGATAATAAGTAAAAAAATAAATTAAATTTTTTTACAAAAAGGCTTGCAGAAACGAAATTCTATACTATCTTTGCAACCGCAATAACGCAGAGGTTTGGTAGTTCAGTTGGTTAGAATACATGCCTGTCACGCATGGGGTCGCGGGTTCGAGTCCCGTCCAGACCGCAATATTGGGAAAAGCCTTTCTTTATAGAAAGGCTTTTTTGCCCAAATACAGTATCTAAGATTAGTTGTGTTGTTTGGTCGGCCTTGTAAGCTGACCGGGTTTAGTAGTTAGACCAATGAAAAGCTTTCCACTTTTGTGGATGGCTTTTTTGATTTAAGACCTTTTTGGTTTGGGAGATTAACCGCAAAGAGCGCTAAGATTTACGCGAAGTCCGCAAAGTTTTTGAAATCCTTTTAATCCTTATAATCTGTGGCAATAATTTAACCACAAAAAATACTAAGATTACGCAAAGTCCGCAAAGTTTTAATTAAGCTTTGCGGACTTTGCGTTTTTTAACTTTGTAATCTTTGCGGTTAAATAGGGGATCAGGTTCAAAAGTTGGGGATTAAGCAAAAAGATTAGATAATCTGAACAAGAAGAAATCAATATTTCTTACACCTCTAAATTGGCTTCTAAATGCTTTTATTTTTGCATTAAAAGATTCGGCAGAAG